>NZ_PXUP01000075.1 GCF_003324185.1 Faecalibacterium prausnitzii
TTTCCGCTGCTGCGGTTTGCCGTGACACGCCCCCAGACCTGATCCTGCACAATGAGCATACCGAGTTTCTTCATCTGTTTGCCCAGTTCCTTGATGTCGTAGCAGACGATGCGGTTATTGACGTTCACGTTAGTGCGATGATTGAACAGGTTCAGGGAGCCTTTCACATAGATTTCCAGAGCCGTGGCAACGTGGTGGGCTTCCTTTTCGTCCTGCTGAAGAAGGGCATTGTACAAGTCCTCAAGGATGGGCATATTCTCCGGGCAGGGGTCCGCAAAATATTTGCGGTAGATCAGATGCACACAGCGGTCAATGACGGTTTTCTCCACCGGCAGCAGCCCTTCCTTGCCGCCCACCACAAGTTCGCACAGGGAAAGGATAAAGTCGGCTTTCAGGGACAGGGGATTATCTTCCTCGGAGTAGTTGGCATTGATGTCCATGGGGTTGATGAACTGGGTGCTGTTGGGGCTGATTTTGATGACCTGACCTTTCAGCCGATTCACCAGCGGCGAGTAATCGGCTGGGTCAGCGGTGTTACCACCGCCTTCCCGCCTAAGAACCGTACGTGACAG
>NZ_PXUP01000010.1 GCF_003324185.1 Faecalibacterium prausnitzii
TAGCCGTTTTACTGCGTACGTGCGTACGAGAGATTGGTACGCACGTACGCAGCGATTTGCCCGAAGCGCACCCTATACAGCCGTTTCCCCCTCGGAGAGCCCACTACACTTTGCAGACCGCAGGGATGAAAGTGTCATAGTGGGTTATTACACTTCCGCAGAAGCGCCTTTTCCTCGCCGCAAACAGCCGGGGTGCACTTTTGTGGAGCTCTTCTGTGCGGCGAATCCACATCGCCCACAGGCGATGTGAGCAGGGATTCCAAAGAGGGCGCAGCACCCTTGGCACACGACTTTGGTACAAAGTCTAGTGTGTTACACCTTGATAGAGGTGTACAGAATCCCGATATGCAAAAAGCCCCATGCCCAACACCTTAACGGTGCGGACATGGGACTTGATGCTTCCTCGGCCTAGCCGGGTACTCGTAACCAATCCTGACAGGCAGTTGCCATGTCATTTCTCGAAAACTGTTTTACGAACACCCAGCTAACAGCCGGGGTGCTTTTTGTCTGGTCATGAAAGCTTTTTGTAATATATACTTGTCATTTAGAATGGTAAATGCTACTATATGTCCAGAGGATAAAACAAATGCCGACCCGGCAGGAAAGGAGCGTATCAATGCCGAAGAACCTGAAATTAAAGGCCGCTCGTGCGGAAAAGGACATGACGCAAGGCGCGCTTGCCGAGGCGGCAGGGGTTTCGCGCCAGACTATCAATGCCATTGAAAAAGGGGAGTACAACCCCACCATCAACCTTTGCCGCAGTATCTGTAAAATTCTGGATAAGACATTGGATGAACTGTTCTGGGAGGAATGAACTATGAAATTTTCACTATACAGCAAGAAAAACCAGTTAGACGAGATGCAGGAGCAGACCATGCGCAAAATTGAAAGCCATGGCTTCTGGCTGCTGTGGGGCAGCCTTCTGGCGGCGTGGATCGTGCAGACGGTGTTCGGGGCTGCGGACAAGGCCGCCGGAGAGTGGGTCGTATTCATGATCGGCTGTATCTATACGGTTGTCGCGTGTCTGCGCAATGGTCTGTGGGATCGCCACTTTTTGGATACGCCCCCGGCCAATGCCGTGTGGTCTCTGGTGGCTGCGGTGGCGGTTACGCTGATCTGCGGTTTTTCCCGTGGATACTGGGTCGGTGCCGCTTTTGCCGGTGTTTTTACCGGCATCCTGTGCTTTGCATTGCTGCAGCTGTGCGCCGTATTGACACGCAAACGGCGCGAGCATCTGGATGACCCGAAGGACGGAGAATAATATTATAAAAAGGGGCTGCTGCACAGCATTTGATGCAGCAGCCCCTTTTGCATGGGTGCATGATATTATCCCGCATTGACAAATCTGCGCAGAATAAGTACAATAAAACATAGCTATCCGCAAATTTTTTGCATGAGAATAAAGGAGCGTTTTTCTATGCCGAGCAATAAAGTCCGCACCCGTTTTGCACCCTCGCCCACGGGTTATATGCACGTTGGCAACCTGCGTACCGCCCTGTACACCTACCTGATGGCCAAGCACGAGGATGGCACCTTCATCCTGCGCATCGAGGACACCGATCAGGGCCGCTATGTGGAGGGCGCTGTGGATGTCATCTACAATACCCTGCGGGAGACCGGCCTTCTGTGGGACGAGGGCCCGGATATCGGCGGCCCCGTGGGCCCCTATGTGCAGAGCGAGCGCATGGGCATGTTCAAGCAGTACGCCGAGCAGCTGGTGGCAGAGGGCAAGGCCTATTACTGCTTCTGCACCGAGGAGCGTCTGGAAGCCCTGCACGCCGAGCAGCGCGCTGCCGGTGAGATGACCCACTACGACGGCTGCTGCCGCGAGCTGCCCAAGGAGGAAGTGGAAAAGCGCCTTGCCGCAGGCGAGCCTTACGTCATCCGCCAGAAGATCCCCCGCGAGGGCGTGACCGGCTTTGACGATGTGGTGTACGGCCACATCGAGGTGAACAACAGCGAGATGGACGACCAGATCCTCATCAAGACCGATGGGATGCCCACCTACAACTTTGCCAACGTGGTGGACGACCACCTGATGGGCATTACCCACGTCATCCGCGGCAGCGAGTATCTGTCCTCCACCCCCAAGTATAACCTGCTGTATCAGGCCTTTGGCTGGGACATCCCCACCTATATCCACTGCCCGCCGGTGATGAAGGACGCCCAGAACAAGCTGTCCAAGCGCAACGGCGATGCAAGCTATCAGGATCTGGTAGCAAAGGGCTACCTGACCGAGGCAGTGCTGAACTATATCTGCCTGCTGGGCTGGAGCCCCCGCGGCGAGTACGCCGAGCAGGAGATCTTCTCCCTGCCGGAGCTGGTCAAGATCTGGTCCCCGGAGGGCATCTCCAAGTCCCCCGCCATCTTCGACCCCCTCAAGCTGCGCGCCATCAATGCGGAGTATATCCGCCGCCTCAGCCCCGAGGAATTCCAGAAAAAGGCCGAGCCGTGGATCGACAGCGCCGTGCACAGCGCCATCGACAAAAAGCTGCTGTGCGCAAACCTGCAGCCCCGGTGCGAGGTGCTGGGCGAGATCCCCGAGCAGCTGGATTTCTTTGACGCCATGCCGGAGTACGACGTGAGCCTGTACGCCAACAAAAAGCAAAAGACCACCCCGGAGACTGCAAAAGAAGCACTGGAAGCCCTGCTGCCGGTGCTGAGCGACGAGGCGCTGGATTTTGCAAACCGCGATGCCGTGTTTGATGCCTGCAAGGCAAAGGCAGAGGAGCTGGGCAAAAAGAACGGCTGGCTGCTCTACCCGCTGGGCATTGCCCTGTCCGGCAAGCAGCGCACCCCCGGCGGCGGCACCGACCTTGCCTGCATGATGGGCCGCGAAAAGACCCTGCAGCGCGTGCAGGATGCCATTGCAAAGCTGAACGGTTAAGTGATATAAGTACAGTGATCTGGGAGGTGGAACCTATGATGTACCCGTTTATGACATTGGACGACGATACCGAAATCGTGCATTCCGAGATGAAGCCCGATGGCCGGGTGAAGGTGTACCTTGAAAAACCGGATGCAGAAGATTGTTTCCACTCAGCAGTGTGCTGGCTGCCGGGCTATGACTGGCAGGAGGTGCACGGTTTCACGCCGGAGGAGATCGCGCGGTATCAGAAAATCGTGGAGTCCACCGCGCATCTGATCTTGCAGTTCTCCCAAGAAGGAGGCGTGGAAAATGCCGCAGGTTTTTAAGGTTGGCTCCTACTGGGTCTACTTCTGGGCCAATGAGAACGAACCGCTGGAGCCAATCCATGTGCACGTTGCACAGGGGGCACCCAACAGCAACGCCACCAAGATCTGGATCACCAAGGCGGGTGGCTGCTACCTGTGCAATAATAACTCTCAGATCCCGCCCCGGGTGCTGCGCAACATTATGGCAGTTATTGAAGCGCGCAGCGGGGAAGTGATCGAAAAATGGACAGCCTTTTTTGGCGAGATCCGCTATTTCTGCTGAACAGTTGAAAATACCCCCAAAGCCCTGCGGCAAAATGACGGCCGCAGGGCTTTTTTGCGTCTTTGGGCGGGTTTGGGGCGGTTCTATGCACCGCGCCAAAAACTGCCGCTGCCCCGCGTTACAGTATATGCAGACAGTGCGGGGAACAGAACAAAATTCCCCGCCGGAAAGCGGGGGATTTTTATGACAGAGCGGATGAGTGTTTTATCTTCGGACGGGCGGTGCTTGCAGCCTTCGCCCTTGGCGGCACGGGCGATGCTGCGCCCGGCGGCGCGGCGGCTGGCAGCGGTGGGCATCGGCTTTGCCGGCGGCTGGGCGGTGCTGTACGGGGCGCTGATGCCCTTTGGGCTGGGGCTGACCCTTGGGCTGGCAGAGGATTGCTTTGCGCCCTGTGCGGCAGGGGCGGCGCTGGGGCTGCTGCTCCATGGGCTGGGGGCGCTTTCGCTGCGCAGCCTGTGTCAGCTGTGTGCGCTGGGCGCTGCCGTGGCAGCCCGCTGGCTGCTGCCGCAAAAGTTTGTCCCCGCCGCGCTGGCGGGCTGCGGTACATTGACCGGTATGGCGCTGTGCTTTGCGCTGGGCAGCAGCGGCGGGGCAGACCTTTTGTTGTACAGTGCGGCAGACGCATTGCTTGCGGCGGGCATCGGCTTCGGACTGCGTAGATTCGCCCCGGAGCGCCCGGGCATGGGCACGCTGCTGGTGGGCGCAGCTGTGGCGGCGGCGCTGGGCAGTGTGCGGTGGGGGTGGTTTTCGCCCGGGGTATTGGCGTGTGCCGCCGCAGAGCTGGCGCTGTGCTGCCGGGCACAGAAGTTTGCCGCCCTGAGCGGCAGCGCGGTACTGGGGGCAGCTCTCTGCGCCGCAGACCCTGCCCTTGCCCCGGCGGCAGCGGGGCTTGGCTGTGCCACGGCAGCGGCGGCGGTGCTGGCACCCGGACGGCGGATGGAAACCCTTGCCGCCTACGCGGGCGGGTGCGTGTCCGGGGTACTCTGCGTACAGCCGCCCGGAAACGCCTTTGGGCTGCTGTTCAGCGCCTGCGGCGGCATGGCGGTGGTCTGTCTGCTGCCCGGCGGCTGGCTTGCCCCGGCAGCAGACACCCCGCAGAGCGGGGAAAACGCTCCCGCGCCCGCCCGCAGTGCGGCGGCGTCCACCCGGCTGGAAGCCGTGGCACAGAGCCTTTCCTCGCTGGCGGAGACGGTGAACGCGGTCTACGAGGGCTTGCCCCGGCGGCGGGAAGGTTTCCGCTGGGTCATAGACAATGTACATGATACTCTTTGTTTTAACTGCGGGCGGCGGGAGACCTGCTGGAAGCAGGAATACACCGCCACCATGGCGGGCATGGAAGCGCTGCGTCCGCTGCTGGAACAGAATGGAAGCGTGGAAGCGGCACAGTTGCCCGGGGAATTGTCCCGCTGCATCCACCCGGCGGCGCTGTGTGCGGCGGCGGGGCGCAGCTTTGCGCTGTACCGCAGCCGCAAGGAAGCGCGCATCCATTCCGAGGCCATGCGCACCGCCCTGACCGAGCAGTACAGCGCCGTAGCCGAGGCACTTGGGGTGCTCAGCGAGCAGCTGGGACGTCCCGGCGACCCCGAGCCCTATAAATCCAGCCGGGTGGCGGAGTTCTTCACCGGGCTGGGTGCGCCGCCGCAGGAGTGCGCCGTCACGCTGGACGACCTTGGCCGCACCCATGCCGCCGTCACCCTGCCGCGCACCCGGTTCACCCCGCAGGAGCTGGCGGCGCTGGCGGGGGAGGTGGGGCATATCTGCCGCCGCACGCTGGAGGTGCCGCAGGTGCTCTCCTGCAAGGGCATGACCACCCTGCTGTTCAGCGAAAGACCGGCGCTGCGGGCGGTGTTCGGGGCGGCAAGCGCTGCCGCCCGGGGTGAGGTATCCGGCGATGCAGTGCAGCAGTTTTGCAGCCCTACGGCGGCGCAGATGATCCTATGTGACGGCATGGGTACCGGACGCCCGGCGGCGGTGGACGGCAATCTGGCGGCAGAGCTGACCGCCCGGCTGCTCAAGGCGGGCTTTACCGCCGAGCTGGCGGCGCGGCTGGTGAACGTGGCGCTGGCCCTGAAAAGCGAGGACGAGAGCGGCGCAACGCTGGACCTGATCAGCGTGGACTTATACACCGGCACGGCGCGGCTGTTCAAGGCCGGTGCCGCCCCGGGGTTTCTGGTGCACGGCGGGCGGGTGCGGGCTGTGGGCGAAGCCACCCTGCCCATGGGAGTGCTGGGCGGGGTGAACGGGCAGAGCCGGGTGGTGCACCTGACCGCCGGGGACTACGCGGTACTGGTATCGGACGGCTTGCTGGTGGATGGCGCGGGCTGGGTGGCGAAGCAGGTGGAGCTTTCGGCGGCGGCAGGAGACGCACCGGAAAAGCTGGCGGAGACGCTGGTACAGACCGCCCGCATCCGCGCGCAAAAGACCGGCCGCCCGGATGATATCACCGCCGCCGTGCTCCGGCTGGAAAAGAGCGGATAACAGGCGTTGCATATCATGAGCAATTCTCCGCTTAAAGGCTTCCCCCGGTCGGGGAAAATCTGTCCCCAAGGGGTGAAGGCTTTTGTGCTGGCGGGAAAGTTTGTGGCATAACGAAAGGCTTCCGTTGCAATTTGCGGGAAGGAGGGGTATACTGGAAGCATATTTTTCAGCCCGGCAGTGCCGGGCGCAGGAGGCGGCTTATGCTTACCATCAATGTTGCACCCGACGGCAGCGGACAGTTTACCACCATTTCCGAGGCGGTGCTGGCAGTGCCCTACGACTGCCCTGCGGTCATCCGCATCGCGCCGGGTATTTACCGGGAAAAGCTGGTTTGTGAGAAAAAGGATATCACCCTTGCGGGCGCGGGCATGGATGCCACCCGGCTGGTATGGAACGACGGCGGCAAGCTGCCGCACCCGGACGGGCGCCCCACCCACACCTTCCGCAGCTATACCGCCTTTTTCAGCGGCGAAAAGCTGCGGGTGGAGGATATGACCATCGAGAACGACGCAGGCCCCGGCGCAAAGGCCGGGCAGGCCATCGCAGCCTATGTGGACAGCGCCCGGGCGGCGTTTGACCGTGTGCGGCTGCTGGGCAATCAGGATACTTTGTTCTGCGCCCCTCTGCCGGAGAAAGAGCGGGAGAAGGACGGCTTTCTGGGCCCGCGCGGGCTGGCACCCCGCCGGGCAAGCGCACAGTATTACCACGCCTGCGAAATTGCCGGGGACATTGATTTTATCTTTGGCGGGGCAGACGCCCTGTTTGAGCACTGCACCCTGCGCACGGTGGATAACGGCCTTGCGCACAGCTGGGTCACCGCACCCTCCGGTGCGGCGGATGGGCTGGGCTTTGTGTTCTGGGACTGCGATTTTGTCTCGGACTGCCCGGCGGGCAGCGTGTATCTGGGCAGACCGTGGCGGCCTACCGGTAAAACGGCGGTGCTGGACTGCCGCCTTGGGGCGCACATTGCGCCGGAGGGTTTTGCCGGCTGGAACGACCGCACCGACACGGCGCTGGCCGGCTTTGCTGAGGCAGGCAGCACCGGCGCAGGCGCAGGAGAGCGCCCCGGGTGGGTGCAGGCGCTTTCGGCTGCCGAGGCCGCTGCGCTGCTGCGCGCTGCCCGGCAGAAGTGCCGCATGGAGACTACGGAAAGGATAACGGAATGAAAAAATTACCCAATGCAGTAAAATGGCTCATCATTCTGGTGGTGCTGGGTGCCATGGGTGCCATGATGTGGGCGGTGAACGACCGCGCCTCCCGCGTGGAGATGCCCGCCCCGGACAACACCTTTGGCATCTACCATACAGCAGAGAGCGGAACATAATAAAGCACCGGCAGTTTCCCGATTGGAAGAGTTGGAAAACTGTCGGTGCTTTTTCTGTGTTACAGGGGGCGTTCACTTGCCCTCAAAGTCGTCCACATAGGGCAGGTCACTCATGACGAACCAGAAGGTGGTGCCCTTGCCTACGGTGCTTTGTACGCCGAAGCGGAAGCTGTGCTGCTGGAAGATGGCTTTGGTGATGGAAAGCCCCAGACCGGTGCCCTGCTTGCCCGCGTCCGAGCGGGAGCGGTAGTACCGGTCAAAGATATAGGGCAGGTCGGCGGCGGCAATGCCCGGGCCATGATCCTCCACCTCTACCCGCACGCCCTCAGAGCAGCGGAAGGCGCGCAGGATAAAAATGCCGTCCTGGCCGATGTGGTGCATGGCGTTGCCCAGCAAATTGTGCAGCGCGCGCTGCATCATGTCCGGGTCGGCGTAGACCGGCAGTTCCTCCTCCGGCAGTTCCAGCTGCAGCTGCCAGCCGTTCTGGGCGCAGATGGCGTCGTAGCGCTCGCTCACCTCGTCGCACAGCTGCCCCATGTCAAAGTGCACCCGCTCACACTTATAGGTGCCGCTGGTCACCTTGCTCAGCTCCATCACGCTGGAGACCAGCGCGGTCAGGCGGTCGGCCTCGTCCACGATGATGTTCATCTGCTCGTCCCGGTGGGCTTTATCGTCGCCGGTCAGATCGCGCACCGTCTCGGCGTAGCCCTTGATGAGGGTCAGCGGGGTGCGCAGGTCGTGGGAGACGTTGGCCAGCAGATCGCGCTGCATCTGCACCGCGTGCTGCACCTCCTCGGCCATGTGGTTAAAGTCCCGGGCAAGGTCGCCCAGCTCGTCGTTGCGGCGGTTGTCCACCTGCACGGCGTAGTTGCCCAGCGCCATCTGCCGTGCGGCGCTGGAAAGCTGGCGCAGCGGCTTTGTGAACCACTCGCTGAACAGCCACGCCGCCGACATGGCAAAGCCGAAGATCAGCGCCGCCGCCAGCGGCAGCAGGGTGCTGAGCACCTTGCCGGCCTCGGTAACGTGCACAAGGCTGGTGGTCACCAGCACGGTATAGCTGCCGTCGGCGGTAATGCGCCCTACCAATAGCTGCGCCGAGCCGGAGAGCCGGGGCGGGTTGAGCGTCTGCACAAAGCTGCCCACGCTGCGGCACTTGCGGCGCATGGCAAGGGCAGTGGCAATGATCTTATCGTTGTTGGCAGAGTCTGAAAGATAGGTGCCGTGCAGGTTGCAGAAGGACTGGTTCTCGATCTTATAAATGGTGTGCAGGGTGGTGTCCGAGATATCCACGCAGAAACTGTTCAAAGAGCCTTTGGTGTACAGTTCCAGCGTGAGCTTATCAAAAAAATCACTGTTGACCGCAAGCTGCCCAAAAGACCAGCTGGACAGCACCTTGCCCTCGGCAATGGCATCGTCCAGCCGCTCCACGATGCTGTCGGCCTGATTGGTAAGCTGGGTCTCGATGTGTTTGGTGTACAAAGGCTCCAGCAGCTGGGTGGACAGCAGCCAGAACAACCCCAGCAGAAACAGGCAGATGAAGCACAAAAACCACATCAGCTGTCCGCGGATGCCAAGGGTATGCCGTGCTTTGGTGGTTTGCCGCATGCTCCGCACGCTCCTTCAGTCAACGGGCGGCATCGGGGTCGAACTTATAGCCGATGCCCCATACCGTAGCAATGTAGCTGCGGCATTTGCCCAGATGGCCGCGCAGCATCTTCACATGGGTGTCCACGGTGCGGTCCTCGCCGAAGTAGTCGTAGTTCCACACCTTCTGCAAAATCTTTTCCCGGCTCAGGGCAATGCCTTTGTTGGAGGCCAGAAATACCAGCAGGTCAAACTCCTTGGGGGTCAGGGCGACTTCCTCGCCGGACACCCGCACGGTATGGCTGGCGGTGTCGATGGTCAATTCACCAAAGGTCATGGTGTCGGCGGCCTCGGTGGGGCGGGGCATGGTGCGGTTCAGCACTGCGCGCACCCGCGCCACAAGCTCCCGGGGGGAGAAGGGCTTTACCACATAGTCGTCCGCGCCGCTTTCCAGCCCGGCAAGCTTATCGTATTCCTCGCCCCGGGCGGTCAGGATGATGACCGGGGTGTTGATGTGGCGGGCACGCATCTCCCGCAGGCAGGTCATGCCGTCCATAAAGGGCATCATCAGGTCTAAGATCACCAGATCAAACCCGCCGCCGGACAGCTGTGCCAGCGCCGCAGAGCCGTCCCCGGCTTCCTCGCAGATATACCCGGAATATTGCAGATGCTCGTGGATCAGCTCCCGGATGCGGGGCTCATCGTCAACGATCAGGATCTTTGCCATAAAACAGGACTCCTCCCTATCATATATCAGTATACAGCTCTATTTTAATGCAAGAATTGGAAAAAGCTGTGAATTTTAAGTGAATGGTTTGGAAAAACAAAGCCGTCTGCACCCAGTATACCACACAGGGCGGCGGGGCGGCAATCTTTTTGCGGGAAAGCGCAGAAAAAGGCACTGGGGAACTTGACAAGAAAACGGGCGTTTTTGTAAAATAAAGTCGTAAAGACTGGGGTATTTGCGATGAAAAAGGAGAAGTGATCATGAGCATCCCCAAGATCATCCATTACTGCTGGTTCGGCGGCGGGCCCATCAGCCCGGAGAGCCGTAAATGTATCGAAAGCTGGAAAAAATACTGCCCGGATTACAAGATCATCGAATGGAACGAGCAGAACTTTGAGATCAGCCAAAACCGCTACGCACAGCAGGCCTACGAGGCAAAAAAATATGCCTTTGTATCGGACTATGTGCGGCTGGCAGTGCTGTATGAGTACGGCGGCATCTATCTGGACACGGACGTGGAGCTGGTGCGCCCGCTGGACGAACTGCTGGAGCACAAGGGCTTTATCGGCATGGAGCACAGTGCGCCCTCGCCCTACGGCCGCACGCTGCTGGTGAATACCGGCTCCGGCGTAGGCGCAGAACCGGGCTGCGAGATGATCGGCAAAATGCTGGCGGCCTACCGCAATGCCGCCTTTGTTCAGGAGACCGGCGAGCCGGATTTGCGCACCTGCACCCAGCGGGATACCCCGCTGTTTACCAAGGCCGGTTTGCAGCAGAAAGACGAGCAGCAGGAACTGGACGGCTTTCTGGTGCTGCCCACCGACTGCTTTTCCCCCTTTGATTATGTGACCGAGCGGATGCACCGGACACCGCGCACCTTCGGCATCCACTATTACAGTGGCAGCTGGCAAAGCGGCGATAAGGCAAACCGCTGGCGCAAGCGCTTCAAGTGCACCAAAGTCGGGCGCTGGTGTATGTGGCTGCGGCAGTGTTCGCCCCGCTGGCTGCGGGAAAAACGGCGCAGCCTGCATAACCGCTGCCGCCTGCAATGGAAAAAATGGTTCGGCTGCCGGGGACTGCAATTTGGCAGCAGCATCCTGCTGGACAGGGAACTCCGGCTGCGGCTGAACAGCGGCTCCCGGGTGACGCTGGGCGACCGGGTGGAGAGCGACGGGCGGATGTCCATCACCACCGGATATTCCAGCCAGCTGAACATCGGCAGCGGGGTCTACTTCAACGACGGCGCGGTCATCAGCTGCCTTGGAAAGATAACCATCGGCGAAAACACCCTTTTCGGCCCCGGGGTGAAGATCTTTGATAACAACCACCGCTTCAGCCGGGAGGAAGGGGTCAGCCGGGAATGCACGGCGGGCTGCATCACTGTGGGGCGCAGCTGCTGGATCGCCTCAGACGTGGTGCTGCTCAAGGGCACGGACATCGGGGACAACTGCGTCATCGGCGCGGGCTGCGTTATCCGGGGCGAGGTGCCCGCCGGTTCCCTCGTGACCCGCAGCGGGGAGCAGACCACCCGGCCAATCGAGATAAGATGAGAATCCCCTTCTCGTAAAAATGTGTTCATCGCGGCCCGCAGGCCGCGATGAACACTCAAATTTAAAAAAATCATTCCGCTGCGCATGGCCAGAGCAACGCGGAGGCCATTTGAAATCGTTGTTCTTAGAGGAGCTGCTGCACGATGCTGTGCGGCAGTTCTTTTTTGTCCCGCTTGCCCTTTTTGCGCAGGAATGCTATACTTTAGCGATAAAGGACAGTGCGCTGTCCGCAGGTTTTTCGGAGATAAGGAAAAGCGCTTATGCGAATCGGACTGATCGAATTTTTGCTCATACTGGCCATTGCGTCCCTCACGGTAGGGCCGCGGGTGGCTTTGTTCGTGGACCGGTGGATGCGCCGCGCCAACCGCGCCAACGCCATGGCGGCGCGCCGCCGGGCAGAGTATGCCGCCCAGATGGCCGCAGAACGGGACGCCATGCTCAAGCGGTTCCGCACCGCCAGCACCGTGTTCGGGGTGGGCATCCTGCTGGTGCTGGTGTACGCGCTGGGCTTCCGCCCCATCGACACCCCGCCGCAGATCTATAAAGCCCCCGACCTCCGGCAGGAGACGGGCGCGATGCAGACGGCCGTTTCCACCGACCGCAAGACCCAGCTGGAGCTGGGGGAGTATCAGGGCGTGGACTGCATCCGCGCCAAGGACGGCCTTTTGTATGCCGCTGCGTGGAACGGTGCTGCATTGAAAAAGCGCACCAGCGATCTTGTGCGCACCGATGGCGGGCACGCTGCCGCCATCCTGAGCGTGGAGGGCGAGCTGACCGGCTTTGCCTTTGATGCCGCCGGGGATGTGTGGCTGACCCAGCTGACCACCGCCGGGGGCACCTTGTGCCGCGCTAAGCACGACAGCTGGGGCGCAGCGGTGGAGCAGGTGGTCACCCAGCTGGACGGTGCGCCGCTGGGGGCGGTATCTGCCGTGGAGGTAAGCCCGGCGGGTAAGGTGTACTTTGCTGTGGCAGCGGCGGCAGGCGCGGAGAACGGGCTGGAAAGCGCCCTGCGCACCGAGCTGCTGGCGCACACCGCCACCGGCTGCGTGTATGTGTACGATCCCGCCGCCCGCACGGTGGAAAAGGTGCTGGGCGGGGTGGCAGGCGCTGCCGGTCTGGCGCTCAGCCCGGACGGCAGCACCCTGTATGTCTCCGACCTTGGCAGCCGCTGCATCTGGGCGGTGGATGCCGCTGCCCGGGAACTGACCGCCGGGGGACGGGGCTGCACCGCTGCCTTTGCCGGTCTGCCGGGCTATCCCGGAGCGCTGGCTGTGGACACGGACGGCACGCTGTACATCAGCTACCGCTGGGCGCGCAGCAACTGGCTGGAAAAGAACGCGGACAGCACCCTGCTGCGGGGCATTGCCCTGCGGGCGGGGCAGAATACGCAGGAGCGGCTGTTCCGGTGCACCGCAGATGCCCCCTGCGCCGAGGCGGTAAGCCTTGCCACAGGGACTTGGGAGCAGACCTTTACCGGCCTTGCACAGGACAGCTGCGCGGCGGTGTGTCCGGTGGAAAGTAAAGTATATTTCGGTGCAGCAGGGGCAGACAGTCTGCTGGCTGCAAACCGATAAGTGAGGTGTTTTTGTATGACCGAAGCATTTGCAAAACAGATTGAGGCCGAGGCACGGCAGGCTATGACCGAGCTGGTGGCTGCGGCAAAGCTGAAAAAGGGAGATGTGCTCGTGGTGGGCTGCTCTTCCAGTGAGATGGTGGGCGGTCACATCGGCAAGGATTCCAGCATAGAAGCCGCCCGGGCGCTGTACGCGGGCGCTGCGCCGGTGCTGGCGGAAAAAGGCATCTGGCTGGCAGCCCAGTGCTGCGAGCACCTGAACCGCGCCCTTATCCTTGAGCGGGAAGCCGCAGAAAAATACGGCTGGGAGGAAGTGTGCGTCGTGCCCCGTCCCCATGCGGGCGGCAGCTGGGCCACTACCTGCTGGAAAAACTTCAAAGACCCGGTGGCGGTGGAGGAGATCCGCGCCAACGCGGGCATGGATATCGGCGGCACCCTGATCGGGATGCATCTGAAGCGGGTGGCAGTGCCGGTGCGGCTGAGCCTTAATAAGATCGGTGAAGCAAACATTCTGTGTGCCTACACCCGCCCGAAGCTGATCGGCGGCGAGCGTGCCCGCTATACCGAGGAGGATTGAGCCAGATGGCAGAAAAAACGTTGGAAGAGATGCGGCAGGCCGTGGCCGAGATCCGGGAAAAGATGGCCGCAGCCGCCCGGGAAGCCGGGCGCGACCCGGCAGCGGTGCAGCTGTGCGCCGCCTGCAAGACCCGCACGGCGCAGACCATTGCAGCCAGTGCGGGTTTGCCCATTGATGTGTTTGGCGAAAACCATGTGCAGGAGCTGTGCGCAAACTACGATGCCGGAGCTTACTGCGGTAAGCCCAGCCATTTTATCGGCCACTTGCAGACCAATAAGATCAAAAAGGTGCTGGGGCGGGCAAGCCTGATCCAAAGCGTGGACAGCGAGCACTTGCTGCTTGCCATCGAGAAGGAAGCCGCCAAGGCCGGTATCGTGCAGGACATTTTGCTGGAAGTGAACATCGGCGGGGAAGAGAGCAAGACCGGTGCCGCGCCGGAATTGCTCTGGCCGCTGCTGGATACCGCCGCTGCACAGGAGCATATCCGGGTCAAGGGTCTGATGGCCATCCCGCCTGTGAACGATGACGATGCCCAGAACCGCCGGTATCTGGCGCAGGTGTATCAGCTGTTCGTCCGGGCAGGGGAGCGCGGCTACCACAACGTGGAGATGCAGACCCTTTCCATGGGCATGAGCGGCGATTTTGAGAACGCCATCCGCGAGGGCGCTACCCTTGTGCGCATTGGCACCGCCATCTACGGTGAGCGGGATTACAGTAAAAAGTAACGATAAAAACGGAGGAACCATGCCGAAAACTAAGACCAACGACCCCGGGGCGCACCACGCAAGCAGCGGTGCGCTGATCCGGCGTTTTCTGCCGTATCTGGCAAACTATAAGATGGTGCTGTGCCTTGACCTGTTCTGCGCAGCACTGACCACCCTGTGCGATATCGTGCTGCCCAAGATCATGAGCACCATCACCAACTCCGCCATGGGGGTGGGCATCACCCTGACGGCGGGCATCGTGCTGAAGCTGGCGGCGCTCTACTTTGTGCTGCGCATTATCGACGGCGCAGCCAGCTACTATATGTCCAGCATCGGTCATATCATGGGCGTGCATATTGAAACGGATATGCGCCGCGATGCCTTTGACCATCTTTTGCAGCTGGATCACACCTACTACAACAACACCAAGGTGGGCACCATCATGGGGCGCATCACCAACGATTTGTTTGATGTGACCGAGTTCGCCCACCACTGCCCGGAGGAGTTTTTCATCGCGGGCATCAAGATCGTGGCGTCCTTTGTCATCCTGTGCCGCGCCAGCATCCCGCTGACCTTGGCAGTGTTTGCCTGTGTGCCGCTGATGGGTGTGGTGTCGGTGTACCTGAACGGACGTCTGCGGGCACGCTTCCGCCAGCAGCGCGTCCAGATCGGCGAGCTGAACTCCACCATCGAGGACAGTCTGCTGGGACAGGGCGTGGTCAAGGCCTTTGCCGCCGAGGACGAGGAGCGGGAAAAGTTCGCCAAGGGCAACCGCGCCTTTGAGCAGATCAAGACCCTTGGCTACTACGCCATGGGCGCCTTCAACACCTCCACCCGCCTGTTTGACGGGTTGATGTATCTGGTGGTCATTCTGGCGGGCGGGCTGTCGCTGGTGTACGGCAAGATCACCGCCGGCGACCTTGTGGCCTATATGCTCTACGTCACCACCCTCATCGCCACCATCCGGCGCATCGTGGAGTTTGCCGAGCAGTTCCAGCGCGGCATGACCGGCATCGAGCGCTTTGCCGAGATCATGGACACCCCGGTGGCCATCAAGGACGCCCCGGACGCCGTGCCATTGCAGCCCGGCCCCGGCGAGATCCGATTCGAGAAGGTATGCTTTGAGTACCCGGACGACCACAACAAGGTGCTGCACGACGTCAGCTTGGACATCCGCGCCGGAGAGCGTCTGGCGCTGGTGGGTGCCTCCGGCGGCGGCAAGACCACCCTGTGCAACCTGATCCCCCGCTTTTACGAGGTGACCAGCGGCCGCATCCTCATTGACGGACAGGATATCCGCCGGGTCACCCTGAAGAGCCTGCGGCAGGATATCGGCATCGTGCAGCAGGACGTGTACCTGTTCAGTGGCACGGTGGCGCAGAACATCGCCTACGGCAAGCCCGGCGCCACCCGGCAGGAGATCGAAGCCGCCGCCCGGCTGGCGGGCGCGGAAAAGTTCATCCTTGCGCTGAAGGACGGCTACGACACCTATGTGGGCGAGCGCGGCGTCAAGCTGTCCGGCGGACAGAAGCAGCGCATCGCCATTGCCCGGGTATTCCTGAAGAACCCGCCCATCCTGATTCTGGACGAAGCCACCAGCGCACTGGACAACGAGAGCGAGATCCTTGTGGGACAGAGCCTTGAAAAGCTGGCTCATGGCCGCACCACCCTGACCATCGCCCACCGTCTGACCACCATCAAGGACTACGACCGTATCCTTGTGCTGGGCGAGGAGGGCATCGTGGAAGAGGGTACCCATGCCCAGCTGCTGGAAAAGCAGGGCGTCTACTACCGCCTGTGGAACCAGCTGCCCGCAGAGGATGGGGAGTAAAAGCGCCTGAAATACAAAAAAGACACCCGAAAGGGTGTCTTTTTGTCTCTTGTCAAGGGAAGTGAACGGGTTTCATCTCTAGGTGCCCACCGATTCATCTTGTTTGGTGTTTTGCATCCACCGCACCAGCGCTTCGGCGTCCTGTTTGCCTTTGGCGTACATTTTTTCAAGGCCGGCGCGGTTCTTGGTCAGGGTGGACATTCCCTCGGTGCTGTCCGGGGCGATGATGCAGACAAGGCCCTGTCGCTCCAGCTCCCGCGCCCGCTGGACAGCCGTGTTGTACCGCCATGCCCGGCGGCGCAGCCCCTCGGCTGCAGCGGGGTAATGCGACTGCAGCAGGTGTGCCAGATGCTTGTCCCGGGCATCACTACTCACCAGCCCGATGGGCTTGGTCAGGATGAGAGCCACCCGGTCGCAGCCGTGGGCAAAGGCCCATTCCAGCGGGACGGGGTCGGCCAGACCGCCATCAAAATAAGGCACGCCGTCGATGACGCAGGGCTGGTCGATGACCGGGATGCAGCAGGACGCCATGAGGATGCGGTAGTCGTCCGGGTGGAAGTCTGCCTTGGTGAAATACTGCGCCTCGCCGTTCTGTGCATTAGCGGCCACCACGCAGAGCTCTGCCGGGCTACGGGCAAGCGCCGCGTAATCCAGCGGATTCTCGCCGCCTGCATTGCTGAGGGTGCCGTAGACATAGCCCAGATCGAGATAGGAGTGCTTGCGGATGAGGTTGTGCACGCTCATGTACTCCCTGCGGAAGGAGTATTCATCGTAAAAGGGCTTGTTCCGCCCATGCTGGCCTGCCAGATAGGACGCCATATTGGCGCTGCCCGCCGAAACGCCGATGCAGAGATCGAAGCGGAGGTCCTCCTCCAGGCAGCGGTCCAGCACGCCAGCGCCGTAAATGCCCCGCAGGCCGCCACCCACATCGATGACACCGTATTTCATGGTCTGTTCCTCCATCGTTTAATTCCATTTCCCTCCCAGTATAACGGGACGGCGGGAAATACTCATTGAGCAAACGGCGGGATCTGATGCAATTTGCGGCAGAAAGCAGGATCTGCCGCAATGGGGGCAAGCAAAAACGGCCAGCGTATCATGTGCTCTGTGATATGTACCCCGCCTGTGGAACCAGCTGCCCGCAGAGGATGGGGAATAAAAGCCCTTGAAATACAAAAAAGACACCCGAAAGGGTGTCTTTTTTCGTATGGGCCAGGCAGGACTTGAACCCGCGACCAAGCGGTTATGAGCCGCCAGCTCTGACCAGCTGAGCTACTGGCCCGCAGGGGTGCTGCATTGCTGCAACACGCACTAGTATAACAAAAACCGCGCAAAAAGGAAAGCATTTTCCGCAAAAATCATTTGGTGCGGTGGGCATCCAGCTTTTGCAGCATAAATTCGTCCAGCATGGCGGGCGGGAACAGCGGCTCCTTGTAGCCAAAAGCCTCCCGGATAAAGATCAAAGTTACCACAGTCTGGCGGCCGGGGTCCAGCCGCAGGGTGTACAAAGTGTCCAGCGGCTGCTGGCTGGGCTGGTGCAGCGTCAGGTGCAGCAGAAAGCTGCCGTCGTTCTCCCGGCGGCACTCGTAGGCAAAGAGGTCGGTGTCGCTGCGGGAGTCCAGACGGTCAAAGCACTCGTCCAGCGCAAGGCCGGTGCGGAACTCGGACAGGCCGGCGGGGCCGTACTGGCTGCGGCGGGTTGTCTCCCGCCGGGAGAGCAGGTACACGATGATGCCCAGCGCACAGGCCAAAAGACAGACGGAAACGACAGCGTTCATGGAAAGACCCTCCCCAAAAGAGTTTTCCTTATTGTAACACAACCTGCGGGGGTTTGTGCTATAATATTTACAATTCTTTTTTAAATTTTTCTGCAAGCCGGGCGCAAACGCCCGGGGGAGGGCTTCATGAAGCTTAAATTTACACGCAAGACCTGGTATTTCTTTTTGCTGGCTGCGGCGGCAGTGTCCATGCTGGGCGGCTTTGCCGTGCTGGGCGGAATGGATTTTTCCGGGCTGGAAATGATCGTATTCTGCCTTACCGGCATCGCGGTGCTGTTTCTGGCGGCGCAGAAGGGTGCACCGGCAAGGGAAAAGCGCAACTACACCGGCGTGTTCGTGGTGCTGATGCTCAGCAAGCTGGGTGCCAGCGGCTGGGCGGGGGATATCTGCTCGGCGCTGGTGTGGCCTGCGCTGCTTGCCACCGAGTACGAGCGCGGCAAGCCCATCCAGCGGCAGTTGCAGCTGGTGAGCGCCGCCGAGGTGCTGCGGCTGGTGTTCTGGATGCTGACCAAGTACGCGGGCATGAGCGGCCTTGCCTTCTGGACGAATATCATGTTCGTGCTGCTGACCTGCGCCCGGGGCTGGGCGGGGCTTACCCTGTATAAGACACAGGAGGAGACCCTGTGACCCAGCGCCGCAGGACGTCTAAAGCCAAGGCAAAACGCCGCTTTGGCCGCCGGGCCTTTCTGACCGGGGCGGGTGTTGCCGCCTGTGCTGCGGCGGGATGGTGCCTGCGGCAGAAAAGCGATGCAGACCACACTGCCGCCTCCGGGCAGGATACGCCCACGGCACCCAACCCCGCCCTGCCCGCCGGGGAGTGGCGGGCGGTGTGGGTGAGCTATCTGGACTGGGCGCTGCTGGATTTTTCCACCGCGGACACCTTCCGCGCCGGGGCGGCGCAGCTGCTGGACAACTGCGCCGGGCTGGGGCTGAACACCGTACTGGCACAGGTGCGCCCCTTCGGGGATGCACTGTACCGCAGCAGTTTGTTCCCGTGGAGCCATCTGTGCACCGGGGTGCAGGGCAAGGACCCCGGCTTTGACCCGCTGGATGTCTTTCTGACCGAGGCGCACCGCCGGGGCATCGGGGTGGAAGCGTGGGTCAACCCCTACCGCCTGCGCTCCTCGGCGGCGATGCCGCCGAATCTGGCAGAGAATAATCTGGCAAACACCCACCCGGACTGGCTGTGCACCGCCGGGGAGGGGCTGTACCTGAACCCCGCTGTGCCTGCCGCCGCAGACTATGTGGTGCAGGGGGTGGCAGAGCTTGTGCAGAACTACCCGGTGGACGGCATCCACTTTGACGATTACTTTTACCCCACCACCGATGCCGCCGTGGACGCGGCGCAGTTTGCGGCAAGCGGCGCAGCCGACCTTGCCGCGTGGCGGCGGCAAAATGTTACCGCGCTGGTGGCGAAAGTGTACCGCACCGTAAAGGCGGCAGACCCCACCTTGCGGTTCGGCATCAGTCCGCAGGGCAACCCGGACAACGACCTTGACCAGCAGTACAGCGATGTGACCGCATGGCTGGCGGCGGGCGGGGAAGAAAAGGTCATCGACTACCTCTGCCCGCAGGTGTACTGGGGCTACGGCTTTACCTTGCAATCCGGAAGCACCCGCTTTGCCTTTGAAAACATCGTCCCGGCGTGGCTTGCCTACCCCCGGGCGGGGGATGTGGCGCTGTACTTTGGGCTGGGCGCGTACCGGGTGGGCACCGGGGACGGCGGCGCGAACCCGGACAGCGTATCCGGCTGGAGCACCGGCAGTGCGCTGGCGGCGCAGGTAAAGGACTTACGGCAGCAGGCGGCGGGCGGCTGGGCACTGTACCGCTACGGCAGTCTGTTCGGGGCGGAGGCACCCGCGCTGGCCGAGGCCGAGTGCGCAGCGCTGCGGGCGCTGAATACGTGAAAATTGTGCAGAAACAGGCGGCAAACCGCACAAAATAAATACAGGTATCTTGTGCAGAGCGGCAAAATGCGGTATACTTACCCTGTATCTGTCCGTTGGCAGAGACGCACGAAAAAGAAAAGTTTCTTTGTTTCTATGAGGAAAGCTATGAAGATGAAAAAACAGCTTTTGGCATTGCTGCTGGCGGCGGTGATGGTGCTTAGCCTGACCGGCTGCAAGGAGACCCTGAAAAAGGTGGCGCAGAAGGTGACAGGCCACTCCGAGGAAGTGCAGGAGGAGGACACCACCCGCTGGGCGGAAGCCACCACCGACCCGCTGATCATTCAGGGCATTGCGGATGCCTCGGCAAAGTATGCCAACGCCACCGCAGACGGCTGCCTGTACGCAGTGTTCAACGGCATCTGGAGCCGCAACACCGGCTACTTTACCGTGCCGGGCGGCAGTTTGAACATTATGGCCTGCGGCACCGCCGAGGGCACCCAGAAGTTCAAGGTTGCACTGTGGAAAAAGGTGGACGGCGGCGCAGAGTATGTGCCGGACAGCACCTACTATATCAAGACCGATGGCACCGACTACCGCTGCACCATTTCCGGGCTGGACCCGGCGGCGCAGTACCGCGTGACCATCTCGTATGATTCCAGCCGGTACTACCTGTACGGCCTGATGAAGGTGGAGGGCATTGCCGGATGACGAACCAGACGAAAAATTCAATGCTGCTGATGCTGTGCGCCCTGATCTGGGGCACAGCTTTTGTGGCGCAGAGCGCCGGCTCCGGCATGGGCGCGTTCTCCTTTCTGGCAGGGCGCAGCTGGATGGCGGTTCTGGTGCTGATCCCCACGGTCAAGGCGTTTGACGCCTTGCACCACCGGCAGGGCAGGCCGGACGGCAAGCCCAAAACGGCGGCAGAGCGCAAGCTGCTGCTGAAAGCCGGGCTTGTGTGCGGCACGCTGCTGTTTCTGGCAAGCGCGGCGCAGCAGCTGGGTATCACGCTGGACCCCTCCACCGCAAAGGCGGGCTTCCTGACCGCCATGTATGTGGTGCTGGTGCCGGTGTTCGGCCTGTTTCTGGGGCGCAAGGGCAGCGCGCAGCTGTGGGTGAGCATGGCCATTGCCGTGGTGGGGCTGTATCTGCTGTGCATGAAGGATGGCTTTGGCAGCATCCAGAGCAGCGACTGGCTGCTGCTTTTGTGCGCGGTGCTGTTCAGCTTCCAGATCATGGCGGTGGATCATTTCTCCCCGCAGATGGACGGCGTGCGCCTGAGCCTTGTGGAGTTTTTTGTGGTGTCGGTGGAAAGCACCGTGGCGGCGCTGCTGTTCGAGCAGCCTGCCATGGCAGAGTTTGTCACCTACGCCGGGCCTATCCTGTACTGCGGCGTGATGTCCAGCGGCGTGGCCTACACCCTGCAGATTCTGGGTCAGCGGGACCTGAATCCCGCCGTGGCCAGCCTGATCATGTGTTTGGAAAGCGTATTCAGCGCCCTGGGCGGCTGGCTGCTGCTGCACCAGAACCTCTCCTTCCGGGAATCTACCGGCTGCGTGCTGCTGTTTGCCGCCGTGGTGCTGGCGCAGCTGCCCCTTGGCCGCCTGATGCGGAGCAAGGCCTGAGATGTCGGCAAAGCCGTGCGCCCAGCTGCGCAGCGTGGAGGGCATTCAGTACGAACTGGTGCGCAAAAAGGTAAAGCAGCTGCATCTGCGGGTGCGCAGCAACGGCACCGTGATGGTAAGCATCCCTTTGACGGCCAGTCTGGAGCAGGCTGACCGTTTTGTGCTGCAAAACGCCCAGTGGATCCGGGATACCCGGGTGAAGAATATCACGAAGCTCAACAAGGACAACGCCGACCTGCCGGACAAGGCCACGGTGCTGGCCTACTTTACCGCCATGAGCGATAAGGTCTACCCGGCCTTTGCCGGGGTGCTTGGCGGGCAGAAGCCCATCCTGAAGGTGCGCAGCATGACAAGCTGCTGGGGCGTGTGCTGCCCAGCTAAGCGGCAGATCACCTTTGCCTTGCAGCTGTATAACCAGCCCCCTGCGGCGCAGATCTATGTGGTAGTACACGAGTACTGCCACTTTTTGCAGTTGAACCACAGCCCGGCCTTCTGGGCAGAGGTGGAAAAGCTGCTGCCGGACTGGAAAGCCCGGCGGGAGCTGCTGAAAAGATAATCTATCGTAAAAACGGAGGGAAATTCCCTTGGAAAACGAAAAAAAGACCGGCGATAAATATTCCAAGCTTGCCGGCAATACTTTGATCTTTGCAATCTCCAGCTTTTCGTCCAAGCTGCTTACCCTGATCGTACAGCCCTTTCTGACCTACGCCATGGCGGAGATCTCGGATCTGGGTCTGTCCAAGATCCTGAGCCAGTACGCCAACCTGCTCATCCCCTTTGTGTCCATGGGCATGTCCAACGCCATCATCCGCTTTGGTCTGGACAAGGGCAACAGCGAAAAACAGGTGTTCACCAATGGCCTGCTCACCATTCTGGGCGGCTTTGGCATTCTGGTGTTGTGCTGGCCGGTCACCCAGTTTTTGCCGGATATGGCGCAGTACGGCCTGCTGATCTACATTTATGTGCTCATGAGCTGTCTGCGCACCCTGTGCACCCAGTTCGTGCGCAGCCGCCAGTGGAATAAGCTGGTGGCGGTGGACGGCGTGCTGTGCACCGTGGCGACCATGGCGTTTTATGTGCTGTATCTGGTGGGCTTCAAGTGGGGCGCCAATGGCTACCTGCTGGCCATTATCAGCGGTGACCTGACCAGCGTGCTGTTCTTGCTGTTCACCGGCAAGCTGTGGAACTATGTGGAGCTGAAGGGCATCAACAAAAAGCTGTGGCGGCAGATGCTCAACTTCTCGCTGCCCATGATCCCGGCACAGATCAGCTTCTGGATCATCAATGCTTCTGACCTGTTCTTTGTGCGCGAAATGTGCGAAGGGTTGGACGGACGCACCGGCAACGCATGGAGCGGTCTGCTTTCCACCGGCTACTTCCTGCCCACCATCCTGACCACGCTGGGTCTGATCTTCTACGATGCGTGGCAGCTTTCCGCCGTCACCGAGGAGGAGGAGCGCGCCCGGTTCTTTACCAAGATCTTCCGCACCTATTCCAGCGTGCTGTTCTGCTGTGCGGCGGGCATTATCTGGCTGTGCCGCCCGGTGATGCACGTCATGAAGTCCAACTATTACTACGCATGGCACTTTGTGCCCTTCCTCGTGCTGGCTTCCACCTGCAGCTGCTTTAACCAGTTCATGAACAGCGTGTACGTTGTGACCAAAAAGTCGCAGCGCAGCATGGTCACCATGATGGCGGGTGCCATCAGCAACTGCATCATGAACTATTTCTTCATCAAGCTGTGGGGGCCCGTGGGCGCGACCTATGCGTCCTTCCTTGGCCTTGCGCTGGTGTTCACCCTGCGTGCGGTGGACGCCCGCCGCATGATCGGGATGCGCGTCCACCCGGCGCGGGTGCTGGCAAATGCCGCTGTGCTGGTGTTTGAGGCCTTTGTGCTGTTGGCAGAGCCGCCGCTGTACGGACTGTGGACAGGGCTGATCACGCTGGTTATCATCCTGTACAACTTTGCGGGCGTATGGGCCATGGCGCGTGTGCTGCTGCCCCGCCTGCTGGGCCGCCGGGGCAAGGCGCTGGTAGCCGCCGTGGACGGCTGGCTGAAGCCGAAAAAGGCGTAAAGCGGGACGATTTGGAATGCGCTCCGCATTTGCTTTGCGCATATTCAGCGGAAAAATTATTTATAAGTTCGGAATACCGGAGCGTCTGCGGACGCTCCGGTATTCCATTTTCACGGGGAAGGAAATAAAGGTGAGTAATATATTTTTACAATTTATGGAATATGCTCAAGTTTTTTCCTTCTGCGGATTGACGGCATAGCCCTGAATCCGTATACTATAAATATATCTTGCACAAAAGTGTACAAACAGGATACAGACGAAAGGCGGTGGACATCATTCTCAGACGATCGCTCCCCAAGCTGCGGGAAAAGCTTTTGGAGGCGCTGCAGGCGGTGCTGCCCATTGTGGCCATTGTGCTGGTGCTCTGCTTCTCGGTAGCACCGGTATCGCCCAGCATCCTGCTGTGTTTTTTGCTGGGCGCTGCCATGATCGTGGTGGGCATCATGTTCTTTACTCTGGGTGCAGAGATGAGCATGACCCCCATGGGCGAGCGGGTGGGTGCAGTCATCACCCGCAGCCGCAAGCTGCCCCTCATTCTCGTGCTCGGCTTTTTGCTGGGCTTCCTTATCACGATCTCCGAGCCGGACTTGCAGGTGCTGGCAGATCAGGTGCCCTCCATCCCCAGCGGCACGCTGATCCTCTCGGTGGCGGCGGGCGTGGGCCTGTTTCTGGTCTTTGCCTTCCTGCGTATGCTCATCGGCGTTGCGCTGCCAAAGCTGCTGGTGCTGTTCTATGGGCTCATCTTTCTGCTGGCGGCCTTTGTGCCCAAGGAGTTTCTCGCCGTGGCGTTTGACTCCGGCGGCGTGACCACCGGCCCCATGACTGTGCCCTTTATCATGGCGCTGGGCGTGGGTGTTTCTGCGATCCGCAGTGACCGCCATGCGGCAGACGACAGCTTTGGTCTGGTGGCCATGTGCTCCATCGGCCCCATTCTGGCGGTGCTGACGCTGGGCATCGCGTTCCGCGCAGCGGACAGCACCTACATCCCGCCTGTTCTGCCGGAGGTGGCAGACTCGGTGGAGCTGTGGCGGCTGTTCCGGGAAGGTCTGCCCACCTATCTTGCCGAGATCGCCCGCTCGCTGCTGCCCATTGTGCTGATGTTCGGGGCATTTCAGCTCATTGCCCTGCGGCTGGACCGCCGCACGCTGGGGCGCATCGGCGTGGGCCTTGTGTATACCTATATCGGCCTTGTGCTCTTTCTGACCGGCGCAAACGTGGGCTTTATGCCCGCCGGTAACTATCTGGGTCAGGTGCTGACAGGCGGCGGGATGCGCTGGGTGATCATTCCCATCGGAATGCTCATCGGCTACTTCATCGTCAAGGCCGAGCCTGCGGTCTATGTGCTGAACAAGCAGGTGGAAGAGGTGACCGACGGCGCTATCTCGGCGCAGGCCATGGGTCTGGCGCTTTCCGCAGGCGTGTCCATCTCGGTGGGGCTTGCCATGGTGCGGGTGCTGACCGGCATCTCCATCCTGTGGTTCCTTGTGCCGGGCTATGTGTTCGCCATCAGCATCTCCTTTGTGGTGCCCAAGCTGTTTACCGCCATCGCGTTTGACGCGGGCGGTGTGGCCTCCGGCCCCATGACCGCTACCTTCCTGCTGCCGCTGGCGCAGGGTGCCTGCGTGGCGGTGGGCGGCAATATCGTCACCGACGCTTTCGGCGTGGTGGCGATGGTCGCCATGACCCCGCTGATCACCGTGCAGATGATGGGGTTGGTGGCGCAGCTGCGCACCCGCAAGGCACGGACGGCACAGCCCGCTGCGGTGCTTGCCACCGTGTTTGCGGACCTGCCGGATGACGCCATTATCGAGCTGTAAAGGAGGCAGAACGTGAGCAGTTTGTTTTTGATGATCACCATCACCGACCGCCGCTCTACCGACGGCTTTTTGCAGCTGTACAAAAGCCACGGCGTAACGGTAAGTATGCGCACCGTGGGCTCCGGCACGGCGGTGCAGGAGACGCTTTCCACCCTTGGGCTGGAAAAGACCGAAAAGGCGGTGCTGCTGGCTGTGGTAACGGCAGAAAGCTGGCAGAAGATCCAGAAGGATCTGCGCCGCAAAATGCAGATCGATGTGCCGGGCACCGGCATTGCGTTCATTGTGCCGCTGAGCAGCATTGGCGGCAAACGGGCGCTGATGTTCCTTACCGAGCACCAGCCCCTTACATGGAAGGAGGAGAGCACCTTGAAGGATACCCGCTACGAACTGCTGCTGGTGGTGGCAAATCAGGGCTACACCGGCTCCATTATGGATGCTGCCCGCACCGCCGGTGCAGGCGGCGGCACGGTGATCCACGCAAAGGGCACCGGCATGGAGGGTGCAGCCGCCTTTCTGGGCGTGGAACTGGTGAACGAAAAGGAGCTGGTGCTCATCGTCAGCCGCACCAGCCAGAAGAACACCATCATGAAGGCCATTATGGAGGGGGCAAACCCCAAGGCGGGCGCCATCGTGTTCTCACTACCGGTGACCGATACCGCCGGTCTGCGGCTGATGGAAGAGGACGAGGCTCAGCCGGAAGCCGCCCTGTGACCCCTTAAAAATCGATCCCGATATCCGCATTTATCGCCGAAGGCTTGATAAATGCGGATATTTTCGTTATCATAGTAGAAGAGACTTCAACTATAAACAAAGGAAGATGAAGATGACGCAATTAACACGCAAGCAACAGCAGCTCTTCAACGCACTGTCCATCGTGGTGGGCAACGCGATGTATGCGCTGACTGTGGTATTATTTCTGATGCCCTCCGGCCTCATCACCGGCGGTGCCACCGGTATCGCACTGGCGTTCAACAAGGTCACCGGACTGCCGGTGTCCGCAGTGCTGTTCGTGGTCAACGTGGCCATGCTGCTGCTGGGCTGGTGGGTGCTGGGCCGCCGCTTTGCCCTGAATACTATGGCAAGCACGGTGCTCAGCCCCTTTTTTATGGCGCTGTGGGAGCGGCTGCTGGGTGATCTTGTACTGACCGATGATCTGGTGCTGAACACCGTATTCGCGGGCTTTGGCATCGGCATCTCGCTGGGCATCACCATCCGCGCCGGTGCTTCCACCGGCGGCATGGATATCCCCCCGCTGGTGCTGAACAAGTGGTTCCACCTGCCGGTGTCCAGCACCATGATGGTTTTCGACTTTATCATTCTGGCGGCGCAGGCGGCCTTCAGCCCGGTGCGGCAGTCCCTGTACGGCGTGGTGATGGCTATCATTTACACGGTCGTGCTGGACAAGGTGCTCATGCTGGGCACCACCCGCACCGAGGTAAAGATCATCAGCGCCAAGTCCGACGAGATCTGCGCTGCCATTTTTGCGCAGCTGGACCGCGGTGTGACCATCCTGCACGGCGAGGGCGGCTACCTGCGGGAGCCGGAGTCGGTGCTGCTGAGCGTGGTCTCCAACCGGCAGCTGCCAAGGCTGGAAAAGCTGGCGCATGCCATCGACCCCACCTGCTTTATGATCGTGAGCCATGTTACCGAGGTAAGCGGGCGCGGCTTCTCGCTGGAAAAGGACTATCAGGCGGAGGGGTAAGCGGATTTCCCCAAGGCTCTTGCAAAACTGCCCCGGTTTGGGGTATAGTATAGAGGAACAGTAGGTTATACTGTATCTCACCCAAAACAGAAAGGAAAAGCTATCATGTTTGATATTTTCAATATGCTCAAAAAAGAGGCACACACCGCACCCAAGCAGGTGACCCGCGATACCATCATCGGCGACATTCTGGATATGGACCAGAGCACCGCACCCTACTTTATGGAGATCGGGATGCACTGTCTGGGCTGCCCGGCTTCCCGCGGCGAGACCATCGAAGAAGCCTGCGAAGTGCACGGCGTGAACTGCGATGAGCTGCTGGAGAAGCTGAACACTCATCTGGCAGCCAAGAAGGCCTGAGTGCTGCCCACACTGGATGCGCGTCTGACCGCTGCGGCCCAGCTGGTGCGCCCAGGACAGCCGGTGGCGGACATCGGCTGCGACCACGGCAAGCTGACGGCGGTGCTGGCGGCTTCGGGTAAGTACCCGAAGGTCATCGGGGCAGACCTGCGCCCCGGCCCGCTGGCCAAGGCAAAACAGACGCTGGAAAATGCAGGTTGTCTGGACCGCGCTGAGCTTCGGCTCGGCGACGGTCTTTCTGTGTTGTCTGCCGGGGAGGTGGGCAGCATCGTGCTGGCGGGCGTGTCGGCGCAGACCACTTGGGAGATCATCGAAAAAGCGCCGTGGGTGTCTGCTGTGGGCGGGCCACGCCTTGTCATGGTGCCCGCCACCCGGCACAGCGAGCTGCGCCGCTGGCTGTGGCAGCACGGCTTTGCCCTTGTGGCAGACCGTCCGGTGCAGGCCGCGGGCCGCTGGTATGCGGTGATGGCGGCAGAGTACACCGGCGAGGTGACAGAGCCTACCTTTAAGCAGTGTCTGCTGGGCGAGACTGGCCACTGGCCGGAGGGCGCGGGCTACGCCGCGTGGCAGCGGGCAAAGCTGCCCCGGATGCGGCTGGGCGTGCCGGACGGCAGTGCGCTTGCAGCAGAGATGGATGCCATTCTGAAAGAGGGAAACTGAAATGACCACGGTACAGCAGGTATACGAAGGAATGCAGCGGCTTGCCCCGCCGGAACTGGCAGAGCACTGGGATAACCCCGGCCTGCTGGTGGACTGCGGCGGCAATGTGCGCCGGGTGCTGGTGACGCTGGACATTACCCCGGAGGTGGTGGCAGAAGCTGCGGCAAAGCAGTGCACGGTCATCGTGGCGCACCACCCGGTCATCTTTGACCCGCTCAAGCGGCTGTGCCCCGCCGATGTGCCCTATCAGCTGGTGCAGGCGGGCATTTCCGCCATCTGTATGCACACCAATCTGGATGCCGCCGAGGGCGGGGTGAACGATGTGCTGGCCGACCTTTTCGGCATCCGGCAGCGCACCGTCTTTGCGGATGGCTGCGGCCGGGTAGGGGACATCGACCCCATCACCGTACCGGAACTGGCAGCGCTGGCGCAGTGCAAACTGGCTGCGCTGTGCAACGCGCCGGACACCGGTGCAGCGGTGCAGGTGAAGTTTGCCGACACCGGAAAGTCGGTGCACCGGCTGGCAGTCATCAGCGGCGCAGGTGGCAGTCTGTTTGCCGAAGCTCTTGCCGAGGGCGCGGACTGCCTGTTGACCGGCGAAGCCAACCACCACCATGCACTGGATGCCAAGCGGCTGGGGCTGTCCCTCATTGCGGCAGGGCATTACGCCACCGAGTTTCCGGTGACCGCCGCCGTGGCGGCTGCTCTGCGCACTGCCCTGCCGGAGCTGGAGGTGCTGGTGAGCACCGAGAACCGCGACCCGTATACTTATTTATAAAGAGAGAACCCTCTCCGTCATTGCTGCGCAATGCCACCTCCCCCGAAAGGGGGAGGTCTTTCAGCATAAACCGAAAAACTGGCAACGCCGCAGGCGACTGAGAGGGTTATAGATAAAACGAGGTAAACACTATGGCACTGGATGCCGCGACACTGGCGCTGACGGCAGCGGAGCTGAAAGCCACCCTGACCGATGCCAAGATCGCAAAAATTTTTGAACCGACCCGGGATGAGCTGGTCATCACCCTGCGCACCCGCACCGATACCTATGCGCTGCTGCTGTCTGCCCGCAGCGGCTCTGCCCGGGTGTGCCTGACCGAGGAGACCTTTGAAAACCCCGAGACGCCGCCCTCTTTCTGTATGCTCATGCGCAAGCACCTGACCGGCGGCAGACTGCTGGATGTGCACATGGAGCCGGGCGACCGCATCGTCTACTTTGATTTTCAGTGCACCAACGAGATGGGCGACCTTGTGCGCAATACCCTGTGCGCTGAGCTGATGGGGCGCTACTCCAACCTTGTGCTGGTGCAGAGCGGCAAAATTATCGACGCCCTCAAGCGGGTGGATTTTGAGGACAGTGACGTCCGGCAGCTGCTGCCGGGCTTGCCCTACACCACGCCCCCCAAGCCCGCCCGCCCGGATTTTCTGCTGGTGAGCAGCGCATCCATCGTGGCAGCGGCCTGTCAGCGGGAGCTGCCGGTGGCGGATGCTTTGAACAAAACGGTGGCCGGCGTAGGGCCGGTGGTCTGCCGGGAGGCCGCATGGCGCGCCTTTGACGGCGAGCACCTGCCCGCCAACGAGCTGACTGATGCCCAGAAACGCAGCCTGATGGCGGCAATCGACGAGCTGAAGGAACTGCACGCGCAGGGCGGCTGTCCGTGCAGCGTCACTGCGCCGGACGGCAAGCCGGTGGAGTATACCTTCTTCCGTCCGCAGCAGTATGGCGAGCAGTACACCATCCGGGAGTGGCCGTCCTTCAACGCGATGCTGGAGGGCTACTACGCCGAGAAGGACCGCGCTGAGCGGCTGCGCACCAAGAGCAAGGAGCTGCACAAGGCGGTGCACAATATGTACGACCGCGCTCTGCGCAAGCAGGCAGCACGACAGGAAGAGCTTGCTGCCAGCGGCAAAAGCGAAAAGCTGCGCCTGTACGGTGAGCTGCTGTCTGCCAACCTCTATCTGGCGCAAAAGGGCATGAAGAGCCTGACCGTGCCCAACTGGTACGACGAGGGCAAAGAGGTGATCATTCCGCTGGATCTGCGGTTTAGCCCCAGCCAAAACGCGCAGAACTTCTTTAAGAACTACAAAAAGAAGCAGACCGCCGCCCGGATGCTGGTGGACCTGCTGGCCGAGGGCGAAAAAGAGATCGCCTATTTGGAAACGGTGCTCTACGAGGTGGAAAGCGCCTCCGGCGAAGCCGCGCTGAACGAGATCCGCATGGAGCTGAAAAATCAGGGCTACCTGAAATACTACAAGCAGCGGGACAAAAAGCAGAAGCCTGCGGACTTTTTGCGCTATACTTCCAGCGACGGCTTTGAGATCCTGGTAGGCCGCAACAACGCCCAGAACGACAAGCTCACCCTGCACACCGCCCGGGGCAAGGATTTATGGTTCCATGTGCAGAAAGCACCCGGCAGCCATGTTGTGGTCATGAGCCGGGGCGAGGACATCCCGGACACCACCAAGCAGGAGGCGGCGGAGTTGGCGGTCATCCATTCCAGCGCCTACAAGGCGGGCACCGGCGCCAAGGTGGCGGTGGACACCACTGAGGTGAAGAACATCTGGAAAGCCAGCGGTGCCAAGCCCGGCATGGTGCTGTACGAGGTGTACACCACCGTCTACATCACCCCGCGGGAAGGGTTGGAGGAACAGCTGAAGAAGAAATGATTTGAACTGCGCATCTTCATAGGTATAACCCCCGCCCTTCCCGCCCATACTGATGCTGCAAAGGGGAGCGGGGGAGTTTTCCACCGGCAAAAAGCGCTGAGATTGTGCATCTTGCACAGAAAATGCGGCTGTTGACAAAACAGAGAAAATAAAAAAGAAAAATCGTAATTTTCTGCAAAAAACACTTGCCAAATAGACGAAGATGTGATAAAATATCTCTCGGCTGCAAAAGGCTTGTGCGATACAAGTCGTGCAGGCCAGCGATATGCGTTGATGCGGGAGGTTGTCATCCGGCGATAGCTGCGATGGGTTATTTCCGCGGAGTATGTCCGATCTTAGAACCGGGCGAAAAAATTACTGACAGCGATGGAATACGTTCCCTCGGCAGAGAAGTTACTCCTCTGCGAAACGGGCGGAACCAATGTTCGGATTTGATTTGCTAATATGTTTCCGGGAGAACTGCCATGCGGTTCACCGGTTTTTATAGTGCCAAATCGAGGAACACCCGGAACTGTGTAGAGCAATTTATCGGCTCGCCTAGGGCAAAAACAATTTTTCAGGAGGCGTAAGCAATGGCAGTCAAAGAGAAAATCAGAATCCGTCTGCAGAGCTATGATGCTCAGCTGATCGATGCCGCAGCAGAGAAGATCGTGGAGACCGCAAAGCGCACTGGCGCTCGCGTGTCTGGCCCCATCCCCCTGCCCACCGATCGTGAGGTCGTTACCGTTCTGCGCGCTACCCACAAGTACAAGGATAGCCGCGAGCAGTTCGAGAGCCGCACTCATAAGCGTCTGATCGACATTCTGAAGCCGTCCAACAAGACGGTCGAGGCTCTGATGAGCCTCCAGCTCCCCGCTGGCGTGGACATCGAGATCAAGCTGTAAACCACACACGATCAAATTCGATGCCCTCGTTTCCCGAGGGGTCATGTTGGCAGTGACGTGCGCTGCCAACCAATAACCTTTACAGGAGGAAAAGAAAATGGTTAAAGGCATTATCGGCAAGAAAGTCGGTATGACCCAGCTGTTCGATGAGAGCGGCAAGGTTATCCCCGTCACCGTCATCGAGGCAGGCCCCTGCACCGTCGTGCAGAAGAAGACTGTCGAGAGCGATGGCTATCAGGCTGTTCAGCTGGGCTTCGGCGAGGTTTCCGCCAAGAAGGTCAACAAGGCAGCTGCAGGTCACTTCAAGAAGGCAAACGTTGCCCCCAAGAAGACCCTGCGTGAGTTCCGTCTGGACGACGTTTCCGCAATGAACGTTGGCGACATCCTGAAGGCTGACGTCTTTGCAGCAGGCGACAAGGTTGACGTTGCAGGCGTTTCCAAGGGCAAGGGCTACCAGGGCGTTATCAAGCGCTTTGGCCAGCACCGTCTGCGTGAGAGCCACGGCACTGGCCCGGTGGCACGTCATGCAGGTTCTATGGGCGCTATTTCCAACCCCTCTCGCGTGTTCCCCGGCAAGCGCCTGCCCGGCCACATGGGCTGCGTGCGCGTTACCGTGCAGAACCTGACCGTTGTCAAGGTTGACACCGAGAACAATCTGATCGCTGTCAAGGGTGCGGTTCCCGGTTCCAAGGGCACCATCATCACCCTGGCCAACAGCGTCAAGGCGTAAGGAGGAAAGCTACAATGGCAAAGTTTAATGTAGTCGATATGAACGGTCAGCACGTTAGCGAGATCGAGCTTTCCGACGCCGTGTTCGGTATCACCCCGAATGAGAAGGCTGTCCACATTGCTGTGGTGAACTTCCTGGCCAACCAGCGTCAGGGCACCCAGAACACCAAGATCCGCATGGAAGTTTCCGGCGGCGGCAAGAAGCCTTGGCGTCAGAAGGGCACCGGCCACGCTCGTCAGGGCTCCATCCGTGCTCCGCAGTGGACCCACGGCGGCGTTGCTCTGGGCCCCAAGCCCCGCAGCTACAACTACCACATCAACAACAAGGTCAAGCGTCTGGCTCTGCTGAGCGTCCTGTCCGACAAGGCTGCCAATGGCAACATGGTCGTCGTTGACAAGTTCGCTTGCGACGAGTACAAGACCAAGGCTGTGGTCGCTATGCTGAACGCTGTGGGCGCCGGCAAGAAGAACCTGCTGGTCAACGAGACTGTCGATGCAAAGTTCGTCAAGAGCGCTGGCAACATCGCCGGTGTCAAGACCACCTTCGCAGGCAGCGTGAACACCTACGATGTGCTGAACGCCGACAAGCTGATCATCAGCGTCGACGCAGCTAAGAAGCTCGAGGAGGTGCTTGGCTAATGAAAACCGCACATGATATCGTCCTGAAGCCGGTCATTACCGAGAACTCCATGGCTGGCATCGCTGACAAGAAGTACACCTTCAAGGTCGCTACCGATGCTACCAAGGTCGAGATCGCTCAGGCAGTTGAAGTTCTGTTCCCCGGCGTCAAGGTCGCTAAGGTGAACACCGTCTCCGTCCGTGGCCGCTTCCGCCGTCAGGGTATGCACGCTGGTTACACCGCTGCATCCAAGAAGGCTATCGTGACCCTGACCAAGGACTCCAAGGAGATCGAGTTCTTCAACAGCATGGTCTGATAGAACCCGCCGAGGGTTCCTCTATGGGGATATGACCCCGATAATAATTCATAAGATAAACAAAGGAGAATAGCACAATGGCTATCAAAAAGTATGGCCCCACTACTCCGGGCCGCCGCGGCATGACCGTCACGGATTACAGCGTCCTGAGCAAGGTCGCTCCTGAGCGCAGCCTGCTGGAGCCCATGAAGAAGCACAGCGGCCGCAACAACACCGGTCGTATCACCGTCCGCCATCAGGGCGGCGGCAACCGCACCAAGTATCGTGTCATCGACTTCAAGCGTCAGAAGACCGATATCCCCGCTACCGTCAAGACTCTCGAGTACGATCCGAACCGCAGCGCATTCATCGCTCTGGTCGAGTACACCGATGGCACCAAGAGCTACATCATTGCTCCCGATGGCCTGAAGGTGGGCGACGTGGTCGTCAGCAGCAAGTCTGCCGATATCAAGCCCGGCAACTGCCTGCCCTTCGAGAACATCCCCGTCGGTACCATCATCCACAACATCGAGCTGTATCCCGGCCGCGGCGCTCAGCTGGTTCGTTCCGCTGGCAACATGGCTCAGCTGATGGCTAAGGAGAATGGCTACGCTCTGGTTCGTCTGCCCTCCGGTGAGATGCGCAACGTGCCCGTGAACTGCACTGCAGTCATCGGTCAGGTTTCCAACATCGACCACGAGAACGTCAACCTGGGCAAGGCAGGCCGCAAGCGCCACATGGGCGTGCGTCCCGGCAGCCGTGGTACCGTTATGAACCCCTGCGACCATCCCCACGGTGGTGGCGAGGGCCGCGCACCTGTTGGTCACTCCGGTCCTATGACTCCCTGGGGCAAGCCCGCTCTGGGTCTCAAGACTCGCAAGCATCATAAGCGCTCCGATAAGCTGATCGTGAAGCGTGCAGGTAAGTAAGAGAGGAGTTTAAGACAATGGGTAGAAGCATTAAAAAAGGACCTTTCGTCCAGGCTGCTCTTATGAAGCACGTTGAAGCGATGAACGCTTCCGGCAAGAAGCAGGTCATCAAGACCTGGAGCCGCGCCTCCACGATCTTCCCCGAATTCGTTGGTCACACCTTTGCCGTCCACGACGGCCGCAAGCATGTGCCTGTGTATGTGACTGAGGACATGGTTGGCCACAAGCTGGGTGAGTTCGTTCCCACCCGTACCTTCAAGGGCCACACTGGTAATTCTAAGTAATAGAGGGAGGAACACAACATGGAAGCTCGGGCAATTCTTCGTTATGCCCGCATTAGTCCTCGTAAGGTGTCTATCGTTATGGACCTGATCCGTAACAAGCCCCTGGACGAAGCGCTGGCAATCCTGCAGTACACCCCGAAGGCAGCTTGTGAGCCCCTTCTGAAGCTGGTGAAGTCTGCAGCCGCTAATGCGGAAAACAACTTCAATATGGACAAGAACAACCTCTACGTCGCCGAGTGCTACGTTTGCCCCGGCCCGACGCTGAAGCGCATGATGCCTCGTGCACAGGGCCGCGGCTACCGCATCCTGAAGCGCACCAGCCACATGACCGTTGTTCTGAAAGAGAAAGAGTAAGGAGGGAAAACAATGGGCCAGAAAGTAAATCCGCACGGCATTCGTGTCGGCGTTATTAAAGACTGGGACAGCCGCTGGTTTGCCTCCAAGAAGGATTTCAGCGATAACCTCGTCGAGGATCACAAGATCCGCACTGAGCTGAAGGCTCAGCTGAAGGACGCTGGCGTCCCCAAGATCGAGATCGAGCGCACTGTGGATCCTTCCACTTCCGCTCCTCGCGTTAATGTTAACATCTACTGCGCTAAGCCCGGTATGGTCATCGGCAAGGGCGGCGAAGAGCGCATCGCCCTGCAGAACAAGCTGACCAAGGAGTATGGCAAGACCGTTATCGTCAATGTCATCGAGGTGAAGAGCCCCTCCACCAACGCACAGCTGGTTGCTGAGGACATCGCTCGTCAGCTGGAGAACCGCGTCACCTTCCGTCGTGCTATGAAGCAGTGCATGCGCAATGCCATGAGCCCCCGCGATCGCGCAACCGTTCCCGCAAAGGGCATCAAGGCAATGTGCTCCGGCCGTCTGGGCGGCGCTGATATCGCCCGCACCGAGAGCTACCACGAGGGCACCATTCCCCTGCAGACCCTGCGCGCCGACATCGATTACGGCTTTGCAGAGGCTGCTACCACCTACGGCCGCATCGGCGTTAAGGTGTGGATCTACAAGGGCGAGGTCCTCAAGAGCGCAAAGACCGCTCCTAAGAAGGAAGGAGGCAACAAGTAATGTTACTGCCTAAGCGTGTTAAGTACCGCCGCGTTCAGCGCGGCCGCATGACCGGCAAGGCTACCCGCGGCAACGTGGTGTGCCAGGGTCAGTACGGCCTTGTTGCTCTGGAGCCGGCATGGATCTCCTCCAAGCAGATCGAGGCTGCCCGTGTTGCCATGACTCGTTACATCAAGCGTGGCGGCAAGGTTTGGATCAAGATCTTCCCCGATAAGCCCGTGACTGAAAAGCCCGCTGAGACCCGCATGGGCTCCGGTAAGGGCTCTCCCGAATACTGGGTTGCAGTCGTGAAGCCCGGCCGCGTGATGTTCGAGCTGGCAGATGTCGATGAGGCAACTGCTCGCGAGGCTCTGCGTCTGGCTATGCACAAGCTGCCCATCAAGTGCAAATTTGTTGTCCGTGAGGACTCCGTGAAGGAGGATGGCACCAATGAAGGCTAATGAACTCCGCGAAATGCAGACCGCAGAGCTGACCAGCAAGCTGGCAGATCTGAAGGCTGAGCTGTTTAACCTGCGCTTCCAGCATGCCATCAACCAGCTGGAGAACCCCGGCCGCATCGAAGCAGTCAAGAAGGACATCGCCCGCGTGATGACCGTTCTGGCTGAGAAGCAGTAAGGAGGTTAAACGATGGAAGAACGTAATCTGAGAAAGACCCGCGTCGGCGTCGTCGTGTCCGACAAGATGGATAAGACCATCGTGGTTGCCGTTAAGGATAGCGTGCAGCACCCCCTGTACAAGAAGATCCTGAAGCGTACCGTGAAGTTCAAGGCTCGTGACGAGCAGAACGAGTGCGGTATCGGTGACCGTGTTGAGATCATGGAGTGCCGCCCCCTGAGCAAGGATGTGCGCTGGCGCCTGGTCCGTATCGTTGAGAAGGCAAAGTAATCTTTGCCCGCTGCTTTGAACAGTTTGAAAGGAGATATCTGATATGGTTCAGATGCAAACTTATCTCAAAGTTGCCGACAACACCGGTGCCAAGGAGCTGATGTGCTTCCGTGTGCTGGGCGGCACCCGCAAGAGATACGCAAACATTGGTGACGTCGTGGTCTGCTCTGTCAAGAAGGCAGCCCCCGGCGGCTCCGTTAAGAAGGGCGACGTCGTCAAGGCTGTCATCGTGCGCAGCAAGCATGGCGTGCGCCGCGACGACGGTTCCTACATCCGTTTTGATGAGAACGCCGCCGTTATCGTTATGGCCGACAAGAACCCCAAGGGTACCCGTATCTTTGGACCTGTTGCTCGCGAGCTGCGTGATGCCGGCTACACCAAGATCCTGAGCCTGGCTCCGGAATCGCTGTAAGGAGGTTTTAAAAATGAATAATCTTCATGTTAAAACCGGCGACAACGTGATGATCATCAGCGGCAAGGACAAGGGCCACACTGGTAAGGTCCTGCAGGTCAGCCCCGCTGAAGGCAAGGTCATCGTTGAAGGCCAGAACATGGTTACCAAGCACGTCAAGCCCCGCCGTCAGGGCGAGCAGGGCGGCATCGTTAAGGCTGAGGGCGCTATCTACGCTTCCAAGGTCATGCCCGTCTGCCCCAAGTGCGGCAAGGCCGTGCGTGTGGGTCACGTCGAAAAGGACGGCAAGATGGTTCGCGTCTGCAAGAAGTGCGGCGCTGAGCTGTAAGAAAGGAGTAAGGAACAATGGCTCGTTTGAAAGAACAGTATGTCAATGAAATTGCTCCTGCTCTGAACTCCAAGTTCGGTTACAAGAGCGTTATGCAGATCCCCAAGCTGGACAAGGTCGTCATCAACGTTGCCTGCGGCGAAGCCAAGGAAAACGAGAAGATCCTGGAAGCAGTTATGAAGGATCTGGGCCAGATCACTGGCCAGAAGGCAGTCGTCTGCCGTGCCAAGAAGAGCGTTGCTAACTTCAAGCTGCGCCAGGGCACCCCCATCGGCTGCAAGGTCACTCTGCGTGGTGAGCGTATGTACGAGTTCGTGGATCGCTTCTTCAACGTGGCTCTGCCCCGTGTGCGCGACTTCCGCGGCATCAACGGCAACGGCTTCGACGGTCGCGGCAACTTTGCCTGCGGTGTCAAGGAGCAGATTATCTTCCCCGAGATCGAATTCGAGAAGGTCGATGCAGTTCGTGGCATGGATGTCTGCTTTGTCACCACTGCCAAGACTGATGAGGAGGGCAAGGAGCTGCTGAAGGCTCTGGGCGCTCCCTTCGCAGAGAACAACTAAGGGAGGAGATTTGTACAATGGCTAAACTGTCTATGAAGCTGAAGCAGTCTCGTCCTGCTAAGTTCTCTACCCGTGCATACACCCGCTGCCGCATCTGCGGCCGTCCCCACTCCGTGCTGCGCAAGTACGGCGTGTGCCGTGTGTGCTTCCGTGAGCTGGCCTACAAGGGCGAGATCCCGGGCGTGAAGAAGGCTTCCTGGTAATTTACCAGAGGGCTGGATAATTTGTCGGATATCCGCCCCGGGGCAAACAACTTGTTTCGGGGCGGTATCATTATAAAACAAATGAGAGCTAATCTAAGGAGGTTAGTGGCAAATGCAGATTACTGATCCTATCGCGGACCTGCTGACTCGCATCCGCAACGCTAGCACTGCCAAACACCCTTCTGTGGAGATCCCCGCTTCCAACATGAAGAAGGCTATCTGCCAGATTCTGGTTGACGAGGGCTACATCAAGGGTATGCAGGTCAAGAACGATACCGTTCAGGGCACCATCGTTGTCACCCTGAAGTACCAGGCTAACGGCGAGCCCGTTATCGCTGGTCTGCGCCGTGTGTCCAAGCCCGGCCTGCGTATCTACACCAACTGCGAGGATATGCCCAAGGTCATGAAGGGCCTGGGCACCGCAATCATTTCCACCTCCAAGGGCATCATGACTGACAAGGCTGCACGTGCTGAGCACGTCGGCGGCGAAGTCCTGGCCTACGTGTGGTAAGAAAGGGGTAAAAGACAATGTCGAGAATTGGAAGAAAACCCATCGTCATTCCTGCCGGTGTCACTGTCACTGTCGATGAGGCAGCACACACTGTCGCCGTCAAGGGCCCCAAGGGCAGCCTGAATTCCAACTATCATCCCCTGATGACCGTTAAGGTCGAGGGCAATGAGGTTTTGGTTACCCGCCCCAATGACGAACCCAAGGCCCGCAGCCTGCACGGCCTGACCCGTACCAACATCGCCAACATGGTGAACGGTGTTGTGAACGGCTACGAGAAGAAGCTGGAGATCATTGGCGTTGGTATGCGCTGCCAGAAGCAGGGCTCCAACCTGGTCATGAATCTGGGCTTCTCTCATCAGGTGAATATCCCCGATACCGAGGATTGCACCATTGTGTGGCAGGATCCCAACCACTTCTCTGTTACCGGTATCGACAAGCAGAAGGTCGGCCAGTATGCTGCAGAGATCCGCGGCAAGAAGCCGCCTGAGCCGTACAAGGGCAAGGGCATCCGCTACGCCGGCGAGGTCGTCAAGCACAAAGAAGGCAAGGCCGGTAAGGGCAAGAAATAAGGTAAGGAGTGAAAGACAATGGTTAAGCAGATCGACAAGAACGAAGCTCGTCTTCGTCGTCATCGCCGCGTTCGCAACAAGATCAGCGGCACCGCAGCACGTCCTCGCCTGGATGTTTTCCGCTCCGCCAAGCACATCTACGCTCAGATCATCGATGATGAGCAGGGCGTTACTCTGGTGTCGGCGTCCACTATGGACAAGGACTTCAACGGCAACGGCGGCAACGTCGAGGCCGCTGCTGAGATCGGCAAGAAGGTTGCAGCAAAGGCTCTGGAAAAGGGCATCACCGAGGTCGTGTTCGACCGTGGTGGCTACGTTTATCATGGCCGTGTTAAGGCCCTGGCTGATGGCGCCCGTGAGGGCGGCCTGAAGCTGTAATGAGAGGAGGAAACACATTATGGCTATGAGAAACCGTGAAGACGACGGCATGATCACCAAGGTTGTGTCTATCAACCGCGTTTCCAAGACTGTCAAGGGCGGCCGCATCATGAAGTTTGCTGCTCTGGTTGTCGTTGGCGACGGCAAGGGCACCATCGGCTACGGCATCGGCAAGTCCGGTGAAGTTCCCGAGGCTATCCGCAAGGGTGAGGCCGCTGCCAAGAAGAACATGCACAAGGTTGCCCTGAAGGGCACCACCATCCCCCACGAGATCGTCGGCAAGTACGGCGCAGGCGCTGTTCTGCTCAAGCCGGCTGCACCCGGTACCGGTATGATCGCCGGCGGCCCCGTGCGTGCCGTCATTGAGGCTGCTGGCATCAAGGACGTTCGTGCGAAGTCTATGCGTTCCAACAACCCCATCAACGTTGTTGCTGCTACCTTTGCAGGTCTGTGCGGTCTGGTCAGCGCCGAGTCTGTCGCTGAGAAGCGCGGCAAGACCGTGAAAGAAATTCTGGGTTAAGGAGGTAACTAACCATGGCAGATAAGATGCTCAAGATCGAGCTGAAGAAGAGCCTGATCGGCCGCGGCGCTAAGCAGATCGCTACCGCTGAGGCTCTGGGCCTGAAGAAGCCGGGCGACGTTACCGTTCAGCCTGACAACGCCGCTACGCAGGGCAAGATCGCAAAGATCGGCTTCCTGCTCAGCGTCACCGAAGCCTAATAGCAGGGGGTATACGCACAATGAAGCTTCATGAATTGCACGCCAGCAAGGGCGCCAACAAGCCTGTGACCCGCAAGGGCCGCGGCATTGGCTCCGGCAATGGCAAGACTGCCGGCTTCGGCAGCAAGGGCCAGAAGGCCCGTTCCGGCGTGAAGCACGCTGGTTTCGAGGGCGGTCAGATGCCTCTGGCACGCCGCCTGCCTAAGGTTGGCTTTAACAACATCTTTGCTACCCAGTATGCCATCGTCAACGTGGCTGATCTGGAGGCTGCTTTCAATGCCGGCGATGTCGTCGATACCGAGGCTCTGAAGGCTAAGGGTCTGGTCAAGAAGACTCTGGACGGCGTTAAGGTTCTGGGCAACGGCGAGCTGACCAAGGCTCTGACCGTGAAGGCCGCAGCCTATTCCGCTTCTGCCAAAGAGAAAATCGAGAAGGCAGGCGGAAAGGCTGAGGTGATGTAAGGTGTTCCAGACATTCCGTAACGCATGGAAGATCCCCGAGCTTAAAAATCGTCTTCTGTTCACGCTGGCGATCCTCGTGGTTTACCGTCTTGGCTGTGCCATCCCCGTGCCGTTCGTTTCCGGCTCTGCACTGACGCAGATGTTTGCAAACGGCGATATGCTCTCGTACCTCAATATGATGAGCGGCGGCGCACTGGCAAGATGCACGCTCTTCGCGTTAGGTGTGACACCCTATATCAACGCCTCTATTATTGTGCAGCTGCTGACTGTGGCCATTCCTGCGCTGGAAAATCTGGCAAAGGAAGCAGACGGCCAGCAGAAGCTGCAGCAGATCAACCGGTACGCCGGTGCCGTGGTCGCACTGATCATGAGCATTGGCTACTACTTCGTGATCCGCAATATGGGCGCACTGAAGTATGTTTCCGGCGCAGTCGGCGTGTTCGCCGCTGTGGTCATCATCGCCACCTTCGTTGCAGGTGCTCAGCTGATCACCTGGGCGGGCGAGCAGATCGATGACAAGGGTATCGGCAACGGTGTTTCCCTTCTGATCTTTGCCTCCATCGTTTCCAACTGGTCCTCGCTGTACACCTCTGTCACGGGTCTGCTGACCCGCGCAGCGGCCGGCGAGCCTCAGTTCTACATCCTGCTGCCCGTTCTGGTAATTCTGGCGCTGGTCGCTGTGGTCTTTGTGGTGGTCATGACCAACGCAGAGCGCCGCATCACCATCCAGTACGCCAAGCGTGTGGTGGGTCGGAAGCAGATGGGCGGCCAGAACAGCTATCTGCCCCTGAAGCTGAACATGAGCGGCGTCATGCCCATCATCTTCGCTTCGGCTCTGGTGTCCATCCCGGGCACTATCGGCAGCTTTTTGCAGATCGATCAGACCGCTCACCCGGTCTGGTATGCGTTCTTCCATACCTTCAACTACACCTCTTGGCTGTACGTTGTGATCTACCTGCTGCTGATTTTGGCATTCAACTACTTCTATGTGGCCATCCAGTACAACCCTGTTGAGATCGCCAACAATCTGCGCCGCAACAACGGCTCGATCCCCGGCTTCCGTCCCGGCAAGCCGACCAGCGATTTCATCACCCGCACCCTGAACAAGATCACCCTCATCGGTGCCATCTTCCTGGCTGCGGTGGCTGTACTGCCGATCATTCTGGGCAACCTGACCGGTATGAGCATTCAGCTGGGCGGTACCAGCCTGCTGATCGTGGTTGGTGTGGCACTGGATACCACCCGCAGCCTCGATAGCTTTATGACCATGCGCAACCACAAGGGTTTCCTTGGCTGATCTGAAGCAATAAAGATGTAAGAAAGCACTGGAAAGGAGAGTACGCTCATACTTTTCAGTGCTTTTTTGCTTTTGTACGTATGTTTCTATCATGTGACATATAAGAAAGGAAGCGATCCTATGAATCTGATCCTGTTGGGCGCACCCGGCGCAGGCAAAGGCACGCAGGCCGAGATCATCTGCGCAAAGCTGAACATCCCTTCCATCAGCACCGGCAACATCCTGCGTGCTGCTGTCAAGGAGGGCACCGAGATGGGTCTGAAGGCCAAGAGCTTTATGGACGCCGGTGCACTGGTGCCCGATGAAGTTATCATCGGCATCCTGAAGGAGCGTCTGGCACAGGCTGACTGCGCCAACGGCTTCATTCTGGACGGCGTGCCTCGCACCATTGCGCAGGCAGAGGCCATCGAGACCATGGGCATCCGCATCGACAAGGTGCTGGAACTGCAGGTTGAGGACAGCGTGATCGTGGAGCGCATGAGCGGCCGCCGCGTCTGCGAGAAGTGCGGCGCAAGCTACCACATCCTGAACAAGAAGAGCAAGGTGGAGGGCGTCTGCGACCTGTGCGGCGGCAAGACCGTCATCCGCAAGGACGACCAGCCCGCAACCGTGCTGGATCGTTTGAAAGCCTACCATGAGCAGACCGAGCCGCTGGTGGAGTTCTACCGCACCCGCGGCAAGCTGGCAGAGATCAAGTTCTGCCCCTCCATCGAGGAGACTACGGCTGAAGTCATGAAGGCTTTGGAGGCATAAGCGTGATTCAGATCAAAAATGCAAAAGAGCTGGACGGTATGCGCCGGGCAAACGCCCTGAGCGCAGCTGCCCTGAAGTACGGCGGAGAGCACATCGAAGCAGGCATGACCACTTGGGAGCTGGACAAGCTGATCTACGACTTCATCGTGAAGCACGGCGGCATCCCCAACTTCAAGGGTCTGTACGGTTTTCCCGGCACAGCCTGCATCAGCCTGAACGATACCGTCATCCACGGCATCCCCTCTCATGATATCGTCATCCGCCCGGGTGACATCGTGAGCATCGATACTGGTGCCAAGGTGGACGGCTTCAACGGCGACAATGCCTGCACCTACGCGGTGGGCAAGGTGGACTTGGAAGCCCAGCGCCTGCTGGAGGTGACCAAGGCTTCTCTGTACAAGGGCATCGAGCAGGCCGTGGCGGGCAACCGCATCGGTGATATCGGCTACGCCGTGCAGAGCTACTGCGAGGACGCAGGCTTCTCTGTGGTGCGTGACTTTGTGGGTCACGGCACCGGCAAGGAGCTGCACGAGGACCCCGAGGTGCCCAACTACGGCCATCAGGGCCGCGGGCCCCGTCTTGTGCCCGGCATGACCATTGCCATCGAGCCGATGATCTGTCAGGGGGACTACAAGATCAAGCAGCTCAGCGACGGCTGGACTGTCAAGACCAAGGACGGCGGGCTGGCTGCTCACTTTGAGCACTCCATCGCCATCCTGAAGGACCACACCGAGATCATGACCCGCAGCTGGGATGACCCGGATTTTGATCCGGCCACCTTCAGCCTGAAGTAAGCAACCTTTGTAAAGGAGCCGCTGCACGGACGATGTGCGGCGGCTTCTTTCTCTTCTCACTCCTGCAATTTGTGCAATTGTGACAAGTTTTCGTGAAAAAGTTTCACCTTCACGGTGGAGAAACGCGAAAGGAGGACGGGACGGAAAAGAGCTTTTATACAGAATAATTTTTTATCGGAAATACGGAAAAAACCTCTTGCAAATTGACAACAAAAGGTGTATAATCTATAAATGGCTGTGGAAGCCAGATACTTCCTCGACGGACAGGCTTAGTCTGCCCGTTTTGCGGATTTTGTGCCGCAGGAGATGAAGTATGTGGCGCTCATCGCCACCTGTCCGTCTGGGGATCGGCGTGAAAGCTCTTGAAAAGAGAAGCGGCAAACTGCACAAAAACGGGCGCAGGCACGGAAGAATGCAGTGCTTTCTGTTTTTTGGAGCGGGAGCACCGGTGCTCAATTATGACAAACTGAGCAGATCCAATGAGGAGGCAAATAGCTTGTCTAAAGAAGACGTCATCGAGATCGAAGGCATTGTGCGTGAAGCCATGCCCAACGCCATCTTTAAGGTGGAAATGTTGAGCGAGGATAAGAACACCGGGAAGCTCACTCCCAGCGGTCACATCCTCTTAGCGCACATCTCCGGCAAGCTGCGGACCAATTTCATCCGTATCCTGCCCGGGGACAAGGTAACCGTGGAAATGTCGCCCTATGATCTTTCTAAGGGCCGCATCACCTGGCGCTCCAAATAAGCGTCAGGGCATCAACCAAAAGGAGGTTCAACATCATGAAGGTCAAGCCTTCCGTGAAACCCATCTGCGAAAAGTGCAAGGTCATCCGCCGCAAAGGCCGCGTGATGGTCATCTGCCAGAACCCCAAGCACAAGCAGCGCCAGGGCTAATTCGGGCGCCTGGGGGTCAAGTGCGTAGAGTCCCGGCGCAGACCCCGACACTGACATGGGATGATTTTTGGAGGAAACTACTATGGCACGTATTGCCGGCGTTGACCTGCCCCGCGAGAAGCGCGTTCAGGTGGGTCTCACCTACGTTTATGGTATCGGCCAGACCACTGCTAACAAGATCCTGGAAGCAACTGGCATCAACCCCGATACCCGCGTCAAGGATCTGACTCTGGACGAAGAGGCTAAGATCCGTGACTACATCGATCAGGCAAACATCCTCGTTGAAGGCGACCTGCGCCGCAACGTGGCTCTGGACATCAAGCGTCTGGTCGAGATCCAGTCCTTCCGTGGCACCCGCCATCGCAAGAATCTGCCCTGCCGCGGCCAGCGCACCAAGACCAATGCTCGTACCTGCAAGGGTCCCAAGCGCACTGTCGCAAACAAGAAGAAGTAAGGAGGATTTGAGAAATGGCAAGTGCAAATAACGCCAAGAAGGGCGCAAATGTCCGCATGAAGCGGAAAGAGCGCAAGAACATTGCTGCTGGTCAGGCTCACATCCAGTCTACCTTCAACAATACTGTCGTTACCATCACCGACCTGCAGGGTAATGCAGTGTCTTGGTGCTCCTCTGGCTCCCTGAACTTCCGTGGCAGCCGCAAGAGCACCCCGTTCGCAGCTCAGTCCGCTGCCGAGACCGCAGCTAAGACCGCGATCGAGCACGGCATGAAGACTGTTGAAGTTTACGTCAAGGGCCCCGGCGCTGGCCGCGAGTCCGCTATCCGTGCGCTGCAGGCTACCGGTCTGGAAGTCACCCTGATCAAGGACGTGACTCCCATCCCCCACAACGGCTGCCGTCCCCCGAAGCGCCGTCGTGTCTGATCGAAGGAGGAAATTGAATTATGGCAAAGAATACGCAGCCTATCGCAAAGCGTTGCAAGGCCCTGGGCATTTCTCCTGCGGTCATGGGCTATGCAAAGAAGAATACCACCCGCAACTCCAACGGCAATGTCCGCAAGAAGCAGTCTGAGTACGCATCTCAGCTGAAGGAGAAGCAGAAGGTCAAGTTCATCTACGGCGTTCTGGAGAAGCAGTTCCACAACGCTTACCTGAAGGCAGAGTCTCGCCCCGGCAAGACCGGTGAGAACCTGCTGCAGATCATGGAGTGCCGTCTGGACAACGTCGTGTTCCGTCTGGGCTTTGCTCAGACCCGCCGTGATGCTCGTCAGCTGGTGTCTCACGCTCACTTCACCGTCAACGGCAAGAAGGTCAACATCCCCTCTTACCAGGTGAAGGCCGGCGATGTGATCGAAGTGCGCGAGTCCAGCCGCAGCTCTGCAAAGTTTGCAAAGCTGACCGGTGCCGAGGCTCCCGTCGTGGCTCTGCCCGCATGGCTGAACCGCGAGACCGGTTCTCTGAAGGGCGTTGTCGCTAAGCTGCCCGAGCGCAGCGATATCGACTACGAAGTCGCAGAGCACCTCATCGTCGAGCTGTACTCCAAGTAATCCATTAAGAAGGCGCTGCCTTCCTTTTGGATGGTACGCTTTCGCATTCTTTTTTGAAAGAATTCAATAATGGGCCGGTGGAAACACCGGTTTGACAAGGAGGGCATAGATATGATGGAGATTGAACGTCCCAAGATCGAAACGGCAAGCCTGTCCCCGGACGGCCGCTACGGCAAATTCGTGGCAGAACCTCTGGAGCGTGGCTTTGGCATCACACTGGGCAATAGCCTGCGTCGTGTGCTTCTTTCCTCTCTGCCCGGTGTCGCCGTGACCAGCGTCAAGATTGACGGTGTGGTCCACGAGTTCTCCACCATTGAGGGCGTCAAGGAAGACGTCACCGAAATTGTCCTGAACCTGAAGGGTATCGCTGCAAAGCTGTACACCGATGGTCCGAAGACAGTGCGTGTTGAGGCAGTTGGTCCCTGTGAGGTCACTGCTGACAACATCAAGCAGGGCGACGACATCGAAATTCTGAACCCTGAGTGGCACATTGCAACTCTGGGCGAGGGTGCCAAGCTCGTTATGGAGCTGACTTTCGACAAGGGTCGCGGCTATGTGCCCGCAGAGCGCAACAAACAGGCTATCATCGAGAAGAACGATATCAACACCCTTCCCGTTGACAGCATTTACACCCCTGTGCTCAAGGTGAATTATAACGTCGAGAGCACCCGTGTTGGACAGGCCATTGATTACGACAAGCTGACCATTGAGGTTTGGACGGATGGCACGATCAACGCACAGGAAGCCGTTTCTCTGGCTGCCCGTGTGCTGACCGAGCACCTGAACCTGTTCGTCAACCTGTCTGACGAGGCCGCCGGCGCTGAGATCATGGTAGAGAAGACCAACGACGACAAGGAGAAGGCTCTGGAGATGACCATCGAAGAGCTGGATCTGAGCGTGCGTTCCTTCAACTGCCTGAAGCGCGCAGGGATCAACACGGTGGAAGATCTGGTCAGCAAGAGCGAGGACGAGATGATGAAGGTCCGTAACCTCGGTCGCAAGAGCCTGGAGGAAGTCATGGCTAAGCTGGACTCCCTCGGCTTCAAGCTGAACACGGATGACGAATAACTAAAATAATTTAAGGAGTGAAACGGGATGCCCGGTACCAGAAAGCTCGGTAGAACCAGCGACAGCCGCAACGCTATGATGCGCGCTATGGTTACCTACCTGTTAGAGAATGGCAAGATTGAGACCACTGTCACTCGCGCTAAGGACGTTCGTTCCATGGCCGAGAAGATGATCAGCCTTGGCAAGGCCAGCGACCTGCACACCAAGCGTCAGGTCTACGCCTACATCACCAAGGAAGATGTTGCAAAGAAGCTGTTTGACGAGATCAGCCCCAAGTACGCTGACCGCAACGGCGGCTACACCCGCATCATCAAGATCGGCGCTCGCCGCGGCGATGCAGCTGAGATGGCAGTTCTGGAGCTCGTCTGATCCTGCTCTGACTGTTTGATACAGTAACAAGAGAAACCATTGCACAGCTTTTGTGCAGTGGTTTCTTTTTTTGTGGTTTACCTCCTCAGTCGCTGCGCGCCAGCTCCCCCAAGGGGGCGCCTTTCGGTGCTGCCGCAAAGTTTCCCGCCACCGCGAAAAGCCGTCCCCTTGGGGAAGGTGGCTGCGAACGCAGTAAGCAGACGGAAGGGGTGACTTCCGCGTAAGCACCCCCTTTTTTGTATCCGCAAAGTGTGGTATACTGAAAATAGCATTTTATGCCCGGAAGGAGGTTGACCGGTATGAACAGAACCCGCAGGCTGCGGCTGGTGCTGTGCACGCTGCTGTGCTTTGTGCTGTGCAGCTGCCAGACCGTGCTGCCGGCCAACGAAAAGGCACAGGTAGAGGAACTGCTGCGTGCCCCGAAGCTTTCCGGCGATTACGGCGCGCTGCAAACGGCCCTGAACGACTGGCTGGGGGAGAGTGCCCAGCTGAAATATCCTATTCAGGGCGAGCTGCTTTCCCCCTTTGTGCTGCAGGACTTGGACGGTGACGGTCAGCAGGATGCGGCGGTGCTGTATACCACCGCCCAGACCGCCAACGTCTGCGTGGCCATTTTGCAGCGAGACGACGCCGGAAGCTGGCAGGTGCGCCAGAGCGTGGAGGGTCTTGCCGAAACGGTGGAAAACGTCAGCCTTGCCCAATTGCAGGATACGGACAGCTGCCAGCTGGTGGTGGGCTATACCGCTGCCCAGAATGACCACTATCTGGCGGTGTACTCCTATCAGAAGGGCACCCTGTCCACCATTCTGGAGCAGCAGTACGAGCAGTATCTGGTGGAAAATATCACCGGCGGCAGTAGTCAGGATCTGATCCTGATGTCCACGCAGGAGGACGGCAGTGTGCAGATCGAACTTCTGACCGCAGACCGCGAGGGCAGCTTCCGGCAGGTGGCGGTCAACGGCCTTTCCGCAGATAAGTTTTCCGGCTGCGCCTCGGTGGCGGCGGGCGCAGGTGCGGACGGACGGCACTATCTGGTGCTGGACGGCTGGACTGGCATTTCCGGCAACAATCTGGCCTCGGTGCTGCTGTGCTACGACGAGACTAGCCAGCAGATGGTGCCCGCCACACGGATCAGCAGCCAGCGGCTGTATAACGCCTCTTTGCGCAACGTGCCCACGCTGGTCAGCCGGGATCTGGACGGGGACGGCATCGTGGAGATCCCCACCCAGCCGGACGAGGCGGGTCTGCTGAACCTGAGCCAGAGCCGCCGCATGGACTTTATCGTCTGGATGGACTACACCAGCAGCCACCCGGAAAAAAGCTTTGGCCTACTGGACGAAGAGACCAACTGTTATATCGAGCTGCCCGCCGAGTGGGAGGGCAACCTGAAGCTGACCGACAGCGAGGAATTTGACGGCGCAGTGGAGCTGCGCACGGTGGACGAGGATCAGCTGGTGCTGACGGTACGGCTGGCAAGTACCTCGGCCAACTCCACCGGCTGGACCCGGCTGGGCGTGGTAGCGTCCCGTCAGGTGCAGGCCAGAATGGGTCCGGACGTTTTGCTATCTGACACGAACTACCGCCTTTCCAAGGCGTTGTATCTGCTGAATTAAGGAATGGAGGATGCTGCATGGTACGAGTGCTTGTTGTAGAAGATGAAGCTAATATCCGCGATATGATCGCCCTGAACCTGCGCCATGCGGGGATGGAGGTGGTGGAGGCCGAAAGCGCCGAAGCCGCCCTGCCGCTGCTGGCACAGAAACCCGGCTGTGATGCCGCCATTCTGGACGTGATGCTGCCGGGCATGAACGGGTTCTCGCTGTGCGAGACCATCCGCCGCACCGACCAGCAGATCGGCATCATCATCCTCAGCGCCAAGGGGCAGGAGCAGGATAAGATCCGCGGTTTGTCCATCGGCGCAGACGATTACATGACCAAGCCTTTCAGCGTCAGCGAGCTGCTGGCGCGTGTGGAGGCGCTGTGCCGCCGGGTGATCCGCACCAAGGAGGAGGACAGCAACGGGAACACCCCACTGGGCACGTTGACCAGCGGTGAGTTTGTGCTGGACGAGAACCGCCGCGTTCTGCTGAAGGCCGGTCAGCCCATTGAGCTGACACAGGTGGAGTTCCAGATCATGGAGCTGTTCTTCCGCAACCCGGGCACTGCGCTGGTGCGCGAAAAGATCCTGAAAGGGGTCTGGGGCGAGAACTACTTCGGCGATGTAAAGATCGTGGATGTGAACATCCGCCGCCTGCGCATGAAGGTGGAGGACGAGCCCAGCCACCCCGCCCACATCATGACCGTGTGGGGCTATGGCTACCGGTGGGAAGAATAAAAATGTGATTCAGGAAAGTCCTACGGACTTTCCTGAATCACAAAAAATATCTTTTTATTATCGATACTCACCGAAAGGAGGACACTGTTATGCGAAGCGGTATCACCCGCCGCTGGCTGCGGGGCAACCTGCTCATCACCGTACTGGTGGTGCTGCTGGCCGAGGCAATGTTTTTGTACAGCTATACCCGCAGCTACTACGGCAGTGTGCAGCAGATCATGTACCGGCGGTTCTCCTCGGTGACCGGTCAGCTGAAAATGTATACCGGCGATACCGCCCAGAGCGCGGCTGCCAGCCGCAGTCTGGCGCTGCGGCGCATGGTGGAACAGTTTGCCGATAAGGACAAATACGAGTTCATGCTGCTGGACAGCTACGGCGGCGTGATCGCCTCCTCCAGCGGTACGGATGCGGAAGGCATCGTCAGCAGTAAGGACTTTGAGCAGGCGCTCAACGGCCCGGACGGTCTGGGCGTGGCGGTGTACCGCACCCAGTCTGGCGAGATAGTCATGGCGGCCTGCTCGCTGGTGCCCTACGACGCCGAGGACGTGGCCGCGCTGCGGCTGGTCACCAGTCTGGCGCTGGTGGAGCGGCAGGTCAAAAACGCCATCATTATCAGTGTGTTCCTTGCGGTGGCGATCTTGCTGTTTACGATCATGTCCGGGCTGTACTTCGTGCGGGGCATCGTGGTGCCGCTGGGGCAGGTGGAGCGCACCGCCGCCGGCATCGCCCGGGGCGAGCTGGACGTGCGTCTGCCCCTGACCGGCGACCCTCACGACGAGGTGGACCGGCTGCGCGGCACCATCAATCAGATGGCCGAGGGACTGGAAGAGACCGAGAAGATGAAGAACGAGTTCATCAGCTCGGTGTCCCACGAGCTGCGCACCCCGCTTACCTCCATCCGGGGCTGGGTGGAGACCTTGATGACCCTAGACGACCCCACCGACGAGAACTACCGCAAAGGACTGGAGATCATCAACAACGAGACCGGGCGGCTGAACAATATGGTGGAGGAGCTGCTGGATTTCAGCCGCCTGCAGAACGGACGCATCCGCATGGAGTGCCGTCCGCTGGACTTGGTGGCAGAGTTGACCGATGCGGTGCTCTTCTGCGAGGCGCGCATCCGGCAGGAGGGGCTGCTGCTCCACTACGCCGAGCCGGAGGAGATGATCCCTGTCTACGCCGACCCGGACCGTCTGCGGCAGGTGTTCATCAATATTCTGGATAACGCCATCAAATACTCTGCCCCCGGCGGGCGCATCACGGTCAAACTGTGGGCAGGGGAGTACAAGGCCTTTGTGGAGATCATCGATCAGGGACGCGGCATCCCGCCGGAGGATCTGGAAAACGTAAAGACTAAGTTCTACAAGGGCAGCAACTCGGTGCGCGGCAGCGGCATCGGTCTGGCGCTGGTGGATTCCATCATGACCGCGCTGGACGGCACGCTGGATATCAAGAGCACCCTCGGGCGCGGCACCGTGGTCACCTTGGGTCTGCCGCTGTACCATAAGGCGTGAGCAGCACCCAAAACACAGATTTTGTCACATTTGTGTGCTAGAATAAATTTTGCCCGGGTTCTGACCCGGATATAATACAAAAAAGACCGCCCTTTGCCCAAAGCGGCAGGAGCGGATATCGGGAGAAGCCAATGAATCAACCTAAAAAGGAACGCTTTAAGACCAGCGTAGGCGGGCAGGCACTGATGGAGGGCATCATGATGCGCGGCCCCAAGCAGATGTGCTGCGCCGTGCGCAAGCCGGACGGCACCATTGAGACCAAGCTCGACCCCACCCCCGCCCACGGGGTATGGATGAAGATCCCGCTGGTGCGCGGTGCCATTGCCATGATCGAAAGCATGATCGTGGGCTACCGCTACATGATGTACTCGGCACAGGTGAGCATGGGGGACGACTACGACCCCGCCGAGGAGGAGACCGCCTTTGAAAAATGGGTGGGGGAGCATCTGGGCGAAAAAGCCGAGAATGCGCTGATGACCGTGGCGGCGGTGCTGGGCGGTCTGCTGGCGATTTTGCTGTTCACCGTGCTGCCCACCTTCCTTGTGGGCGGGGTGAACCGTCTGCTGCCGCTGGGGCGCTGGGGCAAGGTGGTGCTGGAAGCCGTGCTGAAGGTGGCCATCTTCCTGACCTATATGGTGGGCATCTCCAAAATGAAGGAGATCCACCGCGTGTTTGAGTACCACGGTGCAGAGCACAAGACCATTGCCTGCTACGAGGCAGGCGACCCGCTGACCGTGGAGAACGTGCGCAAGTATACCCGTTTTCATCCCCGCTGCGGCACCAGCTTCCTCATTCTGGTGGTCATCGTCAGCGTGTTTCTGTACAGCGTGCTGCCGTGGGGCAGCATCGGTCTGCGGGTGGTGTGCAAGCTGCTGCTGCTGCCGCTGGTCATGGGCATCAGCTACGAGCTGCTCAAGTGGTGCGGCCGGTCGGATAACATCGCCACTCGCATCATCCGGCAGCCGGGCATCTGGGTGCAGCACCTCACCGTCTTTGAGCCGGACGACAGCATGATCGAGGTGGCCATTGCCGCCATCACCCCCGTGCTGCCTGAAAACCCGGAGGAGGGTAAATGGTAAGCGAAGCAATGCTCCCCCGCGCAGCGGTGCGGGAGGTGGAGCAGCGGCTGACCGCCGCAGGCTGCCCGGACGCAGACTTTGACGCGCGGGAGCTGTTCCGGCTGGCGACCGGGCGGGACGTGCGCCTTTCCGACCGTCCGCTGACCGCAGAGCAGGCGGCGGCGCTGGAAGTACTCTGCACCCGCCGCGCCGCGCGGGAACCGCTGCAGTACCTCTGCGGCAGCTGGAGCTTTTTAGACTTTGAGTTGGCGGTGGGCCCCGGGGTGCTCTGCCCCCGGGCAGATACCGAGGTGGTGGCACAGGCCGCCGCCGAGACCCTTGCGGGCATCGCAGCGCCCCGGGTGCTGGACCTCTGCGCCGGAACAGGCTGTCTGGGGCTGGGGGTCAAGCGCTTCTGCCCCGCCGCGCAGGTGACCTGCGTGGAAAAAAGCCCTGCGGCCTTTGCCTATCTGGAAAAGAACGCCCGCTGCGCCCTGACCGGGCAGGGCAGACAGACCGAGAATGTGCTGGAACCCTCTGCCCTCGAGCAGGCGGATGCGCCTACTTTTGACTGGGGCCCGGCGCTGAACGCGCTGCGGGCAGGCAGAAAGCCCGCCTACGCGGTGCAGCCGGTGCAGGCAGACCTGTTCACCTACTGGGAGACCCTGCCGGAGGGACAGCTGGAGCTCATCGTCTCGAACCCGCCCTACCTGACCGCCGCCGAGATGGAGCAGCTGCAGCCCGAGGTGGCACAGGAGCCTGCCATGGCGCTGGAAGCCGGGGAGGACGGTCTTGTGTTCTACCGTGCGCTGGCGCAGCACTACAAAAACGCGCTGTGCCCCGGCGGGGCGCTGGTATTGGAGATCGGCTGGCAGCAGCGGGAGGCTGTAACCGCCCTGCTGGCAGAGAACGGCTGGGCAGAGATCCGCTGCATTCAGGACTTTGGCGGCAACGACCGCTGCGTGACTGCCCGCCGCCCAAAATAAATTGGAAAAAACAAACAACTTCTTGTTGTAATATTTTGATTTTGTGTTATACTAAGAAGGAAAGCGAAGGACAGCCCGCCCTCTGCGGGCCCAAAGGATAAAAGGAGCAGCAGGCTATGGCAAAAAATCAGAACAACAACGTTGCACCGGCCACCCAAAAGACCGAGCCGGAAGCCAAGAAGGACGCGCTGGCTACGGCGCTGGCGCAGATCGAAAAGCAGTTCGGCAAGGGTGCCGTCATGAAGCTGGGCGACAACGCCTCCATGCAGGTGGATGCCATCTCTACCGGCAGTCTGGGGCTGGATCTGGCGCTGGGCGTGGGCGGTGTGCCGCGCGGCCGCATCATCGAGGTGTACGGCCCGGAATCCAGCGGTAAGACCACGCTGGCACTGCACATCCTTGCCGAAGCCCAGAAGAAGGGCGGCGAGGTGGCCTTTATCGACGTTGAGCACGCACTGGACCCCACCTATGCCGAGGCGCTGGGCGTGGACATCAACAACCTGCTGGTCAGCCAGCCGGACACCGGCGAGCAGGCCATGGAGATCTGCGAAGCACTGGTGCGCTCCGGTGCCATTGATGCCATCGTAGTGGACTCGGTAGCCGCTATGGTGCCCCGCGCCGAGATCGAGGGCGAGATGGGCGACAGCCATGTGGGCCTGCAGGCACGTCTGATGAGTCAGGCCATGCGTAAGCTGACCAGTGTCATCGGCAAGACCAACACGGTCTGCGTGTTCATCAACCAGCTGCGTGAGAAGGTGGGCGTCATGTACGGCAACCCGGAGGTGACCACCGGCGGCCGCGCCCTGAAGTACTACGCCTCGGTGCGTATCGACATCCGCCGCGTGGAGGGTCTGAAGGACTCCTCCGGTCAGTTCATCGGCAACCACACCCGCGCCAAGATCGTGAAGAACAAGGTGGCTCCGCCGTTCCGTGAGGCCGAGTTCGATATCATGTTCGGCGAGGGCATCTCCAAAATGAGCGAGCTCATCGATGTGGGTGTCAAGCTGGGCATCGTGCAGAAGAGCGGCGCATGGTTCAACTACGGCGATATCCGTCTGGGTCAGGGCCGCGACAACGCCAAGCAGTTCCTGAAGGATAACCCCGAGATCGCAAACGACATCGAGGGTCAGATCCGCGCCAACGCCGATAAGCTGTACGCCACCCGCCGTCCGGCCGGCCGCGCCGCCGCAGTGGAGAAGCCCGCCGACCCCGCCGCCGCAAAGGAGCCGGTGGTCAAGGCACCCACCCGCAGCAGCGAGAGCGAGCTGGATATCATGGTGGAGGACTAAATGGCCTTCTACCGCCGTCGACCCCGCCCGGATGCGGAAAAGTGCGCCGACCCCGCCAAGGCGCGGGCCAGCGCGCTGGAAACGCTGGCCGGGCAGGAGGTCTCTGCCAATATGCTGTATGAGCGGCTGTGCCGCCGCTATACCGAACAGGCCGCTGCCGCTGCTGTGGCGGAGATGGTGCAGCTGGACTATGTGAACGATGCCCGCTACGCCGAAGCACGGGCACACAGTCTGCTGGCTGCCCGCAAAAGCCGCCGCGCCGCCGCCCAGAGCCTGCGCCAGAAGGGGCTTGCCCCCGCCGAGGTAGCGGGCGCGCTGGAAGCGGTCTACGCCCCGGAGGACGGCGGCGATGACCCGGAGCTGGAAGCCGCCGCCGCGCTGGTGGACAGCCGCTACCGCAAAAAGCTTGCTATCGGCCGTCGCGACCTTGTGGTGGCGGCGCTGCAGCGCCGCGGTTTTGCCTACCCTGTCATCAAGGAAGCCATCCGCAGGGTGGAGGAGGAAGGGTAGAGGCGGTAGACGGGAGAGGTTCTCTTTTGACACCAAAAGAGAACCGGAAAAGTGCATTGCGCTCCGCGGGGTGACTTTTTGCTTGTTTTCAGCGTGCAAAGACGCTCCGCTGGGCCAGAGGTAGGGAGGGGTGTTCCGATTCCCCCCTCCCTACCTCTGGACTCCACCCACCCCGCAACGGGTCAAGGGCTGCACGCCCTTGACGATCCTAAAGAAGTGGGCTACACCGGAAAAAACTGAAGATTCACGCCTGTTCGGCGTGAAGATCTTTTAACCGTTTTTTCCGGCTCCGCCGATTTAAAGCCCCTCAGTCGCTGCGCGACAGCTCCCCCCGGGGGAGCGGGCACGCCCGGAAACTTTCCCGCCATGCCAAAGGCTCCCTCCCAGAGGGAGCTGTCAAAACCGACAGGTTTTGACTGAGGGAGTTCGTTCTAAACCCCTCCTGTGAAAATAGCGTTTGGAGCGCTCCGCAGAGCGCGACAAACGCGAAATTATAAATAATTCTTCCGCTGATGATGCGCAAAGCGAACGCGGAGCGCATTTTAAATCCTTAAATCGTCAAAATCAAAAGCATCCCTCAAAAGAGAAAGAGAGTATCATCCCTTATGAAAATTGCGTGTATTTCCCTTGGCTGTCCGAAAAATCAGGTGGATCTGGATGTGATGGTGCACATCCTGCTGTCTGCCGGGCACGAGACCGTGGCCGATCTGGCCGAAGCAGATGTCATTCTTGTGAACACCTGCGGCTTTATCGAGAGCGCCAAGACCGAAGCCATTGAAAACATTCTGGAAGCCTGCGCCTACAAGCAGCAGAACCCGAACCTGAAGGTCATCGTTACCGGGTGCTTGGCCGAGCGCTACCGCAGCCAGATCGAGGAAGAAATCCCCGAGGTGGACGCCGTTGTGGGCTGCGCTTCCAACAAGGCCATTGACACCATCGTGGAGCGGCTGTTCCACGGCGAGGATCATCTGGAAAGCTACGGTGCCAAAAAGGACTTCCCGCTGGGCGGCAAGCGTGTCATCGGCACGCCCGCCCACTATGCGTACTTAAAGATCGCCGAGGGCTGCAACAACCGCTGCCACTACTGCGCCATCCCGGGCATCCGCGGCCCGCTGCACAGCCGCGATATGGCCGACTGCGTTGCCGAAGCCCGCTGGCTGGCCGGTGAGGGCGTGAAGGAGCTTATTGTTGTGGCGCAGGACCCCACCGCCTACGGCGAGGACTGGGGCAAACCCGGCAGCATCTGTGAGCTGCTGGACAAGCTGAACAAGGTGCCGGGGCTGGAATGGATCCGCATCATGTACGCCTACCCGGAGCGCATCACCGATGAATTCATCGCCGCCATGAAGCGCAACGAGAAGGTGGTGCCCTACCTCGACCTGCCCATCCAGCACTGCAACGATACCATCCTCAAGAACATGAACCGCCGCTCCACCCGTGCGGAGCTGCTGGAGGTCATCGGCAAGCTGCGCCGCGAGATCCCCGGCATCACTCTGCGCACCACCCTGATCGCAGGCTTCCCCGGCGAGACCGAGGAGCAGTTCGAGGATCTGTGCAACTTTGTCAAAGAGGTGCAGTTCGACCGTCTGGGCTGCTTTGCCTACTCCGCTGAGGAGAACACCGTGGCAGCACGGATGGACGGTCAGATCGAGCAGGAAGTCAAGGACAAGCGCGCCGAGCTGGTAATGCAGATCCAGACCGGCATCATGGCGCAGAAGCAGGCCGAAAAGGTGGGCCAGACCGTGCACGTTCTGTGTGACGGCATCGACGAGGAAAACGGTCTGTACCTCTGCCGCACCACCGGCGATGCGCCGGAAGTGGACGGCTGCGTCTGCGTTTCCAGCGAGGAACCGCTGTACCCCGGCCAGTTCTATGATGTGCTGGTAGAGGACAGCGACCTTTACGATCTGTATGGTACAGTCGTAAAATAACGAATTGGAGGATAAAACCTATGAATCTGCCCAATAAACTTACCCTGACCCGCATCATTCTGGTGCCGGTGTTCATGATCTTTGTGTCCCTGACCAGTCTGGACAGCATCGTGGACGGCAATTTTAACGCCACCTTCTACCTGCTGGCCGGCATCGTGTTCGCTGCTGCCAGCTTTACCGATTATCTGGACGGCCATCTGGCACGCAAGTGGCACATGGTCACCGATTTCGGCAAGTTTGCCGACCCGCTGGCCGATAAGCTGCTGACCACCGTGGCCTTCATCTACATGCTGCGGGACGGTGTGTGCAGCCCCGTGGTACTGTGCATCATTCTGGCCCGCGAGTTTGCAGTGTCCGGTCTGCGCATGGTGGCCGCCGGCGCAAAGGACGGCAAGGTCATCGCTGCCAACATGTGGGGCAAGGTCAAGACCGTGCTGCAGATGCTGAGCATCATCTTCTACTTCTTCGGCACGGCGCTGAGCTACCGCGGTACGGTGGACAGTGTTTCCATCGTGGTGGTGGTCTCTATCGCCCTGTGCTGGCTGGTGGCCGCTGTGACCGCCATTTCCGGCATCAAGTACCTGTGGGATAACCGCAGCTTTATCAACACCGCCAAGTAAAAACGTGGAAAACCAAGGCCGCTGCACCTCACCGTGCAGCGGCCTTTTGCTTTGTAAGGAGAAAATGCAGCGGAAAATTCATCTGCAACGCCGCTGGGGGAAAGCTTCTGCTTGCTTTCAGCGTGCAAGGACGCTCCGCTGGGCCAGAGGCAGGGAGGGGTGTTCCGACTCCCCCCTCCCTACCTCTGGACTCCACCCACCCCGCAACGGGCCAAGGGCTGCACGCCCTTGACAATCCTAAAGAAGAAGTCGAAGCACAAAAAAGCTAGCGCTGCGCCAGTCGGCGCTATCGCTTTAACGCTTTTTTCGCTTCTCCATTTATAGCCCCTCAGTCGCTGCGCGACAGCTCCCCCCGGGGGAGCGGGCACGCCCGCCGCGCCGCGCTTTCGCAGAAAGCGGCGCGGCAGCTGCCGTTTTCCTCTACGCCCACTTCCGTGAAAATGCAATGCCGGAGCGTCCGCAGACGCTCCGGCATTGCTCTATTAAAAATAATTTTTCCGCTATTTATGCGCAGAGCAAAGCGGAGCGCATTGAAATCGTTCACGCCCCGGCAGGTGCATTGTCAGGAAAGCACGGCGCTTTCCTCCACCTTGTCCAGCACCGCCAACTGCAAGGCGTTCAGCATGCTGCGCTGTGCGCCGTAGGTGTCGGCGTAGGAGCTGTTAGCGCTGTCGATCTGCTCCTGTGTGGGGGTGATGTCCAGCTGCTCCGCAATGGCCTGAAAGACCAGATCCTGCTTGGCCAGATGCTCAAAGTAAGCGTCGGAATCCGCCAGCATCGCGTCGGCATCGGCGTAGCCCTTGGCCTGTGCGTAGGCGTCCAGCTCCATGCCGTACTGGGTAGCCAGCTGAGAGTGGTAGTTCAGGAACATACGGATGTAGTAGCTGGTGATCTGGGTGGGAATCTCCTTGAAGGTGGAGTTCGTGAGCAGATAGTCCATCGCGGCGTTGTCCAGATTGTTGGCGTACAGGGCGCTGTCAAAGTACTGGCGCAGGGCGTCTGCGGTGTGCAGGTCGTCGCTGGCGGCAAAATTGGTCTCCACCCACTCGTCGGTCAGGGTGGGGACAACGCTCTGGGTGATGGCGTTCAGGGTCACGCTGAACACGGCCTCCTTGCCGCTGAGGGTGATGGTGTTGCCCTCGGCATCGGTGGAGTCGCCGTAGCCCTCCGGGAAGGTGACGGTCACATCAAAGGTGTCACCGATGTTGTGGCCGATGATCTGATCCTCGAAGCCGTCAATAAAGGCGTGGCTGCCCAGCGTCAGGTCGTAGCCGGTGGCGGTGCCGCCGGTAAAGGCTACGCCATCCACCGCGCCGGAATAGTCGATGTTCACGGTGTCGCCGCTCTGGGCTGCCCGGTCGGTGATGTTCTGGGTGGTGGCGTACTGGTTCAGCAAAGTGTCGATCTGAGTCTGGATCTCTGTCTCGGTAGGCTCGATATCAGCCTTGGAAAGCGGCAGCGCGGATACATCCTCCGGCAGCGTCACATAGTCCAGTGCGCGGATGCCGGTCCAGTGGCCGTTATCGTCCAGCCCCTCAGAATAATCGAAGCTGGCGTAGTCGAAATCTGACACCTTGCCGTAGATGGACACGCTTGCGCCGGATGCGGCAGAGGATGCCGTGGTGCCGCTCTGCTTTTTGAGCAGCATAAAGCAGGCCGCAGCTACGCACAGCACAGCAGCCACCGCGCACAGCACACACAACAGGATCTTGGTAATGCGTTTCAAAAGAGATACCTCCTAAAAATAGCAGACCGTTTTCACGGAGAATGCAAATGTCATACCTTATTATTATAACGGAAAAATGCGAAAAGAAAAGATTTTTGCGAAAATTCCACAAATGCCGTCCGGCACAGGTATCACTTTTGCCCGCTTTGAGGCGGGAAATGCCGCAAAACCGGTGGAAATACCCGGACGGTTCTGTTACAATAAAACTGTATGAGCCTTTCCCTGCGGGGGAAAGCCTTTTGCTGAAATTGGAGGATAAAACCATGGATTACAATAAAGCAGCTCTGGAAATGCACGAGACCCACAAGGGAAAGGTGGGCATCGTGAGCAAGGTGGAGGTTGCCACCCGTGACGACCTGTCCACCGCCTACACCCCCGGTGTGGCAGAGCCCTGCCGCAAGATCAAGGAAAACCCCGAGGATGTGTATAAGTACACCTTCAAGGGCAACATGGTAGCCGTTGTCTCCAACGGCACCGCCGTGCTGGGCCTCGGCGACATCGGCCCGGAGGCCGGTCTGCCGGTCATGGAGGGCAAGGCCGTGCTGTTCAAGGAGTTCGGCGGCGTGGACGCCTTCCCCATCTGCATCGACGCCCACGATGCTGCCAGCGTCATCGCCGCCTGCAAGGCCATCGCACCCACCTTTGGCGGCATCAATCTGGAGGACATCAAGAGCCCGGAGTGCTTCGAGATCGAGGAGACCTTGGAGCGGGAGCTGGACATCCCTGTGTTCCACGACGACCAGCACGGCACCGCCATCGTGGTCACCGCTGCCCTCATCAACGCCCTGCGGGTGGTGAATAAAAAGATGGAGGACGTGCACATCGTCCTGAACGGCCCCGGCGCTGCCGGTACCGCCATCATCAAGATGCTCATGACCGCCGGTGCAAAGGACATCGTGGCGGTGGATCAGTTCGGCACCCTGTACAAGGGCTGCAACAGCGCCGAAGCGCACAAGAACTGGCTGGGCGAGGTGACCAACCCCCGCCAGATCAAGGGCGGCCTGAAGGAAGCGCTGGAGGGCGCTGACGTGTTCATCGGTGTGTCCCGCCCCGGCATCCTGACCACTGAGCTGTGCAAGACCATGAACAAGGACGCCATCGTCTTTGCCATGGCAAACCCCATCCCGGAGATCATGCCGGACGAGGCCAAGGCAGGCGGCGTGCGGGTGATGGCTACCGGCCGCAGCGACTTCCCCAATCAGGTCAACAATGTGCTGTGCTTCCCGGGCCTGTTCAAGGGCGCGCTCAGCGTCCGCGCCCGGGATATCAACAACGAGATGAAGCTGGCTGCTGCCTACGCCATTGCAGACCTCATCACCGATGCCGACCGCAGCGAGGAGAACATCATTCCCGGCGCGTTCGACCCCCGCGTGGCCGAGGCTGTGGCAAATGCCGTGGCAAAGGCTGCCCGCGAGACCGGCGTGGCACGGCTGTAAGCGGAGGATACAGGCATGAGAACGATCTCCGCACAGAGCATTACGGATACGGTGGCGCGGCTCTGCATTAAAGCCAACACTCAGCTGCCGCAGGACGTGCAGGCCGCGCTGGAAAAGGCCCGGGCAGAAGAGCCGTGGCCGCTGGCAAAGAACACATTAGACCTGTTGTGGTCGAACCTTGGCGCCGCAAAGGAGAAAGACCTGCCCATCTGTCAGGACACTGGCATGGCCTGCGTGTTCGTGGAGCTGGGCACGGATGTGCACATTGACGGCAGCTTTGAAGCCGCCATCCACGAGGGCGTGCGCCGGGGCTACACCGATGGCTACCTGCGCAAGAGCATCGTGGCCGACCCGCTGCGCCGGGGCAACACCGGCGATAACACCCCGGCGGCCATCACGGTGCATCTGGTGGACGGCGAGGGCTGCCGCATCACGGTAGCACCCAAGGGCTTTGGCAGCGAGAACATGAGCCGCATCCAGATGCTTAAACCCGCCGACGGCGTGGAGGGCTTTAAAAAGTTCGTGGTGGATACCGTGCGTCTGGCGGGCTCCAACCCCTGCCCGCCCATCGTGCTGGGCATCGGCGTGGGCGGCAGCTTTGACAAGGTGGCGTATCTTGCCAAAAAGGCGCTGCTGCGCCCGCTGGATGTCCCCAACCCCGACCCCTACTACGCCCAGCTGGAGCAGGAGCTGCTTACCGCCATCAATGCACTGGGCATCGGCCCGCAGGGCTTTGGCGGCAAGACCACCTGTCTTGGCCTTGCCATTGAGCAGATGCCCACCCATGTGGCGGGTCTGCCGGTGGCGGTGAACGTTTCCTGCCATGTGACCCGCCGCGCCAGCGCGGAGCTGTAAGGAGGGGAGAACGATGGAGTACAGACTGACTACCCCCTGCACTGCGCAGGAGCTTGCCCCGCTGAAAGCGGGGGATACCGTGCTGCTTTCCGGCGTGGTGTATACCGCCCGGGATCAGGCACACAAGCGGATGATGGAAGCACTGGACAAGGGCGAGACTCTGCCTTTTGATCTGGAAGGCAGCGCCATCTATTATGTAGGCCCCACCCCGGAGCGCCCGGGCGAAGTCATCGGCTCGGCAGGGCCTACCACCAGCGGGCGCATGGACGCCATGAGCCCCCGGCTGCTGGATCTTGGCAACAAGATCATGATCGGCAAGGGCAAGCGGGATGCCGCCGTCAAGGCGGCTGTGGTGCGCAACGGCGCGGTATATCTGGCGGCGCTGGGCGGTGCCGGTGCACTGATGGCCAAAAGCGTACAGACGCTGGAAGTGATCGCATGGCCGGACCTGGGCTGTGAGGCGGTGCGCCGCCTGACCGTGCAGGATATGCCCCTGACCGTTGTGCTGGACGCCCACGGCGGCGATCTGTACGAGGCAGGCCCTGCGGCCTATCTGGCCACACGGTAAGGCAAAAACGCCGAGAATTGCACCCTTTGCACAAAACAGGCGCGGTACAAAACCGGCAAAACAGCAGTTCTGTGCAGAAAAATATGGTTAGTTTAACAAAACTTGCTGCGAATTACTTGCATCAACCGCAAAAGTGTGATATCCTTTAACATACGACAGAGGGTACACATCCCCTGTCGGAAAAATCCCCCAGAGGGAATGAGGCAGGAGGCCGGACAAACCATGCAGATCCACCAATCCGCAGAAGATTATCTTGAAACGATCCTGATGCTGAGCCAGCGTATGGGCAAAGTGCGCTCCATTGACGTTGTCAATGAGCTGGGCTTTACCAAAGCCAGCGTGAGCATCGCCATGAAAAAGCTGCGGGAGAACGGCTATATCGCGGTGGACGGCGAAGGCAACCTGACCCTGCTGGAGCCCGGGCTGGAGATTGCTCAGCGCATTTACAGCCGCCACCAGCTGCTGACCCACTTCTTTGTGCAGCTGGGCGTGGACGAGCAGACCGCAGCCGAGGACGCCTGCAAGGCAGAGCACATCCTCAGCGAGCAGACGCTGGAAAAGATCCGCGAAAGCGCCCTGCGCAACGATGCCGCCCATCCGCAGGCAAAGTGATATGATTCCAAGAGACACCGGAACGCCGAAAGACGTTCCGGTGTCTTTTTTGTATGAAATTTTCGGTTTGTGTTGCATATCTGTTACGGATTTGGTACAATAAATCTGTGCGGAAAAGGAACGTTGGAAGAGCGAAAAAGGTGCGGGACGGCGCAAAGCCGCCCTAGGGTAAAGGAGAGCGTTGCGGCATGGATGCGATTGCCCATACTCAGGTCAGTGTGGTCTGTCTGGTCACGCTGGCGGTCTTGCTGCGGGCGCAGCAGAAAATGCGGGATAAAAGTCTGCCCGGGCGGCTGTTCACGGCGCTGCTGTGGTCTGCCGGGGCGCTGACGATCGTAGATCATGGCAGTGCGCTGGCGCAGCTGGGCGCGTGGCAGGATCTGGGCATCCCCCTGACCTACCGGCTGAACGCCGGGGGCAGTATTCTGTTTTATCTGCTGGCGGCGTGCTGCTGCCAGCTGGTGTTTTTGTATGTGGAGGCAGAGCTGGGGCGTACATGGATGGAGGACGGCCGCAGGCTGGCGCTCAGCGCCGCACCGGTGGCGTTGCTTTTGCTGGCGCTGCTGACAGCGCGGGACGAAAACGGCTTCTGCTATCTGGATGCAGAGGGGCTGCGGGGCAGCACCCTGTTCTGGGGGGCGAAGCTGGTGGGGCTTGCCTATCTGGCGGCGGCCTTTCTCCGCTGCAGCTGGACGCTGAGCAACTGGAAGCAGGAAACACCCAAAGAGGAACTGAAGACCCTGCTGCTGCTCGCGCTTGCGCCGGCGGCAGGCTTTTTGCTGCAAGGCTGGCTGCCCGGGCGCGGGCTGCTGTGCTGCGGCATTACGCTGGGGCTGGTGTGCGTGTATGTGCTGGTGTTGCAGACCAAGTTTACGGTGGATACCCTGACCGGCGTCAGCAACCGCATCGTGGCGCTGCGGTATCTGGAAAGCGAACTGCCCTACTACCGCCGTCACCCCAACCGCTCGCTGCACTTCCTCATGATGGACATGGATCACTTCAAGCACATCAACGATGAATACGGCCACCTGGAGGGCGATGCCGCACTGGTGCTGCTGGCGGGCATTTTAAAAAAGGTGTGCGCCAACTATAACGGCGTGCTGGCGCGCTACGGCGGCGATGAATTTTGCATCGCCTGCGGCTGCAACAGCGTGGAGGTGCGCACCCTGATCGCCTCCATCCAGCGGGAGCTGGACGCTGCCAACGCCGCCTCCGGAAAGCCCTACCAGATCGAGATCAGCATCGGCTGCGCCCGTCTTGAGCCGGACATTGCCACCGTGCACGACCTGATCGATAAAGCCGATCAGGAAATGTACCACCTCAAGACCCGCAAGCGCGGAGTTTCCTAAAACAAAGAAGGCACCTGCAACCCTTCCTGTCTGTGCATTGGCACCCGAAGGCGTTTGCGGGTGCTTTTTCTTTGACCTGTTGAGAGCCAAGAAGCAACCCCGCAGTGCGGATGTTTCCGCAGGAAACAGGCACTGCAAATGCCGTTTCCCTCTACGACCCCTCCTGTGAAAAAGCAATTTCGAAACGCCCGCAGGCGTTTCGAAATTGTAAATCAAAATAATTCTTCCGCTGAAAATGGCTAGAGCGTAGCGGAGGCCATTCAAAATCATCCCGCCCCGCGCTTTCTAAACGTTTTTTACCCTTCTGCCCTTGCATCCCGGGGTGGAACGCGGTATTCTTATAAAATAGACCGGAACCGCGACAGCACAGGGGAGGGAGACCACATGGACGCACAGGAGATCCGCACATTGCTGGGCAAGTCTATCTTTGAGCGGGCACAGAAGTACCGCAAGCGCATCCTGCAAAGCAGCTGCACCACCAACGAGGACGGGGTGCGGCACCTGACAGCGCTGGTGCAGGGCAGCGGTCCGGACTGCTATTATACGCAGGTCTGGCTGAGGGAAAACGGCAGCTTTGTCAGCGCCTCCTGCGACTGCCCCTATAACCAGAACGGCGACGGCACCTACTGTAAGCACATTGGCGCGCTGCTGCTGCAGGACGCGGAAAAGAACCCGCCTGCCCCGGAAAAAAAGCCGGAGAGCATCCCCGGGGTGCAGCGGGGCGTGGCAGGCTTGAGCACCGAGCCCCGCAAGGACAGTTACAGCGCCGGGCTGGATATGCTGTTCGGCCGCAAGTGGCGGGGCGAGGAGCCGGAGACCGACTATGAGGCCCAGCTGCTGCTGAAGCGCTACCAGCGGGAGGATGCGCAGCCCCAGCCCCAGAACGCCGCCCAGCGCACCGGCTTTGCTCTGCTGGAACCGGAGCTTACGCCGCACAATGGCCGTATCTGGCTGCGGCTGCGGGTCTCGGATGGCATCGGCAGGCGGCAGTATCTGGTAAAAAGCATCCCGCAGTTTCTGGATGCGATCGAGCGGGGCGAAAGCGTCAGCTACGGGAAATCGCTGGCCTTTGTGCACCGGTGGGACGCCTTTGCCCCGGATGCACAGCAGCTGCTGCGGCTGCTGCGCCGTCAGGTGAGCGCCCGGCAGGCGTTTGAAGCCGAGGGCACCATGCGCTCCGGCTGGGAGAAAGGCCCGGCGGGCAGTCTGCCGCTGACCGGCGAGGGGCTGGATGCCCTTGTAGAACTTTACGCCGCCGAGGGCGTCGTGGGCGGCTATACCCTTAAAGAGGGCTTGCCGGTCATCAGCCTGAAGGTGGAACGCCGCAAGGGCGGCGTGCAGCTGAGCTGCACCCCGGCGCTCAGCGGGGTGCAGGGGCTGGACTATGCCTATCTGCTGGGCGAAAGCACCCTCTGGCGGATGCAGCAGGAGGAATGCCGCCGGGTGCTGCCGGTGCTGGAGACCTTTGGCGGGCGCAGCTTGTTCTTTACCAGCGCGGACGCCGCCGCTTTTTGCAGCTATGTGCTGCCGGAGCTGGGCAACCGGGTCAACATCGTGGACCCCGACCGGCTGCTGCTGAACCAGATCCCGCTGGAACCGGTGGTGCAGTTTTATCTGGATGCCGACCGGGGGCTTACCGTCACGGCCTACCCGGTCTTTCTGTACGGAGAGGACCGGGTAGCCCCCGGCGAGCCGGTGCCGCCCGACCTTTTGCGGGATGCCCGCACCGAGAACCGGGCAAAGCGGCTGCTGGAAACCTATCTGGAACCCGAGACCGGCAAGCCGGGGCATTACAGCATTTCCGGGGAAGAAGCTCTTTTCCAGCTGCTGGAAGAGGGCATTCCCGCCCTGCTGGCCATGGGCGAGGTGTACCAGACCGATGCCTTCCGCAACTTACAAGCCGCCCCGCCTAAAATTTCGGTGGGGGTGTCGGTGCACGGCAGTGTGCTGGATCTGGAGGTGGACACCGGCGCGTTCCCGGTGGAGGAACTGCGGGAGCTTTTGCAGTCCCTGCACCAGAAAAAGCGCTACCACCGTCTGCGGGACGGCAGTCTGCTGCGGCTGGACGACAGTCTGGAAGGGCTGGACGAGCTGAACGACACGCTGGAGCTTTCCGGTGCAAAGTTGAAGGACGGCCACGCCGCCTTGCCGCTCTACCGCGCCCCCACGCTGGACTGGGCGCTTTCGGGGCAGAACGGCCTGCGGTTCGACCGGGACGATGCTTTCCGGCGCATCAGCCGCAGCTTCCACGCCGTGCGGGACAGCGAATATACCCCGCCGCTCTCGCTGCAAAAGACTCTGCGCAAATATCAGCGGGACGGCTACCGCTGGCTGCGCACGCTGGACGGCTACGGCATGGGCGGCATTCTGGCGGACGATATGGGTCTGGGCAAGACCGTGCAGGTGCTCAGCTACCTGCTGGCCATGAAGGAGGGCGGGCAGCAGCTGCCCAGCCTCATCGTCTGCCCGGCGTCGCTGGTGCTGAACTGGCAGGAGGAATGCCAGAAGTTCACCCCGCAGCTGCAAAGTGTTGCCATGGACGGTGATGCCGCCCACCGTGCCGCGCTGGTCGATGGGTGGGCGCAGGCGGACATCGTCATCACCAGCTACGACCTGCTGCGCCGGGACGAAAAACTGTATGCCGGGCAAAGCTTTTACGCCTGCATTCTGGACGAAGCGCAGGCCATCAAAAACCACACCACCCAGAAATACAAGGCGGTGTGCCGGGTGAACAGCCGGGTGCGCTTTGCCCTGACCGGCACCCCGGTGGAGAACCGCTTGGGCGAACTGTGGAGCATCTTCTCCTTTTTGATGCCGGGGTATCTGCCCCCCTACAAGACCTTCTGCGCCCGGTTTGAAAAGCCCATCGTGCAGGACGAGGATGCCAACGCCGTGCGGCGGCTGAACCAGTTCACCGGCCCCTTCATCCTGCGGCGCATGAAGTCCGAGGTGCTGCGGGAGCTGCCGCCCAAAACGGAGAATGTGCGCCGCGTTGAGTTGGAGACCGAGCAGCGCAAGCTGTATCTGGCAGCGGTGGTGGACGCCCGCGAAAAGCTGCGGGCGGCAAAGCCGGAGGACAAGATGACCGTGTTCGCCGTGCTGATGCGGCTGCGGGAGATCTGCTGTGACCCGCGCCTCGTGGCGGACGACTGGACCGGCAGCAGCGCCAAGCTGGAGGCCTGTCTGGAGCTTGTCACCGAGGCGGTGGCGGGCGGACACCGCATTCTGCTGTTCAGCCAGTTCACCTCCATGCTGGAGCTGCTGGCAAAGCGGCTGGACGAGGCCGGGGTGAGCCACTTCACCCTGCAAGGCTCTACCCCGAAGCCGGTGCGTGCCGAGCAGGTGCGCCGGTTCAATCAGGGCGAGGCAGACGTCTTTCTGATCTCGCTGCGGGCGGGCGGCACAGGTCTCAACCTGACCGCTGCCGATATCGTCATCCACTACGACCCGTGGTGGAACCTTGCCGCGCAGAATCAGGCCACCGACCGCGCCTACCGCATCGGTCAGCGCAACCCGGTGCAGGTGTACCGGCTGATCGCGCAGGACACCATTGAGGAAAAGATCGTGGAGCTGCAACAGGCCAAGCAGTCGCTGGCCGACACCGTTACCGGCGGGGCAGACGGCGCGATTTTGTCTATGAACCCCGAACAGCTGCTGCAGCTGCTGGGAGAAGAAGCATAAAGGAGTGTATCCATCATGAAGGTTTGGGATCTGCATTGCGATACCCTGTACGAACTGCGCCGCGCCGAAAAGGCGGGCGCACCCAAAAGCTTTTTGCACAACGATCTGCATATCGACCTTGAAAAATTGCAGCAGGGGGATTATCTGCTGCAATGCTTTGCGGCCTATGTGGATCTGGCCGACCCCGCTCCCGGGGCCGACCCGCTGGTAAGCGTGCTGGAAGAGATCGACATCTTCAAGCGGCTCATGGCGGCTTACCCGGAAAAGATCGCCCCGGTGTACACCGCCGCCGACCTTGAGCGCAACCGCGCCGAGGGCAAACTCAGCGCCATGCTGACGGTGGAAGAGGGCGGCTGCTGCAAGGGCAGTCTGGGCGTGCTGCGGCGGCTGCAGGAGCTGGGCGTGCGCATGATGACCCTGACATGGAACTACCCCAACGAGCTGGCAGCCCCCAACGCAAACCCCGGCGGGCCGCTGGTGGCCAACACCGAGACCGGTCTGACCGAGCGGGGCTTTGCCTTTTTGGAGGAGATGGAAAAGCTGCACATCACCGCAGACGTGAGCCACCTTTCCGATAAGGGCTTCTGGGACATCGCAAACCACAGCACCCGTCCCTTTGCGGCAAGTCATTCCAACTGCCGTGCCCTGTCGCCCCACAACCGCAACCTGACCGATGAGATGATCCGCGCACTGGCAGAAAAGGGTGGCATTGCAGGGCTGAATTACTGCGCTTCCTTTGTGGACGCAGACTCGGCACATCCGAAGCTTTGCCGCAGCACGGTGGAACGGCTGGCAAAGCACGCCGCACACTTCAAGCAGGTGGGCGGCATTGAGGTCATCAGCCTTGGCAGCGATTTTGACGGCATTGGCGGTCAGCACGAGCTGGAAACGGCGGCAGATATGCCGCTGCTGGCCGAGGCACTGCGCCGCGAGGGCTTTACCGAGGACGAGGTGGAGGCCATCTACTGGCGCAACGCATACCGCTTCTTTAAAAACAATCTGTAATAAAACGGCTTAAAATTGCAAAAAAATGCCCGGAGATGCCCTGCTGTGTGCGGGTGTCCCGGGCTGTGTATTGCCCTGCGAGGGGAGGTTTTATATGGTCTGAGGCGCGCGTCCCCTGAAAAAGAACAAACGACTTGGAAAGATAAGAGGAATTATAACAATGGGTATCACAATCTCGCCGTGGATGATGGCGTTTCTCATGCTGATGACCGGCTTTGCAGGCTTTGTGGATTCGGCAGCCGGCGGCGGCGGGCTGATCAGTCTGCCGGCCTATCTGTTTGCCGGGCTGCCGCCCCACTACACCTATGCCACCAACAAGTTCAGCGCCGCTTGCGGCACCACCTTTGCCACGGCAAACTTTTTCAAAAGCGGTGCCATGAACGTGAAGGTGGGTGTTCTTGCAGCCATCGGCAGCTTTGCGGGCAGTGCGCTGGGCGCGCACATCGTGCTGCTGCTCAGCGATGAGATGCTGCGCACCATGATGTTCATCATCCTGCCGGTGGCGGCGGTCATCATTCTGTGGCAGCGCAACCTGCCGGACGAGAACCGGGACGACGGCACGCTGGACCTGAAAAAGATTTTACTGGCGCTGGCCATCGGCTTTGGCATCGGTCTGTACGACGGCGTCATGGGCCCGGGCACCGGCACCTTTGCCATCATTGCCTTTACCACCCTGATGGGCTTTGACCTGCGCACTGCCAACGGCAACGGCAAGGTGCTCAATCTGGCCAGCAACTACGCCAGCCTGTTCACCTACCTGATGAACGGTCTGGTGGTGTTCCACATCGGCATCCCCTGCGCCGTCAGCAACATTCTGGGCAACCTGCTGGGCTCCCATTTTGCCCTGAAAAAGGGTGCCCGCTTTATCCGCCCCATGATGCTGGTGGTGCTGGTGCTGCTGCTGGGCAAGCTGATCTCGGACGCGGTGCTGTAAGGGCAAGGCGGGACGATTTGGAATGGTCTCCGCTTTGCTCTGGCCATAATCAGCGGAAAGAATATTTTATTTGTAGTTCCGAAACGCCTGCGGGCGTTTCGGAACTACTTTTTCACGGGTAAAAATAAAGTCGGGCAGCCCGCGGGCTGTCCGACTTGTTTTTGCGAATAGGTTTTATTCCAGCGTCAGCTCTTTATCAAAGAACGCGATGCCGAATGCGCCGGGGCCGGTGTGGGTGCCGATGACGCAGCCGATCTGGCGCACCAGCGGTGCGTCCAGATGCAGGTTGTCCTGCAGGTAGGTCAGCAGCGGCTGCAGCTCCCGGTGGTTGACGGTGTAGCCCAGCAGCGGGGTGTAGTCCGGGTGGATGCCGCCCATCTCGTCGATCTTTTTGAACAGCGCCACATACACGCCGGGCAGACCGCGTGCTTTACCGGCCAGCGCCACCTTGCCCTCTATGACGGCGAGGATGGGCTTGATGCCCAGCATACCGCCCGCCACAGCGGCGGCGGCGGACAGTCTGCCGCCCTTGCGCAGGTACTTCAGATCGTCCACGGCAGCTACCAGATGCAGGTGCTGCTTGGCCTTTTCCAGATCGGCGGCGATCTGGGTGATCGTCTTACCGGCGTCCCGCAGCTGCACAGCCAGCCGCACCAGCAAGGACTGCCCCAGACAGACGTTCTCGGTGTTCACGAACACCACATTATCCACGTTGGCAAGGTCGGCAGCAAGTCTGGCGCACTGACCGGTGCCGGACAGCGCATCGGACAAAAAGATGCCCAGCACCTCGTCCCCGGCGGCAGCAGCGTCCAGATACAGCCGCTCGAACTGCTCCGGGCTGGGCTGGCTGGTGGTGGGCAGCTTGCGGCAGGCTGCCAGATGGGTATAGTATTCGCTGGGGGTCATGTCGATGCCGTCCCGCAGGACGGTGCCGTCCTCCAGCGTCACGTTCAGGGGGATCACGGTCACGCCCAGCTGCTGCGCCTCGGCGGGCAGGATGTCGCAGGCGGAATCGGTGAGGATACGGATCATAATAATACCTCCGGTCTACCGGTAAAATACAGTATACGCAACGCTTTTATCAAAAAGGTTGGAAATTATTATACCACCATTTAGGGCGATGTGTCAATGATTTGCATAAATTTGCCGCGACAGAACGCCCAAACCTTGCGCACCCGGCGGCAGATATGGTACTATAACCGGGAACGAATCACAGCAGGAGGAGGGAGACCGACCATGCACAAGCTGAACCCCCGCACCGCCGCGCTGCTTTCGGCCTTTGGCTGGGCGGTGGGGTATCTGCTGGCGGGCAAGGTGCTGGCGGTGTTGCTGCCCGTGCCGCCCGGCGGCGCGGCGCGTTTCTGCCGGGTCTGCCTGCTGGCTCCGCTGGCGGAGGAAGGGGTGTTCCGGGGCGCAGTGCAGCGCCGGGCGCAGCCGCTGGGCAGGGGACAGGCTATTCTTTTGCAGGCGGTGCTGTTCGCCTTGCAGCACGGCAGCGCTGCCGCCATGGCCTATGCGCTGGTGTGCGGGCTGGGTCTGGGGTGGCTGGCCGACCGCACCGGGCATCTCTGGCCGGGGGTGCTGCTGCACAGCGCAAACAATCTGCTGGTGCTGGCGATGGGATGAGAGGATGGAATACATGACCGATTTTGAACTGATGGGTCTTGCGCTGGAAGAAGCCGCCAAAGCCGCCGCCTTGGGCGAGGTGCCGGTGGGCGCGGTGGTGGCGCGGCACGGCGAGGTGATCGCCACGGCGCACAACACCCGGGAGACCGAGAAAAACGCCCTGCACCACGCGGAGCTGCTGGCCATCGACGCTGCCTGCAAGGCGCTGGGCGGCTGGCGGCTGTGGGAGTGCGAGCTGTTCGTCACCTTAGAGCCCTGCCCTATGTGCGCGGGCGGCATCATCAACAGCCGTCTGCGCCGGGTGGTGTACGGTGCTGCCGACACCAAAGCCGGGTGCTGCGGCTCGGTGACCGACCTGTTTGCGCTGCCATTCAACCACCATCCGGTGGTGGAAAAGGGGCTGCGGGAGGCCGAGGCGCAGCAGCTTTTGCAGGCATTTTTTGTTTCCCTGCGGGAAAAGCGGGCGGGCAGACCCCGCTGGAAGCCCCCGGTGCCCGAAAACAGGGGAAAATAAGGAAAAATAGTGGGAACTGCGTAAAAAATTGCAGTTCCCACTTTCTTTTTGGGCTGGATTGTGGTATATTATTCAATGGAATCTTGTCGAAACCCATCGCAACTGCAGGCAGGCACGCCAAAGCACCGGACCTTTGCCGGACACATAAACGGAACGCTGCACTGTCTGGGGATGGGCACAGGGTTTTTCCGGTTTGGGCACTGCGCCCGGCCGAGAATACCGAACAGGAGGGATACACTCTTGTACGAGGACGAGTTTGAACTGACCTTTCAGGTGCCGGAGGAAGAGAGCGCACCGGAGCCCCTTGCCGCACCGGCCGCAAAGCCGGCAGCGCCGGTGGAGCCGGTCGCGGACGAGCCTACCCGCATCATGACGCTGGGAAAAACGGCAGCGCCTGCGGTGGACGAGCCCACCCGGGTGATCACGCTGGAAAAGCCTGCAGAGCCGCCTGCGGTGGAGCTGCCCGAAGAGCCTGCGCCGGAGCCTGTAAAAGAGCGGCCTGCCCCTGCCGCACCCGCTACGGCGCGCCGGGTACTGATCTCCGGCGGCGACCGGGGCATCGGTGCTGCCGCTGCCCGCGCCTTTGCGGCAGCAGGGTATCAGGTGGCGGTGCTCTACCATCAGAACGCCGCCGCTGCCGCTGCGCTGGAACAGCAGCTGCCCGGGTGCATCGCCATCCAGTGCGATGTAGCCAGCCGCGCCAGCTGTGAGCTGGCGTTCCATGCAGTGGAGCAGGCCATGGGCAGGGTGGATGTGCTGGTGTGCAACGCCGGCATCGCGCAGCAGAAGCTGTTTACCGACATCACCCCGGAGGAGTGGCAGCGGATGCTGGACGTGAACCTGAGCGGTGCGTTCTATTTGTGCCAGCTGGCACTGCCCGGCATGATCCGCCGCAAGCAGGGCCGCATTCTGACCGTGAGCAGTATGTGGGGCCAGACCGGCGGCAGCTGCGAGGTGCACTATTCCGCCGCGAAGGCCGGGCTCATTGGCCTGACCAAGGCACTGGCGAAGGAAGAGGGCCCCAGCGGCATTACCGTGAACTGCGTAGCGCCCGGGGTCATCGAGACTGACATGATGGCGGCTTTTACCGCCGAGGACAAGGCGGCGCTGGCCGAGGAGACCCCTGTGGGGCGACTGGGCACCCCGGAAGAAGTTGCAAAGCTGCTGGTCTTTTTGGCCGGCGAGGATGCCGGATACATCACCGGACAGGTGTTCGGGGTGAACGGCGGCCTTGTGATCTGATGCACAGGGCAATATTACAGGAAATTCCCCGGAGCGGGAAGGAGAGAAAAAATGGGCATGACTTTGAAGGAACTGTTGACTAAGGGCGAGGGCACCCTCTCTGCACAGGAGGCCAAGGCGCTGGCGGCACAATGCCGCATGGATGTAGACACCCTCTACACCCTGCTGGAGGAGCGCGGCATTAAGGTCCTGGAGGAAGAGAACGAGCCGAGTCTGGACGTGGACAGCATCATTGCTGAGGTGGAGAATGCCGAGAACAACAACGATGACATGGGCCTTGCCGATGAAAACGAAGAGGATGCCGAGGAGAACCCGGCAGACCTGAAGGCTGCCATGGACGAGCTGCTGGACGACCCGGTGAAGAACTACCTCAAGCAGATCGGTCAGATCCCGCTGCTGAGCGCCGAGCAGGAGGTGGAGCTGAGCCGCCGCATCCATGCCGGTGCCGAGGCTGCACACATTTTGCAGGCAGACCGCCAGAAGTATGGCGCACCGGAGTACATCAAGAAGAACAGCGCCCGCTTCTCCTTTGAGGAGGACGAGAACAGCCGCAGCTACACCGAGGATCTGGACGAGGACGGCGAAAAGTCTGCCGAGGATGCCGAGGAAAAGGCAGACGAGGAAAAGGCCATGGAGGCCGTGGAGAACGGCCCCCTGAGCGAGGAACGCCGTCAGGAGCTGCTCAAGACCCGCCGCGACGGCCTGAACGCCCGCCGCAGCCTGAGCGAGGCAAACCTGCGTCTGGTGGTGTCCATCGCCAAGAAGCATGTCGGCCATAATCTGGCCTTCCTTGATCTCATTCAGGAGGGCAACATCGGCCTGATCAAGGCCGCCGAGAAGTTCGACTGCGACCGCGGCTTCCGCTTCTCCACCTATGCTACCTGGTGGATCCGTCAGGCCATCACCCGCGCTATCGCGGATCAGGCCCGCACCATCCGCATCCCGGTGCACATGGTGGAGACCATCAACCGGATGCGTCAGGCCACCAACCAGCTGGTGTACCAGAACGGTCACGAGCCCACCCCGGAGGAGCTGGCAAAGGCCATGGATATGAGCGTGGAGCGCGTGCGCGAGATCCAGCGCATGGCACAGGAGCCTGCAAGCCTGGAAAGCCCCGTGGGTGAGGAAGAGGATTCCTCTCTGGGCGATTTCGTCGCGGACGAAAACGCCGAGGCACCCGGCAAGGCAGCCGACCGCGCCATGGTGGCACAGCAGATCAATCTGGCACTCAAGAGCCTGACCCCCCGCGAGGAAAAGGTCATCCGCCTGCGCTTTGGTCTGGATGACGGCCGCCCCCGCACGCTGGAAGAGGTCGGCCGCGACTTCGGCGTCACCCGTGAGCGTGTGCGCCAGATCGAAGCCAAGGCCATCCGCAAGCTGCACAGCCGCAAGTGCCTGACCCTGCTCAATGGCCTGATCGAGTAATACTAAAAAATAGAGACACCGGAGCGTCTGTGGACGCTCCGGTGTCTCTGCTTTATAAATGAATTTTCAGTACGAGCTCAGCCCAAGGCTTACGTCCAGTGCCTGATCCACCCGCTTCTGGTCGGCGGCGGTGATCTGCCCGGCGCGCTCCCGCAGGCGGTGCTTATCCAGCGTGCGGATCTGTTCCAGCAGCACCACGCTGTCCTTGGCAAGGCCGGTGTCTGCCGCCCGGATGTTGATGTGGGTGGGCAGGCGGGTCTTGTCCAGCCGGGATGTAATGGCTGCCGCGATCACAGTAGGGCTGTGCCGGTTGCCGATCTCGTTCTGTACGATCAGCACCGGGCGCACACCGCCCTGCTCCGAGCCCACCACCGGCGAAAGATCGGCGTAGAAAACTTCTCCTCTGTGTACCTCCATGGAATCTCCCTCCTGTTTGTCTGGAGGATGTGCCCCGCTATGTGATGCGTCCGGCGCATCCTGTCTGCTCTCAGTATGCGCAGGCGGGGTGCGGCTTATGCAGTGCGGGGGCGATATTCCATTGTATGCACAAAGGGTGGTCAGCTTTCCTCTTCCAGCATGCAGAAGGCCAGCGCCATGCCGCCCTCGTGGCTCAGGGAGAGCCGGGCGCGCAGCCGGTGCTGCGCCACCCATGCGGCGGTCTGCCCGCTGAAGCGGTAGGCCGGGGCACCGTTTTCCTGCCGGACGGCCTCGATCTCACATAGAGAAAAGGGTTCCCGCAGGCCGGTGCCCGCCGCTTTGAGAAAGGCCTCCTTGGCGGCAAAATCTGCGGCGGCGCTGGCAAGACGATGGGCATTCAGCGGCGTAGGGGAGGCCTCCAAAAGCCCCAATGCCGCCTGCTCGGCCGGGCCGTACACCCGGCGCACAAAGGCCGCCGCGTGGGCAGAGGAAAGGCTTTTTTCCAGATGGGAAAGGCTGCACAGGTCGCAGCCGATGCCGTAAAGCATACAAAGGCTCCTTTCGCGGGCAGAATGCCGCCCGGACATCGTTCATCTTGCCGGAACAATGCTGGAAATTTTGTGCAGGATGTGCAAATCCAGCGTAATTATCTTGAAGTTTCGGCGCATTTCGTGTACAATGGGACTAGTTTCAACCGAAGGGGGTGTATTGCGTGGGAGACGCAACCGCGATTTTCTCCATCCACGATAAAAAGGACTATGAGATCCACGAGATCGTACAACAGGTGTATGATGCTTTGAAGGAAAAAGGCTATAACCCGGTCAATCAGCTGGTGGGCTACATTTTGTCCGAAGACCCTACCTACATTACGACCTATAAGAATGCCCGTGCCATGATCCGCAAGGTGGATCGTGACGATCTGCTGCAGGCTATGCTGCGCAGCTACCTCAACGTGTAATACGGTCCTTTTCAGCCCCGCTGTCTTGCAAGACGGCGGGCTTTTTTGTGTGACCATTTTAATCGTTTTCCACCAGCGGCAGGGTGAAGATCTGGTTCACCACCACCTCGTACTCCCACGGCTCCCGCAGCTTTTTCAGCTGCTTTTCCAGCTTTTCCGCCCCGGCAAAGCAGTGGATGAGGTAGAACCAATGCCCCTTCATCCGGCTGATGGCGCAGCCTGCGCTGCCAAACAGTTCGGTGTAGCCGTGGTACAGGTCGGTCAGGTAGCCCCGCAGCTCCTCCTTGGCGGCGGGTGCACCGCCACGCGCCCTGCGGAAGAGTGCAGGGTCTGCGATGAGCCCGCGCCCTACCATGATGCCGGACAGGGCGGGAAACTCCTCTTCCAGCGCGTGAAGCTGGGCGGCGGTGGTCACATCGCCGTTGTAGCACACCGGCATGGTGCACCGGGGCAGCGCAGTCGCAAAGGCGGCGCGGTCGGCCTGCCCGCGGTACTGCTGCCGCATCACCCGGGGATGGATGGTCAGCTCCGAGATAGGGTAGCGGTTATAAATTTCCAGAATGGCGGCAAACTCCTCCGGTTTCTCCACGCCCAGCCGGGTCTTGACCGAAACAGGCCCCTCGGCGTGGGAGAACACCCCGTCCAGAAAGGCGTCCACCTTGGCCGGGTCCCGCAGCATCCCGGAGCCCTTGCCCTTGGCAGTTACCGTCCCGGCGGGGCAGCCCAGATTCAGGTTCACCTCGGTATAGCCCAGCGCCCGCAGCTGACCGATCATCCATGCAGCCAGCTCGCCGTCCTTCGCCAGCAATTGCGGGATGACCGGCGCACCGGGGTTTGCCGCCGGGGCAAGCTCTGCCATCTTCTTTTTAATGAGCACCCGGTTCTCCGGCGGGGAGATAAACGGCGCATAATAGCGGTCGGCAGCGCCTTGTGCGCCGAACCATTTCTGATGGGTCTGCCGCCAGACCCGGTCTGTAAACCCCTCCATGGGGGCAGCATAATAAAGCATGGGCGTTTCTCCAAACGTTTTTGTTACTGGTATTGTAGCATAAAATTGCGTGAGGGGAAAGGGGAGGAATTACCCCGTAAGCGTCCTCGCCCTCTCCGTCACGGCTTGCGCCGTGCCACCTCTCCCAAAGGGAGAGGCTCTGGCGTAACCGCAAACTCTGCACTTTAACCGGAAACTTTTCCGCCATGCCAAGGGCTCTCCCTTTGGGAGAGCTGGCGCGTAAGCGCCTGAGAGGGCGAGCCCGCTACCCGACGCGCATTCAAATCGTCCTGTTCCCAAACAAAAACTCCCGCCCTGCGGGGTGCAGAGCGGGAGAGGAGAGTTTTTTGAGATTATTCCGCAAACAGCGGGGTGGACAGGTAGCGGTCGCCGGTATCGGGCAGCAGAACAACGATGTTCTTGCCGGCGTTTTCCGGGCGCTTTGCCAGCTGGATAGCAGCCCAGACGGCAGCACCGGAGGAGATGCCCACCAGCACGCCTTCCTTGTGACCGATCAGACGGCCGGTGGCAAAGGCGTCGTCGTTCTCCACGGCGATGATCTCGTCATAGACGGTGGTGTCCAGTACGTCCGGCACAAAGCCGGCGCCGATGCCCTGAATTTTGTGTGCACCGGCAGTGCCCTTGCTCAGCACGGGGGAGGAAGCGGGCTCTACGGCCACCACCTTGACATCGGGGTTCTTGCTCTTGAGGTACTTGCCAACGCCGGTCACGGTGCCGCCGGTGCCAACGCCTGCCACAAAGATATCCACCTTACCATCGGTATCCTCCCAGATCTCGGGGCCGGTGGTCTCGATGTGTGCCTGCGGGTTGGCAGGGTTCACGAACTGGCCGGGGATAAAGGAATTGGGAATCTCCTTTGCCAGCTCATCGGCCTTGGCAATGGCACCCTTCATGCCCTTGGCACCCTCGCTCAGCACCAGCTCTGCACCGTAGGCCTTCATCAGCTGACGGCGCTCCACGCTCATGGTTTCGGGCATCACGATGATGATGCGGTAGCCCTTGGCAGCTGCCACGGCAGCCAGACCGATGCCGGTGTTGCCGGAGGTGGGCTCAATGATGACGGAGCCTTCCTTCAGCAGACCCTTGGCCTCGGCGTCGTCGATCATCTTTTTGGCAATGCGGTCCTTCACAGAACCGGCGGGGTTGAAGTACTCCAGCTTGGCGATAACGTGGGCGGGCAGCTGCTCTTCCTTTTCAATATGGCTGAGCTCCAGCAGCGGGGTGTGACCGATCAACTGATCTGCGGCGGTATAGATCTTGCTCATAATACTTGTCCCTCTTTCTGATATCGTTACGGGGTGTGTAGCCCTGTCTTGTGCCGGGGTGCCCGGCTGTGATTCCCTCTAAACCTTTTAACCAACATTGTTTGTGGGTTTGATGGCATTATAGCCCTGTTTTCCATGCTTGTCAAGGGGTTTTTTGAAAAAAGTGGGATTGAAAAGTGACTTACCCTGTTGTATAATGGGTTATAATAAAATTTAACCGGAAGGAAGTACGGATCATGATCGTTTCGACCAAAGGACGCTATGCGCTGCGGGTGATGATCGACCTCGCGGAGCATCAGTCTGAAAAATATGTTCCCTTAAAGGAAGTAGCAACTCGGCAGGAGATCTCGGAAAAGTATCTGGAGAACATCCTCAAGGTACTGGTGCAAAACGGCTTTCTGGAGGGGCTGCGCGGCAAGGGCGGCGGCTACCGGCTGACCCGCAGCCCGGATCAGTACACCGTAAGCGAGATCCTGATGCTCACCGAGGGCAGTCTTGCCCCGGTAAGCTGCCTGACCCCCGGGGCTTCTGCCTGCGCCCGGATGGCCAACTGCCGCACCTACGAGATGTGGAAGGGGCTCAACGATTTGATCTCGGACTACTTCGGCAAGATCACGCTGGCAGACCTTGCCCTGCCGGATCAGGCTGGCAACGATTATGTGATCTGAACCTTGCGCACCGGAACTGCACCGGTGCGTTTTTTTGTACAGTTCTGCGCAAAAGGTGCAGAACTTCTTGGCAAGATTTACGGTTGATGGAGCGGGCAGTCCGCGGTATACTTTTACTTTGTGTGAGACAAAAAATTCCGGGCGAAAAGCCCGTTGTCTGTTCGTTATAAGACCATAAGACCAGAAAGGGGAGTTCTGACACGAAGTATATTTTTCAGTTCGGGCGCATTCTCGCGTTTTGTTTTCTGGGCGAGGTGCTGCACGCGGTACTGCCGCTGCCGGTGCCTGCCAGTGTGTACGGTCTGGTGCTGCTGCTGGCAGCCCTGACCACCGGGTTTGTAAAGCTGGAGCAGGTCAAGGAGACCGGCACCTACCTGACCGGTATTTTTCCGCTGCTGTTCGTGCCCGCCGCTGCGGGCATTATGGAACTGTGGGCAGAGATGGGACAGCTGCTGCTGCCCATCCTGATCGCCATTCTGCCGGTGACGGTGCTGGTAATGGCGGCGGCAGGCCGCACCACGCAGGCGCTGACCGCCCGCAATAAAAAAGAGGAGGCCGACCATGACTGAGCTGCTGAACGACTTTCTGACCGGCTCTGTGGCATGGGGCGTGCTGCTTACGCTGGCAGCCTTTGGGCTGGGTGTGCTCATCAACCGGGTGACCGGCAAGGCCATCTTTAACCCGCTGCTGCTGGGCAGTATTTTTGTCATCATTTTTCTGTCGGTGTGCAATATCCCCTATGGGGACTACAAGACCAGCGCCGCGCCGGTAAGCTACCTGCTGCTGCCCGCTACGGTGGCGCTGGCTATCCCGCTGTATGAAAAGCTGGACCTGCTCAAAAAGAACGCGCCCGCCATCATCGCGGGCATCTCGGTGGGCACGCTGGTCAGTCTGGGCAGCGCCTTTGCACTGGCGTTGGCAATGGACCTGACCCAGGAGCAGTACGCTACTCTGCTGCCGAAGTCGGTGACCACCGCCATCAGCATGGACGTGGCAGCTGAGCTGGGCGGCATTGCCGCCCTGACCGGTGCCATCGTCATCGTGACCGGCATCGTGGGTGCACTGCTGGCCGAGACCGTGTGCAAGCTGTTCCACATCACCGACCCCATCGCCAAGGGCGTGGGCATCGGCACGGCAGCCCATGCCGTGGGCACCAGCAAGGCGCTGCAGATGGGTGATGTGGAAGGTGCCATGAGCGGCCTTTCCATTGCCGTAGCCGGTGTGCTGACCGCCGTGCTCTGCCCGGTGTTCGTGGGCTTTGTCCACTAAAGCCGAGTGCAAATCTAAAGATACAAGAAACACCCCCGGCAACCGCAACGGCTGCCGGGGGTGTTTCTCTGTGGGTGGAAAACAAAAAAGAGGTGAAAAGAAGAATGGTTGGTAGAGATCAGTATTGCACCTTATTTTTGTCGATAAGGCTGAACACGGGGGACATATCACTTTTTGAAAAAGGAGAACAGCCCCTTCTTTTCATACGGTGCGCTGTGGATGGTGCCCACATGGTACCCGGTGGCTTCGATGGCGGCGCGGAGCGCGTTTTCGTCCAGCGGCTCCTTGGAAAGGATCACGGTCTTGCCCTTGGCGTGAGAGGACGAGACCTTATCCACAGGGAACGCATTGCGCACGGTATCGTTGATATGGGCTTCGCACATGGAACACGCCATGCCGTCTACTTCTACGGTCGTCTGGATCATTTTTATACCTTCTTTCAGGAATATCTTATAAAATAATAGTTTGAATTGACTAACTTTTCACTCCGGGAAAAGCCGCCCGAAAGCGGCTCTTCTGCCCAAATAATACGCCATACAGCCGCAGCTGTCAAGCGCTTTGCTTATTTTTTCCGGTAGTCCCGGGGGGTCATGCCGAAATGCGCCTTGAACGCCCGGTTAAAATAGGATAGATTCTCAAACCCGCACCGGGAGGCGATGGTCAGCACGGTCTCATCGGTGGTTCGCAGCGTCTCGGCGGCGGTGTTCAGCCGGTACTCGTTCAGAAAGGCAATAAAGCTCTGCCCGGTCATCTGCCGGAACCAGCGCATAAAATGGCTGGCGCTGAAGGAGCAGACCCCGGCGGCATCGGCTACCCGGAGCGGCTCGGCATAATGGGCGGAGAGCCATTGCAGCACGGTTTTCAGCCGCTGGGTGTCGGCAGTTTCGGTGGAGAGACACTGCCTGCCCTGCGCAATGAGCAGGGCAAGAAAGCGCAGCAGCGCCCCTTTTACCAGCAGCTCATAGCCGGGGCGCTTGGCGCGGTTGGCATCCTCCAGCTCCCGCAGGCAGGCGGCGGCCTGCAGATAGCACAAATCGTTCGGGGTCAGACGCACCGGCAGCGACAGCCGCCCGCTTTGCAGCGGCAGCAGATATTTCTCGGCGCAAAGGTCCTCCGCACCGCCCAGAAGCTCTGGCTCAAAGATGATATTTTCGTATTCCATGCGCTGTCCCTCTGCCTGCCGCAGCGCGTGGAGCGTGCCCGGGGCAAAAATAAAGATATCCCCCCGGTAGGCCGGGTAGGTCACCACGCCCACCTGTACCAGCCCCATGCCCTGCTTAACAAAGACCAGCTCCATGCTCTCGTGCCAGTGGAGTGCCACCTGCTGGAAATCCCCCGGAATGGTGCAGGGGTACAGGTTGAACGGAAAGCGCACCGCACCATGCTGTTTTGTCTCCTGCAAAGAAGCCTGATTTTGCATTGTTCCACCCCCCTGATGATAGGATTGTACCATAGTTTGCACTGTTTAGGCAAGATTTTGAACGTTTTATGTGGTATATCTTGAGGTACAGATGTCAAACCTGTTTTCCGTAGCAAAGGAGGATGCTTTTATGAGCTTTACCGAAACGTTACAGAGTATCACCGGCAAGCTGCTGGCAGACTGCACCGATCAGGAACTGTATCTTGCACTGCTGGAACTTGTGCGGCAGAAGAGCGCCGACCGCGTGCAGCCGGTTACCGGGCGCAAGCTGTACTATATCAGCGCCGAATTCCTTATTGGCAAGCTGCTGTCCAACAACCTCATCAATCTGGGGCTGTACGATGAAGCCCGGTCTGCGCTGGCTGCTGCCGGAAAGCGCCTTTCCGATATTGAAGAGGTAGAGCCGGAGCCCTCTCTGGGCAACGGCGGCTTGGGGCGCCTGGCTGCCTGCTTCCTTGACTCTCTGGCAACGCTGAACCTGCCCGGCGACGGCGTGGGTCTGCGGTACCATTTTGGTCTGTTCCGTCAGTCCTTTGAGGACGGCGTGCAGAACGAAAAGCCCGACCCGTGGCTGACTGCCCACAGCTGGGCGGAAAAGACCGACACCACCTACCCGGTGGAGCTGGCGGGCAAGGAGTACACCGCCCGGCTGTACAAGCTGGCGGTTACCGGCTACGAGGGGCGCACCAACACCCTGAACCTGTTCGATCTGGACACCATCGACGAGAGCATCGTCCATGACGGCATTGCCTTCGACAAGACCGCTATTGATAAGAACCTGACCCTCTTCCTCTACCCGGACGATTCCGACGAGGCGGGCCGCCGTCTGCGGGTGTACCAGCAGTACCTGATGGTTTCTGCCGGTGCACAGCTCATTCTGGCCGAGTGCGCCGCCCGGGGCTGCAACTTCCATGATCTGGCGGACTACGCCGCTATCCAGATCAACGACACCCACCCCAGCATGGTCATCCCGGAGCTGATCCGTCTGCTGGGCGAGCGCGGCATCGAATTTGAAGAGGCCGTGGAGATCGTCACCAAGACCTGCGCCTACACCAACCACACCATTCTGGCCGAAGCACTGGAAAAGTGGCCCCGCGCTTATCTGGATGCCGTGGTGCCGCAGCTGATGCCCATCATTGAAAAGCTGGATGCGCTGGCACGCACCCGCACCGAGGACGAGAGCCTTGCCATCATCGACAAGGACGACCGGGTGCACATGGCACACATGGACATCCACTTTACCCACTCCACCAACGGTGTGGCAACGCTGCATACCGAGATTTTGAAAAATTCCGAGCTGCACGGCTTCTACGAGCTGTACCCGGAGAAGTTCAATAACAAGACCAACGGCATCACCTTCCGCCGCTGGCTGCTGGAATGCGACCCGCGCCTGACCGCCACGCTGGAAAAGCATATCGGTTCCGGCTTCCGCAAGGATGCCGCCGAGCTGGAAAAGCTGCTGGCCTTTGTCGATGACGATGCGGTGCTCAGCGAGCTGACCGCCGTGAAAAAGGCCAACAAGGAAGCGCTTGCCGACTGGCTGCTGCACACCCAGAAGGTGACTGTGAACACCGATGCAGTGTTCGATATCCAGTCCAAGCGCCTGCACGAGTATAAGCGCCAGCAGCTCAACCTGTTGTACCTCATCCACCAGTACTACGAGATCAAGGCAGGGCACCTGCCCGCTGTGCCGCTGGTGAGCATCTTCGGCGCGAAAGCCGCTCCCGCCTACACCATTGCAAAGGACATCATCCATGCGCTGCTGACCCTCTCCAAGGTCATTGCCGCAGACCCGGAGGTGTCCAAGTGGCTGCAGGTGGTGTTCGTGGAAAACTACAACGTCACCGCCGCCGAAAAGCTGATCCCGGCCTGCGACCTGTCTGAGCAGATCAGCCTTGCCTCCAAGGAAGCCTCCGGCACCGGCAACATGAAGTTTATGCTGAACGGCGCGCTGACGCTGGGCACCATGGACGGTGCCAACGTGGAGATCAGCCAGCAGGTGGGCGAGGAGAACATTTATATCTTCGGCCAGACCTCCGATCAGGTCATCCACCGCTACGCCGTGGGCGATTACGACCCCGCCCAGTGGGTGGAGGGCGATGCCAACATCCGCCGCGCCATCAGCTTCCTCACCGGGCCGGAGATGCTGGCCGCCGGCCATGCCGAAAACCTGACCCGCCTGCATGATGAGCTGATCCACAAGGACTGGTTCCAGACCCTGCCGGACTTCAATGCCTACGTTGTGCGCAAGGGACAGGCGCTCAGCGATTACGCCTGCGACCCCACGGGCTGGCGGCGTAAGTGCCTTGTGAACATTGCCAAGGCTGGCATGTTCTCCTCTGACCGCACCATTGCCGAGTACGACCGCGATATCTGGCATCTGGGCAAATAATCGTTTTTGAACCTGCGTTTCTCCTTTATTTTCTCATAGGCTGCTGCACAAAGCTGTGCGGCAGCTTTTTTGTTTCCGTGCCAACAAGAAACGCCGCTGCACGGCTGTGCAGCGGCGTTTGATTCAGTTGATGAAAACCGGAACGGAAGCGGGATCAGTCCTCGCTCTCCTCTTCTTCCTCGTCATCCTCATCCGTATCACGCGGCTTATAGAAGATGCCGCTCAGGAAGATGCTGACGAAATACAGCAGCACCATGGGGAAAGCCACCATGCACTGGGACACGATGTCCGGCGGGGTGACCACAGCGGCGATGAAGAAGATGACCACGATGGCTACGCCGCGCACCTGCTTGAGGATCTGCGGGTTGATGATGCCCATCTTGGAAAGGATGATGGTGATCAGCGGCATCTCGAACACGCAGCCAAAGATGATGAACATGGTCAGGCAGAGGTTGACGTAGCTCTCGATACTGGTGGTGGTCTGGATGTACTCTGCACCCTCGATGCCGGTGCTGAGGAACCGCAGCATGAACGGCATCATGAGCTTATAGGCGAACAGCACGCCCACGCAGAACAGGATCAGACCCAGCAGCATGACCAGCTTGAAAAAGGTGCTCTCGCTCTTTTTCAGACCCGGCTTTGCAAAGGCGTAGATGTTGTAAAAGGCCACAGGCACCGTTACTACCACACCGGCCAGAATGGACACCCGGAAATACTGCATCAGTTTTTCCTGCGGGGCAATGGACACGAACTGGTAATAGTCGCGGCCCATGGCGGTAAGCAGATCGATCAGACGATCTGCATACGCCAGCGAGACCACTACGCCCACCACAAACACCACCGCGCAGATGATGAGCCGGTTCCGCAGTTCTTTCAGATGGCCGGTCAGCGTCATGCTGCCGTCCTCTGCCATGACTTCGGCTTTCTTTTTGCGCTTTTTGTTTGTAGCCACAATTACTCCTCGTCTTCGTCCTTCTTATCAGCCTTCTTTACAGTCTCCTCGGACTGCTCGGCGTCCTCGTCCTCCATGCCCTTCTTGAAGCCGTTGATGGTCTTACCGAACATCTTGCCCAGCTTCGGCAGGTTCTTGGGTCCAAAGATCAGCAGAACGACAACCAGAATGATCAGCAGTTCATTAGTACCAATACGCATAATAAATATCTCCTTTTTCTTGCCGCGCCGCGTGGCGGGCGTATTACAGAATGTATCTGGCAACCGCGGGCGCGGGTGCATCCATCAATAAGTAGGGGCGCTTACACCTTTGCTTCCTCAGCGGGTGCAGCTTCGGCAGCCGCTTCGGCTGCGGCATGGGCTTCCTGCACAGGTTCAGCCACCGGCTCAGCGGCGGGCTGCTCGGGCTTTTCGGCGGGAGCCTCCACAGTTTCAGCCGGGGCTTCGGCGGGCTGCTCGGGCAGTTCCTCCACGGTGTCCTCGGTCAGGTCGGTGACCTCCTCGGTCTCAGCCAGCTTCTTGGCGGCTTCCTCTTTGCTGGTCTTGCCAATGCCGGTAAAGCTCTTGGTCACGTCCCGCATGCTGCTGTCGATATCCTTTTTGATATCGGTCAGGGGGGCAACAGCCTCTTTCAGGGGAGCCTGAATTTCATTCAGCGGCTCCACCACGTTCTTCTGGATCTCTTCAGAAGCAGCGCCGGTGTATTTCTTCAGCTCGCGGAGCATCTTGCCGATCTTCTTTGCGTAGACAGGCAGCTGGTCCGGGCCGATGAACACAAACGCCACGATGACGATGACGATAAGTTCCCAAAAACCAATTTTCATAAGTAACGTTTCCTTTCCTGTACCAAGGGCATTTCCAAGACCCGCTGCACACCACAGCAGTCTGCGCGTTTTTGCCCTTTTTGGCGGGGGTTCGGCGCACTGCGCGCCTTTGTTGCCCTATGTATACCGAAAAGTGGTGTACTGAATGTTAATATATTATTAACATTTTATGAACGAGTGCCCGTTCAGCCTGTTTTAATCAACAAAACGAATTTTCGCTGCTTGTTATTACAGGCTGGATAGGATACAACAGCACTCTCAGGTCTGCACGCCCTCGAACTGGCTGTTGTAGAGCTTGGCGTAGAAGCCGCCCTGTGCCAGCAGCTGGTCGTGGCTGCCCTGCTCCACGATGTGGCCGTCCTTCATGACAAGGATGACGTCTGCTTCCCGGATGGTGGAAAGGCGGTGCGCCACAATAAAGCTGGTGCGTCCCTGCATCATGCGGGCAAAAGCCTTCTGGATGCGTACCTCAGTGCGGGTATCAATAGAAGAGGTGGCTTCGTCCAGAATCAGCATGGGCGGCAGGCAGAGCATCACGCGGGCGATGCAGAGCAGCTGCTTTTGTCCCTGACTGATGTTGCCGCCGTCCTCTGCAATGACGGTATCGTAGCCCTCGGGCAGGCGGCGGATAAAGCTGTGGGCATGGGCGGCCTTGGCGGCGGCGATCACCTCGTCCATGGTGGCGTCCGGCTTGCCGTAGGCAATGTTCTCCCGCACCGTACCGGCACGCAGCCATGTGTCCTGCAGCACCATGCCGTAGCTGCCGCGCAGGGAGGCGCGGGTCACATCTCGGATATCGGTGCCGGACACCTTGATGCTGCCGCTGTTCACATCATAGAACCGCATCAGCAGGTTGATCAGGGTGGTCTTGCCGCAGCCGGTGGGGCCTACGATGGCGATGCGCTGGCCGGGCTGCACATCCAGCGAGAGCCCCTCGATGAGCGGACGGTCGGGCAGATAGCGGAAGGAAACATCCTGTAACTGCACATGGCCGTCCGGCTGCAACGCGGCGGCGTTTTCAGCCTCCGGTACCTGATCCTCGGCGTCCAGCAGTTCAAACACCCGGGCGGCGCAGGCCAGTGCGTTTTGCAGCTCGGTGACAACGCCCGAGATCTCGTTGAAGGGTTTGGTGTACTGGTTGGCGTAGCTCAGAAAAACGCTGAGCTGACCGATGGTGATGCCGCCGCGCACGGCGTACAGCGCACCCACAAGACCCACGCCCGCATACACGATGTTGTTCACAAAGCGGGTGGCGGGGTTGGTCAGGCTGGAGAAGAAGATGGCCTTCAGGCTCACCTCCTGTAATTGTCCGTTCACTTCGTCAAAGGCGGCAAGGCTCTCGGCTTCATGGCCAAAGGCCTGCACCACCTTCTGGCCTTCGATCATCTCGTTGACCAGCGCGGTCTGTTTGCCGCGGACGGTGCTCTGGCTCTGGAAGTAGCCGTAGCTGCGCTTTGCCAGAAAGCCCGCCACCACAAGGCTCAGCGGGGTGATGCACACCACCACCAGCGTGATGGGCACGTTCTCCCGCAGCATGAACAGCAACGTGCCAAAAATGGTCAGGATACCGGAGAACAGCTGAGTAAAGCCCATCAGCAGACCGTCCGCAAAGGTGTCCACATCTGCCACCATGCGGCTGACGATATCGCCGGAGGGGTGGCTGTCCAGATAGGACAGCGGCAGGGTCTGGATCTTACGCAGCGCCTCGTTGCGCAGGTCGCGGCTGACCGAGAAGGTGATGCGGTTGTTGCACACGCTCAAAAGCCACTGGGCAAAGGCAGCCACAGCGGCTACCACCAGAATGCTCACCGCAATGCGCAGCACCCCGGCAAGGTCTACATTGCCCTTGCCCAGCATCTTATCAATGGCATCGCCGCACAGGATGGGGATATACAGCTGGGCGGCTACGCTGACCGCTGCCACCAACAAGCTGCACACCACAAAAGCGCTGTACGGACGTATTTTGTGCAGTACCCGGTTCAGGGTGGCCTTGCGCTGCTGCGGGGTCAGCTTGTTTTTTGCTTTTGCACTCATGCTTCTGCCTCCCCTTTCTTGAACTGGCTCTCGTAGATCTCCTCGTACACCGGGCAGCTGCTGCGCAGTGCGCTGTGGGTGCCGATGCCCACCAGATGACCGTCATCCAGCACCAGAATCTGGTCGGCGTGCTGCAAGCTGGCGGCACGCTGGCTGACGATGAACACGGTCAGCGCCCCGGGCAGCGCCGCCAGTGCCTTGCGCAGGGCGGCGTCGGTGGCGTAGTCCAGCGCACTGGCGCTGTCATCCAAAATCAAAATGTCCGGTTTGCCCACCAGCGCACGGGCGATGGTGAGCCGCTGCTTCTGTCCGCCGGAAAGATTGCGTCCGCCCTGCTCCACCGGCTCGTCCAGCCCAAGGGGCTTTGCACGCACAAAGTCTGCGGCCTGTGCCGTTTCCAGCGCCGCCCACAGGTCGGCATCGGTGGCATCCTTGTTGCCCCACAGCAGATTGGAGCGGATAGTGCCGCCGAAGAGCTGCGCCTTCTGCATGACCACCGCCACCCTGCCGCGCAAGGCGTCCCGGGGGTAGCTGGCCACCGGGCAGCCAAAGATCTCCACGCTGCCCTCGGTGGCATCGTAAAAGCGCGGGATGAGGTTCACCAAGCTGGATTTACCACTGCCGGTGCCGCCGATGACGCCGATGGTCTGGCCCTTTTTGGCGGTAAAGCTGATATCGGTCAGGCTGGGTGCGCCCGCCCCGGCGTAGGTCAGGCCTACATGGTCAAAGCGCACGGCATCGCCGGTCTTGTCCTCAGCCACTTCGCCCAGAAGCTTTGCCGGGAAGGTCATGCCGGGCTTGGTATCCAGCACCACCTGCACACGGCCTGCACAGGCCAGCGCCTTGCTGATCTGCACGATGAGGTTAGCAAGCTTTACCAGCTCCACAAGGATCTGGTTCATGTAGTTTACCAGCGCGATGACATCACCGGAGGCCATGCCGCCTACGTTGATCTCGATGCTGCCCACATACAGCAGCGCTACGATGGCAAGGTTGATGAGCACATAGGTCAGCGGGTTCATCAGCGCCGAAAGGTGGCCGACATGCAGCTGCATCCCGGTCAGCAGGGCGTTGGCGTCCTCAAAGCGGTCGATCTCGCTCTGCTCCTTATCAAAGGCACGCACCACGCGCACGCCGGTCAGGTTCTCGCGGGTCAGGCCAAGCACCCGATCCAGCCGGGTCTGCACGGTCTTGTACAGCGGTCGGGTGATCACCATCACGCCGAACACCACCACGCTGAGCAGCGGGATGGTGACCACAAAGATCATCGCCGCCCGGGCGTTGACCGTAAAGGCCATGACCATAGCGCCCAGCACCACAAAGGGGCTGCGCAGGAACAGGCGCAAAAACAGGTTGAGCCCGCTTTGCACCTGATTGACATCGCTGGTCATGCGGGTGATGAGGGTGCTGGTGCCCAGCGTATCCATCTCTGAAAAGCTCAGTCTCTGGATATGGGCAAACAAGGCGTGCCGCAGCGCGGTGGAATAGCCCACCGCCGCCTTGGCGGAAAAGTACTGCGCGGTCAGGCTGCAGGTAAGGCCGATGAAAGCCAGCAGCAGCAAAAGGCCGCACCGCACCAGAATATAATGCAGGTCATGTGCTGCAATGCCCACATTGACGATATCGGCCATGACCAGCGGCACGAACAGGTCAAAGGTGGCTTCCAGCATCTTAAAGAGCGGTGCAAGCACACTTTCGCGCTCGTAGCCCTTCAGGTAGCCAAGCATCCGGTTCAAAAAAATTCCTCCTTCGGGGTCAAAATACACCTTATTATAACGCGATGTATACTGAAAATCCAGTGCCGCAGCTGTGTTTTGCATTGTACAAGCTGCCAAATCCTGTTATACTAGAGCTGAGATTGATAGGGAAGTATGGTGAACACAATGGCAAGACGAACAGACGGCGGGGTACGCTTCCGCCCGGTGGGCAGCCGCCGCAGCCGCACCGCACCGGTGTACAGCCCGCGCGGCACCGGCTGCCCGGCCATCGAGCAGGCGGTGCAGGGGCTGTACAAGGGGCAGAACGAGGAGAGCTTCTGGGCCCTGATGAGCGCTTTGAACTATGCGCTGGAACTGGAGACCCATGTGCTGGTGCCGCTGCAGACGGCGCTTTCGGCGCAGGGTGCGCCCGCCCCGTGGATGGAGCACCCCATCCCGGCGGAAAAGGCCGACGGCCTTGCCTTGTGGACGCTGCGCAACGATAAAGGGCGCTGCTGGCTGCCGCTGTTCACCTCGGTGGCAGCGGCCGGTGCGGACCGCAGTACCGGCAGCCGCCCCATGGCTGACCGCACCTTGGAGCAGGCCATGCAGCTGGCGCTGGACACCCCGGGCATCGACGGCGTGGTGCTGGACCCGTGGAGCAATTCCGCCTCGCTGGACGGTGCGCTGCTCAACGGTCTGCTGCACGCAGGCCACACCCCGGAGGGTCCCGGCGCAGAGGAGGCCGAAGCCGGTAAAGAAGCTGCCCGCGCCGGACACTGGGCGGCAGCGGCAGAGTGCTACCAGAAAGCCGCCGAGCAGGGCAGTTCTGCCGGGCTATCGCTGCTGGGCGAGTGCCTGTATCAGGGGCGCGGCGTGCCAAAAAGTGCTGCGCAGGCGCGCAAGCTGTGGAAAGCCGCTGCCGAAAGCGGAGAGCCCATCGCCCTTTTGAACCTTGGCGACGACTGCGCCGCCCGGGGCGACAACGGCAAGGCACTGCTGTGGTACCGCCGGGCGCGGCAGAACGCGGCAGCGGTGCCGGATATCGAGTATACGCCCCGGATCTGCCTGCGGCTGGCGCAGTTTGAAACGCGCTACACCTCCCGCAAAAAGGCGCTGGCGCAGGCGGCAGAGGCAAAGCAGGCCTTTACCATTTTGCAGCGGGAGCACGAGCCGGACGCCGACCGCTGGTTACAGGAGGCCGAGCAGCTGCTCTATGCGCTGACCCACGAGCCGCCCACGGCTCCGGCAGCATATAACATAGAATCTTTACAATTGGACTAAAAAATGGTCACAGCCGTCCGGTAAGATAGACTGGAGAAAAATCAGCCCGCAGACACGGCGGACAAGAAACAGAGGAAACAGTATGAGCAAAGTGATCGGCATTGATCTTGGTACGACCAATTCCTGTGTGGCGGTGGTGGAGGGCGGCAAGCCCGTGGTCATCACCAACGCAGAGGGCGAGCGCACCACCCCCAGCGTGGTGGCCTTTACCAAGGACGGCGAGCGTCTGGTGGGCGGCGCGGCCAAGCGCCAGATCGCCACGAATTCCGGGCGCACGATCTCCAGCATCAAGCGGTACATGGGTTCGGACTACCGGGCGCATATTGACGGCAAGGACCTTGCCCCGCAGGAGATCAGCGCCATGATCCTTGCCAAGATCCGCCGGGACGCCGAGAGCTATCTGGGCGAGCCTGTCACCGAAGCCGTCATCACCGTGCCCGCCTATTTTGATGACAGCCAGCGCAAGGCCACGCAGGATGCAGGCCGCATTGCGGGGCTGAACGTGCTGCGCATCATCAACGAGCCCACCGCCGCCGCGGTAGCCTACGGTCTGGACAACGAAGCCGCGCAGAAGATCCTTGTCTACGACCTTGGCGGCGGCACCTTTGACGTGTCCATCATCGAGATCGAGGACGGCACCTTTACGGTGCTGGCCACCGGCGGCGACACCCATCTGGGCGGCGACGACTTTGACCAGCGCATCGTGGAGTACGCGGTGGCAGAGTTCAAAAAGTCTGACCGCATCGACCTGACCCGCGACCCTGCCGCCATGGGACGGCTGAAGGAGGAAGCGGAAAAGGCCAAGAAGGAGCTTTCCAGTGCGCCCTCTGCCCAGCTGAACCTGCCCTTTATCGCGGTGGGCAAGGACGGGCCGCACCACTTGGATATCGCGTTGTCCCGCCCGCAATTCGAGATGATGACCGGCGATCTGCTGTCCCGCACCGTGCCCCCGGTGCAGAACGCCTTGCGGGATGCCGGCATCTCTGCCAGCCAGCTGGGCAAGGTGCTGCTGGTGGGCGGCAGCACCCGGATGCCCGCCGTGGAGCGGCAGGTGCGGGAGCTGCTGGGTAAGGAGCCCAGCCACAGCCTGAACCCGGACGAGTGCGTCGCCATGGGTGCAGCGGTGCAGGGTGCACTGCTGCAGGGCGGCGGCAAGTTGGCGGGTGCCACCGGCGCGGCAGCGCAGGGGCTGGTGCTGATGGACGTGACCCCGCTGACCTTGTCCATCGAGACGCTGGGCGGCGTGGCCACCCCGCTGATCACCCGCAACAGCATGATCCCCACCCGCAAGAGCCAGATCTTTACCACCGCCCGTCCCATGCAGACCAGCGTGGAGATCAACGTTCTGCAGGGTGAGCGCCATTTTGCGCGGGATAACAAGTCTTTGGGTAAGTTCAAGCTGAACGGCATCCGGGCAAGCTTTTCGTCCAAGCCCCAGATCGAGGTCACCTTTGATATCGATGTGAACGGCGTGGTGAAGGTATCTGCAAAAGACCTTGCCACCGGGCGGGAGCAGAACATCACCATCACCGGCAGCACCAACCTTTCCGAAAACGAGATCCAGCGCGCCATGGCAGACGCCGCCGCTTACGAGGCTGAGGACAGCCGCCGCAAGGAGCGCTTGGACCTGCACAATCAGGCCGAGGTGCTGGCCTACAAGGTAGACGAGGCGCTTTCCAAGTGCAAAAAGGAGTTGGACAAGGACGAAAAGGCCCGCGTGAAGGCCGACCTTGCCAACCTGCGCCACTGCCTGCGCAAGGATAAACCCGAAAAGATGAACGAGACCGAGGAAGCCGCCCTGCGGCAGGCCAAGAGCCAGCTGGAAGCCTCGGCCAACCACCTGATGCTGTTGTACTCTGCCGAGCAGACCCCCGGCGATGGAACGGACAGCACACTGTAATATTTATAACATAAGGTTTGTGGGCTGCTGCACCCGCCCGGCGCAGCAGCCCTTTTTTGAAGAAAGAGAAGGAAACAGTTATGAAGGAACTGCAATATCCGGTGCGCCCCGGGCGCTACCGCCACTTTAAAGGCAACGAATATCAGGTGCTGGGCGTGGCACGCCACAGCGAGACCGAGGAGGAAATGGTGGTGTACCGCGCCCTGTACGGCGAGGGCGGGCTGTGGGTGCGCCCCGCCGCCATGTGGCTGGAAACCGTGACCCGGGACGGCGTTACCCAGCCCCGCTTTACCTATATCGGGGAGTGATGCGCCCGGCTTGAATCCCGTTATTGACCCTAGGATTATTTTGCGGTAAAATGTGAGTATGATACCAAATAACAAAGGAGGTTTTCGTATGAAGGCCAAACGATGGATCTCGCTCCTGCTCGCAGTCAGCATGATGCTTGGTGTACTGGCAATGCCTGCTTCGGCGGCAGCTCAGCAGCCGGAAAGCACCGCTGTTGTCAGCGAGGAACTGCCCGATGCCGCAGCGCTGAGCGCGGCAGAGGATGAAAATGATATTGTCAACATCCGCATCCGGGCGACCGGAAACCTTGTCTATGGTTCCGATTATAAGCTGGAGGTGGAGACCCGGCCCGAAAACACCCAGTATATTGCCGTGGTGCTGGGCACCAGCGGCGAAGCCTACGGCTATGTGACCCTGATGATCTCGGATAAGCTGCGCACTTTGCTCAAGCTGATCCCCCTGCCCAAAAAGATGTCCCAGACCCCGGACCAGGCCGAGGAATTCAATGTATACAGCTACCTCAAGCAGCTGATCGACGGCAACGATGTCGGCGTGCTGCTGCGGGTGGCGGACGAAGTAGTGTCGGTGATGGACACCGTCAGCTTCTTTGTCCCGGCCAGCTACCTGACCACGGTGAAGAATGTTTCCAACGGCATGAAGCTGGCGCTGAGCCTGATCCGCAAGTATCTGCCCGAGGGTGCGCTGAGCCGCATCTATCTGGACGAGCAGCCCAAGGACAGCGGCAAGTACTTTGCCGGTGCCATCGCGCTGGAAAGCAGCGATATCAACGCCGCCGGGTTTGCCATGTTCAAGATCAAGCCCAAGACCGAAAACGTCAGCCTGAGCTGGGCAGCCGATGCCCCGGCCAGCATGACCGTCTCTCAGCTGCAAAGCGCTGATCTGACCGCCAAGGTGATCTCGGACGGACAGGTGGCTGAAAACGGCAAGGTGAGCTACACCTACAAGAAAAAGACCTTCCTGTGCTTCAGCAGCAAAATAAACGGCGTGCCCACCGAGCCCGGCACCTACACCCAGACCGCCAAGGCGGGGGGCAACTACTCCTGCAGTACCATCAGCCGCACCATTACGGTGACTGCTGACCCGCAGCCTGCTGCCGCAGAGCAGCCCGCGGCATAAGCATCTTTATAGCACATAAACCGGCAGAAAATTATTTTTGAATTGGACGATCCCGGAAAGTCTGCGGACTTTCCGGGATCGTTTTTTCACGAGAGAGGCTACTTTTTATTTTCTATAAAAGGGGTTGCTTTACTCTTGCAAATCGCCGCACGATACGCTATTATAAAAATAAAAGAACCCCTTGCGGTAAAAAAAGGGGATAAGAAGGAGCGGTTTATCTATGGAAGAGAAAAAAAGCGGCATCAAAAAGTTCTTTGAAGAGTTCAAAGCGTTTGCCATGCGCGGCAACGTGCTGGACATGGCAGTGGGCGTTGTCATCGGCGGTGCCTTCACCGCCATCGTCACCGCGCTGGTGGAGGACATCATCAACCCGCTGATCGGCCTGTTCTTCAAGGCGGATTTTTCCGATGTGGTCATCGGACTGGGCGGCTCCAGCATCAAGATCGGCGAGTTCGTCAACTCCGTCATCAACTTCCTCATCGTGGCCTTTGTGCTGTTCGTTGTGATCAAGTTTGTCAACTCCCTGCATAAAAAGCCCGAGGCACCCGTCGCACCGGAGGAGCCCACCACCAAGGTGTGCCCCTACTGCCAGAGCGAGATCTCCATCAAGGCTGTGCGCTGCCCCCACTGCACCTCCAAGCTGGAGGGCTTTCCCGAAATGAAGGCCTGAAGCATTCAGCATTGACATTACAACAAAACCCTCCCCGTCGGGCGCAGTCTTTGCGCTTGCGGCAGGGAGGGTTTTGCACATTTTGCGGCTTGGTTGTGGAAAAGTGGAACAGGAAGTGAGGTGGGAAAATCAGGGGTTCTTACTTACTGTCTTACTGAACCTTGGTCAGCTCAGCCAGCTTGTGGTAGATCTCGGTGTTGTCGTATACACCGCCGAACTTCTCGGCACCGACACCCATGGCGTACACGTTGACCATGGCACCGGTGTGGGCGTAGGTGGTGTGGTCCATACCTGACTTGTGGTTGATGGTGTGGCAGACAGCCATGCTGAAGGGGATGTAGGTACCGTACAGCTCGTAATCCTGCTGGCTCATCTTGCTCTGGCTGGAGGAACCCACCTGCAGGGTGCGCTCGTAGGCCTTGCGCAGGTTCTCCACCTCGTAGTCGGTCAGCAGCAGCTTGCCTGCGCTGGCGGCAGCGGGGTCGGTGGGCAGGGTCAGGCCAAAGACGTTCTTCACGTCCTGCATGGCAGTCTCAAAGGGGGTCTTGTTGGCAATGTAGCCCTGCACATAGGTGGAATCGAACTTTGCGTAGGACATCTTCTGGTGTGCCAGATTGGTCAGGAAGGTGTCGTAGTTGGTGGTCTTGTAGCCGATGGCCATGCCGCCGGTCTCGTGGTCGGCGGTGACAAGGATCAAAGTCTCGTTGGGGTGGGCATTGTAGAAGTCCACCGCAGCCTGCACCGCGTTGCTCATCTCCAGCACATCGTGGATGGAAGCAGCGGCATCGTTGGCGTGGCAGGCCCAGTCGATCTTGCCGGACTCGGTCATCAGGAAGAAGCCCTTCTTGTTGTTCAGCAGTTCAATGCCCTTTTTGACATAGTCGGTCAGCTGCCACTCGCCGTTGGCAGCGTCCATGGCGTAGTTCATGGCCTTGCCATCGCCCAGATTCTCGGCAATGATCAGGGTCTTGCCAGCACCGGCGGTCAGGGCAGCGGCACCGGCCTGCGTGGTGACCACGTTGTAACCGGCGTTGGCAGCCACGGTATGGTTGTCGGGGCCGGTGCCATCGCCGTTCACCTTCTGGAACTCGCCGCCGGCAAAGTACTCAAAGCCGGAGTTTGCCAGCTCCACGCCGATCTCGTAGTAGTTCTTGCGGGTCTTCTGGTGGGCATAGAAGGCAGCGGGGGTGGCGTGGTCGATGTTCACGGTGGAGATGACGCCCACCTTATAGCCCTTCTGGGCGTGCAGCTTTTCGGCAATGGTTTCGTAGGGCACATCGCGGGTCCAGGGGCACATATTGATGACGCCGCTCTCGGTCTTGTGGCCGGTGGCGATGGAGGTTGCGGTGGAAGCAGAGTCCGGGCAGAAGGAGGTGCTGTCGTAGGTGGTCACGCTGCCCACCTGCGGGAAGCTGGTAAAGCTCAGGTCAGCCTCGGTCACAGCGCCGTTGTTGTCCACAGTGCCCTTGTAGAAGCGTGCGGACTGGATCTGGGCAGTGCCCATGCCATCGCCGATGAACAGGAAAACGTACTTGGGCTTTTTGAACACGTCCAGCAGACCGTTCTCTTCGTCTGCTGCGGCAGAAGCATCCGTCTCGGCGGCGTGAACGGCTACGGGTGCAGCCGACAGCATCCCCACTGCCGATGCCACGGCACCGGCTTTCAGGAAGCTGCGGCGGGAAATTTTCGCATTCTTCATAACAGATATCCTCTCTTTTTTCAGCCCGGCTTGGGGCGGTTCTACTATTTCTTGTGGGAACACCTGTATTGTAGCGCACCGCCCGCAGCGGCGAAACCAGCCCCGTGTAACACTTAGGTAAACCTTTGGCGCACGGAAGAGCGGCGGTGTAAAATGCGGGCAAAACAGGTAAAATCTGCCTGTAACGCCCGCCGCCGAGGCACTTTTTGCACCGAACCGCCCTGCAAGGGTTGCAAGCAGGGGGCTTTTCATTGTACAATAGAAAGAGCAAGCTGAGATATACTTCTATAATGAGAGGATCTTTTAAATATGTCTGATATCAAAGTGCTGGCGCTGGATCTGGATGGCACCCTGACCAACGACCAGAAACTCGTCACCCCGCGCACCCGCGCCGCGCTGGACGCCGCCATTGAAAAAGGCGTTACCATCGTGCTGGCGTCCGGTCGGCCCACCGCCGGCATCCAGCCGCTTGCTGAGGAGCTGGGGTTGGACAAAAAGGGCGGCTGCATCCTGTCCTACAACGGCGGCAAGATCGTGGACTGCCGCACCGGCGAGACGCTGGTGGAAAAGACGCTGGACCCCGCCCTTGTACCCGAGCTGTGCGCCTTTGCCGCCGCGCAGGATATTGCCATCCTGACCTATAACCGCGAGGGCATCGTCTGTGAGCGGGACAAGGACGAGTGGGCCAACAAGGAGTGCTTTACCACCAAGCTGCCCATGATCCATGTGGACGATCTGGCATCCTATGTGAACTACCCCGTGTGCAAGATGCTTATCACGCTGGACCCCGCCCGCCGGGACGCGGTGTGCGCCGCCGGACAGCAGCAGTTTGCGGGCCGCGCCGACCTGTACCCCTCCAGCCCCTTCTTTATCGAGGCGGTGCCGCTGGGCGTAGCCAAGGACGGCAGTCTGGCAGAGCTTCTGCGCCGCATGGGGTTGACCCGCGAGAACCTGATGGCCTGCGGCGATGGCCTGAACGACCGCTCCATGATCGCCTACGCCGGGGTGGGCGTGGCCATGCAGAACGCCGAGCAGCCGGTAAAGGACTGCGCCGACTATGTGACCACCGCCGACAACAACCACGACGGCGTGGCCGAGGCCGTGGAGAAGTTTATTTTACGAGAGGACTAACAAAGCAATGCCGCGTAACTTGGTTTTATTTGATCTGGAATGGAACATCGGCTACCAGCCGTATACCTTTAACTACCATGGGGTGCAGCAGACCCTGCGGGGCGAGATCGTGGAGATCGGCGCTGTAAAGATCGACGAGGATGCCAATGTGCTGGACACCTTTTCCATCCATCTGCGTCCCCGCATCTTCCGCAAATTGCAGCACCATATCGCCAAGGTGACCGGCCTGACGCAGGCCGATCTGGACAAGGGCGAGCCCATCGTGCAGGGACTGCGCCGCTTTATGCAGTGGTGCGGCCCGGATGCCGAGTTTGCCGAGTGGGGTCTGGATGACGTGCCGGTGCTCAAGCAGAATCTGTTCCTGTGCAACCTGGACGAGTCTAGGCCCACCGTCTGGTACGATTTGCAGCAGGTCTTTCTGCGGGAGCATCCCCGCAAGGAGGGCGAGGGCATGACGCTGGAAAGCGTGGTCACCCGCATGGGCATCCCCATGGAGCGCCCTTTCCACGATGCGCTTTCCGATACTCTGTACACCGCCGACGTCTGCCGCCTGCTGGATCTGCGCGCCGGGCTTGCCGCCTACCCCACTGAGGACGAGGCGCTGCGCCAGAGCCTGTGCCAGAACCCCGGCGACTACCGGGACTTTACGGTGTTCCACGGCTATGTGGAGCAGTACGCATGGCGGGCTGAGCCAAAGATCAGCCAGATGCCCTGCCCGGAGTGCGGCACCACCCTGCAGCCGGACGAGATTTGGCTGAAAAAGGGCAGCAACAGCTGGTATACCCTGTGCCAGTGCCCCAGCTGCACCGGCAGCGGCAACGCCGCCGGGCAGGGCGTGTTCCAGCGGTACAAGCTGTCCCGCCGGGACGGCCTGCACTGGAGCTTTGCCCGCTGCGCCCAGATGCCGGATGCCGAAAGCCTTGCCCGCTGGGAAAAACTGCGCACCGCCCAGCTGGAGCGGATGCGCGCCAAGGCTGAAAAGCAGGCTGCGGAAAAATAAAGGCAGGAAAATCCTCTTCCGTTTCGTAGTATAGATAACAGAGCACAGAACGTGTCGAAAAATGCACACTCTGTTCATGGCTCTGTCATAGAGAATGGATATACTAAGCATGATGCAGCCTGCCCGGGAACGTCCCGGCACCGCTGCACAGAAAGGGATCGGACACAGGATGCAAACCGCACTGATGGGCTGGGTGCACCAGCTTGGAACACTGGAATATTGGGAGGCGCTGCTGGTGGGCTTTGAGGGGCTGGGCCCCCTTGTGCCCATTTTGCTGGCGATGGTGGAGTCCTTTTTTCCGCCGCTGCCGCTGATTGCCATTGTGGCGCTGAACGTAGCCGCACACGGCGGTCTGCTGGGCTTTTTGTACAGCTGGGCAGGCGTAGCGCTGGGCGGCATCATCATGTTTTTATTCTGGCGGCGGCTCATCAAGCGCTTTTTCTGGAAAGTAGCCAGCCGCTCCCCTAAGCTGGAAAAGGCACAGCAGTGGGTGAACCGCTTCGATACCTCGTCCCTGTTCATGCTGTCGCTGCTGCCCTTCACCCCCACCTCCTTCATGCACTTTGCCTTCGGGATGTCGGACTTTGACGAAAGGCGCTACCTGCGCGCTGTCCTTTTGGGCAAGGGGCTGATGGTGGCCATGATGGCTGTCTTTGGGCAGTCGCTGGTCAGCGCTCTGAAAAACCCGGTCTACCTTGTGCTCGCAGTCCTGCTGTGGGGCGGGATGTACTGGGTGAGCAAAAGATTCTGCCGGAAGCATCATCTGGAATAAAAGAATAACATTCGGGACAGCGGAAGTACCTGCGGGTGCGCCGCTGTCTCTTTTTTTGCAGAAAAAAGCCATGGCGGGCAGTCTGCAGACTGCCCGCCATGGCATGAGAACCATCATTTTTATTTTGCTTCCGGTTCCTGCACAAGGGGTTCGGACGGCGGTGGGGTGAGGGTGGAATGCGCCACCACAAAGGCCGCAGCCTTTGCCCGGGCAAGGCGCTGGCGCACCTTGCGGGTGTCGTTGGCGGGGAAGGTGCGCTCTCCGTCCAGCTTTTCGTTCCAGTGCGCAAGAGCAGCGTTCACCTCGGCTTCGGTGGGCTGTAAGCCCTCCCGCTCAGCCACCAGCAAAAGCCCCAGCCAGCTGCGCAGCTTGCGCTCTGCCTGCCGGTGCAGCCACTGCCGGAACTGTTCTACCGTCTGCCCGCGCACGGCTAAGAACTGGTCAAAGTTGACGCCGTTAGCCTGTAAGCTCAGATTGAACTGCCGCTGCTCGGCAAAGTAGTTGCCCGCTTCCAGCCGCTTTGGCACCGGGCCGGTCACCTCATCGCCCAGCTGCCAGACCAGCTCCTTCTCTGCCCTGTCCTTGGCCTGTGCGCAGCGCTTTGCGTAGAGCTCCCGGGTCACCCGGTCGCGCAGCGCGGCCTTGCCTGCGGCATCGGCGGCGCGCTCTTCATCACCGTAGCTGCGGTTGATCTCCAGTTCAATGGTCAACCGGCGCAGCGGGTGGGGTTCGATAGCTTGCACAAAGCCGGTGTCCCGTCCCAGCTCCAGCGGCGGCAGGGTGTAAAACTGTGCCCCCGCCCGGAAGCCCTCGGCCTTGTTGACCGCCAGCAGCTCAAAATCCGGGTCGGTCACCGGTACAAGCTGCTGCTCCTGCACCAGCTGCCGGTAAAGGGGGTCAAAGCCCTCCAGAATGGTGCGGTTCACCGCTGCCGTCAGCAGTTCTTCCTCGTCCTGCGGGGCGTCCGGGGCGGCCTGCTCCTTTGCAAGCGCAGCGGCCAGCTCCTCCGCGCTTGCCGTGAATACCAACCGGCAGTCCCCCGGCTCAGCCATGCCGAAATGTTCCAGTTTCATGTGGTGTCCCTCCTTCTCAGCGGTTCATGATGCCGACCATCAGCACCAGCAGCGCCACGCCGATGCCAGCGTACAGCAGCTCGGCACCCAGCACGGACTTGTCGCCCTCTACGAACATCTTCTCCGGGGCATCGGGGTCGTAGTACAGGGTGACCACGCTGCCCTCGGCAAAGGGCTTGCCTTTGGCGGGCTTGGGGTACTGCAGCCGGTGGCTGCCGCCTGCGGTGGTAAACTCCAGCACATAGGCAGCGCCGTCCCGGTTCTGCACCGTGCCGCTTACCGTTGCCTGCACGCAGACGCCTTTGGTGCGCAGCTGCTGCCGCGCCCGCACGCTGCGCAGCGCCATGTAAAACATGATCAGCGCGCCCACCAGAAAAATAATCACATTCAGCATCGTTTTCCCTCGTTTTTCCGTAATCGCCGGGCGGTGCCCGGACGTATAGACAGTATCGCATAATTCTAAGTGCCGATACGGCGCGCGAGGTGCGGCAGATGCTAAGCCAAAAGCGCAGATAATACTTTGTGTATTATTGAGCATTTTGGCAACGCAGATGCCGTGCCGCAGCCGCCGGAACGGTGCTTAAGCCGTCAGGCGGGAATTGTGCGGTACTGTCTATCGTTTATTGTACCATAATCTGCCCTAAAAAGCGCCCCGCAGCCGCTATCCAGAGTGCACCAACTTTGCTGCAAAAATTTGTCGAATAATTTTGAAATTAAGCCTTGACATTTCCTTTGTATCTGGTATAATAACTATCGTTCCCGGCGCTACGGCGCAGGAACACAACAGAATATGCGGATATGGCGGAATTGGCAGACGCGTTAGATTCAGGTTCTAATCGGGGCAACTCGGTGGAGGTTCAAGTCCTCTTATCCGCACCATGGCGAGTGTTCTTATAGCATTTGAAAGGCTGTAAGAACACTCGCTTTTTATACAGCGAGTTCACAGGGGGCGTAGTTGACGACTACGCCTTTTCTTGTATTTACGGACACTTCCGGGATCGGCAGGGGCAGCACCGTTGGAATCTCAATCGTTCCGACGCAGTTATAGTGGATGCGAAGCCGCTGCTCCCATACGCCGTCGATCTTCTCAGCATTGAATACTTCAATCTTCTCAATCAGTTCATTCAGCATCCTGGGCGTCAGTTTTCTCGCTCTGGTGTACTTGCGGACAAGACCGATAAACATATCCGTTGTCATGGAACGGCTGCTCTGCTTCTCTATTTCGGAGCGGAGCTTTTTTATTTTCTCCGACAGTTCCTTTTGCTCGTCCTCATACCGCCGGGACATTTTTGCGAAGCGGTCATCGGAGAGCTTGCCGGAAACATTGTCCTCATAGATGCGCTCAAAAAGGCCGTCCAATTCTTCATCACGGGCAAGGAGCGTTCTTAGCTCTTTTTCCTTCAGCTTGCGGTCTGTCTGTTCCGCCTGCTTGGAATGACCGATCACAGCTTTTACAAATTCGTCCTCATAGAGGCTGGCGAATTTCATTAAGCGCCGTATCTCTCCCAGCACTACTTCCTCCAGGAAGTCTACGCGGACATAATGGGTAGAGGTGCAGGTGCCGCGATTGCCCTTGTAGTTGGAGCAGTTGAAATACTTGATCTCCGGATTGCCCTGATTGAAGTGAAAGTGAAGGTTACTGCCGCAATCGGCGCAGACCAACAGGCCGGAAAACATATTGTGTTCTCCATTGTTGGTGCGGCGCTTACGGATTTTGCCCCGCTTCTGCTGCACCTGCGCATACACAGCACGCTCGATGATCGCCTCATGGACGTCCTGGAACACCACCCAATTCTCACGGTCATTGTCGATTCGCTTCTTATTCTTGTAGGATTTGGAATAAGTTTTGAAATTGAGAATGTCACCACAGTATTCCTGCAGGGAGAGAATTTTGGTTATTGTGGAGCTGTTCCACTTGGTAGGAGGCTGCTGTTTGCCCTTGCCGGGGCGTTTGATGCCCTTCGTGAGCCAGTAGGCCCGCGGGGTCAGGACATCGTCCTTTTCAAGCTGGGCGGCAATCTGCTCTGTTCCGAACCCCTCCAAAGTCATGCTGTAAACGCGGCGCACAACCTGGGCTGCCTCGTCATCCACGATCCAATGCTTCGGATCATTCGGGTCCTTGATGTAACCATAGGGAGGCTGGCCCATCGGCTCACCGGCATTGCCCTTGATCTTATTGCTGATGCGCCGCTTTTTGCTGATATCGCGGGCATACCACTCGTTGAACAGGTTGCGGATCGGGGCAAGCTCATTTTCGCCCTCTGCCGTGTCGATGTTATCCGAAACGGCCACCAAGCGGATATCATGGTTCGGGAAAAATTCTTCCGTCAGCCGTCCGACCTCAATGTAGTTTCGCCCCAGGCGGGAAAGGTCTTTGACAAAGACGGCGGCGGCTTTTCCCTGTTCCAACTGGCAGATCATTTCTACAAAACCAGGGCGATCCATCGTCACGCCGGAAATGCCGTCATCCAGAAAATGAACCAGATTTGTGTAGCCCTTTTCCTTTGCGACTTTGGCAAGCAGTTTCTTTTGATTGCCGATGCTGTAGCTTTCGCCTTCAAGATTATCGTCACGGGAAAGCCTTTCATAGAGAAAGGCGGTCACGTCACGGGATTTTTTGTTATTCGACTGTTTCATAAGTCCTCCTTCCGTCAAGGCAGTCGAATAGCAAATATACTTGTACGAACACATTATACCGCCATTTGCTGCCTCTGTCAGCCGGGTTTGAAAGCTATTTACAGCTTTTCACTCTCGGACTTCATCAGGCGAAGGAGAACGCTACCCAGGGTATCCGGGCTTTCTTCTTTGAAAACCGGCTCAACAACGAACGACCGATTGCCAATGTGATAGGTCGTTTTTGCATCCAGAGGATTTTTCTCTGGTCTGCTGGTCTTGCCGGGATTTGTAGCTTTATCTTGCATGATAAAATCCCCTTTCATAAAGCATAAAGATAGCAATGAAAGAGGCAAAACGGACGGCTGCTGGCACAGCTCCACGGGAGTCTAACCCCGGCCCATGCTGATGGGTGCGGCGCACAATGCTTTTTGGGCGTTCAATGCGCGAGTATCTTTGACCCTGCCCGTGTGTCATCGCCCGCAAGCTGCCACGCTTGCTTTGCGGTCTGGTGTTTCTCGCTCTCTCCGCATGGAGGTCATGGCGCACCGACCGTATGGCTCGGCACAAACAGGAATGTATCCGTTTGCCTTATACTGCGGCGCTGGCCTCCCAACGGGCTTTCTTTGTCAAGGTGCGGAACACACCATGCGGAAAGGGGAACGCACGGCGGTCATCTGAATCAGGTCAGGTCAAAATCCAGAATCGCAATAATCAGCTTCGTTTCCAGTCTGCGGCGCAGATCATCGTCCACCTGAGAATGAGGACAGCCCTGAGGATCATAGCTTGTCCTTGTGGAAAGCGCCGCTATGTAGCCGGAGTAGTGGCCGATCACACGGTTTACCGCGTCAGGGTCGCCCTGGACAGCGGCGGTAATGACCGGATAAGGAAGAAGATTATTCCGGGAAGCTGCGGTGTCACGCATCCGTATCACCTCCCATCAGCTCTTTCAGCAGCCGATAGGATTTCAGCCTGCGGTTGTTGATCGTCCTGCGGGCCAGGTTCATACGCTCCGCGATCTCACGGTCCGCCATTTCCAGGAACCAGTACATCAGAAGGATATCCCGGTTGTCCTGAGGCAAGGCGTTCAGCGCATCGGCCAGCAGATCGTTTTCGATCAGGATCACATCACCGCCAAGAATGAAGGTGTTGTACTCCCAGGGATAACGGTCATAGGCCGCAAGCTGCTCCATTGCGTCCTCCGGCAGTTCGCTGAAAGGGATGCTGTGCTTCTTCCTGCGGCTGATCTCTCGATAGCCATTGCAGGCCTCGCACTTCAAGACCTTTTTGCAAAAGCTGTCAAAGGCGTGCTGCTTGTGTTCGGCGTGGCGATCAGGTTTCATGTTCTCACCTCCCTTCGTGCCGGGAGGCAGTTCTTTTCTTCCCCTTTCGCCCACTACTCGTTCTGCGGAAGGCTGTTTTGGCCAGCTCTGCCGGGAAAAATCAAAATTATTTTTTCTGTCGCTCATTTGTGCGCTCCTTTCGTCCTGATCGGGTGGGTGGCCGGATCAGGCAAAGGGCGGAGCGCGGGGACAGTAGAAACATCCCCGATAACGACAAAAAGCGCCTGTCTGCAAAACGCAGACAGGCGCAGAAGAATTATAAAATCTATTTACATGATTTCTGTGTTCATACTCATAGCCGGAATAGTCCGATGGAGGGGCTACGCTTTTTTTAACTGGTGCAGATCATGGACGTTGCGAAAAAGCAAAAAGGACACGGCAATACCTCCCAGATACCGCCGTGTCCTTAAAAAAGGGCGACTTTAACACACCCCCCGTATTCTTATTTTTCGAAAAGAAAACGGCGGCTTTGATTTCGTATTAAAGCCGCCGTTTTTTATTTCGCGCAAATCTGCTGTTAGCGGCTCTGTGCGAATGATTTATAAAACTTGATGCTTTGCAAATACACGGCGAGAGATACCTGCACCAACTCCCAAAAAGAGCAGTGCTGCCGGGATTGCCCATATCGCATACAGCATCCCGTTACTCATTTGTTCCACCGACAGGAGCGAAATGGCCAGTACATGATAGATCGGAAGAAGTCCAACCAATCGGAACAATGGATTTACTTCGGTGATCGGCAGCAAAACGGGAAAAAGAAAAATTGCCATCGCCGCAACCAAAGCTACAATCTGATTTTTACTGATTGCAGATAGGAACAGTGTAATTCCCGTAACGCTAAGCGTACAGGTAAATGCCAGCAGAATTTGATATTTGAGCAGCGTACCGCAGGTGATATTAAAAGGGATAAACGCTTCCACATAGTCACTGGGGGCAAATAGAATACTGCAATCCAACCCTTCTGTTCCATAAAAAACAAAAGCAAGAAGCAGGTTAAATGCTGCAATCAGCGTGGTAGTGAGAATGGCGGTGATAATACCTGCAACCACCTTTGCAGTAGCGCATTTGGTTTTACCGTACTTGCTTGTCAATATGATATTATCAACACCTTCATACTCGCCGGAGAAAATCGGAGCAAGCATGATGATAACCGCAAGAGCAAGCGCGACAAAAACCCGCACCATGTTTCGGCTGGTGGAAAGCCAACCGTCCACATAGCCAATTTTGATTTCTTCATTGCCAAATACATCAGAAACACTTAATCCGTTCCAATTTCCCTCTTTATCAGAAAACCGTGAAAAGGCTGCCGATTGCATGGCGTTTTGATAAACATAGATTGCACTCAATCCATGTAAATCTGATGTCGGTGCAAAATCAGACATCATTTGCTGCACTTTTTTGTCTGTCAGGATTCCTTCATATTTCGCTGCAATTTCCTTGTCGATTTCTACTGCTGTTTTGCCAGTACCTTTACCGATATTTTGGTCAAACGCATATTTGTTTTGAAAGGTGGAAAAGGATAGCAAGGCAGAAAACAGGATAATTCCAATTAGAGCGATGAGCGCCAAACGCTTTGAAAACACTTTCCGCAGTTCAAAAAGAATCAGTTTTTTCATTCTTCACAGCCCCCTTTGAAATAGAACAGGTACAAATCTTCCAAAGTAGGCTGCACCCTTACTGCATTTTCCATCGGCGGACGATCTCCAATGATCCGTAAAATTGTCTGGTTTTCGCTGGTGTTTCGCAAGTTGCTTGTGTTGTAGGCAGCCGCGTATTTTTCCGCATAGGCAGTCGGAACCGTACATTCCCACACTTGGCCGTCGATTTCAGAAGTGATCTCCTGCGGATTTCCAAAGTGAATGATTTGCCCGGATTTCATCATGATGATTTCCTCCGCAATAAACTCCACATCGGAAACAATATGCGTAGACAGGATCACAATGCGGTCTTTGGAAAAGGCGCTGATCAAATTGCGGAAACGGACGCGTTCTTTCGGGTCAAGCCCCGCCGTCGGCTCGTCTAAAATCAAAATATGGGGGTCATTGAGCATGGCCTGTGCAATCCCCAAACGCTGCTTCATGCCCCCGGAAAAGGTTTTGATTTTGTGCTTACTTTCTCTCGATAAGTCTACTGCTTCCAGCAGCTCCTTTGACTTCTTCCGCGCCGCCTTCTCGTCCAATCCTTTTAGGGCAGAAACATAGAGCAGAAAGTCAAACGCTGAAAAATCCGGGTAATATCCGAAGTGCTGGGGCAAGTAGCCCAAAAGATTGCGATAGCGTTCACCCAGCCCCACAATGTTTTTCCCGTTCAGCAGAATTTTCCCGGAAGTAGGATTTTGGATATTGCAGAGCAGACGCATAAGCGTTGTTTTCCCTGCGCCATTTGCACCCAGTAAGCCGTAGACGCCATTTGTTAAGGTAATATTCAAATTGTCCACGGCGGTTTTGGAACCGAACTTTTTTGTCAGTCCGATCGTTTTTAATTCCATAAAAAGCCCCTTTCTCCATAGGGAGCAAAAAAATACTCTCCATGTGTTTTCATGGAGAGTATAGAGGGAAAATATCTACTTTTTATCTACAAGGCAGGAGATTTGAAGTAGGCGGATACCTTTGCCCCGGATGCAGTATTTTCGATCTTCAAATAGCCGTTGTGGTGTTCACAAAGCAGCTTGCAAATATACAGCCCAAGTCCAAAGTGCTCGGAATGGTTGCTTTCCTCTGTGTAATATGGACTGGTGGCTTTTTGCAGACCGTTTTTGTCAAACCCCTTTCCATCATCCGATACGGAAAGCAGCAGACCATTGTCACGCAAGGCAAAAGAGATTGTCACCGCAGTCCGGGCATACCGAACCGCGTTGGAGATCAGGTTATTGCTGACCTGTGAAACAAAGGCCCCATCAAGGGATAACTGCGAAACAGGCATGTCATTTTGTAAAATCAATTCTTTTCCGTTTTTCGCACATACGATTTTTGCGCTGTCATACAAAGAAGATGCCACTGTCTGCAAGTCTATCAACTTGTACTCCGGCTGCGCATCTTCCATGCGCCTAAGATTGCTCATACTGCTCACATAGCTTTCCATACGGGAGATATGTTTGCCCATTATGGCGGCGGTTTCTTGTGTTTGAGGATTTTCGCTGGCTTGCAGCATTTCATTATAGCCTTTTAGTACTGTTAGAGGGGTACGCAAATCGTGAGCAAAAGCGGCGTTGAGTGCTTTTCGTTCTTCAACTTGCCGCCACATTTTAGAGAAATTGTCCGCAAGGGTTGTCCGCATGATTTCAAAGGACGCGCAAAGCTGCCCCAATTCATCGTTGTTATCATAGTCGATTGAAAAGTCCAAGTCATTGTTCGCTATTTTTTCAGAAGCAGTCCGCAGTTCCACAAGCGGCTTTTTCAGCCTGTTTCTGTAAAACAGCAGCGCAGCAGCGATAATACAGAATGCAGAATAGATAGGAGTTGCAACAATGGGAAGTTTCTCCAGTAGCGCAATGGTACGCTCGTCCTCTTTAGACATCGGGACGGGCACTGTCCCGATGTAAGCGCCGTCGCCCAACTGTTCCCCCTGTTCATTTGTCAAATAATATTTTTCGCCGGACGGGGGATAAGATGCTCTGATACCTTCGGCAGCATTACCACAGATTGAAAAAGTCGTTACGGATAGAAAGACTGCGAGTACAACAAAGGCAATTATATAGAGAACAAGGCTTTTTCGGAGAGATAAATAGTGCTTGCGGCAATTTACTTGACCCATTTGTATCCACACCCCCAAACCGTTTCAATATATATGCGGTCGGTATATGCCGCGATTTTGGATCGTATTCTGCGGATATGCTCTGCCACAACGCTGCTGTCGCCCTCGCTGTCATAACCCCAAATACGCTCATATATCCGTTCTTTATCAAAGATCTGTCCTGGATTTTGAGAAAGCAGTTCCACAATATCAAATTCCTTTTTTGCAAGACCGACACGCTTATCGCCAAAGAACAAGCAACGTTCTGAATAGTCAATCGTCAAATCACCGGAAAACTTGACTTGTGCTTCAAAATTGTGTCGTGCTTCCCGGCGCAGATGAGCGCGCACCCGCGCGTCAAGTTCCATAAGTGAAAAGGGCTTCACAATGTAATCATCGCCGCCAACAGTAAAGCCTTTTACCTTATCTGTATCTTCGATTCGAGCAGTCAGAAAAAGGATCGGGCAGGATATGTGATCGCGGATACGCTTGCAAACTTCTAACCCGTCTTTTCCGGGCATATTGATGTCAAGCAAAATAATATCCGGTTGTTTTTCCACTTGCTTTAGTGCTTCTGCACCATTGAAAGCGGGCAGGACACGAAAGCCCTTGCTTTCAAAAAAGCTGCCGAGCATAGAAACAATGTCGCTTTCATCGTCAGCGATTAAGATTTTTGCTCCCACTTTACACACCTCCTAACAATTAAGTGTAGTGCTCATTTTTCAACTATTTATCAATTATCTTACTGTCTATTCTTCTCCCGTCAACAGGCTTTTCCGCGTCTTTGGGTATCAACCAAATGCGGCTGAACTTTACCGCGCCGGGTATGCGCTCACCCTCGCAAAGTTTCTGCACCCGTCTTTCGGAAATGCCCCATTTTGCCGCCACTTCCGCACAAGATACATATTCCATACAAGCACCCGTCCTTTCTGTTCAAAACCTACCATGATATATTATATACGGTCAAACGAATAATAGCAATAGACCGAATGTGAATAATAGGAAGTATTTAAGCTAACACAATGAACTAATAAGGCATATCCTTGAAAACGAGGTGAACAGTAGAATGTAGTAGGGTGAATGGATATGTCTAAAAGAACGAAGAAAGATAAGCGGCCTGTTGCGAAAATCGACTTCAAGCCGTATGGCGCAGCAATCAAAGCCGGGCGCACAAAGCAGAAAGAATCCCGGAATAAGGCAGCTGATGCGCTGTTTATTTCGCCGCGCTATCTCGCCAACATCGAGAATAAGGGACAGCATCCCAGCGTACAGGTATTCTTAGAGCTGATGTCCCGGTATCATATCTCCGTGGATCAGATTCTTCATGGCGAAGCTATGGAGGGCAAGTCTACGGAGCGTATGCAGTTTGAAACGCTGTTGGACGAGCTGACGGATGCGGAAATCAAAATCCTTACGGCAACGGCGCAAGCGCTACTGGATGCAAGAGCAGACAGCGAGGGAGAAAATTGAATACGGTGTAAGGAACGCTATGAACAGGTAGTTCATGGCGTTTTTCTTTTGCAAAATCCGCAGATGTGGCCAAAAGGCCCCATTCAGATTGTAGTATGGGTAGCGGAAGGAATACGGGGGTACGAAGTAGTCAGCAAGCACAGCAAGTGTAGCCACACTTGCGGATTTTTCTTCTTTTCAGGTCCCTTGCCCGAAAAGAGAAAACTGCTTGTTGGGATATCCCAAACCCTTATGAGAAACGGAGGTATCCGCTATGGCGAACAGGAAACGGCCCATCGTTCTTCGCTGCCCGGTGACGGCGGAGGAACGGGCTTTGATTGAACAGAAGATGGCTCAGCTCCCCACCCAGCGGATCGGTGCCTATCTCCGCAAGATGGCGATTGACGGGTATATCATCTATACAGATACCGCAGATATCAAGGCGTTCACCAAAGAGCTTTCCGCCATCGGCCGGAACATCAATCAGATCGCCAAGCGGATCAACGCCGGAGGTCCTGCGTATCAGGCCGACATGGACGAGATACGGGAAAGGCTGGACGAGATATGGCAGTTACAAAGACACATCCTATCAAGTCAACGCTGAAAGCAGCCATTGACTATATCTGCAACCCGGAGAAAACAGACGGGAAGCTCCTGGTATCCGCCTATGGCTGCTCCGTCGAAACTGCGGATATCGAATTTGCCTGGACCCGCCGCCATGCCATCGACAAGGGAACGAACCTGGGCCGACACCTGATCCAAGCCTTTCAGCCTGGGGAGGTTACGCCGGAACAGGCCCATGAAATAGGCATGGAACTTGCAAAAGAAATCTTGGGCGGCAAGTATGAATTTGTACTTACCACCCACATAGACAAAGATCATGTTCATAACCACTTGATTTTCAATGCGGTCAGCTTTCAGGATCACAAGCACTATCACTCCAATAAGCGGAGCTATCACTTCATCCGCCGCACTTCGGACAGGCTTTGCAAAGAACACGGTCTGTCCGTCATCATCCCCGGACAGGACAAGGGCAAAAGCTATATTGAACATCAGACCACGCAAAACGGCACCAGTTATAAGGCGAAGCTGAAAGCTGCTATTGACCGGCTCCTGCCAGCCTGTTCCAACCTGGAAGAACTGCTTCGCCGCCTGCAGAGAGAAGGCTATGAGATCAAGCGTGGCAAATATATCTCCGCCAGAGCGCCGGATCAGGAACGGTTTACCCGTCTGAAAACCTTGGGGATGGACTACACCGAAGAAGCCCTTGCCGCCCGGATTGCCGGACGCGCCAGACCTTCCCGCCAACCGAAACAGCAGAATGGAAAGATCAGTCTGCTCATTGATATCCAGAACAACATCAAGGCGCAGCAGAGTGCAGGCTATCGCCGCTGGGCGACCATCGAAAATCTGAAACGGATCGCGGATACCTCCAACTTTTTGACGGAGCATGGTATCGGCAGTTATGAAGAATTGTTGGATCGGTGCGAGGTGGCATCCGCCTCCGCTGCCCGGCTGAAAGCGGACCTTCGGGATACCGGGGCGAAAATCGACGAGCTGGCCTTGAAGATGAAGCACGTCGCCGCCTACCGCCAGCTCAAGTCAATCTATGACCGCTATAAGGCGTCCAGGGATAAGGAAAAGTTTCTGCGAGGGCATGAGAGCGAGATCATCCTTTTTGAAGCCGCCGCCAGGGAGTGTAAGCGGCTGGGTGCGGTTCCGCTGCCTGCCACAGAGCGGATGCAGGCCGAAATAGACGAGCTCAACGCAAGAAAAGCCATTCTAAAAGCTGAATTGCAGAAAGCCCAGCGGAAAGAACAGGACTATGCTGCCATGCGTCAGAATGTGGAGGATTTTCTTTCCCCGCCGCAGCCGGAGCAGGAGCGGAAAAAGAATGTGGAGCTGGAATAAATCCGTTTTCTGCGTTTTATCCTGGGCTTTTGTCAGAACATCAAATATAATAACGATATAGACATATCAAAGGAGGCGAGCCTATGACGAGAGGCGAAGCAATAAAGGATTTCTTTTGCAAGACGATCCTGCCCGTGGCGGCCGCCGCGCTGCTGTACTGCATCTTCCGGTCCGCTTGCGTGAAAGCCGGTGAGCTGGACTACCTATGGTTATGGATACTCTGCGGGCTGCCGTTCGGCATCTGGCGGCTGCGCCTCTGGATCATACCAGGCGGCGGCTCCCTGGGCAGTGGGATCGCCTTGTTCGCGCTGAACTTTATTCTGGCCGGGATCATCGGCGGTTTCGTTCTGGTCTGGCGGCTGATCGTGGCGGTGTGGTATGTGCCGCTGACGGTGTGGTATGTGCCGCTGACGGTGTGGAGATTGATAGTTGGATGACTACACTTAAAACACAAACCGGAGGGATAATACCCTCCGGTTTCTTAATCATTCCGTGTCCGCAAAAAAATCATATGCATTTTCTTTGTTAAAGTAGTAGTTTGCTATCACTCGGTTTCGTCTTTGATAGTATTCTTTTAGATATAGATTTGAAATGATTGTAACAGCATCAATAACACTTGAAAGCAGTTTAGCAATATCTTCATCTTCTATTTTAATGAGCGGGATGTCTACTCGATCTTTCCATCTTCTGAACGTAGATGTGGACTCAAAGCGCTTGTCTACTTGTCCGTTATTATGTACTATCATGTTCCGAAGGTTCACAATATCCAGTAAATCATCCCAAGTTTCAGCGTTCAAATTCTTTCGTATTTCAATTCCAAATGCCTTTTTGTAGATATCATTTGTTTTTTCAATATTCATAAAGTCGTTCCCAGTATACTTGCGAACAATTTTTTCCAAGAAGCTATCTTTTTTAGATTCACAACTTATGAAGAGTAAGGCCTCAAAATAATCCCTAAATAGAACCTCGATAATAGATGCCAGTTCAATTATTTCGATTTGATAGCAGTCATACGCCAATAGCCACTTCTCTGTTTCAGGTCGATGTTCCGCAACTGCCTGAATACTAATACGATTCATTCGTTTAATACGAACAAAGCGAGCCAGATGCTTTTGTATATTTTTTAGCGTAGATGTTCGGCCACAAGAATGGCAAAAATTATATCCAGCAGTCTTAGATTCTTTCTTATCGTGAATGCATAAGGAAACTGTCCCACAATAAGGGCAACAAAGTTGGTATAGTTGAAATCTTCTGAGGTGCATATTCTTAAAAAAATCCTCAGAAGTTAATGGCTTTCGTTTGATTCTTTTGCAATAGCCAGCATAGAATGAGTAGTAAAGTTTCTTCATATAGTTCAAATGTTGATTGGAGAATTTCGCCAGAAATTCCTCGTCTACCAAGGCATACATCTCATTATCTGCTTTTTCCATAAAGCGATTCCTCTCATAGCAAACATTTTTCTCTAATCCTGACGCAAACAACCATATCCTTATATTTTATAATTATAGCAGTTATTTTTCCAATTTACAAATATCTTCATTTTGCAAAAAGAAAAAAGCGGGAGTACAGCCAATCGGATGAACCGAAAAGCTGTACTCCCGTTTTATGTGTCAGAAAGTGTTTGAAATCAAGCTTTTTTCTTCATGTACCAGCAAACAGACCGACACATGAGAAATCATAAAGGCTCCCTTTGAAAATACGGATACAGGGAATTATTTTGCGGTTTTTCCACCCCTATCTTCACATATTTTAGACCGTTTGGAATTGTAATGCGGACAAGCGACCAGACACGCCCTAAAACTCTGCTTGCAGCCGTGAACACATTTTTTACAAATATGGTTATACTGCCGCCTGCCGTTCTCGCCCAGGAAGAACGCCCATTCCAGCCGCCACTTCTTGCTTCGGCTCATAGGCAGTCATGCTCCGGCACATCACGGCCGGGCTTCTTGCCCTCCGGGGGCTTGTGCTCAGCACACTCCCGTTTGGCATCCTCTAACCGCTCACGGATGGAAGGCTTCTCCGGCGTTGTCCGATCTGCGTACTCCTGGGCTTTTTCCAATTCTTCGCCGCGTCTGCCGTTGTTGATAACGCCATCGATCATCCCGTAGTCATCTTCCAGCGTCATTTCCGCCGTGCGGAGGGGATTGTCCTGTTCCGGCTGCTGCGCGAGGACAGCAAAAGCCCGTGTGCCGTTGCCCATGATGAGATATTTCCCATCGTCAGACTGATGGTGAACCCCATATCCCGCCGCCTCCATTTGTTCCCGCGTCATATTGGTCACACAAAAGCTGCCTCTGGGTGTGCTGATCCGCTCCTGCGTCGCCATCTGATCCGGCGTGGGGATCGTGACCTCCGCTGCCCGTTCCGGCTGCAAAAATTCCGGCACCTGGGAGAAGCCAAAGCGGTCACAGTAATGCGCGGTGTTCTCCCCGTCCTGATGCAGCACCACAATATCGGACACGGACAGGGAGTGCCCCTTGAAGTCTGCCGGGTGGTTGATATTAAATCGGGTATAGATGCTTTCCAAACTGTCCTGCTCTGTCAGCGGGGCGGTGTAGACCAGTTCATAGTTCTCCGGCTTTACAGAAAGGCCATTGTTGCGGATGGCATCCAACGGCTCAAAGCGGTAATCCAATGTTTCATTGCCGCTTTTCAGTTGGTAGATGGAAAAGGTATCTCTCGGAACGGCCTGCGCCTGCTCCGCAATGTCGGCGGGCGTCTGCACATAGGCGGCCGCCTCCGCTGCATACTCCCGTTCTGCCTTTTCCGCAAAGGCCAGCATTTCGTCAATACGGGACTTGTCCGGATTCTCCAACGCTGCCTTGATCTCGGCGGGGTCGAAGTCCAGAAATTCCTCATAGCCTGTGGCATCCTTGAACTTTTCAATCTCCGACGGAAGATAGTCCTCCTGCGTCTGACCCAGCGCCGCCAGCTTTTCATCCAGAGCGGAAATGCGTCCCGCCATCAGGTTTTCGTAAACTTCTTCCTTTGCGGCGTGCGCCTCCGGGTGCTCCGCCGCATACTGCGGATCGTTCTGACGGAAAAACTCGTCCATGTCAAAGGCAATATCCATGGCCCATTCGGATTTTTCTTCTTCGGGAAGATCGTCTTGAAAGGTCATCACCCGGTACTCGTCGGGGATGCTGCCGCGTTCGCCGTCGTAAAACTCATGGAAGCTGCTGCCGGTATCCCAGACATACCCCTGATCCGTGAAGGTGCCGTTTTCCTCCAACGCAACGTCCCGGCCGTAGGCCTCATAGTCGATGTAATTCTGCAAATGCTCTGGCACCTGCATAACGTCCAGTTCTTCGATGTAATAGCGGCCCAGATCGTCATAGTCATGGATATCGGGGTAAACCTCATAGCAATCCAGATTCTCGGTGAGGTTGATGATCTCCTGCAGGCTGCCGCAATGGTCGCCCATTTCCATACCGGCCTGAAACTGTGCGTATTCGCTTTCGCTCATCTCATCCAGCTTCGATGCCAGATAATTCAGCTCGTCCAGATTTTCGTATTCGCCCAGCTTGTCATAGAGGCCATCCACATAGCAGTCATAATCCGTGATGAACCATTCCTCATAGGGCTGGCCGAAGTCATCCTTCTGGCCGATCCCGATCCGCTTAAACACTTCCTTCAATTCCTCGGCGGTGGTGGGAAACTTCACCCACTCGCCCACAAGTTCGCCCTCATTGTACTTCCCAAGATTGGTGATAAAGGCGGCAAAGGGATAATCCTTGTCGTGATCGTAATATGGCATATCAGAACCTCCTTACAGTTCCGGCGCAGATTTTTCTTTATGGGGCTGCGCCTTGCATTTCTCCGCACATTCCTTCTTGCCCTGTTCCAGCCGTTCCCGGATGGAGGGCTTTTTCTCCGGCTCCGCAGGGCGTTCATGCACCCACTCGTCGCCGGAGAGAGAAATATATCCGTGTTCCGTAAAATGACCCTGTTCCTCCTGCATGGCGTACTTGCCAAACGGAACAGGGTCGATTGCTTTCAGAAGTTCCGGGGGTAACGGCGTATCCATGTGCTGTGCCAGATACCGCCAGCCCAGATCGTTCAGGTCATGGATGTTTGGTTCAAATACGAAATAGTCGATGTTGTCCGCAAACTCCTTAAATTGTTCTGGTGTTATCAGCTTGAAGGGTGACGCCTGCACCGCCGCCAGCAGCTCCCGGTCCTCCGGGGAGAGGGCGGCCACCGCCGCCCTCACTTTGGGTAAATGTTCCAAAGCCTTATTTTCTGCCATCAGCACCAACCTTTCTTTTCAGAAATTCCAGCTTGAAATTGATGTACTTGTCGCCCGTGTCGTCCAGGATCACCGCAGCGTCATAGGTGGCTTGCTTCTTTTCGGACCACATTCCATTGACATTGGTGCGGCCCCTTTTCAAAAGGTCCGCCGCCATCTTCTTTGTCAGTTCCTTCTTGCGGCTCGTCCAGAAGCGGTCATTTTTCCAGAGGACGAAATCGCAGGACCGATCCGAACACGCAAAGTTCTTCTTGCCCTCATAAACCGGCTGACCGCAGCGGGGGCAGGTACCGATCACTTCCTTCTCCGGGGCAAACAGCCTTTTGCCATCCTCGGTAATGCAGGAATAGGTGGAAACAATCTCCCGGACCATCGTGCGGATATCGCCCATGAAGGTGTCCGGGTCAGCGCCGCCCTTTGCGATTTCCGTCAATTTCTGTTCCCATTCCGCTGTCAGCATGGGAGAGGTCAGTGGCTCCGGCAGAATCGTGACAAGGTTGATACCGGCTTTTGTGGGGATCAGGCTCTTGCCCTTGCGTTCCACAAATCCGGCAGCCACCAGCTTTTCGATGATAGCCGCCCTGGTCGCAGGCGTGCCAAGACCTTTTCGCTCTGCCTCATCGGGAATATCATCCTTGCCTGCGTTCTCCATAGCGGACAGGAGGGTATCTTCCGTGAATGGTTTCGGGGGCTGCGTGAAATGCTCGGTGACAGCAACCTCTGCGCCGTCAAAAGTCTGCCCTTCGGTGAAGTCCGGGAGCATACCGCCGTCTCCGTCCACAGGCTTTTCTTTTAGGGAGGTACGGAAAATGCGGTCGATTTCCCGCCATCCTTCGGAGAGGATGCGTTTGCCCTTTGCGGTAAAGGAATGGCCGCCGCAGTCAAAAGTTGCCGTGACCGCCTCATACACATACGGCTCCGCCGATGCACACAGCAGTTTGCAACAGACCAGCAGAAGCAAGTTGCGTTCGCCCAGGGGCAGAGCTTTGATATCCACTTTTTCAATCTCCATCGTGGGAATAATGGCGTGATGGTCGGATACGTCCTTGTCGGAGATCATGGCCTCCACCAGCGGGAAGAAGTTGCCGCTGCCATCAAAGGGCGGCAGCTTTGCCGCCAGGTGGATCACGCAGGAAGCCGTTTCTGCCATGTCGGAGGTCAGATACCGGCTGTCCGTGCGGGGATAGGTCAGCAGTTTCTTTTCGTAGAGGCTCTGGGCATAGTCAAGGGTCTGTTTCGCCGTGTATCCAAACAGGCGGTTTGCCTCCCGCTGCAAGGTGGTGAGGTCATAGAGCTTCGGCGGCTGTTCCTTCTTCTGTTCCTTCGTGACAGAAGTACAGGTGACGGCCGCACCCTTGCACATGGCCGCTGCCTGTTCCGCCTCCGTCGGATCGGTGAACTTCTCTGACACCGCCTCGATCCCGTCCAGCGTCAGGCACAGCAGATGATATTTTTCCTTGTGAAACAGTGTGATCTTTGCATCACGATCCGCCAGCATTGCCAGCGTGGGCGTCTGAACACGGCCCACATTCAAGGTGCGGTGATAGAGAACGGAGAAAAGGCGCGTGGCATTGATCCCCACCAGCCAATCCGCTTTCTGGCGGCAGAGGGCAGATTGATACAGGGCTTCATAATCGGTGCCGGGGCGCAGATCAGAAAAGCCCTCCCGGATGGCGCTGTCCTCCATCGAGGAAATCCAGAGGCGAAGGATAGGCTTGCGGCAGCCAGCCATTTCATACACCAGACGGAAGATCAGCTCGCCTTCACGCCCGGCATCTGTAGGATAGTTCTCGGAGGTGACTTTTCTGACTTTGTTACTCGATGGCATCCAATGGGCCGATAAAGCGGTAGAAAATCTGGATTTTCTGGACGTATTCGCCATCGACCT
>NZ_PXUP01000076.1 GCF_003324185.1 Faecalibacterium prausnitzii
AGTCCCAAAGGGGACAGGAAATTTTCAAGAATTGAAAATTTGTGGCCACGGGACGATTCTTGCTCTCACGAAAACCCGCACTTTTTGAAAATCCGCTTTTCGCAGCCAAAGGAGGATGCACCATGAAAAAAGAAATCGAAGCCTTTGTCAACGCAGCCAGCGAGCAGGAGTTGGAAGCCGCATGGAACAACCTCTCGGCAGAGGAACAGCGAGTTTTCGAGCAGCTCATGGAGGAAGACCCACCCGAAGATGCACTGGCATTTTTCGCTCAGCTGTATGACGATACCCCGAAGGAGCAGACCAGTGAGACCGTGAGCATCTCCGAAAATGAAATCTATTTCAAGCGGCAGTCCTTGACCGAAGATCAGAAGAAGCACGGCTCCTATGTGGATGAGAACGGTAATCTCCATGTCAAGAACCTGTCCGCGTTCTGGATTCCTGAACTGACCACCACGGAGAAAGTCGGACATACCACCTACACCGTGACCGGCAGCTATGAGGGCAAGGAGTCCTTTTT
>NZ_PXUP01000011.1 GCF_003324185.1 Faecalibacterium prausnitzii
AAATTTTTGGCAACGTACAAAAACACCTCTTGCAGTACATCTTCTGCCAGATACGAATCGCCCATAATTTTGTAAGCGGTATGGTAGACCAGCCGTTTGTAGGTATTATATACATCTATAAATTGTTCTTCTTTGCTTTGATCGTCAAGAACAGCTAAGTACAGGGAAAGCAACACAATCACCTCCAACGGATTCGCATGGATTGGATGTAGTGTACCATGAACCAGCGGAAATGTCGAATGTTTTCCGTTCTGAACGAAGAACAGCCAGCATCATGACCTCACTTACCGTTGAGGCCGTTGCTGGCTGTTCGTTTGGCTTGAGATGTCTCCATCAAAATTGCAGAGCGCAACTGTCTTGAAACTCTACCTTATATAAATAGAAGCGTTTTGAAAAAACGCGCAGCCTGCATCGGAACGGTGCAGAATGAAGGGGATTGGGCACAGCCCAACAAGCATTTTGCAACGCAAAAATGGCGTTTGTATAGACAAAAGCCCTGCTTGCCACAACAATGCGTCCTTTTTGTCCGCAATTTGTAATTTTCAGATTGGAGAAAAAAGCCATGGCAAAGACGAAGGCTGAAGAAAAAGCTCTCAACCTTGATCAGATTTTGTTTAACTGCCGGGATTATCTGCGCGCTGCGCGCAACTCCGGCTCGTTCTTTGAAAAGCGTGATATCCCCCGCAGTACAGCCCCGAAGTTCTCAAAAAGGTCATGGAACAGGTAGAGAACTTTGAGGAGAACAATTAAGCATTTTCTCGTTTTAATGTGGGATTAGATTGCTGTAGACCTTAATACAAAAAGATAGATAATGAAAATCTGGTGTCTGCTGGTACCAAAAAGCAGTTTGGCATCCTGAAAGACCTGATGAACCGCTCCGACGTGGATATCATCGTCAATGCCTGTGATGCAAGGTAGTGCGGTTAGGTGACTTAAGAGAGAAAAAAGAGACCTCATCTCGTAAAAAAGTCAATGCGGTCGTCTGCTTCTGTATTGAAATACAGTGGACGACCGCGTTGATCTTTGATGAGCAAGTACTGCCATGCCCCACACAGCGGGCAAAACTGGACGCGCTGCTGTATAATAATCCTTTGGAGTACGCCCAGCTTGTGCTGATTGGTGAGATTGAGCACTATCTCTCACTTGGTTGTGACCACGGTAGAATGGAAGACTAACCTTTAATTAAAATATCCAAAGCAGACAAAACAGCCATCTACTTGCGACTTGCAAATAGATGGCTGTCTATTATTAACTACGCATTTTAACAATGATTTTTCTTTTCAACAAGCATTCCGATAATAAACGAAAGTAGAAAAACGAGTAGCCAAATCAAAACTCCGTAGTGTGCCTTGAGCTGCCATACTTTTCCTATATACATATCCGGCGTGATTTTTGTGGCGTTTATTTTGATAATAAAATCGCCCAACACTTGTCCGATCAAAATTCCTGTCCAGTTTCCAGCTGTTGTGATAAGAGCTGCTCTATACATTTCCAGAAAACAGAAAGCAACAGATGCAACCCATAAACACAAATAATAATGGGCTGCTGTCCATTCAAACAAGTAGACTTCATGAAACACTGTTTGAGAAAGAAGATAGCACACCACATATGCTAAAAATACGATCAGCAAAAATCCGAGACAAGTTTTCTTTTTTGATGCTGTGTTCTTCATACGGCTTTTGAATCCTATTCCAATGTGTACCAACATCTTTGTGTTTCATTATAAAACAGCTTGGCTGCTTACTTCGATACTATTTCGACAGTTGGCATCTTGCCTTCCAATCCGAGTTCGTCATCTTCTGCAACTCTATAATTGGTAACATTTATTGAATCTACCAGCTGCGCAATGAAGATTCCACCCGCGATTACCGTTTTGAGCCCTACGACCGCCTGCAGGCCGCTGGCCGGACCGTGGACAAGGCCAACTATACGGAAGTATACGCCGCGCCGCTGGCTGCGGGTACCACATTGGAGGACATCTACCGTACATTCAATGTAGACCATCCGGCAGACTTTAAGGGGCATTCGCTGTCTGTTTCGGATGTGGTGGTGCTGCACCAGAACGGACAAAATACCGCTCACTACTGCGATAGTGTGGGCTTCCAGCAGGTGCCAGAGTTCTTGCGGGAAAACCCGCTGCGCACCGCAGAACTTTCCACCGAACAGAACGAAAACATGATTGACGGTGTGCTGAACAATGCGCCCTCTCTGGGCGAATTGGAGGCCAAAGCAAAGGCCGGAGAACAAATTTCTCTGACGGACCTTGCCGCCGCAGTCAAGGCCGAGGAAAAGGCACCGAAAGCCAAGAAGTCCCGCGCCGCAAAACCGAAAAAGCCGTCCATCCGGGCACAGCTGGATGCCGCAAAAAAGGAGCAGAGCAAACAAACGCAGCCACGGGAAAAGACAAAAGAATTGGAGGTGTAAGCCGTGCAAAAATTTGAAAGCATGGATGTGATCGCTGCACTGGAAGCCATTATGCACCAGAACACTGCGTACTATCAGAGCGATTTTGCCTATGACATCAAGATGCTGCGGGAGACCGCCCGCAGCGACCAGCCGGAAGATAAGCTGCTATTGTGGCTGTCCCGGCCCTCTGGAACATTCTGCTTCCGGGAACGGGATGTGCTGCTCAAAAACACCCAAGCCTACAACACATGGAAATTCTGCGGTGAACAGACCCACGACAGGATTCTTGCCTATGCGGTGGAGTTGACCGGCGCGGCCAACGGAACTGTGCAAGGCAATCTGTATGAACTGGACTACCAGCAGCATTTCCAGCACATCCGGGATGCCGCCCTGCCCGTGGGCTCCAATCGCCTGATCTACGAAAGTGGAATGCGGGAGATTGGCCTCAAAGAGCATTTCGACAGCCGATCGGACAAATATTTTGGAGAGTTCGTGCGGTATGAAATGCAGCCCCGTGACCCGGAACTTCTGCAAGCGGCCATCCGGCAGGAGCAGCGCAGTCGGGAATCTGCACAGCCCGGTGATTTCAAAGAACACCTTGCGGCATTGCACACCGGGCTGATCGAGGCCGAGGCACAGCATATCGTAGCCGATATGAAGCGTCTGGCTGCTCCCAACAGCCCGGACAAGAATCGTTTTATGGTGGAGGTATCGCCCTACTTCACCAAACTGGCATCCAGTCGGGACACGGACCAGCTGCTTGCCATGTTGCCGTACAAGTCCCTGCACCTGTCCAGCGTGAAAGACCGTTTCGGCATCTACGCGCTGGTTGACAAAAGCGAGAATCGAGATAAGGACATCCGTAAGCCCCGTGCTTCTGTCCACAAGCAGCTTTCCGAAACGAAACAGGCCGCCAGCCCGAAAAGGTCAGCGGCCCGCAGTAAACAACATGAAATGGAGGTCTGACCATGAATTTCAGCGTAGAAGAAGAAAATTTGATTTGTATGTACCACACTTCTGACCGCCGCCGCACGATAGCGCGAATGCTGACCGCTCTGCCGGATATGGACACCGAAATGCGGCAACTGGCAAACAGCACCATTGCAAAATTGGAGCAAATGACCGATGCTGACTTTGACGGGCAGAGGTTTGATTTCACGGGTGAATAATACCGCCAGCTTGACATCCACACATTATTTTCAATCAAAGTAATGTGCCATTGTCAACACAGAAATAGCCGGACACGGTGGCCTTGTGGCTGCTGTGTCCGGCTATTTTTCATGTATCAGTCTTTATCTTTTTTCTCGGTGGGATTTTCCGGCAGTTCGGCGGCATCTTCTACAACGTCGGTCACAAGCTGCTGGAAGTCAAACGCATTTTTTTCTGTAATAACGGGCTTGCCGGTTTCCGCTTCAAGAGCCTGCCGTGCAATGCCGGCCACCTTGCCGCCGCGTTTGGCAACCTGCTTGTTTTCTTCAAAGGTCTGTGGCTTTGCAGTTTTGGAAATATCCGTGGTGGAGGCTTCGGCCAGCATGGTCAGCACAAGTTCCAAATCGGTCATGTTGTCCCGGAGATTTTCTTTTGTCAGACCTTTCAGCCGCTTGTACTGCCCCGTGGTCATGCCGGACCATGCGCGGGAGATTTCATCGGTCAGGATGGCGTACTCCTTGCCCTTTTGCACTCCGCGCTTCTTCCATTCGTCTGTCAGTTCGTTTCGGATACGGATTGCCAAAAGCCGCTGGTGAATCCATTCTTCGGAGTAGCCTTTCTTCAAATAGGTATCAAGCGCACGGTCAATGGCCTGCTCTGGGTCGATTGTTTCCTCGATGCGTTCCTTGCCTACCATTGCCAGCCATGCCTTGAACGGTTCAGCCTTTTTGGAAGGAATCGACTGAATGATACGTAAAAGCTGCTCCGTATTGGCAACATCCGTAAGACGACGTTTGCCATCTGCTGCCTTCATTTTCAACTGACTACAATTTGTAGTCAGTTCACTGCCTTCGTTTTTCAGTCTAACTTTCAGAACGCTCCAATATTTAGCAGCACTTCGACTATCCTTTTGCTCGGTTAAAACCGCAACCACATCCACAATAGAAAAATACCATTCTTCCTTTTCTGCATCCCATGCAGTACGGATTTTCTGATCTTCAAAAAGCTGGATAGAGCTGTTATCGTTCACTTCTGCCATAGAGGGTTCCTCGCTTTCGTTGTCTAAGTCTATTTTACATGATTTCGGGCGGAAACGCCACCCGGTCTAAGCGTTTGGGATTCAAAAATCCGAACAATATTTTGTGCAGATTTACCGTTCCTGCATCTGCTCCTTTCCCGGTGTTGTCCGTAGGATGCCGTCCACATTCTGCTTGATGATGTCATATTCCTACATCGTGTTTGGCTTTGCCACGGTCAACATGGCCTCCCTGGCTTTTGAGAAGATCTTCCAGTCCGTGGGCCGGATGAAAGTGACCATGGTAGCCCTCATCGTGGGCTGTGTGGGCAACATTATCCTGGACCCGCTGCTCATCTTTGGCATCGGGCCGTTCCCTGCCATGGGCATTGCAGGCGCGGCGCTGGCCACCGGTATCGGCCAGGCACTGAGCACTGGTATCTACCTCGTGGTGTATGCTTCCACGGAGCTGCCCGTCCGGCTGCGCCGCGCCTGCCTGAAGCTGGACAAAGAGCTGGACACCCGGCTCTACTCCATCGGCATCCCGGCCATCCTCAACCTGGCGCTTCCCTCTCTGCTGGTCACGTTCCTCAACAGCCTGCTGGCCGCGTTCTCAGGCAGCTATGTGGTGGTGCTGGGCATCTACTACAAACTACAGACATTCCTCTACCTGCCCGCCAACGGCATCGTGCAGGGAATGCGTCCCCTCATCAGCTACAACTACGGTGCCGGGGAGCACAAACGGGTACGCCGGCTCTACCAGATCACCCTCATCCTGAGCGCCGCCATCATGGCAGCGGGCACCCTTGGCTGTCTGGTGGCCTCGGAGCCTCTCATGCGGCTCTTTACCTCTACCCCGGAGACGGTGGAAGCCGGAAAAGTTGCTCTGCGGATCATCTGCCTGGGCTTTGTGGTCTCCGCCATCTCCACCACCTCTTCCGGCGCGCTGGAGGGTCTGGGCAAGGGCACGCAGTCGTTGGTGATCTCCCTGTGCCGCTACATCGTCTTCATCATGCCGCTGGCCTGGGTGCTCTGCCGACAGTTTGGCCCTGTGGGCGTCTGGAACGCGTTCTGGGCCACGGAAGTGCTCTCCGCCATCGTTTCCCTTATCGTCTACAAAAAGAGCGTCTGACACGTTTTCCGTATACGCAAAAAAGGCTCCGGGCCTGCACTCCCCTTTCACAGGGAGGCAAGCCCGGAGCCTTTTCCGTTTCAGCCCAAGGGCTGGTTTTTATTTGGTGTGCTGCTCGGTGCTCTGGTCGTCCGATTCAATCGGCGTATCCAGTTCCTCCACGGGGGCAGCGTTCTTTTTGGCCTTACGGGCCTTACGCTTGTGGATCAGCTTCCGTGCGAGGAATGCTGCCACCAGCAGCGCGGCTACCGTGCCGCCGCAGAGCTCCCAGAGCGGGATGCCCTTGGGCACAAAGGCCATGACGATCTCGGTCCCGGCAGCCGTAAAGGTGATGTAGCTGCCAAAGGTATCGGTAGGCACTTTGATCCATTTGCCATCCTGCTGGACATAGACGCTGCCCTGCTTGCCCTGCGGCAGATAGCGGATGGTGTGGGTCTCCTGCCCGTCGTCCGAGAAGTCCAGCAGCCACTGCTCGGTGGCATTGGCCACGCCGGACGGCGTCTGGGAGGTAACGCTCAGGGCATTGGAGCCGCCAAACAGGCCATCCACATAGAAGATCGGACGGCCGTTGATGCGGACATCAATGCTCTTCAGTGCCGGGGTGTAAGAGGTGTACAGCGCCGTGACCACGGTGTCCAGATGGAGGTCATCCAGCACCGGGGTGTTCCACTCGGCAAGGTAACCGTCTTTCTGGGGCAGTTCGGGGTAATCCGCCTCGGTAAACGATGCACCGTAAGTAAAGGTGCGCTGGTCCACGATGTGGCCGTCGGCCATAAAGGTCAGCGTCAGCTTCTGGAAGCCCTTGGGCGCGCCCTCCAGTGCCCGCATGGTATCGTAATCAATGGGCTCTGCCTGACCGGCACGGCTGATGCGGTCAACGCCGCGCAGGGTATCGGAGACAAACAGGTTCCCCGTGAACGTACCATCCTGGCCGCCGGAAATGGCGCCCCAATACTGACCGTCGGTGTTGCTGCTGCTCGTGGAGAGGGCCACTTCGGAGTCATCCCCGTCATCGTCCGGCTCATGGATCTCCACCATGGCGCGGTTATCCTTGATGATGCAGCTGTTGCCGGTCAGGACACTGTCCGCGCCCTGGCCCACGATGCCGCCAATGTACTTGCTGCCAGTCAGCTCACACTTGGCCCAGTTGGAGATCAGCTTTGCGGAGGAATGGCCTGCAATGCCGCCCACCTTGTTGTTGCCATCCACTTTGCCGTAAGCTTCGCAGCCCGTGATGTAGCCCAGATCCATCTCGCCGCAGATGCCGCCTGCCGCCTCTTTCTTGGAGGTAACGGTGCCCTCGTTGACACAGTTCATCACCACCGCGCTGATGGTGTACTCGGTGCGCAGGAGCGAACGGTTCTCATCCTTATCGTCGTCTTCGGGGTCAAGGGTGTTTTCCACCGCCATGGTACCCGCGATGCCGCCCACATTCATGTCGGCTTCCACGGTGCCGCGGTTGGTGCAGCCCTCGATCTTGCCCTCGTTCTGAGCCGTCAGGTTCTCGGACTCATCTTCAAAGATGTTCTTGCTGCCGGGGTCGCTGATCTCTTCCACAGCATCCAGCAGCAGGTTGGAGACCACATTGATCTGGTCGTTGATGGAGCGGAGGTTGCTGGTGAGGGTGTTGCTGGCCGAGAGCATATCCCGGTTGAGGGTGCTCATCTGGTCGGTCATGTTCGTCACAGCGTCAAACAGTTCATCCTTGGTCGCGGTCATCTCGGAAGAGGGGCGCAGCACATGGATGGGATCCTGCTCCGCCAGCCAGTGGACGATATCCGCCGCCTGGCTGGTCATGCTGGTCAGGCCGCTCATGCCCTCCGCCATGATGCCGAGGCTGGCGGACATGTGGCCCAGCGTTGCGCTGGTGAGGGCGGAATCCGTCTTGAGGATATCCAGAGACTTGTCAAAATCATCCGCAGCCTTGCCCAGATCCTGTGCGGCATCGCTCAGGGAATCCAGACCCGCCTGAATGGAGGCATTGCCGGAACTGATGTTGCCGGTGTTGAAGCTCAGCTTATCCAGAATATCTTCCAGATTGCCCAGCTGGTCGCCCACATTGCCAAGCGCGCCGGACATGCTGGTAAGGGCAGAAGCCATCTGGGGATTGCCCTGCTCCGAAACGAGGTTGGCGGTGTTGCCCAGCAGCGCGCCGATCTGCGTGGCTAGGCCTGCCATATTGCCCACGGCGCGGGTGACCTGCTTGCCGGCGGAAGCCAGCTGGCCGTCATCGGCCAGCAGCGTGGCGCTCCGCAGCAGACCCAGGCCGGTGGTCAGCAGCTTCATCTGGCCGCTCATGCCGGAGCCCAACGAGAGGATGCTCATGGCGGAATTCGCCACCTGCAGCAGGGAGATGGCTGTTTTGATGTGATCGTCCACCGCGTCACCGGACACGCTGGAATAGCCGCCCAGAATGGTGCTGATGGCGCTGCTCAGGCCGCTGTCATCCTTGCCCGGCAGCGAGGCGATCAGGTCGTCCAGGCCCTTGCTGATCTGCTCCAGACCCTGCTTGCTGGAATCCAGCGCGTCGCTGGCCTTGTGCGCGCCGGAAGAAGCCTTGGCCAGTGCCGTGGAGGCGGTCAGCATCTCGGCCGCCATCTCCGCGGTGACCCACTTGAGCTGGCCCACGGCGGTGGTCATCTTATCCAGTGCGTCGACACCCGTGTCCATCACGGGCTCCAGCCGGGTAAATGTATCGGAGATGAGGTCTCCCGTGCGGTCCACCTCGTCCGCCACTTCGTCAAAGTAATCGCCTCCCTGCTCCTGCAGACGGCGGGCTGCCTGCACGGCAGTGTCCATCTGAGAGTTCAGGGTGTTGAGGTCGGTATTGAGGAGGCTGGTGCTGCCGTCCATGTCATCGGCCGCGCCGTTGACCATGGTGTGCAGCGTGTCCAGCTCGGTGCGCAGACGGTTGATGGTGCTCTGGTCCAGGTCCAGCTCCACATAGGGCTCTGCCTGACCGGCAATGCCGCCCACGTCCTTGCGGCCCTGTACCAGGCCCTGGTTGACACAGCCGGAGATCAGGCCATCGGTCCGGCCCACGATGCCGCCCACGTTATAGCCTACATGGGCATAGCCCACGTCGCCCGCGTTGGCACTGCTGAGGATCAGGCCGGAGGAGCGGCCTGCAATGCCGCCGGTATCCAAGGAGACATTGGAGATGTTATTGCTCAGGTCATCGCCCATATCCTTCTTGACCAGCTCCAGCAGGGTGGCCGGGAGGCCCTCCATATCGAGGGCGGACTCCTGATACTCGGAGTTGACGGCGCCCACATTGGTGCAGCCGGTGATGACACCGAGGTTGTAGCCCACGATGCCGCCGGTGGCATACGCACCGCTGACCATGGCACGGGAAGTGCTGTGGTCGATGGTTCCGCTCGTCTCATTGCGGCCCACCAGACCGCCCGCCTCCTCCTCGCCGTGGACAGCACCGGAGAACGTGCAGTTGATGATGGTGCCGTAGTTGGTGCCCACCAGACCGCCTGCGGTCTTCTGGGTACCAGCGGGATTGACCACACCCTTGATGGTAAGGTCCTGAATGGAACCGCCCTCTTCCAGGATGCCGAAGAAGCCGGCTGGAGAATAAGCCCCCACGAGGCTGACATCCGAGATGGTGTGGCCGTTGCCCTTGAACGCGCCGCTGAACGACGCAACGGGGGCCCACTCCGTATCCTCCAGCGAGAGGTCTTTCTGCAGGATCACGGTCTTGCCTTTGGACCACTGATCAAAGCCGCATTTGTCGGCAAAGGCCAGCAGGTCCGAAACACTGTTGATGTAAATGGTATCCGTCGGCGCGGTGTCGGCCGCAAATACCGGCAGCGCCGCCGAAGCCGCCAGCACCAGTGCCAGCAGCGCAGCGGTCAGGCGGTGCAGCAGCCGGGTGCTGCCCGCCGCAGACTCATTCGTCCGCATGGGAGTCGTTTTCATCCTGCACCTCCTGTGAGATTTTACCAGAAAGAACGGTAAGATGTACGTTTCCATCCACAACGGCGTTCATGGTACCGGCCACGGAGCCGTTCACCTCGCCCTGCACCATGCCATTGACACGCACCCGGCCGCTGGCCGTGTTGGTGTGCAGCACCACATGATGCATGGAGAACGAAGTTTTATCCACCAGCTTGCCACCCACCAGCAGGATCTGCGGCAGGACGAACAGCACCAGGAAGATGGAGATGATGGTACCGCGGCCCAGGCACTGGCCGATGCCCACGATGCAGGCATCGGACGTCATCTGACCGATAAGGGTACCGGCCACCGTCATGATGGTGCCGGAAGTGAGGATGGTGGGGAACGCAAAGTTCAGCGTCTCGATCATGGCTGTCTTATGGTCCATCTTATCCCGCAGCTCGTTGTAGCGGGTTGCAATAACGATGGCGTAATCGATGTTTGCACCCATCTGGATGGAGCTGACGATCAGGTAGCCCATGAAGTACAGCGGCGTGTGGATAAAAGCGGGGACGGAGAAGTTGACCCAGATCGCGCCCTCGATGACGAGGATCAGTAGGATGGGCATTGCCACCGACTGGAACGTGAACAGCAGGACGATCAGCACGATCAGCACGGAGACCACGCTGACCACGATGTTGTCGATGGCAAACGACTTCTGGAAGTCGTACTCGTTGGTGGCGTCGCCCGCCAGATAGATGTCGCCGTCCGGGTAATACTTCCGGGCGATGGTGCGCATCTGGTCCGTGAACTCATACATTTCATCCCCGCTCTGGAGGCTGGGGTTCAGGTAGACCAGAATACGGTTGTAATCCACACCCTGCAGCTGGGCCTTTGCGCTCAGCATCTGGGTCTGGGCATCATGCAGGTCGTTGATCTGATCCTGGTCCAGGCTGACAATGCCGGAATCGACCTCGTCACAGACGTAGAGGAACATATCAATGAGCGGCACACTGTAGTTGGAGAAGTTGCCAATGACCTGGCCGTACTCATCATTTTCCAACGCGTAGCCTGTGTAGACCACTTGGGCCAGCTCGTAATCCAGGCCCGCCATCTCAGAGAACTGGCGGGAAGTGAGCCGGTCTTCCAGCATGTAGCCGTCCATGGCCTCAATGTTGGAAAGGCCGCGGGTGTGGTCCACCTCATCGTGGCTTTCCAGTTCTTTGATCATGGCTGCTTCCACCCGGTAATCGTCGTTCTTTGGTACGACGAGAGCCACCAGGTTGGACTTGGTAAAGTTTTCGTCGATCATGTTATCGGCGATCTGCGTCTCATTCAACACTGGCGTCTTGATCGGGCCGTAGCCATAGGCGTAGGGGCACTGTGTCTGGAAATGGTAGGCAAACACCAGCACCACTGCAAAGACGATGGGAACGATCTTGCGGGTTTTGTAAGCATAGCGGCCCACGAACGAGATCTTGGGCACAAAGTTGCGGTGCTTGGTCTTGCTCATGTAAGGGCCAAACAGCATCAGCAGGCCGGGCATGACCACGAAGACCGACAGCATGGAGAACAGGATGGCCTTGATGAGGCAGATGGCCATATCCGGGCCGATCTTGAACTGCATGAACAGCATGGCCACCAGACCGCCGATGGTGGTCAGGGAGCTGGAACTGATCTCCGGGATACTCTTAGCCAGCGACTCGATGACCGCCTCTTTCAAGGGCAGGGTCTCGTGTTCTTCTTTAAAATGGTTGCAGAAGATGATGGCGTAGTCCAGCGAAAGGGCCAGCTGCAGAATGTTCGTGACCGAGTTGGAAACGAACGAGATGGTGCCCAGCAGGAAGTTGGTGCCCATGTTGAGGATCATGCCCACCACGAAAGTGAGCAGCAGCACGGGAACTTCCGCATAGGTCTGGGAGGTGAAGATCAGCACCACCACAATGATGATGGCAACATACACCATGATGACATTGACTTCACGCTCAATCGTCTCCTCCTGCGTATTGCCCAGCGAGGTGGAAACGTAGATATCGTAGTCTTTCAGGTACTCCTTGACGCTTTCCAGCGTTTCCAGGCACTGGTCGTCGTCCTCGGGGTAATCGAATGTGATGGAGTACAGCGCCGATACATTATTATAATGGGCGGTGGTATCATCGTACTCGATCATCTGGATGCCCCTGAGGCCCGCCAGCTCGTCGTTCAGCTGGTCTGCCTCGTCCGGCGTGATGTTTGCCACCATGACATCGGCAGAACCGTAGGTGGTAAACTCTTTTTCCATAATGTCCAGGCCCATGCGGGTCTCGCTGGTCTTGGGCAGATAGGTGGTCAGGTCGCTTTCCACCTTGACCCAGCTGCGGGAGAAGATGGTGAAGATGGTTCCCAGAATGACGATGAGGAACACAAGGTTGCGCCGCTCAACAATTTGCAGCGCGAGCTTGTGCATAAAATCGTTTTTGGGCTGTTCCTGCTCGGTCATCGTGTTCCCTCCTCTCGGCATTGCATTACTGGAGTTTTGCAAGGATTTCCTCAGCCGTCATACCGCTGGCCAGCAGCTTCTTCAGCACATCTTCTGCTTCGCCTTTCTTTGCTTCTTCCATTGCCTTTGCTTCGGCGGCAGCTTTTTTGTTTTCGGCTTTAGTAAGTTCCTTGGTGGCGGCTTTCAATTCTGCTTTCTTGGCTTTCAGCTGCGTCTTCAGATCATCGAGATTTGCAGTCAGCGCAGCAACCTCAGATTCGATTTTTTCCTTTTCGGCGGTCTTTTCTGCAACGACGGCTGCATAATCAACGTTGGCATTTACAATACGGGTCTTATTCTTGCTTCCCTTGGGTCTTGCCATAATAATTTCCTCCCATACAGTGAAATAATTTGATACTTACAAGTATATTCCAAATAGTCAGAATTGCAATAGGTAACCTGAGCTGTTTTCAACTGCTACTGTGCCACATCAGAAGGTAGGGCTTCATAATGGCAAGATACTTATCGCGTGCAGAACTTTCGTGCATATGCTTCTTGAGAATCCATCTAGTGAATACCGACACCCTCCATGATCTTTTCTATCCAATTTGTGGAAGAATCATTTTTCTCACTAAATGACCCCAAATAATGTGACGAACTCTCAACCTCTATTATTACACCATCCGGCATTCTGTATTTTTCTAAACTGAGATTCAAACCTTTAAGTGGGATTGTTCTAGCCAGTTGAGGGATAGAAACTGTATGGAGAATATCAATTTTTGATAAACCTCTATACGTTTCTGTCTTTTCGGCTTCACTTAGCAACCGTTCTGCATACTGATTTGAAATAACCTGTATGCGAAATTGTTCTTTTTCATCCTCGGTCATCTCAAGTGGAACGCCGTGCAATGTGTCTACAATATAGGACGAAATTTTAGCGAAGTGCTCGTCAAAATCAGTGGTATTCAAATTTTCTTCCTGATTCACTTCACTCTGCATGTACGGTCACCTCACTTTCCTTTTTTTTAGGCATAAACCAATAAAATATAACACAAAATGCTAAAGCAAACACAACACCAAAAACATTTTGACTCACTCTAAGACTAACCGCTCCTTGTAGTCCATATGTCTCTGCAGCAATGGCTAAAGCACCAAATGTGTTAAATACTGCCTGCCAGCCATATTGTGCTGAAAATCCTACACCGATTCCACCAAGAATTCCTATATATGCATAGATTGACGAAGGAAGCAGAAAATATAATACTGTAAAACATATAACACCTGCAATATTTCCGACAATCCTTTTACGGACTCTGTAGTGCATATCTTCCATAGACGGCAAAATCACGGACATGGCCGCAATACCAGCCCACATTGCACGTGGCATATTACAAAGTTCTGCAATGCAAAGGACAATCGGTACGCATAAAATCTGACATATCTGCCATTTTGTTCTGGAAGAAGTGATATCAAATTCTTGTATCAGATCTTTCAGATTTCTTTTATAAGTTCTGTTTTTATGATTTCGATAAAATACGAAGCAGGTAAGTGCTGCACCTAAAGCCATTCCGACTAATCGCATCTGATAGCTTTTTCCCGTAACATCATAACCATATAGCAGCAGATACCCAAGAACCAATGTAGATTGATTAAACATGGATGGATTATGGCATCCGAACAGAATCAACACAGCCAGTGCCGCAATATTTAACAGCATTCCCAATACCGGTGAAAACTGATTTGCTAAATGCGGACATACAGTCATAATTACAAAGAACAAAGCCAAAAGCATCGTAGATTGTCCGGTGTGGATCCCCAGATCCGCATTCCTAAACACCATGAGACATAATAAGACTACTACACCTACAATGCTGTTCTCATTTCCAAATAGGATGCTGAAAATACTAACAAAGAAAAAACAAAATGCCATTGTAGCAGCTATCTTCACCAGATATACCCACATATGATATAGTTTTTCTTTTAGTGTTTCACTCTTTTTCAACAGGTTTTTAGAACCTGCCTGATTTAACTGCAACTCCTGATAAAATGTCATATAAATCCTCCCATATTCTAATTTATCTTAAAACTAGATAATCTCATCTTTCTGCTTTGGCAGCTCTATAACAAATCTGCATCCACCATATTCACGGTTTTCTGCTTTGATTGTTCCTCCGGCACTATCTACAATCCGTTTTACAAGTGCAAGACCTAGGCCATTTCCTTCTGCTTTATGAGATCCATCTACCTGATAGAACTTGTCAAATATTCTGGATTTTACATCATCCTCTATTCCTGGTCCTTCATCTTCCAGAATGAACTTAACAGAATCCTGTTCTTGTTTCAGAAACATCGTAATTGTCCCCTTTGAAGGGCTGAACTTAATCGCATTATCTAAAAGATTTATCCAGATATGCATAAAAAGTCCTTCATTCGCAGTATATTTAACTTCCTCCAATTCTACCTGAAAACCAATTTCTTTTTCTGTCCATTTTGTTTCCAATGAAAGAACTGCCTGGCGGATCTGTTCATCCAGACGATATTCTGTTTTTTTCATTGGTATATTCTGATTCTCTAACTTGGATAACAGCAAAATATTACCAACCAATCCGGAAAGTCTTTGGGTGTTAAATAAGATTTTTTCTACATATTCCTCTTGATCCGGAGACAGTTCTTCTCCCTGAAGCAGCATTGTATATCCTTCAATGGCATTAATCGGGGTCTTAAACTCATGAGAAACATCAGATACAAAATCCATCTGCAGCACCTCTGTTGCACGAAGTTCTTTTGTCATAACGTTAAAACTTTGATAAGATTCTCCAACTTCTGCTATACGGCTGTTCGTTTCCAAATGCTGTTCAAAATCTCCCCGAGAAACTTCCTTCATTGCTTTACTAAGTCTTGTAATTGGTTCCAGTAACTTTGCATTAATAAAGGAAGTGATCAGCCCTGCAATCAATGTATTGAAAATCAAAAGCCAGCCAAGCACAGGTATGCTGCCCGGCAGATTAAAAAAATGATTCAAAAAAGCAAATAATAACGCAGATATGACTGTTGAAAATACAAGTGCCAGCCAGATTGCACCAGTCAGACAGGATCGGATCCGCAATCCTTTTTCTTTCTTTTGTTCCATTATTTTTTCACCACCTTGTATCCAATTCCACGCATTGTTACGATTTCAAAATCAGGGTTATCTTTCAAACGCTCCCTGATTCTTCCTATATGTACCTCTATCGTATGTGGGTCTGCCTCCGTCTCGTATCCCCATACTTCATCCATCAACTGTTGTTTTGTAAATATTCTGCCTGGCGAAGCTGCAAGCTTATATAAAAGCAGGAATTCTTTTTTAGGCAAAACAAGACTTTCCTTATCAGTTGTAACCGTCATTGCATCATAATCAAACTCTGTTGAACCGATCACAATTTTGTGTTCATTCAGTATCTGTGCACGGCGAAGCAGTGCTCCGACTCTTAAAACCATTTCATTCACATTTACCGGTTTTACCATATAATCGTCACTTCCCGAAAGAAATCCCTGGCGCATATCATCAAAGGAACCTTTCGCAGTGATCATAAGTACAGGTATCTGATATCCTGCTGAACGGAGTTCCGACACCAGTTCATAACCATCCATAACCGGCATCATAATATCAGAAATGATCAGATCAATATATTCCTTAACCAATACTTCTAATGCCTGTGCTCCATCCGATGCACTTTTGACTTGATATCCATTCTTCTCAAGCACTTTTTGGAATAGCTGGCTTAATTCTTTATCATCTTCTACAATCAATATTTGAAACACGTTTTCCTTCCTCCTTATTAAAACAGATACCTTGCCCATCCAAGCAGATGCTGTACCAAAAATATTTTTCTCTGACGTTTCTTTGTTAATTCGATTGGCTCTACATGATATGGATCACGATAGGTTCCATCTTCCAATACCTGGCGGGACACTCTTTCATAGTCCATCATGCCCTCTTCCAACTGTTTATTAATATCTTTACTGCGAATTACAAGCATCAGTTCCGTATCCAGATATGCACTTCTCATGTCCATATTAAAGGAACCGATTACAGACAGATCATCGTCAATCAGAATACTTTTTCCGTGGTATGAATAACCGCCTTCATATTCCCAGATATTAATTCCTGTACTTAAGATTCTATTTCTGTTTTTCGCATAATCGGCAGCCCCAAATGGATTCCCATTATTCGCAACTGAATTTGTCATGATAGAAAAATCTGAAACGTTCTCTGCAATCTCCTCCCATGTATTATACATCATATCATTACAGATAATATATGGCGTGTGGATCTTCACACGATTTTTTGCATTTTTCATCAATTCTCCCAACTGATACCACACTACTGGTTCTTTGGAACCTGTGTGAATAGGATTTGACACTAATGCAATCTTTTCTGTCTCAAAAGTTTCGTCCGTGTAATCGGTATCGCAGATTCTTTCCTTATTCTCTTCAAAATATTTCTGATAGCCGTTCTGCAGCTCTAAAACTGCGTTCTTTACAGATTTTCTATTTGCCAGTTTTTTATTGTCATGAAAATAATCACTGTCTTCTTGTTCCCATATCGTTTCAAAATACTCTAACAACTGGTTAACTGAATTTTCTTTCTCAGGTTCATCGCAAACCACTAACACGTCTCTGTCATAGTTCTTATGTCCCGGAAAATCACCCAGGAAATAATTGTATGTATTTCTTCCCCCAAGAATATATCTCTTTCCATCTGCAATCAAATATTTATCATGCATTCTACCCATCATTTTCCACGGTTTCAACGGATTGGCCTTATTATACAGTTTAATTTCAACATTCTCATGGGAAGATAATCCATAGAAATACGGATTTCCTTCCATATCAATCCAGCTCTCCATTCCATCTACTAACAGACGAATATGTACACCTCTGTCTGCCGCATCATGCAGTGCTCCTAAGATCAATTTTCCACTTTCATCGGATTGAAATGCAAAAGTAGAAAGAATAATTTCCTTTTTTGCATTCTTGATCAAACGCACTCTTTGTAAAAGCGCTTCTGGATTCTTTTCTATGATTACTGCCCGTTCTGTATTTTCACTGCATTCGTTCCATGACCCATTTTTTGTTTCTTTTTTGGTTGTATTGGACACTTCCGGCTGCTTTTTATATGCAACGCAGATTCCGAGCAATTCATAAAAAGCCACACATAAAAAAATTGCCAGTATAACAAGAAGGATTTTACATATTTTATGCTTTTTCATTGTACATCATCTGATTTCTTTTTATTTCTTATTCTTATTCATTAGCAATACAATACAATGGAAAGCTCAATTTAACCTCAACAAGGTTTGTTTTTTCATCCATGCAAAATCTTCTTTGTACAACAGACTGTTAGATATAGCAAAAACGGCCTTTCAAAAACAGTTAACTTCTAAATCAACTGTTTTTTGAAAGGTCGTTTCATCAGATTCTTATAGCAATCCAGCAAATAATCTCATAAATAATTGTCCCAGTCGCAAATATGCACTTCGTCCGGTTTGATATTGGTCTGTCACATCACGACATTCTCCCATCGTTCTTATCAGATCATTTTTTATTTCCACAACTGCCTGACAATCTGCCATAAAACAGCCGTTTTCAAAATGGTGATATAAACTTCGATAATCCAAATTAATTGTTCCACAAGTTGCCATACAGTCATCTGCCACACTCATTTTTGCATGACAGAAACCAGGAGTCCACTCATAAACACGAACACCATGTTTAACTAATCCATGATAAAAAGAACGAGTTACACTATAAATGAATTTTTTATCAGGGATACCAGGTGTGATAATTCTTACGTCTACCCCTCGCTTAGCAGCCAGACATAACGCATGCGTCATTTCATCTGTTATGATTAGATATGGAGTCATAAACCAACAATATTTTTCAGCTTTATTTATCATACTGATATAAACTTCTTCTCCGACCTGCTCATTATCCATAGGACTGTCTGCATAAGGCTGAACAAAACCTGTTTGCTGTGCTTTATAATCGTAATGAATAATGTATTTACTAAAATCAGTATCATTCGTAGCTTTTTCACTAACAGCATTCCACATTTCTAAAAATGTCACTGTAAGCGACTGAACAGCATCTCCTTCTAAACGAATACCTGTATCTTTCCACTGTCCATACGGGTGTGTGTAATTAAAATATTCGTTTGCTAGATTATATCCACCTGTAAATCCGACTTTTCCATCAATAACTGTTATTTTTCTATGATCACGATTGTTCAAAAACAGATTTAAACCTGGCATAAACGGATTGAATACACGGCAATGAATTCCTATTGTCTCCATTTTTTTCACAAAATCTGTGTTAATAAAGCCTATAGAACCCATATCATCGTAGAATACTCTAACTTCCACACCTGCTTTTACTCGCTCTTCCAGAACATCTTGAATCTTATGCCATGCTTCAGCGTCTTCTATCGCATGATATTCCATAAAGATAAACTTTTGTGCTTTCTCCAAATCCTTAAGCTGTGCCTCTAATCCTTTCACTGCTTCATCAAAATACACAATATCCGTATTCTGATAGATTGGATACTGCGAATTTCTTTGTATGTAACTTGCTATATTTCCTGCTTTCGGAATTGTTTCTTTTATTCTGCTCAAACACTCCTGACTGTCCGGAAGCATTGGTAACAATTTGCTATCAATTTCTGCATACCGCTCACGCATTTTATGTGTGCCACCATTCAAACCAATCAACAAATACAGGCCTACACCCATAATTGGGAAAATTAGAATTAAGATGACCCAAGGCATTTTCATAGAGGATGTCTTATTTGATGCGTACAATCCCAAAACCAAGATCCCACTCAAAATCCTTGTAAATAAATTTATGACTTCTGCATATTCATTCAAGCGTGTTACGATAGTAATAATAAAAATCACTTCCAGAAGAATGCAGATTATGGAAAAACACAGCCGTTTTACCCCATTTTTTGTTTTTGCTTTGCCCTCTAAAGTATCTTGTTTCATATATATTCCGCCTTCCTACTTGCTCAGTTTTCTCCCTAAATTTCGTGGAACATACCAATTTTGTCTTTTATTCTCTGCATTTCATTACACCGGACTGGATAAGTTTGGTGCGGATGTCCTCATACAGTGAAATAATTTGATACTTACAAGTATATTCCAAATAGTCAGAATTGCAATAGGTATGACAAACAAAAATACCCGGCAGATTCTTTATGAAAAATCTGCCGGATATAGACCGGATGCCCTTGGGGCGTTCCATTCTGAAAAATTGCAGGGCAAATGCAAGCTGTGTTAACTGTTATGTAACCTTGTCAATCAATCTTCCAATCTTCCATGGTCGCAACCAAGCGAGAGATAATGCTCAATCTCCCCTCTCAGCACCATTTGTGCGTACTCCAGCGGTTTATTGTACAGCAGCCAGTCTAGTTCTGCCCGCTGTGCCGGGGTGTTGCCGTATTCGTCCTCCACGGCGATGCAGTCGATGGCAAGGGTAGTGCCATCCTCGAACCGGGCTTCCACCCGGTTAGTGTCCATGTTATAGTGGCAGGAAATCAATTTGTTCATACTAGAACCTCCTGTATGTATTCATCCTCTGAATCCAGTTGGTCGTGTCACTGCTCGTATGAATTTAAGGCAACTGAATTCATCACGAGTTATTATGGCACACCCCAAAAGGTTTGTGAAGATTATCGTCAAATGCTTGAAAATGCACTGAGAACTCAAGAATTGTGATCCCTAAAGAGTGGGAGCATTCCAACATAGGAATACTTCCACTTCTTTTTGTTGTCAGAACCACATATAAAATGACTGCTACATCTTGATGCGTGAATGCTATTGGGAATAAATAGAAGCAATATTAAAGCCGTTCACCGCGCAGGTTTTCTAGCTCGGTGAACGGCTTTTTTCTGCCATATTTACAAATATGAAGAATCGAAGAAGTCTTTTAATGTAATTCCCAAACCCTGACAAATTCTTTCAATCGTCTCTACGCTTAACTGCCCTCCTCGACGGGCAGTACTTTGGATTGTGGAGTACGATATCCCGCATTTTTTTGTCAACACACACAGATTCATATCACGCTCTTGCATCAAATCCTGAACACGTTTGATCGTATCCACGAAAATCCCTCCCATCTTTTTAGTTCAAAACTTTTCCAACGATCTCAAATCTTTGCTCTGGAGATATAAGGATTGGCGAATATTTGGTGTTAAGAGAAACCAAAACCGGTTGGTTATGCACCACGCCATAGCTGTCGGTAAGGAGCTCTGCTTGGGACTTGTCTGGGGTATGTTCATCGTATTTTTTCAGATATCCGCAGTCATCATATACGAATATCCCGATATCTCCGCATTCAAGTTCTTCGCAGCGCTTTACCCATACGATTTGTCCGCTATGATAACGTGGTTCCATACTATCACCGCTAACGTATATCCCGAACTCGGCACCAGCCGGAACACTACTGGCAGGCACTTGTATCTGCTGGAACATTTCACCCTCAAGAAAAGCTCCTAGACCTACCGATACTGGCAGCTCTGACACAGGCATCATTATGCAGTCGATTTCCGCAGGCTCTTCTGTGTCTGGCTGGTAGCGCCGGGATGCAATCAAGTCCATTTCGTACTCAGCGACTTTTTTTTGCCCGATGTCATTTAGAAGGGCGGGTTTCTGAAAGTTCTTTGTAAAGTAGGAGGGACCCTCCTTGATGTTCAATGCGTAGCAGATTGCAACTAGTTGATAGATGCTGGGAGTGGTATAGCCTTTTTCCCATTTGCTGATTCCTTTATCACTGACATCGACGCCATAGTGACGGAGAAGTTCAGAGAAAGCTACAAGTGAATAACCATTCCTTTTTCGTGTGCCTGCGAGAATCTGACCAACCTCATTGCTATCCCTCGCAGCGACTGCATCATAGCGCACTGTGGATGGGGCTATGTGCATTTTTGTGAGCGTGGTTTTCTTTTTCATAACAAGAACACTCCTTTGTGATCCGATAGCCCTATTATAGTATAGAAAATACAGGAAATCAATAAGAAATCTCTAAAATAGCGACAAATGCGTAATTGATATCTCCAAAAAGTGGGTGTATAATCGAATCAAATCCACGAATAACAGCCTTTTGGTGTTAATTTGGGACAGGAAATGTGTTTATTCGGTGTTTTTGAGAGGCGATACTATGAGAAAAGAAAATGTAAGATGCCCGATGTGTGGAACTATGAACTACGATGTGGATCTTGATGAAACCGGTGGCTGGACAAAATGCCGTCTGTGCAAAGCAGTGACCTGCTCTATGGAAGAGTGGAAAAAACATACAGTGTCCGTTCCGGTGTTGAGCGAAAAGCAGCTCGTGGCACGCAGTATGATTCGCAAGTAATGCACGCGGTGTTCTGATAGATCTGCAAAAAAGGAGGATTTCTGATGTGTGGTGATTACAACCTTCGCCGTGAGAAAAGATACGTCGGAGTGGATGTTCGTTTTACTCCTGACGGCAAGATCCGTCCTCTTGCCATAAACTATGACAAGACTCGCACTTATGGAATTGATCGTGTCTTGGCAGTCAAGCACGGTACATCACGTTTTGGCGTGAAAGGGCATTGCTTCACCTGCCTGATTTGCGGGCAGAAGCGGAATCTTTGGCTTGAAAAGGGCAAGTGGTTCGTGGAAGCCTACTGTGCCACATCAGAAGGTAGGGCTTCATAATGGCAAGATACTTATCGCGTGCAGAACTCTCGTGCATAGCAGGCAAATATATTGAAATGTACTATGCACTCTTCGGAATAAGCAAAAATGACCCCGCTCCTATTAACCCAGAGCAGTTTGCAAATTCTGTTCTTGGACTGAACCTAAAGATGTTGCCGCTGTGTAGCGATGGTCACATCCTTGGATTAACGGTTTTCCAGAGATGTAGCTTCACAGCAACCCTTGAGGATGGAACAAAGCTTGTTGAAGTATTTATGCCGAGGGATATCGTAATCGATTCTGCTCTTGCGGCAGACAGATGCACTGGATGCCGGAATTTCACCATAGCGCATGAAGCAGCACATCAGATTTTGGCTGATCTGTTTCCGAACGACTACGGAAAAGCAGTCAAGTGCCGTGGGCACATTGCCTATCGGGAGAGAAACGGAAAGCCCTCGTGGGAAGAATGGCAGGCGGATACCCTTGCAGCAGAGCTGCTGATGCCAACATTTCTGATCAATGCCGAAATAGAACGTGTAGCGTTGACTCTGCCAAATGGGATTCTGTACAAATCAGTGTCTGACCCTAACTATGAAAAAATTCTGGAGATGGCTCGACGGATTGGGGTTTCTTGGTCTGCAATCAGGATCAGACTGCAGCAGATGCAGGTTATAAAAGGCAAACCCATCCACTGCCATCCATTGGACATCATGCGATTTGGAGAATGAATATGATTCAGTTAAAGAACCGTCCCTTTGCCGGTAAAGCACCGACTACTACACAGCAGGCAGAATTTAGCATAGGCTGGAGATTTTGCCCTGTTTGTGGAAATAAGTTATACCAAAAAATCGAGGGGTGTTCAGGTATACTACAAGTGAAGTGCAATAGATGCAAAGAAACCCTGAGACTTGATCTGGCATTTAGATGCCGGTGATTTTCCAGTCATTTTAACAAATACGGGTGCATTGCACCCTGAATATGGACTGTTCGCTCCGAGCAACGGGCCATTGCCGCAAGGCAATGTATGAAACGTGCTCCAAATAGCCGGGCAACAGCTGATTGAGAGATTTTCTTTGAAGATCTCTCAGTTGGTTGTTGTCCGGCTATTTTTTTAGCCTTCAGGAAGCCTGCTCCCGTAAAAAGGAGCAGGCTTTATGTTTGTCCGTTTTTCGTGGATGCCCCAAGCGGCTAGATATCCGTAGCAACTCCGAGTTTTCGACTTCTCACGCTTTATCGAAAATTTGGAGGTCACACATGAGTTTTGATCCGAATGCTATTGGTAACCGTATTTTTACTTTGCGTACAAATGCGAAGTTATCGCAGGAAAAACTTGCTGAAAAACTTGGTGTTTCCCATCGCCACCTCGGCGATCTTGAAAGGGGAAGCTCCAATGGCTCTGTAAAAATCCTGATCGATATTGCAGAATACTTCCATGTCAGTATGGATTATCTTCTTTTGGGCCGAGATCCTTCTAGGGATCAGTTTCAAAATGAACTGCAAGCCGCTATAGATCATCTTGAAAAAATCAAAGGTCTTTTATAATCACTTCAACAAGAAACGCTCCTGCCGGTTTTACACCGACAAGAGCGTTTCTTGTGTTATTCAAAAATATCGGCAAGGGTAAGCAGCTGTACTTCTCCGCGTTCCTGTGCCTGAAGCAGGCCGTCCGTAAATCCGCCTTTCGAGAAAATGTAGTAGTGGTAGTTTGTTCCTTTCCCAAAGACTGCTGCATATTCCCGAATCAGTTCCAGTTCGTCCAAACCGATTTTTTCATTGCGATATTTGCAGGAGCCGATGATATAGTCATTGCCCTCAACCGGCCTACCGACAATATCGATTTGTATCTGCTTCTTTTTTTGAGGGTCGGTTCCCCACCACTGCCCAATCTCACTCAACTCGATAGGAAGATCATTCGCATAATAGAGCAAGTAGTCTTGGCACATCTTCTCAAAAATCAGACCCATATAGTCTGGAAAATACTGCTTCACCGCATGGGGGTAGGTCTTTGCGATCCGCCCCGAATCAATGGCACTTGCATTGACCGGCACAAAACGGTACCAAAAACGAAAAAAATTGTCTGCCAGAAGATAGATCGTTTTTTTGCCCGGTTTCTCAGTGATCGGCGTTTCCTTTTTGACGATTCCAAGGTCTATCAACGTTTTGAGGTACTTCGCCACCACAGAGTTTTCTTCACCAACTTTCGTGGTGATATCATTCAGGCGAGAAGCCCCCTCTGCAATTGCCTTGATGATTGCATTATAAATTGCCGGCTCACGCAGCTCCTGCTTTAACAGGTTGGCCGGTTCCTCATAGAGGTAGCTGGAACGGTCAAACAAGTTTTCCATCAGTGCTTCATCTACGCTGTCCCGAACATCCAATTTGTTGATATAATGCGGAACGCCGCCTGTGATGCCATAAATCAGGGCGTTATCTTCCTCGGACAGATTCGGATGGAACACCGCTGTTTCCTTGTAATCCAGCGGCATGATCTTGAATTGCGCTGTTCTGCGCCCATACAGAGGGCTTTCTTTGCCCAAAACCTGACTTTCCATAAAACTCATGGACGAGCCACACAGGATCAGGTACATTTGGGACTCTGTCCATTTATGGTCGATGATGTGCTGAAGCATTGCGGAAATAGCGGGTTTAGCCTTTGCAAGATAAGGATACTCATCAATTACAAATACGATCCGCTGCTCCTTGGAGAGAGCTGTCAGTTCGTCCAATGCTGCATCGTAGGTTGTAAATTCCGGAGATGATTCTGCATTGGGTCGTTCAAAACTCATGATTGCCTTGGACAAGGCTTCCAGATTTTCTTTTCCGGTCGTATTCAAGGCAGAGAAGAAAATGGTCGGTTTATCCTTGCAGAATTCATTGATCAGCGCAGTTTTTCCAACACGGCGTCTGCCGTAAATGACAACGCATTCAAACTTTCCATTCTCATATCGTTTGTTTAACTTCCGAAGTTCCTCATCGCGGCAGTAAAATCGGCTCATTTTGTTCCCTCCCCAAAGTGTATTTATCGAATTTATATACTCGTAAGTTAGTTTCTTACGAGTATAATACTTCATTTCTTACATAAAGTCAAGAAATATATTTTTGACGGTTCATCGAGAAACAGGAACGATACTTCCTATTTTCCTCAAAAATTGTGAACTCTGAGTTCCTGTTCATTTCGTTCCGCATCGGTTACAATACAGCCATAGCTTCGGAAAGCGTTCAAAGCAGCCCTCAAGCTATCCCGCCCCTTGAAAATTGAACACGCATTCTTCAGTCACGTTCCTGTGATGATGAGCCACGTCCGTAACAAATGCGATGATCTCCCACTGAGGGAATGAGCGGTAGGTTGACGGTAAATGGATGACAGCTTCTCCATAGCTATGATCCATCACAGAATAATGATACTTCTGCCTTCGGGCAGCTCGGTGAGAACCACGGAGAGGTGAGAACCCTATGGATTCGGTACGCTGCCGGACGGCTGAAAGTTTTCCCACACGAAAACTGAGTTTTCGTTTTCCGGGGATGTCGGGGACAAATACGGAAAGGTATAGAACTATAAATCACAGCAATTTGCTGTTTGAGATAGTAGGGTGGGCTGTGCGAGCAGTCCACTGTTACATATACGGATAGAAAGGAGAAATCCAAATTGGCCACACGAGGTAAAAAAGAGAAAGAGTATCCGCCTATGCCCGCAAACTGGATGTACAAGCGCGGGGATGTCTACATGATGGACTTGAACCCTTACAGCGGTTCCGAGCAAGGCGGTGTCCGACCTGCCATCGTTGTCCAGAACGATGACGGTAATTTTTACTCCAATGTTCTTCTGGTCGTTCCGCTGACAACACAGATCAAAAAGCGAAATATGCCAACGCATTTTATTCTACACAATCGTTTTTTGAGTGCGCCATCTATGGCGATTTGCGAAAGCCCGCGCCCCGCAGATAAATCCAGAGTGTTAAGCTACCTTGGGCACCTGTCCAAATATGAAATGCGGCAAGTGTCAGTGTGTCTGCAATACAGCTTTGGGTTCATTGGATACAAGTCATTCCGAAAATACCTTACGGCTCCTCCGCAGGAGGATGTTCTCGCCGCTGCAAAAGAGCTGCTCTCCCAGCAGTTTCAGAATCTTCGTGTGCTGAACAGTCAGCCCCCTGCTCTCGCCAAGCACACAAAAGGCGATCTACATAGCATTGAGCAGATATCGGAAAGGATGCTCTCCACCCCGACAGAATCTTCTGTTGAGTTCATGGTCGCAGAACTGGATGATGCACTTCAATCGCTTATGTTCCGCTGGAATATCTGTTATGAACGGTATTCCAGTTTCCGCTTATCCGATAACGAAAAGAAAAAAATCGGTTTGATTATCCAATCAGGAATTGATTTTCTGCAAAAGAAGAAGGAGGTTCCTTTATGATGAACGCAGTTGTAAAACCTTACCATGAGATGTGCCTGAACAGCAGCGAACTGATCGTGCCGCGCGACACTTATCAGCGTGCTCTTCACCCCGCTCGTGTTGCCCGCATCGCAAAAGAATTTGACGAGCGGGTTGCCAATGAGCCGAAGATCAGCTTCCGGGATGGTCACTACTATGTGATGGACGGACAGAACACCATCGCTGCACGGAAATTTCTGAACGGCGGCGAAGATTTGCAGATTCGCTGCAAGGTTTATTTTGGTATGACAGAACGAGAAGAAGCCCTCCTGTTTGCACAGCAGACAGGCATTTCGGAACGGCTGAGTGCAGGACAGAAGCTCCGTGCCCTGATTTTTGCAGGGGAGCCTGCTGCCGTTGCATTCCAGCAGGCCACCGAATTGGCTGGCGTTCATCTTTCTTTTGAAGAAGGCCGGGGCAAGCAGCGGATCAGCTGCATCGCAACCGCCTATCACGAATTCATCCGGCTTGGTCCTGAACTGTATATCGAATCCCTTGATGTTTTGCTGAATGCGTGGGACGGAGAACCTGATTCCATGAGTTCTGCAAATCTGCTCGGCATCTGCCGCTTTGTAGAACTGTACCACTCCGAATACAGTAAAAGCCGTCTGATTGCCAAACTGCGGCAGGTCGATGCATTCACGATTTTTCGCCTTGCACGAACCGCAGGCGTAAGCCTTCCCGGCAAGACGAAGTACCTTCAGCAGGTCTATACTATTTATAATGGTGGCAGCCGCCGGGCTGCATTGCCGCTCAAGTTTTAACTTTAAGTATATTTAACGAGGTATTATCCAATGATTATCCATGAAGAACCTTCGCCCAACTCGGTTTCCTCCCCTGTTTCCACAGCAAAGGACAGCCGCTGCTATACCGTAGAAGACCTGATGGAAATGCTGCTCCTGAGCCGTCCCACTGTCTACCGTCTACTGAAGCAGAACGAATTCCGCTGGTTCAAGGTAAGCGGCGCTTACCGTATTTCCAAAGCCAGCTTTGAAGCATGGCTCAATGATGGCACTGTTGAACGCAATCCCGCTGTTTGACATCCTCAACATTTCACGCGAAATCTGCTATTCTTTAGCCGGGATGAGAAATCCCGGCTAAACTTTTACATAGATAGAGAGGTGTCTTTCATGGATGATATGCGGAATACTTCGGCTCCCTTATACGGAAAAGCTGAACCTGCCACTACCAAAACCACCATGTCGGTTCGTGAGATGCGGCAGCTTCTCGGCCTTGGCAAAACAGACAGCTATTGGCTGCTTCATAAGAATCTCTTTGAAGTCATTCTGATAAACGACAAAAGGCGTATCGTTATTTCCAGCTTTGAGAAATGGTATGCCAATCAGGTCAAATATCATAAGGTCAATGGTTCGCCACCGGGCGAGGAACTTTGCAGACGGTCCTATTCCGTTCCTGACGCCGCCGAGATATTGAAGGTGAAACCCGAAACGATCTATACACTCATCCGACAGGGCAAGTTGAAAACAGAAACGGCAGACTTCTGTATGAGAATTCCCAAAGAGGACTTTGAGCGGTGGTACCGATCACAAAGTCGCTACCGCACAGCAGCCGACCGTGAGCGTGACCGGGAGATTGAAGCGCAAACCATCTCCATCCCGGAAATGGCAAAACTACTCGGTATCCCACGCAAGAATGTTTATGGGATTCTTGATTGCAAAAAATACCGAGATTGTTTCGTCATTGAGCGCGTGGCCGACAGGCCGCGCATTACCAAAAAAAGTTTTAAGGCATGGCTTAAAAGCCAATCTACATACCAACTTCAAAAACCGAAAAAAGAAACGCATGAGGAGCCGCCGCTAAAACTGCAATGTCCCAAGAATGGGAAATACTACAGTTTTCAGGAAATTCAGGCTTTTTACGGAATCAGCCGCCCAACACTTGACTCGTGGGTTCTCAAAGAAGGAATTCCAACGATGAAGTTGGGAAGGGTAAAACGCATCCAAAAAGATGCTTTCGATGAAGTTCTGAAGTCCAAACGTAAAGTAGAGGAGGATGTATAATGGCTAGCATTGTCAAACGCAATAACCGATACTGCGTTGTCTATACCTACAAACACACTAATGGAACACTAAAGCAGAAATGGGAAACCTTTACCGACCTTGCAGATGCCAAAAACCGTAAGAAAGAGGTCGAATACAAAGAATCCGTCGGTACCTTTGTGGCACCCCAGTGCCGAACTCTAAAAGACCTGCTTAAAGAATACGTCACCCTGTACGGAAGAACCAAATGGGCACTTTCAACCTATCAATCAAACACTGCACTGATTTCAAACTACATAGAACCGCTTATCGGCTCAATGAAGCTGCAAGATCTCACCACCCGCGTAATTGAGGGATATTATCAGCGGCTGCTTAAATACGAAGCCGTTGACCCTATGTGTGGAAAGCGTCAGCATCAATACGTTTCTCCCGGCACGGTTCGTTCGGTTCACAAAATTTTGAGAAGTGCCTTTGAGCAGGCTGTAAAGTGGGAACTTATGGAAAAGAATCCCTGTATTTATGCCACCTTGCCCAAATACACTGCAAAGAAGCGTGATATCTGGACTGCCGAGACCCTGTTCCATGCCTTAGAAGTCTGTGATGATCCACGGCTCCGGCTTTGCATCAACCTCTCCTTCTCTTGTTCCCTGCGCTTAGGGGAATTGCTCGGTCTGACATGGGATTGTGTGGATATCTCCCCCGAAAGCATTGAAGCCGGGCGAGCCTCCATTTACATAAATAAGGAATTGCAGCGTGTAGATATTGCTTCGCTGAACGCCTTGGAAAATAAAAATGTCATCACTCGTTTTCCCTCGCTGAGTTCCCGCTGCACCACGGTCCAGGTTCTGAAAAGCCCTAAAACAGACAGCAGTATCCGAACCATTTTTCTCCCCAAAACAGTTGCTGAAATGCTTGTCCACTATAAAGCCGAGCAGGACATGACAAAGGACGCACTGGGTGCAGAGTATGCAGACTATAATCTCGTGGTTGCCGGCCCGCTGGGAATGCCGACCGAACAATCCACCATTAACGGTGCATTGAAGCAGCTGATTGAGGAAAACGATCTCCCAAAAGTGGTTTTCCACAGCTTCCGACACTCCAGCATTACATACAAGCTCAAACTGAACGGCGGCGATATCAAAGCCGTGCAGGGCGATTCCGGTCATGCACAGGCTTCGATGGTCACCGAGCAGTACGCACACATTCTGGATGATGATCGGCGTTTGAACGCACAACGATTCGACGATTTCTTCTATCAGCATCATGGTGCAGAGCCTGAAGCCCTCCCTCGCGCAGAGCAATCCACTCCCAAAGCCAGTCCAGTCGATACAGATGCGGCAGCAGCTCTTGCTAAACTGCTGGCTGACCCCTCTATGGCTACACTCATTAAAAATCTTGCAAAGAACCTATAAGCCTCTATACATAAACAGCGGCAGTTTTCCGTATATGGAAAACTGCCGCTATCTGTTTTAGGATGATCCCGTTTCTTTGTGTTTTTTCGCCTTAGCTTCCTCTATGTCCATCTTCAGCTGATGTGTAAGCTGTTTTACATAATCGAGTGAAACTTCATAGCCTTCTGCGATTTTTTCTGCCGGCATCCCATCAAGGATACGGGAGATCACAATGTTCTGAGTGGCTTGTTTTCTCGACTCTGCAATCATTTCCTCAATAGAGGGGCAATGTTTATTATGCATCCAATTCAAGTAATCCAAGCGTTCAGCTTCTATCCGCGATAGAAGCCTGACTGCATAGAAATTGTCATCTACCTCGAAGCGAACTTCCTCTCCGGGTTTGACTTCAAGTTTTTCCAGAACCGCATCTGGGAGTTTTACAGTTCCATCTTCACCGACTACAATATTAAATTTCTTTTCCATCGCACACTCCTAAAATCACGCAAAGTTCCTTGCATCCAGTGCCTTTACTCCCGTAAGAATACCATAAGCCCCTTCCTTTTACAAGACAATGCGCATTTCCATTCGCACTGTTACATAGACCAGAGTTTTCTCGCAGAAAGCTCTGGTCTTTTTCTATTGAAAACATTTGTCCATCACACCAGCTACGGCTGTATGGTCTGGTTTACGAATGCTAAACAAGCAAATATCCGTAGGGAAACGTACACTTCCCAGCTAATGAAAGGTGGGCATTTTACAATGAACCTTCCACTTTTCATTAGCTCTGCTAATTTTCTGCTAATGAAAAGCCTTTTACTCGTTTTATTTCGGGGTTTGTGTTCTTTACTCAGATTGACAGCGCAACAAAAAATCAATTGATAAAACGTTACTTGTTTTACCTACTTTTGCCTAGGATTTATGGCTTCAGCCCCTACTCCTAAGCGGAAGGCCGTGTGTTCGAATCACATCGGGGACGCCAGCGCAAAATCAAGCCCGGAAGGTTTACGAACCCTCCGGGCTTGGTTTTTGCTTTTCTATGGAAGATAGCCGCTACAACGTTCACACCAGCCTTGCCCCGGCGTGGGGCAGGCTTTCTGCGCCAAGGCTTTGCAGCTTTTGGGGCAGGGCGGCAAGGTCGCCGCCGGTATAATACCAGCCCGCAGCCAGTGCTGCCAGTGCCAGCAGCAAAAGCACCACCAGTGCCTTGCCCAGCCTGCGGCGCTTCGGGCGCGGCGATGCAGACTGTTCCGCCGTGAGGGAGGCAGGGGTCAGGGCTGCATCCGGCACGGCTCTGCCATAGGGCTGCCAGTTTGTGCCCCCAGCCTGCGGCAGACCACAGGCGGCACGGCGCAGCATATCCAGCAGCCATAGCCCGGGGTTCTCGTCCGACGCAAGGCACCGCAGCCAGCAGCCCTTTTTACCGCCCACCAGCAGCAGACGGCTTTGGGGCAGTTCCACACAGCCCACCGTCAGCGCGGCACCGGTCAGCTTCTGCATGACCTGCACCCGCGCCAGTGTGCGGGCAGGCTCTGCCTGCGGTGCCTTGCGCAGCTTGCGGCTGAGCCGGGCGGTGAGCGCGGTATTGGCGTAGCTCATAGCGCCAAAATCGAATACCTTTTCCGCGCCGGGAAGGTTTTCCAGCCGGGTCTCCAGCAGCGCCCCGGCGGCGGTATCACTGCACACCAGCAGCTTGCGGTGCTGTTCCAGCGCCTGCACTGCGGCAGCGGCAAGGGTCTGCTCCCCTTCCCCGTACAGTGCCAGGGCAAGGCTTGTCCGCAACTGCTGTACCGCCCGGTGCAGCTGCTGCGGGGTGCTGCTTTGCAGCGCCACCAGTGTTTCCGCACCCCGGCTGCGGCAGTGCACCGTGCCCTGCCAAGTGTCCGGCAGGGCTTCCACAGCCTTTTGCACGGTCTGCTCCGGTGCACCGAACAGCCGCAGCACGCAGCCTGCCGGGCGCTCTTCCTTATTTGTCATGACGCATCCCCCCTGCGGCCGCAGGGGCCGCCCTTACTCTGCCCGCAGGGTCTCGTCCAAGGCGGTCAGGGCGGCGGGGTCATGCTGTGCGCTTTCGGCCAGCACCTGCGTACCGGCAGGGGTCTTGCCCTGTGCCAGCCGCAGCGCCATTTCCAGCGCAGTCTGTGCGGCGCGGGCGCGGATGAGCGCACGGTCCGGGCGGGAGACGAACAACTTCTTCACATACGCCTTATCTCCCCGGGCAGCGCCCAGATACACCGTGCCCACAGGCCGGACGGCATCGCCGCCGCCGGGGCCTGCCAGACCGGTAACGCTGACCGCGATATCTGCACCGGCGGCCTTTGCCGCGCCCAGCGCCATCTGCGCCGCCACGGGAGCCGACACCACATTATATTGCGCAATGACCGCCGGGTCCACCCCGACAAGCTTCGCCTTGGCCTGCTCCCAGTAGGTCACAAAGCCGTAGCCGAACACCTCGCTTGCGCCGGACACACTGGTCAGGCGCTGGGCGATCATGCCGCCGGTGCAGCTTTCGGCGGTGGCAATGGTCAGGCCGTTGGCCTGCAGCGTATGCACCACCGTCTCTTCCAACCCGGCGACATCCTCATCATACACCGCATCGCCCAGCAGATCATAGAACTTTTTGGCGTAGGCGCGGCACATGGTCTGCGCCTCGGCGTCATTCTGCGCCCGGGCGGTGATGCGGATCTCGCATTCGCCGGTCTTGCAGTAGATGGCGGCGGTGGGGTTCGGGTTTTCCAGCAGCGCACGCACCCGGTACTCCAGATTGCTCTCGCCGCCCAGCACCCGCAGCGTCAGGCTGTGCAGGGCGCAGCTCTGCCGCGCCAGCAGCAGTGGGCGTACGCTTTCCTCCCACATGGCCTTCATCTCATGGGGCACGCCGGGCATCAGCACGGCACAGCGGCCGTCCTGCTCGAACCATGCGCCCGGCGCGGTGCCGTGGTGGTTGACCACCTTATGCCCGTGCACCGGCACCATGGCCTGCTTGCGGTTGTTGGGGGTGGTCTCGCGCCCGGTGCGGGTAAAGAAGTCCACGATCTTCTGCCACTCCTCCGGGTCAAAGGTAAGGGTATCGCCAAAGCAGGCGGCCACCGTCTCCTTGGTCAGGTCGTCTGCCGTGGGGCCCAGCCCGCCGGTGAACACCAGCAGGTCGCACCGCTGCTTTGCCTCGTTGACAAAATCCGCCAGACGGTCCTGGTTATCGCCGATGGTGCTCTGCCGCCGGACGGTGATGCCCAGCGCGGCCAGCTCCCGGCTAAGGTACTGGGCATTGGTGTTAAGAATGTTGCCGAGCAGCAGCTCGGTACCCACACTGATGATCTCTGCTGTCATGGACAAATCAACCCTCGAATTCTACCTGATCGGTGATGCGCACCCGGATGCGCTCGGTCTGCTCTGCGGCTTCGGCTTCCAACGCGGCAAGGCCGGGCATGGCAGCTTCGGCGGCAAGGATCTCCTCCAGCTCGGGGCGGATCTTCGGGTGCGGCGGGGTGAAGATGGTGCAGCAGTCCTCATAGGGCAGAATGCTGGTCTCAAAGGTATTGATATGGCGGGAGGTCTCAATGATCTCGGTCTTGTCCATACCGATGAGCGGGCGCAGGATGGGCAGGTCCTGTGCAGCATCGGTGCACTGCAGCGCCTTGACGGTCTGGCTTGCCACCTGTGCCAGACTTTCGCCGGTGACCAGCGCTTCACAGCCCTGCTTTTTGGCAATCACGTTTGCAATGCGCATCATGCTGCGGCGCATCAGCACCGTGAACAGCACATCCGGAGCATTATCCCGAATGTATTCCTGGGGTTTTGTGTAGGGCACTACAAACAGGTTGGCGCTGCCGGTATACACGGTGATGAGCTGTGCCAGAGCCTTTACTTTTAGTTTTGCACGCTCAGAAGTATACGGAGGGGACGCGAAATGGATGTGATCCAGTGCCAGACCGCGCTTTGCCATGCGATAAGCTGCCACCGGGCTGTCGATGCCGCCAGAGAGCATATTCAGGGCACGGCCGCTGGTGCCCACGGGCAGACCGCCCTCACCCGGTATTTTTGGGCCGTGAATATACGCACCGTAATCTCGAATCTCCACAATGACCTTGAACTGCGGGTTATGCACATCCACCTTCAGGTAGTTGTGCTTGCCCAGCAGATAAGCGCCCAGCTCCCGCATCAGCTCCGGGCTGGTCATGGGGTAGGTCTTGTCGGCGCGGCGGGCTTCCACCTTGAAGGTACGGATGCCGTGCAGCGCGCTGCCCAGATAGTCCTCGGCGGTCTGGCAGATGGTATCGAAATCCTTTTCGCACACCACGGCGCGGCTGAGCGCGGCAAGGCCGAACACCTTGCTGACCCGCTCAAAGGCAAGATCCATATCCACGTCCTCTTCCTCAGGTTCCATATAAAAAGTGGACTGGGTGCAGTACACCTTGAACTTGCCCACCGTCTTAAGACGGTAGCGCAGAATCTTCATCATGGCTGCTTCGAACTGGTTGCGATTGAGGCCTTTCAGGGACATTTCGCCCTGATAGCCCATAATAATTTCCTTCATAAATGTTGCATCTCCTGATGTGGGATTTATAATGGCCTCCGCTTTCGCTCTGGCCATATTCAGCGGAAAAATTGTTTTACTCTATGAATGGAAAATGACTGCGGTCATTTTCCATTCACCCTTTCACGCATTAGGGTCGCGCAGGCAAACTGCATCTTCCCATAGAACGGCTGACAGCTTTCTCTTCGGACACGAATCGGGCCATTCCATCGCCCGCCCTATTGCCCTGCGGGCAACAGGGTCCCACCCCAGCGGACGGTCCTCAGAGAAACTGTCAGCCGTTCTGCGGCTTCTGTTTTTACTTTCTGATCTTCTGCAAGTGCTTCATGCCGTCCTCGAAGCGGTTGAGGAAAGCATCCACATCCTCCGGGGTGTTGTCGGCGCAGAAGGACACCCGGATGGCGGTATCGATGGCCAGCGGGTCGCGCCCCATGGCTGCCAGCGTGTGGCTGGGCTGACCGCGTCCACAGGCGCTGGCCGAGGAGACGTAGATCTGCTCTTCGGCCAGAAAAGCCAGCATGGTCTCGCTCTTGATGCACATCTCGCTGAAGTTCAGCACCTCGGGCACGGCGTTCTCCGGGCTGTTGATGACTACCTCCGGGAAGGCCTTCAGCCCCTCCCGCAGCTGCCGGTTCAGCGCACGCATGGCAGTGTCCCGGCTCTTCATGGTCTTTGCAAGGCGGGTGGCCGCTGCGGCCAGCCCCATGGCGTAGGGCAGGTTTTCGGTGCCGGGGCGCATCTGCCGCTCCTGCTCGCCGCCCAGATAGGGCGGCTGGAAAGCCTGCACCAGCCGGTCGGAAAGGTAGAGCGCGCCAATGCCCTTGGGCGCATGGATCTTGTGGCCGCTCACCGAGAGCGTATCAATGTTGTCCAGTTTGATGGGCACACGCATCCATGCCTGCACCGCGTCCACATGGACGATGGTACGGCTGTTGCGGTGCTTTACCTCGGCGGCAAGGCGTTCCACATCGTTGCGGGTGCCGATCTCATTGTTCACCATCATGCAGGCCACAAGGATGGTGTTCTTGTCCACCCGCTCCAGCATGGCGTCAATGTCCAGCGTGCCGTCTGCCCGGGGAGCTACCACGGTAACGTCGTAGCCCTGCTTTGCCAGACGCTCCAGCGGCCGCTGTACACTGGGGTGCTCGAAGCCGGACACTACAATGCCCTTGCCGAAGGTGCGGGTCTGCACCGCGCCCAGCAGCGCCAGATTATTGCTCTCGCTGCCGCAGGAGGTAAAGTACAGTTCCCGGCTTTTGCAGCCCAGCGTGCGCGCTACGGCGGCGCGGGCGGCGTTCAGAGCTTCTTCACTGCGCGCGCCCGGGCCGTACAGGCTGGAAGGGTTTGCCCAGTGCTCCCGCATGGCCTTGTCGATGACGTCCGCCACCTCGGGCGCTACGATGGTGGTGGCCGCGTTGTCCAGATAATGTAACTGAGGATTTTGCAGCATAAACGGATTTCCTGCTTTCTGTCGTTGTTTTCATAATAACCCAGAATAAGTATAGCACAAACCCCTGGATAACGCAAAAAATTTTATGCATTTATGGGTGATTTTTGTAACTGTACCTCCTTGACAAACACCCCGGTGGTGTGCTATCTTTACAGCATAGACCGCATCCCTGCTGACGGAACCTTGTGGAGCACCACAGTGCAGGGGTGCTGGGGATGTCAATGCCGACCGTCTGGGCAGCCTTGCGCAATTGCTGCGCAAAGCTGCCCTTTTTTGCTATCAAGGAGGATGTCTGTATGAAGACCGATATCGAGATCGCGCAGGAAGCCAGAATGAAGCCCATCACCCAGATCGCAGCTCAGCTGGGTCTGGAGGAGGAAAGTGTGATCCCCTATGGCCGCTACAAGGCCAAGATCGACCACCGGCTGATCCACAACGCCAAAAAGCAGGGCAAGCTGATCCTTGTCACCGCCATCAGCCCCACCCCTGCCGGTGAGGGCAAAACTACTACCAGCGTAGGTCTGGCCGATGCCATGAACGCACTGGGCAAAAAGACCATGCTCTGCCTGCGCGAGCCCAGCCTTGGCCCCGTGTTCGGCGTAAAGGGCGGCGCTGCCGGCGGCGGCTACGCACAGGTGGTGCCCATGGAGGATATCAACCTGCACTTTACCGGTGACCTGCACGCCATTGGCACCGCCAACAACCTGCTGGCTGCCATGATCGACAACAGCATCCAGCAGGGCAACCCGCTGAATATCGACCCTCGCCGCATCACTTGGAAGCGCTGCATGGACATGAACGACCGGCAGCTGCGCTTCATCGTGGACGGTCTGGGCGGCAAGGTGAATGGCACCCCCCGCGAGGACGGCTTTGACATTACCGTGGCCAGCGAGGTCATGGCTATTTTCTGCCTTGCCACCAGCATCTCCGATTTGAAGGAGCGGCTGTCCCGCATCGTGTGCGCCTATACCTACGACGGCAAGCCGGTGACCGCCGGTGAGATCGGCGCAGCCGGTGCCATGACCGCCCTGCTGAAGGATGCACTGGACCCGAACCTTGTGCAGACATTGGAAAACAACCCCGCCATCATCCACGGCGGTCCCTTTGCCAACATTGCCCACGGCTGCAACAGCGTGCTGGCCACCAAGCTCAGCCTCTCGCTGGCAGACTACACCATCACCGAGGCCGGCTTCGGCGCCGATTTGGGTGCGGAGAAGTTCTTGGATATCAAGTGCCGCTACGCCGGCATTGCCCCCTCTGCCTGTGTGCTGGTGGCTACCGTGCGTGCCCTCAAGAGCCACGGCGGCGTAGCCAAGGCAGACCTGAACCAGCCCAACCTCGAGGCTGTCAAGGCCGGTGCTTCCAATCTGATCCGCCACATCGACAACCTGAAAAACGGCTTCGGTCTGCCGGTGGTAGTGGCTATCAATGCCTTCCCCACCGACACCGCCGAGGAGCAGGCTTATGTGGAGCAGATTTGCGCCGAGCAGGGCGTACCCTGCGTGCTGAGCGAGGTGTTCGCCAAGGGCGGCGAGGGCGGCAAGGCACTGGCTGAGAAGGTGCTGGAGATCCTGGAGGATCGTCCCATCCAGTACACCTACCCGCTGGAGATGCCCCTGAAGGACAAGATCAACGCCATTGCCACCAAGATCTACCGCGCCGACGGCGTGAATTACAGCGCCGCCGCCAGCAAGACGCTGGCCGAACTGACCGAGATGGGCTACGGCAACCTGCCCGTGTGCATCGCCAAGACCCAGTACAGCTTCAGCGACAACGCCAAGCTGACCGGTGCACCCACCGGCTTTACCATGGAGGTGCGCGAGGTGCGTCTGGCAGCCGGTGCAGGCTTCGTGGTGGTGATCTGCGGCAACATCATGACCATGCCCGGCCTGCCCAAAAAGCCCGCCGCCGTGAACATCGATGTGGACGCCGACGGCAAAATCACCGGCCTGTTCTGATAAAAAAGCCCGATAAAGCACAAAAGGCGCTGTCCTCGCGGACAGCGCCTTTTGTATTTTCACTCCATGGTGTGGCTGCAAAGGTAGTCCACCCATACAGCGTAGCCCTCCGGCTTGATATGGTAGCCGTCCGGCTGGGCGTAGCTTTCGATCAAGTCGCCGTTTTCGTCCGCCAGCACCTCCCACAGGTTGAGGAAATAGCAGTTCTTTTCCAGTGCAATGGCGGCAAGTTCGTTGTTGATATGGCACAGACGGTCGCGGTTCAGCCCTGCGTGGTTTGCCTGCGCGCTCACCTCCGGCCGCACCGGCGTGATGGACTGCACATAGATCTTTGCATCCGGCAGCGCCTGACTGATCATATCCAGCATCAGGCGGTAGTAGGTCAGAAAGCTGGTGTAGTCGGTGTCCTGCCCCAGCACATTGCTGCCCAGCAGCACATAGACGGCCTTGGGCTGCTGCGCGGTCAGCGCGTCCAGCGGGATCTCTGTCACGCCATCCACCCGCTTGCAGCTGGTGCCGTTGACAAAGGCGTTGGGGCCTACCCCCTTATAGGCACAGAACTGCGCCCCGGGCAGACCGGTATCGTAGATCTGCAAGCCCTGCGTCAGGCTGTCGCCCACAAAGCTGGCCTGCGCAAACCAGCTTTTTTCCACCGGGGCACTGGCCGGCAGCGCCGCCATGCGGAAGTCCAGCGCGGTCTCGGTGCTGTCCTCCAGTGTCTGCACCCGCAGCTGCCGGGCCAGCGGATAGCTGACCGTGTTCCATGTGTTGTCCGTGGTCACCTGCCGCAGAATGGTGTTCTGGCTCAGGGCTGTATCCACGCGCTCCCGGTGCAGCACCTTCCACAGGATGCCGATGGCGCTCAGCAGAGCCAGAAGCGCCAGCAGAGCAACGATGATAAACACCCTGCGCCAGCGCCGGTGCAGAATGCGCCGCCGGTATTCCTGATAATCTGCCATTGTCGTTCCCCCACTTCTGGCCCGGGATACGGGCTGTTCTATTTATAGTATAGCATAACCGCACTCAACAGCAAACCCCATTTGCCAAAAATGTGCTGTCGGTTTTGCACGGTACGGGGCTGTTTTGGTGCAAAACAGACAGTGCTCTGCCGCAAACGCTTGCATCCAATAGGCAGGATGTGCTATACTAAGATGAATCAAACGATAGGGAGGCTTTCACGATGGCATATACACCGAAATTGACTTATAAAGGCAAGCCCCTCGTCCGCAAGGACAACGAGCTGTATTACGGCAGCATGACCGACCCCTATGTGTTGTATCTGCAGATTTTGACCACCACCCCGGTGGGCGAGCAGCAGGTAGCCGACAAGGTACACCTGATGCTGCTTTCTACGGATATCACCAAGGCACCGCAGGAGCGCGTAGCGCGTCAGACCACCAAGCACGGCCTGTACAACGCGCTGGACATCGGCGGCATCTGGCTGCAGAAGGCCAACGAGACCCGCTGAACCAAATTAAAATGAACAATGCCGGACAGTCTGCGGACTGCCCGGCATTGCGTTTTTACAGGGACGATTTGGAATGGCCTTCGCGTGCGCTTTGGCCATATTCATAGGAATTTCTTTTTTAGATTGCAATTTTGGAAAATCTGCGGATTTTCCAAAATTGCCTTTTCACGGGCGATGAAGAAGCGTTTACTCCTCGGTCACCTCAAAGTCCAGCGGTTCGCCGCAGTTGGGGCACTTGGGTGCGCCGTCCAGCAGCTCATCCTCCTCAAATACGGCGGTCTTTCCGCAGGCGGGGCAGGTCACCTCGTACTGCACGGGGGCGTCCTTGGCTTCGTCCTCCTCGCCTTCCAGTGCGACCTCAAAGGTCACGCCGCAGTGGGCGCAGTTGGCTTCGCCTGCATCCAGATCATCCTCGCTGACGTAGACGGTCTCGCCGCAGGCGGGGCAGGCTACCTCGTAGAAGGGCTCGCTGGCGATGTCGTCATCTCCCGCATCCTCATCCTCGTCGGCTGCGTCGTCGTCCTCGTCCTCGGCATCCTCGTCCTCGTACAGGTCGGCCTCCAGATCCTCCAGCTCCTCGCTCAGATCGTTGATCTGGTCGTAGGCTTGGGTCAGATCCTCGTCCATGGCGGCAATGGCATCGGCCATCTCGCCCAGCAGTGCGGCCATGGCCTTGATGATCTTGCCCTCTTTGGTGCTCTCATCCACGCCCAGACCGTCCACCAGGCCCTGCAGGTAGGCTGCTTTCTTGTTCAGTTCCATCTGAAATGCCCTCCTAACTTATCATACAAAAACCGGGCAAACGGTTGCCCGCTGCCCGGTATGCGACAAATGATCAGACGCGCTCCATATACTCGCCGGTGCGGGTATCGATGCGGATGTGATCGCCCTCGTTGATGAACAGAGGCACACGGATCTCGGCACCGGTCTCAACGGTAGCGGGCTTCAGGGTGTTGGTAGCAGTGTTGCCCTTGACACCCGGCTCGGTCTGGGTGACTTCCAGCTCGATGAAGTTGGGGATCTCGACGCTGAACACCTTGCCCTTGTAGCTCAGCAGCTTGCACAGCTCGTTCTCCTTGCAGAACTTGAAGTTATCGGGCACGTCGGCTGCGTTGACGGGGATGTCATCGTAGGTCTCGTTGTCCATGAAGTGGTACAGATCGCCGTCCTCGTAGCTGTAGGTCACGTCCTTACGCTCGATGAAAGCCTGCGGGAACTTTGCGGTGGGGTTGTAGCTGGTCTCGACCACAGAACCGGTGATGACGTTCTTGGTCTTGGTACGGACAAAGGCAGCGCCCTTGCCGGGCTTGACGTGCTGGAACTCAACGACCTGAAGAACCTGGCCGTCCTGCTCAAAGGTCACGCCATTGCGAAACTCGCCTGCAGAAATCATAGGAATTCCTCCATAAATTTAATCTCAGATGCTTAACGCATATCTCTATTTATTTTACCCAATCTGCCCCTGTTTGGCAAGGGGTTTGGGCAAAAAAGACGATAAAAACACAAAATCTTTTACACATTCCGCGCTGCGCGGTACATTTGCTGCATTGTCTGCGCGTCCTCGGCCTGTGTGCCCGCGCTCTCGCAGATGACCACCGGGGTCAGCTGCCGCTCTGCCAGCAGCTCCATCAGGGGCTGGGGCTCCGGGCCGAACTGAGTATCGGCAAAGGTCCAGTGACGCTTTTCGCCGCCCGCCGAGTACTCGATGCGGGAAAAGTGCACATGGAACTGCCGGGCACGGTCATCGCCCAGCACCTCGGCCATGCGGTCCAGAATGGCGGCATAGTCCGCCTTGGTCCGGATGCCGCCCAGCGTGCGGGCGTTCAGGTGGCCGAAGTCAATGCAGGGAGTAATGCGGCTGTCCACGCCGCACAGCGTCAGCACCTCGTCCAGCGTGCCCAGCTGTCCTATCTTGCCCATGGTCTCCGGGCACAGGGTCATATCCCCAAAGCCCGCCTCGTCCAGCGCAGCCACAGCGCGGCGCATGGTATCCAGTGCCTTCTCCAGCGCAGCTTCCCGGCTCTGTTTGCCACAGCTGCCGGAGTGGAAGATGATGCGTCTGCCGCCCAGTGCCCGGCACACCGCCGCGCTTTGCAGCAGGTACTGGATGCTGTTCAGCCGCTTGTCCTCTTCCAGACTGGACATGCTGATATAATAAGGTGCATGGACGCTGAACAGGATGTCCCGCTCCGCAGCAAGGGCAGCCATGCGGGCGGCCTTATCCAGCCCCAGACGCACCCCGCGCCCGCACTGGTACTCAAAGGCGTTCAGTCCCATTTTGGCGGTGTACTCCGGCACGTCCAAGCTGCTTTTGTAGCCTTGGGCGGCAAAGCTGTCGCTGGTGCCTGCGGTGCCGAACCGGATGTTCCAAGCTTCACTCACAAGGTCTTACCTCCCCGGTCGTAGTACTTTTTCCAGTGCTTCTTTTCCCACTTGCGTTTCAGGATGACCTGGGCACCCAAGTCCGGCCCGCGGGGGATGACCATCAGCCCGGGGATGCCGTACAGCGCCGCCACCATGCGGTCGGCGTAAAGCTGGTCGCCCACCATGGCCATCTGGCGGTGTTTCACGCCCATGCGGTGCTGTGCTACCATCAGCGCAAAAGGCAGGGGCTTGGCGGCGCGGTACAGGTAGGCAAGACCCAGCTTTTCCGCAAAGGGGCGCACCCGCTTTTCCGCACCGTTGGAGACGATGGTCAGCTTTACCCCGGCCTTGCGCATGGCGGCAAGCCACGCGGCCACCTCCTCCGGCAGCTCCTGACTGCGGTCTGCGGTCAGGGTGTTGTCAATATCCAGCACAAGGGCCGTAATGCCCTTGGAAGCCAGCCATTCCGGTGTGATATGGGTAACGTCCTTAAAAACATATTCGGGGGTAATGAGCATAAATAGACCCTCTCAGTCTGCCCTGCGCAAAGCAGCTTTAAAATGAAAATAGGGGAACCTGTATAACAGGCTCCCCTACATCGGCGTTAGCAACGCGTTTAAAATCTAAAGCAACGTGCGATTCCAAGCAATCAATTACTTGAACTTGCGCTTGCGGGCTGCTTCGGACTTCTTCTTGCGCTTAACAGACGGCTTCTCGTAAGCCTCGCGCTTACGAACCTCTGCGAGCACACCGCTGCGAGCAGTGCTGCGCTTGAAGCGACGCAGTGCGCTTTCCAGCGACTCGCCCTCTTTAACACGAATTTCCGACATCTTATTCCCTCCCTTGGACCGTGAGGCAGGAATTTCGTTGTTACATGGTAACTAACAGTAGACAGTATAGCGCATTTTATCCGGTTCGTCAACCTTTTTTTGAAAGTTTTTGCTCAAAACTTTTGAAAGATTTTTGAACAGACGCTGCCGGGTGTTTCCTGCGCTAAATCCGCCTCTGCGGGTGATGATATGTTCACGCTTATTCAGCGGAGCAGCAGTTCTCAGCCCTTGGCAGCCAGATTGACCAGACGGCCCTTGACGTAGATCTCCTTGACCAGCTGCTTGCCTTCCAGCGCGGCAGCCACAGCGGGGTCTGCCTTGGCGGTGGCGATGGCGTCCTCGGCGGTGATGTCTGCGGGCACCTTCAGGCGTGCCTTCACCTTGCCGTTCACCTGCACGGCGATCTCCACAGCAGCCTCCACACACTTGGCTTCCTCGTAGGCAGGCCACGGATAGTAGGCCAGCTGCTCGTCGTGGCTGTGACCCAGCTTCTCCCACAGTTCCTCGGTCATGTGGGGAGCGAAGGGGTTCAGCAGCTGCACCAGCGTCTCAAACTCGGCCTTGGTTGCGCCGCCGTTGTCGTACATGGCGTTGACCAGCGTCATCAGCTGGGCAATGGCGGTGTTCATCTTCAGGCTCTCGATATCTGCGCTGACCTTCTTGATGGTCTGGTGCATCAGGGTCTCCATGGCGGGGCGGTAGCCCTCGCCCTCCACCAGCTTGTCGCTCAGTGCCCACACGCGGTCGAGGAAGCGGTTGCAGCCCGCAATGGCAGAGGTCTGCCACGGTGCAGCCTGCTCAAAGTCGCCCATGAACATCTCGTACAGACGCATGGTGTCGGCACCGTACTGGTCCACCACCTCGTCGGGGTTGATGACGTTGCCAAGGCTCTTGGACATCTTCACGATGGGATGGCGTGCCATCTCGCCGTACTTCTCTTCCAGTGCCTTCTCGGCGGCCTTCTGGCTGCCGTACTCCTTCAGCAGCTTCTCCTGCTCCTCAGCGGGCAGGTTGACAAAGCTGTGGGGGTTCAGGCCAAGGATCATGCCGTGGGCAGTACGCTTCTGGTAGGGCTCTGCCGTGGGCACCACGCCGATATCGTACAGGAACTTATGCCAGAAGCGGCTGTACAGCAGATGCAGGGTGGTGTGCTCCATGCCACCGTTGTACCAGTCCACCGGAGACCAGTATTCCAGTGCTTCCTTGGAGGCCAGAGCGTCCTTGCAGTGGGGGTCCATATAGCGCAGGAAGTACCAGGAAGAACCTGCCCACTGGGGCATGGTGTCGGTCTCGCGGGTAGCGGGGCCACCGCAGCAGGGACAGGTGGTCTTGACCCAGTCCTTATGGCGTGCCAGCGGGGACTCGCCGTCCGGGCCCGGCTCAAAGTCGGTGATGTCCGGCAGGGTCAGCGGCAGGCTGCTCTCGGGCAGGGGCTGCCAGCCGCACTTGTCGCAGTGCACCATGGGGATGGGCTCGCCCCAGTAACGCTGACGGCTGAACACCCAGTCGCGCAGCTTGTAGTTGACCTTATCACGGCCCTTGCCGGTTTCTTCCAGCCAAGTGATCATCTTCTTTTTGGCATCGACCACGGACAGGCCGTTCAGGAAGCCGGAGTTGACCAGCGTACCGGTAGCCACATCGGTAAAGGCAGCTTCGTCCAGATTGGACGGGGTGTTGCCCTTGACCACTTCGATGATGGGCAGGCCGAACTTCTTGGCGAACTCCCAGTCGCGGGTATCGTGAGCAGGCACGGCCATGATGGCGCCGGTGCCGTAGGTGGACAGAACGTAGTCGGAGATGAAGATGGGGATCTCGGTCTCGTTGACCGGGTTGATGCCCATCACGCCGTCCAGCTGTACGCCGGTCTTTTCCTTGTTCAGCTCGCTGCGCTCAAAGTCGCTCTTGCGGGCAGCTTCGGCCTGATAAGCCTTGACAGCCTCGGCATTCTTGATGATGCCCTTTTCCAGCCATGCCTTGAGCAGGGCATGCTCCGGGGAGATGACCATGTAGGTAGCGCCGAACAAGGTATCGCAGCGGGTGGTGTACACGGTCAGGGTGTCTCCTGCGGTGGTGCCGAAGTTCACTTCTGCGCCGTGGCTGCGGCCGATCCAGTTCTTCTGCTGGGTGGACACGCGCTCGATGTAATCCAAGCCATCCAGACCGTCGATCAGCTTATCGGCATAAGCGGTGATCTTGAGCATCCACTGGCTCTTGACGCGGTGCACCACCTCGCTGCCGCAGCGCTCGCACACACCGTTGACAACTTCCTCGTTGGCCAACACGCACTTGCAGCCGGTGCACCAGTTGACGTTCATTTCCTTCTTGTAGGCCAGACCGTGCTTGTACAGCTGCAGGAAGATCCACTGGGTCCACTTGTAGTACTCGGGGTCGGTGGTGTTGATCTCACGATCCCAGTCAAAGGAGAAGCCCAGCGCCTTGAGCTGGCTGCGGAAATGATCCACGTTGCTCTTGGTGACGATGGCCGGGTGGATGTGGTTCTTCATGGCGAAGTTCTCGGTGGGCAGACCGAAGGCATCCCAGCCCATGGGGTACAGCACGTTGTAGCCGTTTTTACGGCGCTTGCGGCTTACCACGTCCAGCGCGGTGTAGCTGCGGGGATGGCCGACGTGCAGGCCTGCACCCGAGGGATACGGGAACTCCACAAGGGCATAGAACTTGGGCTTTTTGTGGTCGATCTCGACGTGGAAGGTCTTTTCGTCCTCCCACACCTTCTGCCACTTGGCTTCAACAGCCTTGTAATCATACTTCATGTTTGTAATCAGCTCCAGACTTTAACCAAAATACCGTTGCTTGGGGGCGTGTATGCTTTTAAGGTACTTCCGGTACAAACCCTCTCAGTCAGGGCATTCGCCCTGCCAACTCCCCCAAGGGGGCGTTTTTGCCAACTTTCCCTATTGCGCCGCAATAACAAAGAGGACTTTTACCGGAAGTAGACCTGTTTGCCTTAATTATTCAATGCTGCTATCCGGGGTCAGGTACTCCGAGATGTCCACCGGCTCGCCGTCTGCCCACAGGTGCTCCAGATCATAGTAAGCGCGGCTGTTGGGCACAAAGACGTGCACGATGACGTTGGAGTAATCCAGCAGCACCCAGTTCTTGGTGTCGTGACCCTCAACGCTGTAGGGTTCCAGACCCTTCTGCGAAAGCTCGTACTCCACCTCGTCGGCCAGAGAGGCCACCTGCGTGGTGGAGGTACCGGAGGCGATGACGAAGTAATCGGTCAGGACGGTCAGGCTTTCCACCTTGAGCACCCGCACATCCTGCGCCTTCTTCTTGTCCAAAATCTTGGCGATCTCAATGGCAAGCGCCTTGCTGTCGTTGAAATTATCCATGTGTTTCTCCCTTCTGTCGGAACACGCCCGCACCCGGTGTGCAGAGCATTGTTTTTGTTGTTACTGTCCGGTGCCCGCTGCCTGACCATCGGTGGTCACAGCGCCGGAAAGGTCGGTATCGCCGCTGAGGATGGCGTCGTCGGATTCCTTATCGATGCGTCCCATATACTGCACGTTGGCATCGGTGGATGCGCTGCCGTGGGGCCACTGGTCGGTGACCATGTGCAGCTCGCTTACCTCCACCGGGCCGGTGTAGGTGCAGAAATACTGATTGAGCAGGTTTGCGATGGAGCCGGCATCCGGCACCACGCAGGAGTAGCCGGCAAAGGAGTCGGTCTTGCCCACGTTGGGCACGCCCATGAACACCGGCGTCTGCGCCAGAATGATGTTGGAGCTGTCGATCTTGAGGAAGGACGCCAGCAGCTTTGCGATGGTGGTGATATCCATATCCGTGTGGATATAGTCCTTGAAGATCAGCGGCAGCTGGTTCAGGATATCGGTAATGCCCATGGCGCGGGCGCGCTTGAACAGGCCTGCGTAGAAGTAACGCTGCATATTCAAGCGGTCGATATCGGAGTTTGCGTAGCCGTCGCCGTGGCGGCAGCGCACAAAGAACTCCGCCGAGGCACCGTCCAGATTGCGGTAGCCCTTCAGCAGCTTACTGCCGCCGTAGGACATATCCCGGGGGATATACACCTCAATGCCGCCGAAGTTATCCACCATTTCCACCAGCGCCTGCATATCAATGGTGACATAGTAGTCGATGGGCAGGTGGTACTGGTCGTAGATGACATCTGCCAGCGCGGCAATGCTGCCACCGTTGGAAAGCGCCACCGAGTTGATCTGGTAGTTGGAAACGGCATAGGTCTTGCCGTTGGAGAGGGTAAGCTTGCGGTTCTGGGTAGTCACCAGCGTGTTGCGGGGGATCTGCAGCATCCGCAGCGCACCGCCCTTGATATCGAACTGGCAGTACAGGATCATATCCGTCATGCCGTCGTTGGAGCTGGCGTCGCTGTAAGAGCGTCCCTCTTCAAAGTCGATGCCGCAGACCAGAATGTTGACCACATCGCCCTTGTACTCCTCGGCGGTCTGGATCTCCTGTACGATGGAGGGGGCACTTTCCGCCGGGCGGATACTGTCCTCCACCTTGTTCACAAGGCTCACACCGTACACCACCACACCGGAGATCACGGCGATCACCCCCATCACAATGGCAAAGGGCAGCCACAGCGGGGTCTTTTTCTTCTTTTTGCGGCGGCGCGGTGCGTCATTCCCGCCCATGTCGGGCTGTGCCGGGCGGCGGGGCGGCGGGGCGTGCTGTGCCCCGGCGGTGCTGCGGGTGTTCTGCTCCGGGGCAGCCTGCGGGGCGCGCGCCGCCTGACCCGGGCGGCTGAGTGAGCGGTCTGTATTGATATGGCGTGGCGTTTGGCTCATGCTTTTTGTATCCTCCAGCTTTTCACTGCTCTGCAGAGTTTTTCACCTGCAGACCTGTCATATCCTTCAGTATAGCATGGTACGGCAAAATCTGCAATTGTTTTATCCGGGGATGTCCGGAACCATTTTTAATCGGCGTCCGGCTCTTCACCCTTCATTCTGCCCGCTGTGCGCTAAGATATCCTCGTAGGCGGCCTTGCTTTCGGGGTCTAAGGGCTTGCCCTCGGACAGCACAAAACCGTTCGTCTGCCGGAGCGCTGCCAACATGGCTACGTCCAAGTCCTTCATTTCCAGCTTGCGCAGCTTTTCTACCCCGGGCCAGTCCCGCTCGGCACTGGTCATATCGGCCAAATACAGGATCTTGTCCAGCTGGGTCATGCCCGCCTTGCCTGCGGTATGGCAGGCGATAGCGCTGAGCACGGCTTCGTCCGTAACACCCCACTCGGTACGCGCCAGAATGGCGGCGCAGATGCCGTGCCACACCGGCGTGGGGCGTGCTTCGCCGCCCTGCGCGTATTCCGGGTGCGCCTGCATGATGGCGCGCATCTCGTCTTTGGGCAGTTCCTTGGCGGCATCGTGCAAAAGCGCAGCCAGTGCGGCCTGCTCCGGGTCGGTGCCATAGTGCTTGGCCAGCTTGACGGCCATTTTTTTCACGTTGATGGTATGCTCGTAGCGCTTATCGCTCAAGCGGCTGCGCACAAGCTCCTTTGCCTGTTTCAGCTCCATTTATCTGCTACTTCCTTCTGTGTTCCGATATAGTCCCTCTCGCCGGATGACGCTGCGCACTTCCTCCGGCAGTTCGGTTTTGCACTCTTCTCCGGCGGCAAGCCGGGCCCGCAGCTGGCTGCTTGCCATAGGCAGCGCCTGCACGGGGGCAAACAGGATGCGTCCGCCCGACGGGTCCAGCAGCTTTGCCTTTGCGTGCAGCGCCGGGGCATCGCCGATATCCCGGCTGGTGACCACTACCCGCGCAAGGCGCAGGATATCCTGCCAGCGGTGCCAGCCCTCAAAGCTGAGCAGCATATCGCTGCCAATGGCCAAGTACAGTATAGCGCCGGGGTTTTCCCGCGCCAGCATTTCCAGCGTGAGCACGGTATAATTGCGGCTGCCCGCTGCGGCCTGCGCCACCTCCCAGCCGCTTACTTCCAGCGGCGGCATCCCGGGCTCCTGCGCCAGCGCCGCAAAGCACCGGCACATTTCCAGCCGCAGCGCACCGGAGGCGTTCGTCCCCTCCTTAAAAGGGGAGGTTCCTGCCGGCATCACCACGATCTTATCCGGGTGCACACGCTCTGCCGCTGCACGCAGATTATTCAGGTGGCCGTTATGGGGCGGGTCGAAGCTGCCGCCATAGAGAAGGATCTTCATCTTACTTCAGCAGGGCAGCGTAGGCGCTGTCCTTTTTCTTCTGCAGATACAGCACGAACTTGGAGCCGATGACCTGCACGCAGTCTGCGCCGGTGGCCTCGGCCAGCTTGGTAGCGGCCTCGCGGGCGTTGTACATGCTGTTTTCCAGCACTTTGAGCTTAATGAGCTCCCGGGCATCCAGACAGTCCTTGACGCCTTGGATCAGGGTCTCGTCGATCTCGCCCTTACCCACGATGTAAACGGGGTCCATGGTATTTGCCTTGCCGCGCAGAATGGCGCGCTGTTTGCTAGTCAGCATAGTTTTTCTCCTTTATTTTCAATAGAACTTATTTTTTGTCTGTGAAATGAAACTGACGCAGTCAGTTTCATTTCACTCCCCCAGAAAGCTGGGCAGCTGGTTTTCCAGCGCTGCCAGCGCGTTGCCGCGGTGGCTGATGGCGTCCTTTTCGTCCGGGGTCAGCTGGGCGTAGCTGCGTTTCTCGGTGTTGGGGCGCTTGTCCGTTTTGCCCACGCCGCAGTCGGCGGGGATGAACAGCGGGTCGTAGCCAAAACCGTAGTCGCCGCACAGCCGCGTAAAGGCGATGCTGCCCGGGCACTCGCCCATGCAGGTCAGGTGCCGACCGTCCGGCAGGATGAAGCACACCGCCGAGACGAACTTTGCCCCCCGCTGCCCGGCAGGCACCGCCTGCATGGCAGCCAGAAGCTTATCGTTGTTGGCTTCATCGTCGCCGTGGTGGCCGCAGTAGCGGGCGCTGTACACGCCGGGTGCGCCGTCCAGCGCGTCCACACACAGGCCGGAGTCATCGGCGATGGTAGGCAGGCCGCTGGCCTTGCAGATGGTCTCGGCCTTGATGAGGGCGTTTTCCGCAAAGGTGGTGCCGGTCTCCTCCGGCTCGATGGTGATGCCCAGCTCCTTCTGGCTGACCACCTCATGTCCCTGCGCTTCCAGAATGCGGCGCAGCTCGCGAAGCTTTCCGGCGTTGCCGGTGGCTGCACAAATTTTCATCTTGATACTCCTTCCGCTTTCAAAGCTCCCCCTGAGAGGAAAGACTCTCCCCGGCCGGGGAGAGATGGCGCGTCCAGCGCCAGAGAGGGGAATCTCCGTTTCCGCGCCGCTGTAAGCAGACGGAACGGTGAGAGGGTTTTGTTTTAATGCTTCCATTCACGGGGGAGCAGCTCTTCCACAAAGCCCTCCGGGGTGAAGGGCAGCAGGTCGTCGATGCCCTCGCCCACGCCGATAAAGCGTACCGGCAGGCCCAGACGCTGCTTGACCGCCACAACGCAGCCGCCCTTGGCGGTGCCGTCCAGCTTGGTCAGGATGATGCCGGTGGCATCGGCAGCCTTGCAGAACTCCTTGGCCTGACTGATGGCGTTCTGCCCGGTGATGGCATCCAGCACCAGCAGGGTCTCAAGGCTGGCTTCCGGGCTTGCCTTTTTGACGCTGCGGCTGATCTTGGAAAGTTCTGCCATCAGGTTTGATTTGTTGTGCAGACGGCCTGCGGTGTCCGCAATGACCATATCATAGCCGCGTGCGGTGGCAGACTTGACCGTATCAAAGATGACGGCAGCGGGGTCTGCACCTTCGCCTGCGCTGACGATGGGCACACCGGCGCGGCTTGCCCAGATCTCCAGCTGCTCGCTGGCAGCAGCGCGGAAGGTGTCACCGGCGGCCAGCATGACCCGCTTGCCCTGCCGGGTGTAATAATCGGCCAGCTTGGCAATGCTGGTGGTCTTGCCCACGCCGTTGACGCCGATGACCAGAATGACGGCGGGCTTGCCGTCCAGCGCCATCTCGGCCTCCGGGGTCATCTCCTCGGCAATGATGTCGCGCAGGGCATCTGCGGCCTGCTCACCGGTTTTCAGCCCCTTGTCGCGCACACGATTGCGGAGTTTGTCCACCAGATGCACCGCCACCTCACCGCCTACGTCGGCAAGGATCAGCTGCTCCTCCAGATCATCGTACATTTCATCGTCGATGACGCTGCCGGTCAGGGTGTTCATAATGCTGCCCCAGAAGCCGGTGCGGGTCTTTTCCAGACCCGTTTTCATCTTGTCTTTTTCTTTTTTTCCAAATCCGAAGAACGCCATAGTGGTCCTCCTATCTATTTTCTGTTTATTTTATATCAGGAAACCAGCGTTGCGTCAACCTGTTCCAGATCCAGCTTGAGCAGCTTGGACACGCCGTCCTCCTGCATGGTAACGCCATACAGCACGTTGGCGGCCTCCATGGTGCCGCGGCGGTGGGTGATGACGATGAACTGGGTCTTATCGCTGATACGGCGCAGATACTGGGCAAACCGCACCACGTTGGCATCGTCCAAGGCGGCTTCGATCTCGTCCAGAATGCAGAAGGGCGCAGGGTTCACCGCCAGAATGGCAAAGTAGATGCTGATAGCCACCAGCGCCTGCTCGCCGCCGGAAAGGGCTTCCAGATTCTTGATGACCTTGCCCGGCGGTGCCACCCGGATGCCGATGCCGCAGGCCAGCACATCGCTTTCGTCCTCCAGCACAAGGCTGGCTTCGCCGCCGCCGAACAGCTCGGTGAATACGCGGCTGAAGTTTTCGTTGATGGCACGGAAGCTGTCGGTGAAGATCTCCCGCATCTGGGCGGAAAGCTTTGCGATCATGCGGCTCAGCTCGTTGCGGCTCTCCTCCACGTCGGTCACCTGACGGGACAGATCATCGTAGCGGGCTTTGACTTCCTTGTACTCCTCGATGGCGCTTACGTTCACGCTGCCAAGGGCGCGGATCTTGCCGCGCAGGTCGGCCACCTGTGCCCGCAGCGCGGTCAGGCTGTCGAACTCCACGCACAGCTCCTCGGCCTGACTGACTGAGAGCTGGTACTCGTCCCACAGCTTTGCTACGGTCTGATCGTACTCGGTCTCTGCAGCGGCCTTGCGCTCGGCGAGACGCGCCATCTCCCGGCCCATCTCCTCGCGGCTGTCGGAGGCGGTGCGGGCTTTTGCCAGCGCTTCCGTTTCCTTCTGCTGGCAGGCAAGCCGCTTTTCGGTGGCTTCGCGGATGGCCTGCTCCTTTTGGGTGATAGTGGTCTGGCTGTCGGTCTTGGCCTTGCGGATAGCTGCGATCTCGGTGCGGCAGGCTTCGCTGCGGGCGGCAAGGGCGGCAAGGCTTTCTTCCAGCGCGGTGCGGCGGGCAGCGGCGTCCTTGGCACGCTGTTCCAACGCGGCGATCTGGCTGTAAGCCAGCTCTGCATCCTTGCGGCGGGTCACCTGTTCCAGCCGCTTGGCGCTGAGCGCCTGTGCCAGCTGGTTCTGCTGGGTCAGAAAGCTGTCGCTGCCCTCTGCAATGCGGCTCAGCTCGGCGGTCAGCTGCTCGATCTGCGCCGTCAGTTCTGCCTGCTGCAAGGCAGCGGCATCGGCCTTGGCGCGGCTGTCGTTCAAAGCAGCCTGCAAGGCGTCCATCTGCTGCTGTGCGTTCTGCACGGCAGTTTCCAGCTGGGCAGCGGCGGCTTCCAGCCGCTTCTGCTCCGCCTCTGCACGCACCCGGTCGTTGGCGGCAGTGATCTGCTCGCTGGCGGTGGCGGTCAGCTCTGCCTGCAAAGCATCTGCCTGCTCTTTGCACTGGTCGGTCTTTTCCTGTGCGGCAAGGCAGTCCTTTTGCAGCTTGGCCGCCTTCAGGCGCAGTTCTTCCATTTCCTGCTTGCGGGTGAACAGACCGGCGCTGCGCTGCACGCTGCCGCCGGTAAAGCTGCCGCCTGCATTGATCACCTGTCCGTCCATGGTAACCACCTTGTTGTGGTAGCCGTTGTCCCGCGCCACGCGGGAGGCTTCGTTGATATCCTCCACCACGATGATGCGCCCCAGCAGGTTCGAGACGATATTCTCGTACCGGGGGTCGGCCTGCACCAGCGCAGAGGCCAGCCGTGCCGTGCCGGACAGCCGCCCCCGGAACACGCCGGGCTGCACGGTATCCAGCGGCAGAAAGGTGGCACGGCCTGCATGGTCATTGCGCAGCAGGGCGATAGCGGCTTTCGCGGCGGCTTCGTTCTCCACCACGATGTTCTGCAATGCACCGCCCAGTGCGGTCTCGATGGCAACCTCGCACCCGGGCTCCACCTTCAGGATGGTGGATACCGGCCCCAGAACGCCCCGCAGACGGCGGGCTCCGGCGGCGCGCATGACCGCACGCACCGAGTTCTGGTAGCCGTCCATGTTCTTTTCCAGCTCCCGCAGCACCGAAAGGCGCTGCCGGGCGGCATCCAGTTCCCTGCCCAGCCGCTGCTCGGCGGTATCGGCTTCGTCCAGCGCGGCCTTGCGGCTGCGCAGCTTGAGTTCCAGACCGGAGCGGATATTGCCCAGCTGCTTTTCGTTTTCTTTCAGCGTCTGGCGGTACTTTACGGTATCGGCCAGATCCTGCTTGGTTTCTTCCAGCTGTGCGGCGGCATCCCGGGTGCTCTGCTCCAGCGCGGGCAGACGCTGCCGGGCGGTGTCTCCGGCGGCTTCGGCGGCAGCCTGTGCCACCTGTGCCTCGGTACGCTTTGCGGTGCGGTCGGCAAGCTCTGCCCGCAGGCTGTCCTTGCGGGCACCGCTGGCGGTGCTGGCATCTGCCAGCCGGGCAAGTTCGGCGTTCAGCGCCTCGATCTCTGCCGCAAGCTTTTCGCCTGCCGCCTCCATGGTCTTTGCCACAGCGCGGTGGCGCTGCAAGGCGGCATCCGCTTCGGCGGTATCCTGCTGCCCGGCGGCGATCTCCTGTTGTAAGGAAGCTGCGCTCTCGTCATTGCGCAGAATGTCGTTTTCCAGCACAGCGATGCGGCTTTCGGAGCCGCTGATCTGCTGGGTGATGCTGCGGATATCCCCATTCAGGCGCTCGACAGCAACCGTCAGCTGCTGTGCCTGCATACGGATCTCCTCAGCCTCCTGCTCGGCGGCTTTGGTTTCCCGGTCGAAACGCTCGTAGTCGGTCTGGGCGGTCTCGTAGTCCCGCACCTGCTGGCGCACAGCTTCCCGGGCGCGGTGCACCCCATCGGTCCACAGGGTCACTTCCAGCGTTTTGCGCTGGGCGCTCAGTTCCAGAAACTTCTGTGCCTTGGCGCTTTCTTTTTCCAGCGGGCCCACCCGGCTTTCCAGCTCGCCAAGGATATCCCGCAGGCGCTCCAAGTTCTCGCCCGCTGCGGCCAGACGGCGCTCGGCTTCGGTCTTGCGGTAGCGGTACTTGGCAATGCCGCAGGCTTCTTCAAAGATCTCGCGGCGCTCGCTGCTTTTGGCTGCCACGATCTCCGCAATGCGTCCCTGCCCGATGACCGAATAGCCGTCCCGTCCGATGCCGGTATCCAGCAGCAGCTCGTACACGTCCCGCAGACGGCATACCTGCCCGTTGATGGTGTACTCGCTGTCGCCGGAGCGGTAGTATTTGCGGCCGATGGTCACCTCGTCCGCGTCCACATCCAGCGTGTGGGCGGTGTTGTCCAGCGTCAGCCGCACCTGCGCAAAGCCCATAGGGCTGCGCTTGCGGGTGCCGCCGAAGATGACGTCCTCCATTTTGCCGGCGGCACGCAGCTGGCGGGAACTGGTCTCGCCCAGCACCCAGCGCACTGCGTCCGAAAGGTTGGACTTGCCGGAGCCGTTGGGGCCCACCACGCCGGTGACGCCGGTATCAAAGTTGATCTTTACCTTATCGGGAAAACTTTTAAAGCCCTGGATCTCCAGTTCCTTGAATACCATTTACTTTTCCTTTATCACGCCCAGCAGCTTGAGTGCTTCCTTGGCGGCGCACTGCTCGGCGGCCTTTTTGCTGCGTCCCTCGCCCCGCGCCACGCGGTCGGAGTTAAAGCGCACTGCCACCACGAAATGCTTGTCGTGATCCGGGCCGGACTCGCTTTCCACCACATAACTCAGGCGCTCTTCCGGGTTCTGCTGCACGATCTCCTGCAGGCGGGTCTTGTAGTCCGCCTCGGCGTGCTTGCCCTCGGTGATGAAGGGCAGGATGAACTTGCGCGCCACCTCCATGCCGCCGTCCAGATACAACGCGGCAATAACAGCCTCGAAGGCGTCCGACACCACACTGGGACGGGTGCGGCCGCCGCAGCGCTCCTCGCCGCGGCCAAGGCGCAGATACTCGCCAAGGTCGATCTCCTGCGCAAACTGGAACAGTGCACTCTCGCTGACAAGGCTGGCGCGGATGCGGGTCAGGTCGCCCTCCGGGCGGTCGGCGTAGGCGTGGAACAGGTAGTCTGCGGATACGATCTGCAAAACGCTGTCGCCCAGAAACTCCAGCCGCTCGTTGTGCTTGACCGGGGTGCGGCTCTCGTTGGCATAGCTGGTGTGGGTAAGCGCGATTTCCAGCAGTTCCGGGTTTTTGAATTTGTAACCGATGATAGTTTCCAACTGATGGCTCATGGTCGTTTTTACTCCCTTTTATTCCTCAGTTTTCTGTGCTGCGGCCAGCTCGTCCAGTGCGGACTGCATGGTGCCGCACAGGTCGTTCTCCACACAGATCTTTGCCTGCCGGATGGCGTTTTTGATGCCCTTTGCCTTGGAGGAGCCGTGTGCCTTGATGACCGGCTGCTTTGCGCCAAGGAAGGGCGCGCCGCCGTACTCCTCACTGTCCATCTGGTGCTTCAGGTCGGTAACGCCGCCCTTGAGCAGCAGGTAAGCCAGCTTGCCGCCAAGGTTTGCAAGGAACATCTGCTTGAGCATACCCAGCAGCATCTTTGCCACGCCCTCGGTCAGCTTGAGGATGACGTTGCCGGTAAAGCCGTCGCAGACCACCACGTCCACCTCGCCGTTGGGCACGTCACGCGGCTCGATATTGCCCACAAAGCGGATGCCCGGGGTGGTCTTGAGCAGCTGGTGGGCGTCCCGCAGCACGGGGGTGCCCTTGCTCTCCTCGGCACCGTTGTTGGCCAGTGCTACGCTGGGGTTTTTGCGGCCTTCTACTTTGTTCACATAGCAGCTGCCCATGACCGCAAAAGCGGCCAGCATCTCCGGGCGGCACTCCACGTTGGCACCGCAGTCCAGCAGCAGATAAGCCTGCTGCTTTGCGGGCACCATGGTAGCCAGTGCCGGGCGCTTGACGCCCCGCAGGGTGCGCACGATGAGGCTTGCGCCAACGTGCAGCGCACCGGTGCTGCCGGCAGAGACAAAGGCATCGCCTTTGCCCTCCTTGAGCATATTCAGACCCACCACGATGGAGGAATCCTTCTTCTGACGGACGGCGCGGGCGGGCTCGTCGCACATCTCGATGGTCTCGGTGCAGTTCACCAGCTCGATGCCGTCCAGCGGAATATTGTGCTCGGCGGCGGTCTTGCGCACCAGCGCCTCGTTGCCCACGCCAATCAGCTGCACGCCGTACTCCTTGACGGCCTGTGCAGCGCCTTCCAGAACAGCCAGCGGGGCGTTGTCGCCGCCCATCATGTCCACAATGATCTTCATACCTGTTTTCTCCTTTCAGGTGGTTTGCCTTACAGAGCAGTTTCCTCCAGCCAGTGCTGGAAGCTGGCAACAGCGCGCTCGGCCTGTGCCATGTAACGCAGCCGCTTGTCCCGGGGACGGGTCTCGGCGGGCAGCGGCGGCAGAATGCCCATGTTTGCGCCCATGGGCTGGAAGTTTTTGTTCTCGGTGGTCAGGTACTGCACCAGCGCACCGCACATGGTCTCGGCGGGCGGCGGGGGCAGCTGTTTGCCCTCCAAGCGGGCGTAGAGATTGCGAGCCGCCAGCAGACCGCAGGCGGCGCTTTCCATATAGCCCTCAAAGCCGGTGATCTGCCCCGCAAAAAACACGTTGGGATGTGTTTTCAGGCACAGCTGGGTGCTGAGCACCCGGGGCGCATCCAGAAAGGTGTTGCGGTGCATCACGCCGTAGCGCACAAACTCCGCATTTTCCAGCCCGGGGATCATGCTGAACACCCGCTTCTGCTCGCCCCATTTGAGGTTTGTCTGGAAGCCCACGATGTTATACAGGGTGCGCTCCTTATTTTCTGCGCGCAGCTGCACATTTGCCCAAGGGCGGTGGCCGGTGTTCGGGTCTACCAGACCCACTGGGCGCAGCGGGCCGAACCGCATGGTGTCGGCACCCCGGGCAGCCATAATCTCAATGGGCATACAGCCCTCGTACACGGTGACGGTATCGGCCTTTTTGCCGTGAGCGTCCGGGTCGGGCTTTGTGCTCTGCTCGGCACCGGTATCAAAGTCGTGCAGGGGGGCACGCTCGGCACTGGCAAGTGCGGCGTGGAAGGCCTCATATTCTGCCTTGTTGAAGGGGCAGTTCAGGTAGTCGGCCTCGCCACGGTCATAGCGGGAGGCGGCAAACACCTTACCGTAGTCCAGACTTTCGGCGGTGACGATGGGCGCAACGGCATCGTAAAAATGAAGCCGCTCGTCCCCGGTCAGGCGTCCGATCTCATCGGCCAGTGCGCCATCGGTCAGCGGGCCGGTGGCTACCAGAATGGGAGCGCTCTCATCGATGGTTTCCACCTGCTCCCGGTGGACGGTGATATTCTCACACTGCTCCACCATGCGGGTGACAGCGGCACTGAAGGCATCGCGGTCCACCGCCAGCGCACCGCCGGCAGCCACGCGGGTCTCCTCGGCGGCAGTCAGCAGCCGACTGTCCATGCGGCGCATCTCTTCCTTCAGCAGACCGGAGGCGGAGTCCAGCCGCTCAGCCTTCAGGCTGTTGGAGCAGATCAGCTCCGCAAAACCCTCGCTTTTGTGGGCGGGGGAAAAGTGGACGGGCTTCTGCTCGTACAGCTCTACCTGCACGCCCTTGCCCGCCAGCCAGAGAGCCGCTTCGCAGCCCGCCAGACCCGCGCCCAGAATGGTTACTTTATATTCGTTCATTTAGTCTTTCCTTTAATCCAACCCTCTCAGTCATTGCCAAAGAGGGAGGGTGTAGCGTATTCTCTGAAAAGCTTCCCCCGTCCGGGGGAAAGCTTTCCATCTGCCGGTTCAGTCCTTTTTGGGCACCGGCATCTCAAAGCCGCAGCCTTCCTTGGCGCAGTACAGCTTGCCGCCCTTGCGGAACAGGGTGCTGCCGCACTTTTCGCACTTGGTGGCCACCGGCATATCCCAAGTCATAAAATCGCAGTCCGGGTAGCGCTCGCAGCCGTAGTAGATGCGTCCCTTGGAGCTCTTGCGTTCCAACAGACGTCCCTTGCCGCACTTGGGGCAGATGCCGCCGGTATCCTTGACAAGGCGCTTGGTGCCCCGGCACTCCGGGAAGCCGCTGCAAGCCAAAAACTTGCCGTACTTGCCCACCTTGATGACCATGGGACGGCCGCACAGGTCGCACACCTCGCTGGAGGGCTCGTCCGGCACCTTGACCTTTTTGCCCTCCATGTTCTTTTCGGCCTGCTCCAGACTGGCCTCAAAGCCCTGATAGAAGTCGTCCACGGTCTTGCGCCAGTCGGCCTTGCCGCTTTCCACCTTATCCAGATTCTTCTCCATCTGGGCGGAGAAATCCACGTCCACGATGTGGGGGAACTGTTCCAGCATCAGCCCATCCACAGCCCTACCCAGCAGGGTGGGCTTGAGCTTTTTCTGGTCGCGCTCCACATAGCCGCGGTCGATGATGGTGGTAATGATAGGTGCGTAGGTGGAAGGGCGGCCGATGCCGTTTTCTTCCAGCGCCTTGATGAGGGTAGCTTCGGTGTAGCGGGCGGGCGGCTGGGTGAACTTCTGCTCGCTCTTCAGCTCCCGCAGCTTGAGCACCTGTCCCTGCTCCAGCGGAGGAAGGTTCGTTTCCTTCTTTTCCTTTTCATCGGTGGCTTCCTCGTACAGGGCGGTAAAGCCGTCAAAGGTCACGGTGTAGCCGCTGGCCTTGAAGTGGTAATCCGCCGCGCTGACGGTGACCGACACGGTATCCTGCTGGCAGTCTGCCATCTGGCTGGCCATAAAGCGGCTCCAGATCATGCGGTACAGCTTTGCGGTATCGCCGCTGATGCTCTTGTCCACCTCGTCCGGGGTCAGGGACGGCACAGAGGGACGGATGGCTTCGTGGGCGTCCTGTGCTGCCGTGGCGCTCTTGGTCTTCCATGTGCGCTTATAGGGGCAGATATACGCCTCGCCGTAAGCACCGGCGATATACTCCTTGGCGGCAGCTACGGCTTCGTCCGAGATGCGCAGACTGTCGGTACGCATATAGGTGATCAGACCCATCATGCCGTGTCCGGCAATGTCCACGCCTTCGTACAGGGTCTGGGCGGCGCGCATGGTGCGGGTAGCCGTAAAGCCCAACCGGCGGGAAGCCTCCTGCTGCAGGGTACTGGTAATAAAGGCCGGGGTGGGCTGCTTTGCGCGCTTGCCGCGCTTGAGCTCGCTCACCACATAGCTTGCACCCTCCAAGCCCTTCTCGATGGCGCGGGCCTCCGCCTCGCTTTTGGGCAGCAGCTTTTTGCCGTTGGCGTCCGTGGCAAGGCGTGCCACAAAGCTTTTGTGCCCGGCACCCAGGGTGGCGTCCACGTTCCAGTATTCATCGGGTTTAAAGTTTTCGATTTCCTTTTCCCGGTCGTCGATCAGCCGCACCGCCACGCTCTGCACACGGCCTGCGGACAGGCCACGGCGCACCTTGCGCCACAGGAATGGACTGAGCTTGTAGCCCACCAGACGGTCCAGCACGCGGCGCGCCTGCTGGGCGTTGAACAGATCCTCGTCGATGGCGCGGGGGTGGGCCATGCCCTCCTTCACGCCCTTTTTGGTGATCTCGTCAAAGGTGACGCGGTTGGGCTCGTGGGGGTCCAGCCCCAGAATGTTGGCCAGATGCCAGCTGATGGCCTCGCCCTCACGGTCCGGGTCGGTCGCCAGCAGCACGCCGTCGGCGTGTTTGGCCTTGCTCTTCAGTTCCTTGATGAGCTTTTCCTTGCCCTTGATGCTGATGTATTGCGGGGTATAGCCATGCTCCACATCGATGCCCAGCTGAGATGCGGGCAGATCGCGGATATGGCCCATGCTGGCGGTGACCTCGTAGTCATCGCCCAGATATTTGCCGATGGTTTTCGCCTTTGCAGGCGACTCCACGATAACCAGTTTCGCCATTTCTTTTTTTCTCCTCTATCTGCAACGTGCCCCCAAAGGGATGCACGGTCATTCGCTCATATTATTGTACCACAGCTGTTGTGTGCTTTACCAGCGGAAATATTCCACAATTTTACCGCAGCACATACCGCTGCCCCGGCTGCTTGTACACCCGGCCGGTCAGTTCCAGCTTCATCAGGGTACCCAGCAGTGCGGACATAGGCAGGCCGGTGCTCACGCACAGTTCCTCGATGCCCACGGGCTTTGGCCCGATGCCCGCCAGCACCCGGCGCTCGGTATCGCTCAGGGGTGCAGGTTGCTTTGCAGCTGCCGGTGCCGCCTGCCGGGTGTGCAGGCCCAGCGCCGCCAGCAGGTCGGCTGCACCCGCCACGGCCCGGGCGCGGCCGTCCCGCAGCAGGCCGTTCGTGCCTGCGGAGTTGGGGGAGTAGATACTCCCCGGCACGGCGTACACCGGCTTGCCGTAGCGCTCGGCGTGGGCAACGGTGGACATGGTGCCGCTTTTTTCCCGCGCTTCCACCACCAGTACGGCAGAGGACAGCGCTGCGATGAGCCGGTTGCGCTGCAAAAAGCAGGTAGGGCCAATATATTCACTGTAAGGCGGGTACTCGCTGATGACGCAGCCCTTGCGCTCGATCTGCTGGCGCAGGGCGGCATTGGCTGCCGGGTAGGTGCGGTCGATGGGTACGCCCATCACTGCAATGGTGGGGCAGTCGTTCTTCACCGCCGCCCGGTGTCCGGCGCTGTCCAGCCCATCGGCCAGACCGCTGACGATGACAGCCCCGTTTTTTGCCAGTTCCCCGCCGATGTCCGCCGCCGCGTTCAGGCCGTATTCCGTGGGCTTGCGGCTACCCACGATACCCACCGCCCCGGGCTCGTTGAGCCAGCGGGGGTTGCCGGTGCAGTAAAGCACCAGCGGCATATCCGGAATGCGGGAAAAGGCCAGCGGGTAGTCCGGGTCGTCAAAAGGCAGAATGCGCACCCGCAGGGCATCGCACTGCATCACCAGCGTGTGGAAGCCTTCTGCATCCAGCTGTACTGCACGCTTAAAGGCCGTATCCCCTGCCGCCTGCCGGAACTCCTCGGTCTCCCGCGCTTCCCACGCCTCCTGTGCGCCGCCAAAGGCGTCCAGCACCTTTCCGGCGTGGAGGCTGGCGGGTCCCAGCACCTGCGACAGCCACAGCCAGCACAGCAGCGGGTCAGGTGCAGGCTCCGGCGGGAACAGGCTGGTCTGCCCGGTCACAGGCTCTCCTCCCGGAAATGCCACAGCAGGATGCTGCCCGCAATGCCGGCGTTCAGGCTTTCCACCCGGTCGGTCATGGGAATGCGCACCGTGCTGTTGCAGGCGGCGATGGTCTCATCGGTCAGACCCTGACCCTCGCTGCCGATGACCACGCAGACGCCGCCGGGATACCCGGCCTTTGCCGCGCTGAGCGGCTGGGACTGGTACAGCGCCGCCGCAAGGCAAGTGATACCTTTTTCCCGCAGCAGGGCGATGGCCTGCGGCATGGCACCGGTCTCGATGACCGGGATGCGCACCGCCGCGCCCATGGAGGCGCGCAGGGTCTTGGGGGCGTAGACACTGGCGCAGCCTTCGCTGAGGATGACACCGTCAAAGCCAAAGGCGGCCGCACTGCGCAGCAAAGTGCCCACGTTGCCGGGGTCCTGCACCCGCTCCAGTGCCAGATACCGCCCGCCGGGGCGCACCTCCTCCAGAGTGTGCACCGGGGTGCGGAACACCCCGAACACCCCCTGATGGGTGCCCACGTCAGCCAGCTTGTCCGCCACATGATCCTCTACCAGATAGTGCTCGCCCGGCAAAGCGGCAAGCTCCGGGCACTTTTCCAGCGCATTTTCGGTATAAAACAGGGTCTCCAGCTCTGCGCCCCGGGCAAGCTCCGGGCACAGTTTGCGCCCTTCGGCCAGAAAACGCCCCTCGGTGCGGCGGAATGCTGCACCGGAAGCAAGGCGGCAGGCGTATTTTATTTTTGCGTTTTCCCGGCTGGTGATCTTTTCGTCCATGCGTTCCTCCCGAACAGGTGTGTATGCTTTGGATACAATAGAAAAAGGGCAGCGTCTGCCGCAGATTTCTGCGGCAGGGCGCTGCCCCGTTGCCTTGTTTCCCTGGCCGCAAAAAATGCCCGGATACAAAACGGACGCCCGCGTATACGCGCGGGCGTCACGATGCAAGGTCTTTATCAGGCGTTCTTCACGGTCTCGACCAGAGCGGCAAAGCTCTTGGGATCGTTGATAGCCATCTCGGACAGCATCTTGCGGTTCAGCTCGATGCCTGCCTTCTTCAGGCCAGCCATGAAGGTGGAGTAGTTCATGCCCAGAGGACGAACTGCGTTGTTGATACGGCAGATCCACAGGTTGCGGAACTGACGCTTCTTCATGCGGCGGCCAGCCAGAGCGTAGTTGCCGCTCTTCATGACCTGCTGCTTGGCCATCTTAAAGTGCTTGCTCTTGCAGCCGTAGAAGCCCTTGGCCAGCTTCAGCATCTTCTTACGACGTTTGTGGGTCATGGTTGCGCCTTTGATACGTGCCATTTTTTATATCTCCTTTAGTATCTCGTAGAAAGTTTTGTGTACCTGCGGCTCGCTCTTAGGCGTAGGGCAGCATGCTCTTGATGGTAGCTGCGTTGGTCTTATCAACGTAGCTGGGCTGACGGTAACCACGGGTCAGCTTGGTGGTCTTCTTGGTCAGGATGTGGCTGCGGAATGCATGACCGCGCTTGATCTTGCCGTTCTTGGTCAGCTTAAAGCGCTTCTTAGCGCCGGAGTGCGTCTTCAGTTTCATCTTAGCCATTTTAGTTTCCTCCTAAAATTAGTCCTTATTGGGTTTCGGGATCAGCAGAATGGACATCGTGCGGCCCTCGAGCACGGGCGGCTTATCGGTGGATGCCTGAGGCAGAGCCTCGGCAAACCGCTTCAGCACGTCTGCGCCCAGAGCACTGTGCGCCATTTCGCGGCCGCGGAAACGGATCGAAACCTTTACCTTGTGTCCGGCTGCCAGGAACTTGGCAGTCTGGTTGAGCTTGGTGTTGAAGTCGTTGGTGTCAATATTGAGCGAAAGGCGGGTCTCCTTAACCTCGACCACCTTCTGGTTCTTCTTGGCTTCCTTCTCCTTCTTCTGCTGTTCAAAACGGTATTTGCCGTAGTCCAGCACCTTGCACACAGGCGGCACAGCCTGCGGTGCGATCTTTACCAGATCGAGCCCGGCTTCTTCTGCAGCGCGCATGGCCACCTGAATGGACACAACGCCCTTCTGCTCGCCGTCAGCACCGATCAGGCGAACCTCACGATCACGGATCTGGCCGTTGATCTCCAGTTCCTTCGACTTTCCAGCGGTAGCGATAATGAATGCACCTCCAAACAAAATCCATAGTGTTGCAATATTTGGCATAGAAAACGCGGCCGCCCATATTCTGGACAGCCGCGCGAAATTTCACACAAAGCCGCAGCATTCACAAAGGAATAAGCTGCTGTTTCGGGTATAGCCCGGGGACATCCTCCCGCAAGGCGAGCGCGGCACAGGCCGTAGCTGCTTTCTTTACCCGGCTATTCTACCACGCTTTATCTGCCCTGTCAAGCACTTTTTATGCGTTCTTTGGAAAAAATATGACTTTTCCCTTTTACGCTTCGATCAGTTTGCCCAGTGCAAAGGAGTAGATGCCCTTATAGGTCACCTTTTTCGGTGCAAAGCGCTTTTCGATGGCAATGGCGTAAAGGTTCAGCTGGGCGCGGTAGGCGCGTAGGAAGTCACTTTCCGCCTTGCGGTGGTCGGTCTTGTAGTCCAGCAGCTCCAGATGGTCGGTGTACACCAGCACAAGGTCGGCGATGCCCTGCACCAGCACCTGCGCATCTGCGGCAGCGGGCAGTTCCTCGTGCCCCTGCGCCGCCAGCACAGCACCGGCGGGCAGCGCGGTGATAAAGGGCAGCTCCCGCAGCACCTGCTCGGCGGCGCAGATTTTTGCAAAGGCCTCGCTTTCCACAAAACGCCGAATACACACCGCATCCAGCTTTTCCGCGATCTCCGGGGCGGTCAGCTGCACCGCCACCTGACGGTCCCGCTCTGCCGGGATGGCCGCGTCCAGCGTGCCCGCAGCCTTGGCCTCAGCCAGCCGGGCAAAGTCTGCGTGCTCCAAAAAGGCGTGCAGCGCGGTGCCCATCTCGGCGGCGGTCAGGCCGTCCTTGGAAAGGAAGCCCGGGCGCTCCAGCGTGGTCTGTTCGGCCTTGTGCACGATGCTGGTCACGCTGACCTTGGCGGGCACCTGCGCAAGCGCTGCCGCCGGGTACTGCCACGCAAAGTTCTGCCGCAGCGTTTCAACCAAGGCCGAGTCCGTTTCCGGCGCTTCGTCCGGCGTATCTGTATCTATTTCTTCGGACAGCTGCACGGCATCGTCACACACTTTGATTGCCATCGTACTCTCGGTCTGCACAAACAGCAGTTCCCGATTGCAGGAAAGCTGCCGCAGCACCCCGCCGTCCGGGTGCACCAGCAGCGCCGCCCGCAGCCAGTCGGCAAAGCTGTTGGCCTGCTGGTGCAGTGTGGCCCCCGCCCCGGCAGCCAGAAAAGCCGCCGCCTTGGCAAAGGGCTTGGCGCTCTTGCCGCTGCTCAGGGGCACGGTGAGGATGAGCTTATCCTGTGCACGGGTGAGCGCCACATACAGAAGGCGCATCTGCTCGCTGCGCAGTTCCCTGGCGTGGACATTAGCCAGTGCGGTGTAGGCGGCGGTCTTGTAGGCGCCCTCGCCGTTTTCCGGCCGCAGCCGCAGCCCCGCGCCGAAAGTGCGGTGCACCAGCACCGGCTGACGGATATCCGAGGCGTTGAACTTGCGGGCTGTATCCCCCACGAACACCACCGGGAACTGCAAGCCCTTGGAGCGGTGGATGGTCATGATGGACACGCACCCGGGGTGCACCCCGCTGGGTACGGTGTCCTGTCCGGTACTGCCGGCCTGCGCGGCGGCATCGATGGCGCGCACCAGCGCCGAGATGCCGCCTGTACCGGAGGCGGCGCAGAAGGAGGCAAACCGGCGGGCATCCTCCCGGCGGCGGGCACCGTTTTCCAGCACGCCCAGCGCCGCCAGATAACCGGTGGAGGCAAAAATTTCTTCCAGCAGCTGCTCTGCCGGGGCACTGCGCGCCATCTGCCGCAGGGCGGTGAGATGAGCGTAGAAGTCCTTCACCTTCTCGGTAAAGGGGTCGTCGGCCGGGTCCTCCAGCGCCAGCAGCAGTGCGCCGTACAGGCTGATGCGGGCGGGCTTTTTGTCCGGCTCGGCCTGTACCTGACGGCTGCGGGCGCGCAGCCGCACAAGATCATCCTCCGTAAAGCCGAACATGGGGCCCAGCATGGCGGCGGCCAGATAGATGTCCTGCGAGGGGTCATCGATGACCTTGAGCAGGGCGATGAGGGGGCGGATGTGGGGCGCAAGCATCAGGTTCTCCCGGGCGTCGGCATATACCGGGATGCCCCGGGCGGTCAGTGCCTCCACATACGCCGGGAACTCGGTGCGCGCTGCCAGCAGTACACAGCAGTCCTCGTACCGCACCGGGCGGGTGGTACTGCCCTCCCGCACCGGCTCTCCGGCAGAAACCAGCTGCGCGATGCGCTCCGCGATCCAGCCTGCATCAGTCTCGGTCTCGTCGTCCGGCAAAAACTGCACTTCCACGCTGCCCTGATATTCCCCGGGCGCGCCGCAGACCAGACGCTGCCCATCTCCATAGGCGGTATCGCCCAGCTCCGGGGTCATGAGCTGCTCAAAGAGATAGTTGATGCCCGCCACCACCTGCGGTGCGGAGCGGAAGTTTGCATCCAGCGCCAGCAGAGCGTCCATGCCCGGGGTGCCCTCCGGCGGGCGGGGACGGGCTTTTGCGCCCGGCAGCAGCGGCCAGCTGTCCAGCTTTTGCCGGAAGATGCCCGGCTCTGCCTGCCGGAAGCGGTAGATGCTCTGCTTTAAATCGCCCACTAGGAAGAGGTTATCCCCCGCCGGGGCGGCAAGGCAGCGGTAAAGGGCGTCCTGCAGGGCGTTCGTATCCTGATATTCGTCCACCATCACGGCGGCGTAGTCCTGCCGGATGTTCTCGCACAAGGGGGTAGGCGTGCCCTCCGGGGTGCGCAGCAGCCGCAGGGCAAGGTGCTCAAAATCGCTGAATTCCAGCAGCTTGCGCTCCCGTTTTCTGGCCGTGAACCGGGCATCGAAGTCCCGCACAGCAGCAAACAGCGCCCGCAGCCGGGGCAGGGTGATCTGCCGGTCGGTCTCGGCCTCGGCCTCGGAGCAGCAGATGAGCTGGGTCATCTGCTCAAACAAAGCGGCAGCTTCGTCCGAGCGGGTCTTGATCTCCGCCTTGTGGTCGCCGCCCAGACGCTTTTTCATGCCCTTCAGGCCGGGGGCTTCCTCCATACCCAGCACATAGGGGGTAAGCAGGTCATACAGCGGGTCCCACTGTCCGGCAGCGGCCAGCTGCTCCGCCTGCGCAAAGAGGGCGGCGGCTTTTTCCAGCCTTGTACCGGCCTCTTCGTATTTTTCTGCCACCGCAAGCTGTGCCTTTGCCCGGGCGGATGGGGTCTTTTTTTCCCCGGCAGCTGCCTGCTCCTGATCAAAATCCGCATGGCAGTCGGCCAGCGCTGCCGTCAGCAGTTCCCGCGCAGCCTTGGCGCAGCGGGCAGCTTCGGCCAGCAGCAGGTCGTGCCAGCAGGTGGAAGCAAAGCCGTTTTCCTGCTCGTATGGCGCAAGAAATTCATCCAGCTTGCGGTCGTAGTCCGGCAGTGCCCGCAAAAAGTCGTAGATCTGCAAAATGGCATCGCCCGCCGGTTTATCCGTGCGTCCCTTGCCGTACAGGTCTGCAAAGGCGCAGAAATCCGGGTCGCGGTAGGCGTTTTCCAGCGTTTCAGCCAGTGCCGCCCCCCGCAGCAGCTGCACGGTGCCGGGGTCTGCCGGGGCAAAATCCGGCGGGATATCCAGCGCCTGAAAGTGCTTGTGCAGCAGGTTCAGACAAAAAGCATCAATGGTGCAGATAGGCGCACGCTGCAGCAGCATCCGCTGGCGGCGCAGCATGGCGTTGCCGGGCTGCAGCTGGCTGCGGTGCAGCAGCGCCTGCCCGATGCGGGCGCGCAGCTCTGCCGCCGCCGCGTTGGTAAAGGTGACGATGAGCAGCCGGTCGGCGTTGACCGGGTGCTCCGGGTCGGTGATCAGCTGCACCGCCCGCTCGGTCAGCACGGCGGTCTTGCCGCTGCCTGCGGCTGCGCTTACCAGCAGCGCACCACCCCGGTCGGCAATGGCGGCCTGCTGCGCCGGGGTCCATTTGGGTCCGCTCACGGCTGTTCCTCCTCTTCTTCGGGTTCTTCCTCGGGTTCAAAGGGCTTTGCAGGGGCTTCCAGCGCACGCTCGTGCACCCCGGTCTCATGGCAACAGATAAAGCTGTAATCGCACCAAGTACAGGGGCTTTTGCTGCTGCTCACCACCAGCGGCTCGGCGTCGATCTGCCCGCCGTAGAGCTGCTCGCCCATCTGGGTAACAAGGTCGTCCAGATGCAATTGAATGCGGCTGAGCTTGGCGCTGTCCGCCCGCTTGTCCTTCTGGTAGGGGCTGGGTGCGCCGTTGCGATAGCCAAAGGGCAGATACTTGCCCGTTTCGTCTGCGTCCATCGCATCAAAGATCTTCTGCTCGTCCCGCACAAGGCCGTCCAGCTGGTACTCCACCGCCCGGGCGGCCTGTCCACGGGGCAGGGTCTGGGGGGCGGGGTCGGCCAGCAGATACAACACGCCCGCCGGCTGTGCGCCGGTAAAGCGCCCGCCGGCATCCCGGGTCAGGCTGAACAGATACAGCAGCATCTGACAGTCCAGCCCGCAGTAGACTTCCTTCAAGTCCAGCTTTTTGCTGCCGGTCTTGTAGTCCACCACCCGCACCCAGCGGGTGCCGTCGTCCTCGATCCACTCGTCTGCGCGGTCCACCGTACCCACCAGCTGCACCGTGCGCCCGTCCGACAGGCGGTACACCTGCCCGGGCACGGCATCCTCGCCCCGGCCTATTTTCAGCTCGCAGGCCACAGGCTTGAATTGGGACTGGTTCTGCTCGTCCCGCAGATAGCACAGCAGGCTGGTCATGCTCTTTTTCAGCCGGGAGAGCAGGTAGGCAAAGCGTGCGGTATCCTCCGGCAGATAGCGCCGCGCGTACTCGTCCACCAGTGCGGCGGCAAGGTCGGCCATGGCGGCATCATCCAGCTCCAAAAAGGGGCGCAGCCCGGCGCATGGGTTGTCTGCCCCGGGGTGGGGGTCCAGCGCCATTTGCAGCACCCAGTGCATCAGGGTACCGCTCTGGTCTGCCGAAAGCTCCGCACGGCGGCGGGGTTTGAGCCCCAGCACATACTGCAAAAAGTAACCGTAGCGGCAGGTATAGTATTTTTCCAGCTGGCTGGGCGAGATGTGCAGCCGCCTGCCCAGCAGCGCTTCCAGCGTGGGCAGATCCTGCACCTGCCGGGGCGGGTCCTGCTCCATGCGCTGTAACAGTGCCAGCCCCCGGGGTGCCTGCACCCCCTCGCCGGGGGCGCGCAGCGCCTCGGTCAGGCTGGCGCGTTCCAGTTCGGTCAGCGGCCAGCCGCCGCCCAGCACGTCTAAGCCGTCTGCGGGGGTGGCGGCAAGGTCAATGAGTTCCAGCTGCGGCGCAGCAGGTTGCAATGTCTCCACGATGGGTTCCAGCGCAGCGCACAGGGTCTGCCCCTGCCCCTTCGGCCAGCTCATCCACAGCCCCTTTGCCGGGGCAGTAAGGGCCTTGTAAAAACAGACCTGTTCCCGCACCACACGGTTCTCAAAACAGTCCGGCAGATCGATCTGTTTTGCCATCAGCAAATCGCGGTCGGCGTGGGTCAGCAGGCCGCTTTCTGCGGGGGTACAGGGAAATTCGCCCTCTGCCAGCCCCAGCACGAACACATAGTCCGGCGCATCCAGACGCATTTTACCGGCGCTTGCCAGCACCACCGCGTCCAAGGTCTGCGGGATGTGCCCCAGGTCAGAGGAGCGCAGCAGCAGGCTGAAAAGATCCTCGTACTCCGGCACGGTGATGCCCTGACTGCCCAGCAGCCGCGCCATCTCGTCCAGCAGCTGCATCACCACATTCCACTCGCGGGCGGCTTCCTCTGCCGCCGGGATGCCCCGAGCGGTGCGGATATCCTCCACCTGTGCGGCCTGCTGCCCTTCTGCGCCCAGCTCCTTCAGGCAGAAATACAGCGCCCGGCTGATCTGTTCCGCGTTGGCGCTGCGCACCTTGCCGCGCAGGGTATCCACCGCCGTCACCAGCTTTTTGCGGGCATTCTCGGCGCGGGTAAGGTTCTGGGTATCCTCCTCGGTCAGCTCAGCATCGCCAAAGCCCCGGGGGCTTTTGGTAAATTCTGCCCGCCACGCCGCTGCATTAGGCGACCATGTGTAGGCGTAGTTTTCCAGCGCGCAGACCTCCGGTTCGGTCAGGGCGCACAGGCCGGTCTTGGCCAGCACGGTCAGCTGCTCGGTCATGTCCGCACCCCGCAGTAATGCCAGCAGTGCCCGCACCGCCGTGGCGGGGGCGCTGAACTCCGGGGTGGTGGGCTCGTCGCAGTACAGAGGGATCTCTGCCATGCGGAACTCGTACCGCACCGCAGCCCGGTACAGGCTGATATCGCGGCAGACCACCGCAATTTTCCCGCAGCGCACCCCCTGCCGCATCAGGCGGCGGATGGCGGCTGCGGCGCAGCGGGCCTCCTCCTCCCGGCTGGCGGCGGCAAACAGCCGCAGCTCCGGGGCGCTTTCCGGCGGGGTGCAGCTGCCTGTCTCCAGCAGCTCGGTCAAGGCGGCAAGCCCCGGGGCATCCTTATGGCGCAGATCCCGCCGCAGCAGCTCCGGTGCGGCCACCTGTGCGCCGTTTTTGCGCGCCAGCTGGCGCAGCTGCGCCGCCACCTGTTTTGCACCGGAGAACAGTTCCAGGTCCCCGGGCTGCATGGGTGCGCCGTCCTCGCACAGCGCCACCGTTACAGCGGGCAGCGCAGCCAGCATGGCACCCATCAGCCGCTTTTTGGGCGCGTTGAAGGTGTCGAACTCATCAATGAACACCTCGCGCTCGCGCAGAAAGTCCGGCAGCTCGTCCCGGGCAAGCGCAGCTTCCAGCCGGTCGGCAGCCAACTCCAGACGGTCGGCAGGATCCATGCCGGTGCCCGCCAGCAGGCTCTCGTAGCCCTGAAAGATGAGCGCCAACTCGCCCAGCTTTGCGCTCTCGGTGCCGCAGTCCCGGGCAAGCTCCTGCAACTGCTGCCCGGAAAGCCCGGCGCTTTTCAGCTCGTCGATGGTCTCTGCCGCCATCTGGCAAAAAGCTGCACGGCGCCGGTGGCGGTAGTAGTAGTGCACGTTATCCTGCAATTCCTCCAGCGCACGGCGCACCAGCACCGCCCGCCCGGCATCGGTCAGGGTCTGCACCGCCGCGCCGCCCTCTATCGCAAGGATATGCTCGGCCAGACTGGTGAAGGAATAGCTTTCCACCATGCCGGAAAGGGCATCCCCCAGCTCCCGGTAGATGCGTGCTTCGGTGCTGGAGGTAAACTGCTCCGGCACCAGCAGGATGCTGCGTTTCCCCGCCTCGGCACGGGCGCGGATGCGGGCATACAGCAGGGTGGTCTTGCCGCTGCCGGAAGTGCCCAGAACCAGTTTCAGCATTTCGGTCTCCTCCCGCTCATTGATTTTTGCCTTTATTGTAACACGAAAGCGGAGATAAAACCACCGCTTTTCTTTGCAATCCCGCCGCCGCTGTGGTACACTGAAAAAAACACTCTGCACACCGGAAAGGGACTTTGTATGAAGATTTTAGCCGTTGACTACGGGGACAGCCGCACCGGCCTTGCCACCTGCGACCGCACCGAATTTCTTACCACCGCCATTACGCCCCAGATCACCTTAAAGGCGCGCAACAAGGTTGCCGCCCGGGTCTGCGAGGTAGCCAAGGAGATCGAAGCCGAGATGATCCTGATTGGTCTGCCGCTGAATATGGACGGTACCGAGGGCGAACGCGCCGCCAAGAGCCGCAAGCTGGCAAAAACTGTGGAGCTTTGGAGCGGCCTGCCGGTGCGGATGTGGGACGAGCGTCAGACCACCTGCGCCGCCGCCGATCTTCTGGACGAAAGCGGCACCTACGGCAGCCGCCGCAAGGAGATCTTGGATTCGGTCAGTGCCACGGTGATTTTAGAGGACTACCTTGCATGGCGCAAGGAACACCCCGGGGAGATATAAAAAAAGATGCCTGTGCTCACGCACAGGCATCTTTTTTTTGCTATACTATTTACCCCTGATAGGTCTCGATGCTCACGCTGTTGATGGTGATATCGGTGGTAGGCTTCTGGTTTTCGTCCACGGCGGTCTGGGCGATGGTGTCCACGATGTCCATGCCCTCGTACACCTGCCCGAATACGGTGTCGGTGTAGTCCAGATAGGGCGCACCGCCCGCCGTCTGGTAAGCGGATACCACCTCGGCGCGGTAACCGGCGGCGTTCATCTGGTCTGTCAGTTCCTGCGTTACCGACTGGTCTCCCGGCAGCGATTCCACCACATAGAACACGCTGGCGCACGCGCCGGAGGCGTCCACGCCCATGCACAGCGCCCCGGCGTAATGGTGCAGGCTGTCCGATGCTTCCACCGGGTAGCGGCTGCCCTTCCAGATGGTAGAGCCCTTACCGTCTGCGCCCTGCCCGGCTTCCACCACGAACTGGTTCTCCACCCGGCTCACGGTAAGGCCGTTATAATAGCCCTGCTGTACAAGGCCGATAAAGTTATCGCAGGCCTGCGGGGCCTTTTCCGGGAAGAGCACCGCACGGAAAACACCCGCAGAGGTATCGAACACCGCAACCGTGTCCCCTGCTGCCGGGTGGGTGAACTGCAGCTCGGCGGATTCCACCGCCGGGCGGCTGATGCTCTGGACCTTGCTGCCGTTTTCCTGCGGCCGCAGACTGCAGCCCGTAAGCAGCAGCACCGCCGCAAGACAGACTGCCCCGAATTTTTTCAACATACTCCCGCTCCCTGTTCCATATACTGTACTACAACGCCGCACAGCGCAGCGCAAAAGCTTTAACCAGTAGTATACCATATTCTGCGCGGCAGTGCGAGAGGAAATTGCGTGAAAATTTATCCAATGATTTCTGTGCGAAAAAGCATCTTGACGAACTGCGCAAAACACGCTACACTATAAGCAGACCAAGCGGGACGCAGCCCGCTGCATCAACTGCTTTTTGTGATAAAGCAATACAGGAGCGTATTATGTCTGACGAGATCAAGAACCCCAATACTGAGGAAGAATATCAGCCCGACCTGATGACCCTTGAGGACGAGGACGGCAACGAGGTCACCTTTGAGGTGATCGATGCGCTGGACCACAAGGGCGTGCATTATCTGGCTGTTGTGGAATACGCCGAGAACGAAGAGGACCTGAACGAGGACGCCCAGCTGGTAATCCTGAGTGTCGGGGAGGACGATGAAGGCGAATATCTGGACGTTGTAGAGGACGACGAGGTGCTGATGGAAGTCAGCAAGCTGTTCGAGCAGCGTCTGAGCGAGGACTACGATATCGAGTAAGTCCTTTGACGGATTGACCCGTGCAAGACTTCCTGCCCGGCTCGATTTGTTGCGGTTTGTATGATCCTACTAATCATTCAACGGGAGCCCGGAGTTCTCCGGTGGATTGCAGACCTCCCCGCCATGGGTCGACCATGGAGGTTCGATGAGGAAGCGTGATTCCGGAGACAGGGCACCCACCTGTCCGTAAGGGTAGGTTTGATTGACCGCAGACGACCGGGCGGGATCTTTATAGTAATCCAATCCACCGCTTGTGCCCCTGCAAACACAGGGCACGGCTGTGGATTTTTTTATCACCATTTGAAAGGATGTGCAATTGCGGCATGAGTTCTGAGCATCTGGTTGGTACTTCCATTCCCCGGTTCACCTTCGACACCCCCACCACCCCGGGCAACGATTTTTACGCCCTGTGTGCGGGCACCGAGCCCCTGTGCATGATCTTTCTGCCCGGGTTCGACCACCCGGTCACCCGGGAATACCTGACCCGCTACTTAAAGACCCTGCCGCGGCTGCGGGGTGTGCGGCTGGCCTGCGTGGTGCGCTCAGCGCCCCGCGCGGTGGCCGAGGCTACACAGGGGAAGGAGTTTCCCTTTCCCATCATCTGCGATGCGCCGGGGGTGCTGTACAGCTATCTGGGGGTGGAGCAGGCACGCGGGCTTTTGAGCTGGAGCTTTTCTGCCCAGCGCATCTACAAAAGTGCCCGGGATGCCGGTTATCACTACGACCGCAATGCCCCGCAGATTTTGCCCATGACCCTGATCGTAGGCCACGAGGGCAAGATCCTGTTCACCCACTCCGGCCGCAGCCAGACCGACCTGCCGGAGGACTGCATTGCCATCCGGGAGCTTGCACGCGAGGTGGTGCACACCAAGGCCGCCGACCAGCGCCGCGCAAGCCACCACTGCTCGGACGAAACACTGACCCTGCCCGACCTCATTGGCTGGGACGATGTGGATAACGACCAGTAAACCACACAGAAAATATTTTATATTTTCGCTGGAAAAACTATAACCTGAAAACGGCTGCTGCACGCAAAGTGCAGCAGCCGTTTTGTTATTCTTCCTCCGGTTCTTCGCTGAACAGTTCCGGAATGCAGCCAAGGGCAGCCAAGCCCACCAGCGCAAACACGATGCGGGACCACACCGAGGTGCTGCCGCCCAGCAGCCAGCCCACAAGGTCGAACTGAAAAAGCCCCACGAGCCCCCAGTTCACACCGCCCACAATGAGCAGCAGCAGGCAGATTTTGTAAAAGGTCTGCACAAAAAAGACCTCCTTCCTTTGGGGCCAGTATGCCCTGCGGGAAGGAGGTTTATACTTTTTTATCGGATCACCCGTGCACCGCCGCGGTCGGGCTTGGCAACGTAGACCTGCGGCCACTGCCGCTTTGCTGCCGCTGCGGCGGTTCTGGCGGCAGCTTCGTCCCGGAACACGCCGAACACCGCCGCGCCGCTGCCGGTCATCAGGGCGGTGACAGCGCCGTGCGCGCGAAGAAGGGACTTGATCCTTTCGTTGTCTTTTGCGCCGCTGCACTCTTCCAGCGCATTCCCGGCGGCAGCACATACGGCATCCAGGTCTCCGGCGCGGATGGCCTTTTCCTGCGCCTCACAGTCCGGGTGGGTGCGGCTGCCCACGGTATCATAGGCGGCAAAGGCCTCCGGGGTGGATACGCCGTAGTCCGGCATCACCACCGTGAACCAGCAGTCCGGCACAGGGGGCAGCGCCTTGAGCAGGTCGCCCACGCCCTGCACCCGGCAGGTGCCGCCCATCAGGGCAAAGGGCACATCCGCACCGATGCCTGCGCCCAGCGCGCACAATTCGCTCATGGAAAGCTTTGCGCCGTACAGGGCATTTAAACCCACCAGCACGGCGGCGGCGTCTGCGCTGCCGCCCGCCATGCCCGCCCGCACCGGGGTATTTTTGTAGATGGTGATATCCACCCCCGCCAGCAGGCCGGTGTAGTGGAAGAACGCCAGCGCTGCCTTGATGGCAGTATTTTTATCGTTGGGCTGCACAAGGCTGCCCGGCAGACGCAGACTGAGCCCGGCGCTGCGGCGCAGCATCACCCGCTCGTACAGGGTGATGGTCTGCATGGTCATGTCCAGCGCATGATATCCGTTAGGCAGCAGCCCTACCACATCCAGTGCCAGATTGAGCTTGGCCGGGGCCAGCACGGTCACTGCGTTTTTCCGCTCTCGCCGTTCCATCTGTGTTCCTCCTCAGTTGCCGTGGTAGATGTTGTTTTCCACCAAAAACTCTCGGATGCGCTTCAGCGCCTCGGTCAGGTGTTCCACGCTGTAAGCGTAGGAAACGCGGCAGTACCCCTCGCCGGAAGCGCCAAAGGCATCGCCGGGGATGATGGCAACGTGCTTTTGCTCCAAAAGCTTTGTGCAGAACTCCTGACTGCTCATGCCGGTGCTCTTGATGCAGGGGAAGGCGTAGAACGCGCCCCGGGGCTCAAAGCAGGTCAGACCCATATCGTTGAAGCTGCGCACCACCAAGCGGCGGCGCATATTGTATTCGTCCCGCATCCGGTCGATTTCGCCATCGCACTCCTTCAAGGCGGTGATGGCGGCGTACTGGCTGGTGGTGGGGGCGCTCATGATGGCGCTCTGGTGGATCTTGGTCATGATCTTAATGACCGCCTCCGGGCCGCAGGCGTAGCCCAGCCGCCAGCCGGTCATGGCATAGCTTTTGGAAAAGCCGTTCACCACGATGGTGCGCTCTGCCATACCGGGCAGGGTGGCAATGGAAACGTGCGGCCGCAGACCGTAGTTCAGCTCTGCGTAAATTTCATCAGACAGCACCATGATATCGGTGCCGCGCAGCACCTCAGCCACTGCTTCCAGATCCTCCCGCTCCATCACTGCACCGGTGGGGTTGTTGGGGAAAGGCATGATGACCAGCTTGGTCTTGGGGGTAATGGCTGCCTTCAGCGCCTCGGCACGCAGACGGAACTCGTCCTCCTGACGGCAGGCAACGTGCACCGGCACGCCGCCGGACAGGGTGGTGATGGGCTCGTAGCACACAAAGCAGGGCTCCGGGATGATCACCTCGTCCCCGGGCTTGACCAGCGTGCGGATGCACATATCAATGGCCTCGCTGCCGCCCACGGTCACAAGGATCTGCCGCATGGGGTCGTAGCGCAGGTTCATGCGCCGCTCCAGATACCGGCTGATCTCGGCACGCAGCTCCTTTAAGCCGGCGTTGGAGGTATAGCGGGTGCGGCCGTGCTCAAGGCTTTCAATGCCGGCTTCGCGCACAGCCCACGGGGTCTTGAAGTCCGGCTCGCCTACGCCAAGGCTGATGCACTCGGGCATTTCGGCGGCCAGATCGAAAAATTTGCGGATGCCGGAGGGGCGCATGGCCTTGGCGGCAGGCGCGATCAGTTTATCATAATCCATCACAGCACCGTGCACTCTCTTTCATCAATTTCTTCATCCTGATACAGCCGCCCTTCTTTTTTGTAGGTGCGCAGCACAAAATGGGTGGCGGTGGACAGCACATCGTCCAGCGGCGAAAGCCGCTTTGCCACAAACAGGGCGATCTCCTGGAAGGTCTGTCCCTTGATCACCAGCTGCAGGTCGTACCCGCCGCTCATCAACAGCACGCTCTCCACCTCGTCAAAGGCGGCGATGGTGGCGGCGATCTCGTCAAAGCCGCGGCTCTTTTTGGGGCTGACGTTCAGCTCGATGACCGCCTCCACGCGGTTCACCTTGGCCTTTTCCCAGTCCACAAGGGTCTTGTAGCCCTTGATGATGCCCTGCGCCCGGGCAAGATCCATCATCGCCGCCACCTCGGCGGGGGATTTGTTCAGCATGGTGGCAATGTCCTCCACGGGCAGCCGGGCGTTGTTTTCCAGAATCTTCAAAAGCTGTTCCATTGTCATATACTCCTTATCAACCCTCTACACGGAAATCCGCGGGAAATTATGTATAAGTATAGCACAAGCCCCGGCAGATTGCACTTGATTTTTATATAGAATGTCTTTTGCCCCCGTATTCTGCTCTTTTTTACAAAAAGTGTGTTCAAATTTTGCTAAATCTGCTATACTGGAAGGGTAAGCGTGTGCCGGGTCTTTGGCGGCACCAATCACTATAAGGAAAACGAGGGTGGAAACCATGAAAGCTTTCATTACCGTCATTGGACACGATACCGTGGGCGTTGTCGCAAAGGTGGCCGGTCTGTGCACCGAACTGAACATCAACATTGAGGATGTGACCCAGAGCATCCTGCAGGGGATGTTTGCCATGATCATGCTGGTGGACCTGAGCAACTGCAATGTTGACCACGACCAGCTGCACAAGCGCACCGATGCACTTGCCGCCGAGATGGGGATGCAGATCAACGTGACCCGTCAGGAAGTTTTTGACGCCATGCACACCATCTGAGCCGGAAAGGAGCCCGCAACCGCTATGAGTATGTTTAACACCGGGGATATCCTGGAAACCATCGAGATGTTCACGCAGGATAATCTGGACGTGCGCACCGTGACCATGGGCATCAGCCTGCTGGACTGCATCGACCCGGACCCCAAGAAGGCCTGCGAGAACATCTATAACAAGATCACCACCAAAGCCGCGAACCTTGTCTCCACCGTGGAGCGCATCAGCGCCGAGTACGGTATTCCCATCATCAACAAGCGCATCAGCGTTACCCCCATCGCCATGCTGCTGGGCGCCTGCCCGGAGGCAGACCCCGTGGACTTTGCAAAGACGCTGGACGCCGCCGGCAAAAAGGTGGGCGTCAACTTTGTGGGCGGCTACAGCGCACTGGTGCACAAGGGCTTTTCTGCCGGTGACCGCCGCCTGATCGAGTCCATCCCCCGCGCACTGGCCGAGACCGACATCGTGTGCAGCTCGGTGAACATCGGCGCCACCAAGGCCGGTCTGAACATGGACGCCATCAAGCTGATGGGTGAGGCCGTGAAGAAGGCCAGCGAGCTGACCGCCGACCGTCAGTGCATCGGCGCTGCCAAGCTGGTGGTGTTCTGCAACGCCCCGGAGGATAACCCCTTCATGGCCGGTGCTTTCCACGGCCCCGGCGAGCCGGACTGCGAGATCCATGTGGGTGTTTCCGGCCCGGGCGCTGTGCGCGCCGCGCTGGCACGTCTGCCCAAGGACGCCCCCATCGATGAGGTGGCAGAGCTGGTAAAGCGCACCGCCTTCAAGATCACCCGCGTGGGTCAGCTGGTGGCAAACCTTGCCTCCAAGGCACTGGGCGTGCCCGCCGGCATCATCGACCTTTCTCTGGCTCCTACCCCGGCCATCGGCGACAGCGTGGCCAATATTCTGGAAGAGATGGGTCTGGAAACCTGCGGCTGCTGCGGCACCACCGCCTGCCTTGCCCTGCTGAACGATGCCGTGAAGAAGGGTGGCGTGATGGCCTCCAACCACGTTGGCGGCCTGTCCGGTGCCTTTATCCCGGTCAGCGAGGATGCCGGTATGATCCACGCTGCCGAGATCGGCTGCCTGACCATTGAAAAGCTGGAGGCCATGACCGCCGTCTGCTCTGTGGGCATCGACATGGTCATCATCCCCGGCGACACCACCCCTGCCGTCATCAGCGCCTTGATCGCGGACGAAGCCGCCATTGGCATGGTGAACAGCAAGACCACCGCCGTGCGTGTGATCCCCGCCATCGGCCGCAAGGCCGGTGAGGTGCTGGACTTCGGCGGTCTGCTGGGCTATGGCCCCATCATGCCGGTGAACAGCCACGACCCCTCGGTGTTCATCAACCGCGGCGGCCGCCTGCCCGCACCCATGCAGTCTTTGAAGAACTGATACGAACCCTCTCAGTCATTGCGCAGCAATGACTGAGAGGGTTTATTTTTTTGTATAATCCCGCTGCAACAGACCCATCCTCTGGTTATCATTTCCAGAAGAGGGGTCTGTTTTTTATGCTTCGCTGGTTTTTAAAGCCGCTTTCCGTCCGGCAGATGCGGCTGCTATGCGCCAGTGTGCTGGTAGGCTTTGCGCTGTGCGGCGCTTTGCAGGGGCTGTGCTGGGGGCGCACCCAGCTGGATGCCGGGGCAGCGCTGTGCGCCGACACCCTGCGGCTGCACATCCGGGCGGCCAGCGATGCCGTGGCTGACCAGAGCGCCAAGCTCCGGGTGCGGGACGCGGTGCTGGCCGTGATGCAGCAGTGTCCGGCGCACAGCGCACCGGAGGCGCGGGCGTGGGCGGCGGGGCGGCTTTTGCAGTTTCAGCTGGCGGCGCAGCGGGCACTGGCCGCGCAGGGCATCCGTGCCCCGGTGCGGGTGTATCTCGTGAATATGTACTTTCCCGCCCGGCGCTACCCCACTGGTCAACTGCCCGCCGGACGGTACGATGCCGTGCGCATTGATATTGGCAGCGGCGGCGGGCGCAACTGGTGGTGTGTGCTGTACCCGGGGCTGTGCAGCTTTGCGCAGGGCGGCTACGCCCTGCCTGCGGAGAACGACCTTGTCTGCGGGCAGTACATCCTGCGGTTCCGGCTGGTGGACTGGGCGCACCGGCTGACTGCCCGGCGGCAGACAGTGCTGCTGGTGGGGTGACGCCGTGTCCCGCCGGAGCATAGCATGGAGGGAAAGGAGGGATCCCTCTATGGCGATTCCCGGTTATTATTCCCTGCTCCAGCGCGGCTCCTCCGGGCCGGACGTGGCACTTGTGCAGACGTGGCTCAACGGTGTGCGCGATGCGTGCACATGGTACGATGCGCTGAAGGCAGACGGCAAGTTCGGCGCAAGCACCCAGCGTGCCGTGCAGGAGTTCCAGCTGAAGAACAAGATGAACATGGACGGCAAGGTGGGACAGAACACATGGAACGTGCTCTACACCCGCTACACCGCAAAGCACGGACTGAAGGTGCCCTACCCCGGCATCGTGCTGCACACTGGCTCCTCCGGCGGCACGGTGCGGCTGGTACAGCAGAAGCTCAACTCTCTGGGCGAGCGGCTGAAAGATGACGGCAAGTACGGTGCGGCCACCGCTGCCGCCGTGCAGCGGTTCCAGCGGCGCAACGGTTTGACGGCAGACGGCAGTGTGGGCTGCGCCACTTGGGAAAAGATGTTCTGATATACGCAGGCCGTAAAACGATTTGGAATGGCCTCCGCGTGCGCTTTGGCCATATTCAGCGGAAGAATCATTTTAAATTTCGGGACACCGGAGCGTCCGCAGACGCTCCGGTGTCCCATTTTCACAGAAGGGGTCGCAACGGCAAACAGCAGTTGTCCGTTTTTCTGTTCTCCTTGGTTGCGCGTGCAGCGGCGGCTGCGTTATAATAGGGCAAAGCATTTTTTGAAAGGCGGTGTTCCTGTTTGCGTTTTCTGCATTTATCCGACCTGCATCTGGGCAAGCGGGTGTGCGAGTTTTCCATGCTGGAGGAGCAGCGGTATATTCTGGAAGAGATTTTAGCCCTGCTGGATGAGACCCCTGTGGACGGCGTACTGCTGGCCGGGGATCTTTACGACAAGCCCGTTCCCCCTGCCGAAGCGGTACGGCTGCTGGACTGGTTCCTTACCCAACTGGCGGCGCGGAAGCTGCCGGTGTTCGCCATCAGCGGCAACCACGATTCCGCCGACCGGGTGGCCTTTGGCTCTGCCCTGCTGGCCGACAGCCGGGTCTACGTCAGCCCGGTGTTCACCGGCGCGCCGCAGCCCATCCCCCTGCAGGATGCCCACGGCACGGTGGATGTGTACTTACTGCCCTTTTTAAAGCCCGCCATGGTGCAGCACGTCTGGCCGGACGAGCCTATTGAGAGCTACAACGACGCCCTTGCCTGCGTGCTGCGGCACTGCACCCCGGACCCCGGCCACCGCAGCGTGCTGGTGGCGCACCAGTTTGTGGCGGGCGCTGCCGCCTGCGAGAGCGAGGAGCCCTCGGTAGGCGGGGTGGACAGCGTGGACGCCGCCCTGTTCGATGCCTTTGACTATGTGGCGCTGGGGCATCTGCACAGCCCGCAGAAGGTGGGGCGGGAGACCTTGCGCTACTGTGGCACACCGCTGAAGTACTCCTTCTCGGAGGCGGGGCAGTGCAAAAGCGCTACCTTTGTGGAGCTGGGTGCAAAGGGCGAGGTGCACATCACCACCGCGCCCCTGACCCCCCGGCACGAGTTGCGCGGGCTGCGGGGCAGCTACATGGAACTGACCGACCGCCGCTGCTACGAGGGCACCGCCGTGGACGACTATCTGTACATCACCCTGACCGACGAGCAGGATGTGCCGGATGCGCTGGCGCGGCTGCGGGTCATCTACCCCAACCTGATGCAGCTGGACTACGACAACCAGCGCACCCGCCAGCAGCAGGAGATCTGCGCCCCGGAGCGCACCGAGAGCATCTCCCCGCTGGAGCATCTGGCTGCCTTTTACCAACTGCAAAATAACCAGCCCCTGACCGCCGAGCAGACGGCATTCTGTCAGGAGCTGATTGAGGAGATCTGGAAGGAGGGCGACACTGTATGAGACCGCTGCGACTGACCCTTTCGGCCTTTGGCCCCTATGCCGCCCAGACCACCCTCGACCTTGAAAAGCTGGGCAGGGGCGGACTTTACCTCATTACCGGCGACACCGGCGCGGGCAAGACTACCCTTTTTGACGCCATCACCTATGCGCTGTACGATCATTCCAGCAGCGGCATCCGGGAGGGCTCCATGCTGCGCTGCAAGTACGCAGACGACAAGACCCCCACCTTTGTGGAGCTGGAATTTGAGGTGCACGGCGTGCGCTACACGGTGCGCCGCAACCCGGAGTATCAGCGCCCCAAGGCCCGGGGCGAGGGCATGACCACCGAAAAGGCGGATGCCACCCTGACCTACCCGGACGACCGCCCGCCGGTGACCAAAGCCAAGGACGTGACCGCCGCCGTGCAGGAGATCATCGGGCTGGACTACAACCAGTTTTCTCAGATTGTGCTCATCGCGCAGGGGCAGTTCACAAAGCTGCTCAACGCCTCCACCGAGGAGCGCAGCCGCATCTTCCGCAAGCTGTTCCGCACCCAGCGCTACGCCCAACTGCAAGAGCGCTTACAGGCCGAAGCATCCGCGCTGAACCAGCAGCGCACCGCCCAGAACGCCAAACTGGACAGCCTGCTGGGCGGGCTGCAATTCAGCCCGGAGGACCCGGACGCCGAGGCGCTGCGCGCCCTGTGCGCCCAGACCGTGCCGGAAACGGCGCTTGCCTTGCTGGACGCCCTGACTGCCCGGCAGGCTGCGGCGCTGGAAGAAGCCGGCGCCGCCCTGCACACCACCGAAGCCCAGCTGGACACGGTGCAGCAGCAGCTGGGTGCTGCCGCGCAGGCGCAGCGGCTGGCGCAGCAGCTGGCTGCCCGTCAGGCAGAGCTTGCCGCCGCAAAGCCCGCACTGGATGCTGCCCGCGCCGAGGCCGACCGCCACGCCGGAGATGCTGCGCAGCTGGATGCCCTGACCGCGCAGGTGACGCAGGCGCAGAGCGCCCTTGCAGCCTATGACGCACTGGACGCGCTCTGCCGCCAGCAGACCGAAGCGCAGGACGCTGCCCGGCTGGCGGCGGCGCAGGCGCACAAGCGGCGCACCCAGCTGGACAGCCTGAACGCCGCCCTTGCCGCTGCTGAGACCGAGCTTGCCGCGCTGGCAGACGCGGACACCCGGCTGTTGGCACTGCAAAACCGCAGCGCCCAGTTGACACAGCGCGGCGAAGCGCTGGCAAAGCTGGAACAGCGCCTTGCGGACTGCCAGCGACAGGCCAAGGCTGCACACAAGGCGCAGGAGAATTACCGCGCCGCTGCCGCCGCACAGGACGAAGCCCGCGCCCGGCGGGACGCGCTGGAACGGGCATTCTTGGACGCACAGGCCGGACTGCTGGCCGAGAGCCTTGTCGAGGGCGCACCCTGCCCGGTGTGCGGCAGTACCCATCACCCCGCCCGCGCCCTGCTGCCCCATACTGCGCCCACGCAGGCACAGGTGGAAGCCGCACGGCAGGCCGCTGCGGAAGCTGACCGGCAGGCGCAGAACGCCAGCGCTGTCGCCCAGAGCGCCCTTGCCGCTGCCAATGAGGCGAAAACTTCTCTCCGGCGGGACGCCGAGACCCTGCTGCCGGAGCGCTTTACCGCCCCGGAGGGCACAGTCCCCCTCACCTTTGCCCTGATGACCAACGTTCTGGCCGAAGAGAATGCCGCTTTGCAGACGGCACAGACAGACTGCAAAGCACAGTGCCGACAGGCCGAGGCCGACTGCCGCCGCAAGGCACAGCTGGAAGCCGACCGGCAGGCCAAGACCCGCCAGCGCCCGGCGCTGGAGCAGGCCGCTGCCGAGGCCGACCGCAGCGCCGCCGCCCAGAATGCAAGTGCTGACGCGCTGGAGGGTCAAATCGCAGAGCGGCGCGCCGCCCTGCCCTACTCCCGGCGCGCGGACGCACAGGCGGCGCTGGACAAGCTGGAGGCTGACCGCAGCACCCTGCGCACCGGTATGGACACGGCACAGCGCAAGCTGAAACAGGCTGAACAGACCGTTGCCGCCGCCGAGGCCGCTGTGGAGGCGCTGACCGCACAGCAGACCGCCGCCCAAAAGGAGCTGCCCGCCCGCAGCGCCGAGGAACTTACCGCACAGCAGACCGAACTGACCGCCGCGCGGGAGACCCTACGCAGCCGGGAAAAGCAGCTTTCGGCACAACTGCTGCCCAACCGCAAAACAGCGGCGCAGTACCGCGCTGCCGCCGAGGCGCGGCAGACGCTGGAAAGCCGGTGGCAGTGGGTCAGCGCACTGGCTGCCACGGCGGGCGGCACTCTGACCAGCAAGCAGAAAATCAAGCTGGAAGCCTACATCCAGATGAACTATCTGGACCGCATTCTGCGCTACGCCAATACCCGCCTGATGCAGATGACCGCCGGGCAATACGAGCTGGAGCGCATCGGTGCAGAGAACCAGCGCAGCCAGTCCGGGCTGGACCTTGGCGTCATCGACCACTACAACGGCACCCGCCGCAGCGTAAAGACCCTTTCCGGCGGTGAGAGCTTCAAGGCTTCGCTGGCGCTGGCGCTCGGCCTTTCGGACGAGGTGCAGAGCAGCGCCGGGGGCATCCGGCTGGACACTTTGTTCCTGGACGAGGGCTTCGGCTCGCTGGACGAGGAATCGCTGGAACTGGCCATCCGGGTGCTCTCCGGCCTGACCGAGGGCGACCGGCTGGTGGGCATCATCTCCCATGTGGGGGCGCTCAAGGACCGCATCGACCGGCAGGTGGTGGTGCACAAGGCCCGCACCGGCGGCTCCACCGTAGAGCTGCGGGTGTAAAACGCCGCCGACGGGGCACACTAGGGGCGGAGGTGAATTTGATGAATTCTCTGGAACCCTTCATCCGCCACGAACTGGAAAACCAGCCCGGCACCGCTGCCGCCCCGCAGGCAAGCAGCACCCGCAATGCCCCGCCGCTGGGCAGTATGCCCCTGCAGCCCCCGGCTGCGCCGGACACGCCCGGCACCCAGCTGCCCCCGCCGGAGCTGCCGCAGCCCGAAAAGCCCGGTGTCCCCATGACTGACGGCACCCCCATGGCCTGCCGCCAGAAGAATGCCGCCGCCTTTCTGGCCGGGGACGTGCAGACCAGCGTGATGGCGCACTACGCGCCGGGGCTATTCAGCACAAAGCAGAAGCTGCACAGCCGTCACCCTGCCCCGGACGAGGACACCGCCGCCGTTTTAGAGCTGGTGGAATGGCGCGAGGATGCCCCTTACGGCTGAGCGTAACAAAAATTTTTTAAAATATTTCAGTTTACCTGTTGAAATCTCGCCGCACTTCCCTTATTATGGTAGCATACAAACATAAAGGCAGGTTTTGCAATATGGCAGAGATCAAATACGAAGTTGTCCAGCGTGTAGCCGTGCTGAGCCAGCGTCCCCGCGGCTGGGAGCGTCAGCTGAACCTTATCAGCTGGAACGACGGCGAGCCCAAGTACGACATCCGCGACTGGTCCCCGGACGGCACCCGCATGGGCAAGGGTATCTCCCTGAGCCACGATGAGCTGGCCATCCTCAAGGGCATTCTGGAGGACATGGAGCTGTGAGCGGGGGCGACCGCGCAGAGTTTCTGGACGTGTGGCAGCGAAACGTCACCCGCCCGGGCAGCGAAAAGCTGCTGGACTGGCTGGACAAAAAGACGGATTTTTTCACCGCACCGGCGTCCACCCGTTTTCACGGAGCTTGTGAGGGCGGGTTGTGTATGCACAGCCTGAACGTCTACCACGCGCTGCACGACAGCTTTTTCACCGAGGGCGAAAGCGAGGAGAGCTACGCCATCTGTGCCCTGCTGCACGATCTGTGCAAGGCCAACTACTACAAGCTGGGCACCCGCAACGTGAAGAACGAAGCCACCGGACAGTGGGAGAAAGCGCCCTTTTACAGTGTAGAGGATCTGTTCCCCTACGGTCACGGCGAAAAGAGCGTGTTCCTGATCGAACGGTTCATGAAGCTGAAGGTGGAGGAAGCGGTTGCCATCCGCTGGCACATGGGCGGCTTTGACGATGCTGCCCGGGGCGGCTGTTTTGCCATCTCGGAAGCCTACGACAAGTACCCGCTGGCGGTCAAGCTGCACATCGCAGACCTGCAGGCTACCTATCTGATGGAGCATCGCACCAGCAATATGCGCTGAATAAACTAAACAGGCGGCTGTACAGCATTTTGTACAGCCGCCTGTTTTGCTATGAAAAATCTCAGCAACGGTCTCTGCGGAGAACGGCAGCAGGATTGCCTGTTTCCCGTTACGCCCCTTCTTGTGAAAATGGGGGACAGGAAAGTCCTCAAACTTTCCTGTCCCCCGAAATTCAAAATATTCTTCCGCTGAATATGGCCAGAGCGCACGCGGCGGCCATTCTAGATGGTCTATAGCACCTTTCAGCAACCTTCCCCGGCGCAGAGGGCTTTCACCTTCTGCACAGCGGCAGCTACAAGGCTGCCGATGGGCTGGTCGGGCACGCCGACAATATAGTTTTCGCAGTGGTTCACCGGGATCAGCACCCGGGTGGCGCTGCTCTGGCACACCGCCGTGGCCATGGCGGGGGTGATCTCCCCCAGCAGCGCGTCTGCAATGACGATGCCGATGGGCCCCACGATGATATCCGCGCTGCGGCAGTTCACCACCACGGCATTCTCACCGGTGGCGGCGCGCTGCGCCCCGGCCTTGTGCATGGCCTGCGCGGCAACGCTGTTGGTGCCCACGGCCACCAGCCGGATGTCCGGGCACTGGGCGCTGAGGGCGGCCACCAGCTGGCGGCCCAGTCCCCCGCCCTGCCCGTCAATGACAAGCACGTTCATGCCGTACCTCAGAAGTCGATCTCTTCCAGCCGCAGCAGCGCCAGAATGTAGATCTTGACAGCCTCCAGCAGCTTGTTGATGGGGGCAGCTTCGTTAGCGCCGTGCATCGGGCCGCCGAACTCCGGCAGCTTCACATCCTCATGCTCCGGGCCGAAGCTGACGGCATAGGGGAAGTGGCGGGCATAGGTGCCGCCGCCCATGGTGAAGGGGGTGGCGTTCTCTCCGGTCACCTCGTTGTAGGTGTCGATGCAGGCACGGATGGCGGGGCTGTCGGCCTCAATGTAGAAAGGCTCGGCAGCATCCACATCCTCCAGCTTTGCGCCCTCGCCCAGCGCAGCGGTGATTTGTGCGGTCAGCTTTTCGCCGTTGGTGCAGGTGGGGAAGCGGCTGTCGATGGTCTGCACCAGCTTGCCGTCCTCCATATAGATGCGGCCGCCGATGATGGTCAGCGGGCCGAAGGGGCCGTCGGCGCAGTCGATGCCAAGGCCGGTGCCTGCGGTGGAGCTGTGCAGCTTGCGCAGTGCCTCCAGATAAGCACGCTCGGCGTCGTTGCACAGGCCGTTGTCCAGCAGATAATCCGCCACCAGACCGATGGCGTTCACCGTGCCCTCCGGCATGGCGGCGTGGCCGGATTTGCCCCAGCCGCGCACCCGCACGCCGTCCCCTTCCGGTTCCAGCGTGATGTTGGGGGCGTTCTTCAGCTTGCGGATATCGGTCTTGACCAGTGCGCTGGCGCGGTCCGGCACCGCGTTGTTGGCAACACCGCCCTCAAACTCTGCAATGACGCCGTTGCACACCGGGCTGACGATCTTGCCGCCGAAGTGGCCCTTTTCGCCGTTGCACACCGGGAACTCCGCATCCGGGGTAAAGCAGAACACCGGGGCGGGATAGTTTTCCAGATAGTACTTCACATCGTTCATGTGGGTCTCCTCGTTGTCGCCCACAATGGCACGGATGGGGTAGCGCAGCTGGTAGCCCTGCTCCTTGAGGAACTTCAGCGCGTACAGGGTAACGATCATCGGGCCCTTATCGTCCGAGACACCGCGGCCCAGCAGCCAGCCGTCCTGAATGCGCATCTTAAAGGGGTCTGCCGTCCAGCCGTTGCCCACGGGCACAACGTCCACATGGCAGATGGTGGCCAGATATTTTTCCGGGTCCGCACCGGCCAGCTCGGCATAGCCGATGTAGTTTTCGCAGTTGCGGGTGGCAAAGCCCATGCCTGCTGCCAGCTCCAGCGTCTTGTCCAGTGCGGCCCGAGGGCCTGCGCCGAAGGGTGCGCCCTCCTCCGGGGTGCCCTCCACGCTGTCGATGGCGACCAGCGCTGCAATGTCCTGCAGCAGCTGCTCCTTGTTTTCCGCAATGTATGCGTCAATTTTCTGATTCAGTGCCTGATCCATGTTCTATAACGTCCTTTCTGACCGGGAGCAGATCCCGGTTTTCACAACTATTATCCAGTATAACACACTCCGGGCGGAAAAGCTACCGGCATTTTTCACGACAAAAGCGTCCGCGTTTTGTCAGCCTGCCGCAAACAGCCCGCTGAGCGCGCCCAGCAGCCCGGCGCTTGCCAAGCCCATGATGATGCCCGCCAGCAGTACACCGCCCATACAGGCGATCAATACATCCTTGAATTTCATATCCAGAATGGAGGCTGCCAGCGTGCCCGTCCACGCACCGGTGCCCGGCAGCGGGATGCCCACGAACAGCAGCAGCGCCACGGTCATGCCCTTGCCGGCCTTGGCCTCCAGTGCGCGGCCGCCCTTTTCGCCCTTGTTGATGCAAAAGCGGCAGATGGGGCCGATGAGGGGCTTGTGGTAGCCCCAGATGAGGAACTTGCGGGCGAACAGGTAGATGAAGGGCACCGGGATCATGTTGCCCAGTACGCACAAAAGATAGGTGGGCAGCACCGGCAGCCCCATGCCCAGCCCGATGGGGATAGCTCCGCGCAGCTCAATGATGGGCACCATGGAGATAAGGAAGATCAGAAGATAATTTTTCAGCATTGGCTTCTCCTTATATTACAGGTCGATCTGCAGCTCCACCGGGCAATGGTCGGAGCCGAAGATCTCGTTGTGGATCTCGGCGGCGCGGATGCGGTCTGCAATGCGCCGGGAAACGATAAAATAGTCGATGCGCCAGCCCGCGTTCTTTTCCCGCGCGTGGAAGCGGTAGCTCCACCAGCTGTACTTCACCTCGTCCGGGTGCACCACCCGGAAGCTGTCCGCAAAACCCGCCGCCAGCAGCTCGGTCATTTTGGCGCGCTCCTGATCGGTAAAGCCTGCGCTCATGCGGTTGGTCTTGGCGTTTTTGATATCCATCTCGGTGTGCGCCACGTTCAGATCGCCGCACAGGATCACCGGCTTTTTTGCGTCCAGTGCCAGCAGGTACGCCCGGAAGGCGTCCTCCCACTCCATGCGGTAGTCCAGCCGCTTCAGCCCGTCCTGACTGTTGGGGGTGTAGCAGTTTACCAGATAAAAGCCGGGGTATTCCAGCGTCAGCACCCGTCCCTCGTGGTCGTGCTGTTCCAGCCCGATGCCGGTGGTCACTGCCAGCGGTGCCGTTTTGCACCAGCAGGCTGTGCCGGAATAGCCCTTTTTCTCGGCAGAGTAGGTATATTCGGTGTAGCCCTCCGGCGCAAAATCTGCCTGTCCCGGCTGCATCTTGGTCTCCTGCACCGAGAAGATGTCCGCGTCCAGCGCGGCAAAACTCTCGGCAAAGCCGTGGGTCAGGCAGGCGCGCAGGCCGTTCACGTTCCAGCTGATCAGTTTCATGCTTTTCTCCTTATTGTTATGCCTGATATTTTGTTTTCCATGCGCCGCTGCGGAAGCGCAGCACAAAGCAGGTCACGCGGCAGGTCCAGTCGATGACCATAGCCACCCACACACCCACAGCGCCCCAGCCCATGCGGACGCACAGCAGATAGCTGAAGCCCAGCCGCCAGCATGCCATGCTGAGGATGGACACCACCATGGTAAATTTTACGTCGTTGGCCGCGCGCAGGGCGTTGGGCAGCACGAAGGACAGCGGCCAGAAGATAATGGCGCAGCCCGCATGGATGGTGACCAGCGTAATAGCCAGCTCCATGGTCTCGCCGGAAAGGGCGTAGATGCCCACCAACTGCCGGAGGAACAGCAGGATCGCGCCGTTGGAAAGCCCCATCGTAATGTAAGCCCACAGCAGCAGCTTGCGGGTGTAGTAAACGGTCTGTTCGTGGTCGCCGGCACCGATGCAGCGCCCCACCACCGTGATCATGGCCAGACTGATGGCCTTGCCCGGGATGACACCCATGCCGTCCAGATTGTTGGCCACCGCGTTGGCCGCGATCTGCACCGTGCCGAAGGTGGAGATCATGCTCACCACCAGAATGCGCCCGGCCTCGAACAGGCTGTTTTCAAAGGCCGAGGGGATACCGATCCCCAGAATGCGCTTTGCCATGCCGCCGTCCAGCCGCAGGGTCTTGGGCACGGTAAGCACCGCATCCTCCCGGTAGCACTTGCGCAGGATCAGCGCCGCAGCCACCACGCGGGATACCACGCTGGGCCATGCTACGCCGTCCACGCCCATTTTGAAGCCGAAGATGCACACCGCGTTGCCCACGATGTTGATGATGTTCATCAGAAAGCTGATCTGCATGGAGATCTTGGAGTTGCCGATGCTGCGGAACAGTGCCGCACCGCCGTTGTACAGCGCCAGAAACGGGTAGCTGAGGGCGATGATCTGCAAATACTTCACGCCCGCGTCCAGCACGTCGGTATCAATAGAGCCGTAGAACAGCCGGATCATAGGGCGGGCCAGCACAAAGCATACCACGCCGATCACCACACCGGACAAGCCGCTGAGCAGCAGCAGCTGACCGGCGCTTTTGTCGGCATTCCCGCGCTCTTTTGCGCCCAGATACTGGCTTACCACCACCGCGCCGCCGGTAGCCAGCGCCGCAAACAGCACGATGATAAGGTTATTGATCATATCCACCAGACTGACGCCGGAGATAGCCGCCTCGCCGCAGCGGGACACCATCATGGTGTCGGCCATACCCACCGTCACTTCCAGCAGCTGCTCCACCAGCAGCGGAATGGCCAGTACCAGCAGTTCCTTCTGGCTGAACAGCGGCTCCCGCCCACCGGTCAGTCTGCTTTTTTCATTGCCATGCAGTAGCTTTGTCATCCGTTTCTCCCCTCCCGGCGCCGGGTGCTTTTCCGATACGCCCCCGCTGTCCGGCGCGTGCATTCTTCCGGTTGCAGCAGATGTGTCCATCTTAACACACCACCGGCTGCTTGTAAAGCGGTGCAGGCTACATCCCGCGAAAATCAGTTTTCCAAGCCCATCTCCCATTGCCTGCCGGTTTTATAAAGGTGTCCCTGTGCGGTTTTCCGACTGCCATTCCGTTTTATGCTTGTTCGTCAGTTTGCCGGGAACTTTCCATAAAATTTGTGCGTTTCTACAAAAATGCGATTTCCCGCGTATTTTTGGGGAGAAATTTTAAAAAACCTCTTGCAATTTCTATTCCAAAGTGGTATGTTGTATCCAACAAAAGCGAAGCTTGGATACATCTTCTCTTTGGAGCGGCAAGTTCGGCTCCGTATGCGCCTTTGTTTTTACCTTGCTATTTTCTTCATTTACCTTCTTATCATTTACCCTGCCTGTCCCGCAAGGGACGAGAAAAGCGATGACCCACCTGCACGGGTCGTCGCTTTTTCTTTTGCCCGCAGAGGGCAGAGTACAAGCCGCCAAAGCACTGCTCTACAGATGACGTGCCGCAGCTGCTTTTCCCTGTCCCGCCCCAAAAAGTTTGTTTGAATAAACATCCCTGCTTTTTCTTGACATCCCTTTGTATGCGTGTTATCTTAATTTCCGTCAATTAGCTTACCCTAACCATCTGAGGGGCTTTGCCCCGCAGGTTTTTCTTTGCGCGCAATGTTAGGTAATGCTAACTACATGATTCCTATTCCCTGCCAGTGTGATGAAAGGAGCATTTTTTCATGAGAACAAAGAAATTTCTTTCCCTGCTGCTGTCGGCGGCTATGGCGTTCAGCCTGCTGACCGCTACCGCCTTTGCAGCAGCCCCTGCCGAGGAGGAAAACAGCTTTTTCGATTTTCTGCTGGGCAAGAAGTACACCTATCTTTATGCTGCCCTGACTTGGGACGAGTATTGGGCAAACGAGAAGGTCTACGCCGCCGGCAGCACTGCCGCCTCTGCGCAGCTGGACAGCCACGAAGAGCAGGACCTTGGCGCATTTGACGCGGTCTCCCGCGCAACCGTCAACCACGGTCTGCACCGCGGCAGCTTCCAGAGCACTGCCGTGATCTACGCCAAGGACGGCAGCAGCTACACCGTTTCCCACTGGTCGGACGATGGCAAGACCATCTATCTGGCCGATGGCACCACCGTGGGCTGGAACCGCGGCACCATTACCAAGGCCGATGGCTCCACCGTGCAGATGGAGCACTACGAGGTGCTGGGCACCAAGTATGTGCCGGTGCGCGTAGCCACCAGCGACCTTGCAGATTTCTGCTCCAAGTACACCGTGGTGGAAAACGGCGGCCAGCTGGTGGGCGGCTACTCTGAAAAGAACCTGACCGCCTACACCCTGACGGCTGCGGTGGACAAAAACACCAACGGCCTGAAGTACGCAACCAAGAGCGGCGACGGCTACACCTTCTCTGCCGCGCACACCGGCTCCGGCTCCGGCGTGGCAGAAGTCGCCCAGAAGGCTGCCGAGGGCCTTACCGTGAATCTGCGCAGCGGCAGCGATGTGGGCAGCTTTGGCGAGTTTATCCGTGTGGACCTGAACGGCAACTACGGCGAGCTGGGCTCCCGGATGCAGTCTGTGGTGTGGACCTACTACGGCAACGACAGCACCTACACCCACGCCAAGGCCTCCTACGGCACCAAGTTTGCAGCCGACAACTGGATGCACAAGTCCATGGGCATCCAGCTGGGTCTGAGCGACTCCGCCCGCTGCCAGCTGCCGGAGGGCACTGACGGCACCGGCTACTGGACCATCACCATCCGCGCACTGGGCTACGCCGATACGGTGGTCAAGTTCCAGACCACTGCCGAGAACCTTGCCAAGCACGAGCTGGCAAGCGATGCCGACCGCGCCGCCCTGCAGGCTGTGGTCGCCGAATCACAGAGCAAGGCAAAGGCCGCTTACACCGCCGACAGCTATGCCAATCTGGAGACCGAGCTGGCCGAGAGCGTGGAACTGCTGAGCCGCGAGACCCTGTATAAGGCCGCTGCACTGGAGCAGGTGACCCACCTGACCGATGCCGTGCAGAACCTGAAAGCTGCCTGATCCGGCAAAAACAGAACACCCAAAAAGCAAGGTCGCTTTATGCAGGCGGCCTTGCTTTTCCGTGTCAGGAGGAGTTGGAATGAACAAAAAACGATGCAACACACTGCTCCCACTGGTGCAGTTGCTCCCGGCAGTGGCGGCAGCGGCAGCGGTGCTTTTTGCCCTGCCCCGCACCGCGCCGGTGCTGGCTGCCGTACCGGAAAGGCTGGCAGTGGTGATGGAGCAGCCGGTGGAAGCCGCTTCCGTTGAAGCGGAGGAAGAAGCCCTGCCCAAGTTGCCCTATGCCGATGGCGTTTATGTTGGCTCTTCCCGGGGCTACGGCGGTGCCGTCCGGGTGCAGGTCACCATGGAAAACGGCAGCATCACGGAGGTGGAGATTCTGGACGCTTCCCACGAGACAAAGCAGTTTCTGCGGCGCGCCAAGCGGCTTCTGACCACCGTAGTGGATGCCCAGAGCTGGGAGGTGGATGCCGTTTCCGAAGCCACCTACACCAGCCGGGGCATTCTGGGCGCGGTGCAGAACGCCCTGACCGGCGAGGTGGTGAATAATCCCCTGCCGCCGCAGCCGAAGCCTGCCGCACCGCTGGTGGTGGAGGAATTTACAGCACCCTCCACCTACCTTGACGGCATCTACACCGCCGAAGCCATAGGCTATGAGGGCAAAATTACGGTACAGGTCACGGTGGCAGAGGATAAGATCACCGATATCACGGTTTTGAGGGCTGAGGATGAGGAAGAATATCTCTCCCGGGCAAAGCGGGTCATCCCCGCCATTCTGGAGGGGCAAAGCCCCAATGTGGATGCCGTTTCCGGTGCGACCTACTCCTCCAGCGGCATCCTGAACGCCGTCAAGCTGGCGCTGGCAAAGGCAGCGGTTGCCCCGGCAGAGGAAGCCGACCCGAAGCAGGCAGCCTCGGAAGAAGTGGTGGAAGAAGCCGCGCCGTCCGAAGCAGCAGAACCCGAGGAAACGCCGGTCACTGCGCCCACCGTGGAGGTGGTGCAGCCGGAGGAAAAGAGCGCTGTTTCCGCGTGGTTCAAGGAAGTGTGGCAGCAGCTTTTCCCGGCAGAAACACCGGACGATTCTGAACCGGAACCGGCATCTTCTGCGGAGGTGCTGCCGGCATCCGAGGCGGCGCTGCCGCCGGAAGAAACCGAACCTGAAACGGAAGGAGCAGCGGAATGAAATACAAGAATTTTCTCCTCCGGGCGGTAAATCTGCTGCTGATTTTGGGGGTACTGTGGCAATACCAGCAGGTGGCGCTGGTCCGGGCTGCGGCGGTAAGCCAGCGCAAGCAGGAGATTGCTGAAGTGGAAGCCTACAACGCTTCCGTTTTGCAGGCGCAGAGCGCAGCGCAGGCAGAGCAGAGCCAGAGCGGCTACCGGGACGGCACCTACGAGGGCAGCGCCTTTGGTTTTGGCGATGTTATCCGGGTGTCGGTGACCATCCAAAGCGGAAAAATGACCGATATTGCGGTGCTGGATGCTTCCGGTGAGGATAAGCCCTACTATAAACAGGCGCTGCCTTTGCTGGACGAGATGCTGGCAGTGCAGTCTGCCGAGGTGGATACCGTTTCCGGCGCTACCCTTACGGCAGAAGGTCTCATCGGTGCAGTAGAGGACGCACTGGGAAAGGCGGCAGGATGATGGAAAAAATACAAGCAAAGCCTTTGACGGCGGCGCAGCAGCGTCAGCGGGACAAAAAGCGCCGTACATGGCTGCGCGCCGGGGTGCAGCTGTTCTTCTTTGTGTCCATGCCGGGCGCATTCGTGGCCGGGTTTTCCGGGGTAAAGCAGCTCTTTCTGCACATCGGTGCAGGCGAGGTGCTCTCGGCGGACAGCTTCACGCTTTCCCTGCTGGGGCTGTGCGGCTTCACGTTGCTGTTCGACCGGTTTTTCTGCGGATATGCCTGCGCCTTTGGCAGCTTGGGCGATGCCGTCTGGGCACTGTCCGGGCTTGTCCAGAAAAAGCTGTTCCACCGCAAAAAGCCGCTCCGTCTGCCGGAGCGGGCGGTACTTTGGGGACAGAAGGTCAAATATCTGCTGCTGGCAGGACTGGTGGCGCTGTATGTGACCCGGCAGGAAAAGCTGCTGACCGGCGCAAGCCCGTGGGAGGTGTTTTCCCGCCTGACGGCACTGCGTCTGCCGCCGGAGGGCTTCGGCGTAGGCATCGCGCTGCTTGTGCTTATTTTGCTGGGCATGGCAGTGCAGCCCCGGTTCTTTTGTCAGTTCCTCTGCCCCATGGGTGCGGTGTTCGCCCTGCTGCCGGTGCTGCCCTTTGCACGGCTGCACCGGCAGAGCGAGGGTTGCATCCCGGGCTGCAATGCCTGCAAGCAGCAGTGCCCGGTGTGCCTGAAGCTGGAGGAAAGCAGCCTGCGCAGCGGGGAGTGCATCGCCTGTGAAGCCTGCGTGGGCACCTGCCCCAAGCAGAACATCCACCGGTGGGATTTGTCTCTTTGCAAGCACCGGTGGCTGCCGGTGCTTGCAAAGGCGCTGCTCTTCTTCCTGCTGGGCTGCTGGCTGGGCTTCTGCCGGTTTATCTGAAATAAAAAGGGAGGCTGCTGCACAGTATTTGTGCAGCAGCCTCCTTTTGGCTGGGAGATCTATCATTTCGGTACGCCGGAGCGTCTGCGGACGCTCCGGCGTTCCATTTTCACGGTAAAGGCTTCTGCTCCAGCAGGTCTGTCATGCTGCGCAGGCTGATGCCAAGGGTGGAAAGGTTATGCAGCATTGCGCTGGTAGCCGGGGGCAGGATGCCCAGTGCGCCCAGAAGGATGAGCGCAGAGTTGAAGCTGAGGACAAAGCGGTAATTGCTGCCCACCCGCTTTTGCAGGGCGTTGGCAATGGCTTTCAGGGTCACCAGCTCTTCCAGACTGTCTGCGCGGATGGTCACATCGGCGATCTCCCGGGCAATGGCGGCACCGGAATGGATAGCGATGCCGATATCTGCCGCCGACAAGGCAGGAGAATCGTTGATGCCGTCGCCGATCATCACAACGGTGTGCCCCGCGGCCTTGGCGTCGCGGACAAAGGCGGCTTTATCCTCCGGCAGCACCTCTGCAAAGCAGCGGTCTACCCCCACCTGCGCCGCAATGGCGCGGGCGGTGCGGTCGCTGTCGCCGGTCATCATGACGGTCTGGGTGATGCCCAGTCTCCGGAGCTTATGCAGCACCTGTGCCGCCTCCGGGCGCAGGGGGTCTGCGATGCAGATGACCCCCGCCAGCACCCCGGAAGCAGCCAGATACAGGTGGGAATACTGGGGGTCCAGTGCATCGAACTTTGCCTGTTCCCCTGCCGGGATGGTGCAGCCCTCGTCCTCAAAAATGAAGTGGGCGCTGCCGATGACCACCCGCGTGCCGCCCACCCGGCTGGCAATGCCGTGCGCCACGATATACTCCACCTCGGAGTGCATCTCCTCGTGGGAGATGCCCCGCTCCTTGGCGGCGCGGACGACAGCGTTTGCCATGGAATGGGGGAAATGCTCTTCCAGACAGGCCGCAAGCTGCAATACCTCCTGCTCCCCGCAGCCGGAGAAGGGCACCACCTGCACCACCTGCGGAGTGGCGTGGGTGAGGGTGCCGGTCTTATCGAACACGATGGTGTCCGCCTTTGCCAGCGCTTCCAGATACTTGCCGCCCTTTACGGTGATGTGGTATTCCCCGCACTCCCGCATGGCAGAGAGCACCGCCAGTGGCATGGAAAGCTTCAGCGCACAGGAGAAATCCACCATCAAAATGGAGATGGCGCGGGTGACGTTGCGGGTAAAGGCGTAGGTAGCCACCGTACCGGCAAGGCACCAAGGCACCAGACGGTCGGCCAGCAGCAAAGCCCGGTTCTCGGTACCGGACTTGAGCTTTTCCGATTCCTCGATCATGGCCACGATCTTATCGTAGCGGTTGGCGCCGCCCTCTGCCTTGGCTACAAGGACGCACTCGCCCTCTTCCACCACTGTTCCGGCGTAGACGGTGGCACCGGTGGTCTTGCGCACCGGCATGGACTCGCCGGTCAGGGCGGCTTGGTTCACCATGGCCTCGCCCTCCAGCACCGTGCCGTCCAACGGGATCATATTGCCGGAGCGCACCACTACTTCGTCCCCGGCGTGAACGCGGGTCAACGGCACCAGCACCTCGCCCTGCGGGGTGCGCACCCAGACCTTATCCACGTTCAGCGCCATGCTGCGGGCAAGGTCGTCCAAGCTCTTTTTCCGCGTCCACTCTTCCAGCAGGCTGCTCACCGTCAGCAGGAACATCACCGAGCCTGCGGTGCTGTAATCCCCCCGCAGGAGGGAGGCAGTGATGCTGAGCGCATCCAGCACCTCTACTTCCAGCTTGCGGTGCAGCAGGCAGCGGATTCCCTTCCAGACAAAGGCGATGGAGCGCCACACCGTATAGGCCGCCGCGATGGGCGCAGGCAGGAACACATTGCGGAACATCCGGCCTGCCACAAGGCCGACCATCTTTTCCTGATATTCCTGATTGATCTTCCGACTGTCATGGGAGGTGACCAGCACCTCTAATTCTTCGTTGTCAAAGCGGTAGGCCGCCAGCAGGGCGGCGGCGTCCTTCCGGCTGCCCCGGTAGGTCAGCACCACATCTCCGGTGCGCTCGTAGACGGTGGCTTTCTGGATAATGTCCTGCCCGTTCAGGTAGGCTTCCAGCACATCTGCCCGGTGCAGCGTCATTCGCACGGCGCAGACGTGCACCCGCATCCGTCCCCTGCCTTCATGTAAGATCGTACATTTCATTGCTTTTCTTTCCCCTCTGTGTAAAAAAGAGCCGCCCAAGGGCGGCTCCGCTGCGCTATATCACTGTGCAGTCTGCTCTGCGGGCTGCTCTTCTTCAGCCGTATCCTCGATGACCTCCTGTGCAGCCTCGGCGGCGCGGCTCTCGTTGATGGCCTTTGCATCGGCAAGGATGTCACCGGCCTCCTCCTGCACCTTATTCACAGTCTGCATGGTGCAGTCCTTCATCCGCAGCACCGCTGCGGTGGTCTGGGTGTAGACCTTTTTGGCGTCCTTGCTGGACAGCACCTTGAAACCGGCAGAGCCGAACACCACACCGCCCAAAAACAGTGCAAGCTTTTTTGTATCAAACATATTTACCCCTCGTTTCTGTATTTCCCATCTGTGTACCTGCGCCCGGAGCGGGGCGGGCTCTTTATTTTTATATTTTAGCACGCTTTCGGGCGTTTTCAATATTTTCCGACGATGTTAGGTAGTATTAACATTGTTAGCAAAAGTTTGCGCAGCAAAAAAAAACAGGGCACTCCCCCGGAAGGAGTGCCCTGTTTGATGCATCTGTTATGCAAGGTGGAACAGATCGATCAGCACGACCATAGCAAGGCCATAGTAGACCACGACCGCCACCAGATCGTTGATCGTGGTGATCAGCGGGCCGGAAGCAACAGCCGGGTCGATATGGATCTTGTGGAACAGCATCGGGATCAGCGTGCCCACCAGACTGGAAATGACCATGGACACGATCAGCGACAGCCCGACGCAGCCGGACAGCAAAAAGGCCGAGGTCCAGACATAGCCCTTGAAAAAGTGGATGTAGCAGCCCAGAAAGCCCAAGGCCATCACGGCCAGAATGGCACCGTTCAAAAGACCCACGCGGGTCTCCTTCCAGAGCAGCTGCAGCTTTTTGGAAAGGGTCAGGTTTTCGTCCACCAGCACACGGATGGTCACCGCCAGCGACTGGGTACCGACGTTACCGGCCATATCCAGCACCATGGACTGGAAGCAGATGACCACCGGCAGCACCGCTACCACCGATTCAAACGCGCCGACGACCGAGGAGACCAGCATCCCGAGGAACAGCAGCGCGATCAGCCACGGGAGACGCTTTTTCACGCTTTCAAATACGTTTTCGTTCAGATCCTCCTCGCCGGTCAGACCGCCCAGCTTTGCGTAATCATCGCCCATCTCATCATCGACCAGCTCGACCACATCGGACGAGGTGATGATGCCCACCAGCTTACCGGCATCGTTCAGCACCGGCAGGCTGCGCTCCGCGTAGTCCACGATACGGTCGATACAATCGCTGACCTGCTCCCGGTCTGTGACATAGGGATAGGAGCGGACGATCAGGCTTTCCAAGCTTTCCTCTGCCCGGGCAATGATGAGGTCTTTCAGGTCGATGGCGCCGTAGAAGTGCTCGTTTTTATCCACCACATACAGGGTGGAGATGTTGTCGTTTTCTCCGGCCTGTTTTACCAGCTCGCTCATCGCCTGCCGGATGGTCATATCGTTTTTGATGGAGATGTAGTTGGTGGTCATCCTGCTGCCGATCTCATCCTCGTCATAGGAGAGCAGCATCTTCACATCTTCCACCGAGTCCTTGTCCAGCTTGTTGACGATCTCGTTTTTATCGGTATCGTCAAGATCCTCCAGTGCGTCCACCGCATCGTCCGAGTCCATGTTGGAAATGACCTTGGCGGCCTCGTGGCTGGGCAGCTCCTTCAGGTACGGCTCGGCATCGTCCAGATAGGTAAAGATCTCGGCAACGGTATCCACGCCCAGAATGGAATAGAGCGACTGGCGTTCGGCGGGGGTCAGCGCCTCCAACGCATCCGCCAGATCTTTTTCATGGTAATCAGACAGTTTTTCAGCCAGTTCCGCTTTGGGCAGACCGCTGTGAATGATGCTCAGAATTTCCTGTACATAATTCTTCTGCATGGGTAGTTCCTCCTGATTCCGCGAGCTTGACAAATCAAAATCCATCGCTACGCTTCAAATTTTGCACTTCATCATAGCACATCCGGTATGCGGCGGCAACCCTGCCCGCGTGAATTTTTTGTAAAAATCCGGGCATAAAAATCCCCGCCAAAGCAAAAGGCTCCTTATCCGCAGAGCATAACTTTGGCAGAGAAAACGCCATTCTGATGGGTAAATGTGCTTGCACCGCCGGTCTTTTCTGCAATATGGCGGACAGACTGGATGCCGATCCCGTTTTCCCTTCGCTTGGAAGAGCGGAACACCCCGCTTTTTTCGTGAACTGCGCCGTCAAATGCGTTTTCCACTTCGACCAGAAGAAGCCGCTCGGCATGGACATACGCGGTGATCTCGATCTTCCGCCGGGCGGGTGCAGTGCGAAGGCTGGCTTCAAATGCATTTTCCAGAAGATTAGACAGCACCAGACACAGATCGATCTCGTCCACAGGAAGCACCTGTGGTAAGTCGAGTTTGGCACAAAAGGGAACACCCTCACGCTTTGCAAGGGCGCAATAATGGCCGACAACACTGTCCGCTGCACGGTTTTCGCAGAAATTCATATCCAGATCCGGGATCCGGGAGACCGTTTTTGCAAGGTAGGCTTTCAGGCCGTCCAGATCTCCTGTTTCTGCCAGTGCGGAGATCTGATTCAGCTGGTGGCGCATATCGTGCCGCGCCTGCCGGGCTTCTTCAATGGCGGCTTTCAGGCTTTCATAGCGCTGCTGCTGCATGGAAAGCAACTGGTTTTCCTGCTGCAATCTCGCATTCCGGTTAAGGCTGGTTGCCATCAGCAGAAAGATCGCATTGAACATGAACATCAGAAACAAAAGCGCGATGCTCATAACGATGTAGACCTGCAAGACCCGCCCTGTCCGGAGCGTTATCTGGTAGCGCGGGGTTATAAAAAGGTTCAGCAGGATGAACACCAGCGGCAGTACCCAGAACACATACCACGTCTGCGCAAAATTGTCATCCTCCACCATCGCGCGTACTGCGTGGGTGGCGGGATAATAGGCTGCGGCAGTGATCAGCCAGCAGACCGCATTATAAAAGATGCAGGCGCCAAAGCAGAACCACGGCTTGTCCGGCGGCAGCTGCATCCGGATCACGATTGCCGTGCCGACGGCCCGGGACAGGCTGTTCAGGCACGCAAATACCGCGCAGACCGCAAGCGCGATGGTTCCGGATTTCCAGAGAGAGAGCCGCAGCGTTTTGAGATACAGGAAAATTGTCACAATCGTTATGAGCAGCAAGGGGAATGCGGTCGAGAGACCGAAATGATAGCAAAGCAGCCCGCCGCCAAGGCAAAGCCCGAGCAGCAGCGGCACCGCCCCTGCTGCAAGCTTTGCGGGCGGCAGCTTCAGATAGGAACCTACCGGAAAATACGCAAGCAGCAAACCGGGAAACACGACCGTAAGTTCCAGAACCGGGCGCAGAACGTCCTTCAATCCGCACGCCCCCTTTGCAGCAGAAATTCCATAAAGGCCTGCCGGGCAGCTTTCAAAAGCTCCTGACTGACATAGATGCGGCTGCCGTCCGTCATACAGAAGGCGGCAGCCTGAAAATCGGCAGCATTCTCCATATTGATGATCGCGCCACGTCCGCAGACAAAAAAGCGCGGGTCCTTTTTGAGCGGCTCGGTGAACGCTTTGAAGCTCTGGCGCGTAGCAAGCGTTTTGCCGGCAGTGGTGCGGATGTTGATCATGTGGGCGAAATGCTCGGCGGATATGATATCACGATAGCGCAAATGGATGTCGCTGCCACCCACCTTCACCGTCAAAACCGGCTCCGGGCGGGGGAGTTTTGCGAGCATTTCATCCAACAGACCGGACAGCTCGGCTTCAGAAAAGGGCTTGACCAGATAATGAAATGCCCGCACCTGAAAGCCCTCGAGTGCGTGGTCTGTCGAGGTGGTGGTAAAAACCAGAAGGCAGTCTGCATCGGTTTTCCGAAGTTCCTTTGCCGCATCCATGCCGCTTAAACCATTCATGTAAATATCCAGAAATGCAGCGGTAAAGCGCTGCTCTTTTTCTGCCGCCAGAAAGGCTTCCCCGCTGTCAAACTCTAAAAGCTCTGCATCTGCGCCGCGCTGACTCAGCTGCCGCACCAAGCGCTCCTTCAGCAGTGTGCGCTCGGTATCAAGGTCATCGACGATTGCGATCCTCATGCTGTATCAGGAAGCCGTTTTACAGCTTCCAACCTCCTTTATAAACTCTTTCATCCTGATTATAGCACAGTTGCCCGGTTATGTCGCAGCCGAAAATGGGATTTCGTGACGGAAAAGGGGCTTTCGTGCTAAATGGCTTGAAAAGACCAGGCCTGTCCGTATACTGAAAGCAGAGAACGCCAACGATGGCGCAAGAGAAAGGAGGCACGCTGTGTACCGAATTGCCGTGCTGACAAGCAGCAGGGCGCAGGAAGCTTTTCTGGCAGAGCAGATCTCGCGGTTCTGCGCCGAACATTGCTTGTTCCCGAAAATGGACTGTTACCACGATCAGGAAAGCTTTTTTGAGGCTGCACGCAACGAGCCGCTGACAAATGCCGTGATTGCCCTGCCGGGGGTCGACGGATTGAATGCAGTAGAGCATCTGCGCGCGCTTTGTCCACAGACACGCATTATCTGGTGCAGCGATCTGGATTTTTCGCTCCATGCCTTCCGGTTGCGTGCAGACTATTTTCTGCTGGAGCCGGTGACCGAAGCCGCCTTGCGGCAGGGATTCCGCATCTGGCTGGATGGAAAAAAATCAGGCGGAGCAGCACTGGTCTGACCGCAACGAACACAACAAGGAGAACTGTTTATGAAAAAGAGAAACATCGTCCATTCTGCGTTAAGCCTGTCGCTGACCGCAGCATTGTGCCTTTCCATGGCTGCCTGCGGCGGAACACAGACGCCGGCAGACAGTGCTGCCGCTTCGCAGCCCGCTGCCCCGTCCGCCGTGGTGCAGCCCTCTGCTGCGGAGACGACCTCTGCGGCGCTGCCGGTAAAGGCTCTGAACCCCAAGCAGGTAGAGGAAAACCCTTACATGGCCAAGAGCGATGCAAACATTCATCACGATGGCTACAACACCGACTCGACGGATGAGATCCTGCCGCTTGCCATCTATCCGGAGATCAACGTTTCCTATGAGACAACGAATGCAAATGCTTCGCCCGCCATCTACTTTGACAGCTACGGTCATGCCGTTGTGCCGCTGCTGGGCGGCATCGCCATCCGAGACCTGAACGCCGAAGAGACAAAGACGCTCGGCTATTTCTCCCCCAAACAGCATGACGGCGGCGGTTACGTTATCCAGAGCTCCTATACCTTCCTTGACGAATCCAACCGCATCGTCTGCCCCACGAGCAACAACCATGTGCTGATGCTCCGCGCAACGGATGAAAACGGCAATGTGCTGCCCGAATTTGAGAAGGTGCTGGACATTGATATCAAAGCTGCTGCCGAGGCCGCGCTTGGAAAAGAACTGACGCAGAATCTTCTGTCCGTGGTCTTTGACTATGACGGAAACCTCTGGTTTGCAACGGGAGGCTTCCGCATTTATCCGCAGCGCCAGCAGCAGGGCGTCATCGGCTATATTGCCCGCTCGGCCATTGATGCGATCCTGAACGGCGAGCAGACAGACCTTTCAAAGGCTGTTTTTGTCCACGAACTGACCCCCGGCGAGGGCGCTGAAAACGGCATCGCCGCCTCCAAGGACGGTGCGGTGGTCCTGACCAACCAGAACTGCTATCTTCTGCGCGCAGAAGAAGGCGTAGACGTTGTGTGGTGCACGCCCTATGAGAGCGCGGGTGCAAAGGTGAGCGGCGAAGGCGATAAGACCACCGGCGGCGGTCTTGCGTGGGGCGGCGGTTGCTCGCCCACGCTGACACCGAACCTTGTGCTGTTCACGGATAATCAGGACCCTGTAAACCTTCTTGCACTCGATATGAAGACCGGCGAGGTCGTGGCAAGCACCCCGGTGCTGGATGACCTGCCCGAGGGCTATCAGGTAGCCGTTGAGAACTCTGCCATCGTCTATGACGACGGCGAGGGCACCGTCAGCACCATCGTCTGCAACTGGTTCGGTGCGGGCAATGCAGGTCTGGCTGATCCCAACAACGACTCCTCCATCCAGAGCTACGCCAATATTTACGACCAGAACTGGCTCATGAAGGGCAACATCATGATCGCCCCCGGCATCGAGCGTGTGGACACCGTAAAGACCGCAAACGGCTACGAGATGAAGAGCGTCTGGAGCCGGAACGACCTGAGCGACACCTCCATCATGAAGCTTTCCACCGCAACGGGCTATATCTACGGCTATGTGCAGGATGTGACCACCGGGATGTGGCAGTACATCATTCTGGATTTTGAAACTGGCGAGACGGTTTTCACGATGGATGTTTCCAACAAGTACGGCTATAACAACATGGCCATTGGAATGTATGCCGGCAACAGCGGCAATGCGCTCTACTGCCCGACAGGTTATCTGGAACTGCTTCGTTTGCAGGACCGTTTCGTTTATCTGCCCGAAATGCCCTACCGCAAGGTCGATCTTGATCAGGCAGCAAGAAATGTCCTCTCGCAGGAACAGTTTGCGCAGGACGGCGGCGAAGGCACCGTTGCAAGCTGGCGCAACACTGTGACCGTCCGCAACGTACATCCCAACACCACGGTAGCTTTCCGCATGAATAACCTGTCCGGCAGCACCTCCGGTCTGACCCTCTACGCCTATGGCGTGGACGGCAAGCTGGCAAAGGTCGATCCTGCACTGTGGTCGATCACCGACGAGGACGGCAAAGCAGTAACGGAGCTTACCGCCGGTACGCTCTATGAGCTGCGCGTGACCGTCGCCGATGGCGGCGCTCTTGACCTGAGCGAGACGGAAAAGGAGATCAGGCTCTCCGTTGTACTTGGAAAGTAAATCCGTTCCGGACTGTTGCAAAATAGCTCTCTGAAAAATATACAAGCCCCGGAATCTTTTTCGGAGCCTTTATGGCTCGAAAAATTAAAAGCCTTGCCTGAGCCGTAAATTCCGGCACGATCCAAGAACCAATAAACCAAAAAATCCGAACCCTTCTCCTATCGAGAAAAGGTTCGGATTTTCTATTTCAGTGGCAGTCCTCCTGGTAGACATTCCTACACGTTGCCCCGCCTGCGGCGTTGCAGTGCTGTTCAAGTCCTGTTATCCGCCGTTGCAGCCAAAGGGAAATAGTCATGTAAAACAAAAAAGACAGCTTTTGATAGCTGTCTTTTTTGTGGTGCAGGAATGCAATCCAAATCCGAACCACTTCCCTCGGATGCAACTTCTGTCGCTTCTCCAAAGGTCACGGTCTGTGTTCCCTCTTTATAATTGAAGGTTATCAAAACCTTATCGTCATACAGGTAAATCGCATTGATGAAGGTATCCACCAGTGCCTGCCGCTGGTCTTTCAGGCTCATGTCCAGCTTGCGGAACCGCAGCAGCCAGAACCAGATGAACTCCTCCGTGACCTTGGGCTTTGCCAGCTTCTCTTCTGCAATGCGGGCTTCAAGTTCACGCTTGGTTTCTTCGAGCTGCTCCAGCCGCTCCTTGGTGGAACTGGTCAGGATTCCAGTCTGAATCGCATTGAGCATATTCTGGATACCCGATTCCGCATCCCGGAGCTGCTTTTCATAAAGAGGAATGTTGGTGTTCTCCTTGTTTTGCAGTTCCATCACCTTGGCAATGATAGACTCCATGGCGGCATCGTCCTTCACAAGCTGCATGGTCTGGTTGACCACAAGATCTTCCAGCCACTGTTTACGGACAGTTTTCTTCTTGCAGCCCTTGTGCTTTTTGGCAGTAGCGCATTTATAATAGCGGTAGGCTTCGCCCGTCCGGCTCGTACCGCTTTCGCCAAACATCAGTGCACCACAGTAGCCGCAGAACAGCTTGGTGGTGAGCAGGGAGTCATCCTCTGCCTTTCTACGGGCAGGGGCTTTCTTGTTTTTCAACATCTTTTCCTGTACATCGTTGAAAAGCTCTGCGGACACAATGGAGGGAATCGCATCGGGAATCAAAACATCACGATATTTCAGCTCCCCGATGTAGCGGCGATTCTTGAGCATATGTTCAACGCTGTTATAAGTAAACGCACCGCCCACCGGGTTCTTGATGCCGTTTTCGTTCAGCCAATCACGGATCTCCTTCATAGTGGAGCCTTCATTGTACTTCCTGAACGATTCCAGCACAAAAGGAGAGGTGAAAGGGTCAATATGGAACTTCCGTTCCGAATCCAGCGTATAGCCAAAGGTTCCACGACCACCGTTGCAGCGGCCTTTCAGGATGTTCTCAGTCTGTCCACGCACGACCTTCTCGGCAAGGTCGGCGGAGTAGTATCCGCATAACCTTCCAGCACCGATTCCAGAATGATGCCTTCCGGCCCCTCGGAGATGACCTCGGTGGCAGACATAAGCTTGACACCGTTCTTCTTCAGCTGGGTCTTGTACCGGGCACTGTCGTAGCGGTTTCGGGCAAAGCGGTCCAGTTTCCAGACCAGCACAATGTCAAACAGCTTCTTGTCACTGTCCTTGATCATCTGCTGAAACTCCGGGCGGTTGTCCGTCTTGGCAGAGATAGCACGGTCAATGTAGTGCTTGACGATGGTGATGCCGTTCTTTTCGGCATAAGCCGTACATTCCCGGATCTGACCTTCGATGGATTCTTCGCGCTGGTTGTCGCTGGAATAGCGGGCATAGATCACGGCGGTCATGGCGGGCACCTTCATTTATACATCATTGAACGGTAATATGTTCAGCAAAGCAATATTTCGTATAATGTATATACCATGCTTTGCAGAAGATGGCAAGTCTTTTATAGTCTTTTTGTAAGAGTTAGCAAAAAGATCCTCTAATGCCCGATAAATATAAAACATAGTCATACACCATTATGCTAAACATCCCTAGAGGAATTGTGTCATTTTGACATAAATCCTCCTGCTTCCCTTGTAAAGTCCAACGGTTTTAGCGCACTTTTGCGATATTGTAAGGGGCTTTGCCCGGTCGCCTTGGCAAACCGGGTGGAAAAGTTGCTGGCATCGCCAAAACCGACCTGCTGCGCGATCTCAGTAACGCTGTGGTCGGTGAGAACCAGCAGTTCCTTTGCCTGCGTGATACGGAAGTTGACGAGGTAGTTGTAGGGCGTTGTGCCCATATACCGCCGGAACAGCCGCAGAAAGTAGCTTTTGCTCATGTGGGCATCGGCCAGCAGGTCGGCAAGGCAAAGCTCCTTCTGGTAATTTTTGCGCAGGGTCTCCGCTGCCTGCAAAATCACCTGCCGCGCGCTGGTGGCTTCGGCCTGTGAAAGAATGCTCCGGGCGCACAGCGCCAGCATCTCGTGGAGCACCAGCCCGGCGGTCACCATGCTGTCCACGGTGCTGCGCTCCATCTGCCCCAAAAGCATTTCAAAATATTCCTGTATCTTGACCCCGGTGAGCTGCACCGGGGTCAGTTTTTTGCCCGGAAGCAGCAGCGGCTCCATGGCGGCGACTCCTGCACCGTCCAGATGCACCCAATAATGATGCCAGCAGCTTTGCCCCGGGGCGGTGCAGTAGCTCTGCGGGATGCGGCAGTTCAGCAGCAGCGCCTGCCCAGTGCGGAGCTCCACATGGCTTTCCCCCTGCTCGATGAGCCCTGCACCCCGGAGGGTGTAAAACAGAAGATAGCTTTCTTTATCCGTGCGGGCGGTGGAAAAATGCTGCTGGGCGTAGAACACCCCTGCCTCGGTGCAGTAATAGGGCTGCGCCAGCTCTGCTTCGCTGGGCGTTGTGCGTTTCCAGATGCTTTCCGGGGTCACATCCATGTTGTAGGTCAGCATTTTCCGGTTCCTCTCTTTCTGTGTTCAGTATAGCGCACCAGCCTTTGCAGTGCAAGAGTAGACTTTTCACAAAGAATGCGTCACCTTTGCAGATGGAATTGCGAGCATCATGCCGCTATACTGGTAGCAGTCAAAGCCACACAGGAGGCGCATTATGCAGAAAAACTATCTTGCTATCGACATTGGTGCGTCCAGCGGGCGGCACATTGTGGGATGGATGGAGAACGGCGTTCTCCGCACCGAGGAAGTGTACCGTTTTCCCAATAGCGTCCGGCGGGTGGACAGCCATCTGGAATGGGACATCGACAGCCTGTTTGCTAACGTGAAGCAGGGCATCCGGGAAGCGTTTGCAAAGTTCCCGGAAATTGAGAGCCTTTCCATCGATACATGGGCGGTGGACTATGTGCTGCTGAAAGACGGTCAGCCCCTCTACCCGGTCTACGCCTACCGGGACGACCGGACACTGGCCGTGATTCCCGAAGTCCACAGCATTCTGCCCTTTGAACAGCTTTACCAGCGCACCGGCATCCAGTTCCAGCCCTTCAACAGCATTTATCAGCTGTACGCTGACAAAAAAGCCGGACGGCTGGCCGAAGCCGAGGACTTTTTGATGATCCCGGAATATCTGCTGTGGAAACTGTGCGGCGTAAAGGCGCGGGAGTACACCAACGCTACCTCCACCGGCCTTGTGAACGCCCAGACCAAAGAGTACGACCCTGAGATTCTCAAAGCTTTGGACTTGCCGGAGGCGATGTTCCCCAAGCTCACCGCACCCGGCACGGTGCTGGGACCCCTGCTGCCCCACATTGCCGCCGAGGTGGGCGGGCAGACCAAGGTGGTGCTGTGCGCCACCCACGACACCGCCAGCGCCGTGGAGGGCATCCCCATGGAGCAGGGCGATGCGCCGTTTTTGTCCTCCGGTACATGGAGTCTGCTAGGGGTCAAGCTGGCAAAGCCCATCACCAACCCGGAAAGCTGCCGCGCAAACTTTACCAACGAGGGCGGCGTGGGCTACATCCGCTACCTGAAAAACATCATGGGTCTGTGGATCATCCAGTGCGTGCAAAAGCAGCTGGGCATCTCCTTTGCCGAGATGGTGGAGCTGGCCAAGACCAGCACCTATACCCGCATTTTTGATGTAAACGCAGCCCGTTTCTCCGCGCCGCAGGACATGCGCGCGGAAATCAGAGCCGCTCTTACCGAGACCGGCGAAGCCCCTGCCACGGATGCCGACCTCATCAACAGTGTCTATCATTCGCTGGCGTACTGCTACGGGGAAGCATTCCGGGAGCTGGAAGCCCTCACCGGCCAGCACTGGGATAAACTCTACATCGCAGGCGGCGGCGCAAAGAACGCCACCCTGAACGAGTTGACTGCCCACTACACCGGAAAACAGGTGGTGGCGCTGCCCATCGAGGCCACCGCCATCGGCAATTTGAAGATCCAGATGAGCATTTCTGAAGGAGGAACCGTATGAGTTACGCAGAAGCAAAAGCCCGCTACACCGCCATTGGCGTGGACACCGAAGCTGCCATTGCCCGGTTAAAGACCGTGCCCATTTCTCTGCACTGCTGGCAGGGAGATGACGTCCGTGGCTTTGATACCGACCCCACCAAGCCCCTGACCGGCGGCATCCAAACCACCGGCAACTACCCCGGCCGTGCCCGCACCCCGGAGGAACTGATGGCAGACATGGACAAGGTGCTGTCCCTCTGCCCCGGCACCAAAAAATCAACCTCCATGCCTCCTACGCCATTTTTGACGAGGAGAATCCGTGGGTAGACCGGGACAAACTGGAGCCGAAGCACTTTAAAAAATGGGTAGATTTTTGCAAGGCAAGAGGGCTGGGCGCAGACTTCAACCCCACCTTTTTCTCCCACCCCAAGTGCGACCCGCTGACCCTTGCCAGCCCCAACGAGGAGACCCGGAAATTCTGGGTGGAACACGGCAAGGCCTGCATCCGCATCAGTCAGTATCTGGCCGAGGAGCTGGGGCAGCCCTGCACCATGAACATCTGGACGGGCGACGGCTTCAAGGACGTACCGGCGGATCGCAAAGGCCCCCGGGACCGCTACAAGGCCAGCATTGACGAGATTTTGAGCGAGCCTTACGACTTCAAGCTGGTGAAGCCCTGCATCGAGAGCAAGGTGTTCGGCATCGGCGTAGAGGCTTACACCGTGGGCAGTGCCGAGTTTGCCCTGAGCTACGCCGCCTTCAACCGGGAAAAGTGCATTCCGCTGATGGATAACGGCCACTACCATCCCACCGAGGTGGTCAGCGACAAGATCCCCGCCCTGCTGGCCTTCTTCCCGGAGATTGCCCTCCACATCACCCGCCCCATCCGCTGGGACTCCGACCATGTGGTGCTGTTTGACGATGAAACGAAGGAGATCTGCAAGGAGATCGTGCGTTGCGGCGGTCTGGACGGCCGGGTGAACATTGCACTGGATTACTTTGATGCCTCCATCAACCGCATCTCCGCATGGACGGTAGGCTTCCGCAACGTGGAAAAGGCGCTGCTGTCTGCCCTGTGCACCCCGCACACGGCGCTGAAGGAGCTGCAGGACACCAACCAGTTCACCGAGCTGATGGTGCGGCAGGAGGAGCTGAAGACCCTGCCCTTTGGCGAGGTCTGGGACGAATACTGCCGCCGGAACGGTGTGCCGGTGGACGGCGCATGGTTTGAGGAAGTCAAAAAGTACGAGCAGAACGTGCTGAGCAAGCGCATTTGAATGAGAGAGGTTTTTGAAGATGGGTATTCTGGATATTGAAATTGTCAAAGGTTTTATGCGGATGTGCAACGATGGCTGGCTGCAGGGCTGGCACGAGCGCAACGGCGGCAACCTGACCTACCGCATGAAGGAAGAGGAAGTGGCACAGTGCCGCCCCTTCTTTGACGAGCAGCCCCGGGAGTGGGTGAACATGGGGGTGCAGGCAGATAATCTGGCCGGGGAGTATTTCATCACCACCGGCTCCGGCAAGTTTTTCCGCAACGTGGAGCCGGACCCTGTTCACAGCATCGGTATTGTGGAGATCAACGACAAGGGCGACAGCTGGCGCATCGTCTGGGGTCTGGAAGATGGCGCAAAGCCCACCAGTGAGTTCCCCAGCCACTTTATGAACCACAGTGTCCGCAAGGCTGCCACCAATGGCGCAAACCGTGTCATCTACCACTGCCACGCCACCAACGTCATTGCCCTGACCTACATCCTGCCCCTGACCGACCGGGACTTCACCCGTGCGCTGTGGCAGAGCGCCACCGAGTGCCCGGTGGTGTTCCCGGAGGGCGTGGGTGTCTGCCCGTGGATGGTGCCCGGCGGGGCAGACATTGCCATGGCCACCAGTGAGCTGATGAAGACTTATCAGGCGGCCATCTGGGCACAGCACGGTCTGTTTGCCTCCGGCCCGGACTTTGACATCACCTTTGGCCTTGCCCATACCATTGAGAAGAGCGCCGAAATTTACGTCAAGGTGCTCTCCATGGGCGGCGGCATCATCCGGCAGACCATCACCGACGACGACCTGCGCGCCATTGCCCGCGACTTTGGTGTGACCCTGAACGAGAAGTTTCTCAACTAAGGAGCAGAACATGGAGCACATGGCATGGAAAGGCCGCATCAAGCCCGGCTGCAAGGCTGAATACCAGAAACGTCACGCGGAGATCTGGCCGGAGATGGTTAAAGTTCTGAAAGACGCCGGCATCTGCAATTACAGCATCTTTTACTGCAACGATGAACTGTTCGGCTATTACGAGTGCGAAAAGGGCGTTGCCTATGCCGAGAAGGTGCAGGCAGAAAGCCCGGTGGTAGACCGTTGGAACGCGTACATGAAGGACATTCTGGAACTGGAAATGGACCCCGTGACCGGTGCACAGCCCAAGCTGGAGCAGGTGTTCCGGCTGAACTGAGCGGCAGCCTTTTATAAAAGAAACATATCAAGAGCCATCCGTAACAAACTACGGGTGGCTCTTTTCTGTTTGCGCTCAAACAATATTGCGCAGAAAAAACGGACGAATTGATCTAAAAAATTATTTGTATGTAGAAGAATGGCAAGAAATATTATCCATTTCAGCAAAACAATAGAGAAAAGCGCAAGAATGTATACAGCACAAGCGCAATATCGTTTGAATTTTTGGCTTCATTCGCAATTCTTTGCGAGAAAGCTGGCCCCAAAGGCTGTATAATTATAATCAGGAAGTCGCACCGAACGAGCAAATCATTTAGGAGGAATGACAATAAAAAAGACATCAAAAGTCTTGTTGACCGTCATTGTCGTCGTGCTGCTGGGAATCGGAGTTTCCACCTTTTTCAAGGTAAACGGCCGCATTGGCAGTGACAAGATCCAGCTCCGGCTGGCGCACGGTCAGGCGGGCGATTCCGAGATCGGCGGCACGATCACTCCTCCCGTTGGCAACGTCCTGTTCGTGGGATGCTCGTTGGCAAAGCAACGCCTAGAGAATGTGATGAAAAGTCTGGTTCCGTTCTTTGTGGCAATTTTCATCTCACTGATGCTGGTCACATACATCCCTGCTCTGAGCGAGTGGCTGCCTACTACGCTGGGCCTGATGTAAGCCCCACGGTGCAAATGCTTGTCAAACCTGAACAGATATGACATAATCAAGGCAAGAACACCGCCTGTTCAGGAGAAAAGGAGCATTTCATGAAAACAACATGGCTGCACAGCATGGTTCAGGGTGACGCGACCCAATATTACCGCAAACGAAACGGCATTATGGTGGAACACATGGTTCGTCCGGCAAACTTTGATATGCGGTACAACCACTTCCATCAGGAGTACGAAATTTATCTCCTGCTCCGTGGGCGGCGGCAGATGTTCTTTGAGAACCGCGCCTATGAAGCACAGGCCGGGAACCTGATTCTCGTGGACAGCGGCCAGATTCATATGTCCCATTCCATCGTGGGAGACCCGGAAACCGAATACGAGCGAGTGATCCTCTATGTAGACTGGGACATTGTGGAAAAGGTCGATAAGATGTTCCCGGAACTGAAGATCGGTGCGTTCTTCCACAAGCACTACGGAATTTACGAACTGACCCCGAAGCAGACAGCGAATACCCGCCGATTGTTTCTGCAAATCATGGAGGAACTGGACAAGGCAGAGCCTATGAGCCAGACCGCTATTCTTTCGGAGTTGATTCTAGGCTTCATCTACTTCCGGCGCAGCAATCAGCAGGTCGCCTGCCTGAACGATGTGCAGGAGGGTAAGGCCAGCGGCGGAAAGTTCGATGCAGTCTACCAAATCTCAGACTACATTTCCGATCACTTTCAGGAAAAGCTCTCGCTGGACAGCCTTGCCGAGCAGTTTTATATCAGCAAGTATTATCTCAGCCGTTCCTTCCATGAAGTGACTGGCTTCGGCATCAACGAATACATCAACATCCTGCGGGTAAAAAAAGCGCAGAGCCTGTTAGAAACAACAACACTTTCCGTTTCCGAAATCGCAAGCCGTACCGGGTTTGAGAGCATCACCTATCTGGGACGTGTGTTCAAGAAATATCAACACGTTACGCCTGCACAATATCGAAAATCGCTTACTTCAACCGCTGAGAAAAACAATACAAATACATGAGGTGTTTTTTATGGCAAACGAAATCAAAAAAGAACTGATTCAGAAAAAGCTGGATCTTGTTATCCAGAAGCTGATGCACCTTGGTGCCCCCGAAAACGAGGACACTTTGAAAGAAGGCGGCGAGGCCATCGGATTTTTTAGCCGTGACTTCGGCATCAAGGAGTGGGACTGGCCGCAGGGCATCGGCCTGTACGGACTGCTCAAAATCGCCAAGATACAGGATTCGGAGGAATACCGCACCTTCCTGCATGATTGGTTCAAGGAGAATATTGCGCAGGGTCTGCCTTCCCGCAATATCAACACGACTACTCCGCTGCTGACTCTGTGTGAATTGAACGAGCTTTACCACGACCCTGAGTTTGAAGCCCTTTGTCTGGATTGGGCAAAGTGGCTGATGGAGTGCATCCCGCGTACCCGTGAGGGTGGCTTTCAGCACGTCACCAGTGCCAACGGCGACCGTCAGGGCGTTCGTCTAAACGAGAGCGAGATGTGGATCGACACCCTGTTCATGACCGTCTTGTTCCTCAATCGGATGGGCCAGAAGTACGGCAAGCAGGAGTGGATCGACGAATCCATTAAGCAGGTGCTGATGCACATCAAGTATCTGTACGATACCCACACCGGTCTGTTCTTCCACGGCTGGTCGTTCAATCGGATGGACAACTTTGGCGGCGTGTTCTGGTGCCGCGGCAACAGCTGGTTCACGCTGGGTATTCTGGACTATCTGGATATGTTTAAGGGTACGCTGAATCAGGGCGTCAAGACGTTCATTCTGGATACCTACAAAGCACAGGTGCGCGCACTGCGTGACCTTCAGGGTGAGGACGGCCTTTGGCATACGGTTCTGGATGACTCCACCAGCTACGAAGAAACTTCCGGCTCTGCTGCTATCACCGCTGGCATCCTGAAAGGCATCCGCATGGGGATTCTGGATGATTCCTACCTGCCCTGTGCCAAGAAAGCTATCCGTGCAATCCTCAAGAACATCGACACCGATGGTACGGTGCTGAAAGTATCCGGCGGTACGGGTATGGGCTACGACCGCGACCACTACAAAAACATTCTGATTGCTCCCATGGCATACGGCCAGTCGCTGACCATCCTTGCACTGGTGGAAGCACTGGAAACCCTTGAATGATATTTCACTGAGGCTTTTGTTGCTGCGCAAACGCGAGCTTGCCTATGGCAGGCGGAGCAGGCTCATCATGCCCCAGCAAAGAAAAGCAGAGCGTTCCCGACTGCTGGGTATCCGTAAAACAGTTTTCGAAAAATGACACGGCAACTGCCTGTCAGGATTGGTTACGGAGTACCCGGCTAGGCCGAGGAAGCATCAAGTCCCATGTCCGCACCGTTAAGGTGTTGGGTATGGGGCTTTTTGCATTTCAGGAACGTATACACCTCTGGAAAGGTGTAACACACTAGACTTTGTACCAAAGTCGTGTGCCAAGGGTGCTGCGCCCCTTTGGAATCCCTGCTTACATCGCCTGTGGGCGATGTAGATTCGCCGCACAGAAAGCTCTCACAAAAGGCACACCCGGCTGTCTGCGGCGAGGAGAAGGCACTTCTGCGGAAGTGTAATAACCCACTATGACACTTTCATCCCTGTGGTCTGCAAAGTGTAGTGGGCTCTCCGAGGGGGAACGGCTGTATAGGCTGCGTTTCGGGCAAATCGCTGCGTACGTGCGTACAGGAGGTTGGTACGCACGTACGCAGTAAAATGGTCAAGTTCTATAATATAGGGGGTGCGTTTCGATCAGCAATATGATATACTTACCTTAATCCGACAATTCACCCCTTTGCCATTAGTTGCTATGCTATGGAGGTTATTATGGAAAACCTTGTCATGTACGGCCTGATTAAAATTTGGTGGATTTTTCCATTTGCTTTCGTTTTCTCATTGGTTGCGGCTATTAAAGAAGCTGTCAAAGATGGTTCTAATGATTTGAAGTATGCGCTAATTTCCGCAGTTAGCTTATTTATTCTTGTGGCTGTTTGTATGCCTTACTATAATTACTAGTAAGCAGGGTTTGGGGCAGGCACGCCCCAACAAGAAGCTGTCCCAAAGGGGCAGGAAATTTTCAAAAATTGAAAATTTGTGGCCACGGGACGATTCTTGCTCTCACGAAAACCCATACTTTTTGAAAAAACGCTTTTCGCAGC
>NZ_PXUP01000012.1 GCF_003324185.1 Faecalibacterium prausnitzii
ATGGTAGCCACCAGCTTTTCCAGCTGCGGAATCTGACCGATGTTAGCACACTCATCGATCAGGCACCGCACATGGACTGGCAGTTTGCCGCCGTATTGGTCATCTGCCTTATCACAGAGCAGATTGAAAAGCTGTGTGTAGATCATGGAGATCAGGAAGTTAAATGTACTGTCCGTATCGCTCATGATAAGGAACAGCGCCGTTTTCCGGTCACCCAGCTTGTCCAGTTCCAGCTCATCGTACATGGTGGCATCCCGGACTTCCTGAATATCGAAGGGTGCGAGCCGGGCACCGCAGGAAATAAGAATCGACTTGGCCGTTTTGCCGGCAGCTAGCTTGTAAAGTTTGTACTGCCGCACTGCAAAGGATTTTGGTTTTTTCTTACCCAGATCCTCAAACAACAGGTCTATCGGATTCTGATAAGTTTCATCGTCCTCAGACACCTGCATAGTATTCAACATTTCCAACAGTGTTGCGAAGTTTTGCTCCTCAACCGGGGCTTCATAATGCAGATAGGCAATCAATGAAACCAGCAAAAGCCGTTCGGCCTTGTCCCAGAAAGGGTCGCCACCTTGACCCTCACCTTTGGTGTTGGTCATCAGTGCGGTGACAAGTTTCAAAATATCCTTTTCGCTGTGGATATAGGCCATTGGATTGTATTTCATACTCTTGGAAAAGTTGATGGTGTTGAAAATCTTTAGCTTATAGCCCTTTTGTAACAGGGCATTGCCGCACTCGATCACGATACTACCTTTCGGATCGGTGACCACATAGGAACTGTGACATTGTAAAAGGTTGGGCTTGAGCCAAAACCGGGTCTTACCGCTGCCGGAGCCGCCCACCACCAGCACGTTTTTATTCCGGGCATTCTTGGGGTTCGGTGGGCGGTTGCTCATCATCAGCCGTTCCGTTTTGGTTAGGATGATGTTGTCGGCGAACTTTGGTGCCATGAACGGCTCAATGTCCTTCGGAGTGCCCCACCGGGCGGAGCCGTACTCCATGCCGTGACGGTACTTCTTGGCGTTTTTGCCTTTCAGGTACACCGCCAGCCGCATTCCAGCGCCGCAGCACAGACCAATGAACAAGTCAAATGGGTGCAGGCTGGGCAGCGGATTGGCAAACGCTGCCGGGATAGTTCCCATCAGCGATACGATTTTATCGCCCAGTTCCTTGCCCACGGCCAGCCGCCACGCCTCGCCCAGATTGGTGGCTAGCAAGCCAATTACCACATAGGGCAGATAGAGCGCCAGCAGCTTGGAAAGTTTCTTTTTGCTCATAGGCCGCGCTCCTCCTGCTTGTGCCGCACTTTGTCCGGCAGATTTGCAACGGACTGTGCCAGATCATGCAGCTTTGCCAGCACGGAAGGACGCTTGGTTTTATCCAGCACCGATGCCGAATATTCCTTGAATGCTGCGCTCAAAGCGTCCGTGTCCTGTGCCTTGAAGTAGACCAGATACCGGGGCGGCGTGCAGGACAGGTCTTTCTGGATGGAGTAGTCGATGTGATACCGCTTAGCATAGCGGTCAAAATCCTTGATGCCGGTTTTCTGGATCTCCACATTGGTCACGCCACGGTTCTGCCGTACCAGCCGCTTCATGGACTGCTTGCCCTGCGAAGCGTTCTTGTCGTACTGCCGTAGCAGAAACTGCATCCCACGCAGCAGGGTGCGCGCAGACAGTTTTGTGGTCGAGATGGCAAGGTTGACCGTCTTATGCTCGATTTCTTCCTGCATTGTCACCACCTCCCTGAGAGAACCTCAGCTTAACGGTCATGTTCCACCGGGGGCTTACTCACAGCCTTTTCTGCGTCATTCTGAACCGATTCATCCGGAACCGGAATGACCATCAGGCGATGCCCCAGAGGGAGAAAGGCTTCGGGTTGATGGAATTCTTCTTCATACTTCTGCGCCAACTCCGGAGAGAGCGATACAAAATCCTCCTCTCCCAGCCCCACCACCAGAAAGGTTCCGGCAATGACATCGTACATCAGCCCGTCCTCGTCCCACAGGGCACGGTTCAGCGGCAGACCCATGAGCTTGCCGTCATCGTTGTAGACGATGGCAACCGGATCTTCAAAAGGGTAGCTTGCGCCGATGGAGCCGCCGACAGCCTGCTGCAATGCTTTCAGGTCGTTATCGATCTCGACCTGCTGCGGATACTGCCCCGGCGCAATTTTCAGCACCGACAAGGTGTTCTCGGTCTGTTCCATTATCTTCCTCCTCGAATTTGATAGTGATTTCCTGCCCAGCACGGGCGGCGTTCAACAGAGCTGCCACAAAGAGGCCGAAAAAGGCACCAGCTTCAAAAATGATAAACGAATAAATAAAATTCATAGCAAACCTCCTACATTGACTGAACTGTGAGAAGAATCCTCTTAGGGAGGACGAGGAGCGCTAGACGCGGTGACGATATGCTTAGTGGAAACATTGGCATGAGTATGCGGTGCGGCATCGGTAGAAAAATAGTCGTACAGAGCATCCCGCAGAGAATGGAAGCAACGAGCATGGTAGTCGTGCAGACGGAGAACCAGAATCTTCAAAACATCAACGGCGGAACAGTAAAAGTCCTCCGTGACTTCTGCGAAACTCTCATAGCGGGTCATTTCGGTATCCATGCTGCACCTCTCAGTCAATGCAGATGCAGACCATCTTCTCGCGGCCAGCCATCAGAGGGACGCTGTTCTCGCCCAGATAACACTGGATCAGGTACAGGTCGGCGGTGGTAAGTGCAACAAAATTGCCATCGGTGTCGTAGCGTACAAAGATGACTGCGCCGGACAGGTAACGCTTTCCAGCCAGTGTGATGACCTGACGAGGGTCGTAACAGAGAGCCAGCGGCACATCTTCGCTGATGCTGTAGCAGGAATCTGCTTCATCGAAGCAAGGCAGGTAACTGCGAACATTCGCCAGCGGGGTGATGGTCAGTTCGATCTCCGGGGCAATCACGGCGGCGTAAACTTCATCATCGCCGAGCTGCCGCTCCAGCACATCGCTCATCTTGTTGAAGAAGTCGGTCACAGCATTGTCCATGTGGTTGATCTTCTGGTTCATGGCTTCGATGGTCTTTGCGGTCTTGAGATCAATAGTAGTGTTCATAGTGCTTTTTCTCCTAATTTTTGCAAAAAAGAAAGACCCGGTTGGGTCTTACATTCAAAATGTGTGTTAGCGTTCATTCTGCCGCTGCTGTTTGCGTTGCCACTGATCCAGCAGCTTGATGATAGTGTCCTCCATCTGTTTCGGGGTGTAGCTGCGCGGGAAATACTTCCGCAGGGTGTCGTTTTTGATGACCACTTTGTCCAGCTCGTCCTTTTTCTCTTCTCCCATGACCGCAAAGGCAACGTCATACGAGAAGTGCCCTTCCTGCGCCAGCTTTTTAAGCCGCTGCGCTTGGGAAAGGGACGGCGCATTCTGGGTGTCGTTCATCGCTTCTAAAAAATCCCGCTGTTGGCTTTCGTCCAGATAGGACAACTCCACAGCGGGATTGAAGGCAATTTTCTTTTCGTCTACCATGTCCAGCAATTCGGGAATAAGGTTGGTCAGGCGGATAAAACGCTGGACGGTTTTATATCCCTCGCCAGCATCTTCCGCAACCCGTTCAATGGACAACTTCGACTTCTGGACAATTTGTCCAGAAGTTAAATCCGACCTAGCACCTTGATTTTTTATTGCTTCCAGCTTCATTTTGTAGGCGAAAGCTCTTTCACTGGGCAAGATGTTTTCACGTTGGAGATTGCTGTCCACCATGAGCAAAACTGCGGCATCATCATCCATCTGACGGACGATGACAGGCAGGGCATCCAGCCCAGCAAGCTGTGCAGCGTGCTGACGGCGGTGCCCAGAGATGATCTCGTAGCCACCTTCCGGGCGTGGACGTGCAATCAGCGGAGAAAGCACGCCGTACTGTTCTACGCTTTCCACCGTGCGCTGCATGGACTCATCATCCAAGACCTTAAAGGGGTGGTTCTTGAAAGGGAACAGCTCCCCGATGGGAATTTGCTGAACCTGTTCCCGCTGCTGTTCCTGTCGGGATTCTTCGGTGGAGAAGATGTCATCTGCCCCTTTCAGCGACACGTTTAAGCTGTTTTTCGGCATTCGCCATCACCTCCTTTGTCAGAGAGCGGTAGGCTTCTGTCACCTTGCCTTTGGGGTCGTGCTGGAAAATACTCTTACCCACGGCACTGATTTCCGCAGCACGGACAGACCGGGGAATGGTCTGGTCGAACACCTTGATCTTGCTGCCATAGGCACCTCGAATCAGGTTGTCAATCTGCTGCCCGTAGTTGGTGCGGCTGTCGGTCATAGTCAGCAGGATGCCCTCAATTTTCAGCTTGGGGTTGATCTGCCGCCGGACTTTCTGCACAGTCTGCAAAAGCTGCTCCAGACCCTTTGCAGACAGGTACTGCGCCTGCACCGGAATCAGGGTGGTGTCTGCCGCCGCCAGTGCATTTACGGTCAGCATCCCAAGGGAAGGGGTGCAGTCCAGCAGAATGAAATCGTATTCATGCTTCGCACCTTCCAACACCTGTTTCAGCATTTTTTCCCGGTTCATGCAGTTAACGAGAGACACTTCCATCCCTGCCAATTCGATGTTGGCTGGAATCAGGTCAACGCCCTCCGCATGGTGCAGGATGCCTTCACCGGGCGGAATGCTCTGATCGTTCATGGCTTTTGCCATCAGGGTGGAAAGGGTGGTGGGCAGTTCGTCGGGCTGCTGCCAGCCCATGCTGATGGTCAAGCTGCCCTGCGGGTCAGCGTCCACCAACAGAACCTTTTTGCCCTCCATCGCCAGCCCGATGCCCAGATTTTCACAGGTGGTGGTCTTGCCGGTGCCGCCTTTCTGGTTGACGATGGCTATTGTGGTTGCTTTCTTTGAAATTTTCATCACCTCCGCATCGCTAAGTCATGGTTGGTTTGGTTCTGATAGAAAAGCTGCATTGTGGTGGGTGCATTATATAGAGAAGCAAGCAGATACTGTTTCATGTTTCGGATCGGGCTGCTGTTCTCTGCAAGGCACTTCAGCACAAAGCAAATATGGTCGGCGTTCAGCTTCATAAACCGGCTGCGTACCACCTCGGCGGGCTTATCGTCCCCGGCAATGCGCAGCGTCTTGCGGTTGGTGGCACAGGTATCCACCAGCAAATCCACGATTTGGTAGAGGGTATCTTCATCATCCGGGTAAAGCCGGAGAAGAAGGTCCATCTCCAAAGAACGTGAAAAATATTCTTCCAGTTGGGCGCGTTTGCTCATCCAGTCGTTTTCATCGGAATAGATAGGATCAGTATCGCTTACCTCTGTGTTATTTCTATCAGTCTTATTACATCGTAGTTTGGCCGGGTCTTGAAGCGTATTCTGGACGACTCCAGAATCGTCATTATCACGATTCAGAAAGCGTAGTTTTGACGATTCTGACGAAAAATTCTTCACATAGATGAGATCGGGCTTGCCCAGCCCCCTCCGTTTGCGTTCAATCAGGCCGTACTCTTCCAGTTCTCGCAGCAGCTTGGTCGCCTTTTTATCGGCACAGCCCAGTGAATCCTGCACCTCCTGCACAGTATAGATGATGAACACCCGCCCAGCTTTGTCCAACCAACCATTCCGGGCTGAAAGGCTCATGCGGTCCAGCAGGATACCGTACAGGGTTTTGGCATCTGTGGAAAGCGGTTGGAAGCGGCTATCCTGAAACAACAGCTTGGGAATCCGGTAGAAGGAGAACAGCTCGCTGGACTGCCCATAGAAGTAATCAAGGTCTGCGGTTCTTGTCGGCTTTTTTTCGGGCATAGAGAATATCCCATTTTTCAGGTGTGGAACGGAATACATTGACCTGCTTCTTATAAGGGCAGTGGGCATACAGGCAGGTGCGGAACTTGAAATCGGGTCGATAGTACGGGCACAGCTTGCAACTGTCCGGGGCACGGTCGGAACCTTCGCCAGCGGCGATCACATGGTGCATGGAGTGCTGAACATGGCGCAGAGCTTCGTTTCGCTTGTGGCTCACTTGGCATCACCTCGTTTCTCCAGCGGTGCCATCAGGTCTTTGTAGCAGGGAACCAGCACACAGGGCTTTGCCCGCTTGTAGGGGCACCCTTCGCACTTGCTGGGGCCTTTGGGCGGCTCGATCAGGTAGTAGCAGTTCTCTTTGCCGAGAACGCAGCCCTTCTTTCGATTCTTCCAGAAGAAGCAGTGCTGGCAATCTGCCGGGCGGGAAGCATGGTAGCGGATACCGTCGATCGTGACGGTCAGAACTTTTTTCATCGGTAAACCCTCCTTTGGTGGATTCGGGAAGTTCGGCCCGAAAACAAAAAAGCGCGTTCCTCTTTCTGTTCCGAGAGAACAGCGAGTGAACGCGCTATGTATGGAGAAAAGTGTTTTGCACGGCTTCCAGCAGAAAGGTGGAAAATAGATTCACACAGATTATCTTGTATTTACATGGATTTACAGGAAAGCGTTTACCAATCTTAGCAGAGAGCCAGAAAACAGGGTTCAAAAGGCGCTTTATGAGGCTTCATTAGCTGGAAAGCCGATTTTATTAGCTGGAGCTGAAAATTCTGCTAATGGCATTAGCTGGCTAATTTTGGTGATAGGTTCAAAATGAAAAATGCGAAGATCGTCTTTCACATGGAAAAATGACCTTCGCATTTCTTAAAAGGATGTCCCTACCCGGGTTCGAACCGGGGGCGTTTCGCTTAGGAGGCGAACCCTCTATCCAGCTGAGGTATAGAGACATATATGTATTATCGTTGATTTTTGACTTTTCTGCACTTTGTATGGAATGCTTTTCACAACGAAGTGACCGACTGCGTTGCAACCGGAACGGTGTTAAACTTGTTGCATCAAAAATTGTTGAGAAAACTTCGATTCCCGGTCTTGCTTTTGATTAGAGCAATCACTTCTGCCCCCAAGGTATCAGGTTGACCGAATTCTTAGGAGGCGAACCCTCTATCCAGCTGAGGTATAGAGACATATATGTATTATCGTTGATTTTTGACTTTTCTGCACTTTGTATGGAATGCTTTTCACAACGAAGTGACCGACTGCGTTGCAACCGGAACGGTGTTAAACTTGTTGCATCAAAAATTGTTGAGAAAACTTCGATTCCCGGTCTTGCTTTTGATTAGAGCAATCACTTCTGCCCCCAAGGTATCAGGTTGACCGAATTCTTAGGAGGCGGACGCTCTATCCAGCTGAGCTACGGAGACACAGTTCTGCATCCTTGGGGCAGAAAACCCCAAAAATACAGTACCATATTATAATACCGCAACCGAGCTGTAAAATCAAGTTGAACCTGCGGGCAAAATGGTGTATGCTATAAAGGAATGCAAAGCGGCTGTGTGCTGCACAGGGAGGATGCTATGGAAAAGATAAAAAATATCCGCAAAAGGCTGCGGCACCAGAGGTCAGTTCGGCGAAGAAAGCTGGGACTGAGCACCCCGACCCAGATCATCTGCGTCAGCTTTATTATCGTGATCGCGCTGGGCACGCTGCTGCTCACCCTGCCTATTGCCAGCAGGCACGGACGGCTGGATGTGCTCAACGCCATGTTCACAGCCACCAGCGCCACCTGCGTCACCGGTCTGGTGGTGCGGGATACGTGGACGCAGTTCACATGGTTCGGGCAGGCGGTGGTGCTGCTGCTCATTCAGGTGGGCGGCCTTGGTCTTGTTACCCTTACCAGCTTTTTTGCGCTGGCCATGCGCCGGCGCATGGGCTTCCGGGATCTGCGGTTGCTGGGCGAAAGCGTTTCGGCGGACGGCTACGATCAGGCCAAAAGCGTGCTGAAGATCGTGGTGGGGCTGGCAGCGATGTTTGAAGGCATCGGCATTCTGCTGCTGATGTTCGCCTTTGTGCCGCAGTTCGGGCTGGAGGGCGTCTGGATCAGCGTGTTTACCGCCATTTCGGCCTTCTGCAATGCGGGCTTTGACCTGTTCGGCCGGTTCGGGGCGTACTCCTCGCTGGTGCCCTATGTCAACAACTACTATGTGCAGGCGGTGATCATTTTCATGATCATCTCCGGCGGTCTGGGCTTTATGGTCTGGGTGGAGCTGTGCCAGTGGTACCAGAAACGCCGCCTGTCCCTGCACGCCAAGGTGGTGCTGTCCTTCTCGGTGATCCTGTGGCTGGGCGGCGCGCTGGGGCTGGGACTGATGGAGTGGAACAACCCCGCCACGCTGGGCGGACTGTCGGTGCCCGGCAAGGTGATGGCTTCACTGTTCCAGTCGGTATCCACCCGTACCGCCGGCATGAACACCGTGGATCTGGCCTCCTGCGGCACCCTGAGCAAGCTGCTCATGAGCGTGCTGCAATTCATCGGCGCAGCGCCCGGCTCTACCGGCGGCGGCGTGAAGGTGACCACCTTCGCTGTCATCATCCTGACCATCCGCAGCGTGGCGCAGGGACGCGATGACTGTGTGATCGCTGACCATCATATCGAGTCCAAGACCGTCTACCGCGCCCTGACCATTATCGTGCTGGGCGCTGTGGCGGTCATCGGCTCGGCCATTGTGGTGTACTACAACACCTCGGACGCCGTGTCCGTGGTGGATGCCATCTTCGAGTCCTGCTCGGCCTTTGGTACGGTGGGCCTTTCCGTAGGCGTAACCAGCCAGCTGAACAACGGGGCAAAGATCCTGTATATGCTGGTCATGTTCATGGGCCGTGTAGGCCCGGTGGCCTTTGCCATGAGCCTGACTGCCAAACCGGACGACAACAAGCGCAAGATCATGCCGGTGGGGCATATCAACGTAGGTTAAATGAAAACAGGCGGCTGCACAAAGCATTGTGCAGCCGCCGCTTTTATGTTGAACGATAGGGACAGACCGTTTTCACGCTGAAAGTTTTTTCGCAGAAAAAGCAGATCACTCTGCGTACAGGGAGATAATATTCAGCACGATCTCGGTGCAGCGGTCCATCCGCTCCACGGTGGTGCACTCGCATACGCCGTGGAAGTTGAAGCCGCCGGTGCCCAGATTGGGGCAGGGCAGACCCATCCAGCTCAGGGTAGCGCCATCGGTGCCGCCGCGCACGGGCACCTCCACCGGCTCCAGACCGGCCATGCGCACAGCCTTATGGGCGGTCTCGATGAGGTGGAAGTGGGGTTTGATCTTTTCCAGCATATTGCGGTAGCTGTCCTTGATCTCCACTTCCACGGTGCCTGCGCCGTACTTGCCGTTCAGGTAATCGGCAATGTCCTGCATATTGTCCTTTTTGAACTGCAGCTTGGCGGCATCGTGGTCGCGCAGGATGTAGCCCAGCTTTGCGGTGGTAACGTCGCCGTACATCTGGCACAGGTGGTAGAAGCCCTGACGTCCCTCGGTGGTCTCGGGACGTGCCATCACAGGCAGGGCACCGTGGAACTCCATGGCAACGTTGGAAGCGTTGATCATGGTGTCCTTGGCAGAGCCGGGGTGCACCGAGAAGCCGTGGATGGTCACGGTGGCGGCAGCGGCGTTGAAGTTCTCGTACTCGATGTCGCCGGCATCGCCGCCGTCCACTGTGTAGGCAAAGTCTGCGCCAAAGCCGGGGATATCGAACAGGTCGGCACCCTCGCCGATCTCCTCGTCCGGAGTAAAGCCGATGCACAGCTTGCCGTGGGGGCGGCCCTCGCGGATAACGGTCTCCACAGCGGTCATGATCTCAGCCACACCGGCCTTGTCGTCTGCACCCAGCAGGGTGGTGCCGTCGGTGGTGATCAGGGTCTCGCCCTTCATGGAGGCAAGGAAGGGGAAGGCGGAGACCTTCATCACCTTGCCGGTGGCGGGCAGCACCACGTCGCCGCCGTCATAGTTCTCGTGCAGGATGGGGTTCACGTTCTCGCCGCTGGCATCCGGGGCGGTGTCCATGTGGGCGATCAGACCCAGCGCGGGCTTTTCCTCGCAGCCGGGGGTGGCGGGCAGGGAACCGTAGACGTAGCAGTGCTCGTCCACCCGGGCATCCTCTACGCCCAGAGCCTTCAGCTCCTCCACCAGCTTGTGAGCCAGATCAAACTCCCGCACAGCGGAAGGATGGGTGCCGGACTCTGGGTCCGAGGTGGTGTAGACCTTGACGTAATCAAGCAGTCGTTCATAGGCGCGCATAACAAAGCACACTCCTTTAACAATATTGAAGGACCGCAGCTTTGCGATCCAGCTCTTATCATACCCTGTTTTTCCTGTTTTGACAACCTTTTTTGCGCACTTGGGACAGAAAGCGCAGCTTCAACGGCAAAATTTACCGTAAAAAGCCGCTCGCCAACCCTTTTGCGCTGCCCATAACATAAAAAGAGACACCGGAAAGTCAGCAGACTTTCCGGTGTCTCGCTTTTCTCAGTGTTCCCGCTTGCAGGCAGGGCTTAACCCAGACAGACGCCCATGCGGCGTGCCACGCTCAGCAGCTCGCAGTTTTCGGGCACATTGCGAGCCTTACCGGCAATGTCTGCCAAACGGTTCTCGGTCACCCGGCGGTTTACCATGGCCACGGTCACGCCGTAGCGCTCCACCTCCACCAGCTGTGCGGCATAGCTGCCGAACTGGGTGGCCAGCACACGGTCGTAGGCGCTGGGGCTGCCGCCGCGCTGCATGTGACCCGGGATGCACACGCGGGTCTCCATGCCGGTCTTTTTCTGCACGGCCTGTGCAATGCGGTTGGTGGCGGTGGTGCCAAGGCCGGCCTCGGCGCGCTTGGCCATCCAGTCCTTGCGCTTCATGCGGGCTTCCTCGGTGTTGATGGCACCCTCGGCCACGGCAAGGATAGAGAAGTTGGAACCCTTCTTGGCACGGCGCTCCACGGCCTCGCACACGCGGTCGATATCGTAGGGCAGCTCCGGCAGCAGAATGATGTCCGCACCGCCGGCAATGCCGGAGTACAGGGTAAGCCAGCCGGCCTTGTTGCCCATGATCTCAATGCACATCACGCGGCTGTGGCTGCCGGCGGTGGTGTGGATGCGGTCGATGACGTCTGTGGCAATATCCACAGCGGTGTGGAAGCCGAAAGTCACATCGGTGCCGTAGATATCGTTGTCAATGGTCTTGGGCAGGCCGATGATGTTCAGCCCCTCCTGAGAGAGCAGGTTGGCGGTCTTGTGGGTGCCGTTGCCGCCCAGACACAGCAGGCAGTCCAGCTTTGCCGCCTTGTAGGTCTTTTTCATGGCGGCGACCTTATCAATGTTGTCGTCCTCCACCACACGCATCAGCTTGAAGGGGGTGCGCTTGGTGCCCAGAATGGTGCCGCCTAAGGTCAGGATGCCGCGGAAGTCGTCCTCGTTCATTTCACGGTAGTCGCCGTTGATCAGGCCGCTGTAACCGTTGGCGATGCCCACGATCTCCACGTTATCTCCCATGCGGGCGTACAGTGCTTTTGCAACGCCGCGGATGGTGGCGTTCAGGCCCGGACAATCGCCGCCGGAGGTCAGGATACCAACACGTTTTTTCATTCAAATACCCTCTTTCATTATCATTCAGGCAAAGCCGAACGGTCCGGCAAAGGGTGCCGGGCTGACCGGGATCCTACCTTTTTATAGTATTAGAGTATTCCGAAAGGGGAGTGCTGTCAAGAGAAAAACCAAAAAATTACAAGCCTGTGTGCATCGGAAAACCGCTGCGAAAACTTTTGCAGAAAAACTGAAAAAATGGTTGACAAGCAGCCCGCCGGCGTGTATAATATCCCTTGTCAGCAACGCACGGCGCGGCTGACACAACCGAATATTGGGGATTTGCATAGTGGTAGTGCGGTAGACTCTGACTCTACTTGTGGGAGTTCGATTCTCTCATCCCCAACCAGTTACCGCAGCCGAATAAGCTGCGGTATTTTCGGGGCATAGCGCAGTTGGTAGCGCGCCTCGTTCGGGACGAGGAGGCCGTGGGTTCAAATCCCGCTGCTCCGACCAAAAAGACCAGTACACATTTGTGTACTGGTCTTTTTTTGCTTTTGCGAGAACAGGCTGTAAAAAAGTGGCTCGGAAACACCGACAGGCGTTTCTGAGCCACTAATATCATATCGTTTCCAGCAGTGCGGGCAGCTGGGCAAGGTCGTCGATGACGTAGGGACTGACCTTTTCCAGCCGGGCGCGGGACTGGTGCCCGCCGGTGTACAGCACACAAGTTGCACCGATGGCCGCAGCCACTGCGGCATCGTGGTCTGTGTCGCCGACCATCACACAGGCCGCCGGGTCGATGCCGGTGCGGCGCAGATAATCGGTGCCAAGCTGTACCTTGCTTACGCCGTAAATGTCCGCAAGGCCGAGCAACTCGGTAAAAAAGCCTTGCAGACCCCGGGCGGATACCTGCTCGATCAGGTAATCACGGCGGGAGGCGGAAAGCACTGCCTGCTGCCAGCCCATGCGAGCCAGCGTTTGCAGGGTGTCAACGGCGTGTGCCGTTACAGCGCAGCCGGGCACACCGGCGTTGTAGTGCTCCATAAAGCGTGCGGCAAGTTCCGGGTAGGGGTGCCGCGCAAAATCGAACCCGGCACAGCGGTAGTAGTCCTCAATGGGAAAGCCGAACAGCTCCCGGTAGGCTGCCAGATCGTACCGCTGGGGGTAGCCGTGGGTCTCAAGCATCCAGTTCAGGCAGCTGTGGGTAAAATCCACATCGTCCATCAGGGTACCGTTCCAGTCCCAGAAGATCATACCGTTTGGCTGCATGGAAACCTCCTTGCGTTATTCCGTCACAAACACCTTGCGCAGTGCGGCGTTGCTCTCAATCAGCTTTACCAGCACAACGCCCAGCACGGTGCAGCTGATCAGCTCGCCGATGCCCACCGAGATGCCGTTGGTGATGCAGGCCAGCCAGATGGGGGCGCTGGACGTGGGGTCCGGGAACATCACGGCGATCTCAATGCCGATGATCACCGCGTTGAACAGCACCGGGGGCAGGCTGGCGGCAATGGCCAGACCCTTGAAGCGCACATTGCGCAACTTGTAGGTGACAAGGCAGGCCAGCAGGGTAGCCAGTGTGCCAAAGATCACATCCACGATGGTGGAGCCCAGCAGGTTTGCCAGGAAGCAACCCAGCACCACGCCCACGATGTACTCTGCACCGAACACGGGCAGCAGGCACAGAGCCTCGGCCACACGCACCTGCACAGCACCATAGGAAAGGGGCTGCAGTGCCAGACACAGCACCACATAGATGGCTGCCACTACACCGCAGTGCACCAGCTTACGGACGGAAGAATTCTGATTCATGATAATACTCCAGCGGTTTGATTTTGACCGCACAGGAACCGCCAGCTCCTGTGGGTTTTGCCCAGCGCCGCTCGAGTGGCACCGGGGAGCCTAAAATCCTAAGTTGCTCTTTGAGGATACTGTACAAAAAAGCACAGCAGTAGGGAGTATATCACAAAATCGGACGGAATGCAACGGGAATCGGACGATTGAAAATGCCTGCTGCGCTGCTCTGGGCAGATTCGGCAGAAAGAAAGCTTTTATTATAGAGCCGAAGCTGCTGCCTGCGAAAATGGAAAAAGCTGAGCACCTGACTTTCTCGGATGCTCAGCCTTGCTGTACTTGTTTTTGCGGAGTTGCCTTTACTGTTTCTTGCGTTTTGCGGGCTTTTTCTTCCGCACGCTGTAACCAAAGGAACCCAGCTTTTTGCCAAGGGCCAGATACTCGCCGTGGCTGTACACGATGAGGTTTGCCTTGTCCAAGCACAGCTTGCCTTTTTCGTCCAGCAGGCTCTCGTCCACATCGCAGGCCACCACCTCGGCCAAAAACAGGTCGTGGCTGCCCAGCGGGATGCGCTGGGTGATGCGGCACTCCAGATTGACCGGGCTTTCTTCCAGCACCGGGCAGTCGGTCAGCACGCTGCCGGGGGCGGCGTGCAGGCCGCAGGCGGCAAACTTGTCCACCTCGCGGCCGCTCTTCACGCCGCACCAGTCGATGGCGCGCACCAGCTTTTCAGTGGGCAGATTGATGGCAAACTGCCCGCTCTCGCATAGCAGCTGATGGCTGTACCGCTCCGGGCGCACGCTGATGGATACCATGCTGGGCTGGGTGCAGATGGTGCCTGTCCAGCCGATGGTGATAAGGTTGGGCTTATCCAGCCCGCCGCAGGATACCAGTACCGGCGGCTCCGGGTTCAAAAGGGTGCTGCCCTTCCAACTTTGCTTGCTCATCCGTGATATTTCCTTTCGTAGGGAGCCCATGTGCGCTCCGAGATGATATAGCGCGGGCGGGCCTTTGTTTCCATATAGATCTTGCCGATATACTCACCGATCACGCCCAGACACACCAGCTGCACGCCGCCCATAAAGCAGACGATGCAGACGGTGGAGGCCCAGCCTGCCACGCTGCTGCCCATGGCAGCGCACACGATGGCCCAGATGACCCCGATAAAGCTGACAAGGCTCACCACGATGCCCGCTCCGGTGATGATGCGGATAGGCTTGTTGGAAAGGCTGGTAATGCCGTCAAAAGCCAGCGCCAGCATCTTGCTCAGGGGGTAGTGGCTCTCGCCGGCCAGACGCTCGTGGCGCTCGTAGGTGACCACATCGTGGGCAAAGCCCACCAGCGGCACCATGCCGCGTAAAAAGATGTTGACCTCCTTGTAATCCGCAAAGCTTTCCAGCACGCGGGTGCTGATCAGGCGGTAGTCTGCGTGGTTGAACACGATATCCGCGCCCAAGGCGTTCATCACATGATAAAAGCCCTCGGCGGTGAACCGCTTGAAGAAGGTGTCAGTGTCCCGGCGGCTGCGCACACCGTACACCACCTCGGCACCGTCCAGATACTTTTTCACCATCTCGTCCATGGCGTTGATGTCGTCCTGACCGTCGCAGTCGATGGAGATGGTGATGTCGCAGCTGTCGCTGTGCAGTGCCTCCATCAGCCCCGCCAGCACGGCGTTCTGGTGGCCGCGGTTGCGGCTCTGGGAAATGCCGATATAGTGCTCGTCCTGTGCGGCAAAGCCTTGGATCAGCTCCCACGTTTTGTCGCGGGAGCCATCGTTGACAAAGAGCACCCGGCTTTTATCGCTGACCAGCCCCTGTGCGGTCAGACTGTGGATCTTTTCCAGAAACATGGGTGCTGTAATGGGCAGTACCTGCTCCTCGTTGTAGCAGGGAATCACGATCCAGAGTACGGGCTTGGACATTGTTTTATCGCTCCTTATTGATAAAAGTAGTCAGATGGTCACTGCACCATCTGCTGCAAGGCATCCGGCTCCAGCAGCTTGAAGCTGCTGCGGTAGGTGTCGATGAGCCCTTCCTTCTGCATGGTGCTCAACTCCCGGGAAAGGGCGCTGCGGTCGCAGTTGAGGTAATCCGCCAGCTGGATGCGGGAGAAGGGGATGCTGAAGGTCAGGCTGTGGGCGCGGGCGGCCTCGCTGAGCAGATAGGCCGCCACCTTGGCGCGCAGGCTCTTCATTACCAGCAGGTCGATGCGGCGGGAGAGGGAAAAATATTTATCGCTGATGGTGCGCACAAGGTTCTGCACCACCCGCTGGTGGGCGGGGCTGCCGTCCGAGAGCAGCAGCCGCTCGTAGGGCAGCAGCAGCACCTCACAGGGGGCGGCAGCCAGCACGGTGACCGGGCTGGACAGGCTGGAGCCTCCCAGCACGTCCCCGAACACCCCGCCCGGCTCTACCTGGGCGATGGGGATGCGCACCCCGCCCGGTGCCGGGCGGTAGGCCTCCAGCTCGCCGGACAGCACGATGCCCACCCGGCGGCTGGGCTCCCCCGCCAGCACAAGGGCTTCGCCCTTGCCGTAGCTGCGCACACTGCCCCCCAGCCTGGACAGCAGCGTGCTGAGCTCCGCAGCGGAAAGCCCCGCGAACAGCGTGGTGGTTTGTAACAGCGGCAGATAATTATTCATCGCAACTCCGCAGAGAAAATAGCGTTCTCCGCAGCCTCCTGCAATTACGTTGCGCACGCAACGGTATTTTTACCCCTATTATAGTAAACTGGAACGCGCAAAGCAAATGATTTTGCAAAATTTTTCAAAAAAAGACCGGTTTCCGCTTCCCGTACTGGGGCGTGCCGGGTGTGAAAAGGAGTATTTCATGAAAAAGATCCTGTCCTTACTGCTGGCGTTCAGCCTTGCACTGAGCCTTGCAGCCTGCGGCGGCAGCGCAAGCTCTGCCGTTTCCAGCACGGTGGTGTCCGAGGCTGCTTCCTCTGCGGCTGCTTCTGAGAAAGAGACCGCAGCGCCGCTGTCTGCCACCGAGCCGCTGCGCATTGCGGGCCTGAAGGGCCCCACCACCATGGGGCTTGTCAATCTGCTCTCGATGGAGCAGGCCAGTACTGCCGCCATGGACTACGATCTGCAGCTTTACGGCGCTGCGGATGAGATCGTGCCGCTGCTCATCAAGGGCGAGCTGGACATGGCTGCCATCCCGGCCAATCTGGCTGCGACCCTGTACCAGAAAACCAGCGGCGGCATTCAGGCCGTGGCGGTGAATACTTTGGGCGTTTTGTATGTGGTGGAGCAGGGCGACACAGTCCACAGTATGGCCGACCTCAAGGGACGCACCATCCTGTCCACCGGCAAGGGCACTACCCCGGAGTATGTGCTGCGCTATCTGCTTACCGCCAACGGCCTTGACCCGGACAAGGATGTGGACATCCAGTATTACAGCGAGGCTACCGAGGTGACCGCCCAGATGGCAACCACGCAGGATGCCATTGCCGTTTTGCCCCAGCCCTATGTGACCGCTGCCGGGCTGAAGGACGACACCCTGCGGGTAGCCCTTGACCTGACCGCCGAGTGGGACAAGGTGGCAGACACCCAGCTGATCACCGGTGTGACCGTGGTGCGCAAGGCCTACGCCGAGGAGCACCCGGACGTGGTAGCCGCCTTTCTGGCAGACTACGCCCAGAGCGTGAACGCCGCCAACACCGATCTGGACGGCACCGCCGCCCTGTGCGAGGAGCAGGGCGTGGTGGCAAAAGCCGCCATTGCCAAAAAGGCACTGCCCAACTGCAACATCGTCTGCTTGACCGGCGAGGAACTGAAAGCAGACGTCTCCGGTTACCTGCAGGTGCTCTACGATGCCGACCCTGCCGCCGTGGGCGGTACGCTGCCCGGCGAGGATTTCTACTGGGCAGCCCAGTAACAGCCTGAAAAAAGCATTCCATCTCCCGCCGCTCTGCCGTGGTACGCAGCGCGGCGGTTTTTGTTTCCCGGTTGCAATTCCGCTGCAAAAGTTCTACAATAGAGTCACATTATAGAATATGGAGGGAAAACCTATGGCTTGCACTACCATTCTGGTCGGCAAGGCAGCATCGTACGATGGCTCTACCATGATCGCCCGCAACGATGACTCCGGCTCCGGCCATTTCACCGCTAAAAAATTTACCGTGATCCACCCGGAGGATCTGCCCAAGACCTACCGCAGCGTCCTCTCCCATGTGGAGATCCCCCTGCCGGAAGGCGCTCTACGGTTTACCGCTATGCCCAACGCCGTGGAGGGCAAGGGCATCTGGGCGGCTTCCGGTGTCAACGCCGCCAATGTGGGCATGACCGCCACCGAGACCATCACCTCCAACCCCCGCGTGCTGGGCGCAGACCCGCTGGTGGAGTATCAGCCCGCCAAGGGTGAAAAGCCCGAGGTGCCCGGCGGCATTGGCGAGGAGGATATCGTCTATCTGGTGCTGCCCTATATCCACTCTGCCCGTGAGGGCGTGCTGCGTCTGGGCAGCTTGCTGGAACAGTACGGTACTTACGAGATGAACGGCATCGCTTTTCAGGACGTAAACGAGATCTGGTGGCTGGAGACCATCGGCGGTCACCACTGGATCGCCCGCCGCGTGCCGGACGATGTGTATGTGGTCATGCCCAACCAGCTGGGCATCGACACCTTTGATCTGGAAGATGCCTTCGGTGCACAGGAAAACTACCTCTGCTCTGCCGACCTGCGGGAGTTCATTGCCAAGAATCACCTCGACCTTTCTTTGGACGGCGCGCTGAACCCCCGGGACGCCTTTGGTAGCCACGATGACGCCGACCACGTTTACAACACCCCCCGTGCATGGTATATGCTGCGCTACCTCAACCCCCGCACATGGGTGTGGGAGGGTGCCGACGCCGACTACACCCCCATGTCTGACGACCTGCCGTGGTGCATGGTGCCGGAGCGCAAGGTGACCCCGGAGGACATCAAGTATATGCTGTCCAGCCACTATCAGGGCACCCCCTATGATCCCTACCTGAGCTACGGCGACAAGTCCGCAAAGGGTGCGTACCGTTCCATCGGCATCAACCGCAACGACTTTATGGCGCTGTTGCAGATGCGTCCCGACCAGCCGGAGGAATCCCGCGCTGTGGAGTGGGTGGCCTATGCCTCCAACGCCTTCAACACCATGGTGCCCTTCTACGCCAACGTGGAGCGTACCCCGGAGTATCTGGCCAACACCACCGGCACCGTGTCCACCGATAACTTCTACTGGACCAGCCGTCTGATTGCCGCCATGGCAGACGCCTCCTATAATAAATCCCTCTTCCACCTCGAGCGCTATGAGGAGGCCGTGCTCTCCGAAGCCCGTGCACTGGTGAACGGGTACGATGCAAAGCTTGCCGCCGAGCCGGACGCTGCCCGCCGCGCTGCCCTGCGGGAGGAAGCCAACACCGCCATCGCCGCCATGCTGCAGGAGAAGGCCGCCGACACACTGGACAAAGTCCTGTTTGAGCTGAGCAGCCAGATGAAGAACGCCTACTCCCGCTCGGATGCCTGAGGTAAACCAGCCGGAGCACAAAAACCGGTCGCGACCGGTCACATAAACGCAGAAAAGACCACCGCATACACAAGTGCGGTGGTCTTTTTGCGTGCAAAAAGCTCTTGTATCCAAGGCGTTGGAAATTCTGCACAAAAATGATGAAAATTCTTTGTGATCGAAAATGACCGAAGCTGATTGATTTTGACAAGATTTTTGCTATAATAAAGATGCAAACAACCAAAACACGCCAAGACCGTGCGGAAACGGTCAGGCGTGGGAAGGAAAGAAGGAAAAAGACACCATGCTGGCGGAGGAACGTTTTGCGCTGATCCTAGAGCAGCTGAACGAGCAGCGCACCGTGACGGTGCAGCAGCTGTGTGAGGCGCTGCACACCAGCGAATCCACGATCCGGCGTGACCTGACCGAGTTGGACCGGCAGGGCAGGCTGACCAAGGTACACGGAGGGGCCACCCTGCCGGACAGCCGCTTTCTGGCAGACGAGCCTACCATGGAGGCTAAGGAGACGCTGGCGGTAGCCGAAAAGCGCAGCATTGCCGCAGCCGCCGCAGCGCTCATTGCTGCCGAGGATTTTGTATTCATTGATGCAGGCACCACCACGCTGGAGCTGGTGCGGGCGTTGACGGGTGTGGCGCTCAAAGCCACCTATGTGACCAATGGCGTGGCGCACGCCCGGCTGCTGGCGCAGAAGGGTTGTCGGGTGTATCTTCCCGGCGGGCTGCTGCGCCCCCAGACCGAAGCCATCGTGGGCGCTCCGGCGGTCAGCAGCATCCAGCAGTATAACTTCACCAAAGCGTTCATGGGTGCCAACGGCGTGGCGCTGGAGGCGGGCTTTACCACCCCGGACCCCGAGGAAGCAGCGGTAAAGGCCGCTGCCGTCCGCCGCGCCCGGGAAAGCTGGTTCCTTGTGGATGACGCCAAATTTGCTAAAATTTACCCGGCGGTCATCACGGACCTGCACGGCGGTGCCATCCTGACCAACCGCTGCCCGAACCCGAAATATAAGCAGTATACGTTCGTAAAGGAGGCAGAAGCATGATCTACACCGTTACTTTTAACCCGGCTATTGATTACGTTGTGCGTCTGGACGCACCGCTGGAGGTGGGTGAAGTGAACCGCGCCCAAGGCGAGGATTGCGTGCTGGGCGGCAAGGGCATCAACGTGTCCGGCGTGCTGGCGCAGCTGGGCTGCGAGAGCGTGGCACTGGGCTTTGTGGCCGGGGAGACCGGCGCATGGCTGGAGCGCGGTCTGGCGGCACAGGGGCTCAAGACCGACTTTGTGCATCTGGAAAACGGCATGACCCGCATCAACGTCAAGATCAAGGCCGGGCAGGAGACTGAGCTGAACGGCGCAGGCCCTGCCATCCCGGAAAGCGCTTTGCAGCAGCTGGAAGCCCAGCTGGACAAGCTGGCCGAGGGCGATATCCTTATTCTGGCAGGCAGCATCCCGGCAAGCCTGCCGCAAAGCGTCTACGAGCGGCTGCTGGCGCGGCTGCAGGGCAGGGGCGTGCGCGCGGTGGTGGACGCCACTCGCGACCTGCTGGTAAACGTGCTGCCCTACCACCCCTTCCTCATCAAGCCCAACAACCATGAGCTGGGCGAGATCGTAGGCAAGGTACTGACCACTGACGCAGAGATCGTGGCAGCTGCCCGCACTTTGCAGGAAAAGGGCGCGCGCAACGTGCTGGTAAGCATGGCCGGGGACGGTGCGCTGCTGCTGGACGAACAGGGACAGGTGCACCGCATCGGCTGCCCCAAGGGCAAGGTGGTCAACAGCGTGGGCGCAGGCGACAGCATGGTGGCCGGTTTTGTGGCCGGGTATCTGCAAAGCCGCAGCTACGCGCAGGCACTGCGTCTGGGCACGGCCTGCGGCAGCGCAACGGCTTTCAGCCTTGGGCTTGCCACAAAGGAAAAGATCGACGAGCTGCTGGCGCAGCTTTGATAGGATAAAAGGAACAAAGGAGGAACGTTTATGCGCATTACCGAGTTATTTACCGCACAGTCCATTGCGCTGGACGAGGCGCTGCAGACGCAGGAGGAGATATTGAGCCGTCTGGTGGAACTGCAGGCCACCCACGGCAACATCACCGACAAGGAGGCTTACAAAAAGGCGCTCTACGCCCGCGAGGCCGAGGGCTCTACCTATGTGGATAACGGCATCACCGTGCCCCACGCCAAGACCAATGTGGTTACCCGCCCCAGTCTGGCCGCCCTGCGGCTGAGCACCCCGGTGCAGTACAACGCCGAAGATGACGGCACCACCGACCTGCTGTTTGCCATTGCCGCACCGGAAAACGGCAGCCTGCATGTGGATATGCTGGCCCGCATGATGCAGATGCTGATGAACGAGGACTTTGTGGAAAAGCTTAAAGCCGCCAAGACCCCCAAGGAGTTCTTGGAGTGTATCGACGCGCAGGAAGAAGCACAGTTTGGTGCAGAGAGCTTTACCCAGCAGGCTATCCCGCAGGACGGCTACCGCATTCTGGCTGTGACCGCCTGCGTCAACGGTATTGCCCACACCTACATGGCCGCCGAGGCACTGACCAAGGCCGGTGACAAGCTGGGTCTGCCCACCAAGGTGGAGACCAACGGCTCGGACGGCGCAAAGAACATCCTGACCCGCGCCGAGATCGCCGCCTGCGATGGCATCATCGTAGCAGCGGAGAAAAAGGTGGAAACCGCCCGTTTCGACGGCAAACCGGTGCTGTTCACCCGCGTGGACGACGGCATCCATAAGCCGGAGGAGCTCATCAAGAAGATTGCCCACGGCGAGGTGCCTGTGTTCCACGCCGAGGGCGGCGCAGCAGCCGAGGACGACACCGCCGGTAAGGACAGCTTTGGCCGCAGCCTGTACAAGAACCTGATGAACGGCGTTTCCCATATGCTGCCCTTCGTGGTAGGCGGCGGCATCATGATCGCGCTGGCCTTCCTGCTGGATGATTACAGCATCAACCCCGCAAACTTCGGCATGAACACCCCCGTTGCCGCCTTCTTCAAGACGGTGGGCAACGCAGCCTTCGGCTATATGCTGCCCATTCTGGCAGGCTTCATTGCCATGTCCATCGCCGACCGTCCGGGCCTTGCCGTAGGCTTTGCAGGCGGCGTGCTGGCTATGAACGGCACCAACTTCACCGACCTTGCCGCAGGCAGCACCACCGGCATCTCCGGCGGCTTCCTTGCAGCGCTGCTGGCCGGTTTTGCAGCGGGCTACATCGTGCAGTTCCTCAAAAAGATCACCGAAAAGCTGCCCGCCAGCCTGAACGGTATCCGGCCCATGCTCATCTACCCGCTGGGCGGCATTCTTATCGTAGGTGCGATGATGTGCGCCGTGAACCCGGTCATGGGCATGATCAATACCGCCATGACCGACTGGCTGAACGCACTGGGCGGCAGCTCCAAGGTGCTGCTGGGCGCTATCGTGGCCGGTATGATGAGCGTGGATATGGGCGGCCCGGTCAACAAGGCAGCCTACGTCTTTGGCACCGCAGCCCTTGCCTCCGGCAACTACGAGGTGATGGCCGCCGTCATGGTGGGCGGCATGGTGCCTCCCATCGCCATTGCTCTGTCCACCACCTTCTGCCCCCGCAAGTGGACGTTGGACGAACGCCGCAACGGCATTGTGAACTACGTCATGGGCCTGTGCTTCGTGTCTGAGGGCGCTATCCCCTATGCAGCAGCCGACCCGCTGCGCGTCCTGCCCAGCTGCGTTGTCGGTTCTGCGGTCGCCGGTGCGCTGTCCATGACCTTCGGCTGCGCACTGCGCGCACCCCACGGCGGCATCTTCGTGTTCCCGGTGGTGGATCACGCCGTGCTGTACTGTGTGGCGCTGGCTGTGGGCAGTGTGCTGGGCGCAGTGATCCTGAGCCTTGTCAAAAAGACCCAGCCCGCCGAGGCAAAATAACAAGCCATTCTCTTCTCCATACGGATAGTTCTTCATAAGAGCAAAGGGGACTGCCGCACACTGCGGCGGTCCCTTTTGCGTTTTGCGCAGGCACCATTTCCACAAAAAACAGGACAATATACCGCCCAAAACGGCCTATCCTGCCGGAATTGCGTTCAGCGCTTTGTTTTGCATTGCACCCCACCCCGGGCTGTGGTATACTTATATTCGTGATTTTAAAGCCCGGGTATGGTGTGCCGGGCCACCAGAGAGGAAACGAACGATGAAAATAGGATTTGACAACGACAAATATCTTGCGATGCAGTCCGAGCATATCCGCGAGCGCATCAAGAAGTTTGACAATAAGCTGTATCTGGAATTCGGCGGCAAGCTGTTCGACGATTACCACGCCTCCCGCGTGCTGCCCGGCTTTCAGCCGGACTCCAAGCTGCAAATGCTTTTGCAGCTCAAGGAGCAGGCCGAGATCGTCATCGTCATCAGCGCCGAGGACATCATCAGCAGCAAGGTGCGCGGCGACTACGGCATCACCTACGATCTGGACGTGCTGCGTCTCATCGACGCTTTTCAGGAGATGGGGCTGTATGTGGGCAGTGTGTGCGTGACCAAGTACACCGCCGCCGCCGAGGTGGAAGCCTTTGAAAAGCGGCTGAGCAGTCTGGGCATCCGCACCTTCCGCCACTACAAGATTCCCGGCTACCCCAACGATGTGGCCCGCATTGTCAGCGACGAGGGCTACGGCCGCAACGAGTACATTGAGACCGAGCGCCCGCTGGTGGTCATCACTGCGCCCGGCCCCGGCAGCGGAAAAATGGCCGTCTGCCTGTCCCAGCTGTATCATGAATATAAGCGGGGCGTCAAGGCTGGTTACGCCAAGTTCGAGACCTTCCCCATCTGGAACATTCCCCTGAAGCATCCGGTCAATTTGGCCTACGAGGCTGCTACCGCCGACCTGAACGATGTGAACATGATCGACCCCTTCCATCTGGAAGCCTACGGCGTGACCACCGTGAACTACAACCGCGACATCGAGATCTTCCCGGTGGTGAACGCGATGTTCGAGTTGATCGCAGGCCAGAGCCCCTATAAGTCTCCCACGGACATGGGTGTGAACATGGCCGGCAACTGCATCGTGGACGACGCAGTCTGCTGCGAGGCCTCCCGCAAGGAGATCGTGCGCCGGTACTACAAGTGCCTGTGCGAGCAGAAGATCACCGGCACTGCCAAGGAGAGTGAGCGCTACAAGCTGGAGCTGCTGATGAATCAGGCCGGGCTGACCATGGGTGCACGTGAGGTGGAAAAGCAGGCACACGCCCGCAGCGAGGCCACCGGCGGCGCACCGGCTGCTGCCATTGAGCTGAGCGACGGCACTGTGATCACTGGCAAGACCGGCCCGCTGCTGGGCGCTACCGCAAGCGCCCTGATCAATGCGCTCAAGTATCTGGCGGGCATCCCGCAGGAGACGGATCTGGTCAGCGCCGCTGCCATCGAGCCTATCCAGACCCTCAAGACCAACTATCTGGGTGGCAAGAACCCCCGTCTGCATACCGACGAGATCCTGATCGCCCTGTCCAGCTCTGCTGCTTCCAGCGAGCTTGCCGCAGCAGCCATGCACCAGCTGCCCAACCTCAAGGGCTGTGATGTACACTCCACCGTGCTGCTTTCCAGCGTGGACAGCAGCACCCTGAACCGTCTGGGCATGTACCTGACCTGTGACCCCGTCTACGAGGAAGAGGATCGCAAGTATCATAAGCTGTAAAAATAAAAAGAAACTGGTAAACACCCCGGTCAGCGCCGTCAGGCGCTGACCGGGGTGTTATTGCTTGCCAGTTGTACGCAGTTGTGGTACACTTGTTCTGCTTAATTTTTATAGCAGATAGGAAAAGAGGAACAACAACATGGAACAACAACACAAGCGCAGCGCATTCTCCGGTAAGATCGGGTTCGTGCTGTCAGCCGCAGGCGCTTCGGTGGGGCTGGGCAACATCTGGCGCTTCCCGTATCTGGCAGCCAAATACGGCGGCGGCATTTTTCTGCTGGTATACATTCTGCTGGCAGTCACCTTTGGCTATACCATGATCGTGGCCGAGACCGCGCTGGGCCGTATGACCCACAAAAGCCCGGTCAGCGCCTACGCCCACTTTGGCAAGGGGAAAGGCATCCGCTTCGGCGGCTGGATCAACGCCATCATCCCCATTTTGATCGTGCCGTATTATTCGGTCATCGGCGGCTGGGTCATCCACTATCTGGCCGAGTATCTGTGCGGCCGCGGCAGTAATCTGGCAGCAGACGGCTACTTCTCCGGCTTTATCACCAACGGCTTGCAGGCAGAACTAGCCTTTTTGCTGTTCAGCCTGTTCACGCTGGGCATTATCTTTGCCGGTGTGCGCAACGGCGTAGAGCGCGTCTCCAAGGTGATGATGCCGGTGCTGGTGGTGCTGTCGCTGGTCATTGCGGGCTACTCTGTCACCCGTCCCGGTGCACTGGCGGGTGTGAAGTATTTTCTGGTGCCCAACCCCAAAAACTTCTCTTGGATGACCGTGGTCACCGCCATGGGGCAGATGTTCTATTCTCTGTCCATTGCCATGGGCATTCTGGTCACCTTCGGCTCCTATATGAAGAAGGACGTCTCTATCGAGGAGTCCACCGAGAACGTGGAGGTGTTTGATACCGCCATTGCCATCATGGCGGGTCTGATGATCATCCCGGCGGTGTTCGCCTTCTCCGGCGGCGACCCGGACACCCTGCAGGCCGGTCCTGCGCTGATGTTCATCACCATCCCCAAGGTGTTTGCCAGCATGGGTCTGGGCACCGCTGTGGGTGTGCTGTTCTTTGTGCTGGTGCTGTTTGCAGCCATTACCAGCTCCATCGCCCTGACCGAGAGCGCTGTCTCCACCTTTGAGGACGAGCTGGGCTGGGACCGCACCCGCTCCACTGTGCTCATCGGCGCCATCATGGTGGCACTGGGCAGCCTGTCGGCACTGGGCTACGGCCCGCTGGCCGGGGTGACGGTGTTCGGGATGCAGTTTTTGGACTTCTTCGACTTTTTGACCAACTCGGTCATGATGCCCATTGCAGCCATTGCCACCTGCCTGCTGGTGTCCCGCGTCATCGGCGTGGAGCAGATCGCGCAGGAGGTGGAGCAGGACGGTCAGCGCTTCCGCCGCAAGCCTGTGTTCAATTTTATGATCCGCTGGCTGTGCCCCATTTTTGCAGCCATTATTCTGGCAAGTTCGGTGGCAAACGCCTTTGGCTGGATCGCCATGTAAAGTAAAGAAAACAGTTCTTTCAAGCAGCAGAACGCAGGCTTTTTAACAGGATAAGGGGGTTCTTATGAAAATGGAAACCTTGAAGCAGCAGATCCTGACAGCAAAGGGTGACGTGCGGGCAGAGCTTGTGCTGAAAAACGCCCGGGTCATCAACGTGTTCACAAACGAGATCGAGCAGGCCGATGTAGCCATCCGTCAGGGGGTCATCCTTGGCGTGGGACACTATGCCGGCGAGACTGAGCTGGACTTGCAGGGCAGGTATGTCTGCCCGGGGCTTGTGGATGGGCACATCCACATTGAAAGCTCCATGCTCTGCGGCCCGGCCTTTGAACAGGCAGTGCTGCCCCACGGCACCACGGCGGTGGTCACCGACCCGCACGAGATCTCCAATGTAGCCGGTACGGCGGGGCTGGACTTTATGCTGGAGACCACAAAAGATCTGGCGCTTTCGGTCTACTTTATGCTGCCCTCCTGCGTGCCTGCCACCGGGCTGGACGAGTCCGGCGCGGTGCTGGAAGCGGAGCAGCTGCGCCCCTACTATCAGCAGCCCCGGGTACTGGGACTGGCTGAGCTGATGAACTCCTACGGCACAGTGCGCGCGGACGAAAAGATCCTGCAGAAGATATGCGACTGCACCGCTGCGGGTAAACGCATCGACGGGCACGCCCCCTTCCTCAGCGGGGAGGAACTGAACGCTTATATCGCCGCCGGGGTGCAGTCCGACCATGAGTGCTCGGACATCCATGAAGCCATGGAAAAGCTGCGGCGCGGACAATACATCATGGTGCGGGAGGGTACCGCAGCCCAGAACATGGACAGCCTGCTGCCTCTGTTCCGGGAGCCCTATTGCAGCCGCTGTATGCTGGTGACCGATGACAAGCATCCCGGAGACCTGTTGCAGGGCGGGCACATCGACTATATCATCCGCAAAGCCATTGCTGCCGGGGTAGACCCGGTGGTGGCGGTGCGGATGGGCACCCTTGTCCCGTGCCAGTACTTCGGTCTTGCGCACAGCGGCGCGGTAGCCCCGGGCTATACCGCCGATTTGATCGTGCTGTCGGATCTGGAAAAGTTCACGGTGGAGCAGGTGTACAAAAAGGGCAAACTGGTGGCGCAGCAGGGCAGAATGCTGCACCCCGCCGCCCTTACTGTGGACAAGGCACGCTTTGCGAGGGTGTTCGATTCCTTCAACATGGATGAGATCACCCCGGAGCAATTGCAGCTGAAGCAGACCGGCACCCGGCAGCGCGTGATCTGCCTGACCCCGCACGCCCTGCTGACCACGGAAAAAATCGTTCCGTTCTGCCAGCATCCGGGCACAGCGCCCGGCGTGGATGTGGCGCAGAAAATCGTCAAACTGGCGGTGTTCGAGCGGCATCACCGCTCCGGCCATGTGGGCTTGGGCTTTTTGGGTAACTACGGCCTGCAATGCGGCGCGGTGGCTTCCAGCATCGCCCACGACTCCCACAACCTCATCGTGGCGGGCACCAACGATGCCGACATGGTGCTGGCGGGCAACACGGTGCGCAAAAATAAGGGCGGCCTTGCCTTTGCACTGAACGGACAGGTGGTAGGGGAGCTGCCGCTGCCGGTGGCAGGGCTTATGAGCACCGAGAGCGCCGAATCCGTGGAGGAAAAGCTGCAGGCGCTCAAGGCGGCACTGAAAGCCCACGGCATCTCGGAGGACATCGACGCTTTTATGACCCTTGCTTTTGTAAGCCTGCCGGTCATCCCGAAGCTGCGGCTGAACACCTACGGCATCGTGGATGTGGATGCCCAGCGGATCGTCCCGGCCGTGTTCTGAGAGCGATGCCTGAGAGGGCAAACTGTAAATCTGACGTTTTGATCGCAATGCCGGACAGTCTGCGGGCTGTCCGGCGTTGTGTTTTTACGGCAAGATAGCTCTTGACTTTTTGACACAGAACCGGTATGTTGATACTGTCCGTCTGACACACAGCATTGCATTTATAATATAAGGAAACTTTATGGAAAAACGCAGTACACCCTCTTTGCAGATCACCGACCGCTTTGGCGCGCAGACGGCCTTTGCCAGCCTGCGCCTGCCGGACGGCACCGAAGCCACCATACCGGCAGAGCACGCCGCCGCCATTTATGTCAACGAGCAGCCCGCCTTCCGGGTGGTATGCACCCCGGCGCTGCTGCCGCAGCTGGCCTTGGGGCGGCTGCTCACCGAAGGATGGATCGCGTCTGCGGACGAGGTGGAGCAGATCGCCGTCTGTGCCGAGGGCGCAAAGGTGCAGGTATATCTGCGCCACCCGCTGCCTACCCGCCGCGCCGCCGCGCAGGAGGTGGCCAGCTGCTGCACCGATAATATCGCGCTGGGCAGCCCGGTGGAACTGCAGCCCCTGCGCCCTGTGCCGGGGCTGGCCTTGCAGTCGGAATGGGTGGAGCGCCTGACCGCCGCCATGCACGCCGGGCTGCCGCTGTACCGCGCCACCCGGGCGGTGCACAGCTGCTTTGTGCTGCACAAAGGGGAAATTGTTTTTGCCTGTGAGGATCTGGGGCGGCACAACGCGCTGGATAAGGCGGTGGGCTGCGCGGTGCTGGCAGGGCTTCCGCTGGCAGAATGCGTGCTGTACACCAGCGGCCGAGTGCCGCTGGATATGGTGCGCAAGGCCATCCGCGCCGGGGTGCCGGTGCTGGTAAGCAAAAGCATGCCCACCGTGCAATCCGCAGAACTTGCTGCGGAATACGGCCTGCAGCTGGTGTGCGGACGCAAATTCCCTAAAGTTTAAGCAAATATTACAAAAACAATAGTTACAAAACGGAAAAGCCTGTCTGTTTCTGTTGACATACTCCGCGCACGCATGTTAATATATTATCGAAGAGACCGCTCCGCTGTTGCAGCAGCCAGAGCGGCCTCAATTGCTGTCCGGGGTTACCCGGCAAAATAAAAAACAGGCAGGTGATAACATGAAGCAGGCAACCAACCCGTTTGCGCCCGTACCGCTGTGGCGTAAGCGGCTGCCGGGCTATGCAGCCATGGGCGTTGCGACCATCGCCTTGGCGGTCGGTCTGACCACCTTGCAAAGCGCACGCACCACGGTTGCCGGTACCCTGCTGCCGGTGTCGGAGGCGGATGCAGCCGCCTACGGCATCAGCGCAGTGTACCAGCTCGACGATGGCAGCTACCGCGTGGAGGGCTCTCAGAAGGGCTTCCAGAGCGATGTGCAGGCTGCCGTGACCATTGACGCCGAGGGCAATGTTTCCGCAGTGGAGATTCTCTCTCAGGACGAAACGGAAAGCCTTGGCGGCCAGTGCGTCAATCCGGAGTTCACGTCCCAGTATCAGGGCGCAGCTCCCTTCACGCTGGCGGGCAAAAGCTACACCGTAACGGACCCCGTTACCGGTGCCGCCTATGCCGCTGCCGGTGCAGCGGAGGAGCAGCCCGCTGCTGCCGGGGATTTTGACCCCGCACAGTGGCGCACCTTCGATACCTCTCCCGAGGCCGAGGCTACCCGCAAGATGTATGCTGCGGGGCTTACCTTCTCGGCGTTGAAGGGCGAGGCACTGGGCGATGAGCTGGCTCCGCCGCTGGATTCCAGCGCAGAGGCCGTGGCACGGCGCAAGCTGTACGCAGCCATGCTCAGCAAGAGCGCACTGGACGGCGAGCCGATGGCGATCCCCTTTGCGGATCTCTCGGCAGAGGAGCAGTCCAAGGCGCGTCTGGAGCAGGCCAGCCTGACCACCACCGGCAATGCGTCCGGTGCCGTCAGCGCAGACCTGACCGAGGTGGACGCCCTTTCCGGCGCGACCATCACCTCTTCGGCTGTGACGACCATCGTCAACAACTCGTATTTCTATGTGACCGGGGTACTCTGCGCAGAGTGACCTCAACGGAGGAATGGAACCTATGGCAAAAACTGATTTCCTGACGGCTGACATGACCCGCCGTCAATTCATGAAGATCTCGGGCAAGAGCCTTGCAGGGCTCACCCTGTCCGCTTCCATGCTGTCCCTGTTCGGCTGCTCTCAGCAGCAGGTGGATTCCGGCGCAGTGGCCACTTGGGCACTGCCGCAGGGCCTGCTGGTGGTCAACGCAGACCTGTGCACCGGCTGCCAGCGCTGCGAGATCAACTGCACCCTGACCAACGATGGCGTGTGCTCCTCTTATATCAGCCGCGTCAAGATCCAGCGCCGTCTGAATCTGGACGGCGCAGGCAACGGCCTGCTGTCCGGCACCGATAACTGCTTTGTCTACTTCCCGGACACCTGCCGCCAGTGCGAGGACCCCGCCTGCGGCAATGCCTGCCCGCAGAAGGCCATCACCACCGACGACCGCGGCATCCGCGTAGTGGATACCGACAAGTGCATCGGCTGCGGTGCCTGCCATGATGCCTGCCCGTGGCACATGCCCACCGTCAACCCCGAGACCGGCAAGTCCTCCAAGTGCATCGCCTGCGGTGCCTGCGTGGCAGGCTGCCCGTCCGGCGCTCTGTCCATCGTGGATTGGGATGCCGTTACCAGCGCAGCACAGGCTGCATACTTGGATCTGTAAGGAGGAACTACAATGGCTGAAAGTTATGGCTGGGCAGGCAAGATCCTGCGCGTCAACCTGACCACCGGCGAGATCACCACGCAGGATGACGAAAAGTACCATAAGTATATCGGCGGTATGGGCATGGCCTACCGCATTATGTATGAGGAAGCTCCCATGGAGCTGGACCCCTATGACGAGAAGGCTCTGGTCATCTTCGGTGTCGGCCCCCTGACCGGCGCAGGCGTGCCCTGCTCCGGCCGTATGAACGTGACCTTCCGCTCTACCTGGTCCAAGGGTCACTCTATCATTGACGCACACATGGGCGGCCACATCGGCTCCATGCTGAAGTATGCCGGTTACGATGGCATCGTGGTCAGCGGCATCTCCGAAAAGCCCGTCTACCTGCGCATCGAGGACGGCAATGTCTCTCTGGAGGACGCAAGCGAGATTTGGGGCAAGGGCACCTTTGCTGCCAATAAGTGGATGGTAGAGCAGAACGGCCGCGAGTTCGAGACCGCTTCCATCGGCCCTGCCGGTGAGAATCTGGTGGACTACTCCACCCTGAACACCAGCTTCGGCAACTCCGGCGGCGCCGGTCTGGGCGCTGCCATGGGCAACAAGAAGCTGAAGGGTCTGGCCATCCGCGGCACCGGCAGCGTCAAGGTGGCTGACCCCAAGAAGGTGCTGGAGCTCTCCAACTACATGATGGGCAACCTGATCGGCGGCAACAACAACCACAACGTGCCCGCACAGCCCCAGAGCTGGGCAGAGTACAGCGCCACCTCCGGCAAGAACCGCTGGTCCGGCGCCCCCGGCCGTATGTGGAAAAAGGCTCCCGGCGGCCCCGTGGATACCGGCGAGCAGCCCTACAACGATATTAACAAGGTGGCTCTGCGCTGCTTCAAGGGCTACTTCGACTTCGGCGCTCCCGCTGCCGAGTACACCGTGAAGAACGGCGGCTGCTCCTCCTGCCCCATCCGCTGCTACACCGAGTATGATGTGGATCCGCTGGCAGATTACGATCTGCCTACCCACAACTCCAACACCTGTATGCCTGTGCTGTACGGCACCCGCGTCTACCCGGATGGCGTGCACGACTTCAAGTACGAGGGCGATGGCACCATGGTCATCAATCTGGCATGGTCTCATGCAGTGGACGATATGGGTCTGTGGGACAACTACGGCAACCTGAACCGCGACCTGCTGTGGATCCTGCGGATGCCCCGCGAGGAGGCCACCAAGTACATCAGCGAGGCCGAGTACGACTCTCTGCCCTGGGAGTGGGAGAAGGCCGGCGATCCCCGCTGGGAGGTCGAGCTGATCCGCCGCATGGCTTACGGCGAGGGCGACCTGTCCGTCATTGCCAAGGGCACGCTGGCCATGATGGAAAAGTTCGGCCTGCCCAAGAGCTGGCTGGACCGCGACGATGGCGCGACCAACTCCAACCTGATCTACAACGGCTTCCCCAACCACCACGGCCCTGCTGAGGCATGGCAGGTAGGTATGCTGTACAACCTCGTCTATAACCGCGACTGCATGATCCACGAGATCGTCTGCGAGACCGGTTCCGGCGCTCCCTATGAAGTGACCAAGAAGGTCATGGAGGACTTCTTCGGCGAGGGCTGCTACGATAAGGCCAAGGCCTACACTCCCATCAACGAGAACAAGGCAAAGCTGGCTGCCTACTGCGTCAACGATAAGAACTTCCACGACTCCGCTACCCTGTGCAACTGGATGTGGCCCATGACCCAGTCTCCCTCCAAGGAGCGCGACTACCACGGCGATCTGGACCTGCAGGCAGACTTTATGACTGCTGTTACCGGCGAGACCTATACCCAGGCCGGTCTGCAGGAGGACGGCGCCCGCATCACCCAGATGCTGCGCGCGATGACCGCCATCAGCTTCCAGCAGAACTGCGGCAGCGCAAACCTGCGTCAGGAGCACGATGCCATCTGCGATTGGGTGTTCGATAAGGACCCCGACTTCAAGGCATTCGAGGAAGGCACCACCAAGCTGGATCGCGCCGACATGGAGAAGGCAAAGGATCTGTTCTACGACGTCTTTGGCTGGGACCGCACCACCGGTGTGCCCACCCGCGAGACGCTGGAGAAGTATGATCTGGCTGACATGGCCGATGATCTGGAAAAGCGCGGCATCTACGCCCAGAACACCGCAGCAGCTGAATAAATCCCATAGAAAGAGGAAAGATCGTCATGTTGTTTGGCAGACGTAAACCCGGCTACACCACCACGGTGGATGGCAGCGTAGACCCGGAACAGGCCGTTCTGGAACTGCAAAAGGCAGAGCTGGCCGCCAAGAAAAAGCCCAAGGCAGAGGTGTTCGACATCGATGCCGCAAGCGAGACTGCCCGCCGCCTGAAGGAGACCGGCAGCACCTTTGACGGCAGCGCCGCCAAGACTGGCGAGGACGTAATCGCCGCAGTGGAGCGGGAGACCGCCGAGCTTGCCGCAAAGCAGGCCGCCGAGGCCGCACCCGAAGCCGCCGAAGCTGCGCAGCCTGATGCTGCAAAGCCGGAGCTGCTGGATTTTCTGGCCGGTGAACCGGAGGCAGAAAACGATCCCTTTGCGGATCGGCCCACCAAGACCGCCCCGGAGCTGCCGGAGCTGACCCCTGCACAGGAGCTGGCCGGTTACATCCGTGCCCGCTCTGCGGCTGCGCTGATTACCCCCCACGCTTTGCTGCTGGAGGAAGTGGAAAACGCCGACGAGCTGCTGGCGCAGATGCCCGCAGACCCCCAGTGCACCGATATCGTCACCCGCGCGGGTGCAAAGGACACCTACTACTATTCCAACGCCAACATGAGCGATAACTACGCCATGATCGCGCAGCTCATCGAGGACAAGGATCTGTGTGTGATGTTCGCCGAGATGGTGCGGTTCAACGCCCGCATCTACCCCAGCGCCACCCCGCTCAAGTACTTCCAGCGCTCCCCCTACGGCCTTGCACCGGAGGTCATCGAGCAGACTTGGAAGGCCATGCAGGAGAACCCGGAGTATGCCGATATCGAGGAGCTGACCAACAACCAGAACGAGCGGTTCCTCTTTTCCACCAAGCACCTCACCCGCCGCTACGCCAAGGCTATCAGCGACGTGGACGATTTCTGCGATTAAACCAACCTACAATTGAATCAGGGTATAAGAGCTTCTTTGAGCAAAGGCGTCTAAACTCTCACAAAGAGCAGGACACCGCGCCGCAATGCTGCACCCGCAAGGGCGGGCATTCAAGGGTGGCGGGGGAAACCCCACCGCCTTCCCGCAGAAGAAACGCTGCAATTTGAAAAAAAGAACTCCTCCCATCTTCACAGGTGCTTTTGGGCTGTGTGCTGCCGCTGCAAGGGCGGCGCATAGCCAAAGGCTGCCACCGGCGTAGCAGACTGCAAGCTGTCGCAGCCGGTTTTGTGGGGATATTCTGCGGAGGCGTTTTGATTTTCCGGTCAAGACGTCTCCGCTTCTTTTTCACCTGCCTTTTTTGAAAAAAGAATACCCCCGCCGGTGTCCCTGTCTGAGCCATAGCAGAAGGGGAGAGCGGCGGGTCTATGGAGGAAGTTACAATGAACCAGCCTTTCTGCTCCCCCGTTCAGGCGCTGCGCAGCGTGCTGGACGCGGCAGCGCTTCTGCCTTCTCCGTCCCCGGAGACCATCCCGCTGGAAGCCGCCTGCGGGCGTATTGCTGCCGCCGACCTCTGCGCCCGGATGGACCAGCCCCCCTTTGACCGCAGCCCGCTGGACGGCTACGCCCTGCACAGCGCGGATACTGCCGGTGCAAGCCGGGAGACCCCGGTCACCCTGCCGGTGGTGATGAAGCTTTACGCGGGCGATGCCCCGGCTGCGGCGCTGCCCGCAGGCTGTGCCGCCCGCATCATGACCGGAGCCCCCCTGCCGGAGGGTGCAGACTGCGTCCTGATGCAGGAGCTGACCGACAGCGGCGAAGAGAGCGTACAGCTCTATGCTGCCGTAAAACCGCTGCAAAACGTAGTGTTCCGGGGGGAAGATGTAGCCGCCGGTGCGGTCATTGCGCCCGCCGGGACGGTGCTCACCCCCGCCCATCTGGGCGTGCTGGCCGGGCAGGGCTACGCCGAAGTAGCCGTCTGCCGCCCGCTGACTGTGGGGATCCTTTCCACCGGCAGCGAACTGCTGGAACCCGGCGCACCGTGGACACCCGGTAAAATTTACGATGCCAACGGCATCCAGAACGCAGCCCGGCTGCGTCAGCTGGGCTTTGCCGTGGAACGGCAGCAGTGCTCCGACGACCCGGAGGTCATCACCGGTAAAATGCAGGAGCTGCTGACCCGCTGCGATGCCGTCATCACCAGCGGCGGCGTCTCCGTAGGGCAGAAGGATTATCTGCCCCTTGTGCTGGAAAAGCTGGGCGCACAGCTGGTGGTGGAGGGCGTAGCCCAGAAGCCCGGCAGCCCCATGCTGGCGGCAACGCTGGGCGGCAAGCTGGTGTTCTGCCTGTCCGGCAACCCCTTTGCCGCCGCTGCCACGCTGGAGCAGTACGCCATCCCTGCGCTGCTGCGCGCCGCCGGGCGGCGGGAGGAGAGCTGCATCCCCGCCCGCGCCGTCTGCACCCTGACCAATGGCTTTTCCAAACCCAGCAAGGGCAACCGCTACCTGCGGGCGACTGCCTGCGGCGGCAAGGTGACCCTGCCCGGCGCGGGCAACACCGAGGCGCACTCCTCCGGTGCGCTGTCCGCCATGATGGGCTGCAACTGTCTGGTGGAGATCCCCGCCGGCAGCGGGCCGGTAGAACCCGGTACAGAAGTGGAGGTGCTTTGCTTTGTACAGTGAACAAAAACAGGCACTGGCCGAGACACAGGCGCTCAAGCGCCCGGCGGTGCTGGCGGTCAGCGGGGTGCACAACAGCGGTAAGACCACTCTGCTGGAAAAGCTGCTGCCCGTGCTGCGCAGCCGCGGGCTAAAGGTAGGCGTCATCAAGCACGACGGCCACGATTTTACCCCGGACGTGCCCGGCACCGACAGCTACCGTCTGCGGGAAGCCGGTGCCGGGGGCGTGGCGGTCTACTCCGGCATGCGCTACCTGCTGACCGAGGAATTCCGCCTGACTGAGCAGGACCTGCTTGCCCTGTTCGAGCGTCACGGCTACGACCTTGTGCTGCTGGAGGGGTTCAAATCCAGCGGCTGGCCGAAGATCGAGGTGGTGCGCAGCGCCATCTCGGATGCGCCCGTCTCCTTCCAGCCGCTGGCGGTGGTGGGGGATATCCCCGGCGCAGATTTTGACCTGAACGATATTCCGGCACTGGCAGACTGGATCGAAGCCCAGATGCCCGCGCTGTAAGGAGAATGCCATCATGAAACTGATCCGTACTGTTGACGCTGCAGGGCAGGTGCTCTGCCATGATATCACCCAGATCATCCCGGGCGAGTACAAGGATGCCCGCTTCCGCAAGGGGCACGTCATCCAGCCCGAGGACATCCCTGTGTTGCTTTCCATCGGCAAGGAAAACCTCTACGTCTGGGAAAAGCACCCCGGCATCCTCCACGAGGACGAAGCAGCCGCCCTGCTGTACAAGGCCGCTGCGGGCAAAAATATCCACGGCACTGCGCCGAAAGAGGGCAAGATCGAGCTGATCGCGGACTGCGACGGCCTGTTGAAGATCAACCGCAAGGCGCTGATGGCTGTGAACAGCACCCCGCAGATGATGATCGCCACCATCCACGGCGACCTGCCGGTGAAAAAAGGCCAGAAGCTGGCCGGTACCCGCATCATCCCGCTGGTCATCGAGCAGGAGAAGATGGACGCCATGCAGGCCGCTGCCGGGGCAGAGCCTATCCTGAACGTGTTGCCCATGCAGGCCAAGAAGGTGGGCATCATCACCACCGGCAGCGAGGTGTTCAAGGGACGCATCGAAGATAAATTTACCCCCATCCTGCAAAGCAAGCTGGCGGTTTACGGCTGCGAGATGGTTTTCCACAAGGTCTGCGATGATGACCCCGCCGGGATCACCGCTGCCATTCTGGAGGCCAAGGCCGCAGGGTGCGAGCTGATCTTTACCACCGGCGGCATGAGCGTGGACCCCGATGACCGCACCCCGCTGGCCATCAAGAACACCGGGGCGGACATCATTACCTACGGCGCGCCGGTGCTGCCGGGAGCCATGTTCCTTGTCAGCTATCTGGACGGTGTGCCGGTGTGCGGCCTGCCCGGCTGCGTGATGTACGCCAAGCGTACCATTTTTGACCTGCTGCTGCCCCGTCTGCTGGCGGATGACCTCATCACCGCCGAGGATATCGCCCGCTTGGGCGAGGGCGGCCTGTGCCTGAACTGCGAGGTGTGCCACTGGCCGAACTGCGGCTTTGGACACTGCTAAGAAAGTCATTCCACCAAAGTTTCGAAATACGTTGAAAACTGCGGGAGTTAAAATAGATTTATGAACGAAAATAATCTGACACATTTTGATGCCGCCGGCAACGCCGTGATGGTGGATGTGAGCGCAAAGCCCGTCACCGCCCGGGAAGCTACTGCACACGGCATTATTACCATGAACGCCGAGGCCTTTGCCGCCGTGCAGAGCGGCACCGTGAAAAAGGGCGATGTGCTGGGCGTGGCACGCATTGCAGGCATCATGGCCACCAAGCGCACCAGCGAGCTGATCCCCCTGTGCCATCCGCTGCCCCTGACCAAGGCTGGCATCGAGTTCCGTCTGCTGCCCGAGCGGCAGGCGGTAGAAGCCCTGTGCACCGTAAAAACCAGTGGTGTGACCGGCGTGGAGATGGAGGCGCTGACCGGTGTTTCCACCGCGCTGCTGACCATCTATGATATGTGCAAGGCCGTGGACAAGGGCATGGAGCTGGGCGAGATCCATCTGGTGGAAAAGACCGGCGGCAAGAGCGGCCACTATATCCGGGCGGAGGGCGGCTATGTTTGATCGTTACCAGCGCGAGATCCATTATCTGCGCCTGTCGGTGACCGACCTGTGCAACCTGCGCTGCCGCTACTGTATGCCGGACGGCGTGGAAAAGCTGGAGCGGGAAGCTGTGCTGACCTACGAAGAATTTCTGCGTCTGGCCGCGCTGTTTGCCCAGTGCGGCATCGACACCGTGCGGGTGACCGGCGGCGAGCCGCTGGTGCGCAAGAACGTGGCGCAGTTGGTGGCAGGACTTAAAGCGACCCCGGGCATCCGGCGGGTCACCCTGACCACTAACGCCGTGCTGCTGGCAGAGCAGCTGCCCGCATTGCTGGACGCCGGGCTGGACAGCGTGAACATCAGTCTGGACACCCTGCGCCCGGAGGTGTTCCGGCAGATCACCGCCCGGGACGATTTTGCCGCCGTGCAGACGGGCTTGCAGGCGGCGCTGGAAAGCGGCCTGCCGGTCAAGCTGAACTGTGTGCCGCAGGCTGGCGTCAATGAGGGCGAACTGGAACAGCTTGCCGCGCTGGCAAAGGACAACGCCCTGCAGGTGCGCTTCATTGAGATGATGCCCATCGGCTACGGCGCTGCCATGCCCTGCATCTCCGGCCCGGAACTGCGGGCGCGGTTTGCCAGGCGCTGGCCGGAGCTTGCGCCCCTTTCCACTGCGCAGGAGCACGCCTTGGGCGACGGCCCGGCGGTGTACTACACCGTGCCGGGCTGGCAGGGCAGCATCGGCTTTATTGCAGCGGTGCACGGCAAATTCTGCGCTTCCTGCAACCGGGTACGGCTGACCAGTCAGGGCTTTTTGCGCCCCTGCCTTGCCAGCGAGACCGGGTGCGACCTGCGCACCCTGCTGCGCAGCGGCGCAGACGATGCGCAGCTGCTGGCCGCTATCCGGGAGACCATCTGGGCAAAACCCCGGGAACACCATTTTAACGACAGTTCCATGCCCGCTACCCGCGGGATGTATCGCATTGGAGGATAAATAACTATGGGTAAGCTTCTGGCAATCTGCACCAGCCCCAAGCGGGGCACCGTAAAAACTGAGGTGCCCAGCGCCGTCCTGACCCCGGAATGGGGCATCGTGGGGGACGCCCACGGCGGCAACTGGCACCGTCAGGTCAGTATGCTCAGCGCCGAAAAGATCGAGGCCTTCCGCAAGAAGATCTGGGTGGACTACGGTGCCTTCGGTGAAAATCTGGTCATCGAGGGCTTCGATTTCCGCAATCTGCCGGTGACCAGCCGGTTTGCCATCGGGGATTTGGTGCTGGAAATGACCCAGATCGGCAAAGAATGCCACAACGACTGCGTCATCAAGCAGCAGACCGGCGAGTGCATCATGCCTCACGAGGGCGTGTTTGCTCGGGTACTGACCGGCGGCGAGATCCATGTAGGGGACGAGGTGACCCTGCTGCCCGCACTGGAAAACCCGCCCCTGCGTGCCGCCGTCATCACCCTTTCCGATAAAGGCAGCCGTGGTGAGCGGGAGGATAAAAGCGGCCCGCTGATTGTGGAAATGCTCACCGCCGCAGGCTATGTGGTGGAGGAGACCATGATCCTGCCGGACGAAGCCAAGGCGCTGAAAGCGCAGCTCATCCGCATGGCAGACGGCCGTCAGGTGAACCTTGTGCTTACCACCGGCGGCACCGGCTTCTCCCCCCGTGACATCACCCCGGAAGCCACCTGCGCTGTGGCCGACCGCAACGCCCCCGGCATTGCCGAAGCTATGCGCTACCACAGCCTGAGCATCACCCCGCGCGGGATGCTGAGCCGCGGCGTCAGCGTGCTGCGCGGCAAGACTTTGATCGTCAACCTGCCGGGCAGCCCTAAGGCAGTGCAGGAGAACCTCGAGTACATCCTGCCCAGCTTGGAGCACGGAGTACGCATCGCCGCGGGTCTGGACGGCGAGTGCGCCCGTAAGTAAGGTTTCTTGCCCTGTTTTCCTTGACTGGGCGTATAAATATACTATTTTTTTACTTAAAGTAAGGAGAAACAGAGATGAACGACCATCGCATTTCCCGCCGGAGTTTTCTGGCCGCTGCCGGTATGGCCGGTGCAGCCGCTGCCCTCACCGCCTGCGGCGGTGCTGCTTCCAGCGCAGCATCGTCCGTGGCTTCCTCTGCCGCCGCTTCCTCGGAAGCAGCCCAGAGCGTGGAGCTGATTGTGTTTGCCGCCGCCTCTCTCACCGAGACGTTGAACGCTATCGGTGAGAGCTACACGGCAGAGCACCCGGAGGTGACCTTCCGGTTCAACTTCGACTCTTCCGGCACCCTCAAGACCCAGATCCAAGAGGGCGCGGATTGCGATCTGTTCATCTCTGCCGGTCAGAAGCAGATGAACCAGCTGGACATCACCGCTTCTGCCGATGTGAACAAGGACGGCCTTGACTTTGTGGATGCCGACAGCCGTGTGAACCTGCTGGAAAACAAGGTAGTGCTCTGCGTGCCAGAGGGCAGCGACAAGGGCATTGACAGCTTTGACGCACTGGCCGAGCACCTGAAGGCACAGGATATCCTGTTCTGCATGGGCAACAGCGATGTGCCCGTGGGACAGTATACCCAGAAGATCCTTACCTACTACCAGTTGGACGAGGCTGCGCTGGCTGCTGCGGGCGTGATCACCTACGGCTCCAACGTCAAGGAGGTGACCACACAGGTCACCGAAGGCAGTGTGGATGCAGGTGTCGTTTACTGCACCGATGCGTACAGCGCCGGTCTGACCCCCGTGGACGAGGCCACCAAGGAAATGTGCGGTCAGGTCATCTACCCCGCCGCCGTACTGAAGGCCGCCCCCAACGCCGAGACTGCCAAGGAGTTTTTGGCTTACTTACAGACCGACAAGGCCATGACCGTGTTCGAGGGCGTGGGCTTCAGCGCCGTATAAAGGAGCAGACATGGACTGGTATCCGTTGTGGAACAGCCTGCGCATTGCTTTGATCAGCTGCGCGGCGGTGTTCTTTCTTGGCATTTTTGCAGCCTACTATATCGCCCGTCTGCCTCGGGTGGTCAAGGGTGTGCTGGATGTGCTGCTCACCCTGCCCATGGTGCTGCCGCCCACGGTGGTGGGCTACTTTCTGCTGCTGCTCTTCGGCGCAAAGCGGCCGCTGGGCATCTTTTTCATGCAGCATTTCGGGGTAAAGCTGGTCATGAACTGGTACAGCGCCATCTTTGCCTCCATCGTGGTGGCATTTCCACTGATGTACCGCACCGCGCGCGGCGCGTTTGAAAGCTTTGACGAAACGCTGGCGTGGTCGGCGCAGACGCTGGGACAGTCCGATACATGGATCTTCTGGCGGGTGCGGATGCCCGCCTGCCGTCAGGGCATTCTGGCGGGCACGGTGCTGGCTTTTGCCCGGGCACTGGGCGAATACGGCGCTACCAGCATGATCGCGGGCTACACCCCCGGCAAGACCGCCACCATTGCCACCACAGTCTACCAGCTGTGGCGCACCAACGATGAACTGGGTGCCATGCGGTGGGTGCTGGTGGATATTGCCATCTCGGCGGTGGTGCTGCTGGCTGTGAACCTGCTGGAGAAAAAACAGAAAGCGGGTGCCCGGAAATGAGCCTTGAAGTCAACATTGAAAAAAAGCTGGACGGCTTCACCCTCCGCGCCGCCTTTACCGCCGGCAACACCTCCACCGCCCTGCTGGGCGCTTCCGGCTGCGGCAAAAGCATGACATTGCGGTGCATTGCAGGCATTTTAAAGCCGGATCGCGGACGCATCGTGCTGGACGGGCGGGTGCTGTTTGACAGTGCGCAGCACATCGACCTGCCGCCGCAGCAGCGGGGCGTGGGGCTGCTGTTCCAGAACTACGCCCTGTTCCCCAATATGACCGTAGAACAGAATATCCTCTGCGGTCTGAAGGCAGAAAAAGACCCCGCCGCCCGCCGCGCTGCCTGCGCCGAAATGCTGCGTGCCATGCGGCTGGAGACGCTTGCCAAGCGCTATCCCGCCCAGCTTTCCGGCGGGCAGCAGCAGCGCGCCGCGCTGGCACGCATTCTGGTGGGCAAGCCCCGCATCCTGATGCTGGACGAGCCCTTCAGTGCGCTGGACAGTTACCTGCGGGAAGAGGTAGAGGGCGAGGTAGGCAGCCTGCTGGCAAACTTTGCGGGCACCGCTCTGCTGGTGACCCACAACCGGGACGAGGCCTACCGCCTTTGCAAAGAAATGATCGTGCTGAACGAGGGGCAGGTGCTGCGCGCCGGTAGAACAAAAGAGGTTTTTGCCGACCCGCAGAGCATCGCCGCCGCGCGGCTGACCGGCTGCAAAAACATTCTGCCCTGCACCCCGCTGGACAGCCGCACCGTCCGGATGGACGGCTGGGGCACCACCTTGCGGCTGACGCTGCCCGTCCCGGCGGGCTGCACCGCCGTGGGCATCCGCGCCCACGACTTTACGCCCTGCGCTACGGATGCGCCCAACGCCATCCCGGTAAAGGCGGTCTCCACCAGTGAAAACCCCTTTGACTGGAACCTCATCTGCACCTCGCCGGAGGGTACGGCGCAGCTGTGGTGGAAGGTGGGCAAAACCAGCCTTTCTGCCGCCGCCCCGGAGCCGCCCCAGTATCTGTGTGCCGCCCCGGAGAGCATCATGCCGCTGAAAGGTTGAGAAAACGAATGGCCTGCACTGCGTTCCGGCCATATTCAGCGGAAAGAATCATTTGAAAATAGGGGATTTCCCCACACGCAAAGCAGCCGCTGCACGGTAAGATGCAGCGGCTGCTTTGCTTATTTGTGTAAAAAGGGGAGTGCTTATGCCATATCGCGGCAGGTCACAATGTCAGCCCCGGTGCCGCAGACGTCGGTCAGCACCACATCGCCCACATGGATGGGAGCGTGCAGCACCACGCTGTCCAGCGCTGCGACTACCTCGGCCATCTGTCCCTTGGGCACAGGCTTGGAAGTCTTGACCGGGCAGCGGGAGTGCAGGCAGCCCTTGGCGCGCACGGTGCTGGTGATGATGCGGGTGGGGTGGGTCAGCTCTTCCTTGCCGTAGGCAATGCCGTTGGGGCAGCCGTTACCGGTCACTTTATAGTCGTTGGCTTCATCCACCTGCAGATGGCAGCCCTGCGGGCAGCAGGTGCAAATTACTTCTTTCATCTCGCTCATGCCTCCTCGATCTCAATGGTCACTTCGTCCATGGGGGCTCTGTCCAGCAGCACTTTGGGCAGGGCAATGTGCTCCATCTCGCCGGGGGCAAGGCGGTCACGCTTGAAGCGTGCGATCACCGTATCACCGCTCTTGACAAGGATGGTGCTCTTGCCGCAGATGCGGCGGACGCGGAAGGACACGTTGGTGCTCTTTTCCACGCCTTCCAGACGGATGCGCTGCGGCAGGGTGTAGCCGAGGTCTGCGCCGGGCTTCACGGTCAGCACACGCCCCACAGCCACAGGGCCGTTCTGGATATAGTTGGCAGCGGCTGCGCCGGCCAGCTCGCTCTCGCCGGAAACAAAGTCCACCAGATCATGCACCTGCACCACGTTGCCGCAGGCAAACACGCCGGGGATGCTGGTCTCCATGTTTTCGTACACGATGGCGCCCTTGGTGCGGGGGTCCATCTCGATGCCGGCCTGTTTGGTCAACTCGTTTTCGGGGATCAGACCCACGCTCAGCAGAATGGTGTCCACATCGAACTCCATCTCGGTGCCGGGGATGGGCTTGCGGTCGGGGCCAATCTCAGCCACGATGGCCTTTTCCACGCGGTCCTTGCCCTGAATATCCACGATGGTGTGGGAGAGATACAGGGGAATATCAAAGTCGTTCAGACACTGCACGATGTTGCGGGTCAGGCCGCCGGAGTAGGGCATTACCTCTACGCAGGCCAGCACCTTTGCGCCCTCAAGGGTCATGCGGCGGGCCATGATCAGGCCGATGTCGCCGCTGCCGAGGATCAGCACCCGCTTGCCCACCAGATAGCCTTCCATGTTCACATAGCGCTGTGCGGCACCGGCGGTGTACACACCGGCAGGGCGGGTGCCCGGGGTACCAATGGCACCGCGGGTGCGCTCGCGGCAGCCCATGCCCAGTATGATGCTCTTGGCTTCGATGATCTGGTAGCCGTGCTCCTTGGAGACGCAGTGCACCTTTTTGTCCGGGGTCACTTCCAGCACCATGGTGTCCAGCTGCACCTTTACGCCGGTGTCCTTGAGCATCTCAATAAAGCGCCCGGCATACTCCGGGCCGGTGAGTTGCTCGCCAAAGCGGTGCAAACCAAAGCCGTTATGGATGCACTGGTTCAGAATGCCGCCCAGTTCCTTGTCGCGCTCCAGAATAAGGATGTCGCGCAGACCGCTTTCCCATGCCTTGCAGGCAGCAGCAAGGCCCGCAGGGCCGCCGCCAATAATGACCAGATCAACCATTGTTCTTTCCTCCTACCTTCGTTTCGCTGAGCAGAACGTTCGAGCCGTCCTTGTCCTGCAGGATGTCCAAGGGGTCTATGCCCAGCTCGCGGCTGATCAGCTCCAGCACGCGGGGGCCGCAGAAACCGCCCTGGCACCGACCCATGCCTGCACCGGCGCGGCGCTTGACGCCGTCGATGGTGTTGGCAGGCACCTCGCTGTGGAGAGCTGCCAAGATCTCGCCCTCGGTGATGGTCTCGCAGCGGCAGATCACGCGGCCGTAGGCGGGCTGCTCCTTGACCAGTGCTGCCTTTTCCTCTGCGGAAAGCTCCTTGAAGCGGATGTGGCGGCGGCCGTCCTTGTAGTCGGCCTTTTCTGTGCCCAGAACACCGCGCTGCTGCAGGATGGCAACGGCTTCCTCCGCAACCGCCGGGGCAGCGGACAGGCCGGGGCTCTTCATGCCGGCCAAATCGATCCAGCCGGGTGCTTCCGGCTCTTCGCCAATGATAAAATCGTCCACGTCCAGATTGGCGCGCACGCCTGCAAAGCTGCGGATGGACTCGCCGAAGTTGATACTGGGCACACTGCGCTGGGCAGTGGCCTTGACAAATTCCAGACCGCTGCTGGTGCAGGAGGTGTCGTTGCCCTTCACAGGCTCTGCGTTGGGGCCGACGAGCAGGTTGCCGTGCACGGTGGGTGCCACCAGAACGCCCTTGCCCAGCTCGTTGGGGCACTGGAAGATGACGTGGCTCACACGGGTGCCCTCGCTCTTGTCCAGCAGATAGTACTCGCCCCGGGTGGGAATGATGTGGAAGTTGGCGGGCTCCACCATGGAGTGTACTTTGTCTGCCCAGATACCGGCAGCGTTGATGACGCAGCGGGTCTCCACCGTGCCGCCGGGCACGGTCAGGCGGTAGCCGCCCTCGATGGCTTCGGCATTGGTCACTTTGCAGCTGCGGCGCAGCTCCACGCCGTTGCGTACCGCCACCTCGGTCATGGCCAGTGCATACTCCCACGGGTTCACGATGGCGGCGCTGGGTGCCCACAGTGCACCGCAGACCTTTTCAGAAAGGTTCGGCTCCATGGCAAGGGTCTCTTCCTTGGAAAGGATCTTCATGTCGGGCACGCCGTTTGCGGTGCCGTTCTCGAACAGATGCTGCAAATGGGGCAGTTCCTTCTCGTCCAGTGCCAGCACCAGCGAGCCGCACTGCTTATAGGAGACATCCAGCTTTGCGCAGATCTCCTTTGCCAGCGCCACGCCGCGCACGTTCAGCCGTGCCATGCGGGTGCCGGGGGCGGGGTCGTAGCCTGCGTGGAGAATGGCGCTGTTGGCCTTGGTGGTGCAGTCTGCCACATCGTTCTCGGCCTCAAGAATGACCACCTTGTTGTCGTAGCGCGACAGTGCGTAGGCGGTAGCGGCACCGATGACGCCACAGCCGATGATTGCTACATCATACATTGTTCTTTTCCTCCTGTCCGTTCTGCCTTGGCCCGTCGGGAGCTGGGCAGCTGTTGATGGCACAAAAAAAGAGCGAACCAAAACAAAGGCAACTGCCCTTGTCCGTTTCGCTCATATCTCCTGAAACAAACAGCACTTGTTTACTCTTATGATACCCTGTCCCTGCACAAAAAGCAAGGTGTTTTGCACTTTTTGTGAAACCCTTACAAAAAACACCGGTTGCTTTTGCGCAGAATGCGGGTCACATATCCCATACCGCCTGATTGGTGGTGGAAATGGCAGTGATTCCGGCTTCCAGCGCGGCCATCACGTCCTCTTTATCAGCAATAAGGCCGCCGGCGAGCACCGGCACTTTGGCGGTAGCGCACACCCGGCGCAGGATCTTGGGCATGGTGCCGGGCAGCAGGTCCAGACAGTCCGGCAGATTTGGCGGAATCTTATCCAAGCTTTCCAGTGCGATGGAATCCAGCAGGAATACCCGCAGAATGGCGGCCAGCCCAAGCTCCTTGGCACGGCGGATGAAGGACTGCCGGGTGGAGATGATGCCGTCGGCCTCGGTGGTGCTGCGGATAAAGTCCACCGCCACCTCCTTACCAGCAAGCCCTGCGATAAGGTCTACATGCACTGCGGCAAAGCGCCCGGCTTCGTGGATGCGGCGCACAATGGAGGCAATATTGCAGATATCTCCGTATAATACGAATACCACCCGGATGTTCTCGTTGGTCAGCGCATTGCAAAGCCCGGCATCGTCCTTGACGGCCGCAATGACCGGTGTTTCCTGAATGGCATCCATCAGCTCCTGCTTCATAGCTTTCCTCCTGCCCGGCGTTCTGTGGGGCAATTTTACTGGTGCTCTGCCAGCCAGCGCAGCGCCATATAGGTGTAGGCTGCCGTGCCGCGGTACAGGATGCTGTCATCAAAGCGCACCTTGGGGTGGTGCTGGCCGTAGGTGTAGCCCTCCTTGGCGTTGCCAGCAGCTAAGAACATGCTCACGGTGGGCACCTCGTGGCTGACAAAGGCGAAGTCCTCGCTGCCGCCGCCGGGCTTGCCGCCGGTGAGCGGGGTCATATCCATAGCGCCCTTGCCCAGCAACTCGGTCATATAGGTCAGGGCGTTACCCGCCAGCGGGGTGTCCACCACCATGCAGGGGCAGTAATCGCTGAACTCCACCTCGGCGGTGCAGCGGTAGGCGGTGGCCACGCCCTGCGCAATTTCGGTCATGCGCTGATGGATAAGGGCACTGACCTTCTGCTCCGGGTCCACGGTGCGGATGGTGCCCCACATATCGGCAGTATCCGGGATGACGTTGGAAGCCTTGCCTGCCTCGAACCGGCCGGTGGTGAACACGCCAAAGCCTGCGGGGTCCAGCTCGCGGCTGTTGATCTCCTGCAGGGCAATGTGGATGTGCGCCGCTGCGGTGATGGGGTCGATGCAGGCGTTGGGCATGGAGCCGTGGCCGCCCTTGCCGTGCACAACGATGTGATACTGCTCACAGCTGGCCATGGTGATGCCGCCGCCCGGCACCAGCACCATACCGGCGGGCAGGGGCATCCCGGCCAGCACATGGAACATGACCGCTGCGTCTACCTTGGGGTTCTCCAGCAGGCCACTGTTTATCATATCCAGCGAGCCCTGAAAGATCTCCTCTGCGGGCTGGAACTCCAGCTTTACCGTGCCTTCGATCTCGTCTTCATGCTCCTTGAGCAGCTTGGCTGCGCCCAGCACCATGGCAGTGTGCATATCGTGGCCGCAGCCGTGCATCTTGCCGGGCAGCTCAGAGGAAAACTCCTCGCCGGATTCCTCCTGCAGGGGCAAAGCGTCCATGTCGCCCCGCAGCAGGATCACCTTGCCGGGGCGTTTGCCCCCTGCAAGCGCCACCACGCCGCACTTGCCGCAGTCCTGCGGGGTGTAGCCCATCTCGGTCAGCGCTTTTTTGACCAGTGCCTTGGTCTGGGGCAGGTCAAAGCCCACCTCCGGGTGACGGTGCAGTGTGCGCCGCCATTCCTGCAGCTGCGGTTCCAGCGCCTTGGCGGTTTCCAACAGTTTTTCCGGTGCGATCATTGTAAAATCAACTCCCTCTGAATTTATGCGGAAAGCCCTCTCGGCCACGGCAGGGAGGGCTTTGCCTTACGGTTATTCTTCCCCGCCGTTATTGCCAGTCGGGTGGTACTGGGCACAGGTGCACTTTTTGAACTTCAGGCCGCTGCCGCAGGGGCAGGGGTCGTTGCGGCCAATTTTGACCACACGCACCGGCTGACCCTTGGGGCTGCCCTTGACGCCGGGTGCACCGTTGCCGGGCACAAACCCCTCGCCGGTGGGCTTTGCCACCTGCTCACGCTTGGGGGCGGAACCGGCGGCGCGCAGCTCGATGGTAAGCAGCATCTTGACGCTGGACTCCCGGATGGAATCCACCATCTGGTCGAACATATCAAAGCCCTCGATGCGGTATTCCACCACCGGGTCCTTCTGGCCGTAGCCGCGCAGCGCGATGCCCTGCCGCAGCTGGTCCATGTTGTCGATGTGGTCCATCCACTGGCGGTCTACGCACTTGAGCAGGCAGATGCGCTCCAGTTCGCGCATGACGGGTGCACCGTAGCGCACCTCCTTGGCCTGCAGGATCTGCATCCCGCGGTCGTACAGCATATCTGCAATACCCTGCTGGGAAAGGTTATCAAAGTCGGCTACGGTATAGTGGAAGTCGGCATCGGTGGTCAGCCAGCCCTGATAGTGGCGGCGCAGGGCACCGAAATCCCACTCGTCCTTCACATCGCCGGAAAGGAACTGGGCACAGCTGGAATCGATGTTCTCCCGCAGCATCTTGTGCATCTCGGTGCTGATGTCCTCGCCGTCCAGCACCTTGCGGCGCTGCCCGTAGATGATCTCGCGCTGCTGGTTCATCACGTCGTCGTACTTCAGCACATTTTTACGGATCTCAAAGTTGCGGCCTTCCAGCTTCTTCTGGGCGCTTTCCAGCGTATTGGTGATCATGCGGTTCTCGATGGGAGTATCCTCGTCGATCTTCAGGGTGTTCATCAGGCTGGACACCCGGTCGCCGCCAAACAGGCGCATCAGGTCGTCCTCAAGGCTCAGGTAGAAGCGGGAAGCGCCCGGGTCGCCCTGACGGCCGGCACGACCGCGCAGCTGGTTGTCGATACGGCGGCTCTCGTGGCGCTCGGTGCCAATGATGAACAGGCCGCCTGCGGCGCGCACCTCGTCGGCCTCTGCGTCAATGGCGGGCTTGTACTGGGCGTACAGCTGGTCAAAGCGCTGACGTGCGGCCAGAATGTTGGCATCGGTGGTCTCACCGTGGCCGTTGGCTTCGGTCAGCAGCAGCTCCACAGCTGCCGGGTCGGCGTCCTGCGGGGTGTCGGGGTTGAGCAGGTTCTCGCAGAAGTGCTCCTTGCGCATCTGAGCCTTTGCCATGAACTCGGCGTTGCCGCCCAGCATGATATCGGTACCACGGCCTGCCATGTTGGTGGCGATGGTGATGGCACCCTTTTTACCGGCCTGCGCTACGATCTCGGCTTCGCGCTCGTGGTTCTTGGCGTTCAGCACGTTGAAATCCCGGGTATGGCGCTGTAACATTTTGGCGAGGATCTCGCTCTTTTCCACGCTGACAGTACCCACCAGCACAGGCTGACCGTTCTTGTGGCACTCCATTACCTGCTCGATGACGGCGCGGTACTTGCCCTCCACGGTCTTGTAGATGGCGTCCGGGTAGTCCTTGCGCTGCACCGGGCGGTTGGTGGGCACGCTGACGATGTTCAGGCCGTAGATCTCGGTGAACTCGGTGGCTTCGGTGCGGGCGGTACCGGTCATACCGGACAGCTTTTTGTACATACGGAAGTAGTTCTGGAAGGTGATGGTGGCCAGCGTCTTGCTCTCGGCGGCGATCTTCACGCCCTCCTTGGCCTCGATGGCCTGATGCAGACCCTCGTTGTACCGGCGGCCGATCATCAGACGGCCGGTGAACTCGTCCACGATGATGACCTGACCGTCCTTGACCACATAGTCGATATCCCGCTGCATCACGCCGTAGGCCTTGATGGCCTGATCGATGTGGTGGGCAAGGGTCATGTTCTCGGCGGCGGCAAGGTTCTCCACCTTAAAATAGGCTTCGGCCTTTTTGATGCCGGCGGCGGTCAGGGTACAGGTCTTGTGCTTTTCGTCCACAACGTAATCGCCATCGGCCTGCTCATCGGTGGAGACCTTATCTTCCAGCTCCACCACCACGCTCTTGTGCAGGGTGCGCACAAAGCGGTCCACCTGGGTATACAGGCTGGAGGAGTCCTCGCCGCGGCCGGAGATGATCAGGGGGGTGCGGGCTTCATCGATCAGGATGGAGTCCACCTCGTCCACGATGGCGTAGGCGTGGCCGCGCTGCACCATGTTGGCCTTGTAGGTCACCATGTTGTCGCGCAGGTAGTCAAAGCCGAACTCATTGTTGGTGCCGTAGGTGATATCGGCATTGTAGGCGGCCCGGCGGGCGTCGCCGTCCATGCCCTGCACGATCAGACCGACAGTCAACCCCAGCCAGCGGTAGAGCTTGCCCATCCACTCGCTGTCGCGCTTGGCCAGATAGTCGTTGACGGTAACAATGTGCACCCCTTCGCCGGTCAGGGCGTTCAGGTAGGCGGGCAGGGTAGCCACAAGGGTCTTGCCCTCACCGGTCTGCATCTCGGCAATATCGCCGCGGTGCAGGGCAATACCGCCGGTCACCTGCACCGGGAAGTGCTTCATGCCCAGCACACGCCATGCGGCCTCGCGGCAGACGGCAAAGGCATCCGGCAGGACATCATCCAGCGTTTTGCCCTCGGCCAGCTGCTGCTTGAACATGGCAGTCTGCGCCTGTAAGTCGGCATCGGACATGGCCTGATACTTGGGCTCCAGCGCCAGCACCTGTTTGGTGATGGGGTTCACCTTTTTCAGCTCTCGGTCAGAGAAGCTGCCAAAAAGTTTTTCAACAAGGGACATAGGTCACACCTCATAAATCTTAAAAATCGGGCTGTGATGCGCCCGGAATCGCGCATAACAATACAAGTATATGATACACCAAAGCAGCAGACACGTCAAACCTGCAAGGCTATTTTAGCCCGTTTTTACATGAACTTTCTGTAAAAAGATGCTGCAAGCCGTTCACAGATCCCCGATCTCCCGGCAGCACACTTTATTTTCGCCCTATCGCTTTGGGGAGAATCGTGGTAGAATAGGGCTATCATTGATAGGGAGGGCTGTACTTATGCTCAAACGGCTGCGCACTGCGCACCCCATTCTTTATTGTATCCTGTCCGAGGTGCTGTTCCTTGGCAGCATGGTTTTGTTCAGCCTGCTGGCTACCATCGGGCTGGCAGCGGCAGGCGCGGATTTTGACACCATGGACGGCTATCTGCTGGGTTCTGTGCAGGAGGCTGTGGGGCTGGCGGTGGCGCTTTTGCTGCTGGCCCGCACCGGCAGACTTGATCTGTTGCACCGGCGCGGCTGCGGCTTTCTGAACGGAATGCTGGTGGGCATGTACCCGCTGTTCTTCATCGGGTATACGACCGTTGGGACGCTGGCCTTTGACCGCCCGGACACGCCGCTGCTGCCGCTGCCCCGCATCCTGACCTTTATGCTGAACATGATCCTTGTGGGCGTGGCTGAGGAGCTGGTGTTCCGTGGCATCATTGCCCAGACCCTGCTGGAGCGCTACGGCACCGCCCGTGCCGGGGTGTGGAAGGCCTGCCTTGTGTCCGGCGTGCTGTTCGGCGCGGCGCACCTGAGCAATCTGCTCGGCTCGGAAGCCTTTGGCGTGCTGATGCAGTGCGTGTTTGCGGCCTCGCTGGGCGTGATGTTGGCCGCCATCTACTTCCGCACCGGCAATCTGTGGGTGACGGTGTTCCTGCACAGCGCCATGGACATTGCCGCCATGCTCATCGGTGGGCTGTACGGCACCACCAGTGTGGCCGAGAGCGTGAGCGGCTACGATGCCTCGCGGCTGCTGTCGGTGGCGGTGTACCTGATCCCCACCCTGTTTCTGCTGCGCAAAAAGAAGCTGCCGGAGGTGCAGCTGTACTGGGGCGGCATTGTAAAAAATTAAGGCTTGCGGACAAAAATCTTCTTGCAATCTGCTGTGCAATCTGGTATACTGTATCTGTTACCGTGGCACGGGGCTGGGAGTATGCCCGTTTTTGGGAGAACCGTTTCCCGCCGCTGTGCCATAGGCAGATAAATTACTTGAAAGAGGTACTGTATTATGAATAAGCAGGAAGTTATGGCCAAAGTCGCTCTGACCGAGAAGGACACTGGCTCCCCCGAGGTTCAGGTCGCTCTGCTGACCGCTCACATCAACGAGCTGAACGAGCACCTGAAGAAGAACCCTAACGATCACCACAGCCGCCGCGGTCTGCTGAAGATGGTTGGCCGTCGCCGCAATCTGCTGGCTTATCTCCAGAAGAAGGACATCGAGCGTTACCGTGCTCTGATCGCAACTCTGGGTCTGCGTAAGTAATTTTAACGGAGGGCAGGTACCGCAAAGGTACCTGCCCTTTGCTTTATGTATAGCTCCATGTATCCCATGCGCACAAAATAGCGGTGGCAGCGTATTGCAGCAGTAAATCGAACGCCCGTGCCTGCGGGCAGGGACGCTGGATTTATTGCTATAATGCGCACGCCACGGCTTTTTGGATAGAACGATCCGAAAAACAAGGAGGCAGAAACAATGGCAATCGAATTTGGTTCCCGCAAAGAGACCTTTGACAACTTCAAGGTCTACGAAACCATGCTGGCCGGCCGCCCGTTCAAGGTTGAAATGGGCAAGATGTGTGGCCTGTCCAATGCCAGCGCACTGATCCGCTACGGCGAGACCTGCGTGATGTGCAACGTGGTCATGAGCCCCAAGCCCCGCGAGGGCGTGGATTTCTTCCCGCTGAACGTGGAGTACGAGGAAAAGCTCTACGCCGCAGGCCGCATTCCCGGCAGCTTTATGCGCCGTGAGGGCCGCCCCGGTGAGCGCGCTATCCTGACCAGCCGCGTGGTGGACCGCCCCATGCGCCCGCTGTTCCCCAAGGAGATGCGCAACGACGTGTGCATCACCATGACCGTCATGAGCCTTGACCCGGACTGCAGCCCCGAGATCGCCGGTATGATCGGCGCTTCTCTGGTGACCGCCGTGTCCGACATCCCCTGGAACGGCCCCATCGGCGGCGTGCAGGTGGGTCTGGTTGACGGCGAGATCGTGCTGAACCCCACCCAGGAGCAGCGCAAGGTGAGCGACCTTGCTCTGACCGTTGCCGCCACTATGGATAAGATCGTGATGATCGAGGCCGGCGCCAACGAGGTGGACGAGGACACCATGCTGACCGCCATCAAGACCGCACACGTTGAGATCAAGAAGATCATCGAGTTCATCAACAAGATCGTGGCCGAGCGCGGCAAGCCGAAGATCGACTTCCAGGTGGTGGGTCTGGACATGGACGTGTTCCACGCCATCCAGAATAAGTACTTGGACGATTTCAAGGCCGCTATGGACACCGACGACAAGAACGTGCGTGACGCAGCCCTGCTGCCCATCATGGACAAGATCGCTGAGGAATACCCCGACCTGTCTGCCGCCGATCTGGATCTGGTAAGCTACAAGATGCAGAAGTTCGTGGTGCGCCGCTGGCTGCTGGATGAGGGCAAGCGCGTGGACGGACGCGGCATCAACGAGATCCGCCCGCTGGCCGCAGAGGTGGGCATCCTGCCCCGCGTGCACGGCTCCGGTATGTTCACCCGTGGTCAGACGCAGGTGCTTACCACCTGCACGCTGGGCGGCACCAAGGACAACCAGTTGATGGACGACCTGACCGACGAGCAGACCAAGCGCTATATCCACCACTACAACTTCCCGCCGTACTCTGTGGGCGAGGCACGCGCACCGCGCAGCCCCGGCCGCCGCGAGATCGGCCACGGCGCATTGGCTGAGCGTGCTCTGGTGCCGGTGCTGCCCTCCTTGGAGGAGTTCCCCTACACCATCCGCTGCGTGTCCGAGGTGCTCAGCTCTAACGGCTCCACCTCTCAGGCTTCCATCTGCGGCTCTACGCTGGCACTGATGGACGCTGGCGTGCCCATCAAGGCTCCGGTTGCCGGTATCTCCTGCGGCCTGATCACCGAGGGCGAGCGCTGGATGACCATGCTGGACATTCAGGGCGTGGAGGACTTCCACGGCGATATGGACTTTAAGGTTGGCGGCACCCGCAAGGGCATCACCGCCATCCAGATGGACATCAAGATCGACGGCCTGACCTACGACATCATTGCCGAGGCCTTCGAGAAGTGCCGCAAGGGCCGCCTGTATATTCTGGACGAGATCATCAAGCCGGTGATCGCCGAGCCCCGTCAGGAGCTGAGCCGCTGGGCACCCAAGATGTTCAGCATGATGATCCCCACCGACAAGATCAAGGACGTGATCGGTAAGGGCGGCAAGGTCATTCAGGATATCTGCGCTACCTGCAACTGCAAGATCGACGTGCAGGAGGACGGCCATGTGTTCGTCTCCGCTGTGGATCAGGAGGACGCAAAGCGCGCCATCTTTACCATCAAGACCATTGTGGAGGACCCCGAGATCGGTGCCATCTACAAGGGCAAGGTGACCCGCCTGATGAACTTTGGTGCCTTTGTGGAGATCGCTCCGGGCAAGGAAGGCCTTGTGCATATCTCCAAGCTGGACACCAAGCGCGTGGAGCGGGTAGAGGACGTGGTTGCCGTGGGCGATGCCATCGTGGTCAAGGTGACCGACATCGACCAGCAGGGCCGCATCAACCTGAGCCGCCGCGACGCCATTCTGGCTCTGGAAGCCAAAAGGGCCGCCCAGCAGCAGTAAAAACCTAATACAGATTGCATAAAACAAGAGCCGCTGTACTTTTTGTACGGCGGCTCTTTTGCGTGTACCCCCTCAGGCTCACTGCGTTCGCCAGCTCCACCCCAAAAGCTCCCCCTTCGGGGGAGCTGGCATCGAGCAAAGCGAGATGCCTGAGAGGGTTCGTGCCTAAACCCCACCCGTGAAAAGGCAATTCTGGAAAATCCGCAGATTTTCCAGAATTGCAAATTTAAAAATATATTTTCCGCTGATTATGCGCAGAGCAACGCGGAGCGCATTCAAAATCGTGCTGCGCCCGGCAGGGGAAAGGGCACAAAAAATGCTCCCCCTTGCGGGGGAGCAAATTCGGTACACAACGCCACGCTGTGCCGAAAAGAAAGGAGTGCAAAGTCAGTTTTCCTTTTTGCCCTGACGGTTCAGCACCCAGCCTGCGGCAAACAGCAGCACGCCGCTGCAGGCCAGCACCGGCACGGGCCAGTTCAACTGGCCGGTCTGGGGCAGAACAGGCTTATCGGGGTTGGAAGGGGAGACCGGGTTATCCGGATTTTCGGGGCTTACGGGGTTGTCCGGGTTGCCGGGACTTACCGGGTTATCAGGGCTGTCCGGGCTCACCGGCGTATCCGGGTTATCCGGCTGCTCCGGGAGATCGGGGGTGTCCGGTGTGTCGGGCGTATCGGGCACATCCGGGGTGTCGGGGGTGTCCGGCGTTTCCGGGATGGTAGCGCCTACCTTGGGGGTGGCGTCCACATCGTAGATCCAGTTGTCGCCATCGGGCATGGGGATGGACACAAGGAAGGGCTTGATGGCCTCGTAGCCGTGGGATGCCTCGGTCTGCACGACCAAGTACAGACCCTGCGGCAGCTTGGTAATGTTGGCATAGCCCTCTTCGTTCACGTCCTGCTGGGCGGCAATGGCGGGCACAGCGGGCAGATACTTTACCAGCTGGTCTGCCAGCGTGCTGTCGGAAAGATCGCCCAGCACGACACCGCAGCCCGTAAAATCGCCGGTATAGTCAAAGTACAGGTTGCCGTTGGTGCGCTTGACGGTGGCCACCTGATACAGGGTAAGCTCGCCGCCGCGCAGGGGCACATCGTTGTGGGTGTCGTACAGACGGACGTGGAGCGAGCCCAGACGCCCCAGTACAATGTTGGCACTGGTGGCAAACGCCGGCAGGGCGCAGCATACCACAAGGCACATAGCCAGCAGCACAGCCGCCAGACGATGACGCAAATCAATGCTTTTCATGTTCTTCACCTCTCGTTTTCTTGGGTTTGCGTGTGGAAATCAGCATACCGATCAGCAAGATCAGCAGCATGGGCAGCGCCATAATGGGCGCAACAATAATGGGTTCAATTTTAAGCGCTTCGGCGGTAACGCGGAGGTGCTTGTACTGATCCGGGGTCTCTACGCGGCGGCCGCGTACCAGCAGGCGGTGGGTGTTGATGCCGTAGGGGGTGCAGGTCATCAAGGTGACGTAGTCCTTGCCTTCGGCGATCTTCAGCTCATCGGTCTCGGTGGGCAGCACGATGGAAATTTTGTCCACCTCGTAGGTGAGCACCCGGTCCAGCACGGTGATGGTAAAGGTATCGCCCACTTCCAGCTGGTCGAGGTTGGTAAACAGCTTTGCGCTGGGCAGGCCGCGGTGCGCCGAGATGACCGCGTGGGTGCTCTCGCCGCCCACCGGCAGGCTGGTGCCCTCCAGGTGGCCTGCGGCGATCTGCAATACGCCGTCGCTGGTGCCGTGGTAGATGGGCAGCTCCACGCCGATTTTGGAAATGGTGATGTAACCCATAATGCCGGTGCCGGTAATATCCAGCGTGTCGTTGTAGCCGGTAAGCTGATCCGGGCGGTAAAGGGCGTTTTTGTTGGCGGCCACCTGTGCGTTAAAGGCATCGGCGGCGTCAAAGTAGGCGCTGTAGTCGGCATCGGTCAGATTGTCCACATCCTCGGCATAGGTGGCCACAGCACGGGACTGATGCAGTTGGTTGACGTAATCGCTGAGGGTAGGGTATAACATCACGGATAGACCCACGAAAAAGACGAGGATCAGGATGATGGTGCTTTTGTTCTTTTTCATGGGCTACTCCCTAATGTTATAAGGATAGGAGCGGGGGCCTTGCAGCCCCTTTGCTCCGGGTTCTTGGGGGAAATGGAGCTTACTTGTTCTCCATGCGCTTCTTGGTGACCAGCAGAACGATGGCCGCAACCATTAGGCCGCTGCCGACCACATAGAACAGGGTAGTGCCGATGCCGCCGGTGGAGGGCAGGGTAATGCCGCTGGCTTTGTTGATGATTTCATTATTCAGGTTGGATTCACCGGACAGATTAACATCGTGTTCGTCGTGCGTTGCAGAAATGACGATTTTAGTTTTGTCACAGGCACTGTAACCGGTGGGAGGGTTGGTCTCCTTCAGGTAGTAGGTGCCAGCGTCCAGACCTTTAACGTTGAACGTGCCATCAGCGGCGGATTTCATTTCAACAGCGGTTTTACCGGTTGCGTTCTTGATGGGGTAGTAGAATTTGCCGTCTTGGTAGAGCTCCACTTCATTCGTACAATCCGCATCGCTGTACAGACGGAAGCCAGCGCCCTCCAGCTTGTTGTTCTCGTTAACTTCATCGCGGTACTTGGTGTTGTTCAGCTGGTAGGTGTACACACGGACTTCGCTTTCGGGAGTGAAGCCCCAGTATGCGCTGTTTCTGGGGTTATTAGAGTACTGGAGCTGTACTTTGTTTTTGTTATCGGTAGAGCCACTTGTAGAATTGACAGCGGCTTTGTCGTTCAGGTGTGCAGTATAGGTGACCGTAATAGTCGCGCCGTCATTCAAATTGAACCTTGGATCTTCAACACAGGTTTTGACATCAGGAATGCCTACCACAAAATAGTTATGACTTTCAAGATCGGTAGTATCAATGGTATACTTCGAAGAATCGCCGGTGATATCATAGGGAATGCCATTGGATTCAATGACTACACTATCGAGTCTGTCATAAGTAATGCCCTTGGACAAGGTATCATTGAACAAAACAGCGTACTCGTCATAGTAATCGTAAGCACGGCCATTGTCTCTGCTTGCGGGCAAGGTAGCAATCAGCTTGAACTGGAACTCTTCGTTGATCGCATGGTCAGCGCTGGAATAAAAACCTGCTTCGTTGGTGCCATCCTGATTGTCATAAACTTCCTTCTCAACATAGGGCTTTACAACCTTATGATTAACTAAAACGACATAGGGTGCTTGGGGAACATTCAGCAGGAAGAAGGAATTGTAGGCATGATAGAAATCGCGAAGGTTAAAGTAGGTAGTATCAACGATCAGATAATAACCTGACTCTGGAATGTTGATGCCACCGGTGTGATCTGTAATGACGGGTTTCGGGTTTGCATTGGCATCCGGGTAGAGATAGTGGCATACAACGCGCGCAAAAGCGATGCTGTAATCATCGGAATTATGCCATTTGCTGATAACCGCAAGAACGTCCTGAGCAGTGAAATTAGTTTTAAACTCACCGCCGATGGTAGGATCTGCCGTCAACTGCGCCAGAAACTCGTCAGGCTTAGTGATGCTGCTGCCCCACCCAACGTTGGAAAGCGTCTCATTGTCCTTACTAATAACACCCTTGAAGATCTGGAAAGCGCTGTAACCGTGGAGTTGGTTGAGGTCCTCCTCAGTGTCGTATGCAAACGCCGGGATCGCCATGGCGCACACCATGGCAACTGCCAGCAGAGCAGCCATGAGTTTCTTCATTGCTTTTTTCATGGAAAAGCCCCTTTCTTTTTTTTGCCCCTTGCCTCCCCCTGCATTTTGTGCAGGGGGGAGGGATGTGGTTTATGTTCGGATCATCGCGTAAACTTTGCGCTGGGCGGGCGGGGGCTCAGCCCCGGCACGCCAGCAGAAAAGTGCAGTTTAGTCATCTGCTCTCCCTTCGCGTCTGCGCTTGCGGTGGATAAAACTATATGCCAGCGCAGACAGCATCATTGTGCCGCCCACGGCTGTATACGGGAGTGTACCGGTGCCGCCGGTAGAGGGGAGCTCGTAGCCGGAGCTTTCGGTCTCCTTGTTGGTCGGCGTGAACTGACTGCCAGAAACCGAAATACGATCTTCAAAATTAGTCGTCCACCGCTTCCAATCATTTTCGTTGTTGGAACGGGCACGGTTCTGGAACTCAGAATGACCGGCACCTGTAGCAGTGTTTTTGGTTATCTTAACGCGATAGGTCAGCCGATAACTTTCGCCGGAGTCTAATTTTTTCAGCTCTGTAATATGGAAGCTATCAGCGCTAAAAAAGTTGTTGTAGTCCGTTACCTCGCTCTCAGAGTTGCTTGCATCGATCTTTACCAGCTTAAAGCTGTCGGTTACATATTCGCCGGCGATCGTTTCAGTGTTTTGGAGCTCGTCCAGAATTTCAATGGGCTGAGACCAGCCATCCTTAGAGGAAACGATGACGGTGTAATCAATATAGGTAGTGCCGTCACTATCCACAACGGGGGTAGAGCCCTCCTTTTCAATAGCCAGATCGCGCGGCAGCGTGACGATAAGTTCCAGCCCGGTCGGGAAGCGGATCGTGTTGCTTTCCTGAGTGCCGACTGTGGAAGCTTCTGCCTCAAAATCAAAGTGTCCGGTAAAAAGCTTTGAAGTATCAAACTCTTCATTGAAAGTAAGTTGGACAACACCATTCGTATCAACTACACCGGTACCAACTTCCTGATTGGTGCTTTGGTCGACCAATGGGAACGACTTGTTTTCAGATAGCTCAATCCCAGCGGGAAGCTGATAGGTCAGGTTTTTTGTGGTAAGATCCTTAAGGGCATTTTCAGGGATATTAAAGGTGTAGTTCAGACTAAGCTTATCGCCATCCTTCAACTCGATCTGATCTTCCGGGTTAAGAACTTTTGTACCTTGCTTTACGGTGATATCGGTAATGCCGCCCTTATTCGTGCCCTCAGACGTTTCTACAAAGTAATCAAGATAGGTTCCCCCTGCCGCCGGTGCAGGCACACGGTTCGGGCGGCTGGGGGAGATGGTAGGCAGCTGGCTGGCGTACTGGGCGGCGGCAACATCCACCACGGCCAGAACCTCAGCATCGAAAAGCGTGACCTCAGCCACCTTGCCGTCCACGTCGCCGGAAATAACGGTCAGCGTGCCGGCGTCGCTGTCCACACTGCTCACGATGCCCACGGTCTCCACCGGTTCAGCATCGGTCACGGTGGTGGTCTGCGGCTCGGCAGCGGGGGACACCACGCTGGGGATAAGGGTGTCCGCGCCGGATGCAGAGGTGCCGGTGCTGTCCGCCGGCTTTGCGGCGGGCTGCTCCGGGTTGGCGGTGTCGGGGAGATCAGGGGTGATCACGCTGTCGGCAGCGGGGGCATCCTCAGCGGCGGGGGCTGCATCCAACGAAGCGGCGCCGGATTCCTCAAGCTCTGCGCCGTTCTCACCCTCAGCGTCCATGCTGAACTGGTCGTCCAGATCGTCCGCTGCACCATCGGCGCTGCTGTCCACAGCCACGGTGCGGGTGACATACTTATTATAAATAACGATGTCGCCCACATTGGCGGCGCTGCCGTCCTCGCCGTCCAGCAGCCAGTCCATGTCGCTCATGGAGCTGCGCAGGGAAAGCACGCTGGCCTCCTGCGGGATGGCGCTCTGGGGGATACCGGCGTACTTCAGGCAGTAGGAGAGGAACATCACGTCCCACTCGCCGTAGGGGTTGCCGTAAGACTGGCCGTAGCGGGAGTAGTAGTGCAGGGTCACGCCGTCTGCGGGGTCGATCTCAAAGTTTTTCTCGCTCTACTCGTAGCCCAGCTGGGTCTTTGCCACGCTGAGCAGGTCCTCGTCCCAGTTGCCGGTCATCACGGCCTCGGCGTTGGCGGCCTGCCACTCCTCGGGGGTCTCAACGTCGGCGGAGGTGTCGCTCAGGCAGGCTACGGTGTGGTGATGCTCCGGCAGGGGGCAGGTAAGCACTTCCTCGTAGCAGGCGTCAGTGTGGTGGTGGTAGATGGGCTCCACGGTGTCCACCGTCGGCTCCAGTGCCACAGGCTCGGCCACAGCCATAGCCGCCAGCTCGGCGCTCTGGGTGGGCTCCACCACCTGCTCCACAAGCTCGCCCTCTTCCAGTCCACAGGTCAGCTCGTACTCGGTGGTATAGCAGTTTTCATCGTGGGTATGCTCAAATTTGTCGCAGATCAGGCTGCCATCCTCAGGGTCGAAGCAGTCGTCACCGTGGACGTGCTCTTCTTCCATGCAGGTCAGGGTCTGCACCTCGGTGTAGCAGTCCTCGGTGTGCTCGTGGGGCACAAACTCGATCTGCGGCTCCAGTGCCAGCGGCGCGGGCTCAGCCTCAACGGTGGGCTGGCTGGTGGCAGCAGCGGCGGCCAGCTCGTCCGCATTTTCAAGCTCGCCTTCCTCGTAACCGCAGGTGAGCACCTTGGTGTAGCAATCCGCGGTGTGGGTGTGCTCCTCCTCGCCGCACTGGTACTGCGCGGTCATCGAGATGCCCACGCCATGCAGCTGCCAGTTGACGAACAGGGTGGTGATCATGGCAAGTGCCAGCACAAATGCGGTGTAGCGCCGCAGGGTGTGCCGGTTCTCACGGAACCGCTCCATGTACGTTTTAAGAATGTCGTTCATAACGAAATACCTCCTCCCGGGGTCAATGGATCAACGAGAAGCTGGACAAGGGCCATACCCTTAGAAAAACCCTGCCCACGATCTGGCTTTTTTCAACGCAGCCTATCACGCTGCTGCGGCTGTCGATGGAGGTGGCACGGTGGTCGCCCAGCACGAAGTAGCGGTTTTCCGGCACCTGATAGGGGAACCGGATGTCGCATTCGCCCACGGTCAGCGCGTCCACATAGGGTTCGTCCAGCGCCACGCCGTTTACCGAGACTACGCCATTCACGTCCATATCGATCACATCACCGGGCTGCCCGATGATGCGTTTGAGCAGCAGCTTGTTCTGCCAGTAAAACCCGCACAGCTCGCCGTTTTCAATGTGGTTGGATTTTACCAGCAGGATAATGTCTTTATCATTTAATGTAGGGTACATGCTGTCGCCGGAGACCTGAAGCACCGGCAGAAACAGCGTAGCCAGCAGCACAGCTACTGCGGCTACCACCACCAGAATATAGATCGTACTGCGCAGCACCCGCTGGTAGCGGTTCTGGTACGCAAGACGCTCACGTTCTGCGGCCACTTCCTCGGTGGAAGGGATGGAAGCAAACCGGATATCGCGTTTTTTCATGTTTCCTCCGAAGGCAGACCGTCGGTGCTGCGGTACTGGTCCAGCAGCTCATTGGCCTTGTGGTCAAATGCCTGCCAGCGCTGCTGCACCTCCTGCTCGGCGCGCTCTACCATGGCCTTGCAGTCGGCCTCGGTCTGGGTGCGTTTTTGCGCGGCGGCGACGGTCATGGCGTCGCATTCCTGCTGCGCCTGCGCTTTCAGGCTGTCGGCGTCTGCCTGTGCCTGCTCCAGAATGCGCTTGGCCTCGCTGCGCGCCTGCGAAAGGGTATTGGCGGCGGTGGCGTTGGTGTCCGCAAGACTGGCCTGCACTGAGTGCAGATAGTCATCGGCGGCGGCCTGCGCGGCGGCGAACACGTTGTTCAGCTCCAGCGCGGCCTGCGCGATGGAACCGGCGCTTTCCAGCCGGAGCTGCCGGTCCTGCAGCTGCGCGGTAAGCGCGGCGTTCTGCGCCTTGAGCTGGTCCTCGCTCTGCTTCAGCGCATAGATGATCTCTATCAGTTCAGCGCGGTGCATCCGCCGCAGTTCACGATCTGCCATTTGTGTACAAACTCCCGAATGTAAAGATAACGAAAATTTTTTCGAAAATACCGAAACAACTTAAAGGAAATGCCTGATAATTCACTTGTTGCCACGCAATTTGCGCAGCGGGAGAGACCTTTTATAAACTATCTTAGTTTAGCACATTCCATGTAACAACAATATAACAAATCAGACACAAAATCAAGAGATAAAGCCGAAAAAATATCGCATTTTTTTGCTTTTTATATAGAAAAAGCCCAAAAAACGGCCACTGACCCCCCAAAAGCTTAAAAAGTTTGTTCACAATTCTGGAACGTGAAGTACTGCGCAGTAATGCACTGAATTACAGCGTGTACGAAAAACGGGAGCCGCACTTTTCGAAAAAAGCGCGGCTCCCGGATCTGAACTTTGGGGTGATGCTTTTACTTGCCGAAGCTGCCCAGCAGGCTGTTCAGCGATACAAAGGACTGGTAGATGACGTTAACGTTGTTGATGATGGAGCTTGCACCGGAGAAGATGCGGGCAATGTAGTTGAACACCTTGCCGATGTCCAGGAAGGACTGATAAGCGTTGCTGGCGCCGCCGTCCAGATAGGTCATCTCCTCGGCTTCGATAGCGGAATAGCTGGCGGGCATTTTCATGGTAGAAGTAGTCATGGTAAGATCCCTTTCTTCAATGGTGTCATTGTGTTTACAGCAGTGTTCAGAACATGGTGGCGACCAGCAGGGTAGTAAGCAGGGCACCGGCCACAAGTGCAGGCCCTACATACTTTTGCCACTGGGTGGCGGCAGGCTGGGTGGTGGGCTGCGGCACGGTAGAAGTACCGACCTTGGCAGTCCAGTGGGCGTAGATGGTGGCGTCGGAGGTGAACACGGTGGAGGTGGTCACCTTGCTGCCGCCCACCGGCTCAGTGTACCAGCCGTCAAAGGTGTAGCCCGTCATGGTAGGCTGCTCGGGCGTGCTCTCCAGTTTGCCGGACAGGTTCGTGTAGGTTACCACGGTGGAGCAGATGCCGCCCTGGGCATCCATACCAATGGCGTACACGTTCTCTTCCTTTTTGCTCCCTGAAGTTTTGTCGGCGGCAAATGCAGCCGGCAGTGCGCAGCACAGCAGCGTGAACAGGCAAAGCCCGACCACCAGCGTTTTCAGGAATTTTTTCATGAGATCCCTCGCTTTCCTTCACAAAGATGGAGACACTGCCCCGCCCGGGGACAGCCCGGACATCGGCGTAGTTTCTTCAACTTATTTTTATCACATCCAGTGTACCAGAACCGCAACAAAAAATACAGTCTTTTGAGAAAATAATAAGAAAAATCAGGAAAAAATAAATTTCACCTTTGCAATATGAATCTTGTGCCCCCTGCGGACTGTGTTTTTTGAAAAACGCATCCCGCAAAACTTGCCTTTCGTAAAAACATGGAAGGATATGGAAAACGCAGGACCCCGGCCGCAAAGCCCAAAAACCGACCCAAACCGCCGCAAGTGCGGCAGACAGCGCACAGAAAAAGCTGCAAAAATGCGGCGCACCTCTTGTGGAACAGCGGAAAATATGCTATACTATTTTGCATGATGCGCCATCGCCAAGCGGTAAGGCAGGGGACTTTGACTCCCCCATCGTAGGTTCGACTCCTGCTGGCGCAACCAGAAGAAGGCCGCTGCACAGTTTCCTGTGCAGCGGCCTTCTTTATTTTTTGTTCTCCGGCAGCTTGAAGTAGCCGCGGTATTCGTCGGAGTAGATCTTGCTGCCCATACGGCTCACACCGCCGTACAGGTGGGTGCGCATCAGCGGCTCGATGGCGTCCAGATCCTTCTCACGCAGGATGCGCAGCATCTCGGCGTGCTCGCTGACGACGCTGGACACGTTGCGTGCACCCACGATGTCCAGACGGATAAAGCGGGAGTAGTCTGCCTGCGGACGGGTCATCTGCTCCCAGAGGTACTCCTTGCTGGTCTTGTGGAACCAGTACTCGTGCATGGCAAGGTCGCAGCTGAGGAAGTGGTTGAAATCAAAGTTCTCCGGGTCGCTGCGCCCTGCAGCGGCTTCCAGCAGCATATTATAAAGGTGTTCTACCGCAAGGATCTCCATGGGCGAGCAGCTCTGCACAAAATCCCGGAACACCATGCCCTCCACCGCAACACGCTGGAAGATGAGCTGGTCCACCACGCCGGTGTCGATGGCGGTAACAATGGTGCCCTTGCAGGGAATGATCTGCACAAAGCGGTTCTGCTCCAGCCGCTGCAAAACGCTGCGGATAGGAGTGCGCGAAACGCCGAACCGCTTGCACAGCTGGTTTTCGCTCAGTGCTTCCCCGGGCAGGATCTTCAACGCGCAGATCTCGTCCTCGAGAATATGATAGAGCTCATCAGTGTGCTGTAATGTAGCCATAGTTGTTCTCCATTTATCCGGTAAATGTAATCTTAGTATCATTGTACCGTTACAGCAACTGAATGTCAATGCTGGAATGGAACTTAATTTGAATACTTGTATACAAGAATGCGCACTCGCGCACGGAACTGTTCCTGAAACTGAAAAACTGATATACCACTTTGCAATGCGGGAAAAGTGCTGATAAAATGCTGCAATCAAGTGACTGTTGTACCAAATGCACAAAGAAAACAGGAAACAACTGTCAAATTGCTATAATTGCAAGGCGCTGTGCTTGTTTCGCGGTAACGCTGCGAGATGATATGCTGTATACAGGATTTTACTAAAAAAGCTGCAAGGGCACACACCCCGCAGATACCGGCTCGTCTCCGGCAAATACAACAGGGTGTTTGCCTTTTTTGCGTGCGTGCTTGCTTTGCCGCACAAAAGGCGGTAAACTGGGTACAGACAAAATGCCCGAAAAGGAGAAACGACATGGCATACACAAAGGCTGACCTCAAGCACGACCTTGCCGCGATGGGGCTGACAGGCAACGAGACCATCCTGATCCATTCCTCCATGAAGTCCATTGGCGCGGTGGAGGGCGGCGCAGACACGGTTCTGGACGCATGGATGGAGTTTTTTGCGGAGGGCTTGCTGCTGCTGCCCACCCACACATGGCGGTTCATCAACGAGGAAAACCGAGTGTTCGATGTGCGCCGCAGCCCGTGTTGTGTGGGCATTCTGCCGGAGCTGTTCCGGCAGCGCCCTGGCGTGGTGCGCTCGCTGCACCCCACCCACAGCATGGCAGCTTACGGCAAGGGCGCAGCTGCGTATCTGGAAGGGGAGTTGGACGCCAACACCCCCTGCACTCCCGGCGGCTGCTACGATCGGCTGCGGGCAGCCCACGGCAAGGTGTTGCTGCTGGGGGTCACCCACGCCCGCAACACCTTTATCCATAGTGTGGAGGAGGTGCTGAACGTGCCGAACCGCCTGACCGACAAGCCCATGCAGATGACCGTGGTGGACGAAGCCGGGGCGCAGCACACCGTCTATATGCGCCGTCACTACAACGCACAGCAGCCGCACATCTCGGAGGATTTCGTCAAGCTGGAACAGGCGTATCTGGACTGCGGCGCAGCCCGGAACACGAAATTTGGCGATGCAAGCTGCATTTTGTGCGACGCCGGGGGGCTTTTCCGGGTCACCCGCCATGTTCTTGCCCCGAACCCCGAGGCCTTTGTCACCGAGCCGGTCATCCCGCCGGAGCGCTGGCAAGGGGAAATTTTATAATGCAATGCCGGGCAGCTTGCAGCTGCCCGGCATTTTTTACTTTTTGCTCAGCAGAAGCGGATACGGTACTCCCGGGGGGTGCAGTGCTTGATCTCCCGGAAGGTCTTGATAAAGTAGCTGGCGTCCGAAAAGCCGCATTCCAGCCCCACCTCGCCGGTCTTGAGCCGGGTGGAGCGCAGCAGCTCGGCGGCTTTTTCCACCCGGAACTGCTTGACGTACTGGATGGGTGTGATGCCCAGAAACTGCCGGAAACTGCGCAGACAGGCGCTTTCGCTCAGGGCAACGCAGTCGGCCAGTTTTTCCACGGTCAGCTCCTCGGCGTAGTGCTCCTCTACATAGCGCAGCATCTGCTTCATCCGCTCCGAGGCAATCTGCTCCTGCTCCGATACCTTCACCTTGCCGCTGACGCATTGGGTAATGAGCAGCCGCAGGGCAGCGGTAAGGTGGTAGCGCACCCGGTTCTCGTAGTCAAAGGGCTCGTCCGCCACGCCCTTCCACGCCTCCCGCAGGCAGAGCAGCACCTGCCGCTGCCATGGCACGGCCTCGTCCAGCAAAAAGAAGGGCGGTGTGCCGGGCTGCAAGAGCGGGCGGATGAGTTTTTGCCAGAATACGGTGTCCATGCCGCCGATAAGCCGTGGCTGGAACACGCCGGAGTGCAGCAGCGCCCTGCCCTCGGCAGGCTCTACCGCGTGCAGCGCCCCGGAGTTGATGAACACCCCCTGCCCGGTCTGCAAAGTCAGCCGGGTCTTGTTCACATCTACATGGATGGGCCCCAACGCCGCCAGAATGAACTCAAATTCCTCGTGCCAGTGCCACGCCACCGAAAAACAGGAAAGATCCTCGGCATAGCAGGCGATAGGGAACAGCGGGCTGCCGTGCTGGGCCTGCTCCCGCCCGGCGGCATCGGCCACCACGGCAGTAGCGCTGGACAGCCCCACCCGGCCGCTGGTATAAGAGGCACAGCTTGTCTGATATGCCATATTCACCAAATCCTTTCCGCAATACTTTGAATGTTTTTTGTCAATGCCGGTTTTGTTGCATATACTATGCGGTTTTATTCTATTATTAGCGATTGTTTTGTGGTATTATCCTATCAGAGCTTCCAAGCTCAGTATAGCACCAAGGCAACCGGGACGCAAGCTGTGCAAGCGTTTCCACTGCCGGGCAAAACCGCTATTCTCCCGCCGCCAGTCCAAAGAGGGCCGGACGGCAAGTGTAACATAAACCATTTCATCAAGGAGGTATTCCTATGCTTCGTATCGAGTATTTTGATAAGGAACGTTTCATGCGCCAGCTTTCTGCCAGCCACGGCAGCGTGCTGCTGCATCTGGACAACGGCAAGACCTGCGACCTGAAAAAGGACACTACCGCACGCTCCATGCTGCAGATGATGGACACTGCCCCCAAAAAGGGCTTTGACCTCACCGTGACCGACCCTGCCGACGTGACCGGCTTCCTGCGCTATATGCTGGAGGCAGGCCGCACCGAGCGCGTGGCCGGCTGAGTAATGCCAATCTCTTATCCCAATAAGTGTCACAGCAAAAGCAAAACGCCTGCCCCGGTCATGCCGGGGCGGGCGTTTTGCTCATTTTACCGGAAGGCTTGCGCGGGCGGGCAGTCTGTGGTAAGCTGAAAGCAGAAAAAACAAGATGGAGGGAACGACTATGAACCTGAAGGAAGCATTCCGCTACCAGAACAAGCTCCAGTCTCTGCTGGACGAGGCGCAGGGCATTCTGGACTGCGATGCCAACGTGACCAAGGTGGCCAACACCTATCTGCGCCATAAGGTGATGCCCGAGGCCGAGGACGAGACCGTTATGGACGTGGCACAGACCGAATATGCAGAGCAGATCACCGACGTTGCCCGGTTCATGCTCTATCTGCTGGAGGAAAAAAGCCGCCTGTTTGCCGCCATCCGCAAGGCAAAGGATGCACTGGACATGGATATGGACAGCGAGGTCAGCCTGAATGCCGCGCGGCAGAGCATTGCCCGCACCTTCAAACGGATGAACGACCTGCGCAGTTCTGAGCAGTTGCTCTCCGGCGGGGGCACCGGCTACCGCTTCAACGCTGAGGGCAACCAGATCTCCTACTGCTGCGATGTGAAGCGGGTGACCACCATCAACTACGACCGCAAGGTCATCCATGCGGCGCTGAGCAAGCTGAACCGGCAGGCAGACGAAACCTCCAACCGGCTGGACATCTGCCTTGTGACCTCCAAGGTAGACTACACTGTCCCCTTTGATGTGAACGCCAGCTTTGCCGAGGCATTTGAGACCTATCTGGAAAATGTCCAAAACTAAATAAACGTTCCACCGGCTATTTTGGGTGCGGCAAGCGCCGGGTGCACAGCTGCCGGTTCAGGTGCAGATGAACTATAACGCTGCACATTTCCGCAAGGAAGTTTTGGTACGGCTCACCTTACGAGCCAGCTATTATGAAAAAATCTTGCGTTCGGCTTTTCCGCCACCGCCAGACGCTTTTTCGCCGAAACCGTCCCTTGCTTTTTCCCGCATTCCTGCTTTTGCGCTTACGTCTCCATGGGCAGGCAGGCAAGCCACCCTTCATGAATTTTGCCCGCAGATTTTGCGGGCGCACACCTTCTGCGTGCCGGGCGGGCGCTTTGCGCCCCTGTGCACACAAAAAATGGCAGCCGTCCCTGCGCTTGCCGTATCCAAAATAGCCGGTGGAAAACCAAAACCGGAGGTATGAGCTATGAAAAGGTGTAAGCTGTTTTATCTCATCGGGCTGCTGTTTTTTCTTGCTGCGGCGCTGAACTTTGTTACCGGAGGGGATCACGCTACGGCAGTGGTATGGCGCTGCCTTGGCGCTACCTTTTTGTTGCTAGGGTGTTCGCAGCAGAAAAAATAAAGCAGCAAGCCGGCCCCGGCGGGAAAAGAACTACCGGGGCTGCAATTCTTTGCGGGGCTCGTTCGTATTCCAGATAAAGGAACTGAATTTCGACAAAAGACGAGGTGCGAGTATGTCAACGAAACCAATCAGCCCCACTGCCGCGACCCGCTTTGACCTGAGCGCAGCGGCCCTTCATATCCTTGCCATGGCGCTGATGCTGATGGACCACCTGTGGGCCACTTTGCTGCCCGCGCAGGAATGGCTGACCTGTGCCGGGCGGGTGGCGTTTCCCATCTTTGCGTTTATGGCGGTGGAGGGCTACTTCCACACCCATGACCTGAAAAAATACACCCTGCGTCTGCTGCTGTTTGCCCTGCTTTCGGAAATCCCCTTCGATTTGATGTACGGCGGCACATGGTTCTACCCGGTGCACCAGAACGTCATCTGGACGCTGCTGCTGGGCATTCTGGGCATCCACTTGATGGAAACGGTGCGCAAAAAGCAGAAAACATGGTTGTACCTGCTGGTAGCGGCCCTTGTGGTGGCGGCAGGCGCGGTGCTGGGTACGCTGGGCATGGTGGACTACTACGGCGCCGGTGTGCTGACCGTGTTCATCTTCTACTTTTTTCACGGGCGCAGGTGGTGGTGCCTGCTGGGGCAGCTGGCAGCGCTGTACTGGGTCAACGTGGAACTGCTGGGCGGGCTGATGTACCCCATTCAGCTCTTCGGCATGGACTTTGAGCTTTGCCAGCAGGGGCTGGCGCTGCTGGCACTGGTGCCCATCTGGCTGTACCGCGGTCGGCAGGGCTACCACAGCAAGCCTTTCCAGTATGCCTGCTACGCCTTTTACCCCGTGCACATGCTGCTGCTGGTTCTGGTGCTGAATTTCGTGAATCGGTAAGGAGAATGGAGCACTCCAAAAACATTTTTACGCGTGGGGCGTAGAGAGGAATTTCCGCTGAAAATAGCCAAAGCGTATGCGGAGCCATTCGAAATCGTTCCGCCGGTATAAGGCCGCTGCACAAAGCGCTGTGCGGCGGCTTTTTTTGCGGGAAAACCGACACATGTTCACAAAAAGTTCAGCCTTTTGAGCAAAAAATACTATTTTTTTCGTGTAAAATAGACAACATGGATTGAATGCCGCCCGCGATTGGATTATAATAATAGTGTATGCAAAAACGCATTTGCTGTGTTTTTTATAACGCGTACTGTTTGAAAATGACGTAGATGCGCAATGCGGGAAGCTAAAAAGAAAAAACGCCGTTGCGTGTCTTTGCCGCATAACGGCTGTTTGCCATGGCAGCCGGGACGTTATGTTCCGGTTATTTGTCCTTAGGAGGGAAAACAAGGTGAGAGTAGGTCTTGACATCGGCAGTACCACCATCAAGTGCGTGGTGCTGGGCGAGCATGATGAACTGCTGTATTCTACATACGAACGACATTATAGTCATATTCTGGAAAAGGCGCAGGAGCTGCTGCGGCGCATTGATGCCGAGCATCTGCATGGCCGCAAGGCGCTGCTCAGCATCTCCGGCTCTGCCGGTATGGGCTTAGCCGACAGCTGCGGCGTGCCCTTTGTGCAGGAGGTGTTCTCCACCCGCGTGGCGGTCAAGCGCTTTATGCCAAAGACCGATTGCGTCATTGAGCTGGGCGGCGAGGATGCCAAGATCCTGTTTTTGACCAACGGCACCGAGGTGCGCATGAACGGCAGCTGTGCCGGCGGCACCGGTGCTTTCATCGACCAGATGGCCACTCTGCTGAAGATGAGCGCCGAGGAAATGAACAAGGCTGCCGAGCAGGCGCAGCGTACCTATACCATCGCCAGCCGCTGCGGCGTGTTCGCCAAAAGCGATGTGCAGCCGCTGATCAATCAGGGTGCCCGCACCGAGGATATCGCCGCCAGCATCTATAAGGCAGTGGTCAACCAGACCATTGCCGGTCTGGCACAGGGTCGCCCCATCAAGGGCAATATCCTCTATCTGGGCGGCCCGCTCACCTTCAGCACCGTGCTGCGCAAGAGCTTTGACGAAGCGCTGAACGTGACCGGTACCTGCCCGGAAAACAGTCTGCTGTATGTGGCGCTGGGTGCTGCTCTGTATGCCGACAAGGAGTTTGTGCTCACCGAGGTGGCCGCTGCGCTGGACAAGTACGCCGCCACCGCAACCTATGCCAGCGAGCCGCCGCTGTTCGCCAGCAAGGAGGAGTACGAGGCTTTCCACGCACGGCACATGTCCCACAGTGTGCCCCGCGTGGCTTTTAGTGCCCACTGCGGGCCGGTGCATATCGGCATCGACTCCGGTTCTACCACCGTCAAGCTGGTGGTGGTGGACGAAAAGAGCCAGATTTTGTACACCAACTATCAGCCCAACCTTGGCAACCCGCTGCCTCTGATTCGGGAGCAGCTGCTCAAGATTTACAAGGAGCATCCGGGGCTGCAGGTGGCCAGTGTTACCACCACCGGCTACGGCGAGGAATTGGTGAAAAACGCTTTCCGCTGTGATTACGGTCTGGTGGAAACGGTGGCACATTTTACCGCTGCCAAGTACTTTATGCCGGACGTGGACTTCATCATTGATATCGGCGGGCAGGACATGAAGTGCTTCAAGATCGAGGATGGTGCCATCAGCAACATCTTCTTGAACGAGGCCTGCTCCTCCGGCTGCGGCAGCTTTTTGCAGACCTTTGCGCAGGCGCTGGGCTACGACGTCAAGAAGTTTGCTGCACTGGGTCTGTTCGCAGACCGCCCGGTGGACTTGGGCAGCCGCTGCACTGTGTTCATGAACAGCTCGGTCAAGCAGGCGCAGAAGGACGGCGCCAGCATCGAGAATATTTCCGCAGGCCTGTCCATCAGCGTGGTCAAGAACGCGCTGTACAAGGTGATCCGCGCTTCCAGCCCGGAAGAGCTGGGCCGCAAGATCGTGGTGCAGGGCGGTACCTTTTATAATGAAGCCGTGCTCCGTGCCTTTGAAAAGGAGATGGGCGTGGAGGTCATCCGGCCGGACATTGCCGGTCTGATGGGTGCTTACGGTGCTGCCTTGTACGGCCTGCGCCAGAGCCATAAAAACAACCAGACCACCTCTGCCATGATGGACGAGCAGGAGCTGGAAAAGTTTGCACAGCAGGTGGTCAGCGTCAAGTGCGGCGGCTGCGGCAACCATTGCCAGCTGACCGTCAACACCTTTGCCGATGGCCGCAAGTTCATCTCTGGCAACCGCTGCGATAAGCCCGTTACCGGCAAAAGCGAGGACAACAGCCTGAACCTGTACGCCTACAAGCAGCAGCTGCTGGCCAGCTACAAGCCTGTGCCCGGCAAGCGCGGTTCTATCGGTATCCCGATGTGTCTGGGCTTCTACGAGCTGCTGCCCTTCTGGTACGCCTTCTGGACGAGCCTTGGCTTTGCGGTGCACACCAGCCCGGTGTCCACCCGCGGGCTGTATCTGGCCGGACAGGCTACCATCCCCAGCGATACCGCCTGCTTCCCGGCAAAGCTGAGCCACGGCCACATCAAGGCGCTGAGCCAGATGCAGCTGGACGCCATCTTCTACCCCTGCCTGACCTACAATGTGGACGAGGGCTTGGGAGACAACCATTATAACTGCCCGGTGGTGGCCTACTACCCGGAGGTTTTGGCAGGCAACTGCCCGGAGCTGGAAGGCAAAAAGTTCATCTATGATTATGTGGGCATCCACCGTCCCAAGGATTTTGTGCACAAGATGGCAAAGGAGGTGCTGCCCAAGTACTTTGGCGGCATCTCCGAGCGGGAGGTGCAGGCCGCAGCCGATGCTGCCTACGCGGAGTACGAAGCACACATGGCTAAGATCCGGGTAAAGGGCAGCGAGATCATCGACGAGGCGCGCCGTCAGGGTAAGCGCATCATCGTGCTGGCAGGCCGCCCCTATCATGTAGACCCGGAGGTCAACCACGGCATCGACCATCTGATCACCCGTCACGGGGCTGCGGTGGTTACCGAGGACAGCATCTCCAACCGGGTGCAGAAGTTCCCCACCAGTGTGCTGAACCAGTGGACCTACCACAGCCGCCTGTATGCTGCCGCCAAGTACTGCACCACCCAAAAGGATATGGATCTGGTGCAGCTGGTGTCCTTCGGCTGTGGCGTGGATGCCATTACCACCGACGAGACCCGCGAGATTTTGCAGCGGGGCAACAAGCTGTACACCCAGTTGAAGATCGACGAGATCACGAACCTCGGTGCCGTGAACATCCGTCTGCGCAGCCTGTTTGCCGCACTGGACGAGCGGGACGAGGCCGCCGCAGAAAAGTCAGAATAAAAGAAACCCTGAGATAGGCTGAAGGGCTTCCCCCCGGCGAGGGGAAGCTTTTGCGGGGACTATCTTGTTTAGAGCAACATAGGAGGAACCTATGGAATATCATTATCCCAAATTTACCCCGGAGATGAAAAAGACCCACACCATCCTCATCCCCAACATGGCCGTTACCCAGTTCCGGCTTATGGAGTACGCACTGCGCTGCGAGGGCTACAAGTGTGAGCTGCTGGGCAACTGCGGCAGTGCCGTGGCACAGCTGGGGCTGAAGTATGTCCACAACGATACCTGCTACCCGGCGCTGCTGGTCATCGGCCAGTTTCTGGATGCGCTGAACAGCGGCAAGTATGATCTGGAACATACCGCGCTGCTGATCACCCAGACCGGCGGCGGCTGCCGTGCCTCCAACTACATCCATCTGCTGCGCAAGGCGCTGGTCAAGGCTGGATATCCGCAGATCCCGGTGGCAAGCCTGAACTTTTCCGGCCTGGAAAAGGACAGCGGCTTCCAGATGACCCTCCCGCTGGCGCGCAAGTGTATCGCCTGCATCTTCTACGGCGATATGCTGTGTGCGCTGCGCAATCAGGTGGCCCCCTACGAGAACGAAAAGGGTGCTGCTGACCGCATGATGGACCGCTGGATCGCCCGTCTGGGCCGTGCCTTGCTGGCCGGAAAAGGCTTTACTTCCCGGGAAATGAAGCACACTTTCCCGCTCATCGCAAAGGAATTTGCCACTATCCCGGTCACCCGGGTGCCCAAGGTCAAGGTGGGTGTTGTGGGCGAGATCTACGTCAAGTACAGCCCGCTGGGCAACAACGAACTGCAGAAGTTTCTGGAAAGTCAGGACTGCGAGGTGAACTTCCCCGGTCTGATGGGCTTTGTGCAGTACTGCGCCTTCAACATGGGCGAGGATCATGTGCTGTACGGCGGCAAGCTGGCTGTAAAGGTGGGCACCGACCAGTTCCTCAACTGGTTGGACAGCGTGGAGCGTGTCATGCTCAAGGCAGAGACGGACGCCGGGTTCTATGCGCCGGGCTCCTTCAAGGAACTGGTGGAAAAGCCCAAGGGCGTTATCTCGCTGGGCGCAAAAATGGGTGAGGGCTGGCTGCTGACCGCCGAGATGATCGAGCTGGTGCAGGGCGGCTACGGCAACATCGTGTGTGCACAGCCCTTTGGCTGCCTGCCCAACCATATCGTGGGCAAGGGCATGGTGAACAAGATCCGTGCGCTGTACCCCAGCGCCAACATCACCCCCATCGACTACGACCCCAGCGCCACCCGGGTCAATCAGGAAAACCGCATCAAGCTGATGCTGGCTGTGGCCAAGGAGCGGCTGAACGCCCCCGCAGAAGCCCAGCCGCTTACGGCAGAGCAGCTTGCCGGGGGTGCCCCTCAGGTCGGCGCTACCGTGTAACAAAAGCAAATACGATAAAAACAGGGGAGCCGCTGCACGGCATTTTTACGCAGCAGCTCCCTTTTTGCAGGAAAGGAACCGCTATGGAAAAGCCCGCAGCTGCCTGTTATCATCTGCCCGGCCTGTTCGAGTTTTACGAGCTGTACCGCCGTTTTTTGCCGCTGTACCGGGAGCACCGGGAATATTTTTACGATTGGTGCACCATTGGCTCCATCTACGGCGCACCGGCGGGCTGTATCTGGGGCGGGGGACGCATCTCCTGCGGCGGGGCAGCTCCGCGTGAGGTGCTGGCGCTGCTGCGGGAATACGGCATCTCCGGGCGGCTGACCTTCAGCAATTCCCTGCTGCGGGCTGAGCACCTTGCCGACCCGCAGTGCAACGCCCTGTGTGAACAGTTTGCAAAAAGCGGCAGTGTGCCAAACGGTGTGATCGTCCATTCTGACCTGCTGGCGGACTATCTGCAACAGCGTTGGCCGGAGTTGTATCTGGTGTCCTCCACCACCAAAGTGCTCACCGAGTTTGCGCAGCTGCGGCAGGAATTGGAAAAGCCGCAGTTCCGGTATGTGGTGCCAGATTTCCGGCTGAACCCGGCACTGGAACAGCTGCGCACCCTGCCGCCGGAGCAAAAGGCCAAGGTGGAATTTTTGTGCAACGAGTGCTGCTGGTTCGGCTGCACCGAGCGCAAGCGCTGCTACGAGACGGTCAGCCGCCAGAATCTGGGCGAGGAATGCCCGGACCACCGCTGCACCGCCCCGGATGCCGTCGGGGGCTACCGCTTTTCCAAGGCGATGCGCAGCCCCGGGTTTATCGGGGTAGATGACATCCGGCAGCGGTATCTGCCCGCAGGCTTTTCCCAGTTCAAGATAGAGGGCAGAGGACTTGGCAGCGCATTGGTGCTGGAATTTCTGCTTTACTACATGACAAAGCCGGAATACCAGCTGCAGGTACGGGAGGAAATCTATCTGGACAATATGCTGGACCTTTTTTAAGAAAATTGCACCGGGCAGACCATTTTCTGTCCGGTGCTGTTTTTTGCCTGCGGGATTTGTACCGGAAAACTTTCTTTTCCCTCCAAAGCGTGTTACAATAAACAGGAAATTATTTTTAAAAGCTGTTTTTGGAAATGGTGCGCAGTACTTAGGAAAACGGCTTATAGGAGCAGTGCATGGAAACAACGCAAAAACAGATCGTACTGGGCATTCTGGCCCATGTGGACTCCGGCAAGACCACCCTCTCCGAGGCCATGCTCTACCGCGCCGGTGCTATCCGCAAGCTGGGGCGGGTAGACCACGGAGATGCCTTTCTGGACACCGACAGCTTGGAAAAAGCGCGCGGCATCACCATCTTTTCCAAGCAGGCGCTGCTTACGGCGGGCAATACCGCCATCACCCTGCTGGACACCCCCGGCCATGTGGATTTTTCCACCGAGACCGAGCGCACCTTGCAGGTGCTGGATTACGCCGTGCTGGTGGTCAGCGGAACGGACGGCGTGCAAAGCCACACCGAAACGCTGTGGCGGCTGCTGCGGCGCTACCATGTGCCCACCTTTGTATTCGTGAACAAGATGGACCTGCCCGGCATGACCCGGGAACAGTTACTCAGCCAGCTGAATCACCGCCTTGGCGAGGGTTTTGTGGATTTTGGCGCAGAGCCTGCCGCTCGCAACGAAGCACTGGCGCTGTGCGATGAGCAGCTGATGGAAAAAATGCTGGACGCGGGAACCCTGACCGATGCAGACATTATCCCCGCAGTTGCACGGCGGCACGTTTTTCCGTGCTGGTTCGGGGCGGCGCTGCGGCTGGACGGGGTGGATGCACTTCTGGAGGGGCTTGACCGCTACACCCGCCCCGCCCCGGCGCTGCACGCCTTTGGTGCAAGGGTGTTCAAGGTATCGCAGGACGAGCAGGGCACCCGCCTGACATGGCTGCGGGTCACCGGCGGGGAGCTGAAGGTAAAGGCTCTGCTCTCCGGCGAAACGGACGGCGAGCCGTGGGCAGAAAAGGCGAACCAGCTGCGGCTGTATTCCGGCGCAAAATATACCCTGACCGAGGCCATCGGCCCGGGACAGGTGTGCGCCGTGACCGGCCTGACCCATGCAAAGCCCGGCACCGGGCTTGGGGCAGAGCGGGACAGCGATGTGCCGGTGCTGGAACCGGTGCTCAGCTATCAGGTGCTGCTGCCGGAGGGTGCGGATGTGCACGCCGCGCTGGGTAAGCTGCACCGGCTGGAGGAGGAAGAACCGCAGCTCCATGTGGTGTGGAACGAAACGCTGGGCGAAATTCATGTGCAGCTGATGGGCGAGGTGCAGCTGGAAGTGCTGCGCAGTCTGCTGGCCGAGCGGTTCGGGCTGGAAGTATCCTTTGGTCCGGGCGGCATTTTGTATAAGGAGACCATCACTGAGCCGATGGAAGGTGTGGGACATTACGAGCCGCTGCGCCACTATGCCGAGGTGCATTTGCTGCTGGAGCCGCTGCCCCGGGGCAGCGGGATGCAGTTTGCCGCCGACTGCCGGGAAGAGGTTCTGGACAAAAACTGGCAGCGTCTGGTGCTGACCCATCTGGAAGAAAAGCAGCACCTTGGCGTTTTGATCGGCGCACCGTTGACCGATGTAAAAATTACTCTGCTCACCGGCAGAGCGCACCTCAAGCACACTGAGGGCGGCGATTTCCGGCAGGCTACCTACCGCGCCGTGCGGCAGGGGCTGATGCTGGCCAAAAGCCAGCTGTTAGAGCCGTGGTACGCCTTCCGACTGGAAGTGCCGGTGGAGAACATCGGCCGCGCCATGAGCGATATCCAGCGCATGGAGGGCAGCTTTGACCCGCCGGAAAGCGGCGCGGAGACCGCCACCCTGACCGGCTTTGCGCCGGTATCCACCATGCGCAGCTACCCCATGGAGGTGGTCAGCTACACTCGGGGCAGGGGACATCTGAGCCTGACGCTGGACGGCTACCGCCCCTGTCACAATGCACAGGAGGTCATTGCAGAAACCGGCTACCAGCCGGAGCATGATCTGGACAACCCCGCAGATTCCGTATTCTGCGCCCATGGTGCTGGCTTTGTGGTGCCGTGGAGCGAGGTGCGCAGCCATATGCACGTTGAAAGCGGCTGGGGCAAGGCAAAGTCCGCCCGCCCGGAGGTGCAGGCTGCGCCCCAGCGCCGCGCCATGGCCTACCGCGCCACGCTGGAGGAGGATGCCGAACTGCTCAAAATTTTTGAGCGCACCTACGGCCCCATCAAGCGGGATCCGCTGGCGGCCTTCCGCCCGGTGCAAAAGACCGAACGCCCGGATTTTGACGCAGAGCAGTGGGAAATTGCCCCGGAGTATCTGCTGGTGGACGGCTACAACATCATCTTTGCGTGGGACGAGCTGAACGCGCTGGCGAAGGAAAGCTTGGACGCCGCCCGCCGCAAGCTGATGGATATCCTGTGCAACTATCAGGGCTACCAGAAATGCGTGCTCATTCTGGTGTTCGATGCCTACCGCGTGCCCGGCAGCCCCGGCGCCATCGAGCAGTACCACAATATCCATGTGGTCTATACCAAGGAGGCTGAGACCGCCGATATGTTCATCGAGCGGGTCACCCATGAAATCGGCAAGAGCCGCCGTGTCCGCGTGGCGACCTCGGACGGTATGGAGCAGGTCATCATCCTTGGCCACGGCGCACTGCGCGTGTCCGCCCGGATGTTTCACGAGGAAGTGCAGAACGTGGAAAAGCAGATCCGCGCCCTTGTGCAGGGACAGGCGTAAAGGCTGACCCCAAAAATTTCCTCTCTTGTGAAAAAGTCGGTTTGGAAAATCCGCAGATTTTCCAAACCGACAATCTTAAAATATTTATTCCGCTAGAAATGCCCAGCAACGACGACGACCGCCGCCAGTGGCGGAAACAGGGAGGAGTTGTTGGGGCAGCGGCCAGCAAGACGCAAGTGCTATCCAAGGCACGATGCGGATGCTGGGTGCCGCAACCCGATAAGCGGAGGGCATTCAAATCGTTCTCTGGAGGTGCACCCATGGCTGTGGAAATTACCAAAGAATTTGTCTGGCAGAGCATCCCGCCCCGTGCCCGGGACAGCCATAAGGGTACCTTTGGCAGCGTGCTGGCGGTGGCGGGCAGTGCCTTTTACCGGGGTGCTGCCCTGCTGGCAGCCGAGGGCGCACTGCGCACCGGGGCGGGCATCGTTACCCTTGCCAGCGTGGAACCGGTGGTCAGCGCTGCCGTTACCCGTCTGCCGGAGTGCTGCCTGTGCCCCTGTAAGGAGGGCGCACAGGGCGGCATTGCGCCGGAAAATGTGCCGCTGCTCCGGCGGCAGAAGGCCACCGTGCTGCTGCTGGGCCCCGGCCTTGGCGGCACAGCGCAAAGCGCTGCCCGGGCCGCCGAGACCCGCACGCTGGTGCAGCAGCTTCTGCCCGGCTTTGCCGGGGCTGCGGTGCTGGACGCGGACGGTCTGAACGCCGCCGCGCAGCTGCTGGCAGAGGGCAAACCCTTCCCACACCCGGCGGGGGAGCTGGTAGTCACCCCGCACCCCGGCGAGATGGCGCGCCTGACCGGGCTTTCGGCAGCAGAGTTTGCCGCCGACCGGGAGGGCATCGCCCTGCACTATGCCAAGGCGTGGAACGCCGTGGTGGTGCTCAAAGGGGCACGCACTGTAGTGGCAAGCCCGGACGGGCGGGTGTGCGTGAACCCTACCGGCAACCCGGGGCTTGCCCGGGGCGGCAGCGGGGATGTGCTGGCGGGGATGCTGGCGGCGCTGCTGGCCTGCGGTCTGCCCGCTTACGAAGCCGCTACCTGTGCGGTATACCTGCACGGTGCCGCCGCCGACCGTGCCGCCGCAAAGCGCGGCGAGTACGGGATGCTGCCGCACGATATCCTGCCGGAGCTGGGCGCACTGTTTGCGGAAAGCCAGAGATAAACGAGAAAAGCGGCAGCTGCACAAAACACCGTGCAGCTGCCGCTTTTTGGGGGTGAAACGATTTGGAATGCCCTCCGCTTATCGGGTTGCGGCACCCAGCATCCGCATCGTGCCTTGGACGGCACTTGCGTCTTGCTGGCCGCTGCCCCAACAACTCCTCCCTGTTTCCGCCACTGGCGGCGGTCGTCGTCGTTGCACTTTGGGCATATTCAGCGGAATGATTATTATAAAAAGTGGTTCAGAAACGTCTGCGGACGTTTCTGAACCACTTTTTCACGCTAGGGGGCGTGATGGGAAACGGTTGCGCTGTAATAGAACCATGCAGATTCAACCCGGTGAAAATGGAATGCAGAATGTCCGCCGGATTTAGCGGAACTGGCTGAGATATTCCTCCACCGAGCGGGTCATCTCCTTGGAAAAATCGGAGTTATACTTGCGGTTGCAAAAGGCGGTGCACCACTGCTCAAAGGGCGCGTTGCCAGCCTTGTAGCCAAAGGCGTCCCGCAGCTCCGCGCCGTCCATGGTGCGGTAGCCGTTTTCGTGCACGATGTGCTCCATGGCGCAGCGCTGGGGCTTTACGCGGTCTTTCTGCTGCTGGGTGGGCCAGCCGAACACCAACATCACCGCCGGGAACACATAATCCGGCAGGTGCAGCAGACTGCGCTGGGTTTCGCAGTTCTCCATGATATCCCCGATGTAGCACGAGCCGATGCCAAAGCTTTCGGCGGCGACCACGGCGTTTTGTGCGGCAATGGCGGCGTCCGTGACTGCCAGCATCAGATCACCCACACCCGGGGTGCGGGGCGTGCAGCCAACTTCTAAGTAGGCGTCGTACCACTTTTTGCAGTCGGCGCAGAACACCAGCACCAGCGGTGCTTTGGCAATAAAGGGCTGATGGTCGCAGCTTTCAGCCAGCGCTTCTTTCAGCGCCGGGTCGGTGATGTCTAAAATGGTGTACAGCTGCTGACAGCCTGCAGAGGGTGCCTGTGCGGCAGCTTCTAAAATGGCCTGCTTCATCTCGGCAGAAATGGGCTTTTCTTCATACACCCGCACCGACTTGCGGTCGAACAGGCTTTGCAGGATAGGGTTGCGCTCGGTCATGGGAACACCTCCGTGTTGTGTTTATTCATAGTCGATGGGCAGGGTGGGCAGGCCGTTCAGTTCCAGCCCGGCGGTGTGCCCGGCAATGTACTGGTAGTAGCCCTGTGCCGCGATCATCGCGCCGTTGTCGCCGCAGAACTTCAGTTCCGGCAGGTAGACCTTTGCACCCAGCTTCTGGGCACCGTCATTCACCAGCTGACGCAGACGGCCGTTGGCAGCTACGCCGCCGGCAAGACACACCTGCTTTGCCCCGGTATCGGCAGCGGCAAGCAGCAGTTTTTCGGCCAGAATGCCCGCAATGCGCTCCTGAAAGCTGGCAGCAAGGTCGGGTACGTTCACTTCCTCGCCCTTCATCTGCGCCTTGTTCACCTCGTTGAGTACGGCGGTCTTTAAACCGGAAAAGCTCACGTTATATTTGCCCTCCACATGGGGCACCGGCAGACGGTAGGCCTTGGGGTCGCCGGTCTTGGCGGCAGCGGCTACGCTGGGGCCGCCGGGGTAGGGCAGACCCAGCGTGCGGGCTACCTTGTCAAAGGCTTCGCCCGCAGCATCGTCTACGGTATGACCCAGAATGTGGTAGTGGGTGTAGTCCTGCACTTCTACGATATGACTGTGCCCGCCGGAAGCCACCAGACACAAAAAGGGCGGCTTGAGCTCCGGGTGGGTCAGGTAGAGCGCAGCGATGTGTCCCCGCAGATGGTGCACCGGCACCAGCGGCTTGCCCGCCGAGTAGGCCAGCCCTTTGGCAAAATTTACGCCCACCAGCACCGCGCCGATAAGCCCCGGCGCAAAGGTGACGGCCACGGCGTCCACATCGTCTATGGTCTTGCCGGCGTCCAGCAGGGCTTTTTTGACCGTAGCACTGATAAATTCGCAGTGGCGGCGGCTGGCGATTTCCGGCACAACACCGCCGTACAGCGCCTGCTCCTTGACGCTGGTGGAGATGACGTTGCTCAGCAGATGCCGCCCGTCCTCCACCAGTGCAGCGGCAGTTTCGTCACAGGTAGACTCAATTCCGAGAATGATCATTTTAGTGTGCCTCCAGCCAGTTTTTGCCTGCGTGCACATCGGTGCTCAGGGGCACCGCGTACTGCACGCAGCCTTCCATTTCCTCCCGCAGGATGCGGGCGGCCTGCTCGGCCTCCGCCTCCGGGGCCTCCACGATCAGTTCATCGTGGACGGTCAGGATCAGGCGGCTGGCCATCTTTTCGTCCCGCAGGCGCTTCCACACCCGCACCATGGCCAGCTTGATCACGTCCGCAGCGGTGCCCTGAATGGGGGTGTTGCGGGCCATACGCTCGCCGCTGGCGCGCACATTGAAGTTGGTGCTGGCCAACTCCGGCAGGGTGCGGCGGCGGCCGAACAGGGTGGACACATAGCCGTTTGCCTTGGCATCCGCGATGGTCTTGTCCATATAGCCGCTCACGCTGGGGAAAGCCGCCAGATAGTTCTTGAGGAAGGCGTCTGCCTCCTTCACAGTCACGCCGATATCCTTGGAAAGGCTGTACGCGCCCTTGCCGTACATGATGCCAAAGTTGATGGCCTTGGCAGAGGAGCGCAGCCGGGGCGTTACCTCGCTCTGCGGGATGCCGTAGATCTTGGCGGCGGTGCTGCGGTGGATATCCTCACCGTTCAAAAAGGCCTGCTGCATATGCGCGTCCCCGGTGATATGCGCCAGAATGCGCAGTTCGATCTGGCTGTAATCCGCGTCCACCAGCACGCAGCCCGGCTTTGCAACAAAGTAGGCGCGCAGTTGGCTGCCCAGCTCGGTGCGGATGGGGATGTTCTGCAGGTTGGGGTTATCGGAGGAGAGCCGTCCGGTGCGGGCTTCGGTCTGGTTGAAGGTGGAGTGGATGCGCCCGTCCTCGCCAATGACCTTGAGCAGACCCTCCACATAGGTGGAGTTCAGCTTCTGGTAGGCGCGGTACTGCAAAACGTCCTCCACCAGCGGGTACTCGCGCAGGCTTTCCAGCGTTTCGGCGTCGGTGGACCAGCCGCGCTGGGTCTTTTTGCCGTGGGGCAGACCCATGGTGTCGAACAGCATCTCGCCCAGCTGCTTGGGGCTGTTGGGGTTGAAGGTGGCGCTGCCGGTCTCCATGTGGATGCGGGTCAGCACCTGCTCCAGCTCCTCCCGCAGCTTTACGCCGAACTGCTCGATGCCGTCCTTATCCACCAGCACGCCGGTGCGGGTCATATCGGCCAGCACCTGTGCCAGCGGGAACTCGATCTCGTTGTACAGCGCATCCTCGCCGCAGGCGGTGATCTCGGCCTTCATCCGGGCAAACAGGTCGGCCAGCCGCCCGGCGTCCGGGTAATCGGTGCAGGTAAAGGCGGCAGCGGCCTTGTAGGCGGGGATCAGCTCGCTGATCTGGTACTTGGAGGCAGACGCATCCAGCAGATAGGCGGCCAGCTTGCCGTCCCAGACGATGCTGCTGCCCCAGCCGCCGGCAGCCATGGCTTTGGCGTAGAGGGGCGCGGAGTTGAACACATCCAGCGTCACATCGGCGTTGTCCAGCAGCCGCAGCAGGTCGGCGTCCTCCAGCGGGTAGACGGTGGTGTCCTGCACGGCGTACCAGCTTTCCGGCTGCAATACCACGTTGCGGGTGCCCTGCTTGCCGGTAACGGCGGGGCGGGCAGCCACCAGATAATGTCCGGCGGGGGTCAGGGGCAGGGGAGCAAGTTCGGCTTCCGGCAGCTCCACGGCCTGCTCCTCGGCGGCGGCTTCCGGCGCTACGCCGTCCAGCCCGAACCGCGGGATCAGGGAGTGGATCTCCAATTCCTGCAAAAGCCGCACGGCGGCAGGCTTGTTGCCCTCGCCCACGGTGTAGGACCCCTCGGCGGTGTCGATGGGGGCATCGGTGCGGATGGTGCCCAGCGTGTGGCTCAGCTCGGCCATGGACTTGTCCTCTAACAAGTGCTCCCGCTGCTTGGGCTTGATGCGCTTGTCGTCAATGTTCTGGTATACGCCCTCCAGCGAGCCGAAAGTCTGCACCAGCGAGAGGGCGGTCTTTTCGCCGATGCCCTTCACGCCGGGGATGTTATCCGAGGTGTCGCCCATCAGGCTCTTCACCTCAATGAGTTGCTTGGGCGCAAGGCCGTATTTTTCCTGAATGGCGTCCTCGTCCATCACCACGGTCTTGCTGCGCCCCATTACGGTGGCAGCCAGCAGTACGGTGGTGCTCTCGCTCACCAGCTGCAGACTGTCGCGGTCTCCGGTGGCAAGGAAACAGTCGTCCTTCCGGGCGGCGCAGGCAGCAGCCAGTGTACCCAGAATATCGTCCGCCTCCCAGCCCTCGGCGGTAACGGTGCGGTAGCCAAGGTCTGCCAGCAGCTGTTTGAGCACCGGCATCTGCTGCGCCAGCTCCTCGGGCATGGCGTGGCGGGTGGCCTTGTAGCCATCGTACATTTTATGCCGGAAGGTGGGGACTTTCAGGTCAAAAGCCACGGCCACCTCATCCGGCTGGCACTCCTTGAGCAGGGAGAGCAGAATGTTCAAAAAGCCATAGATGGCGTTGGTATAACGTCCGTCCTTGGTGGTCAGCAGCTTGATGCCGTAAAAAGCGCGGTTGGCAATGCTGTTGCCGTCAATGACCAGTAAACGCATAATGCAGTTCCTCCGTTGCGTAATCTCACATCTTATAGTATAGCACAAAACTGCACCGCGCGGGAGCTTTTTGCGTAAAAAAGAGAAGTGGCTGCTTTTCGTGATGCCGTCTCTCGTAAAAATGCGATTGTCACGGCTCGTAAGCCGTGACAATCGCATCATTTATAATGTTCTTCCGCTGCCTATGCCCAGAGCAAAGCGGAGGGCATTTCAAATCGTCCTGCCGCAAAAAAAGCTGCCGCACAAGCTGTGCAGCAGCCTTACCGATGCCGGGCTTATTCCTCAATGCGGATGGCGCTTACCGGGCAGCTCTGGGCTGCGGTGACGGCCTGCGGCACCTCCTCCGGCGGGATGGGGCCGGGCTCTGCCACAGCCAGAACTCCCTCCATGCGGAACACTGCGGGGCACAGTCCGGCACACTGGGTACAGCCGATGCACAGTTCAGGGTCTACGAATGCGTTCATGCAAACACCTCCTTGCGGAAAGCATTGCCCGTTTTGCCGCAAATTATGCCTATGCAAGCGGTTTGCGGTGTGGTACAATAAGACCGCCGGAAACCGGCAGGAGGAGAGAAGATGAATATCCAGATCTTTGGCACGAGCAAGTGCTTTGATACCAAAAAGGCGCAGCGCTATTTCAAGGAGCGCGGCATAAAGTTCCAGATGATCGACCTGAAGGAAAAGGGTATGAGCCGGGGCGAGTTTGATAACGTGGCACGCGCCTTGGGCGGCTGGGAAGCGCTGGTAAATCCGGCAGCAAAGGACAAGCAGACCCTTGCGCTGCTGGATGCACTGGTGGACTGGCAGAAAGAGGATAAGCTGTTTGAAAATCAGCAGCTGTTCAAGACCCCCATCGTGCGCAACGGACGCAAGGCCACTGTGGGCTACCAGCCCGAAATATGGAAGGACTGGGAATAAAAAACCTGCTTTCACAAAAAAACCACCGGTACAGGTTTTGCACTCTGCGGCCGGATGTGGTATACTGTTGGGTAGACTAAAAACTTTGGGAGACTCAGACCAATGAAAAATACGATCACCCCGGAAGAACACGCCCGGATCAAGCGCCGCCGCTGGCGGCAGACCTTGGGTCTGCTGATCACGGTGCTGGTGCTCATCGGGTTTATCACGGTGCTGCGGGCCGGTGTAGGCCTTGTGGCAAACCTGTTTGACGATACCGCACAAAAGCAGGAATACGAGGACAAGCTGGAAGGCTTGGTATTGTTTGACCCCATGCCCTTTGACGGCATTGAGAACATCGATGACCTGACCCTGCGGGAGGCAGCTGTGTGGGGCTGTGTGTACAGCATTCAGGAGACGCAGGGCGGCTTTGAGAATTACAATACCGACCCCGAGACCGAGCAGCTGCTGCTGCCCTCGGTGGAGGTGGACGCCTATCTGGCAAAGCTGCTGGGCCCCGGCTTCAAGCTGACCCACCGCAGCTTTGATATGGAGGATATGACCGTCGAGTTTGACGAGACCACCCAGTGCTACAAGATCCCCATCACCGGTACGGTGGGCTACTACCGCGCCACTGTGGTCAAGCTGTTCAAGCGCAGCGGCAAGCTGCATGTTACCGTGGGCTATATCCCCACCGCCAGCGCGGATGACAGCATCATCAATCCCTCCTCGGACACCCCCACCAAATATATGGACTACCTGTTCGAGCGCCAGAGCGGCAGCTGGTATCTGACCGGCCTGACCGAGAGCGAGACGAAACCCGAAAGCGCCGCAAGCTCCGCTGCCGCGCAGTCGGAGCCCATGGCGGAAAGCGATGTGCAGGACGCCATTCTGGCCACTGCCGGAGACTCTGCTGCGGCAGATTCGGCTGCTGCCTCGGCTGTGCAGCCGGAAGCGCAGGCAGAAACGGGTGCCGACAGCGCCGTGGCAGAAGCCCCCGCTGCTGAGGATGCCGCCAGCACCGCAGCGTAAAATGTAAATGAAAACACCCGACTGTGCGTTTGCTTTCACAGTCGGGTGTTTTTTGTACGTTTTATTTTAAATCAAACCTGACCACCACCAGCCGATACCACAGGTATGGCACCATGTTCCAGATCATCCACAGTTCCATCAGGATGTAGTTGGGCAGGTCTTTCAGGCGGAAGGGGCGCTTGCCCAGTTTGCCCGCTTTGAGCAGGGCGAAGGCCTCGTGCATGCCCTTGTCCCAGGCCTCGCCAAAGCCCTGCTTGTGGAACTTGTAGCACTTGAGCAGATAGCCCAGCGCCAGCGGGATAAAGTTGAGCACCAGCATCAGCAGCGGCTCGTTTTTGAGCGGCAGCAGAATGCTGTTGCGGCCGCTCTGCTGGCTTTTAAAGGCGTTGTAGCGCACTGCGCCGGTGCTGGCACCGCAGATGTGGTAGCACTTGGCGGCGGGGCAGAGCACGTTTTTGTAACCGGCATTGTTGGCGCGCCAGCTCAGGTCTACGTCCTCAAAGTAGGCAAAAAAATTCTCGTCAAAACCGCCGATCTCGTCCAGAATGCTTTTGCGGTACAGCGCTGCGCCGCCGCAGGCCGAGAAGATACGCTTTTGCTTTGTGTAGCGGCTGGCGCGGCGGCCATCGCCGGTCTTGCAGGCAAAGCCCATCCATGTCACATAGTCCCCGGCGTCATCGGCCAGTTCCCGCTCAAAGTGTCGGATCATCAAACTCTGCACCGCAAAGATCTTGGGGTCCGCATCGGCGGTGCGCAAAAGCTCGGCCAGCCACTGCGGCTCGGCAAAGGCGTCGTTGTTGAACAGCACCACATATTTGCTCTGCGCCCGGGCAATGCCCTGATTCACTGCGTAGGAAAAGCCGGTGTTGCGCCCGTTTTCGATCAGGGTAAAGTTGGGGCGGGTGCAGTAGTTGCGGGCTTGTTCCAGACTTTCATCGGTGGAACCGTTGTCCACCACGATCAGGTCAAAATCCTGTTCGGTCTGGGCGTAGATGGACTCGATGGAGTCCTTCAGCCAGCCCTTGCCGTTGATATTTGGGATGACGATGGTTGCTTTGCTCATAGTTTTTCTCCTGCGGATGTATGGATCCAAGGGGTATTATAGCATAACCCGCCGCAAAAAGAAACCGCACCCTGTACAGAGTGCGGTTTCAAAAAGCTTTTTATGCGGCCAAAGCCTTTTCGATGTTGGCCAGAATAGTGTCGTGGTCCTCGGCGCAGACCAGAACCACCTCGCCGGTGGGAGCCACGGTGACGGTGGCAGCCTTAGCCACGAGGTACTGATCCTCCAGATAATGCTCCATGGACTGCTGTTCGCTGGCAACATAGGCCTCCAGTGCGGCCTTCACCTCATTGGTCTTGCCCTCGGCGGGTTTCACGATGGCAACGGCGTAGCTGCGTACCATCATGCTGGAAATGCTGGCAGCAAAGGCGGTGTACTGGCCGTCCTCCAGATTCAGCAGGGGCATCAGGATGTCCCGGATCTCTTCGTTCAGCTGGTCGGGCTCGTACTCGGCGCTGTAACCGTCAATGGCGGTAAACTTGCCGTCCTCGCCCTTGGTGAAGATCATATCGTACTCGTTGTCCTCGTCGCTGCGGGCGTCGTGGATGATCTGGGCGTAGTCCTTGGGGGTGGAGCTGTCGGCCTTGCTGCCGCCAGAGCAGCCCACCAAAGTAAACAGGGTCAGCCCTGCCAGCAGGGCGGCGATGAATTTTTTCATAGTATTGCATTTCCTTTCATAGTGCTGTGTGTGGAAGGCGCAGCCGGGCGCACACGTTACAGGTAGTGTGTGCCGGTTTTGGGCTGCTATTCTGGATACGAACCACCGCACCGCAAAATTGCAGGGAAAAAGTAACAGTTTTATGAACAGCGCCTGCTTACAGCATCAAGGCGTCCAGATCGCCATGGTTCACCGGGGTGGACAGGATGATCTGGGTGCTGGTGGTGCCCAGCTTCTGGAACTGTAAGATCAGATGCTCCAGCTGTGCCATGCTGCCGCAGCTGACCTTGACCAGAAAGGTATACGCACCGGTAACGTGGTAGCACTGCAGCACCTCGCGGCTGTTCTGCAGCAGTTCCAGAAAAGCATCCTGCTTGGAGGGGGCCACTGAAAGGCTGATGAGCGCATCCACATACATCCGGTCTGCCGGACGGTTCAGCGTGACAGTGTAGCCGCTGATGATGCCGTCCGTTTCCAGCTTATGGATACGGCTGGAGACTGCCGGGCTGGTCAGGGATACCTGTTCCGCAATTTCTTTGACGGGCATCCGTGCGTTTTTTGCCAGAAGAGTGAGGATTTTGCGGTCAAGATCGTCCATGAGAAGAGCCTCCTTCAAAAATATGTTGGATTGTATAAAATTTTCTGAAAGTAAAGTTTTTATGTTGTGCAAACCCACGGAAATGGAATAAAATTTCGTTTCTGAAATTCTATGTTAATTATATAAAGTTTTTGCAAAAAAGTAAAGTATTATTTTAAAGTAAAATCCGAAAATCCTGTTTGACAAGAAAAGAAAAACGGGTATAATACATCATGCAAGGCAGCGCAACACACAAAAACCTGCCAATGATATTGAGATTCACCACTTTATATACTTTCCCACCCCTCTATACACAAAAACCCGCTGCCAGGCGGGTTTTTGTGTTTGTTGGGGCTTTTTATTTATGAAAAAAGCAGTGGTAGACAACGTACTTGACCCATAGAGCAGCTGTTTCCGGTCACGACTCTACCCGTGAAAATGCAAGCCCAGAAAGTCCGCAGACTTTCCGGGTTTGCTCTATATCAAAATATTATTCCGCTGATGATAGCCAGAGCGCAGCGGAGGCTATTTAAATTGGATGCGCCTATCAGACCAGATAGCCCTCAAAGCAGTGCAGGTCCTCGGTTTTGACGATGCCTTCCAGATACAGCCCGTCCTCCCGGTATTCCTCCACCTGTACGCTGCCGCGCTCCCGCATGGGGGCGGCAAGCCCAAGCTTGTCGTAGGGCAGCAGCACCCGGATGGTGTGCACCCGGTCGCTGAGCACCTCGTCCAGCTTTTGCAGCAGCTTGTCCAGCCCGTAGCCGGTTTTGGCGCTGGTCAGCAGAATGTCGGGGTCAAAGCTCAGGGTGTTGGGTTTGTCGCACTTGTTGTACACGGTCAGGCGGGGAATGTCGGTACAGTCCAGCCCATCCAGAACCTCGTCAGTGACGGCAAGCTGCTCCTCGCGCTGCTCATCCCCGGCGTCTGCCACCCGGATGATCACATCAGACCATGCGGCTTCCTCCAAGGTGGACTTGAAGGCCTCCACCAGATTGTGGGGTAGGCGGGACACAAAGCCTACTGTGTCCACCAGCAGCACTGCCATGCCGCTGGGCAGCACCAGCTTGCGGCTGGTGGGGTCCAGTGTGGCAAACAACATATCGGCTTCGGCTACGCTGGGGCCGCACAGGGCGTTCATCAGGCTGGATTTGCCCACGTTGGTGTAGCCCACAAGGCTTACCACCGGCATCCCGGTCTTGGCGCGGGCCTTGCGGCTCTCGCCCCGGCGCTTTTCCATCTCGGCCAGCTTTTCGGCCAGTGCATCAATGCGGGCGTGCACATGGCGGCGGTCCAGTTCCAGCTTGGTCTCACCGGCACCGCGGCGGGCACCGCCGCCACCGCCGCCGCCGCCGCCCTGACGGCTCAACGCCTCGCCCATGCCCTGCAGGCGGGGCAGACGGTAGCGCAGCAGCGCCAGTTCGGTCTGCAATTTGCCCTCGTTGGTCACGGCGCGGCTGCGGAAAATCTCCAAGATCAGCATGGTACGGTCGATGACCTCCAAGCCGCCCAGCGCGTTGGAGATGTTGCGGATCTGGCTGCCAGTCAGCTCGCCGTCAAACACAGCGCATTCCGCGCCCAGCGTCTGGGCGGCAAGGGAAGCTTCTTCCAGCTTGCCGCTGCCCAGCACGATGCCGGTTTCCGGGGTCTGGCGCTTCTGGGTGATCTGCGCCACGGCCTCCATGTGGTTGGCCTCGCACAGGGCAGAAAGCTCTGCCAGACTGCGCTCACAGTCCCACAGCCCCTGATCCAGTGCCAGCAGCACCACCTTTGTGGGAGGGGTCTCGGTCAGAATATCATAAAGCTCGCTCAAAGTAAGTCCTTTCTGTTATCGTAGCGTTCTTTTGTCAGCAGATAGCACCGGCATTCCACCGGTGTGCCGTCAAATTTGTGGTAAACGTCGTTGTGATGGTACACAAAGCCGGCCTTTTCCATCACCCGGCCGCTGGCGGGGTTGTGCACCGCGTGGCAGCAGGTGAGAAAGGTGCCGCCCACCTGTCTGAACCAGAAATCCACCACAGCTTGCAGCGCTTCGGTGGTAAGGCCCTTGCCCCACCACTTCTGCCCGATGCAGTAGCCCGGCTCCCAGATGCCGCCGGAGAGTTCCAGCCCCGGCCACTTGGCCTTTTGCTGCGGCTCACCCAGCAGGGCGTTGTATACGGAGATGGAGCCAAACACCTGTCCGGTGGCCTTTTCTACCATGGCCCACTGGTAATAATCCGGGTTCGGATACAACTCTGCCCACGCCGAAAGCAGTTCCCGGGTCTCGGCGGGGCTTTTGTGCGGTTCCCAGCGCAAAAACCGGGTCACAGCCGGGTCATTTGCCCAGTTTTCGTACATCTGCGGGGCGTCCTGCGGCAGCAGACGGCGCAGCAGCAGACGGTCGGTCTCCAGTTCAGGTGTGCCGGTGTGGCGCATGATCCATCCTCTCCCTTTTCTCAAAAGTTATCCCTAAGATAGCACAAAAACGGCCACGCTGCAAGCGAAATCAAGAAAACCGCTTGACCGGATGGGTGAACTACGATAAACTGAAAGATGAAGTCTTTTTATAGGAAAGGGAAAGTATCGATGTTAGATGTGCGCAAACTGTTAGCCCAGCGGCCGCTGCTGTTCGATGGCGGTATGGGTACCTATTATAAAGCAAAGCCGGGGCAGGAGTGCGAGCAGGCAAACCTGACCGACCCCGAGGGCATTCTGGCGGTGCACCGGGCGTATCTTGCCGCCGGAGCGGACGCCATCAAGACCAATACCTTCAGCCTGCCGCGTCTGGCGGCGGCGCAGCAGCTCGGCTGGGAGCAGCTGGCAGATGCAGGCTGGCAGCAAAGGCCGCCGGGGAGACCGGCGCGGCAGTGTTTGCCGACCTTGGCCCCGCACCGGATACCGAAAATCTCCCGGCGGAGCAGGTGTATCTTGCTGTGGCAAAGCGCTTTGCGCTGCTGGGTGCACGGAATTTTCTGTTTGAGACCCTGAGCGCCGAGGACGGTGTGCTGGAAGCGATTCGTGCGCTGAAGCAGACCGTGCCGGAGGCCTTTGTACTGGTATCCTTTGCGGTGCTGCCGGACGGCTACACCCGCGAGGGCCGTTACTGCGCCGAACTTGTGCGCCGCGTGGCGCAGAGCGGCGTGGTGGATGCCGTGGGCCTGAACTGTGTATCTGCCCCGGGCGCGATGCGGGCACTGGTGCAGCAGCTGGGGGATGCGGGACTGCCCCTTTCGGTCATGCCCAATGCGGGCTACCCGGTGGTGGCGCGGGCACAGGTGCGCTATCAGGGCAAGCCGGAGTATTTTGCCCGGGAGCTGAGCCGCCTTGCCGCCGAGGGCGTGCGCATTCTGGGCGGCTGCTGCGGTACAACGCCGCAGCACATTGCTGCCCTGCGCACCGCGCTGGATGCTCTGCCGGAAGCGCTGCCCGCCGCCCCGGCGGCAAAGCCCGCTGCAGCGGCAAAGCCTGCAGTGGAAACGGACGATGCCTTTTTGCGCAAGCTGCGCACCGGGCAGCGGGTCATTGCGGTGGAGCTGGACTCCCCCAAGGACGCCGACCTGACCGCCTATCTCGAGGGGGCCCGCCGTTTGCAGACTGCCGGTGCCGACCTGCTGACCATTGCAGACTGCCCTATTGCCCGGGCACGGATGGATTCCTCGCTGGTGGCCTGCCGGGTGCACCGGGAGCTGGGCATGAACGTGCTGCCCCACATGACCTGCAGGGACCGCAACCTGAATGCCACCAAGGCGCTGCTGCTGGGACTGTACGCCGAGGGTGTGCGGGAGGTACTGGCTATTACCGGCGACCCCATTCCCACCGCCGAGCGGGACGAGGTGAAAAATGTGTACCAGTTCAACTCCCGCAAGCTGGCACAGTATATCGTGTCGCTGGCCGGAGAGGGACGGGAGATGCCCGCACCCATCACGGTTTTTGGTGCGCTGAACCTGAACGCCCGCAATTTTGAGGTGGAGCTGCGCCGCGCCGCTGAAAAGCTGGAAAACGGCATGAGCGGCTTCCTTACCCAGCCGGTGCTGTCGGCACAGGCGGTGGAAAACCTGAAAAAAGCCCGGGAGACGCTGGGCGAGCGGGCAAAAATTCTGGCCGGCATCCTGCCGGTGGTCAGCCAGCGCAACGCCATCTTTATGGAAAACGAGGTCAACGGCATCCATGTGGATGAAGTCATCATCCAAAGGTTTGAGGGTCTGGACCGCGCCGCAGGCGAGGAACTGGGCTTGGAAGTCTCGGTGCAGGCTGCCAAGGCGGCTGCGCCCTATGCGGACGGCTTTTACCTGATGACCCCCTTCAACCGGGTGGCGCTGATGGAACGGCTCATTGCCCGCCTGCGCACCGAGGTGACGGGCTGAAAAGATAAAACGGGAGGAACACGCTGTGCCCTGCGAAAAACCATTGCTCAGCATCATTGTGCCGGTGTACAAGGTGGAAAACTATCTGCAAAAATGCATCGATTCCATTCTGGCGCAGACCTTTACGGACTTTGAGCTGATCCTTGTGGAGGACGGTTCGCTGGACGGTTGCCCTGCGCTGTGTGATGCCGCTGCCGCGAAAGATGCCCGCATCCGGGTGCTTCACCAGAAAAACGGCGGGCTTTCTGCTGCCCGCAATGCCGGGCTGGATGTGGCAAGGGGCGAGTGGATCGGCTTTGTGGATTCCGACGACTATATTGCACCGGAAATGTACGAAACACTGTACAAGGCCGTGCAAAGCACCGGGGCAGACCTTGCCCTGTGCGATTACGCTGCGGTGGACGAGGCAGGCATACCCTGCCTGCCGCCGTACACCGGGCTTGCACAGCGGATCCTTACCGGGCGGGAACTGCTGAAAAAAGCCACGAATACGATGGCGCAGCCTGCGTGGAACAAGCTGTACCGCCGCGTTATCTTTGCGCAGCTGCGCTACCCGGAGGGCAAGCTGAACGAGGATATTTTTGTGCTCCCAGAAATCTGTCTGAACACCAAAAAGGCCGTGGTGGTGCCAAAGGAGCTGTATTATTATGTGCAGCGCGGCAGCAGCATTATGAACGGAAGCAAAACGCTGCGCCATTTCGATGCTGCCGAGGCCGCACAGCGGTATTGGAACTGCCTCGTGGAAAACGAGGTATACGATGCGCTGGCAAATGCGGCAAAGTTTACGATGGGCAGCGTGAGCCGGGTGTACCGGCAGCTGCCCCCGGCGCTGCGCAAGGCACCCCGCAGCCGGGAAATGCTGCGGATGCAGTTTGATGTGGTGGACCGGACGCGGCAGTATTGTACCGTTCCGGCGGGACTCTGGCTGCAAAGCCTGCTGTTGCGGCTATTTCCGCGGGAATATATGTGGCTGCGGAACATCAAAGGCAGGGGAGAATTAAAAATCGCATGAGAACACGTTATTCGATCATCAATATGCTGTTTAACATCGGCGGGCAGTTTTTGACGATGCTGCTGTCCTTCATCAACCGGATGGTGTTCATCCGCCGCCTTTCAGCGGAATATCTGGGGGTCAACGGCCTGTTTACCGATGTGCTCAGCATCCTTAATTTTGCGGAGCTGGGCATCGGTACGGCTATGGTGTTCAGCATGTATGAACCGGCAGCCCGGGATGACGAGCAGAAACTGGCGCGGCTGATGAACCTGTACAAGTGGATGTACCGGGCGGTGGCAGTCTCGGTGTTGCTGTTCGGGTTGGTGCTGCTGCCGTTTCTGCCCTACCTCATCAAGGGCGGCGAGGGCATTGAACATATCACCCTGATCTATATGATATATGTGCTCGGTTCAGCAAGTTCCTATCTGCTGAGTTATAAAAATTCCATCTATCAGGCCTACCAGAAAGGCTATATCTGCGCAGGATGGAGTATGGCGTGCGAGTGCATCAAGACTGTTTCGCAGATCACAGTGCTGCTGTTGACCCGGAACTTCATCTTGTATCTGGCGGTTCAGCAGGCGATACAGTTTTTACCCAACATTATGGTTTCCCGCATGGTGGACAAGGAGTTTCCATACCTGAAGGAATGCCATGAGCTGCCAGAAAGGGAGGAACGGAACGGCATCCTGAAAAACATCGGCGCAATGAGTATGCACAAGCTGGCCACCGTCATCGTGCGTAACACGGACAGCCTGCTGATGTCCTCCTTCATCGGTCTGGCAACGGTGGGGCTTTACTCCAATTACCGGTTGGTACTCAACGCGCTGAACAACCTGCTGAACAAGTTTGCCACGGCTTTTTCCGGCAGCGTGGGCAATTTTGCGGCGCTGGAAAACTCTGACCGGCTGTACCAAGTATATAAAGAGATGGACTTTCTCTTTTTTGTGCAGTCTGCCTATCTGACTAGCGGGCTGATGATGCTGTTCAACCCCTTGATCGAGCTGCTGTTTGGCAGGGAATACTGTTTCCCGATGACGACCGTGGCGATCATTGTGACAGAGTTCTATATCTCGCGGATGCGGCAGACGAACCTGTTGTTCCGGGAGGTCATGGGGCTGTTCTGGAACGACCGCTATAAGGCTGTGGCGGAGTCCATCATCAATCTGGTGGTCTCTCTGGCGCTGGTGCAGCGGTATGGCGTGGTCGGCATTATCGGGGGTACCATCATCAGCAGCCTGTGCACCTGTGTCTGGGTGGAGCCCTATATCTTTTTGAAGTATGGCGTTCAGGATGCATGGCAGAAGAAGCTCTGGGCTTATTTTGCAGAGTACCTGAAGCGTGCAATGATCGTGGCGGCGGTCTCGGCGGCAGCCATGCTCTGGGTAAAGCGCTTTCCGGTGGGCAATTTCGGCGTTTTTGTTTTGGACGGGCTGCTTTATACGGCGGTGTTTGCAGGAGTGATCGTATTGCTCTACCGGCGCAGCGTGGAGTACACGGAGCTGAAGCGGCGTGGGTTGGAAATTTTAAAAAGGAGAGCCGGATGAATACAGAAAAAAGCCCCCTGATCTCGGTGATCGTGCCAGTTTATAAGGTGGAAAAGTATCTGCCTGCATGTCTGGACAGCTTGTTGGCGCAGACGTATCAGAATTTTGAACTGCTCCTTGTGGATGACGGTTCGCCGGATAAATGCTGGGAAATTTTGCAGCAGTATGCGGCACAGGATGCCCGGGTGTGTATTTTCCGCAAGGAAAACGGCGGGGTGTCCTCGGCACGCAATTTTGGGCTGGAGCAGGCAAGGGGCGAGTATATCTGCTTTGTGGATTCCGACGACCTTGTGCTGCCGCAGTATCTGGAATGGCTGTACGATGCTTTGTGCAGCTGCGGTACCCGCATTGCCATGTGCCGCTACCGCAGCATACGGGAAAACGAGACTCTGTGGATGGTGACGGAGTGCCCGGCACCGCAGAAAATCACGACGGAAAACTACTCGTGGATGCAGGAATGGAGCGGCGGGCACTGCTGGCGGATGCTGACCCACCGGGAGGTGCTGCAGGATGTTCGCTTTGACCCGGCGCTGTTCTACGGGGAGGATGCCCTGTTCTTTGTAACGGAATTCCTCAAGGCAGGCAGTCTGGCATTTTTGAACTGCCCGCTGTATGCTTACCTTGAACGTCCAAGCTCTGCCGTGCGGCAGGAGCCGAGCCTGCGCTTTTACACGGCGGCACTGGCGTGGGAACAGATCTGGCAGCTGGTAAAGGGGCAGCCGGACCCCTTCCGCAGCACTACGGAACAGCGCTGCGTCATGTCCTGCGCCGAGGTATATTTCCGGCTGGTCAACCAGCCGGAGCGGGATTCCGAGAAGGAAAAAACGCTGCTGAAAACAGCAAAGCTGCACCGTCATGCTGCGTGGGAGATTCCGCCGGGAAATCAAAGCCAGAAGCTGCAGGCGCTGATGGTAAGCTACTGCCCGCATCTGGGCGCAAAGGCATGGAAGCTGGTGCGGTGGGTGAAAGGTTTGAAAAACTGATTGACAAATCCCACAAAAAACGTTATATTCTTTTTATAAATGCGTTGAAAAAGAGTGTGCATCGTCTGGGACCGCACAGAGAGCCGGGGGCAGCTGAAAACCCGGCGGGATACCGGCGGGGCACTGTCACTTTGGAGCAGGAGCGGTGAGCCTTGCCGGTAAGCCGCTTTCGGGTCTGCCCTACGTTACAGGGGCATCAAGGGGCGCGGAACCTTCCGCGCAATTTGGGTGGTACCGCGGTCATGTATTTACAGCCGTCCCATGGAACGCTCCGTGGGGCGGCTTTTTGCGTCCCACTTCATCAAATTTTTGGGAGGACACTATGAAAGAGCTTGCAAAGCAGTACGATCCCAGTCAGGTGGAAGATCGTATCTACCAGTTCTGGCTGGACGGCGGCTACTTCCACACGAAGGCCGATCCGGACAAGAAACCTTATACCATCGTGATGCCGCCACCGAACGTTACCGGTCAGCTGCACATGGGCCATGCGGTGGATAACACCATGCAGGATATCCTCATCCGCACCAAGCGGATGCAGGGCTATGCCGCCCTGTGGGTGCCCGGCACCGACCACGCCTCCATTGCTACCGAAGCCAAGGTGGTGGAAGCTATGCGCGCCGAGGGCTTGACCAAGGAGATGGTCGGCCGCGATGGTTTTCTGGAGCGCGCCTGGGCATGGAAGACCAAGTACGGCAACCGCATCGTCAGCCAGCTGAAGAAGCTGGGCAGCAGCTGCGACTGGGAGCGCGAGCGCTTTACCATGGACGAAGGCTGCTCTGAGGCTGTCAAGGAAGTGTTCGTGCGCCTGTACGACAAGGGACTGATCTACCGCGGCAACCGCATGGTCAACTGGTGCCCCCACTGCAACACCTCCATTTCCGACGCCGAGGTGGAGTACGAGGAGAAGGACGGCAGCTTCTGGCATCTGCTGTACCCGGTCAAGGAGACCGGTGAGATGCTGGAACTGGCCACCACCCGCCCCGAGACCATGCTGGGCGATACCGCCGTGGCCATCAACGGCGAGGATCCCCGCTACGCCCATCTGCACGGCTGCCATGTGGTGCTGCCCCTGCTGAACAAGGAAATCCCCATCGTCTGCGATGAGCACGCCGATATGACCAAGGGCACCGGTGTCGTGAAGATCACCCCCGCTCACGACCCCAACGACTTTGAAGTCGGTCTGCGCCACGACCTGCCCATCGTGCGCGTGTTCACTTACGACGGCCACATGACCGGCGCTGCCGACAAGGCTGCAGCCGATGCCCTGTTTGCCGCCGGTAAGAACACCGTCAACGAGCCCCATGTGCTGGACTGCGGCAAGTACGCCGGCATGACTACGCTGGAGGCACGCAAGGCCATTCTGGCCGACCTGAAGGAGGGCGGTTTCCTGAAGGAGATCGAGCCCCTGAAGCACGAGGTGGGCACCTGCTACCGCTGCCACTCCACCATCGAGCCCATGATCTCCAAGCAGTGGTTCGTCAAGATGGAGCCGCTGGCAAAGCCTGCCATCGAGAGCGTGGAGAAGGGCGAGATCAAGTTCGTGCCCGAGCGCTTTACCAAGAACTATATGAACTGGATGAAGAACACCCGCGACTGGTGCATCAGCCGTCAGCTGTGGTGGGGTCACCAGATCCCGGCTTGGTACTGCGACGACTGCGGCGAGACCGTAGTGGCAAAGTCCGCTCCCTGCACCTGCCCCAAGTGCGGCAGCGCAAAGCTGACGCGGGACCCCGATACGCTGGATACCTGGTTCTCCTCTGCCCTGTGGCCCTTCAGCACGCTGGGCTGGCCCAACGAGGACAGCGCCGACCTCAAGTATTTCTACCCCACCAATACGCTGGTCACCGGCTACGACATCATCGGCTTCTGGGTCAGCCGTATGATCTTCTCCGGTCTGGCTTACACCGGCAAGGCTCCGTTTGACACCGTCTGCATCCACGGCATCGTCCGCGACAGTCAGGGCCGCAAGATGTCCAAGAGCCTTGGCAACGGCATCGATCCGCTGGAGGTCATTGCCCAGTACGGCGCGGATGCCCTGCGCTTTATGCTGGTGGACGGCTCTACTCCGGGCAACGATATGCGCTATATCGAAAAGAAGGTGGAGGCTGCCCGCAACTTTGCCAATAAGCTGTGGAACGCCACCCGCTTTGTGCTGATGAACCTGCCCGAGGACTTTGAACCGGGTCTGCCCTGTGAAGAGCTGCTGGACATGAGCGACAAGTGGGTGCTGACCAAGCTGAATCAGGTGGCCGGTGCCATGACCGACAATCTGGAGCACTATGAGATGGGTCTGGCTGCTGCCAAGATCAACAGCTTTATCTGGGATGTCTACTGCGACTGGTTCATCGAGATCGCAAAGCCCCGCCTGAACTCCGGCGACGCACAGCAGGCCGATACCGCCCGCCGCGTGCTGGTGTATGTGCTGGATAAGGCGCTCAAGCTGCTGCATCCCTTCATGCCCTTCATCACCGAGGAACTGTATCAGGCTCTGCCCGGCTCTGCCGAGACCATCATGACGCAGGCTTGGCCCACCTTTGACGCCGCTCACAACTGGGCCGCTGAAGAGGAAGCCTTTGAAAAGGTGATGGATTATATCAAGGCTGTGCGTACCATGCGCACCGAGATGAACGTGCACCCCGCTAAAAAGACCAGCATGATCATTGAAACTGCCGATGCAGCCCCCTTCCAGAACGCACAGGTCTATCTGGCCAAGTTCGCCTTTGCCACCGATGTGACCTTTACCGAAAAGTACGAGGGCAGCACCGATGGCATGGTGCAGGTGTCCACCCACGCTGCCCGCGGCTTCATCCCCATGATGGAGCTCATCGACCGCGAGAAAGAATTGGCTCGCCTGAACAAGGAAAAGGCCAAGGCCGAAAAGGAAATGGCCATGTTCGGCAACCAGCTGAACAATCCCAAGTTCGTGGAACGTGCCCCGGCGGCTCTGGTGGAGGAGATCCGCGCAAAGTTCGCCAAGAGTCAGGACAAGCTGGCCAACATTGAGCAGAGCATCAAGGCTCTGGGTTGAGACTGTGGAACGCTATAACGATACGGAACGCACCTCGCTGTGGGTCATTGCGGGACGTGTGGTCTTTACCGTTGCACTCATCGCCTGTATCTGGTTCATCTTTTCCAACTCCATGGCGGTGGCAACGGTCTCCACCGACTCCAGCGGCCGGGTGCTGGCGTGGATGCGCATCATCCTGCGCCGCTTGGGACAGCCGGGGCTGGCAGAGCATCTGACCATGCATATCGTGCGCAAGCTGGCACACTTTTGCGAGTATACGCTGGAGGGCTTTCTGCTCATGCTCTGTATGCGGGTGTACAGCCGTCACCCGCTGCGGCATATCACCGTGCCCATGCTGGGCGGTGTGCTGACGGCGCTGACCGATGAGACCATTCAGCTCTTCTCGGAGGGACGCAGCAGTCAGGTCACCGATGTGTGGCTGGACTCTGCCGGTGTTCTGGCCGGCATCCTTGTTGCCATCGTACTGCTGTTGGCCTGCGAGGGACTGTATTATCACATAAAAAGGAGACACGAATGACCATCCAACAGGCAAATCAGTATTTTGCAGCTCTGCCGGACGGCTTTGCCGACCCGGCGCAGCTGGGTGCGCTGTTGCCCGCCTCGGTGCAGCAGGTGCAGTTCGTGGGCGTAGCAGGCACTGCCGGTAAAACGGCGGTGGCGCGTCTGCTGACGGCCATCCTGCACGCGCAGGGGATCCGTGCCGGTGTCTACCATGCCGGGTGCGAGCCGCTTGCTGCCCGCATCCGTGTGGATGGCAAGCCGGTGGACGAAGCACTGCTGTGCCGCGCCGCCGATGCCCTTGCTGCCCATGAGGAGCTGCCTTTGCAGGCGGCAGAGCTTGTTGCCGCTGCGTACTGCTTTGGCGAAGCCGGCTGCACGCTGGCGGTAGTAGAGCTGCCGGACGCAGGCCTGGCTGCGGTGCTGCCCAAAATGCCGGTGTGCGCCGTCACAGCGGTGGGACCGGATGGCGTGAGCCGCTCGGTGGAGCGTCTGGCTGCGCTGGCGGGCGGCGTGATGCGCAAGGACAGCATCTGCGTCACCGCGCCGGAGCAGCCCAAGGCGGTGCTCAGTGAGCTGATCGTGGCTGCGGGCAAGTGCGGCTGTGAGCTGGTAGTGCCCGACCCGGAGGATATCACCTTTCTGGAAGCAGAACAGTTTGCCAGCCGGGTGGACTACGGCGGCTACACAGTGCCGCTGGCCTTTCTGGGGCGTCACGCTGCGGGCAACGCCGCCATGGCGGTGGAGTTGGCGCTGGCGCTCTGCCGCAAAGAGGTGGACATCTCCGATGAAGCCATTCTGGATGGCATTGCCGCCGTGGACAACCGTTGCAGCATCCGGGTGCTTTCCCAGCGCCCGCTGGTCATTCTGGATGCCTGCCGCACTCCGCAGCAGGCTGCCGCGCTGCTGCGCGTGTTGAACATGGCCAAGGTGCGCCATATGAGCGCTATCATCGGCCTGACCGAGGAGGAGGGCGCCGAAGCCTTCTTCTCCGCGCTGGAGACCGGCCTGAGCCCTGAGGAACAGAAAAAGGATAAATCCACCATGCCCGGCATGAGCGAGAGCCCCTTTGATAAGGTGTATCTCGTCACGCCCGCCGGTGTGGAGGAGCAGCTGACCCGGCGTCTGACCGAGAAGGCAAAGTATCACTTTGACGCCCAGCTCTGCACCAGTCTGGACGAGGCGGTGCAGCTGGCGCACGCCAACACCCGCCGTGGGCTGCTGGTCTGCGGCAGCGAGGCGGCAGCGCTGGAAGCTGCCGAGCTGCTGGCAAAGGCGTAAGCTGCCGACAGCTTTTTCTAAAAAATAACCCGAAGATCCCGTACACTGAAGTTATGTGTACGGGATCTTTTATTTTGCAAAAAAGGAGATGGACAAGCAATGGCAACGGTGACTTTCAGCGCGGCAGGGGAGACCCTGTACGCCTATCTGGCGGGCGAGATCGACCACGATGCCGCCCAGAGCCTGCGGATGCAGCTGGACGATGCACTGGTCAGCCGCAGTCCCCGCACCCTAATTATCGACCTTGGCGGGGTAGGGTTCATGGATTCCTCCGGGATCGGACTTATTCTGGGGCGGCAGCGCTGTGCCCGCGTTCTGGGCACGACCCTGCGGCTGCAACACGCCCCCGCACAGCTGCAAAAAGTCCTGCGGCTGGCGGGCATCCCCTGTACGGAGAACATAGAAAAGGAGAATGCGCAATGAAAGCAGAGAACAGTACCCGCATCCAGTTCGATTCCCTTAGCAGCAACGAGGCCTACGCCCGCGGCGTTACGGCAGCCTTTCTGGCGCGATACGATCCAACCGTGCCCCAACTGGCCGACCTGAAAACGGCAGTGTCCGAGGCGGTGACCAACTGCATCGTCCATGCTTACCCGGAGCATATCGGGCCGGTGTGCATGACCATAGCGGTCTACCCCGACCGGGAGGTGCACATCACCATTACAGATAAGGGCATCGGCATCCCCAATGTGGAGCAGGCCATGCAGCCATTGTTCACCACCGGCAACCCGGAAGAACGCTCCGGTCTGGGCTTTGCGGTGATGCAAAGTTTTATGGACAGGGTAAAAGTTACCTCAAAGCCCGGCAAAGGCACAAGGGTGCTGCTGGTCAAGCGTCTGTCTCGACGGGAGCCTACATAAAAAGGAAAGGCGGTCCGGTATATGGTAACGGATAAGACCCGGCGGGAAGCATTCATCACGCAGAATCTGGGGCTGGTGCACGCCTGTGCGGGCAGATTCCGTGGGCGAGGCATGGAGTATGACGACCTGTACAGCGCGGGCTGCGTGGGGCTCATCAAAGCCTATGATAATTTTGACGAGAGCCGGGGCGTGTGTTTTTCCACCTATGCCGTGCCGGTGATCCTTGGTGAAATCAAAAAGCTGTTCCGGGATGGGGGTACGGTCAAGGTGAGCCGCTCCCTGAAGGAACTGGGAATGCGGGTGCAAGCTGCACGGGAGCATACTATGAAGCTGTGCGGCGCAGAGCCTACCTTGCAGCAGCTGGCTGAGCAGCTGGACGAGCCGATAGAGAATGTAGCCCTTGCCATACAGGCCGCGCAGCCCGCCATGAGCCTGACCCCGGAGGGCGGCGAGGATGGAGACCGGCAGCTGGATATCCCGGTGGAATCTCCGGAGGAGGAACTGGCAGACCGGATCAGTCTGGCGGAGGTGATCGAAGCGCTGCCAGAGCAGGACAAGCAGCTGATTCGTCTGCGCTTTTATGGCAACCGCACCCAGAGCGAGACTGCAAAAGCACTGAATACTACACAGGTACAGATCTCCCGGCGGGAACGCAAGATCCTGATCCGGCTGCGCGCCCGGCTTTTGGAGGAATAAGGGAGGAAGTGTCTATAAAAAATGTAAAAAACTGGGCAAAAAGTCAAAAGAATGATTTTGGCGTAAAATTTGTAAAAAACGCTTGCTTTTTGAAGGATGCTGTGCTAAAATACATTACTGTCAGGCGGACGTCCGACAGAATGAAATACTTCAAAAACGACGTCAAACGGAGAGATTCGACAGAATCAAAAATGAATCTCAAAAATCTTTCAAAAAAGCGCTTGACAATTTATCACGAAAGTGATAAAATAAGTAAGCTGTCAGCCGCAAGGCTGCGGCGCACAGGACCTTGAAAATTGAACAATATCGAAAGAACTTGTAACGGAACCTATATTCGTGTTGGAAAAACACGGTAAACAATTCCAAACAAAAGTAATTCACACAGGACGCAAGCGATTGCGTGCTGAGCG
>NZ_PXUP01000013.1 GCF_003324185.1 Faecalibacterium prausnitzii
TGCAGGTCACAGTAGGGTTACTCCAAATGGATAGAGCAGTGTTTATACACAATACATTACGCGACTTCGTGTCGCACCTCGTCCTCCGGGTCACAGATGATGACGTTATCCTTTGTGGTCAGCATGACATAGGTGATCTCCCGCTTGCAGCTCATGGATTTGCCGCTGCCCGGCGTGCCGAACACAAGGCCGTTGGGGCATCGGGACTGCTTGCGGTCTAAGAGGATCATGTTGCCGGACAGGGCGTTGAGCCCGTAATACATGGCGTCCCCGCCCATGAAAAGCTCCTGGGTCACAAAGGGCACGAACACCGCCAGCGCCGAAGTGGTGAGGCTCCGTTCGATTTGGATACGGTTGAGGCCAAGCGGCAGCGAGGACATCAGCCCGTCCTCCTGCTGGAAGTCCAGCCGGGTCAGGATGCAGTTGTGGGTCTGGGCGACGCTGGCCGACTGGGAAACGGCGATCTCCAGCTTTTGCTTCGTGGGCGCCAGGTGCAGCATGAGGAAGGTCATATTGAACATTCGCTCGTTGCGGCTCTGCAAATCCTGCAAGAGATTTTTCGCCGCGCCGCCGTAGGTGGAGAGGTCGGAGGGGAGGATATCCAGATCGTAGCCGCTGCGTGCGGCCTTCTTCTGCTCCTGGATCTTCATGGCGTCCAGATCGGTGATCTTGCGCTTGACCATCTTGATGGCCTCGTTCTGGTTGATGCCGCGGACGTGCATGGTGACGAGAAGGTTTCCCTCCACATCCATAAAGTCCGTGAGGATACGGTCCTGGATCTCCGGGGCCAATATCTGCAAGAAGGACACCGCGCCGTACATTTCGCCCATGCGAAAGCGCCGCGTCTCCCCGAACTCGAAGGAGGAAGGCGCGATAAAGTCCTTGACGGAAAGGCCGCTTGCCGGGAGCCAGTCCCATTCAAAGGCGAAGGGTTCCCCTCTGGGATGGAGAAGGCCGTGCAGCAGCGCCAGCCGCTCCTTGCCGTCCAGCACCTTTGCCGCCGCGCCCATGACCTTGAAGCGGTTCAGGGTGTCCGCCTCGATGCGGGAAAACCTTGCCCGCGCCGCCTGGATGCTCTCCGCCTCGATGGTCAGCGTGACATACTTGCTTTTTACATAGCCGTTGCTGCCGCGCTCATACTGCGTTTGCAGGATGCCGGAGGCCTCGGCGCGGATCCCGTCCAGCTCGTCCCCCTGGGCCGCCATGCGGAACAGGTCCCCGCCGCTGGCCTTGTGGCTGCTGCTCAGGGTCATTTGCACGCCGATGGAGGGATCATAGCCGTTATAGAAGTCACAGAGGCGTTCAAAGATATCCCGCTGATCCTCCGGCCCCGCCAGACGGTAGCTGACATCGGCGTAGGCGATGGTTTTGGAAAAATGCCGGTCGTCCAGACGACACAGGCCGTCCGGGTGCATATTGCGGAAGGGGAGGCTTGCCTGTACGGTGTGGTTCTTGCCGTCCCCCCTGGCCTGCCGGATGACGGCCTCGATCTGCTTTCGCTCCTGCCGGGTGAGCCTGCGCCGGCCCTTGCCTCTTTTCCCCGCGCCGGAGGCGATCCGCCCCACCGTCCGCTCCAGCTCCGCCTGCTTTTCCAAAGCGGAATAGGCGTTGTTTGTCTGATAGACACGCTTTTTCGGACGGGTGAATTTGCACTGGATCAGATTGCCCAGCAGCGCCTCCGGGGTCTGCCCGTTCTTCTCATACAGGGCAAACAGGAAAAATGGCAGCATCACAAGGATCATGCACAGCGCCGCCGGCGTCGTGCCCATACTGCCCTTGCTCAAAAAGAAAAGCGGCACTCCAACAAGCGCCGCCGATCCGAAACACACAAGCTGCCGCTTCGTCAGGCCGAACAGCATCTTGCTTTTGATTTTTGTCAGGTCCTTCGGGACCGTTACGTATGTCAAAATTGATACCTCCTTTAATGCGCCCCGAACAGGCTTTTTGCAAGGCTGCCGGTCTTGAACAGGGTGTAGCACAGCAGCACCGTGTAGCCCATGCACTCCCAGATCGCCACGGTGATATCATCCCCCACGGCGATATTCTGCACCAGCACCGCATAGATGCCGACGCAGACCATAATAAGAAATGCCTGAAAGCCCAGCGCCAGCAGGGACTTTAAGTAATTCTGCCCCGTATGGCCCCATTCCCGGTTGACCATCGTGGCAAAGGGGATCGGCCCCACGGACACGGTCAAGTACACCTCGATCATTCTTCCGTAGATCACAAGGAAGATGGCAATGGTGAGGATATGGGAGCAGAGGCCCACAAAGACGCTTTGAAACCAAAGGCCCAGCAGAGAACCGATGCTCCAGTCTGCCAGCGTCGTTTCCAGATCACCCACGACGCCGGAAATGTCGATCCCCGCGTCGGAGATGATGACGCCTGCGCTCTGATCGACCACGCTCTGCGCCACATCGAACACCGCCATGACGATATTCCAGGTGTTCGTGACGATCAGCACCGCGCAGAAGGTCTTGAATATCCACTTCCAGAAAAGCCAGGTGTCAAAATCATGGAGATTATTTTTCTCGACGATCAACTGGATCAGCTCATAGCACATGACGAAGGTGAGGATGATGCCTGCGATGGGAACAATGACCGTTTCGGACAGGCTGCGGATCATGTTGAAGATACCGCCGTTCCAGCCGGAGGGCGTCATGCCGACCTCGCCTGCGATCTCGGCCACCTTCGTATTCACGGTATCAAAGGTCCCGGAAAGGTTTGAGATGATGCCGTCGATCAGCACCTCCTTGAACCATTCCTGGATCGTGTCGATTATCACGGGAGATCACCTCCTTAGAGGCGGCTCCCGCCGTGAAACGGGAGCCGCCTCTGAGATTTTGATAGGACTCAGCCCAGCAGGCCGGACAGCAGGGGGATCAGGGTCACGCCGATCAGCGCCACGCCGCCGCCCGCGACGAGCTGCTTGACACCCTGGCTTTTGGCCGCAGGGTTATCCTGGCCGTAACCTTCCAGAAGGTTGATGCCGCCCCACACGCACAGGCCGCCGCCCAGGGCGATCACGAGAGTCTGCAATACGTCAATAGCACTGTTGAAGAAATCCATAAATCATTTTTCCTTTCGTTTTGTAGAATTGTTGTTGTCGGGTTCCAGATCAGATGCGTTCAATTCGTACATATCGAAAGGCTCGTCCGGCTTCACAATGGCCGGTTTGCGTTTCATGTACCGTTCTACGTCAAAGACGTTTCTCTTGTCGGCGTCGGACAGGTATTGGTAGCGGGGATGCTTCGTGATATCAAACTTGTCGCTGAAAAACGGGCGCACGCCCCGAAGCTGCAAGATACACTTGCCGCCGTCCATGACCGCGATCTCGTCCTGGGTCATCAACTCCTTTCCCAATTTCTGATAACTGAGGCCGTGAGAGGTCTGCGCGCCGCGATTTTCGGACTGGCTCAGGCTGTCGATGGTCTCTTTGCCCAGCAGCTCCGAAATCTCTTTCAGCGTGGACTTCTCCTTGCCTCCCAAAAACAAGGTGCTGTCACAGTTGCCGACGATGGTATCTGCCGCGTCCTTGTAGATGGTCTTTAACTGGCTTTGCGACTGCAAAATAATAGAAGCTGATATCTCACGGCTTCGTATGGTCGCGATCAACTTATCAAAGTTCGGTATCTGACCGATGTTGGCAAACTCGTCCAAGAGGCACCGCACGTGGACAGGCAGCCGCCCGTTATAGAAATCGTCCGCCTTGTCGCAAAGCAGGTTGAAAAGCTGGCTTTGCAGCATGGCGATGACAAAATTGAAGGTGGTATCGGTATCGCTCATAATGAGGAACAGCGCCGTTTTCCGGTCGCCCATCGTGTCAAGCTCCAATTCATCCTCCGTCATAATGTCCCGCAGCTCCTTGATATCGAAGGGAGACAGGCGGGCGCCGCAGCTCACCAAAATACTTTTGAGTGTCTTGCCGGCCGCCATTTTGAACTTGACATATTGCTTGACGGCGAAGTGCTCCGGCTGCTTTTTCGCCAGATCGTCAAAGAGGATATCCACGGGACTTTTGTATGTCTCGTCGTCCTCCCTGGCTTCACAGGCGTTCAGCAGATCCAGAAGCGTGATGAAGTTCCGTTCCTCCGGTTCCGCCTCATACCAGATGTAGCCGATCAGAGCGCAGTATAAAAGCCGCTCGGCTTTGACCCAAAAATCTTCGGAGGATTTTTCACCGTCGCCCTTCGTGTTGGCAATGATGACATTGACCAGTTTGAGGATATCTTTCTCGGAGCGCACATAGGCCAGCGGGTTATATTTCATGCTTTTGGAAAAATTGATGGTGTTCAGGACTTTGATACGGTAGGGCTCATAGATGACCTTGCCGCGACTGTCCCGCACCGGCTTTCCGTTCTCGTCCAGCTTCGGTGCGCCGTGCAGGAGCATTTTTCCTGTTTCCGTCAAAAGCTGCCCCTTTGGATCGGTGATGACATAGGAGCTGTGCATCTGCATGATGGACGGTTTGACAAAGAACCGCGTCTTGCCGCTGCCGGAGCCGCCGATGACGAGGATGTTTTTATTTCTCGCATACTTTGGCTGCTTTGGGCGGCTGGTCATGGTGAGGCTTTCTGTCCGGGTGAGGGGGATGTTCCAATCGGGAACGGGGTCTATGTAGGGCGCGATATCCTCCGACCGGCCCCATCTCGCGCTGCCGTACTCAACGCCGCGGCGATATTTCTTCGCGTTTTTCGCTTTCAGGTACACCGCCAGCCGGACAAGCGCTGCCCCGGCAACGCCCAGCAGCAGGTCCAGAGGATGCAGGCTGAGCCAGAGGGAAGAAAAGGCCTCGGTGAAGCCCTGGGCGATACGGAGCAGCTTTTCCGAAGCGTCCGCCCCCGGTGAGAGCCGCACCGCCTGACAGAGCTTATCAAAGATATACACAAAGAACAGATACGGCAGGTTCGGCAGCAGGGCCTTTTTCAGCTTTCCCGTCATCGTTCCAGCCCCCGGTCCCTGTTTTTGACCTTCTCGCCCCGCTCCAGCTCCTGCCGCTTTGCCTGCTCCTTGGCCTTGGTCAGCCGTCTGCGGATGGAGGGCTTTTTCTCCTTCGCCAGATTCTTTGCGGAGAACTCGCGGAAGGCCGCCGTCACCGCGTCGGCGTCCCTGCCCTTGAAGAACACCAGGTAGCGGGGGATCTCCCCGGTGGTATCTTTTTTCAGGGCAAAGTCAATGCCATACTTCTTTGCCGTGGCGGAGAACGCCTTGATATTCTGGTCCGTGATCTCGATATTGGACACGCCGGCTCCATGCTTCATAAGCTGCCGAATGGTCTGCTTGCCGTGCCGGAGCTGGGGATCATTCTTGTGCTTTTCCATATCCGTCAGCACCTCCTTCATGGCCTGCTGCAAGAGCTGGGCGGTCATTTTGCTGGCCTCCACACAAAGCGCAAGGGTTTTCTGCGTGATTTCTTCCTGCAAGGCGTTCACCTCCGATCTCCGCTGCCGTACAGGTCATGGCTGACAAGGGATGTATAATAGCTGTCCATCGTGACCGGGGCGTTATACAGCGCCGCCAGCAGATATTTCTTGATGTTGCGGACATAGGTGGTGTTCTCCCGCATCCGGTCAAGGACATACTCGATGTGCGAGGCGTTCAGCTTCAGGAACCGCGATCGGACGACCTCTGCCGGGTAGTCGTCCCCGGCCACGCGGATCATCTCCCGGTTGGAGCAGACGGTATCCACCATGAGTTCCACCAGCTCGTCCAGCCGGTCCTTGTCAAGCTGCACGTTCTGCGAAAGAACATCATATTCGATGTTCTCCAAAATCAATGCCCGATAGCTTTCCCGCTTTCGCATCCCGTCCTGTCCGGTCCGCTCCCTGGGGGCTGGGGGACTTGATAGGATAGGACTTGATCCTTCCGTAATTGATAAATCAGTCTTTGATGGATAGTTACTTGATTCTTCTTTATTTAATTGGGCGGGGTTCTCCTGAATTGGAGCATCCAACATTGGATTTGCCTGTACGGGATTTTCCCGTATAGGTTTTTCCTGTGTAGGTGATGGCGCTTCAGGCTGTTCCAAAATGGTGTACTCGATAGAGCCAAGCTGCCCGTTTGCACCGCGGACACGCGCACGGATCAGATAGCCGTGCGCCTCCAGTTCCCGGATGCCGCCGCTGATGCTGTCTATGCCGTCCTTGCAGATACGGGCAAGGCCCTTCATGGTGTAGTCCCAATTCTCCGGCAGGGACAGCATGAGAGATAAAAGTCCCTTCGCTTTCAGCGACAGCGACATATCCCGCAGATGATAGTTGGACATGACCGTGTAATCTCTGGTCTTTTCGATACGGAATACAGCCATCTTCGCACCTCCTTCCTCTGAAAATGAAAAGTGTTGATTTCGATGAAAAAAGCCTCCGGTTTGCCTCTCGGATGTGATCCATAGGAAAACATCCATACCCGCCTGCTTGTGGCGGTCAGGGAGGAAAAAACAGAGGCTTTCGCACCCTAATCACAACACTTGAATTTAGGTATAGAAAAAGGGCGGCTGTCTTAAAAACAGTCGCCCGAAAAGGGGATATATACAAGTTATTTGCTACTCGTCCGCCTTGAAAACCGTTGATATTACTGGCTTTTTCAAAAAGTTCTGTATCGCCACTCGCACCAAACCATGAAAATCCGAACCTTTTCTCGATAGGAGAAGGGCTCGGATTTTTTGTTTTCTTCGGAAACGAGAACAATGGCTCTTCCCTTACGGCTGTGTGTCCAAAACCTTATCAGAAGAAAGACCGTATCACGAAGGTCACAACAGTAAGAGTGCCGTAAGGCAGAAGGGACGCAAGATTATGAAGTACGATGCAAGAGCCTGTCAGTTTAACATGGGCACCGGCTGTGTGGAGCTGCTGCTCCGGGATGGGCGCAAAATTTCCATCAACTGCACCGGTGTCGAGGATGCACTGGATGTTACCATGGCGCAGAGGTCTGAACTGGACTACCTCATCTACAATGACCCGCTGGCGTATGCAGAGCTAATTTTGAACGGTGAGCCAGAGGAGTATCTGAGAAATGCGGCTGGAAGTCACGGATTAGAGGACTGAACGCAAAAACAGGGTGCGCCCTGCCGGACGCACCCTGCAAAAATCCACACACGATAAGTAAGGCAGGGAGTTCCCCGACGGGAACTTCCTGTTTTTCTTTGGTTGCGATATGAGCCTGTTCCGCCTGCCATGCAGCAAATTCCCGTTGACCTTCCTCGCTGTTCCAGCAGGCAAGGATCGCCGGATAGAATGCCCGTGCCAGTCGTTCGATGGCTTCATCGGGGTAAGGGGAAATATTTGTGGACTTTTTCTTTTTGTTCAAACGCACACTCCTTTGGATTTCTGTTGACAGCATACAATGTGCCTGTTGTTATGCTGTCTGCTCATCCTCTGCGAGCGCAGATTCCAGCGAAGCAAGGTACTCCTTGTGCTTGTGGATGATTTCGAGAATGACTTCTCGCTGTGCTGTGTCTGGCATAGTTCTCAGAAGATAGTCAAACTCTGTGCGGAAACGTGTTGTAACGTGTTCCAGTGCGACATAATCATGCCGCACTTCTTCCGGGTAAGCATCGCTGTCGTAAACCGATTCGATTTTCTGAAACGGCAATACAGGTGCCTTTCCCGGTTCCCGGATGATGCCATCGGCATCCGGTTTCGGTTCAACTTTCAGTTCCGGGTGCAGGATTTCCTGCAAGGTCTGTGCGCGGGCATCATAGTTGGCTCGTGCAAGGCGGTGCATATCAGCCTTGCTGACTTTTACCTGTTTGTTCAGAATCTTCTCCCGCATACCGGGAATCAGGGATTCAGCAATTTCAACACCTTTCATGTACTTCGATGCGCGAAGTACAGTTGCCTTGCTTACACCATTTTCCTCTGCGATTCGTTCGCAGGTTTTCATGGCTTCACCGGAGTTATCAGTTTGAGAACTCCGGTGAAATCGGCCATTTTCATCATGCGATTCTTTGCGGGCTTCGCCATGAGAGGATTTTTCCGCTTCATATTGCTTCCCGATGAGGAACAGCTTCTGCTCCGGGGTGAGGTTGCGCCGCCCCAACTGATTCTTGCAGATCCATGCGAGGACTTCTTCTCTGCTTTCAAATCGGAGCGGCATGGTGGAAAAGCAAATCTCCGGGTGCTTCTGGAGAATTGCATAACGATTGTGGCCGTCAACGAGGGTGTTGTTCCAGACGATCAAAGGAGAGAGCAGCTTGCCTTCCTTGAGGATGTTTTCTTCAAGCTGCTTGTACTCATCGTCCGTCAGCGGCGGGATCTGATTCTGGAACTCCGGGTCGATTTTCAGATTGATCATACGCACAACTCCTTATCTCTCGTGATGTTGCGTCCGTTCGTCCTCCCGGAAGAACAGGGCAACATTCTGTTTTGCATCTTTCAGCTTGAGCAGTTCGATCTTGGCTTCCTTGTACTGCTCATAGAACTGGGCCTTTTCGGAAGCAAGAGCGCAGTATTCCGCTTCCAGCTTGTTCGGACTTGGCAGTTTAGTGATGTTGTTTGCCTTGAGATAGGCTGCTGCTGTCCGGTATGCTGTCAGCTCTGCACGATGCTGTTCTTCAAAGGTTGCGGGGGATTTGGCAGCGTTCCGTTTCTGCGCGAGCGGTCGGTACTGCTTGTAGGAAGCAGCATAACGGCGCAGTGTTTGGTTGTTTGCCATGCGGGTTTCGAGGTCTTTCACTACGGCCAGCGATTCATGGAACTTGGTGTCAAGCTCTGCAATTCTCTGGTCGAGTGCGTCCTCGTTGAGCAGACCTTTCTCCTGCAAAAGAATCAAGGTCTGCGCCATGGCTTTGAGGTTGTGCTTCTTCGCCCAACGCTCATAGCCGATGCCCTTGCCCTGCTTCAGTTTTGCCTGAATGTCCACCAGCTTCTTGATTCGGTCGGGTTTTTCCTCAAGATTGCTGTGGAGGATAATGGGCTGGCTCTTGGCATTTTCTTTCAAGGTGGCAAGCACGAGTTCTTTCTCAAACTTGTCACCGAGGCTGTGCGCCCGGATAAACTTCTTTCTTCCGGCTGGCAGGTAGCTGAGCCGCCCACGGCTTTTCTTGACCGTGATGCCGTACTGCTGCAAGAGCCTGTCCGAGAAATCTTCAAAGCTCGCTGCATTGTCCAGCACATCCGAGATCTGTTTCCGCAAAGTCTCCTTTGCGGTTTCAAACTCCGTTTGTGTAGGCTGCTGTCCGGCGGCAAGCAGGGCAGCGTTTTCACGGTCGAGTTTCATTTGACTGCGCCGTTTCATCCAGTATTCACGCTCGCTCACACGCTTTTTCGAGCTGAGCAGGTCGATCTGGTACAGCTTGGCATCCTGACACATTTCCATGACTGCGACACGCAGGTGCCGCATGGTCTGGGCTGTGCTGGAATGCTTCATGCCCTCACGCCAGTCACGGGGCTTTTGCATATAGGGCTTGCGCTCCACTTCTCGTGTCCGGACGCTGCCGATCACGATGTGGACATGGATATTTCCCGAATGGTTGTGTCCGTCCGGGTGGGTGCAGACGATAGCAGGATGACCGGGAAAGTTCTCTTTGCAGAAGTTCAGGCCGAGGGCCTGTGCCTTTTCCATCGTCAGCCCATTTTCGGCTGCATCCCGCGGGTCGAAGCTGATGATATACTGGTGACTCTTGATGTCATCCGGGTGGTTGTTCTTGTCGTACTTCCGGTTTGCCAGCAGGCAGGCCATTGCAAACGAGGCTTCGCCGCATTCAAGGGTGTCCAGAATGTACGATTCCCGCAGCTTGGGTCTGCTCTGTTCATCCAGAATTTTCTTGCCGGAAAATTCATCGTGCTGGTAAACCAGATAGGTCTCAGCGGCAGAGTAGTCCGAATTTTTAGAGGCGATATGCTTCAGCGTTGCCATACAGTTTACCCAGAACTTTCTCGGCGCTGAGCCGGAATGCAGTCAGGTCTGCAAGTTCGTCAAGGATTTTCGCCCGGATCTGCTCGGTGTCTGCACCGCCGGAATTGAAGTGCCTTGCAAGCTGGTTGAGGTTGCCGCCCACCTTGCTGCACTGAGCAAGCAAGGTGGAGACAGCGTTCAGAGTTTCTTCGCCGCCGCCGGCAACGATGACAGTTTTCTCGATCTTGACGTTGTGGATGGCACGGCGGATAAAAGTGGAGAGGGAGAGATTCAGGAGTTTGCAAGTGAGTTCCAGTGACGCTTTTTCCTCCGCTGTCACACGGAACTTGATGACGTGCGTTTTGTTGTTCGGCGTGTCGTGGTGCTGGGAATTGCTAGGGGTCGATTGAACATTCGTTTTGGTCATTGTACCTCCTGTCTGTTCGATAACTCCTCGGTGAAGTTATGTAAGCACGACACGCCGTTGCTATTCGCACCGCAAGGTGCGAATATGAGCAGGGTTTGGGGCAGGTACGCCCCAACAAGATCACATCAAAACTCGCAAGAGTTGCAGATGTGAAGTCCCGGTGGAGCACAACATTTTCAAGAATTGAAAATTTGTGGCCACGGGACGGTTCTTGCTCTCCACCGCTGCGCTCAAAACGCATTTCCGAAAGTTGTTTCCGAATTGTTAAGACGCAAAAAATAAGTAGAGGTGGTCCTGCTCATGTAAGGGGGTCACCGTTTGCTCCGAACGAAGTTCCTGCCCCTGTTTGCGCAGCGGCGTTAACGGAAAGTCGGTATCACGTCCGGTCGGCTCATGAAATTTTCAAGGTGCAGCTCCATTAAAGAAAAATACCGCCCGCGCAGTACAGGCGAAGGATTTTGTCGGGGTAAAACGGCGGCAAAATGATCGGGTGTGTTGCGGGACGGTAAATTCTTCGCAAGAAATAAAACCGCACAGAATCGTTTCTTTACAGAAATCGCTGTGGATTTGTTGGGAATGATAACATAAGTATTGATGTGTGTCAACACTTCAGGATAATGAATACATCAGATGAACGAAACACACAAAGCACAAGCGAAAGCAAAGCAATGTTTTAGGAGAATGTTTTAATTTTCGCAGTTCAGACGAACCTGAAGCGTAAATACACCATCTTTCTTCTTCGTGTAGAAGTCACCATGGTTTTCCTGAACGATACGGTTTATATTTTTTAGCCCGTAGCCATGATGTTCTCCGATGCGGATTCCGCGAGAAGTATCACTGTATGGGTTTTCCAGCCGATAGAAGAGGCTTCGATACTGCTTGCGCAGCTGTAGATGAATGATTCTCTGTTCCGCTGGCAGGTCGCAACAGGCTTCGATGGCATTGTCAAATGTGTTTCCGATAATGATGCTCAAAGACAACGATGAGATCGTCAGGACTTCAGGAATCGTCACATCCAGTTTGACGTTGATGTTATTCCTTTCCGCAATTCGTAAGTAATAATTCAAAAGAGCATCAACAACAGGATTTCCGACCGCAGAAATATTTGTGGAACGCTCGAAAACATCCGTGGCAGCCTGCGCAATCTTGTGAAGTTCTTCGGTATCACCGTGTTCTGCAACTGCCTGCATCGCCAGGATGTATTTCTTCACATCATGCCGCAGAGAACGGACTTCTTCCTGGCGTTCTTTGAGCTGCTGGTAGTATTCCATTTGAAGATTGTACTGCTGTTCGTTGAACTTAACTTTGAATTTTTCCAGTTCATTTTCCCGGAGAGCTTCCACATAGAACACGATCAGGATGTTTATAAGGAGAAGCACCGCCATAAGACCGACCATATAATCCGGGAAATACTCATCCGCAGCATGATACTGTGCCACATAACAGACAGCAATACTTGCGATTTGAATCGCAATGATCGGCAGCAGCCATAGGATACGCAGAGCATTTCCTTTTCGGCTGAAAAAATGTGAGATCAGGACTACGAGTGGAATTTGAATCAGGTTTGAAAAAACAACATAGACCAACCGTGCTGCCCCAGCCTGCATTAGAATGTCGGTATCCGGGATACGCAGCCCAATCAGAAGCATTGCAAGCACTTCCACCAAAGCAATCAGTGTGAAGAAAGCTCCGCTTGCAAAAACCGCCTGCCACGGTCGAACCTCATAGAACAGCAATGCAAGGAAAAATCCGCCAACTAAAAGATAGATCGTGCGCTGCGTCACCCAATCCGGGAATAAACTCAAAGCACACTGCCCAGCAATCAAGAGTGCAACATAGGCATAGAACCACCTTGAGACGGGCTCCTTTTTGGAAAACAGCCGACCGATAAAAAGCAGCAACAGGGCAATGTTGGCAAAGCTCCCTGCAAACTCAACGAAATAATAAAGCATCATCTTCCCAAATAAGCGTTGAAGATCTGATTGAACTCCTGACGCTTCCTCCTGCTGATCGGCAGCTGATGTCCGCTGGAAAGAAAAACAGCGGTTCCCGTAGCGTAAACAATGTGTTCCATGTTGACGAGATAACTTTTGTGTGGTGACACAAAGCACCGTTTGGGAAGCTGCTCCAAGGCTTCAGGAATGCTCATTCGCAATGTAAGGTCTTGCTCCTTGCAGTGAATCAGAACTTTATGTCCGTGGCTTTCCAGAAAGTAAATGTCCGATGTTTCCAAGGACATGGTAACACCATCGTATTCGATCGTGAAATGTTTGGAGTTCAGTTCCTGAAGGACGGCATCCATTGCCGCAGCGAACAGCGTCTGATCCAAAGGTTTGACAAGGTAGCGGAATGCAATGCCATATCCCTGCACAGCGTACTCATGCCGCTTCGTGACAAATACCACCAAAGGATGCTTCTCCATCTGAATCAAAGACTGCGCCAGCTGAAAACCGTTGGATGGCATCTCGATATCGAGAAGAAGCAGATCAAAGGATTTCTTCTGCATTTGCAATTCGCTCAGAAGTTCGTTTCCATCCATGTAAGTTTCAATGTCAAAGCAGCCTTGCACATCGTACTGCTGGACGCTTTGAACAATGCCATCAAGGTCTGATTTCTCATCATCGCAGACTGCAACGTGGTACTTCAGCATTTCGACAACCTCCACAAAATAATGTCCTGCTACTATTATAGACTGTGCAAAGGCTCCTTACAAGTAGCCTGACCTACCACTTTTGTCACCAGAACGACCAGTTTTGCCAAACCTCTTGATTTTGCTGAAATTTATGATACAGTGAAGCAAAAATCAGAAGATAAGGTGGCGCAACTGCAATGTGGGAACGCACGCTGTCTCAAAAATCAGTCCGTCTTTTCTGCGAGCAAAAAGTGATAGATGAAGCAAAGGCGGATGCGTATGTCTATGGGTACGAGTTGCTCATATCATCTGTTGTGAGCGTTCTGCTTGTTGTTTTAATCGCTGTTGTGTGTGGTGATGTGCGGTACGCACTTTCATTTTTGATTGGGTTTATCCCACAGCGAATCTACATTGGCGGATACCATGCAACATCGCACACCAGATGCTATTTGGCATTCTCCGGACTGGCACTTATCTGCATTTTGCTAAGTAAGGCAATCGCAGCAAATCACCTTTTCCGTATCCTGACAACAGTAGCTCTTTTGGGCATCTCTATCTTTCTCTCACCTATCGAAGCAAAGAATAAGCCTTTAAGTGAAAAGAAGCGGTCAAGTTACAAGATGGTCGCATCTGTTCTTTCGTCAATAGATTTCCTGCTTGCCATTTTTAATGTGCTTCCGTATACACGTCATGTAGTTTGCTACTATCTCTCCAAATGGGTATTGATTGTATTCTCAACAATTCCTTTGGTTCAACAAAAATTTAATGCCAACTTTTGTAGATAGGGAGGTGATAACATGAAAAAAAACAAATGGGTGCTGCTTCTTATCGCTTTTGTTGCATTTTTGGTATTGGTTTATTTTATTGGTGCTTGCCTTAATGCAACGGCAGAGGCATTGACAATTATTTCGCTCTGCATCGGCATACTGGTCATTTATTTAGTCGTAAAAGCAATCAAATCAAAATAAGGAAAGGAAAATGTGATCATGAGTACAAGAAAATTCATCAAAAAACTTACGGCGAGTCTGCTTTGAGTAGCTTAAGCGAGCGACAACCACCAGCTCCGCTGGTGGAGTAGAAAATGCTTTAGCTATAAGATTCGAGCAAAGCGAGATGACAAAGAAATTGTTATCTTAGAAGATGCACTTTGCAACATAGCTCGTTAGAGCGGTAGGGCAGGTAATGCAGATGAAAGACGCTTGCTCGAGGCCCCTTGAGGGGCTTTGCCAGTAGGATGCCCTTCTAGGGCTTACTCAAGCCACCGGCTTAGCCGGTGGTTTTGACTTTATTGCGGTTGTAATGTCGTTTGGCGTTCAGTCTGCCTTCGCTGAATCGAATTCACCGAAAGCTACCGTTAAGAACAATGTTGTTACTTTTAGCAATCTCGATCAACTGAAGGCAAACGAGAAGCTCGCAATTGCGGTAGTTGACAGTAATGGTGATCCAGCAACTATTACTATCGAGTCAGTGGACAATTCAATTTCTCGTGTAGCGAAATCGTCGAATTCTTGGAAGGTTTCGTATAAGGGAGTGGTGATTCATGCATATTTTTATATGACAGTGACGAATAACAAAGTCACAAATGCATGGGACTATTCGATTACAACTTTGGGTTCCACATATAGTGATGCAAGTTTGACGTATAACTCCAGTTCGGCAAAACTCACCTTTACCAGTAACGCTTATAATGGTATTGCTTCTCATACTTGCTGGCTGAAGGGAACTCCTCGCGGAACAAACAATGAAGTCGATGTAACGTATTCTATGTAATGTGGAGGACAATATGAAACAGAATTCACAAAAACTGATTTTTTTCCTGAGTAAAATTACATGTGCTTTTGCAATGGCGATTGCAGTCTTAAGTGTGAATAGCACCTGCTGCTTTACAGCGTATCAGCCGGATGTCCCTGAATCGCTTGATCGCAACTAAACTCATATGATAGACATTATATCAAAAACGATGTGAGGTGATAGAATATGAAAGATGTATCTCGAAGAGAATTCTTGAAAACTTTATGTTTAGGCATAACAGTAGCCGCTTTACAAAATTTGCCAATGACAACGGCTTTTGCAGACAGTGCAATCAGTAAAACAAAAATTATTTCTAAAAGCGACCGTGAAAATTTGGTGGCTACTGTTGCAAGAACTGTGCAAGTGTCCTACAAAATAGATAAAAATACGATCATTGAAGTAACTCGCTTTACTGATATTGATGGACAAAATGTTACCTTGAACCGGAGCGTTAAAGAAGATGGTACAGGTGAACTTGTCTATACGAAAGCCCAAAAAACGAAAAAAAGCAAATTGACCAATCAAAGCTATGATGTCTTTTTGAAATTAGCAACTTCAAAATCTATGCCTCAAACAAGGGGAGCCACTGTTGGAAGTGATGTTACAGGATCACAGTATAAGCATATATTTGTATCAAATCTCAGCTATACAATTGACAATACGGCGATTGCGCAAATTGAGATTGGTGGAGTTGAAACTGCAGCAAGCCTTTTAATTACTGGGTTGCACTTGCCGGGAAGCACTGCTGTTACGGTTGGATCCTTTTTGGTTAGTGTGGTTCTAGCTACTTCTCCATCGAAAGTTGTTATAAATCAATCGCTGTATGAAGTCCATTTCGCATATGATAATAGCTACTATACCCATTGCTATCATGATATTTTGTATTCGTATGATTCCGGTGGACACCTTATGGATACTACAAAATCGTACCATCAAGCTGTGGGAGGCTAAGAATGAAAAAAGGCAAAAGCAACTTTTTTCTTATTGCTCCTTTTGCCCTTTGGGGCTGCATTTCAGTATGGACTAGTAATCTTGTCCGATTGACAGATAAAAGCGCAGTACCTTATGCTTGGGCTTCTTTGTTTTTCTCATATGGAATCGTAGCAGTGCATTATATCCAAGTGGCAGTATCCTCCAAAGGCTGTAACAATGCCGAAAACGAAAAAATTGCATGGGTTCAGCTTGGGCTTTCAACTTTGTTCTTGATAGTAGCTGTTGTTCTAGCTATTCAATGAAGGAAAGCAAAGTAATCACCCAAAGCAGTGTAAGGTCACAATATTTTCTATTCCAGCAGTATTCTAGTAGTTTCAGCATTTGTATGGTTCACATTTATTTGCCGAGGAGTATACACCTGAAGGGGAAAATTTAATGAAGGTGATTCCAATGGAGCTTTAGTGTATTGAGTGAAGAAAAAAAATAAATTAGGAGGCAGTATACTATGACTAACAAAATCAAACGGCTGATTTCCATTCTATTGGTCACGGTTTTATTTCTCCTGACCATTCAGCCAGCATTTGCAACTGGAAATAAGAGAAAGATCGATGATTATTCGATAGAAGAACTTCTCAATCTTTCTGTGCAAGAACAAGAGAATCTCGGATTTTATGTTTTGGCCGAGGTTCCAATGCGCATTCCTGTTTCTAATACAGACGGCTCAAGAGTTGTATCGTATATTGATGGAACATGGAGAGTTCTTTATACAAAGGCCAATGGATTGGGCTTTTATATGAGTGGAACTACCGTCGGTATTGGCCCGGATTTAATAAAAAATGTTTCAGGAACGGATTACTACACGAGCTATTCCGATAACATCGAACGAAGCTGCCCATTTTCAACGACAGCACTAGTTCCAGAACAAAGTATATATAATACAACCTATACATATGACTTCTATGATGTTGGAACTTATCTTGATTGCAGCGTTGGGTGTTATTTTGGAGTGGTTGGCTCAAGCAAACCAATCTATTGGAGTGCAACTACACAAGTTACCATCCCGAAATTATGATTTTGACCAGCTATGGATGAAATTGTTTTTGAACCCAGTGATGTCAATATGTTAGCAGCTTTAGGCATCGTCGAAAGTGTAAAGTTGTTTCCGTTTATGTTATCAATGGGAGAACTTCAATATGCTTGCGATTCAGAATATCGTTGCAAACAATTCGTGAATTGCCTTTCAGAATATTATCCTGACAGCCAAATTGAAGCTAGACAACTGTGGTCGAAATATCATGGTACAGCGAATGCGGTTCAATGTGATATGATAAATCATAAGCCACTGCGTGTTTGGGTCAGGAGTTCTGCCGATTGTTGGTGCGGCATTTATTATATTTGTTACTATGCAGCAAAGTATGGTACAAATAGAATTTTGCTTGCATCCAGAGAAGGTCTGAAAGAATTTATGGAAGGGAAAACCGATAAGATCTCACAAAAGTATTTGACGGAAGAAACTATTACTGAGTATGCCAAAAGATGGGGAAAGCTATTAAACGAAAACACCTCCATGCGTATTTGGCATGCGAACGATGTTAAAAGCGTTAACATAGATTATTTCGACCAGAGAATTATTAGTTTAGTATCGAGAATTCCTATTTCGGTTGGTGAACTTACCGCAGACGTATTAAAAGCGATTTCTGCTCCGGTAAGTGACTGGTATGTCATGAAACGCATAGAAGCACTTTTGAAAAAGGGTGTTCTTCAAGTCGTTATTCCAAACAAAATCTTTTATAATACCATCGTCCAGCTAAACGAAGAATAAAGGAATCCGAGCAAGTCGGCCCAACAGTCACCTCATTTCAACGAGAGGGGTGGCTGTTGGGTCAATTGTTCAAAAAGAAAAACTGAAGATAATAAAAACTCTTGATTTCTCCATCAAAACATGGTATATACATTATACGAAACAGTGCTTTGAAAGAACGCTCCACCGTTCAATGACGTGTAAAGAGAGGTGCTTGCCATGACCGCTGTGATCTACGCCCGCTATTCCAGTGATAACCAGCGCGAAGAATCCATCGAAGGCCAGATTCGTGAATGCACGGCCTATGCCGAAAAGAATGACATCACTATCGTCAAGCACTACATTGACCGCGCCATCTCTGCCAAGACGGATAATCGCCCTCAATTCCAACAGATGATAAAGGACAGCGACAAGAAGCTGTTTGATATTGTTCTGGTCTGGAAACTTGACCGCTTTGCCCGGAATCGCTACGACAGTGCCCGGTATAAGACCCAGCTGAAGAAGAACGGTGTCAAGCTCATGTCGGCTACGGAGATCATCTCCGAGGGGCCAGAGGGTATCATTCTGGAATCGGTTCTGGAGGGCTATGCAGAATACTACTCTGCCGACCTTGCCGAAAAGGTTGTCCGTGGACAGACAGAGAACATCCTGAAAGGCCGCTGCAACGGTGGTCGTGGAACGTTTGGATATACGCTGGATTCCGAGCGGAAATTTCACATCGACCCGCTTGCCTCCCCTTTCGTGCTGGAATCGTTCACGAAGTATCGGGATGGCCTCACGATGAAAGAGATTCGGGACTGGCTGAATGAAAACGGCATCAAGAACCCGGTCGGAGGCGAATTTACTTACAACAGCGTGGAGCACATGCTCAAAAACCGGCGTTATATCGGAGAACTGAAATTCCGGGATGTGGTCGTGCCGGATGCGATTCCGCCCATCGTGCCGCTGGAACTGTTCGATGATGTGCAGGAAAAGATTGCCAAAAACAAGAAAGCCCCTGCCCGAAGAAAGGCAGAGGACGATTACCTGCTGACAACCAAGCTGCACTGTGGTTGCTGCGGTGCGCTGATGTTTGGCGAAAGCGGCACAAGCCGGACGGGAGAAGTCCACCGCTACTATAAATGTGCCACGGCCAAAAAGAAGAAGGGCTGCAAGAAGAAAACTGTCCGCAAACAGTGGCTGGAAGATCTGGTGGTGAACCAGACCATGCAGCTTGTCCGGGACGATGCCGCCATGGAATCCATTATCGCCAAGGTCATGGAGCTGCAAGACCGAGAGAACACCAACCTTCCTCTCTATGAGAAACAGCTCCGGGATGCAGAATCGGGTATCCAGAATATGCTCAACGCAATTCAAGCCGGAATCCTCACCAGTTCCACCAAGGAACGGTTGGAACAGCTCGAAGAAACCAAGCGTGAGCTTGAAGCCCGCATTGCGGAAGAAAAGCTGGCAAAGCCAAAAATCAAAGAGGAATTTATCCGTTTCTGGCTGATGCGCTTCCGTAAACTGGACATGAGCCTGAAAGACCAGAGGCAAGCGTTGGTGGATACGTTCATCAATTCGATTTATCTGTACGATGATAAGGTTTTGATAACCTTTAACTATAAAGAAGGTACACAGACCATCACGTTTGAGGAAGCGGCCCAAGCCGCATCAAAGGAAAATGGTTCGGATTTGGATTGCTTTACTGCACCACAAAAAAGACAGCTTTTGATAGCTGTCTTTTTTGTTTTATCCCGCAATTCCGTTTAACAGCACCGGAAGAACAGAGGACTTGAACAAGGTTGTGACAAAAAGGGGAGCACCGGCAGAGCCGCCGGGTGCCGCGCCCCGTTGCACAGACCCGTTCAAATCTTTCTCTGCACTAGACAATCACCCCCTGTTCGCGGTATACTGAAAGCTGAATGAATGCAGAAAAACGAGGTCGCAGCATGGTGGAACAGGCAAACGAACTGATATTGGATATCTTGCCCCTTTCGGCACAGACGGCACGGCTGGTGCGGGTGTACGGCACAGCGCCCTGCGTGGCGCTGCCGGGCACTCTGCCCGCCCCGGCGGGCGGCAGCCTTGCCCTGACCGAGCTGGGCGACTACTGCTTCTCGGAAAAGCCCCGCAGCCTGCCTGCGGCGGATGCCCTCTGCCGCTACGCAGTAAGCGCAGACGGTACGGTGCGGCTGACCCGGGCGTTCGGGCAGGCGGTGGGGCAAAAGCCCGCCCGCCGGTACGATTTTGACCTTGACGCCCCGGCCGCGGACGAAGAGAAACTGCACCCGGTGTGCGGCAGCTTTCTGGAAGAAGCCACCCTGCCGGACAGCGTACAGGTCATCGGCAGCTGCGCCTTTTACAACTGCCGCAGCCTGCGCCTGCTCACGGTGGGCAGCGGGGGACTTACCGTGGGCAGCGATGTGTTTTTGAACTGCTTTGCGCTGGAGACCCTGCGGGTGCAGGCCGCACCGGAGCAGCCCACCGGGCTGTTTGCGCTGGTGAACAACATCACCGAGGCCGTGCAGGCGCAGTTCTGGCCCGCCGATGCCCCCGCGCCGCTGGCGGCGCTGTGGTACCCCGCCTACTGGGAGGATATCGAGGAGACCCCCGCCCACATCCTGCTGCACACCTTTTCCGGGCAGGGATACCATTACAGACAGTGTTTTCTCGACAATAAATTCCTCCCCGCAGAATATGACGCCATCTTCCCGCAGGGGCACGATGCCGATGACGCCGCCATTATGGCCATGCTCTGCTTTGGCCGCCTGCGGTATCCGTGGCAGCTGACCGAAGCTGCCGCCGGGCACTACCGGGCGTTTCTGGCAGCCAACACCGACCGGGTGTTCGCCCGCCTTTTAAAGGCACAGGATACCGACAGCATCCGCGCCCTGCTGGCGTTGGACGTGCTGGATAAAGCCGCTTTTGCATCTGCCGCCGCCCTTGCCGCCAAGGCAGAGAACGCCGCTGCTGCCGCCCTGTTGGCAGATGCGGAGCACAAAAAATATGCCCCCCAGTCCAAAAAGCAGCGGTACGATTTTGATTTTTGAGAGGTGACCACACGTTGCCAAAAGAAAAATTTTTCGACCCCCGCAAGCCCTTCCAATCCCAGCGGCCGGAGACCCACGAGGAGTGGCAGGCACGCATGGGTGGCGAGGTGCTGGCGGTGGTGCGCAGCGGGCTGTATCTGGACTTCCGGTTTCTGGATATGGCACTCAGCGCCCTGAACCCCGCCCCGGACGAGCGCTGCCGGGTGCTGGCTACGGACGGACAGACCCTGTATTATCAGCCGCAGCGCCTGCTGCAGCTTTATCAGGAGAACCCGAAATATCTCAACCGGTTGTATCTGCACACCATCTTCCACTGCATATTCCGGCATTTGTGGCTGAAAGGCCGCCGGGAGCCGCAGCTGTGGAGCCTTGCGTGCGATATCGCGGTGGAAAACGTCATTGACAGCTTACAGCGCAAAAGCGTGATGCGTCCGCTCACCTATGTGCGGCAGAATGCCTACCGGCAGATCACCGCTGAGGAAAAGGTGGTGGCGGCAGCGCCGGTGTACCGTTGGCTCACCCGGCAGACGCCCGGCGTGCTGCGGCAGCTGGAGCGGGAATTTGTCACCGACGACCACCGCCTGTGGCCGAAGGATGCCCCGGAGCAGCCCCAGCAGATGCCCACCCCTCTGCCGCAGAAAACGTGGCAGAAGATCGGGGAGCGGATGCAGACCGAGCTGGATCTGCGGGATAAAGAGGCGGGCGAGGGCACCGATGCCTTGAAGCAGCAGGTGAAGGCCGCCAACCGCAGCCGCCGCAGCTACAAGGACTTTCTGCGCCGGTTCTGCGTCCTGCGCGAGGAGGTAAAACTGGACCCGGACGAGTTCGATCTGAACTTCTACACCTACGGCCTTTCGGTGTACGGCAACCTGCCCCTGATCGAGCCGCTGGAAAGCCGGGAAAGCAAAAAGATCGAGGAGCTGGCATTGGTCATTGATACCAGCTACTCTACCTCCGGCGAGCTGGTGCGCGCCTTTCTGGCCGAGACCTACACCCTGCTGAAAGGGCGGGAAAACTTTTTCCACCGCATGAATCTGCACCTCATTCAGGCCGACAACGCCGTGCGGCAGGATATCCTCATCCGCAACGAGGACGAGCTCATCCACGCCATGAACCACTTTGAGCTGCGGGGCGGCGGCGGAACGGATTTCCGCCCGGCCTTTGCATATGTGGATCAGCTTTGCGCCGAAAAGAAGTTTTCGAACCTGCGCGGCCTGCTGTACTTCACCGACGGCATGGGCACCTACCCGGCGCGGCGTCCCGGCTACGATACCGCCTTTCTGTTTTTGGGGGAGCGGTTCGATGATGCCAATGTGCCGCCGTGGGCGATGAAGGTGGTACTGGACGAAGAAGAATTTACCGGTGCGGCAGCCCGCCCGGCCAGCGCCCTTGCGGACGCTCTGGCCGAGGAGGACGACCTGTACCGCGAGCTGAACAACTCCTGACAAGAGGGGGAACCATTATGAATATCAAACGTGCCAAAGAAGAAATCGAGCATACCGTAAAAGCTTACCTTGCCAAGGATGCGCTGGGCGAATACGCCATTCCCGCCATCCGGCAGCGCCCCATCCTGCTGATGGGCCCTCCGGGTATTGGCAAAACGCAGGTGATGGAGCAGGTGGCCCGGGAGTGCGGGGTGGCACTGGTGGCCTACACCATCACCCACCACACCCGCCAGAGCGCCGTGGGTCTGCCCTTTATCCGGCAGCGCCACTACGGCGATAAGGACGTATCGGTGACCGAATACACCATGAGCGAGATCATTGCCAGCATCTACGCTAAAATGGAGGCCACCGGCCTTTCGGAGGGCATTCTGTTCATCGACGAGATCAACTGCGTGTCCGAGACGTTGGCCCCCACCATGTTGCAATTTTTGCAGTGCAAGACCTTTGGCAATCAGGCCGTGCCTGCGGGCTGGGTCATCGTGGCGGCAGGCAACCCACCGGAATACAATAAATCCGTCCGGGATTTTGACATCGTAACCCTTGACCGCGTGCGCCGCATGGATATCGAGCCCGACCTGCCGGTGTGGAAGGACTACGCCCGTGCTGCGCATATCCACAGTGCCATCCTGAGTTATCTGGAACTGCATCCCCAGAACTTCTACCAGATCAACGCGGACGTGGACGGCACCCAGTTCGTCACCGCCCGCGGCTGGGAGGATCTTTCCAACCTGCTGGACACCTACGAAGCACTGGGCTTGCAGGCGGACGAGGAACTGATCCGGGAGTATATCCAGCACCCGAAGATCGCCGAGGACTTCTCGGCCTATCTGGATCTGTACTACAAGTACCGGGACGACTACGGCGTGGAGGAAATTCTTGCCGGGCAGGCAAAGCCCGCCGTGTTCGCACGGCTGCTGCAGGCTCCCTTTGACGAGCGGCTTAGCCTTGTCAGTCTGCTGCTGGCCGGGCTGGACACCCGTTTTACCGCCTCTTTGCAGGCGGATGCCGTGGCCGATGCCTGCTACGCCTTTTTGCGGGAGACCAAAAAGGCGCTGGCTGCCCTGCCGGAGGATATCCCGGACGGCTCCGCAGAGCTGTTCAGCCAGCAGATCAAGGACTACGAAGCCGAGACCCAGCAAAAGCGCGATGCCGGGCTGCTGGGCAAGGCAGAACTGACCAACCGTCTGCAGGTGCAGGCCGCGCTGCACCAGTGGGAAGGGGAGCTGCGCCGCGCCAACGCCGCCGGTACACAGGAGGCCTTCGACCTGCTGCGCGGTCAGTTCGGCGCACTGGCAGACCAGCGCGAAGCCGCCCAAAAGACCGCCGCCGCTGCGCTGGAAGCCGCCTTCGACTTTATGGAGCAGGCCTTTGCGGAAAGTCAGGAGATGGTGGTGTTCGTCACCGAACTTACGGTGAACCCCGCCTCCCACCAGTTCCTCACCGAGAACGGCTGCGAACGGTACTTCAAGTACAACAAGGATCTGCTGCTGGATCACCGCAAGGCCGCTTTGCAGCAGGAACTTGCCGCCGAGCAGCGCCGCCACGGCGGGGTGTAAGGCGAGGAAAACGATTTGATTTTTTGGGGTTCAGAAACGCCTGCGGGCGTTTCTGAACCCCTTTTCTCACAAGTGGGGACGCAAAAAAGGACACCGCACGAAGCGGTGTCCTCTTTTTTGCTTATGATACTGTCAGGATCAGTTGCCGCAGCTCTCGCAGTGCTCACAGTCCTCTTCCAGTTTGCCCACGATGGGCTCCGGGTCGATGCCCTGACGGCGGTAGTAGTCGGACAGAGCAGCCTTGACGGCCTGCTCGGCCAGAACAGAGCAGTGCACCTTGACCGGGGGCAGACCCTCCAGAGCCTCCACAACGGCCTTGTTGGTCAGCTTCAGCGCCTCGTCCACGGTCTTGCCCTTGATCAGGTCGGTGGCCATGCTGCTGGTGGCAATAGCTGCGCCGCAGCCAAAGGTGAGGAACTTGACGTCCACGATCACATTGTTCTCAATCTTCAGGTACATGCGCATGATGTCGCCGCACTTGGGATTGCCCACTTCACCCACGCCGTTTGCATCGGGCAGCTCACCTACGTTGTGCGGATTTGCGAAATGCTCCATGACCTTGGCACTATACATACTTGCCATAATTACTGTTCTCCCTTCAGGCTGAACTGGCGGGCCTTGTTCTGACCCTGCAGCCACATACAACTCATAGCGCGGCGGCGGGGAATGACCTCCTCCAGCACGTCACACAGATATTTTGCTTCTTCCATGGTGTTCTGCGGGCCAAAGGTGAACCGCATGGAACCGTGGCCGATCTCCTCCGGCAGGCCGATGCTCAGCAGCACATGGCTGGGGTCCAGACTGTCGGAGTTGCAGGCAGAGCCGGTAGAGGCGCAGATGCCGTGCATATCCAGATCCAGCAGAATGGTCTCGCCCTCCAGACCCGGGAAGCTGATGTTCACATTGTTGGGCAGACGGGGGCTGCGGCCGCCGTTCAGGCGGGCTTCCGGGATGTTCTTGAGGATGCGGTCGATGACGTAATCGCGCAGCTCGCTCTCGTGGGCCATGCGCTCATCCAGATGCGCCGTGGCGATCTCCAGTGCCTTGCCCATGGCAGCAATGCCGGCCACGTTCTCGGTGCCTGCACGGTGGCGGGCCTCCTGACTGCCACCATCGATCAAGTTCTGGGGCCATACGCCCTTACGGCAGTACAGTGCACCCATGCCCTTGGGGCCATTGAACTTGTGGGCGCTCATGGACAGCATATCCACGCCCAGCTCCTTCACATCCACGGGGATGGCACCCACAGCCTGCACCGCATCGGTGTGCATCCAGACACCGTGCTTGTGAGCGACCTCGGCGATCTCCTTGATGGGCTGGATGGTGCCGATCTCGTTGTTGGCCATCATGATGCTGACCAGTGCGGTGTCGGGACGGATGGCAGCCTCCACGTCCTCGGGGCGGATGTAGCCCTCGGAGGTGGGACGGATATAGGTCACCTCAAAGCCCATGCGCTCCAGTGCAGCCATGCTGTGCATGATGGCATGATGCTCAAAAGCGCTGGTGATGAGGTGCTTTTTGTTCTGGCGTGCCTTGGTAAAGGCGGTGCCCTTTACCGCCCAGTTGTCGGCCTCGGAGCCGCAGCTGGTAAAGAAGAGCTCAGCCGGACTTGCATTGATGGCCTTTGCCACCTGCGCACGGCCGGTGTCCACGAATTCCTTTGCCTCATAGCCGATGCTGTAATGGCTGCTGGGGTTGCCGCAGGCACCGCTCAGGGCTTTGACCATCATTTCCAGTGCCTCGGGAGCACAGGGAGTGGTGGCAGCATTATCCAGATAAACCACTTTTTCCATGTTTTCCATAGGAATGATCCTTTCTTATTGAACGCGTCTGCGGGAGCCTTGAATGCCCTGTGCAGATGCGGAATCCTTTCAACGGATAAGTTATACCATATCATTCCCTAGTATGTCAATATGAATACTGGATTTTCGTGATTCAGTCACCTTTTTTGCCCTTTCCGGTCAGCTTACCCAGCGCCACCTTCCACTTGGGGTAGCCCCAGCGCTTATCCTCGGCAAAGTCGTCCGCCAGCTTCCACGGGAAGATGCCGCCGTCAAAGTACAGGTTTCCGGCTTCGTCCACCCGGTCCAGCTTTTTGGGCAGATAGCTTTCGTCGTAATAGCTCTTGCGGCGGTCCGGCAGTACCCAGTTCAGCGTGCCGTCCTCATCCATGCCGGACGCCCATACGCCGAACACAAAGGTGGCAGCCTCGCCGTAGCAGTGCTGCTCAAAGCGGATGGCGCCATCGTAGTAGAACTTGATGACCTCCAGCGTGCCGGATTCCTTTTTGCCGTCCCGCCCTAAAGTAGGGCGGTAATCCTGCTGGTAACGGCAGCCGCAGTGGCTGCCCGCGAACTCTTTTGCATGGAACGACATGGCATGGTTTCCTTTCTGGTATGGGTTTGTGCTTCTTATAAAGTATATAACCTTAAAAATGCCCCTCAAAATCGCCCTCGATCTCGTAGGGCCAGCTTAAAATGCCGCCAAGGTCCCGCAGGTGGGTGTAGCCAAGGGCTTCCAGCTTCTGCACAGCGTCGGCGCTGCGGCGTCCGGTGCGGCAGTACACCAGCCACAGGGCGTTTTTGTCCGGCAGCACCTCGGCGGCGCGGTCGATGACCTGCCCCAGCGGCAGCAGCTTTGCCCCCGGGATGTGCCCTACGGCGTATTCGTCCGGCTCGCGCACATCCACTGCGACAGCCTTGCCGGTATCCAGCAGACGGATGGCGTCTGCGGCGGTGATCTTTTCTGTCATACTCTCACTCCTCAAAGATAGGTTCTGTTCCATCCTATGATAACAGACCTTTTTTGTTTGCACAAGAGGTTTCTCCTTTGCAAAATCCGAGTAACGTGCTATACTATAAACTGCAACAAGGAGAGGACTACCATGAAATTTTCCACCAAGAGCCGCTACGCCCTGCGCCTGATGGCGGAGCTGGCGCGCTATGCGCCGGGCACCACCGTCAGCCTGAAGGAGATCAGTGAGCGGCAGAACCTGAGCCTGAAATATCTGGAACAGATCGTCACCCCGCTGGCGCGGGTGGGGCTGGTCAAGAGCGAGCGGGGCAGTCAGGGCGGCTACCGGCTGACGAAAGACCCCGCCGACTACACCGCCGGCGAGATCCTGCGCGCCATCGAGGGCAGCGTAGCGCCCATTCCGTGCCTTGGCAGCGTGACCAACGAATGCCCCATGTCCGAGCAGTGCTTCACCCTGCCGTTCTGGGCGGGGCTGGACGAGGTGATCAACCAGTATATCGACAGCGTTACGCTGGAACAGCTGGCAAGCCAGCTGCCTGCGCCGGATTCCGCCGCGCAGGAGAGCTGCTGCAGCTGCGGCGGCGCGAAAAATGAGAATAAGTAAAAATAAGGCTTGACATTCCCCGTTGCATCGGCTATAATAATCAAGCATTCAGCGAATGTATATAGGGGTATAGCTCAGCTGGTAGAGCAGCGGTCTCCAAAACCGCGTGCCGTGAGTTCGAAACTTACTACCCCTGCCATGACGCACAGGTTCTTCGGAACTTGTGCGTTTTGTTTTTACTCCCTCTGCCGTTTCACTCTATGACCCCTCCCGTGAAAATAGCGTTTGGAGCGCTCCGCAGAGCGCGACAAACGCGAAATTTAAAATATTTTTTCCGCTGAAGATGGCTAGAGCGAAGCGGAAGCCATTTAAAATCGTCTCAGCGTCCCAAACAGCCCACCTTTACCCGCTTTTGCAAAAAATTGCATTTTCCGCAAATTTGTGCTTGACAACAGACCGACTTTCCGATATAATAGAGTACGTTCCCGCGGTAAGATGCCGCACGAACTTGAGCGATCATGGCCCGGTAGCTCAGTTGGTTAGAGCACCAGCCTGTCACGCTGGGGGTCGTCGGTTCGAGCCCGATCCGGGTCGCCATTTGCTGCTATAGCTCAGTTGGTAGAGCGCATCCTTGGTAAGGATGAGGTCTCCAGTTCGAATCTGGATAGCAGCTCCAAAGGCAAGCACCTCGAAGTCTTAGGACTTCGGGGTGTTTTTTTGCGCTTTTTTCAGGGCAGGGGGCTTGTTGCATCCTACTGCTTGTGGAAACCGCCCAAAATAGAACGACTTTTTCTCCCGGTACGTCAATTGAAGCCATCTCCAAATTGTTATATAATTAACATAATGATGAACTGCGGTACAGCGCTGCGTGTGCCGTACTATTTTTGGAGGTTTTGTATTATGGCTCGTTTTACTCTGCCCCGTGATCTGTACCATGGCAAGGGCGCTCTGGAAGCGCTGAAGTCCTTCACCGGAAAAAAGGCAATGATCTGTGTCGGCGGCGGCTCCATGAAGCGTTTCGGCTTCCTGGATCGTGCCGTGGAGTACCTGAAGGAAGCCGGCATGGAAGTGGAGCTGTTCGAGGGCATCGAACCCGATCCTTCCGTGGAGACAGTCATGCGCGGTGCCGAGGCCATGCTGAAGTTTGAGCCCGACTGGATCATTGCCATGGGCGGCGGCTCTCCCATCGATGCAGCCAAGGCCATGTGGATCAAGTACGAATACCCCGAGATCACCTTTGAGGAGATGTGCAAGGTGTTCGGCATCCCGCCGCTGCGCCGCAAGGCACACTTCTGCGCCATTTCCTCCACCTCCGGCACTGCTACCGAGGTGACCGCCTTCTCCATCATCACCGACTACCAGAAGGGCATCAAGTACCCCATCGCGGACTTTGAGATCACCCCGGACGTGGCCATCGTGGACCCCGATCTGGCTGAGACCATGCCCAAAAAGCTGGTTGCCCACACCGGTATGGACGCCATGACCCATGCCGTGGAGGCTTACGTTTCCACCGCACACTGTGACTACACCGACCCGCTGGCCATCTTCGCCATCCGCATGATTCAGGGCGATCTGGTGGACAGCTACAACGGCGATATGTCCAAGCGCGACTCCATGCATAACGCCCAGTGCCTTGCCGGTATGGCCTTCTCCAACGCACTGCTGGGCATCGTGCACTCCATGGCACACAAGACCGGCGCTGCCTTTGCAGACTACGGCGCACACATCATCCACGGTGCGGCCAACGCCATGTACCTGCCCAAGGTCATCGCCTTCAACGCCAAGGACCCGGAGGCCAAGAAGCGCTACGGCGTCATCGCAGACGAGATGAAGCTGGGCGGCGCAAACGATGACGAAAAGGTCAAGCTGCTCATCGAGTACCTGCGCGGCATGAACGACGCGCTGAACATCCCCCACTGCATCCAGCACTACGGCCCGGACTCCTACCCCACTGAGCAGGGCTTTGTGCCGGAGAATGTGTTCCTGGAGCGTCTGCCCGAGATTGCCAAGAACGCCATCGCCGACGCCTGCACCGGCTCCAACCCCCGCCAGCCCAGTCAGGAGGAGATGGAGAAGCTGCTCAAGTGCTGCTACTACGATACTGAGGTGGATTTCTAATCCGTCCTTTCTTTATTACGCCTCCTTTCCTATGGACAAAAGCCCCGCAGAGCATACCGCCCTGCGGGGCTTTTGCCGTTTTCGCCTGCATTCTCCCGTGAAAAAAGGGGTTCGGAAACGCCTACGGCGTTTCCGAACCCCTTTTATACTACTAAGGTGTTACAGCTTGCTCAGCTGGGGACCCTGTGCGGTGTCCTTGACAGCCCAGCCCAGTTCGGTCAGCTGTGCGCGGATGGCATCAGCGGTGGCCCAGTCCTTGGCCTTTTTGGCGGCAGCGCGCTTCTCTACCAGCGCGGTCACCTCGGCGGGCACCTCGTCCTTCTTGCGGTTGTACAGCAGACCCAGCACACCGGTGATCTCGTCAAAGGCGGCGGCAGCGGTCTCCAGTGCAGCCTTGCTGGAAGTTGCAGACAGGGTGTTGATCTCCTTGACCAGATCGAACACGGAGGCCAGTGCATCCGGGGTGTTCAGGTCATCGTCCATGGCGGTGCAGAACTTGGTGCGTGCCTCGGCGGCCTTTTCCTTCAGTGTCTCGTCGGTGCCGAAGTCGGTCTTGCTCAGGGCAAAGTCCAGATTCTCGCGGCAGGTGTACAGGCGCTCCAGACTGTTCTTGCAGCTCTCGATGAGATCCACGGTGTAGTTCAGGGGCATGCGGTAGCCGGCGGTCAGCATGAAGTAGCGGATGGGCTCGTAGCCGTAGAGGTTTGCCACATCCCGCACGGTAAAGAAGTTGTGCAGGCTCTTGGACATCTTCTGATTGTCCACGTTGATGAAGCCGTTGTGCATCCAGTAGCGGGCAAACTCGCAGCCGTTGGCGCACTCGCTCTGGGCGATCTCGTTTTCGTGGTGGGGGAAGATCAGATCCTGACCGCCGCAGTGCAGGTCGATGGTCTTGCCCAGATGGGTGCGGCTCATGGCGCTGCACTCAATGTGCCAGCCCGGGCGGCCCATGCCGTAGGGACTTTCCCATGCGGGCTCACCGGGCTTTGCAGCCTTCCAGATGGCAAAGTCGGCGGGGTCTTCCTTCAAATCGTCCTCCATGCGGCTGCGCAGCTCGCGGTTGCCGCTCTCCAGATCGTCCAGATTCAGGTGGCTCAGCTTGCCGTAGCCGGGGTCGCTCTTCACCCGGAAGTACACATCGCCGTTCTTGGCAACGTAGGCGTGGCCGGAGTCGATCAGATCCTTGACGATATCCAAAATCTGGGGGATATGCTCGGTAGCGCGGGGCTGCACGGTGGGCTTTTCACAGTTCAGACCGGCGGCATCCTTCAGGTACTCGGCCTCAAAGCGCTGCGCCACCTCCTTCATGGAGGTGCCCTCTTCCTGCCCCTTCTTGATGAGCTTATCATCGATATCGGTGATGTTGGAAACGTAGATCACCTTGTTGCCCCGGTATTCCAGATAGCGGCGCAGGGTATCGAACACGATCAGCGGGCGTGCGTTGCCAATGTGGATATAGTTGTACACGGTGGGGCCGCAGACGTAGATGCGGTACTCGCCGGGCACCTGCGGCACAAATTCTTCCTTCTGTCGGGTCAGGGTGTTGAAGATCTGCATGGTCAATTCTCCTTTTTGTTCCAAACAGAAGCCGCAAAACAAAACGCCCCCGGAGCGGTGCACAAGGCACAGCTCCGAAGGCGGTTTTAAAATCAAAATCGCGGTTCCACTTCTGTTTGTCGCTCAAAGCCGGTAACGGCGGCGCACCGCACGGCGATACTTCCCCACGGGGTTCCCGCCGCGTGCTGTCCGGGCGCACTTTGCGCAGCGGTCTGCAAACAGGCTTCCAGCCAGTGGCCTGTTCTCTCTGCGCAGACGGTGTGCGGCGCTACTCTGCCCGGATAAACGCATTTATCCTTTTACCCCTTTATTATAGCGGTGCGGTGCAGGGAAGTCAAGGCAGAACAAACCTGTGAAAATGAAATTCAGCCAAGCCTACCGGCTTGGCTGAATTTCAAATCAAAAAGATGCTTTCCTCTTTACCCGGGATACCGGCTTACTTCCAGCAGATCCTCTGCGCGCTTTACCTGCTCTGCCGTGGGCGGTACTGCGTCCGGCAGGGGATAGGGGATGCCCAGCTTCTGCCACTTGAACAGCCCCAAGGTGTGGTAGGGCAGCACCTCCACCCGCTGCACCGTTTTCAGGCTGCGGATAAAGTCTGCTGTTTTGCGCAGCCCTTCCTCGTCATCGGTCAGCCCGGGCACAAGGACGTGCCGCACCCACAGCGGGATGCCGAGGTCGGAGATGTGCCGCGCCATGGCAAGGATATTGGCGTTGTCCTTGCCGGTGAGCTGCCGGTGGCGCTCCGGGTCGATCTCCTTGAGGTCTAAAATCACCAGACTGGTGTTAGCCATCAGGCGGTCAAATGCCGCCAGATACGCCGGGTCGTCCGGGCGGAAGGGCTGCCCGGCGGTGTCCAGCGCCGTGTGCACGCCCTTGGCGCGTGCCAGCGTGAAGAACTCGGTCAGAAAGTCCATCTGCCGCAGCGGCTCGCCGCCGCTGACCGTGATGCCGCCCTTTTTGCCCCAGTAGTTGCGGTAGCGGTATACCCGCTGGAACAGCGCTTCTGCCGTCCACGCCTCGCCGCCCTCTGCCCATGTTTCGGGGTTGTGGCAGTACTTGCACCGCAGGGCACACCCCTGCAAAAACACCACAAAGCGCACGCCGGGGCCGTCCACCGAGCCGAAGGATTCCAGCGAGTGGACGTACCCAAGGGCCTTACAGGACGCCATGGCAGGTGCGTGCCAGCACGTCCAGCTGCTGCTCGCGGGTCAGGTCGATGAACTTGACAGCGTAGCCGGAAACGCGGATGGTGAAGTTGGCGTACTCTTCCTTCTCAGGGTGCTCCATGGCATCCAGCAGCTTCTCCTTGCCAAAGACATTCACGTTCAGGTGGTGTGCGCCCTGATCGAAGTAGCCATCCAGCACCTGCACCAGATTCTCCACGCGCTCGCCCTCGCTGTGACCCAGTGCCTCGGGGTTGATGGTCTGGGTGTTGGAGATGCCGTCCAGCGCCCAGTGGTAGGGCAGCTTTGCCACGGAGTTCAGCGAGGCCAGCAGACCGTTCTGCTCTGCGCCGTAGCTGGGGGTAGCGCCGGGTGCAAACGGGGTGAAGGCGGCGCGGCCATCCGGCAGAGCGCCGGTGTACTTGCCGTACACCACGTTGGAGGTGATGGTCAGGATGGAGGTGGTAGCCTCGGAGTTGCGGTAGGTGTGGCGCTTCTTGATCATCTCAAGGAAGGTCTTGAGCAGCCACACGCCGATCTCGTCGGCGCGGTCGTCATCGTTGCCGTACTTGGGGAAGTCGCCCTCGGTCTCAAAGCCGGTGGCAAGGCCGTTCTCGTCGCGCACCACCTTCACCTTGGCGTACTTGATGGCGCTCAGGGAGTCGATGACATGGGAGAAGCCTGCAATGCCGGTGGCAAAGGTGCGGCGCACATCGGTGTCGATGAGTGCCATCTCGGCTTCCTCGTAGTAGTACTTGTCGTGCATATACTGGATGAGGTTCAGCACGTTGACGTACAGCCCGGCCAGCCAGTCCAGCATCTGCACATACTTGGGCAGCACCTCGTCATAGGTCAGGTACTCGCTGGTGATGGGAGCATAGTTGGGGCCGCACTGCTCGTGGCTCTTCTCATCCACGCCGCCGTTGATGGCGTACAGCAGGCACTTGGCAAGGTTGGCGCGTGCGCCGAAGAACTGCATCTCCTTGCCGGTCTGGGTGGCAGACACGCAGCAGCAGATGGAGTAATCGTCGCCCCAGACGGGCTTCATCACATCGTCGTTCTCGTACTGGACGCTGCTGGTGTTGACGGACACCTTGGCGGCGTACTTCTTAAAGGCCTCGGGCAGGGCAGAGGAGTACAGCACGGTCAGGTTGGGCTCCGGTGCGGGGCCCATGTTTTCCAGCGTGTGCAGGAAGCGGTAGCAGTTCTTGGTGACCATGCTGCGGCCGTCCATGCCGATGCCGCCCACCTCCAGGGTCGCCCACACGGGGTCGCCGGAGAACAGCTGGTTGTAGCTGGGGATGCGGGCAAACTTGACCATGCGGAACTTCATGACCATGTGGTCGATGAGCTCCTGTGCCTGACTTTCGGTCAGGATGCCCCTGTCCAGATCGCGCTGGATATAAATGTCAAGGAAGGTGGAGATGCGGCCCACGCTCATGGCGGCGCCGTTCTGGGTCTTGATGGCGGCCAGATAGCCGAAGTACAGCCACTGGCAGGCCTCCTTGGCGTCCTTGGCGGGCTGGGAGATGTCGTAGCCGTAAGCCTCGGCCATCTTCTTCATGCCCTTCAGGGCGCTGATCTGGCGGGCGATCTCCTCGCGCAGGCGGATGACGTCATCGGTCATGGTGCCGTCGCCGCAGTTGGCAAGATCCTCCTGCTTGAACTGGATCAGGGCGTCAATGCCGTACAGGGCAACGCGGCGGTAGTCGCCCACGATGCGGCCGCGTCCATAGGTGTCTGGCAGACCGGTGATGATGTGGGTGTGGCGTGCCTTCTTCATCTCCGGGGTGTAGGCATCGAACACGGCCTGATTGTGGGTGCGGGTGTAGTCGGTAAAGATCTTGTGCAGCTCGGCAGAGGGCTGGTAGCCGTAGGTGGTGCAGGCCTGCTCTGCCATCTTGATGCCGCCGTAGGGCATAAAGGCGCGCTTGAGGGGCTTGTCGGTCTGTAAGCCAACGATCTGCTCCAGATCCTTCAGGTTTTCGTCAATATAGCCGGGGCCGTAGGAGGTCAGGCTGCTGACCACCTCGGTCTCCATATCCAGCACGCCGCCCTTGGCGCGCTCGGCCTTCTGCAGCTGCTGCAAAGCACCCCAAAGCTTATCGGTAGCCTCGGTGGGGCCTGCCAGAAAGCTTTCGTCGCCGTCATAGGGGGTGTAGTTCTTCTGGATGAAGTCACGCACATTGACCTCTTCCTTCCAGATGCGGCCTTCAAAGCCTTCCCACTGTTCAAACTGGATCATTGGAACCTCCTTGCTCCATTACGCAGTTAGCGCTTTCTAACTAATGAGCCTTTGAAAAACCGCTCTGTCTGGGCGGTTTTCTGGGGGCGAAACGGTCTTGTGCTGCCGTCTGCGGCAGCCCTTACTACAAGGTGTAGACAAAAATAAAAACCTGCCCACAAAATCTTGCGTTATTATAATAGCAAGAACCGTTTTAAAAAGCAATAGAAAACAAGTGGGTTTTCTTCCAGCGGAAAGGCTATTCTTTGGGCAGAATGTAGAAAAACGGCAGAAACCCCGGCGGCACGGCAACTTTGCGAAAAAATTTGCAAATTAAGGGTTGACAAGACTAACTGACTGTGGTATCCTGTTCTCGCAGCGGCGGTTAGCTAATTCTAACCACGTTGCACCAGAAAAAAGGAGCGTCTGCAAGCGCTCCGCTCCATTCCTCCATTCCTTTCTCTTTTCTACGGGAAGCGGCAGCACGGTTTGCTCTGCTGCTTCCGGCGCGGCACCGGCTGTGTTTGGTACCACAGCCGACGCAAAGAAAACAAAAACGGGACGTGCAGCTTGACCACCTGCACGCCCCGTTTTTTGTTTTTACTGCCCCATCCCCGCCAGCTGTTCATACAGCTGCGCTGCGCCGCCGCCGGGGTATTTTACGCTGACAAAGGCGCTGTTCAGGATGCACACGCCGTCAGAATACACCGTCAGCAGAAACTTCTGGTTCTCGGCATCGTCATAAAAGCTGACGGTGACCGACTGCACCGGGAAGGTATCGTGGGTGTAGGCAGAATAGTTCTGGTTCAGCTTTTTGCGGCAGGAGACGGTGGAAAGCAATTCTGCCGTTTGTTGGAACGCTTCGCTGTCCATGGAGAGGAGGTGATAGTCCATGTCGTTTGTGCTGCCAAAATGCGCCACTTCCTCGGTGCGGAGCGTGCCCTGCGAGCTGGCGCGCACCAGCGCCTTCAGGTCGATGGGACGGTACAGCACCGCAAAAGCTGCCAGTGCAAACAGGATAAAAAATAAAGCGGTGCGGGGAATGTGGAAGCTTTTCATCTGCTCACCCCTCCTTTGGCAGTTCCATTTGCGCCAGATGCCGCTGGGCGATGAAAAAGCCCACGGCGCTGGCGGCAAATACCACATAATAGCTGGCGATGCGGTAGAGCATCAGCACGCTCATCACCTCGCCCTGCTCCAGAAAGCTGCCGAACACCAGCAGAAAGGCGGTCTCGATCGAGCCCATCCCGGCTACATTGGGCAGGGCATTGGAGACGAAGAGCATCAGGCTGGTGAGCAGCTGCACCTGCCAGAAGCCCAGCGGGGAAAGCCCCATGAAACGGATGCACAGGTAGGGCAGGCAGAACAGCCCGAACAGCTTGAGCGCCTGCAGGGCAAAAATCTTCAGGCAGCGGGGCTTATCTGCCAGCAGGCGGCGGCTCTCGGTGCCCAGCACCTCCAGCTGTTCCAGCCAGTCGGCGCGGCGCTGCTGCCACTTTTCGGTCTTGGGCAGAAAGCCCAGCAGCCAGCGGGCGAGGCACTGCACCAGCGGCGAGACGCACAGCAGCACCAGCGCCACGATAATTACCGCTACCACAGCGTATGCCATGGGCAGATACCGCATGACACCGGTGGTGTTGGCAGCAAGCCAGCGGTGCTGCAACAGCAGCATCACGGTGGCGTACAGGAGCACCGTGCTCTTGTGGAAAACGTATTCCAGCGTCATCAACCCTGCGCCGGGGCCCAGCGGCAGCCCGGCCCGGTGCAGGTAGTACAGCTGCACCGGCACCGCACCGGCACCCAGCGTGACCACGTTGCCAAAGGTGCCGCACCAGCCCACATCCAGCCCCTGCCACAGCTTGAACTGCGGCAGACGGCTGCGCACGATGACCCACGCCACGCACCCTTCCAGCAGGGGGTAGCTGAGGCCGACCGCCAGAACCGCCAGCACCTGCCACACCGACAGCTGTGCCAGCGCCGCAGTGATCTCGGCCCAGTGGTCCTTAAAAGTGAACACGATGATGCAGGTAAGTGCCAGCAGCACCAGCAGAGAGATCACGGTCTTTTTGCGGGAGGGTTGCTGCGCGGCGGCTTGGCTCATGGAAACAAAACTCCTTTCACAACCGGAAATTCTGGAACCAGTATAGCACATCTCCCGCCGCCCTTTGTGAACGGAAGCGGAACTTTGTTGGGCAATTTGGGGGATTTGATAAAATGGGAAAACCTCTCCCGTGAAAAAGCACTGCCGGGCAGCGTGCAGCTGTCCGGCAGTGTTTTTTTCATGATTCTTCCCCGTCCGTCAGCTCTTTTACCAGCCTTGTCAGGGTGGCGACATAGGATTCGTTGGAGAACTGCTGCTCGTACAGGCAGCGGCAGCTGCCGTGCATGGCGGCCAGCGCCTCCGGGTGTTCGATGGCCCAGGCCAGCTTGTCGGCCAGCTGCTGCGGGTCGTCGTCCTTGTAGAGGAAGCCGTCCACGCCTTCGGTCACCAGCCCGGCGGTGCCGGTGTGCTCCGATACGATGGAGGGCTTGCCGAAGATCAGTCCCTCGGTGACGAAGGTGGGCATGGGGTCATCCCGGGAGGCGCACACCACGCAGTTGCACTGCTCCATCAAGGATTTGACCTCCGGGCGCTCCAGCCGCTTGCGGTAGAAAACGGTCTGGGGATAGTCCCGCACCAAGCTGTCCACGGCGTTGTACATCCCCTTGTCGGCGGCTTTGCCCACAAAAAGGAAGGCAGCTTTTTCCCGCACTGCAGAGGGCAGCAGCCGGATGGCGTTGCAGAAGATGTCCGGACCCTTGCGGTGCTCCAGCGAGCCTACCGTCACAAAGAGGGGACGCCCCCCGGCAAAGCTGATGTCATAGCGGGGGAATTGCTCGGCTGCATAGTCCGGCAGACCGTAGATCAGCTGCTCGATGGCAAAATCCGGCCGGACGGAGTGCATGGCGGCGGTGGCGTGGGAGCCTACGGCGCAGAGGTGCACGTTTTTGCCCAGCGCCTTGGGGATGCTGTGGGAGATGAAGGGGTAGCCCGCAAAGGCATCGTGCAGCCACCACAGCACCGGCACAAAGGAGCCGTTCAGGGTGTTCACCACCGGCGCTTCCACCACCGTGTTGGCCAGCACAAAGTCTGCGCTGGTGGCCAGCCCCCACAGGGCGCTGGAAGTAACGCAGTCCGGGCGGGTGACCACAGCGGCCCCGGCGTCCAGAAACAGCGGCAGCGAGCCTTCATCCGAGGGCCCCAGCACCACCACCTCAAAGCCTAAGCTGCGCAGCACCGGCACGGCACTTACCAGCACGATGGGCGCACCGGTCATGGTCAGCTCATGGCTCAAAATCAGCGCACGGCGTCCCTTGGCAGAGAATACATCGTCGGCGCACAGCTCCCGGCGGAAGTGCAGCAGCGCCTGCGGGATGCAGCGGCTGTGCTGCGCCATGGCGTGGGCCAGACGCAGCAGTTCGGTAACGCTGTCCTTGCCCCGGGCGGCGGCGCGTACCTTGTCCAGCAATGCGCGGGACACCAGTGCGCAGCTGCTGCCGGGCAGGTGCCGGGTGCTCAGGTACAGGGCGGTGGAGCCGTCAAAGCCAAAGGAGGCGTCGCAGACCGCAAGGTCTGCGCCCTCCCGCAGGGCGGCGGCAAAATAAGTCAGGGCGGTGGGGGTGCACTCCACATCCTCGCTTACCAGCAGCACCCCGGCTACATCGGGGGTCAGCTCGTCCTCAAGCCGGGTCACCAGACGGAACTTGCGGTGCAGCTGGTTTTGCAGCGCCGCTTGCAGCGCCTTGTGACGCCCCGGCGCATAGACCAGAAGATAGGTGCTCTGGGTATCGGTATAGACCTGCTTGGACAATTGCTTGCGCTGCAGGGTACTGTAACTGGTGTACATGATCCAACTCCTCCGGGCAGAATATCGGGCGGGCTCAGTGACCGCGCACTAGGTTCAGCAGTCTGCGCAGCGGGGCGGTCAGCCGCCAGCTGCTGCTGGCGCGCATCGTTTCCAGCGAAACCTGATATTCGTGCTGGATGCCCTGCAAGGTCAGCAGCTGCTGGTTCAGCCGCATACACTCGGCGCGGCTGGCCTGCAATACTTCCTCTGCCTCCTGCGCGGCAGCGGCGTTCTCAAGCTTCAGGTCGTTCAGCGCCCGCAGCAGAGACTTGCCGGGCTGCTCGTGCAGAAAACGTCCCAGCGGGTAGTAGTGATAGTTCACCGCAAACTTCATGCCGGCACCAAAGCCGGTGGTGCAGTGCAGCGAAAGGTTGGGGTCTACGTCCAAAAACAGCAGGCTGTCCTCCTGCAGCAGAAGGCCGTTGACCGACTGGAAGCTGATGCGCTCGTCCGAGATGGCAAGGTCGGTGATGCAGCAGGCCAACTCGCCGGGGTCCAGACGGATGGCGCGTGCGTCCTCCGGCAGGACAAAGGTGACCGAGACCTCGTGGGTCAGTTCGTTGTAGACATCCTCGGTGGCAGTCAGGCATTCCCGGGGCGAAAAGCCGCTGCCGGTGTCGTAGAACAGCTGCGGCAGGGTAAGGGTGATATTCTCAGCCTCGGCGCTGTGCTTGGCAAGCTCGGTCTGGCAAGCCAGCAGCTGCTGCTCCAGCTCCAGACACCGCTGCGCCAGCTGGGAAACACCCTCGTCCGAAAGCTTGAGCTGCTGCTCCAGCTCGGCAATGTGCGCCTGCATGGCAGCAGGGGTCATGGGGGCATCGTGGTTCATAACGGGATCCTCCTCTTCCTTTATCCTATAACAGCTGCACCGCCGCAGCCAAAACATTCAGAAAAATCAGTGCCGCGGGGCGTAATGTACCTGAGGGGTGCGCCGCCGGGCGGGGAACAACTTGATGATCAGATCCCGCCGCCGCTGCAGCAGGGCGCAGATCAGCCAGATGGAGCCCAGCGAAAGGATGTATTGCAGGCTGATGCCCAAAACAGGGCGGTCAGCGTATTTGGCGGCGAACAGATACCACGGAATGGCAATCAGCTCCACCGTATGTACGCAGAAGATGTACAGAGAACGGCGGCCGATGGCCTCGAAAAAGCGCACCAGCGGGTTGCGGCGCTGGCTCCAGCGCAAAAACAGCCGGATAAACAGCAGACCGGCAAGGCCGTCCAGCAGGATGCTGATGGGGCCCAGCGACCACTCGGCCATGGATACACAGTCGGTGCGGCGGGTGGCAAGGGCGGCTGCCGGGATCAGCAGTACGGCTGCCCACAGGATGCAGGACATCCGGCGGGACAAAGGCTGATCCAGCCAATGCTGCCGTTTGGCAAGGTAGCCAAGGTACAGGTACGGCGTGATCACCGCGCCCTGGATCAGGCAGAAGGGCAGCTCCCATACAAGGCTGGCACCCCAGCCCAGCAGGGCGGCACCGCCCACCGCCCAAGGGATGTACCGCTCCGGGAAGATGTTCAGGATAACGTCCAGTAAGATCCAGCCCATCAACAGCGCCAGCAGATACCACATGGGCCCACAGGAAAAGAACTCCTGCCCGAAGTAGGTGGCAGTATGGGGCAGACCCAGCAGAAAGCCGCCCGCCACCTTGATGCTCTCAGTCATGGAGCCGGGCAGATAGTGAAAGGTTTTATAATGAATGATGAAGTGCAGCACCGTGGTGAACACCGCAGTGTAGCAAAAGGGCTTGAGCAGGCTTTTGAGCTGCTGGTGGATGCACTTGCTGATGGAGCGCTTGCGGAAGCCGTAGCCGCTGGCAATAAAAAAGGCTGCCATCAGCGTTTCGCGGTAGATAAAGCCGACAAAGGCCGTCAGCGACAGACCGCCCTCCAGCTGGAGTGGGTAAAGCTCCGCAGTGTGCCCCAGCACGATGGCCAGCATCCCAGCGCCCTTGAGCATATCAAACATCCCGATGGAGTTGACAGTGCGGGGCTTGGTTGTTTCCATGAAAGATTCCTTCCCTGCGCCGGGCCAATACCCCTCGAGAAAAAAGCCGGATACGGCGCAAATGATCAGTTTTTATACAGCATTGCCATGATATATGGCTAGTATAATGCTTTTTATAGAGACTGTCAATTTTGTTTTGCAGTCTGCACCATACCGGAACTGGTATTTTGCGCTAAAAATTGTAGCACGAAAACCGGCGGATTGCAACGAAAGGTAGAATTTGGCCGGGGCGTATCCCAAGATGTGCAATTGAAAGTTGTCAAAGTGAGAAATTAAATGTTGCAGAAGTATTGCATTGCATTGGAAAATATTGTATACTGAGCACAGTACAGCGCACTGCCGCAGGATGAAATAACAACGCAGGAGGAAAATACAATGATCAAGGTATTGGACAACGTGTATGATCTGGTCACCCTGAATATGGAACAGCGTTTTTCGGAGCGTGTGGCGCTCCGCTTTTATGATAAGGAAACGGACGAGGTGACCGCAGTCCATTATAAGGACTACGCGCGGGACATCCGCCGTGCGGTCAACTACTTCCAGAGCACCATCCCGGATATCAAGGGCAAAAAGATCTGCCTGCTGAATAAAAACAGCTACGAATATGCCGTGAACACCTTCGGCATCATTCTGGCGGGCGGCGTACTGGTACTGCTCAACCAGCACAAGAGCTGGGACGAGCTGTCCTACGAGCTGGGGCTGGTGGAACCCGCCGCCATCCTGACCGACGGCGACGACTACGGCACCAAGGAGCAGCTGCAGGCCGCCTACGGCAGCATCCTGCGCCCCATGGACGGCTTCCGCGCTTATGAGCCGGTGGCAGAGATGCCCCGCTGCATCGGCCACGATGACCTGATGATCCTGATGTTCACCTCCGGCACCACCGGACGCAGCAAGGGCGTGATGCTGAGCGAGCGCAACTTCTTCAGCGTGATGCGCGCCCATGTGCAGATCGGTGAGCGCATGATGGAGTATAAGCACGACCCGGAGCTTGTGGTCAGCCAGTACACGGTGCTGCCCATGTTCCATCTGGGTGCATTCATCTGCCTGTTCTCTTGGGCACACGGGGGCTGGGCGCTGAACATCAGCGGCGATATCCGCAACTTCTATAAGGAGATCCGGCGGATGCCCAGTCAGGTCATGGCGGTGGTGCCGGTGATCATGAACTCCCTGCACAAGGACGTGATGCGCGGCCGCAAGGAGCGCTTGGGCGAGCTGTGGGTGCCCATCTGCTCCTCTGCGATGTTTGACCCGCAGGTGATGCTGGATATGGCCACCAACGGGATGTTCGTGGTGCAGACCTACGGCGCTACCGAGACCTGCGGCGACGGCATCATCAACTACGCGCAGGATGCAAAGCACATCGGCGCTGTGGGACAGGGCAACGATTATCTGGATTACAAGCTCGAGCCGGACGGAGAACTGTGCATCCGGGGCGACAGCATCATGCTGGGCTACTACAAGGACCCCGAGGCCACCGCTGCGGTCATCGACAAGGACGGCTGGTTCCACACCGGCGACCTTGCCCGGGTGGACGAGGACGGCTACTACTACATTACCGGCCGCAAGAAGAACCTGATCATTCTGGACAGCGGCGAGAACGTCAGCCCCGAAGAGCTGGAGGGCATGTTAGAAAAATGTCCTGCCGTACAGGAATGTATCGTAAAAGAACTGGGCAAAAAGATAGGTGTTGTGGTATACTGTGAAAAGGAGCACCAGCAGACGGTGCGGGACTTTATTGCCCAGATGAACCGCACCGTCCCGCTGTACAAGCGCATTGGCGTGGTGGAATTCAGCGAAACGCCGCTGCCCCGCAACGGCGCAGGCAAGCTGGTGCGCAAGTAATACGCAACAGAAAGGAAGCATAATACGATGGAACGTGCAGAAATCATTTCTCAGATCACGGCTATTCTGGAGGATGTCGCAGAGGTATCGCCGGAGGATGTGACCGAAAGCAGCGTCCTGATGGACGATCTGGATCTGTCCTCTATGGAGATCCTGACCATTGTGGCAGATCTTGAAGAGACCTTTGGCCTGCGCATCCCGGAAAAGGAGCTGCGCAACTTTGTCACCATGGGTGATCTGGTGGATTATCTGGCAGCAAACGTGGGGTAAAAACCAATGGAAACACAGCAGCGCTCGACGGAATATAACTTTCAGGGAATCATGTACTTTTTCCGTCGGGAAAAGATCCAGTGCCGGTACCAGTTCTCGCTGCGGGATGCGGTGGATATCACCCTTTTGCAGCGGGCACTGACAGCGGCCTTGGCAAGTGCGCCCTATTATACCCAGCGTCTGGTGCAGGAAAAGCGGGAGATGTGGCTGGAGCCCAATACGGAGCCCTGCCTTGTGTACCCCGGCAGCACCATGCGCAATATCCCGGAACAGGCGAACGGCTACCTGTTCTGCGTCAGCTGCGAAGGGGATACCGTCTACTTTGACTGGCATCACTTCCTGCTGGACGGCCACGGGGTATCGCCCCTGCTCACCAGCATTCTGGAGCAGTACTGCAACCTGCGTTACGGCACGGCCTTTGCGGTGCCGCAGATCGTGTGCGACCCGCCCTATGATATGGAGGCCATGCTGGCAGAGTACCCGCCTGTGGAGTACGGGAGCGATGTCATCCAGCGGGATGTGGTGCAGACCTACGAGGGTGCGCTGCGCCGCACCCGGGTGTGCCTGAGCAAGCAGAGCCTTGTGGAAAAAGCGCTGGCGAACAACGCAAAGCCGGTAAGCGCTCTGATGGGTCTGCTGTGTATGGCCATGCGGGAGTATCTGGGCAAGGAGAAGATCCAGTATTCCTACTCCTCCGATACCCGCGATGTGGCCGGTGTGCCGAACGCGCTGTACAACTGCGTGTGCAGTTTCGGGCATACGGTGCAGCTGCAAGCCCAGACCCGCCTTGCGGATTTTGTGGCTGATGTAGATGCAGACATCAGGCGGGATCTGCAGCCGCAGTCCAAGCGCCGCCGCATGGCCGACCAGATGGGCTGGGTGTACAAGGTGAACCAGCAAAAGGCACCCCTGCGCATCAAGCAGCGGGTGTTCCAGATGGGCGAGTACATCGGCGGCACGATTTCGGATTTCTGGCTCAGCTATCTGGGCAATCCGCTCATGCCCGCCACTCCGGAACTGGCACAGTACACCACGGATTTTGGCGTCTGGGTGCCGCCGGACGGTGCATCCGTGGGCGTGGAGGCTGCCAGCCTGAACGGAAAGATCATTCTGTGCATCCACAACAAGGCACCCAACCCGGGTCTGGCTGATATCCTCCGCAAGACCTTTGAAAACGAAGGCGTTGCGGTGCTGGAAGCCGAAGATCTGGACTGAGAAATACTTATTATAAAAGCAAAAGGGCTGCTGCACGTTTTTTGTGCGGCAGTTTTTTTGCTGCTTTTTGTAAGAAAATCCGGTTGCAAAGATGCGAAAAAATGGTTAAATAGAGAAAGGATATTTCCGCAAGGAGAGGAACACCATGGAACAACAGAACACGCGCCTGCGCAATGCGGGCTTTGCGACCTTTTTCTTCAGCGGCATCTGTGCCATCAGCGCAGGTGTGGTGGTCAGTCTGCTGCAGGAGCGCTACGGCTTTGCCTACGGCATGACCGGTACACTGCTCTCCCTGATGAGCGTGGGCAACCTGCTGGCAGGGCTGCTGATGGGCATGCTGCCCAGTGCGCTGGGCATGAAACGCAGTGTGCTGCTGCTGACCATCGGCTATGCGGTGGGCTACGCCGTCATGGGGCTGACCGGCGCAGTGGTGCTGCTGGCAGCGGCCTTTTTTGTGGTGGGCATCGCTAAGGGCAGCGTTATCAACACCTGTACCATTCTGGTCAGTGATCACTCCGCCGACCGCACCCGGGGCATGAACCTGATGCACAGCTGCTACGCCTGCGGCGCACTGCTGTGCCCCTTCCTCATTGCGGCGGCAGCCCGGGTAAGCACCGAGCTGGCGGTCTTTCTGCTGGCAGCCGTGGGCCTTGTGCTCTGGCTGGTGTACGTTTTTACCCCGCTGCGCGGCGGCAAGAGTAAAAGCAGCGCCGAGAAGGAAGCCATCGACTGGAGCTTTCTGCGCTCTGCCCGCTTCTGGCTGCTGACCGGGCTGCTGTTCTTCCAGAACGCCGCCGAGCAGAGCGTCAACGGCTGGATGGTGACCTACTTCAAGGGCAGCGGCATCATTGCGGGCACGCTGGCGGCCTACACCGTCACTGTGATGTGGGGCGCTACGCTGGTGGGACGGTTGCTCATCGCCTTTGTGTTCCCCTTAAAAAATCCCCGCAAGGCCATGGTGGGCATGAGCGTGCTGTGCACCGTGTTCTATGTGCTGCTGGTCATGGCGCACACGCAGGGCGCAGCCATTGCGCTGCTGTTTGCCTTTGCCATCTCCATGTCCGGGCTGAACCCCACCGCCGTGGCCAGCGCAGGCCGCATGACCAGCGTGACCAGCATGGGCATCATGCTGCCGGTGGCCTCCAGCGGCGCCATCCTGATGCCGTGGGTCATCGGCATGGTGGCCGAGCGTGCGGGGCTTGCCGCCGGTATGGCCTCCAACATCGTGCCCTGCGTGGGTCTGGTGGTCTTTACGCTGCTGGTGGCTAGACTGCCGGAGGAATGATGCGCCGCCTCCCTATAACCCTTTCTGTGAAAATGGGGTTCAGGAAAGTCCGCAGACTTTCCTGAACCCCGAAATTATAAATAATGATTCCGCTGATGATGCGCAAAGCGAACGCGCAGCGCATTTTAAATCATTTTGCGTTATCCCTCAATGCCTCTTGCTTTTGCGCTGAACTCGCAGCCGCAGTAGTCCTGCCGGTACAGGCCGTACTGCTCCGAAAGCTGCAGGCTGCGCAGGTAGCCGTTGTGCTTTTTGAAGTCCGAGGGCAGATGCTTTACCCCGAACTCTGTCTCCAATTCCTGCCCGATGGCGTTGATGCGGGCAGCGTCCTTGTGGGGGCTGATGGACAGGGTGGTGGTGAACCAGTCAAAGCCGTTGTCCCGTGCGTACTGCGCCGCGCGGCGCATCCGCAGCCGGTAGCAGACGGTGCAGCGGCTGCCGCGCTCCGGCTCGTTTTCCAGCCCGGCTACGGCGGTGTAGAACTGCTGCGGGTCGTAAGTGTCCTCCACCACGGTCACCCCCAGCGGGTGGGCTGCCGCCACGAACTTTTGCAGCTCCTCGCCCCGGCGGTAATACTCTGCCGCCGGCCATGTGTTGGGGTTATAGTACAGCACCGTGATCTCAAAATACCGGCACAGCTGTTCCAGCACGGCGCTGGAACAGGGGCCGCAGCAGGCGTGGAGCAAAAGGCGCGGGCGGGTACCGCCAAGGCCTGCCAGCACGGCGTCCATCTGCTGGGCATAGTTGCGTTGTGTTGCCATTGGTATCATCCTTTGCTATAATGGTCTTGCCTACATTATAGCATATTTTACGATGAAATACAGGAGGTTCTCCCATGACGGAAGAAAAGATCGCCCGCATCAATGCGCTGGCCAAAAAGAGCAAGACCGCCGGCCTGACCGAGGCCGAAAAAGCCGAGCAGCAGGCACTGCGGCAGGAGTATCTGGCCGACATCAAGGCCAGCCTGCGCAGCCAACTGGAGCGCACGTCCATTCAGGAACCGGACGGCACCATCCACAAGGTGACCCGCCGCACCGACCTGACCGGGGAGCGCAGCTGAGAACGGGATTTTATAGGGGGAATACGCCGCAAAAAGGTGCATTCCCCCTTTTTTTGCGCGGCAGACTGTGCTATACTATAATAGCATTGGTGCGTGCCGCAAGGGCAGCAAACCGGTGCGTTTTACCCAAGGTAGCGTATCCCGGGCAAGGTGCACGGAAAAGGCTGTCTTTTGAAAAAAGGATAAAGAGGTCATTTATTATGCTTACTGCAATTACGGGTATCAACTGGGGCGATGAGGGCAAGGGCCGCATGGTCGACCTGATCAGCCAGGAGTACGACATCGTTGCACGGTATCAGGGCGGCAACAACGCAGGCCATACCGTTAAAAACGAGCGCGGCAAGTTCGTACTGAACCTGCTGCCCTCCGGTATCCTGCGCCCCAACGTCGTGTGCGTTATGGGCAACGGCATGGTCATCGACCCGCATCATCTGGACGGCGAGATCAATAAGCTGCGCGAGCAGGGCATTGAGATCACCCCGGCAAACCTGAAGATCTCCGACCGCGCAACCATCACCATGCCCTACCATGTGGAGCAGGATGGTCTGGAGGAGGCACGCCTGTCCAAGACCGGCGCACAGTTCGGCTCCACCAAGCGCGGCATTGCCTATGCTTACGGCGACAAGTACATGAAAAAGACCCTGCGCATGGGCGATCTGCTGCATCTGGACGACGCCGTAAAGAAGCGTCTGGTCACCATGGTGGATTCCAAGAATCTGGTCATGGAGGGCAGCTACAACGCAGCGCCCATCAGCGTGGACGAGATGTGGGCATGGCTCGAAAAGTATGCCGCCATCTTCAAGGACTATATCTGCGATGTGGGGCAGTATCTGGCCGATGCCGATGCAGCCGGCAAGAAGGTGCTGTTTGAGGCACAGCTGGGCGCACTGCGCGATATCGACTTTGGTATCTACCCTTACACCACCTCCTCCAACGTCATCGGTGCTTATGCACCCATCGGTGCCGGTATCCCCGGCCACAAGCTGCACAACTCCATCGGCGTCATGAAGGCTTACTCCTCCTGCGTGGGCGACGGCCCCTTCGCCGCCGAACTGGCCATGACCGAGGAAGAGAAGCACGCTCTGCGTGAGGCCGGCCACGAGTACGGCGCAGCCACCGGCCGTCCCCGCCGCGTGGGCCCTATCGACCTGGTGGCAAGCCGCTACGGCGTGTTCTGCCAGGGCTGCGACGAGGTCGCTCTGACCCTGCTGGACGTGCTGGATTACATGGAAAAGATCCCCATGGTCACCGCTTACAAGCTGACCGACGGCACCACCACCACCCGCTTCCCCATGGGTGAGGCACTGGATACCGCTCAGCCCGTGGTGGAGTACCTGCCCGGCTGGCACTGCGATATCACCGCAGCCCGCAAGTGGGAGGACCTGCCCCAGCAGGCCCGCGATTATGTGGAATATCTGGAAAAGGCTGTGGGCTGCAAGATCACCTATATCTCGGTGGGCGCAGAGCGCGAGGCCTACATCCACCGCGGCTGAGCTGCCGCAAAAAGCAGCCCCCGAGTTTCAGAAAAGGAAGCGTCACAGATGTTTGATATCATTACCGACAGCGCCTGCGACCTGACGCTGGACACCGCCAAGCAGCTTGGCATCGAGGTCGTGCCCTTTTATGTATCGCTGGACGGCGAGCATTACCGCAAGGAAGGGCTGGAGATCCCTGTGCGGGACTTTTATCAGTTCATGGTGGATAACCCGGCGGCCTACCCCAAGACCAGTCTGGCCTCCATCGAGGACTTTGAAAAGACCTTCCGCGCACACGCCGAGGCGGGTCGGGCGGTATTGTGTCTGGTGTTCACCGGCAAGATGAGCGGCTGCGTGGGCAGCGCCCGCAACGCCCGGGATCTGGTGCTGGAGGACTACCCCGATGCCCGCATCGAGGTCATCGACTCTGCCGCCGCCACCGTGACCGAATCCACAATGGTGGAAAACGCCGTGGCCATGCGGGATGCAGGCTGCACCTTGGACGAGACTGTGACTTGGCTGGAAGCAGAAAAATCCACCAACCAGATCTTCTTTACCGTGGGTGATCTGGACTACCTCATCAAGGGTGGGCGCATCGGCAAGGTGACCGGCCGCGCCGCCAATATGCTGGGACTGAAGCCCATGATCCTGTTCAAGGAGGGTGAGATCTTCTCCGGCGGCGTGGCCCGCGGCCGTCAGAAGAGCTTTGAAAAGGCGCTGGAGCAGCTGATGAACTATCTGGATGCCCACGGCGGTACCCCGGACGATTACCGCATCACAGTGGGCTACGGCTACGATGCCGACGAGGGCAAGCGTCTGTGGATGCAGACCCGCGCCGCCCTGCGCGCCAAGTACCCCGGCGCACAGTGTGAGGTAGGGCTTTTGCAGATCGGCTGCACCATCGCGGTGCACACCGGCCCCTATGCACTGGGCATGGGCGTCATGCGCCGCTGGAAAAAGCAGAACTAATAATATATAAAACAGAAGAAGGGACAGCCCACAGGCTGTCCCTTCTTGGTTTTTATAAAAGAAAAAGCGAAATACAGCCAAGTCCGCAGGCTTGGCTGTATTTCAAATCAAAAGTATTTTTCCGCTGAAAAAACGTTTCGTTTACAGCAGCGGGATGCCGGCCTTGGCGCAGGCCTCGCGGGTGGCCTTGTCCCACACGCTGGCCTGTACCTCACCGATGTGGACGCTGCCCAACAGCAGCATACACAGGCGGCTCTGGCCGATGCCGCCGCCGATGGTGTAGGGCAGCTCACCAGCCAGCACTGCCTTGTGGAAAGGCAGGGCGCGGCGGTCATCGCAGCCCGCCATGGTCAGCTGCTTGTCCATGCTCTCCGGGCTGACGCGGATGCCCATGCTGCTCAGCTCGTAGCTGCACTGCAGCGGGTCGTTCCAGAACAGCAAATCGCCGTTCAGATCCCAGTCATCGTAGTCCGGGGCGCGGCCGTCGTGAGGCTTGCCGCTGCGCAAGGGTGCGCCGATCTTCATCAGGAAGGTGGTGCCGTTCTCCTTGACAAAGGCGTTCTCCCGCTCCTTCGGGGTCAGATCGGGGTACTTATCCTCCAGTTCCTGCGTGGTGACAAAGGTCACGTTGGGGGTGTGCAGGGGCAGCTCCTGCAGTTGGGGGAACATGGCGTGCAGGTTCATCTCGGTGGCGCACACCGCAGACACGATGCAGCGCACCACGTTTTTCAGGTAGGTCTCGTTGCGGTCCTCCACCGTGATGATCTTTTCCCAGTCCCACTGATCCACATAGACCGAGTGGAGGTTATCCAGCTCCTCGTCCCGGCGGATAGCGTTCATGTCGCAGTACAGACCCTTGCCCACGCGGAAACCGTAGTCCTTCAGCGCCTGCCGCTTCCATTTTGCCAGCGACTGCACCACCTGTGCCTCGGTGCCGCTGTCCTTGATGTCAAAGGTCACCTTGCGCTCCACACCGTTCAGGTCGTCGTTCAGGCCGGTGGAAGCCTCCAGAAACAGCGGCGCGGACACGCGGTACAGGTTGAGCGTGGCGCACAGGGTATCGGCAAACAGCCGCTTCACCGTGCCGATGGCGCGCTGGGTGTCGTACAGGTTCAGCGCGGGTTTGTAGTTTGCAGGGATGATGATCTTGCTCATAACGTTTACCCCTCATTCTGTGTGGTTTGCGCCCCGCTTTCCCGAGCCGGGGCGTGGCTTTTGCAAAGCCGGAATACTGCACCCATTATGGCACAATTTTTTACGAAAGTAAAGTGATAGCAGGAAAAAGCAGTTCCGAAACGTCCAAGGGCGTTTCGGAACTGCAAATCAAACTATTTTTCCGTTTACCCGCCCAGATAGGCGTTGCGGACGCGCTCGTTGGTCAGCAGCTCAGCACCGGTGCCGTCCATGACCACGCGGCCGGTCTCCAGCACATAGGCGCGGTCGGCCACCGAAAGCGCCATCTGCGCGTTCTGCTCCACCAGCAGGATGGTCATGCCTTCCTTGTGGATGTCGCGGATGATGTCAAAGATCTCCTGCACCAGCAGCGGCGAAAGACCCATGGAGGGTTCGTCCAGCATCAGCATGGAAGCGTTGCTCATGAGCGCACGTCCCATGGCCAGCATCTGCTGCTCGCCGCCGGACATGGTGCCCGCCAGCTGCTTGCGGCGCTCCTTCAGGCGGGGGAACAGGGTGAACACCTTTTCCTTGTTGGCGGCAATGGTGGAAGCGGGCTGGGTGTAGGCGCCCATATCAAGGTTCTCGTCCACCGTCATGTGCAAAAACACATGGCGTCCCTCCGGTACTTGTGCAAGGCCGCTTTCCACGATCTTGTGGGCGCGCACGCCCTTGATGCTCTTGCCCTTGTACAGCACATCGCCGGTGCGGGGCTTCAAAAGGCCGGAAATGGTTTTCAGGGTGGTGGATTTGCCCGCGCCGTTGGCACCGATCAGGGTGACGATCTCGCCCGCGTTGACGGTGAAAGAGATATCCTTTACGGCGTGGATGTTGCCGTAGTAGACGTTGATGCCGTCCACCTTCAGTAATGTATCAGCCATGGCTCAGCCCTCCTTTTTGCCCAGATAGGCCTCGATGACCTGCGGGTTATCGCGGATCTCGTCCGGAGTGCCCTTGGCGATGATGCGGCCGAAGTTCAGCACCGCAATACCCTCGCAGATGCCCATGACAAGGCTCATGTCGTGCTCGATGAGCAGCACGGCAATGTTGAACTCGTCGCGGATGCGGCGGATGGTCTCGGTCAGCTCCGCCGTCTCGGAGGGGTTCATACCGGCGGCAGGCTCGTCCAGCAGCAGAAGCTTCGGGTTGGTGGCCAGTGCGCGCATGATCTCCAACCGGCGCTGTGCGCCGTAGGGCAGGCTGCCGGCCTGTGCGTTGGCAAGGTCTGCCATGTGGAAGATGTCCAGCAGTTCCAGCGCACGCTCGGTGCACTGCTTTTCCTCTTTCCAGTAGTTCGGCATCCGCAGCAGGGAGGAAGCCAGATTATACTTCATGGACTCGTGCAGGCCCACCTTGATGTTGTCGATGACGCTCAGCTCCTTGAACAAGCGGATGTTCTGGAAGGTACGCGCCACGCCCATGCGGTTGACCTGATAGGTCTTTTTCCCGGCGGTGGGCATCCCGTCGATCAGGATGGAGCCGCGGGTGGGCTGGTAGACGTTGGTGAGCAGGTTGAACACGGTGGTCTTGCCTGCGCCGTTGGGGCCGATCAGACCGGCGATCTCGTTGCGGCCGATCATCAGGTTGAAGTTGTCCACAGCGGTCAGACCGCCGAAGTCGATACCCAGCTCACGCACGTCCAGAATGGGCTTTTTGTCCTTGTCGCGGTCGGTCAGAAAACCGCCGGAGGGCACACTGTGCAGTCTGGTCTTGAACTCACTCATGGTCAGCGGCCTCCTTTTTGGTATGTTTGCGGAACAGTTCGCCATTCATGGCCTTTTCCACGATGCGGCTCAGGGAGAAATCGTAGCTGCCCAGCAGTCCGCCCGGGCGGAAGATCATCATCAGCACCAGCACCAGCGAATAGACCACCATGCGGTAGCTCTCAAAGCTGCGGGTAGCCTCGGGCAGGATGGTCAGCACGGTAGCGGACAGAATGGAGCCCAGCATGGAGCCCATGCCGCCCAGAACCACCATGACAAGGATCTCAATGGACTTCATAAAGCCGAAGGTGGAGGGGTTCAGCACGCCGATGTAGCAGGCGTACAGGCCGCCCGCCAAGCCTGCGAAGGCAGCGGAGAAGGCAAAGGCCATCACCTTATAATAGGTGGTCTGGATGCCGCAGCTCTCGGCGGCGATCTCGTTGTCGCGGATGGCCAGCACAGCACGGCCGTGGCGGCTCTTCATCATGGCGTGGATGAGGAAACAGGTGATGACCACGCACAGGAACACGTTGGTAAAGTTGGAATACTTGGGGATGTTCTTCAGGCCCTTGGAGCCATAGAACAGCTTGAAGCCCAGAACATCATCGATGTTGTTCAAGGTGATGCGGATGATCTCGCCAAAGCCCAGCGTCAGGATGGCCAGATAGTCGCCGGTCAGGCGCAGGGCAGGGATGCCGATAAGCACCCCGAACAGCCCGGCAATCACCCATGCCAGCACCAGACCGATGGCAAAGGCCACGCCCTTGGGCAGGCCCGAGGATTTGGTGAACAGGGCGCAGGCGTAGGCACCTACCGCCATAAAACCGGCGTGACCCAGCGGCAGCTGCCCCAGATAACCGGTGGCAACGTTCAGCGAGACGGCCAGAATGATGTTGATGCCCACGGTCAGCAGCACCTTATTCTGGTAGGTGGACAGCATATTGCCGGTCACATAGGAAAGCCCCACGAACAGCAGCCCCACCAGCACCAGATTCATCAGGTAGCGCACGGGCATTTTGAGGGTCTTGCGTTTGGTATTCATCGTTATGCCCCCTTACACCTTTTCCTGCACCTTGCGGCCAAGGAAGCCCGTGGGCTTGACCAGCAGCACGATGATCAGAATTGCAAACGTAACAGCGTCCTTCCAAGCGGAAAGGCCGATGGCGGAAACAAAGCACTCGCACAGGCCGATGGCAATGCCGCCGACCATAGCACCCGGGATGGAGCCGATGCCGCCCAGCACGGCGGCGACGAAGGCCTTCAGACCCAGCATGGAGCCCATGGTGGGGGTGGCCTGCGGGTAGGAGCAGCAGTACAGCACGCTGCCGATGCCCGCCAGCGCCGAGCCCACGGCAAAGGTAAAGGAGATGGTGCTGTTGACGTTGATGCCCATCAGACGGGCAGCATCCATATCCTCCGAAACGGCGCGCATGGCCTTGCCGAGCTTAGTCTTTTGCACCAGAAAGGTGAGCACCAGCATGGACAGCACGGTGACCACCAGCGTGATGATGGAGGTAAGACCCAGCGGCACCTTGCCCAGACGGAAGGTCTGGTTGGTGTAGTAGGCGGGGATCACCTTTGCACCCGAGCCGAGGATCAGCTCTGCCGTGTACTCCAGAAAGAAGGAGACACCAATGGCGGTGATCAGCAGCGAGATACGGGGTGCGCTGCGCAGGGGGGTGTAGGCGATCTTTTCGATCACCACGCCCAGCAGCGTACAGGTGATGATGGTGGCGCACACAGCGGTGACCGGGCCAAGACCCAGCTGGTTCATGACGAACCACGACATGTATGCGCCCACCATGATGACATCGCCGTGGGCAAAGTTCAGCAGCAGGATAATGCCGTACACCATGCTGTAGCCCAGTGCGATCAGTGCATAGATGCTGCCAAGGGACAAGCCGTTGATCAGCTGGCTAAAGAACACTGTCATGGTTGGATACTTCCTTTCTTTGCGGCGTTTACACTTTTTGATATAAAAAACGGAGAACGCCTGACCAGAAAAAAGCTGTTCCGGCGTTCTCCAAAAAAATCATGGGGTTTGCTCTGTGCGGGCGGCTCCATCACCGGTGGATGGAACAGCGCGGATCAGAACATTTCCTTCAGCTCGGGCTTGCCGTCCACGTAGGTCAGGATGGCAGTGCTCTTGACGGGGTTGTGGTGCTCGTCGAAGGTAAAGGTGCCGGTGATGCCCTCGATGGTGCCGCCGGCAATGGCATCGATGACGGCCTGCTTGTACTCGTCGGAGCCGGCCTCGAGGCCCTGCTCCTCGGCAGCCTTGATGCCATACACGACGGTCATGGCAGCATCATAGCCCAAGGGTGCAAAGCCGTTGGGGTAGGCCTCACCGTACTCGGCCTTGTAGGCATCCTCAAACGCGGTGCTGGAGCCCTTAGCGTAGCAGGCGCAGAAGTAGGAGTCCTTCAGCTGGTCGGCGGTGGCGTAGCCCTCCAGACCATCCCAGCCGTCGCCGCCGAGGAAGGGAACGGTCAAGCCGATGCTCTCAGCCTGAGCCAGGATCTGACCCACTTCCTGATAGTAGTTGGGGCAGAACACCATCTCGGGGTTCTTGCCAAGGATGCTGGTCAGCTGGGTCTTGAAGTCCACGTCGCCCTCAGAGTAGCTCTCCTGATCCACGACGGTGCCGCCCTTTGCCTCAAACTCCTTGACAAAGTTCTCGGCCAGACCCTCGTTGTAGTCCTTGCCCTTCAGGAAGATGACGGCTGCCTTGGTGTAGCCCAGCTTCTCGTAAGCGTAATCTGCCATCTTCACGCCCTGGAAGGGGTCGGTGAAGCAGGCACGGAACACATTCCCGTTCACGGTGTCGGTCTCGGCATCGTAGGTAACAGCCTCGGCAGTAGCGGAAGCGGTGACCATAGGCATATTGTAATCGGCGCTCTCGGCGGCAACAGCCAGCGTGGGAGCGGTGGTTACATCGCCCACCAGAGCGGTGATGCCCTGATCCACCATCTTGGTAAAGCAGGTCACAGCCTGCGTTTCATCGCCCTGCTCGTCCATGGCGATGATCTCCAGCTGCTTGCCGTTGACACCGCCATCGGCATTGACCTGCTTCATGTACAGGCTGGCACCGTTTACAACAGCCTGACCGTAAACGGAAGCGTCACCGGTCAGGGGGCCCATCACACCCACCTTGATAGTGCTGCCGGAAGCAGCAGCGGAACCGGCTGCAGAAGAAGCGGCCGTGCTTGCGGAAGAACCGCCGCAGGCAGTCAGAGCGCTTGCTGCGGCAACAACACCGGCAGCAGCCATGAACTGACGACGAGTGATCATCTTTTTCATAAAAATCTCCTCCTCCGGAGTGTTCTATAAAGTAAATTGATAAAAACGGAAGCAAGGCCCTTCCCCTCTAAAGCGGCCTTGCTTCTGTTCTTGTCTGTTATTATAGCTATCTGGGTTCAAATCCGCAATTCACAAACCGTCCATACTTTTGGGCGCATTTTCTCGGCTTTGTTGATACTTTATACAAAAATTAAAGCGTGATTTTGTGCACTATTTCAAATTGTTCATTTTGTTTATCTGTGACATGAAACAAATTCACAAGTTGCAAAATGGTTACAGGGTCTCCATCTCGGCGTCGGCGGCAAATTCGGCCTCGGCGCGGACTTCGGCGGCCTGTCCCTCGGCCTCGGCAACAGCCAACGGCTCTGCCAGTGCCTTGCGGATGGCGGTGACGTAGAACACCATGGAAAGCGCCGTACCGATGCACCAGCCCACAGGCCATGCCATCCAGATGCCGGTGGAGCCCAGCGCGGTGGCGCTGAGCACGGCGGCAATGCCCACGCGCAAAATCAGGTCGGTGAAGGTGGCGATCATGAACCGCACCATCAGGCCGCAGCCGCGCAGGATGCCGTCTGCCACCAGCTTGACCGATACCACAAAGTAGAAGGGGGAGAGGATGCGCAAAAACAGCATACCGGTGTCAATGGCAGGGCCCTGCGGGTCGTTCATGAACAGCAGCAGCAAAAAGCGGCCAAAGAAGAAGTACAGCACCACCAGCGGCACGCACAGCAGCCACACCAGATTGCGGCCTGCGCCAAAGCCTTCCTTGACGCGGTCCATCTTGCCGGCACCCATGTTCTGGGAGGTGTAGTTGGAGATGCCGTTGCCCAGGGTGGTAAAAGAGGTGATGACCATGTTGTTCAGCTTGACGGCGGCAGAGTAGCCTGCAATGACGCTGGCACCAAAGGTGTTGATAATGCTCTGCAGGATGATGTTGCCCACCGAGACAAAGCTCTGCTGCAGGATGCTGGGCACAGCCACCACGGCCACCTTGCCCAGCATATTCCACGAGAACAGCTGCACATGACCCTCGGTGTGGAAAGCGCGGATGCGGCGGAACACCACCACCATGGCCAGCACGCAGCTGACACCCTGACACAGGAAGGTAGCCCATGCCACACCGGCGATGCCCATCTTGAAACCTGCCACAAACAGGATGTCCACGCCGATGTTGGACAAAGAAGAGACTGCAAGGAAGTAGAAGGGGGTCTTGCTGTCGCCAAGGGCAGAGAAGATGCCGGTGGCAATGTTGTAGAAGAACATGAAGGGCAGGCCCAGAACGTAGATATCCAGATACAGCGCAGAATCTGCAAGGATCTCCTCCGGGGTGTTGATGAGCTCCAGCAGGGCGTCGCAGCCAAACAGACCGATGCCCATCAGCACGGCGCACAGCACGGCAGAGCCGATGAGGGAGGTGTAGACCGAGGTCTTCATCTCGCGGTATTCCTTTGCGCCAAAGTAGCGGGACACGATGACCGAGCAGCCGATGTTGCAGCCGAAGGCAAAGGCGATGAAGATCAGGGTGATCTCGTAGCTGTTGCCCACCGCAGCCAGTGCGTTCTCACCGATGAACTTGCCCGCTACCAGACTATCCGCGATGTTGTACAACTGCTGGAAAATGATGCTGCCGAACATTGGCAGACAGAATTGCCACAATACCTGTGACGGCTTGCCCACCGTCAGATCCTTATTCATTGCAAAAATCCTCCTCTATAACGACTATAAATGGGAAAACAGCGAAAACGCCGCAACCAGTATAGAACCGAATCGCCAAAAAGTAAAGAAAATTTTTGGCATATCTGCCATATAAAAAACATATGGTAAGCATAACGTATCCCCGCTGCCGCAAGGGGGCAGACTGTAAACGGGTTTTCCACGGCGGTTTGCGTTCCTGTTAAAAATTTAGGTCTGCAAACATACGCACCGGCTCTTGCGCCGGGGTGCAAAGCGTGGTAGGATATTGGCGGTTAGTTATATATAACTATCTAAAAAGAGCAGTTCCCCGTCTGCCCGTCCGGGCAGTACGGGAGAGAAAATGATATTCAGGAGGGTTTCAAGATGAATTATCTGGAAATTGAATCTGTTGTTGGCCGCGAGATTCTGGACTCCCGCGGCAACCCCACTGTGGAAGCCGAGATCACGCTGGCAGACGGCACCGTGGCGCGCGGCTGTGCCCCTTCCGGTGCATCCACCGGCGAGTTTGAGGCGCTGGAACTGCGGGACGGCGACAAGAGCCGCTATCTGGGCAAGGGCGTGACCAAGGCGGTGGAGAACATCAACACGGTCATTGCGGACGCTGTGGTGGGCATGGATGCCTCCGACATTTACGCCATCGACGCCGCCATGATCAAAGCCGACGGCACCAAGGATAAGTCCAATCTGGGCGCAAACGCCATTCTGGCGGTGTCCATTGCAGCCTGCCGCGCAGCAGCCGCTTCGCTGGAGATGCCGCTGTACCGTTTTCTGGGCGGCGTAAACGGCAACCGCCTGCCTGTGCCCATGATGAACATTCTGAACGGCGGCGCACACGCAACGAATACTGTGGATACACAGGAGTTTATGATCATGCCGGTGGGCGCACCCTCTTTTAAGGAAGCGCTGCGCTGGTGCGCCGAGGTGTTCCATGCGCTGGCTGCCATCCTGAAGTCCAAGGGGCTGGCTACCTCCGTGGGCGATGAGGGCGGCTTTGCGCCCAACCTTTCCAGCGATGAGGAGACCATCGAGACCATTCTGGCTGCCATCGAAAAGGCGGGCTATCTGCCGGGCAAGGACTTTATGCTGGCAATGGACGCCGCTGCCTCCGAGTGGAAGAGCCCCAAGGGCAAGGGCTTTTACAAGCTGCCCAAGGCGGGCACCGAGTTCACCTCTGCCGAGCTGATCGCACACTGGAAGAGCCTTGTGGAGAAGTACCCCATCATCTCCATCGAGGACGGTCTGGACGAAGAGGACTGGGAGGGCTGGCAGCAGATGACCCGCGAGCTGGGCGGCAAGGTACAGCTGGTGGGCGACGACCTGTTTGTGACCAACACCGAGCGTCTGGCAAAGGGCATCCAGCTGGGTGCGGGCAACGCTATCCTGATCAAACTGAACCAGATCGGCTCTGTCTCCGAGACCTTGGAAGCCATCAAGATGGCGCACAAGGCCGGCTACAACGCCATCAGCTCCCACCGCTCCGGCGAGACCGAGGACACTACCATTGCGGACCTGGCGGTGGCGCTGAACACCTGCCAGATCAAGACCGGTGCACCCAGCCGCACCGAGCGTGTGGCAAAGTACAACCAGCTGCTGCGCATTGAGGAGCAGCTGGGCGAAAGCGCCGTCTACCCCGGCATGGAAGCGTTTTAAGTAAGACGATTCGGAATGCCCTCCGCGCTGCTATGGGCATTTTCAGCGGAAATAGTATTTTTGATTTGTTGCTCAGAAACGCCTGCGGGCGTTTCTGAGCAACTTTTTCACGGGAAGGGGTCGTAAAGGCAGACGGCAGCTGCGATACTCCCAATATTTACCACCACGGCATTTGCAATCCTGCGGCGGGCTGGTTCGTATATAAGGCAGACCGGCACCCGGCAGCAGTCGGGACGGAATGAAACGAAAGGAGCAACCCTTCCATGTTTCAAGGCCTTGGGCCGCTGCTCGGCCTTTTGGGCGGCGGCAGCTTGACTAAGCTGCTTCTGTTTTTACTGAAGGGGCTGTTCGGCTGAAACGGACGGTCTGAAAGGAGAATACCATGCTGATCGTATTGGAGCATCTGCTGGGTCGAATCAACCTGCCCGGTATGTGGTGGATCATCGCAGAGCGCTGGCTGTGAGGTGACGCCCCGCAAAGCCGCTGCACTTTTTGTGCGGCGGCTTTTTTGCGTTGCCTTACCTGCCTTTCCATTGGCAAAACTGGCAAAAAATGCTTGCATCTAGGCAGTTTTGATAATAGAATTACACTGTTACAGTATGCCCAAAAGCAGGGTGTACAGGAAGGTAAAGTTTGAAATTGCGGTAACAGGGGGTACTGCGTGCTGCAATGCGCGGAGAAAAAGGCAGGAAAGGTAAAATGGAAACAGACGAGACAATAAAAAAAGGATTTCTGCGGCTGGAACGCTATGCACAGAATATACCGGGCGGCTTCCACTGTTGTGCGGATGACCCGGAAAAAGGCTATCCCTTTATTTATATCAGCGACCGCTTTCTGGAGATACTGGGCTGGGGGCGGGCAGAGTTTGCGGCAAGGTTCGATAACCGCTACACCGCGCTGGTGCACCCGGATGATCTGGCGGCCGGGCTGCGCTACCGGAATGCGGAAAACAGCGCGACTTACGCCAAGAATGGTGACAGCATCTTCCGGATTCTGGGCAAAAACGGCTACCGCTGGGTCACCAACGCTGCCAATCAGGTGGAATGGTACGGCAAAGGCTATATCGTGGGCACTATCACGGATATCACCCCCTATATGGAACTGCGGGAAAAGCTGGAACAGCAGAACCGTACCCAGCGGGAGGCGCTGGAAACCGCCAACCATAATCTGCTGCGGATGATGCAGCAGATGGAGGAGCAGAAGGCGCAGTTTGCCCAGACTACTGCCCGGAGCATGGAAAAAGAAAAGCGCTACCGGCAGCGGCTGAACCACGACGCCCTGACCGGCACCTACAACCGCCGCTTTTACGAGGAAGTGGTGCGCAATAACCTCGGCCCGGCAGGCATCGCCCTGATGGATATCGACGATTTCAAGATCTGCAACGATACCTACGGCCACCACGCCGGAGATCTGGCGCTGGAAACCGTTGCAAAGGCCATCCGCAGCTGCATCCGGGAAACAGATCTGCTGATCCGCTACGGCGGCGACGAGTTCTTGCTGGTGCTGCCCGGCATCCCGGCGGATTATTTCAAGGTAAAGCTGGAGCAGATCCGCACCGCCGTGCAGCAAACGGTGGTGCCGGGCTACCCCCACTTCCGGCTGTCGCTGAGCATCGGCGGCGCGATGCAGACCCTTGCCGACCCTATGGAAAACGTGGTGCGCCGGGCAGATTTTATAATGTATCAGGCCAAAAACCACAAGGACGCCGTGGCGGTGGACACACAGGACAGCCGGTTGGCTGCACAGAAGGATGTCTTAGGGGAAAAGCCCGTGATCCTGCTGGTGGACGATTCCATGATGAACCGCATGATGCTTGCCGGCATTCTGGGCGAGGACTACCGCATTCTGGAAGCCGAGAACGGCAAGCAGTGTCTGGAGCTGCTGCGGGCAAACGCCGGGCAGATTTCGCTGGTGCTGCTGGATATCAATATGCCGGTCATGGACGGCTTTGAGGTGCTGCGCACCATGAACACCAACCACACCATCGAGGACGTGCCGGTGATCATGATCTCCAGTGACGACTCGGAGGAAGCCATCCGCAAGGCCTACGAGCTGGGTGCCAGCGACTATGTCAACCGCCCCTTTGACGCAAAGATTGTCTATCGCCGGGTGTCCAACACCATCAAGCTGTACGCCAAGCAGCGGCGGCTGGTGCAGATGGTGTCTGACCAGATCCGCGCACGGGAAAAGAACACCGATGTGCTGGTGGGCGTGCTGAGCCAGATCGTGGAGTTCCGCAACGGCGAGTCCGGCTCTCATGTGCGGCACATCCGCATCATCACCGAGACGCTGCTGCACCGGCTGATGGAGCTGACCAGCCGCTACGACCTGACCCCCGAGCAGCAGGATAACATCCCGCTGGCGTCGGCGCTGCACGATATCGGTAAGATCGGCATTGACGAAGCCATCCTGAATAAGCCCGGCAAGCTGACCGCAGAAGAATTTGCGGTGATCAAGACCCACAGTATGCTGGGCGCAGAGATGCTGCAAAAGACTGAAAGCTTTGCAGACCAGCCGCTGTTGCAGACCGCCTACGAGATCGCCCGCTGGCACCACGAGCGCTGGGACGGCAAAGGCTACCCGGACGGGCTGAAGGGCGACGATATCCCCATCAGTGCACAGCTGGTCTCCATGGCGGATGTGTATGACGCACTGACCAGCGAACGGTGCTATAAAAAGGCTTTCCCGCACGAAACGGCTGTCCAGATGATCACGAACGGCGAGTGCGGAGCCTTCAACCCGCTGCTGCTGCAGTGTCTGCTGGACGTGCAGGGAGAACTGAAACAGGAAATTTTACAATGGTAATGTGAGGACAATTACGCGTGACAGAACAGCGATCCAACCATAAAATACCCCGCCGCACCTTTTTAAAAGTGTGCGCGGCGGCAGCGGCAGCCGGGCTGACCGCCTGCGGCAAAACGCAGGCGGCGGCAGCGCTGCCCAAACTTACGGTAGGCAGCGATTCCTACCCGCCTTTTGTCTACCTGAGCAATGACAGCACCCCCACCGGCATTGATGTGGACATTGCCACCGAAGCCTTTGCCCGCATGGGGTATGCGGTGCGGTTTGAGATCATTGACTGGGAGCAGAAAACAAAGCTGGTGGAAAGCGGCGCCATTGACTGCATCTGGAGCTGCTTTTCCATGGATGGGCGGGAGCAGCTGTACCGCTGGGTAGGGCCGTATATGGTCAGCCGTCAGGTGGTGGCGGTCAATGCCGATAGCGGCATTGAAACGCTTGCCGACCTTGCGGGCAAGACCATGATGGTGCAAAGCACCACCAAGCCGGAAGAGATTTTCCTTGGCGGCACCGACCCCCGCATCCCGCAGTTTGGTGAACTGCTGAGCGCCGAGGACCGCAGCGTGCAGTACGCCATGCTGAACTGCGGCTATGTGGACGCCATTGCCGCCCACGAGGCCGCCATTTTGCGGTATATGCAGGATTGCAATGCCAATTTCCGCATTCTGGAGGAGCCGCTGCTGGTCACCGGCATCGGCGTAGCCTTTGCGCTGAACGACACCCGCGGGCTGGACGAAAAGCTGACCGAGACCTTTGCCGCCATGCGCGCCGACGGCACGATGAAGCAGATTGTAGGCAAGTATCTGCCGGACCCGGAAAAATATCTGGAGGTGGACGCCCTTGAACCGTAACAAGAAAACGTTCACGCCCAATATGCGGGTGGCGGCGCTCTACCTGCTGATGGGGGTGCTGCTTTTGCTGGCAGTGACCCTCTTCTCCGGGCGGGAATCCATGCGCGCTACCGAGGAATACTTTGACCGCACCATCAACTTTGTAAAAGTGCAGTCCACCAGCTACGAAAAATATAACGATACCATCACTGCAAAGTCGCTGCGCCGGATGGCGGTGTCGGTGCGGCAGCTGGCCGAAAATGATACCTTGGATCTCTACGACCCCGAAAGCCTCCGGGCAGAAACGGAGTCCCTCTGGCTTACCGGCATTGCCGTACTGGACGAAAATGGAGAATCACTGTGCGAATATACGGATGGTAATATCGATTATGCGCAGTTTGCGGAATCGCTGCGAGAGCAAGCCGCGCTGAACGTGCTGCAAAACCCGCAAAAGACCTATCTCAAGCGCATTCTGTTACAGGATGGCACGGCGGTGGATGTTGCCACCCGCCGCGCCGCAGCAGGGGACGCCGCACTGCTGGCGTACCGGGTGACCCCGCCGGAGTTTGTGGAGGGGACAGCCCTGTCCATCCAGAGCGTGCTGGACGGCTACCCGAAGAACATCAGCGGCACCATCTTTATCGTGCAGGACGACAAGGTGATCGCCGCAAACGACCCGAGCCTCATCGGACTGTACACCACGAACAGCCCGCTGGTGCAGGGCATCCGCAAGGCCGGTGCGCCCGACATTCTGACCCACACCCGCGACTGGGCAAATTCCGGCTGCTATTTCGGGATGTACAGCAACGGACAGAATTTTGATCTGTATCTCTATATCGACGAAAAATCGGTGTTCCGCAATTTCAGCAGCGCACTGCTGACGGCACTGATCTTCTATCTGATCTGTGTGGCAGTGCTGCAAACGCTGCGCCGCCGCTCCATGAAGCTTGCGGAGCAGCAAAAAAGGGAGCAGGAGCAGAAGTATCACGCCCAGCTGGAAGAGCAGAACCGCAAGCTGGAGCTTGCCGTCCGGCACGAGGCAGCGGCAAACCGCGCCAAGCGGGAGTTCTTGTTCAACATGAGCCACGACATCCGCACTCCGATGAACGCCATTATCGGCTTCACCTCGCTGGCGGCGACCCATGTTGATAATAAAGAACAGGTGCTGGACTACCTGAAAAAGATCTCCACCTCCAGCCAGCACCTGCTCTCCCTCATCAACGATGTGCTGGACATGAGCCGTATCGAGAGCGGCAAGGTGAAGATCGAGGAAAAGGCGGTGCATCTGCCGGATCTCGTGCACGATATACGCTCCATCATCCAGCCCAATATCAGCTCCAAGCGCTTAGCGCTGTTCATCGACACCATGGATGTGGTGGACGAGGACATCATCACCGACCCGCTGCGGCTGAATCAGGTGCTGCTGAACATCCTTTCCAATGCTATCAAGTTCACCCCCACCGGCGGCATGGTGAGCATCCGCATTGCTCAGAAGCCCGGCGCGCCCAAGGGCTGCGGCAATTATGAGTTCCGCATCAAGGACAACGGCATCGGCATCAATAAGGAGTTCCAGAAGCACATCTTTGAGGAGTTCACCCGGGAGGAAAGCTCCACCGTCAGCGGCATCCAGGGCACGGGTCTCGGCCTTTCCATCACCAAGAATATCGTAGACCTGATGGGCGGCACCATCACCCTTGAAAGCGAGCCGGGCAAGGGCAGCGAGTTCATCGTGAACCTCTGCTTCCCCCTCAGCGGGCAGAAGGCGGAGATCAAGCAGCTGCCCCAGCTGGAAGGGCTGCGGGCGCTGGTGGCGGACGACGACACCAACACCTGTCTGAGCGTCAGCACCATGCTTTCCAAGATCGGCATGCGCCCGGAGTGGACCATCTCCGGCAAGGAAGCAGTCATCCGCACGAAGTACGCCGTGGAGCAGGGCGATGCTTTCAGCGTGTATATCATCGACTGGCTCATCCCGGATATGAACGGCATCGAGATCGTGCGGCAGATCCGCAAGGTCATCGGGGACAGCTGCCCCATCATCATCCTGACCGCCTATGACTGGGCGGATATCGAGGAGGAGGCGCGCGCCGCCGGTGTGACCGCTTTCTGCGAAAAGCCGCTCTTCCTCTCGGAGCTGCGCAAGGTGCTGGCAGAGCCCTTCCGGGTGCAGCCGGAGCAGACGACTGCCCCGCAGCCCAAGGCAAGCTTTGACGGTAAGCACTTGCTGCTGGTGGAGGATAACGCCCTGAACCGGGAGATCGCCATAGAGATCTTAAAGGAAGCAGGCTTCCTTGTGGATACCGCCGGAGACGGCGTTGAAGCAGTGGAAAAGATGGAGCAGTCCGTGCCCGGGCAGTACGACCTGATTTTGATGGACATCCAGATGCCCCGGATGGACGGCTACGAAGCCACCCGGCGTATCCGCGCTCTGCCCGACCCCCGCAAGGCAGGCATCCCCATTTTTGCCATGACCGCCAACGCCTTTGAGGAGGACAAGCAGAACGCCGTGAATGCGGGCATGAACGGCCACATCGCAAAGCCGCTGGATATCCCGCACCTGCTGAAGGTGCTGGAAGAAGCGCTGAAATAAGAACCCGCTCAGTCATCGCTGCACGATGACGGCTCCCCCGAAAGGGGGAGCTTTTTTGTTTCTGCCGGTCAGCATCTTTCCGCTCACGCGGTTTCCTCTTCCTGCATAGGATAGTGCACAGCGGAAAAGGGGAGATGACGACATGAGGCAGACAAAGCGGTTTGCGGTGGTGGGCAGCGATGCCCGGCAGGCGGCGGCAGGGCGTGCATTGGCGCGGGCAGGGTATACGGTGGGCGGCGTGCAGCAGCTGCCGCAGGCAGACTGCATCCTGCTGCCGCTCCCGCTGGAACAGGCTGATTTGCCGCTGACGCAGCTGCTGGGCATGGCAAAGCCCGGGGCATTGGCGCTGGGCGGTAAGGTGACGGATAGCGCAAGGACCATCGCCCGGGCGGCGGGGGTGGAACTGGTGGACTACTTTGCCCGCCCGGAGCTGACCGTGTATAACGCCATCCCCACCGCCGAGGGCTGCATCGGCATTCTGCTGGAACGGCGCAGCCGTACTCTGTGGGGCGCGGCGGTGCTGGTGCTGGGCTTTGGCCCGGTGGGGCGGGCGCTTGCGGTGCGTCTGGCGGCGCTGGGTGCGCGGGTGACCGTGGCGGCACGCCGCCCGGTGCAGCGGGCCATGGCAGAGGAGCAGGGGCTGCGGGCGGTGCCGCTGACAGACCTTGCCGCCGCAGCTGCTGCCTTTGATACGGTGGTGAACACCATCCCCGCGCCGGTGCTGACGGCGGCAGTGCTGGCAGCGCTGCCGAAGGGGTGCCTGATCGTGGATCTGGCCTCAAAGCCCGGCGGTACGGACTTTGCCGCCGCCCGGCGGCTGGGGCACACGGCGCTGCACGCGCTGAGCCTACCGACGGTCTGGGCACCGGAAACGGCAGGGGAGGCGCTGGCGCGCACGGTGCAGACCATTTTGCAGGAGCGGGAGGGAACAATATGACCACAGAGAAAAAGGGCTGTCTTGCCTTTGCGGTGTGCGGCAGCTTTTGCACGTTGGAGGACGCCTTGGGCGCGGCGCAGGCACTGACGGCACAGGGCTGGACGCTGCTGCCCGTCATGAGCTTTGCCGCGCAGCAGGATACCCGGTTCGGCACCGGGGAAAGCTGGCGGCAGCGCTTACAGGCCGTTACCGGGCAACCGGTGCTGGACACCCTGCAGGCGGTGGAGCCGCTGGGCCCCCGGCGGCTGGCGCAGGCGCTGGTGGTCGCCCCCTGCACCGGCGCAACGCTGGCGCGGCTGGCGGCGGGACTTTCGGATACGCCGGTGACCCTTGCCGCCAAAAGCCTGCTGCGGGTGGGCAGCCCGGTGGTGCTGGCAGTCTCTACCAACGACGGCCTTGGCGCCTCCGGCGAAAATATGGCGCGGTTGTGCCAGCGCAAGCACTATTACTTTGTGCCCTACGGGCAGGACGACCCCTTAGCCAAGCCCCAGAGCCTGAAGGCCGACCTTGCCCTGTTGCCCGCCGCCGTGGACGCCGCTTTGCGGGGCGAGCAGCTGCAGCCGGTGCTGCTGGGACAAAGGAATGCGTAAATCTCTTTTCAGCGGGGAAAAAATGTGGTATACTTCAAATGATGTCTTGTCGGCATAAAACGGATAAGCGGAGAATATCAGATGAAAAAATTTACCGCAGCACTGTGCACTGTGCTGCTTTTGATAGGCGCTGTGCTGGTGCCCGGCGCAGCAGCAGCCGGCCCGGCGCTGGCCAATACCCGGGCATACTGCATCATGGATGCAGACACCGGCCTTGTGCTGGCGCAGCAGAATATGGACGAGGAGCTGCACCCGGCCTCCATTACCAAAGTAATGACCCTTGGTCTTGCCTGCGAGAAGGCACAGGGGGACTGGGACGATGTAAAGCTGACCGTGACCCATGAGGATGTCTACTCGCTGGCGGGCACGGATTCCAGCCATATCGCCCTGCGGGAAGGGGAAGAAGTCCCCCTGGCGGATGCGCTGTACGCCACCCAGATGGCCAGCGCCAACGACGGTGCCAACCTGCTGGCGGAGTATTTCGGCGGCGGCACCATCGCGGACGGCGTGGCGGCCATGAATGCACAGGTGGAGGAGCTTGGCCTTGCCCACACCCACTTTTCAAACCCCCACGGCATCAGCGACGACGACCACTACACCAGCTGCTACGATATGGCGCAGATCCTGCGCTGGGCGCTGCAGCAACCGGGGTTTGAGGACTTGTTCACCCGCAACGAGATGTACACCATGCAGCCCACCAACATCCAGCCGGTGACCCGCTACTTCTCCCAGCAGGATAAGATCCGCATCGGCTCCAGCCGCTACCATATCGACAGTGTGCTGGGCTCCAAGCTGGGCTATACCAACACCGCCCGGTACAGCTATGTCTGTCTGGCGGAGCAGGACGGGGTGCGGCTGATCTGCGCGACCATGCAAAGCCAGCTGAGCACCGATAAATATAACGATATGCGCACCCTGCTGGACTACGCCTTTTCCACCTATAAAAGCTACACCCAGCTGCCCGGCGGCACGGTCACCGCACAGCTGGCTGTGGCGGGCGGCGGGCAGAGCCTTGGCACCGTTACCGTAGCCGACCCCGGGGTGAAGCTGCTGCTGGCCGAGGGCTTATCCGCGCAGGACGTGACCGTGGACTTGGAGCTGCCGGAGCAGTATCTGCTTGGCGCAGAGCCCGCCGTGTATGCGGTGTACACCCTGAACGGCGGCGCGCAGCAGGAGAGCACCAGCGTGCGGGTAAAGGCGGAGATCACAGGTCTGGCGGAACTGCTGGAGCAGAGCGCCGGCACAAAGCTGGAAGCCGCCAGGGACGTGGAACCGGGCAGCAGCGCATGGCTGCTGGCGGGCATCTCGGTGGGGTGCACCATAGGTGCAGCCGTGGTTACCGTACTGGTGCTGCGGGTACATTCCCGCCTGAAAAAGCGCCGCAAAACGGCAAGGCACCATAAAAAAGCGTAAAAGCCTGTTCAAAACCAGACTTTTCCAGATAAAGAAAAAGCTTTCAGAAAAAAAGAGAGGTACAATATCATGGGTAAGTTTATTTTTACGCAGACCGAGATCCCCGGCGTGGTGGTCATTGAGCCGCAGGTGTTTGGCGACGACCGCGGCTATTTTATGGAGACCTACCAGAAGGACCAGTTCGCAGAGGCCGGTATCGACAAGGAATTTGTGCAGGACAACCAGAGCCGCTCCACCCGGGGCGTGCTGCGCGGGCTGCACTTCCAGAAGAACCACACCCAGGGCAAGCTGGTGCGCGTGACCAAGGGCGAGGTGTATGACGTAGCCGTGGACTGCCGTCCCCACAGCGCTACCTTTGGCAAGTGGGTGGGCGTGACCCTTTCCGAGGACAACAAGAAGATGTTCTATATCCCGGAGGGCTTTGCCCACGGTTTTCTGGTGCTGAGCGATGTGGCAGAGTTCTGCTATAAGTGCACCGATGTCTACGACCCCACCAGCGAGGGCGGCATCCCCTACGATGACCCCACCGTCAACGTGCAGTGGCCGGACTGCGGCTGTGAGCACAAGACCAGCGCAAAGGACAAGCTGCACGAGCCCTTTGCCGCCCAGAAGTTCGAGTATTTTGAAAAGTGGTGATCGCCCGTGGCAAAACTCAAAGCAATGTGGAATGGCTTCTGGCGCTACCGCTATCTGCTGTGGAACCTTGTAAGCCGTGATTTCAAGCTGAAATACCGCCGCAGCGTGCTGGGCGTGGTGTGGAGCGTTTTGAACCCGCTGCTGATGTGCCTTGTGTACTGGGCGGTGTTCAGCAGCCTGATGGATATGCGCGGCAGCGGCATCGACAACTTTGCCGTCTTTCTGATGTGCGGTCAGCTGCTGTTCAACTTCTTCAACGAGGCTACCTCCACCAGCATGAGCAGCGTGCTCAGCGCCGCCCCGCTGCTGAAAAAGGTGTATATCCCCAAGTATATCTTCCCGCTGGAAAAGTGCTGCTTTGCCATGGTGAACTGCATCTTCAGCTTTGTGGCGCTGCTGCTGGTCATGATCTTTACCGGCGCGCCTTTCCACCTGACCATTTTTGAGGCGCTGTACCCGCTGGTGACCTTGTTCTTCTTCAGCCTCGGGGTCAGTATGTTCTTAGCGGCGGCTACCGTGTTCTTCCGGGATATCATGCACATCTGGAGCGTGTTCGTCACCGCGCTGCTGTATTTCTCCGCCATCTTCTACGACCCCACCCAGATGACCTTTTCCATCGGCGGGTTCAATATGCAGCAGATCATCAAACTGAACCCCATGTACTGGTATATCACGGGCTTCCGCCGCACGGTGATGTGGGGCATCCCGCTGGATTGGAATATGTTCCTTGTCTGCGGCATCTGCGCCGTAGTGTCCATGGTAGTGGGGCTGCAGGTGTTCCGCAAAACGCAGGACCACTTTGTGCTGCACATTTAAGGAGGGTGAACAATGGAACCGATCATCAAAGTGGACAATGTTTCCATGTGCTTCAACCTTTCCAAGGAAAAGCATGAGAGCCTGAAGGAGTACTTTCTGGCCATGGTGCAGGGGCGGCTGCAATACGACGAGTTCTACGCTTTAAAGGACGTCAGTCTGGACATCATGCCCGGCGATTTTTACGGCCTTGTGGGATTGAACGGCTCGGGCAAATCCACCCTGCTCAAGACCATTGCCGGGGTGTACAAGCCCAGCAAGGGCAAGGTGACCGTGAACGGCACCATCGCCCCGCTCATCGAGCTGGGCGCGGGCTTTGATATGGATCTGACCGCCCGCGAGAACATCTACCTCAACGGCACGGTGCTGGGCTTCTCGCCCAAGTATCTGGACGAAAAATTTGACGAGATCGTAGAATTCAGCGAACTGGAAAACTTTCTGGATGTGCCGCTGAAAAACTACTCCTCCGGCATGGTGGCACGCATCGGCTTTGCCATTGCCACCATCACAAAGCCCGATATTCTTATTGCGGACGAGGTGCTGTCGGTGGGCGATTTCCTGTTCCAGCAGAAGTGCGAAAAGCGGATGCAGGAGCTGATGGCGGGCGGCACCACGGTCATTCTGGTGTCCCACTCCATCGAGCAGATCGAGCGGATGTGCACCAAGGTGGCATGGCTGAGCCACGGCCACCTGAAAATGAACGGGGATACCCAGACAGTCTGCGCCGCCTACAAGGCGACCCAGCGCGGCGAGGTCTGATATGAATGTACGGTTGAAACGCGCCAAGGAGCTTGCCGGCTATGCCGTGCAGCTGACAAAGGACGAGGGCTTGCCCACCATGGTCAGGCGCGGCGCGGGCTTTGTGAAGCGCCGCTGCTTTGGCAAACGTGCGCGCTACCTGCCCGCCAAAAAGGTGCTGGAAGCCCAGCGCGCAGAGATGGCAGGCAAAACGGCGGCAGACTGCGGTCTGCCCACCATTTCGGTGCTGACCCCGCTGTATAACACCCCGGAAAAATACCTGCGGGAATTTCTGGATTCCTTTGTGGGGCAGACCGCGCCCAACGGACAGCTCTGCCTTGCCGATGCTTCGGACGCTGCCCACGGGGACGTGGAGCGGATCGTAAAGGAATATCAGCAAAAGAATCAACGAATCGTATATAAAAAGATCGAAAATAAGGGCATCGCGGCCAACACCAACGCCGCCGCGCAGCTGGCAACAGGGGAGTATCTGGCGCTGGCTGACCACGACGACATTCTGGCACCCCATGCCCTGTACACCATGGGCAAGGCCATCCTGCAGCTGCGGCAGCGCGGCGAACCGGACGGATTTCTGTACAGCGACGAGGCACTGTTCACCAAAAGCATCCGCCGCCCCATGGTGGCGCACTTCAAGCCGGACTACGCCCCGGATTACCTGCTGTGCTGCAACTACATCTGCCATCTGGCGGTGTTCCAAAAAGCGCTGTGGGAGCAGCTGGGCGGCGAACGCCCGGAATGCGACGGCAGTCAGGATCATGATCTGTTCCTGCGTCTGCTGGAAAAGACCGGCGGTGCCGCCCATGTGCCGCAGGTGCTCTACTACTGGCGGGTGCACGCGGGGTCTACCTCCGGCGGTGCAGACGCAAAGCCCTATGTGGCGGCAGCGGCCAAAAAGGCGCTGGCAGACCACCTGACCCGCACCGGGCGCACCGGCACGGTGGAGGACGGCCTGTTCCCCAGCACCTACCGGGTGAAGTGGGACATCGTGGGCGAGCCGAAGGTGAGCATCCTCATCCCCAACAAGGACCACACCGAGGATCTGGAAAAGTGCCTGCACAGCATCTGGACAAAGACTGAATGGGAGCACTTTGAGGTGATCGTGGTGGAGAACAACTCCACCGACCCCGCCACCTTTGCCTACTATAAAAAGGCGCAGCAGCGCTACGACGGCCTGCGGGTGGTCACCTACCCGAAAAAGGGCTTCAACTTTTCAGGCATCAACAACTTTGGCCGCAAATACGCCACCGGCGAATATCTGCTGCTGCTGAATAACGACGTGGAGGTGCGCAGCGGCGAATGGCTCACTGAACTTCTGCGCCAATGCGCTCACCCCGGCGGGGCGGCAGTGTGCGGTGCAATGCTCTTTTACCCGGACGAGACCATCCAGCACGCGGGCGTCATTACCGGGCTGGGGGGCTACGCGGGGCACAGCCACAAGTACAAAAAGGCAGGCGGCAGCGGGTATCTGTTCCGCACCGCCACGGTGCAGGACTTTTCCGCTGTGACCGGTGCCTGCCTGCTGGTAAAGACCAGCGTGTGGGACGAGGTAAAGGGGTTGGACGAAGCCTTTGCGGTGGCCTTCAACGATGTGGACTTCTGCCTGCGGGTGCGGGATGCGGGCTACCGCATTGCGTGGACGCCCTACGCCCAGCTGACCCACTACGAGAGCAAGAGCCGCGGCGGGGACGAGAAAGACCCGGTAAAGGCACGGCGCTTTGCCGCCGAGCAGCAGCGTCTGTACGAGGTGCACGGCAAGGAGAACATCCTGCATGACCCCTACTACAACCCCAACCTGACCATGGACCGGGAGGATTTTTCCGAAAGCGATGATCTGCGCGGGCTGAAAGAGGGCCGCATCACGGTGCAGTGGAGGGAATAACAGCATGAACATCAAGGGTCATTTCGAGACCATCACCCGGCACAAGCTGCTGGTGATGAAATACTGCTTTGAATGCGGGTTGTATGAGCAGGGTCTTGCCCACGACCTGAGCAAGTATAGCCCCACCGAGTTCATCCCCGGGTGCATCTATTATCAGGGTGACCACAGCCCCAACGAGGCCGAGCGCGCAGCCAAGGGCTACACCTCGGCGTGGCTGCACCACAAGGGGCGCAACAAGCATCATCTGGAATACTGGATCGATTATAGCACCACCAAGACCGGCCTGACCGGCATGAAGATCCCCCTGCGGTACGTCTGCGAGATGGTGTGCGACCGGGTGGCGGCAAGCCAGATCTATCTGGGCGATAAGTACACTGATGCCTCTGCGTGGGAGTACTACCAGCGCAGCAAGGATCACTACCTGATGCACCCGGAGACCCGGGCACTGCTGGAAAAGCTGCTGTGCATGGTGCGGGACCTCGGGCGGGAGCGCACCTTTGCCTACATGAAATTCCTGCTTGGCTGCGAAAAGGATTACTAAGCCCGAAAGGCTGCTGCACAGACTGTGCGGCAGCCTTTTTTGCGTGCAGAAAAGCCCGCGTGCAGACGCGCCTGTGAAAAAGCAATTCCGGAAAATCGGCAGATTTTCCGGAATTGCGAATAAAAAATAATTTTTCCACTGCAACGACGACGACCGCCGCCAGTGGCGGAAACAGGGAGGAGTTGTTGGGGCAGCGGCCAGCAAGATGCGAGTGCCGCCCAAGGCACGATGCGGATGCTGGGTGCCGCAACCCGGAAGGCGCGGCGCGCATTCAAAATGTTCCTGCTTTTGCACGCTTTGCCGAAACTTTCTGCCAAAGTTTGGCGCATCTGCCCATTGACAGCGCGCCGCAGCAGGGGATAAGATGAAACCGGGGAGCAACGCACTCCCATAAGAAGAAAGCGGGGGGACCACAGATGAAGCTTTGGAAACGATGGACGGCAGCGGCTCTTGCAGCTGCAATGGCGCTGCTGCTTTTAGCAGCCTGCGGGCCCTCCGGCCCTTCCGCGCCGGACGCGCCGGACGCGCCGGATAAGCCGGGCAGCAGCGAGACCGGCAAAGACCCCACCGACAAAAAGACCGAGGCGCAGAAGGTGGCTGCGGTGGTGGACACACTGAATGCGGTGCGCAAGGACTACGGCAATAACACCCCGCTGACCATGGACGCCGAGGTCTGCGCCATGGCTGAAAAAATGGCAAAATTGCAGCTGGACTGGCTGCTTGGCAAGTACGGCACCGACCCGAATGGCAAGCGGTATACGAAGGACTGGAACGACATCAGCCAGCTGCCGGTAAAGGGTAAAAAGCTGGTGGGCGTAGGCGGCTACGCTGCGTATCCCACAGAGAGCGTGATCCGCGGCTGGGTAAAGGACACCGGCAAATGGAAACCGGCACTGGTCACGAGCACGGAAGCTACCCTTGTGGGCGTGGGCGTTGTGCATAACACCGACCCCAAAACGAGGGATGAATACCCCATTATGGTGGTCGTGATGACCTACTGATACGAGCAAACGCCGCTGACAAAAAGTCGGCGGCGTTTTTGTGTGGTCTGCCGGATAACGCAAAAACACCCCGGCCGGGCGGTTTTACCGCTTGGCCGGGGTGCTGTTTTGCAAGAAAAATATTACTGCTCGTTTTCGTAGATCTTGATATAGCGCGGGGCGCTTTTATCCTGCCAGAGCAGCAGAATGGCGGTCAGGGCGACAGCCAGTGTGGTGAGGACGGCGAGCAGAGCTTTGAGAACTTTCATGGTTTGGTGCCTCCTTGTGAAGTTCGGGAGCGGAGCGGGGGACGTTCCGCCTGTCATGTTAGGTATAGTATAGCATATTCCCACAGTAAAGGCAAACGGCAGAAGAGGGAGAACAAAAAGAAAAATACGGTGGTTAGTTAAAACTAATCGGCAAAAACGAATAAGAAAGTTCAGGAAAATTCATCATTTGAGCCGTGATGTCGTTGACTTCCCGCGCCAAAATGATACAATAAGTGTGTTAAGCAGCTGCTGTCCCTGTACCAGTGCGCCTGCATGGGCGTGGGGATGGCAATTCAAGCAGAATGGGGGATTTGAAATCCATGTTGAACAAGCTGAAACGTGCGGCGCTTGGCGCGCATACGCCGCATGACAAGGCAACTGCTGCAAGCAAACCTATCCCGATGCCTCTGCCCGCGCAGGTACGCATCCTTATGAGCCAGCACATTGGCGCACCCGCCAAGGCACTGGTCAAAAAAGGCGATGAAGTGTTCGTCGGCACCAAGATCGGTGAGGCGGGCGGCTTTGTCTCCGCAAACATCCACTCCAGCGTTTCCGGTACGGTAGCTGCAGTGGAACCTTTCCGTCTGTCCAATGGCCGTATGTGCGATTCTGTTGTCATCAAGACCGATGGCAAGCAGACCGTAGACCCGGCTGTCAAGGCACCGGAAGTCACCGATAAGGCCAGCTTCCTTGCCGCCGTGCGCGAGTGCGGTCTGGTAGGTCTGGGCGGCGCAGGCTTCCCCACCGATGTGAAGCTGCAGCCCAAGCAGTCGGTGGATACTTTACTGATCAACGCCTCCGAGTGCGAGGTGTGGCTGACCAGCGACACGCAGGAGATGCTGGAGTGCAGCGATGATATCATCCGCGGCATCAAGGCTGTGCTGCAGTATACCGGCATCCCGAAGTGCATCATTGGTATTGAGAACAACAAGCCCGAGTGCATCGACCTGCTGTGCAAAAAGACCAAGGACGACAGCGCTATTGAGGTAAAGCCCCTGCCCAGTGTCTACGGCACCGGCGCAGAGCTGATCCTGATCGAGAAGTGCCTCGGCCGCGAGGTGCCCCACGGCGGTCTGCCCGCCGATGCAGGCGCTATCGTGATGAACGTGACCAGCGTTTCCACGCTGGGCAAGTATCTGGCTACCGGTATGCCGGTGGTCCAGCGTACCATCACCGTGGACGGCGATGCCTGCGCAAAACCCCAGAATGTTGTTGTGCCCGTGGGCACCGCTTATCAGGACATTCTGGACTATGTGGGCGTCAAGGGCGAGCTGGGCAAGGTGGTTGCCGGCGGTGCCATGATGGGCCCCGCTGTGGAGAACCTTTCCTACCCCACCACCAAGACCACTTCCGGTCTGATCCTGCTGAGCAAGGCAGCTGCACAGCCCGCACAGGTCAACCCCTGCATCCGCTGCGGCCGCTGCGTGGAGTACTGCCCCATGGGGCTGGAGCCCGTGGAGGTCAATCAGGCCTACGCCGCCCGCGATGTGCAGGAGCTGGGCAAGCTGCACGCTGACTACTGCTTCAACTGCGGCAGCTGCTCCTTCGTCTGCCCGGCAAAGCGCCCTGTTACCCAGATGATGAGTCTGGCCAAGGCCTTCTATCTTGGCGAAATCAAAAAAGGAGGCAATAAGTAATGGATACGAAGCTTATTGTTTCGGCTTCCCCGCACGTCCGCAGTGATGAGACCACCCAGAGCCTGATGGCTAACGTGATCGTTGCACTGTGCCCCTGCGTGGTTGCCTCTGCGATCATTTTCGGCGTGCGCGCCCTGCTGGTCACCGCCGTTTCCGTGGTGGCCTGTGTGGTTTTTGAGTGGCTGTACTGCAAGCTGCTGAAGCGCCCGAACCCCATCAGCGACCTGTCCGCTGTGGTCACCGGCATCATTCTGGCCATGAACGTGCCCGTGGGTATGCCCATCGGCCAGCTGATCATCGGCGATCTGGTGGCAATTATTGTTGTCAAGCAGCTGTTCGGCGGCATTGGCATGAACTTTGCAAACCCCGCTCTGGTGGGCCGTATCGTGCTGTTTATCAGCTTTGCCGGTTCCATGAATAAGTGGGTGTTCCCGGATGCAGCGGTGGATCAGCTGTCCAAGGCTACCCCGCTGGCTGTGGCAGATCCCTCCAAGCTGAGCCTGCTGGATCTGTTCATGGGCATCCACGGCGGTGTGCTGGGCGAGACCTGCGCACTGGCTATCGTGCTGGGTCTTGTCTATCTGGTGGCTACCAAGACCATCAGCATCGCTATCCCTGCTTCCTACGTTGGCAGCGTGTTCGTGTTCTACCTGATCGCTACCAAGGATCTGCACAGCGCACTGGTTGCCGTGCTGAGCGGCGGCCTGCTGTTCGGCGCTGTGTTCATGGCTACCGACTACGTTACCAGCCCCTTTACCCTGAAGGGCAAGCTGGTGTACGGCGTTTGCCTTGGCATCGTTACCTTTGCTATCCGCTACTGGGGCAGCTACACCGAGGGCGTGTCCTTCGCGCTGCTGTTCATGAACCTGTGGGTCCCGTACATCAATGATCTGACCCGTCAGACCCCGTATGGCTATGTGAAGCCTGCAAAGAAAGCGAAGGAGGGTGCTGGCAAATGAGTAAGACTGCAAATTCCAGCTGGGAAACCACCGGTAAGCCGATCGTTGTGCTGACCGTCATCTCTCTGATCGTCAGCCTGCTGCTGGCTCTGGTGAACGGCATGACCGCTCCTGTTATCAAGGAGAACACCCGCCGCACCACGCTGGCTGCTTATGTCAGCGTGATGCCCTCTGTTTCGGACGCAGCTACGCTGGAGGAAGTTACCGATTACACCACCGCCAATGTTACCGGCGTGGTGAAGGCTCCGGACGGCGGCATTGCCATCAAGGCCGAAGAAAAGGGCTTTGACGGCGGCATCCTGACCGTCATCATGGGCTTTGATGCCAACGGCGCCGAGACCGGCATCTGGGTGGACGCTTCTACCCAGACCAAGGGCATCGGCTCCAATGTGTCCACCGATGACTTCCTGGCACAGTTCAACGGCATGGACGGCACCAAGAACATTGTGATGAATCAGGATTTCGATGCGTACAGTGGCGCAACCATTTCGTCCACCGCTCTGTTTGCTGCCATCAATGATTGTATCAACTGCTTCAACGAGCTGGCATAAAAGGAGGTTGGTAAGAAATGGCACAAGAAAATAAGTCCAAGGTAAGCATCCTTACCAACGGCATCATCAAAGAAAACCCTGTTCTGCGTCTGGTTCTGGGCACCTGCTCCATTCTGGCCGTTACCACGGCAGTTTCCAGCGCACTGGGCATGGGCGCCGCCTTCACCTTCGTGCTGGTGTGCTCCAATATCATGATCTCCCTGCTGCGGAAGGTCATCCCCGGCAAGGTGCATCTGCCCTGCTACATCGTTATCATTGCAGGCTTTGTGACCATCGTGCAGATGTTCATGCAGGCCTACATGGAAAGCCTGTACAACGCTCTGGGCGTGTTCCTGCCCCTGATCGTTGTCAACTGTATCATTCTGGGCCGTGCCGAGATGTTCGCCTGCAAGAACAATGTGGTGGATTCCGCACTGGACGGCGTGGGCATGGGCCTCGGCTACACCCTCACCGCTACTCTGATGGCCTCCATCCGTGAGATCCTGGGCAGCGGCACCTGGCTGGGCTTCCAGATCATTCCGGAAGGCGTTGCCAAGGTGTCCATCATGACGCAGGCTCCCGGTGCATTCTTCTGCTTTGGCCTGTTGATGGCCGGCTGTGTGTGGCTGGAAGGCAAGCTGGACGCCCGCATCGAGCGCAAGAGCTGCTGTGATCTTGATAATCTGAAGAAGGAGGCGGAATAAGATGCTCGTCAAACTCGCTGCGATCTTCTTCAGCATGATCCTTGTCAACAACTATGTGCTGGTGAAGTTCTACGGTATCTGCCCGTTCCTGGGCGTTTCCAAAAAGCTGGATTCCGCTGTTGGTATGTCCGGTGCTGTCATCTTTGTCATGTTCATGGCAACGGCCGTTACCTTCCCCATCCAGATCTTCATTCTGGACAAGGCTGGTCTGAGCTACCTGCAGACCATCGTGTTCATTCTGGTCATCGCCGTGCTGGTGCAGTTCATCGAGATCTTCCTCAAGAAGTACGTCGTTGCACTGTATAACTCACTGGGCGTTTATCTGCCCCTGATCACCACCAACTGCTGCGTGCTGGCCGTTACCATTCTGGTCGTGGGCGACTACGGCGCAGATGTGGCTGCACACGGCTTCGGCTACGCCTACATCGAGGCTCTGATCTGCGCCATCGGCGCAGGCTGCGGCTTTATGCTGGCCATGGTCATGTTCAGCGGCGTGCGTAAGCGCGTGGAAGCCTGCGATCCCCCGGCACCCTTCAAGGGCCTGCCCATCACCCTGATCGCAGCTGCAATCACCAGCCTGTCCTTCATGGGCTTCGGCGGCATCGTCGAAAACCTGTTCAATGTTACGCTGTAAGGGAGGAACAGGACTATGAATATTGTATCTGCTGTTATCCTGTGCACCATCGTGGGCGCTGTGGGTGCTATCGTTCTGGTGGCTGCTGCAAAGTTCATGGCGGTGGAGGAAGACCCCCGCATTGAGGAAGTTTCTGCCTGTCTGGCCGGCGCAAACTGCGGCGGCTGCGGCTACGCCGGCTGTTCCGACTACGCCAAGGCTGTTGTTCTGGACGGCGTGCCCTGCGACAAGTGCGCACCCGGCGGCCCCAAGGCTGCTGCCGCCATTGCCAAGATCATGGGCGGCGAGGCAAGCGCCGTAGAAAAGAAGGCTGTGGTGCAGTGTCAGGGCAGCTCCGAGCACTGCAAGCCCGCCTACGACTACAAGGGCATCCAGACCTGTGCTGCTGCGGCAGCTCTGTACGGCGGCCCCAAGACCTGCACCTTCGCCTGCATTGGTCTGGGCGACTGCACCAAGGTGTGTAAGTTCGACGCCATCCACATCGTGGACGGTGTGGCAAAGGTGGACAAGGACAAGTGCACCGGCTGTGGTGCCTGCGCCAACATCTGCCCCAAGCAGGTGATCATGATCGACGCTGCCGGCCCCCGCAAGCCGGTGGTCATGTGCTCCAACAAGGATAAGGGTGCTGTGGCAAACAAGCTGTGCACCACTTCCTGCATCGCCTGCGGCATGTGCGAGCGCACCTGTAAGTTCGACGCCATCCATGTTGTGGACGGCGTGGCACGCATTGATTACGACAAGTGCAAGGGCTGCGGTATGTGCGCCCAGAAGTGCCCCAAGCACATCATCCTGTTCCCGCTGAAGGACGATCCCAATCCCCCGAAGCCCGTGGTGAAGCCCGCCGCTCCCGCTGCTGCTCCCGCAGCAAAGCCGGAAGCCAAGGCTGAGGCAAAGCCCGAGACCAAGGCAGAGTAAACTGTAAACCAAAGCCCGCCGTGCGCAATGCCCGGCGGGCTTTTTGTATCCGTTTATTCCGTCTTAGTGGGACGAATGGTCACCTCGCCGCAGCGCAGCGCTTCGGTGCGCCCACCCTCCCGCTGCACCACCAGCCGCCCGGTGCCGTCGATAGAAAGCGCCTGTGCGGCGTAGGTCTCGGTGCCGGTGCATACGGTCACCCAGTGGCCGGGCACAAAGCAGCGGGCGCGGTACTCGTCCAGACATTCAAAACCCGGGCACAGCGCTAACAGCTCTCGCCCGATGGCACCCGCCAGCGCCGCCCGGCTTACCGGGGCAGGGCCGCCGGGGTATAAGCTGCCTGCTTTGGCGGTCAGCTCCGGGGGAAAGTCCTCAGCCGTGGCGGTCAGATTCAGCCCAATGCCCACCACCAGCCATTCCAGCTGGCCGCTTTCAAGGTCAGTACCGGCTTCGGTCAGGATGCCGCACACCTTTTTGCCCTTGTAATACAGGTCGTTCACCCATTTGATGGCAAGTTCCAGCCCGCACAGCGTCCGCACCGCCCGGCACACCGCCACCGCTGCGCCGATAGTGGCGGTCTGGGCGTTGGCGGCAGGCAGCGGCGGGCGCAGCACTACCGAACAGTACACCCCTTTGCCCGCCGGGCTGGCAAAGCTGCGTCCCAGCCGCCCGCGCCCGGCGGTCTGCCCGCCCGCCAGCACCAGCGTGCCGTGGGCAGCGCTTTCCAGCGCCAGCAGCTTGGCGGTGCGGTTGGTGCTTTCCAGCGTGTCGTACAGCTGCACCGGGGCGGGGTAGGGGCCTACCGCTTCGGCGCAGAAGGGGTCGCCGCCCAGCAGACGGTACCCCCGGCGGGAGGCGGCCTCCAGTGCATAACCCTGTGCGGTAAGCGCCGCCGCAGCCTTGTGCACGGCGGCGCGGCTGACCCCCAGCTGCTGCGCCAGCTGCTGGCCGGAAATATACGCGCCCTCGGCGGCGCTGAGCGCCTGTAAAAGCGCCTGACGGGTGGTAGAAGCCATGGCGTAAATCCTCCCTGTGTGCTATACTGCTATTGTACCATATCCGTGGAAGAAGAAAAAGTTTGAAAATATTTTAGTTTTTTGCAGGAACTGCCGCCGCTCTCTCGTATTAAAGACAGAAGGGCGGCGCAGAGCACCGCATCCAGAACCGGAAAGGAGGCCGTGCAGCGCGTTGACAACACAGGAATTCAGCACGATGGTGCAGAAATATCAGGCGCTCGTGTACACGGTCTGCCACCAGCTGGTGCCGGATGTGCAGGAAGCGCAGGACCTGACGCAGGAGACTTTTCTGGCGGCGTGGCGGGCCATCGACCGCTGCCCGCCCGGCTTTGAAAAGCAGTGGCTGGCGCGCATCGCCGCCAACAAAGCCAAGGACTATCTGCGCAGCGCATGGGTGCGCAAGATGAACACCCCCGGCGACGAGGTGCTGGCGCTGGAGGGCGCGCCGCCCGGTATGCAGCCGGAACAGCAGGTGCTGGATGCGCTGGGCGAAGAAGAGCTTACGGAGATGATCTTAGATCTGCGTGAGCCCTACTGCACGCCCTGCCGTCTGGTGCTGCTGGAGCAGCACACCATGGCCGAAGCGGCAAGGCTGTGCGGCCGACCGCCCAAAACGGTGGAAGCACAAATCTACCGCGCCAAAAAGATGCTGGCGCAGCAGATCTTGCAAAACGAGCGCATACCCTGTGAAAGGAGGAGCGTACATGGAACTGTTTGACGCAAAAGGCTGTCTGAGCGAGGAAGGCTTACAGGCACTGGTCGGCGGGCAATTGGACGAAACGCAGCGGCTGGAAGCCGCCGAACACCTTGCCTACTGCGACCGCTGCATGGACCGCTACACTGCTCTGCTGACCGACGATGTGCTGGAACAGCCGCCGCGCTCCGCCCGGGGCGCGGTGATGGGCACCATCTGGATACGGCTGATGCAGAACACATGGGGACGCGCCGCTGTGGCCACCGTAGCCGCCGTGCTGGCGCTGACGCTGTGGCGTACCGGTACGCTGGAACAGATCCTGCACACCGGGCAGCAGCTGAACACATGGCTGCCGCAGACTACTCAGCAGACCGAACCGGAGCTGCTGGGCAAGCCGGTGAACGACAAAGCCCCGCAGCCATCCACCGCCCCGCTGGGCAAGCCCATAGAGGACAAAAAACAGCTGACCGAGAAACTATCCGATGCACTGGATGCGCTTTTGCACCACAGTGCAGACACCACTGAGAAATGAGGGAACTGATTATGAAGAAAAACGGGATCCTGACCCTGCTGTTTGCCTGCATCCCCGGTGCGGGGCAGATGTATCAGGGCTATATGAAGCGGGGGCTCTCGCTCATCACCATGTTCTGCCTGTTCATTATCCTAGGCAGCACCACGGGGCTGGACGCACTGGTAGTCGGCTGCATCGTTGTGTATATGTACAGCTTTTTCGATACCTTGAACCTCCGCGCGCAGCTGGCGGCGGAAAAAGCCCCGGAGGACGATTATCTGGTGCACTTTAACTGGCACGATGCCCGTATGACCCAGTTCATGGGCGAAAGCCACAAGCTGGTGGGCTGGGGGCTCATCGCACTGGGCGCCATCGTGTTCTACAACAACATCATCATGCGGGTGCTGGGCGATGTGATGTGGCGCTGGGGACAGGATAACCCGGTTTTCCGAGCCATCTACCTGATGCTGGATGCCCTGCCGCAGATCGTGGTCTGCGTGGCACTGATCGTGTGCGGTATGTGGCTGGTGCGCGGCCCGAAGAACAAAAAGGGCAAGCAGCCCGCCGAGGAGGAACCCGAGGACTTCCACGCCTACACGGCTGCGCCGCAGGCAGAGGATGCAGAGGATGCCGCGGACACCACGGACACGGACACCCATTTTGCCATGCCGGAGCTTTCGGCACTGCTGGGGGAGCCGGTGACCGACGCAGAACAGAACGAAACCCCTACGGAGGATGACGATGACCGAGCAGAATAAGACCCCTTTGACGGCACAGCCGGGCAGCGTGCCCCCGCCGGAACGCAAGCCCGCAGAAAAGCCCCTGCGCCGGGTGGGCAGCCTGACCCTGGGCGCGTGTCTCATTGCGGCGGGCGTGTTCTTCCTGCTGTATTTCTTCGTGCCGGGCTTTGATGTGCAGCTGACCCTGAAAATTGCCCCGGCGGTGGCGCTGGTTCTGCTGGGATGCGAGGTGCTCTTCTTTGCCGCCCGCCCCGGCCGCTGGAAGTACGATTTTGTGTCCGTGCTGGTCTGTCTGGTGCTGATGGCGGGCTGCTTTTGCATGGCAATGCTGCCCATGCTATGGGACGAGTTGAGCGGCGAAAATCAGCAGACGATGAACCGTCTGAGCGCACAGGCCATTGACGAACTGTACTCCGCCTGCAAGCAAGACGCGCAGGACATCGCCATCCAGAACATCAGCGGCTGGCTTTACCTGAACGGCCCGAAGGCCGAGACTTTGCAGCAGGCCGCCGCCCTGCCCGCCGGGGATACCTGCCTGACCTTGACTGTGGAGCTGTTCGGCCCTTACGACAGCGCCGCCGACTTTGCCCGGGACTGCTACACCCTGACCGCACTGGCAAAGCAGTGCACTGTGCCGCCGGAAAAGCTGCACTTTACATGGGATGCCCGCAGCGCGGCGGAAAGCAGCCTGAACACCGGCAGTCTGCTGTACACCGAGGACTATTCGCTGGACCTGAGCGGCGCTGTGCAGCTGGACTGGACAGAGCAGCAGATGGAGCAGCAGACCGAGACCGAGTATCTGCTGGACGCAGAAAATATCCCCGATGGGGAAGAATGAAAAATACCGCCGCACAGCTGTGCGGCGGTATTTTTGCGGTGCGGCGGAAAGGATAAACGAAAAACGCCCCGAAGTCCTAAGACTTCAGGGCGGTTGAGCTGGAGCTGCTATCCAGATTCGAACTGGAGACCTCATCCTTACCAAGGATGCGCTCTACCAACTGAGCTATAGCAGCACATCACAGCTCGATAAGTATAGCACAGCTTGACCGGCTTTGCAAGCATTTTTTGCAAAAAAACTGAAATTTGGCAAAAAAGTCCCCGGAGCATCCGCAGATGCTCCGGGGACTCTGGAAATGCGTTTACTTTGCCAGACTGGTCAGGATGGGCTCGCACTGCTCTACGGTGGAGGAGAGCATCAGGTTGTAGGCGGTGACCATCTCTTGAATGGCGGTACGGTTCTCCTTGGTCAGGGCGTAGCTCTGGGTGGTGCCGTCCCGGCCAACGAATACGGCGGTGACGCTCTTGGCGTTCAGCCACTCGCTCAGCAGGCTGACCTCCTCGTCACTCAGCTGGAACAGCTCCATGTCGAACCAGCAGCCCAGATCCTGATCGTAGCCGCCGCCGTATTCCTCGTCACAGGTAAAGGTGTACAGCTCGTCATCAGCAGATACGTTGACCGTTTTGATGTCCAGCTTCTTGCTGCCAACATAGGTCAGGATCATATTAAAGGCAATGCTATCGTCCTGCAAGAACATATAGGGGTACAGCCCGCAGGACTTTTTATCCATGCTGGCCTGCTCCTGCGGAGAGGAAAGATCCCAGCCGCCGGTCTCCTCGTCGTAGGTGACGGTGAACTTGGAAAAGGCGGCCTTGAGTTCGGCATCGCTGGGGGCGGCGTTGGTAGCCTCCACTGCAGCAGGGGCGGCGGGCAGTGCGGGCGCAGCAGCCGAAGCGGCCATGCCGCCGCACAGCATGGCGGCAGCGCACAGACCGGCAACGACGCGCCGGAACAAACGGGAAGATCTCATAAGTCAGCACTCCTTTCCATTTTCGAAGGGAGATCTCTGGCTTCAGTATATCGCAGCACGACAGAAAAAGCAAGAAAACTGACACGAAACGCCCTGCCGCTGTCACGAAACGATTTTCGCTTGTCTTTAGCCCACCTGATGCTCTTCCAGCCAGCGGGTCATCTGCTGGGCAATGCCCTTGACGCTGCCTTCCTCAAAGGGCACCTTCAGCCCGGCGGTCTGCAGCAGCTCGGTGTAGCTGGCAAGACCGGCGCGGCGCACCAGTTTGAGGTAGCGCTCCCATGCGTCCTTGTGGTCGTCAAGGCTCAGCAGGAAGAACTGCAAGGCTGCCATGGTGGACAGGCAGTAGTCGATATAGTAGAAGGGGCACTCGTAGATGTGCAGCTGGCGCTGCCAGCCTGCACCGCGCCCGTAGAAGGGCAGATTGTCAAAATCGATCCACGGACGGTACTTCTTTTCCAGCTTGAGCCACTCGGCGTTGCGCTGGTCGGGGGTCAGGTCGGGGTTCTGGTACATGATGTGCTGGAACTCGTCCACGGCGCAGCCGTAGGCAAGGAACACAAAGCTGTCCTCGGCGTGGAGCAGGGCATACTTCTCGGTATCTTTGCCGAACAGCAGGTGGTGCCACGGCGCGGTGAGGAACTCCATGGCCATGGAGTGGATCTCGGCGCTCTCCATGGCGGGGCATTCCAGATCGGCAGGCACGTTGGGGTCGCGCTCGGCCACATATCCCTCAAAGGCGTGGCCGCACTCGTGGGTCAGCACGTCCACATCGCCGGAGGTGTTGTTCCAGTTGGCAAAGATGAAGGGTGCCTTGTAGCTGGGCAGGCTGGTCATGTAGCCGCCGGACATCTTACCGGGGCGGCTTTCCACGTCGAACAGCTCGTTGTCCTGCATAAAGTCGATGAACTCCGCCGTTTCGGGGCTGAGTTCGTGGTACATGGTGCGGGCAGCGTCCATGCGTGCCTGATAGCCCGGGATGGGCTTGGGGTTGCCGTCCTTGAAGATGATGGGCAGGTCGGTAAAGGTGGGGTGGGTGATGCCGGTGCGCTTGGCGCGCATGGCCATCACCTTTTGCAGCTCGGGCACAACGTCCCGGGCAACCTGATCCCGGAAGGCTTGGATCTCGGCCTGACCGTAGCCGATGCGGTTCATGCGCACATAGGAAAGTTCGCTGTAATCCTTATAGCCCAGCACCTTGGCCTGCTGATTCAGGTTCTTGACGATCTTGGTGTACAGTGTGTCCAGCTCGTCCCGGTGGGCGTCAAAGTAACCGGCCTCGGCTTCGTAGGCGGCGCGGCGCACGGCGGGGTCCAGATCCTCCTTGTAGGGGCCCAGCTGGGGGATGGTCAGCTGCTTGCCGTCCAGCTCCACCAGTGCGCCGCCGTAGATCTGCTGGTACTGGCTGACCAGCGCGTTGAACTCCTGCTGCAGCTCCACGGTGCGGTCGTCCATGCCCAGCACGGCGTTCTTCATACCGGCTACGCAGGTGGTGCCGAAGTGCTCGGTAAGGGCATCCACATAGGGGTTTGCCAGAAATGCCCGGCTGATCTCCACACTGGCGTTGGTCACGGCGGGGCCGTTGGCATCAAAAAAGTCCTGCTCAGCCTTCCAGTAGGCATCGCGGGTGTCACAGGTGTAGTGGATGTTGGCCAGCTGGGAGGCGGTGGTGTAGTCCGCAAAGGCGCGGCTCTGCTCGTAGTACACCTGAATGAGGGCGTCGCCGTCCTGCGCATCGGCGGCCTTGGCAGCCAGCTGTTTGCACCGTGCCAGCAGAGCGTTGATGTCTGGGCGGGTATAGGTCATTTCGCTGAATTTCATGGAAAATTTCCTTTCCGGGGCAGTTTCCCCTTTGGTATCTTGTGTTCATCTTACCACGTTCTGCGCCAAAAGAAAAGAGGGAGACAGGCAAGCAAAAGTCCTACGTTTATACAACACTGCCAAAAATAAAAACGCTCCTTTGGCAAAGATGTCTGTTTGGGCGCTTGCAGTGCAGCAAAAAAAGGATTATAATGGCATCATCAACAGAGTAAGACCCTGCGCGTTAAGTGCCGCATCAACGGGGAGTTGTGCTGCGGACGAAGGTATTGACCGCGGTGCAGGGTCTGCATCCCGCTGCTGCATGGACTTGGGTGCAGGCGAGAGCCGTCTGCGGTTTTTGCCCGGAAGTGAATGTTGTTGGAATTCACGCCCTCCTTTGTGCGGTCTGTCACAGGGGAGGGCGTTTTTGCGTCCTGCCTGCTGTTCCTTTTTAAGGAGGACAACTACAATGAACGACAAAAAAACTTCTGCGCGTACCCTGACCATGCTGGCTTTGCTGGTGGCTATGAGCATCGTGTTCAGCCGGGTGCTCAGCATCTCCACCGGCTTCGTCCGGTTCAATCTGGGCAGTCTGCCGGTACTGCTGGCGGCGGTGGTGTTCGGCTCCGGCGCAGGCTTTGCGGTGGGCGCGGTGGCCGATATCATCGGCGGTGTGCTGGCGGGCTACGCCATTAACCCGCTCATCACGCTGGGTGCGGGTGCCATCGGCTTGGTGGCAGGTTTTGCGTGGCAGAAGCTGAGCAGCCTTTCCACAAATTTGCGGCTTGCAGCCAGCGTGCTGCTGGGGCACTTTGTGGGCTCCATGGTCATCACCTCGCTGGCGCTGCGCCTGTTTTACGGCTATCCGTGGGCAACACTGGCAGTGCGCATCCCTAACGCCCTCATCCTGAGCGCCGTGAACGTTGTGCTGCTGCGCATCCTGCTGGAAAACCGCAGCCTGATGAAGCTGGCAAAGAAGTAAGAGACTCGTAAAATGGAACACCGGAGCGTCTGCAGACGCTCCGGTGTTCCGAAATTTTTAATATTATTCCTTGAATCGAGGCAGTATCTATGAACTACGAACAGGCAATGGAATACATCCACGCGGTGCAGTGGGCGGGGCATAAGCCCGGGCTTACCCGCACCCGCACCCTGCTGGCGGCACTGGGCGACCCGCACAAAAAGCTGCAATTCGTCCATGTGGCGGGCACGAACGGCAAGGGCAGTACGGCGGCGATGCTGGCTTCCTGCCTGCAAGCCGCCGGTTACCGGGTGGGGCTGTATACCTCGCCCTTCATCAACCGGTTCAACGAGCGCATCCAGATCAACGGGCAGCAGATCCCGGACGAAGCGCTGGTGGCGCTGGTAGAACAGGTAAAGCCCGCCGCCGACGCCATGGAGGACGTGCCCACCGAGTTTGAGATCATCACCGCACTGGGAATGCTCTATTTTGCGCAGCAGCAGTGTGATATCGTGGTGCTGGAGGTGGGGCTTGGCGGCACGCTGGATTCCACCAACGTCATCGAAAAGCCTGCCTGCGCGGTGATCACCGCACTGGGCATGGATCACGTCAAGGAACTGGGCCCCACGCTGGCGGATATCGCCGCCGCCAAGGCGGGCATCATCAAGCCGGGCTGCCCGGTGGTAAGCTACGGCGGCGCACCGGAGGCAGACGCCGTGCTGCGCCGGGTGGCGGCACAGCAGCACGCCCCCTTTACCGAGGTGGACTTTGCCAAGCTGCAGGTTACCGGCGGGGATCTGGATGCAGTCACCTTCAGCTTTGACGGGCTGGACGGGGTGCGCCTGCCGCTCATCGGCAGCTATCAGCCCCGCAACGCCGCACTGGCCATCACCGCCCTGCGGGTGCTGCGGCAGCAGGGCTGGAACATCCCGGAAAGCGCCATCCGCACCGGGCTGGAGCAGGTAAGCTGGCCCGGGCGCTTTGAGCTGCTGCGCCACAGCCCGGCCTTTGTGCTGGACGGCAGCCACAACGCCCACGGGATGCGCGCCACAGTGCAGAGCCTGAAAGACCGCTTCCCCGGGCAGAAATTCGTCTTTCTGGTCAGCATCATGGCCGACAAGGACGTAGACGAGATGCTGGCGCTGCTGGCACCGCTGGCCGAGCGGTTCGTGACCGTGACGGCGCACAACCCCCGCGCCATGCCAGCGCAGACACTGGCAGAGCATATCCGCGCCTACGGCTGCACCGCCGAGGCTGCGGACAGCATTGAGGCCGGTGTAGCGCGTGCGGAAGAACTGGGCGGCGAAGGCCCGGTGTGCGCACTGGGAACGCTGTATTTCTCCGGTGATGTCCGGCAGGCCTTTGCCCGCCTGAATGCGTAACGATGCAGAAAAATATTTTTGAATACAAGCAGAGCCGGACAGCCCGCGGGCTGTCCGGCTCTGCATCTTTGTTTCGTGTTTTGCGTGCAGAGCACACGGCAGATATAGTACCATGAAACCGACTGAAAATCAACATTTTTTCTGCATGGCTTCAAAATATGCGGCGGCGACGCCTACCTGATTGGCCTCACTGCTGAAGGCGCAGGGCACGATCTGGCAGCGGGGTAAGCCCTCCATGTAAGCTTGTCCCGCCCGGGAGGCGTACAGTCCATCGTAGGCGCTGCGCAAGCTTTCCAGCAGCAGGGGCTGCTTGCTGATGCCGCCGCCGATGGCCACCTTTTCCACATCCAGCAGAACGGTCAGGTTGTAGATCTGCACCGCCACCGCGTGGCAGAACCGCCGCAGCACCTCTAAGGCCTCCGGCTCCCCGGCGTTGGCGGCGGCAAAAAAGCTGCGTCCGTCCAGCGGGGCGTCCTCCGGCAGCGCCTTGCGGGCGCGGTACCATTTAAGCAGATTGCTGGTGCTGCACTGGCATGCCATGTTCTGGTCCGGGGCGTCCCATGCTTCGGCGTTGGTGTTGACAAAGCTGTACTCTCCGGCGGTAAAGTGCACCCCGCGCACCAGCTGCCCGTTGGCAATAATGCCGCCGCCCACGCCGGTGCCGATGATGAACACCGCAGCGTTGCAGCAGTCCTTCAGCGCGCCGTTTGCCAGCTCTGCCATGGCGGCGGCTTTGCCGTCATTTTCCAGTATGACAGGACAGCCGCATTTTTCCGCCAGCAGCTGCCCCACCGGGGTGGCGGTATTGTACAGCAGCGCTCCGCCGTTGGAAACATAGCCGGTGCGGTTATCCACAAAGCCCGGCAGCGCCATGGCAATGCCGCTCACCTCGTCCTTATGGGGCGCATACAGCCGGTAGACCGTATCCAGAAACTGCGCCTGCGTATCCTGCGGCGTGGGCACCGCGCCGCTGTCCGTGCGGTGCATCTGCTCATCCATGACCGAGTATTTGATCTCGGTGCCGCCTACATCAAAAACCATGATCTTCATCTTGTTGCCCTCCCGTAAACGGTCATTTTCTGCCCCTATTATGGCAAATCATCGCGGGAAAGTAAAGCCCCGGCGGTAAAAAAGAAAACTGCAAAAAACGCACCGGCTTGCGGTTGCAATCCGCCCTGCCCTGTGATATCCTGAAAAGAGAGTATCTGTTATATAAAGGAAGAAACTGCCATGGATTGCAAACTGCGTGCCAAAAATTGCGGCGGCTGCCCCCTGCTGGGGCTGGACTATGCCGAACAGCTGAAACAGAAGGAAGAAAAAGTGCGTGCTCTGGTGGGCAAATACGGCCCGGTGCACCCCATCCGGGGCATGGAGCAGCCTTACCACTACCGCAATAAGGTGATTTCCACCTTTGCTCCCGGCTTTGGTGGAAAACTGACCTCCGGCATCTACGCGGCAAACAGCCACAAGGTGCTGCCGGTGGAAAGTTGTCTGCTGCAGGACGAGGTGCTGGACAAGACCATGCAGGCGGTGCGGGCTGCCGCCAACGCCTGCCGCTACCAGCCCTACGACGAGGACAAGGGCACCGGCCTTGTGCGCCACTGTCTGCTGCGGCGGGGCGTAGCCACCGGGCAGGTGATGGTGGTGTTGGTGACGGCGCAGCCGGTGCTGCCGGGCGCGAAAAACTTTGTCAAGGCACTGCTGGCCGAAGCGGCGCAGCGCGGCGTGACTGTGACCACCGTGGTGCAGAACGTGAACAGCCGCAAGACCAGCGTGGTGCTGGGCGAAGCGGAAAAGGTGCTGTACGGCAAGGGATTCATTCTGGACACCCTCTGCGGCAAGACCTATGCCATCAGCCCGCGCAGCTTTTATCAGGTGAACCCGGCGCAGACCGCCGTGCTGTACGGCCTTGCGGTGGAAGCTGCAAAGCTGACCGGCAAGGAGGTAGTGCTGGACGCCTACTGCGGCATTGGCACCATCGGCCTGACCGCCGCCGACCATGCAAAGCAGGTGGTGGGCGTGGAACTGAACCGGGACGCCGTGCAGGACGCCATTGGCAACGCAAGGCACAATGGCGTAAAGAACGCCCGCTTCTTTGCCGCCGACGCCACCCGCTGGATCAGCGAAGCGGCCGCAGCAGGGGAGAAGGCAGACGTGATCTTTATGGACCCCCCGCGCGAGGGCTCCACCCCGGAATTTCTTGCCAGCGTGGCCCGCATGGCACCGAAGCGGGTGGTCTATGTCAGCTGCAACCCCGTCACCCTCGCCCGCGACCTTGCCACCCTGACAAAGCTGGGCTATAAGGCCGAGGGCTTTACCCCGGTGGATATGTTCCCGCATACGGAGCATATCGAGACAGTATGTGTATTATCCAAACTGGATGTCCACCGCAAAAAGCCGTCCGGGAGGCGCTGAAGCATTTTTAGCGTGTCCTCTCTGCCGAGGACTTTTATGCAGAGAAAAGAACGTTTTGCAATTTTCCCTGCAAATGGACTGCGAAGGTAAATCCGCAGCTCCCGGTTGAGAAAAGCTTTGTGGAGTGATACAATAATATTGTATGTGCCCTGTCCGGGGCATCAGTTCACAGAACGGTATAACTTGCAATGGATAGATATTTTTTTATTTTAACGACCATTGATCTTTTTGTGCTCGGCTTTATGTGTCTTCTTACAAGGCTGAGCGAATCTTTAAATAAAAAGCAGAAGCGCGGGTTCCTTCTGGCCTTTGCGCTCATTGCGTGCATCTCGGTGCTGGAGGTCATCACCATCGTGGTGGACGGCGCACCGCCGGGCTACCGCTGGCTGAATATTTTGTCCAACTATCTGGGCTTTGGACTGACACCGGCGGTGCCGCTGTGTCTGGTATATGTGCTGGATAAAAAATCCATCATCCGGCGTATATTCAAGGCGGCGGTGTGCTGCGAGGGTGCGTATCTGCTTTTTCTGGCGGCAACGCTGCCCTATGGGCTGGTGTTCTCGGTGAGCAGGGAAAACCTCTACGCCCGGGGCGCGTACTTCTATATTTATGTGGCCATGTACTATGCCGCCATGCTGTACCTTATGGTGGCTACGGTGCGCACGGCGGCGGCCTTTCAGAACCGCAGCCGCATGCTGATCTATCCGTTGACCCTGTTTCTGGGCGCGGAGACCGTGATCCAGCTCGCGCTGCCGGCGCTGCACGTTACATGGCTGTGCGTCACGTTGCTGTCGGTGCTGTACTATATTTATTGCAGCGAAATGTGGAACCAGCTGGACGCGCTGACCGGGCTTTTGAACCAGAACAGCTACCTGAACCGCACCGCTGAGATGCGCCGCAGCGGCGGGGTGCTGGTGGTGTTTGATGTGGATGATTTCAAGCAGATCAACGACCGCTACGGCCATTTACAGGGGGACGTCTGCCTTGCCGAGATCGCAGACTGCATCAAAAAAGCCTATGCCCGCTGCGGCTACTGCTACCGCATCGGCGGCGATGAATTCTGCGTGCTGCTGAAGGACGAGGAAAGCGAAGCCCGCTGCGCAAAAACGATGCAAGCTTTGCTGGCAGAGCGGCGCAAGGTGTTTGCCATTTTGCCGACGGTCTCCCTTGGCTCTGCCGCCTTTTCCGGGGAGGACGTGGTCACAGTGAAGGACCGCGCCGACCGCGCGCTCTACTGCGCCAAAAAGGAACAGAAGGCCCGTGCCGCAGCGGAAAAGCACGCAGACGACAGCGAGCAGACAGCTTGAAATTCTGTCCGCACAACGGATAAACGGAGGAACACCGATGAACACAGATTGGAACAGCCCGCAGGGCGATTTTGATACCGCTGAAAAGCAGGGGGAGCTGCTGATGCTGCTCAGCCGGCAGCAAGTCACCGTGCACACATGGGACGACCCGGACTTTGACTATATGGAGGAGCAGGATCTGGCGCTGGTGGTGCAAAGCCCCTCCGGCACAGAGGATCTGCTGATTGAGCTGTGCGGAGAGTTCTCGGTGTTTTTTGAAAAGTGGCACGGCGAGTACGCCGCCACCGCCGAGGGCTACGCGCAGCTGCAGCAGGACATCACCGCCATTCTGGATGGCAAGGCGGGCGCACTGAGCCTGTACACGGAAAACGGCTGGCAGGGCACGGTGCTGTGCACCGAACTGCCCGGCGCAGAGGATGCCGCTGCGGCGCTCAAGCGCTGCTGGCAGGCGGCAAAGCCGGACGCCGCCCTGCCTGCGGGCAGTCGGCTGGAGCTGGTGTGCTGGGATCCGGCACAGAACCGGAAAGTGCAGCTCCCGGAGGAATAATTTTAAGCGGGACGATTTGGAATATCCGCCGCTTGTGCTCTGGATATTTTCAGCGGAAAAATTATTTTAAATAGAGCAATGCCGGAGCGTCTGCGGACGCTCCGGCATTGCATTTTCACGGAGGGATTGTAGAGGGAAACGGCAGCTGGAATAAAAAGAACACGAAAATTTTTATACAATTTGTTGTTTACTCTTGAGATTCGCCATATAGTTTGCAAATGCGGAGGCCGCAGTGCCCAGTGCGATGCCCAGCACCGCGCCGCCGAGGACATCGGTGGGGAAGTGCACATAGAGGTACAGCCGGGTAAAGGCGATAAAGGCTGCCAGCACCAGCGCGGGCGCGCCCAGCTTCCGGTTTTGCAGCCAGAGCGCATAGGCTGCCGCCACCCCGGAAGCGGTGTGCCCGGAGGGGAAGGAATGCCCGTGCGGTCGCGCCACCAGCATGGTGATGGTGGTGTTGATATCGCAGGGGCGGGGGCGGGCGAACAGCGGCTTGAGGAAGAAGTGCCCCGCCGCCATGTACAGCACCAGCGCCACCGCCATGGCAAAGCCTGCTTTGCGGGTGCGCCGGAAGAGCAAAAGCAGCAGGGTGAACGCGATCCAGATCTCGCCGTGGGCACCGGCGTAATCAAAAAAGATGGAGATTGTGTTCATTACCGGGTTGCGGAACTGGTACAGCCAGTCCAGAAAAGCAAACTCAAAGGGCATGGGTTCCTCCTTTTGGGTGGTTGGAAAGCGGATTTTCTATACAATATAGCATATAAATGTTAAAAAATACAAAATGTGCTGTAAATTTGCCCTCAAGACAGGGGAAAATCGGTTTCTGACTGCTCCATCTGTGCCAAGGTGGGGTAGCTGTCGAGCGCGCCGTGGTGCTGCACGCTGAAGGCGCAGAAGCGGTTGGAAAAGGCCAGATACTCGGTCAGGCGCTTGCGGGAAAGCTTTGGCAGCTCGGCGGCGGTCACGCCGTCCCGCTGCAGCTGCCACAGAAACGAGCCGATAAAGCCATCCCCCGCGCCGGTGGTGTCCACCGCTGTTACCTTGGGGCTGCGGGCGCGGGCACTGGCGGTGCGGGTGTAGGCGCGAGCACCCTTGCTGCCGCAGGTGTACAGCACCAGCTGCACATCTCCGGTAAAGAGCGCGGGCAGCGCGGCTTCAATATCCTCGGTGTCGGTGAGGAAGGGCAGTTCCTCGTCCGAAAGCTTCAGGATATGGGTCAGGGGGAGAAACTGCCACACGGTCTGGCGCAGCTGCTCCCGGTTCGGCCAGAGGGGGAAGCGGAGATTGGGGTCAAAGCTGAGGATGGCGCCCGCCTCCCGCGCGGCAGTGATGGCAGCCAAATGGGCGTAGCGCATGGGGCTGTCCACCAGCGAGACGCTGCAAAAATGCAGGGCAAAGGCCTGCGAGAACCAGCCCGGGTCGATCTGCTCCGGGGCGTACAGCAGGTCTGCGGAGGGCTTGCGGCAGAAGCTGAAAGTACGCTGGCCGTTTTCCGCTAAGCTGACGAAGGCCAGCGCGGTGCTGGCTTTGCTGGTAAATTCCAGATGGGAAAGTTCCACGCCGCATCCAGCCAGCGCCCGGGCGATCTTGTGACCAAAGGGATCGTCGCCCAGCTGGCTCAGCAGCGCACTGCGCCCGCCCAGCCGGGCAACGGCGGCGCAGACATTGGCCGGGGCACCGCCCACCCGGGGGCTGAAGGCGGGCACTTCGTCAAAGCTGCACCCCACCCGGGAGGGGATCATATCGATCAGCGCTTCGCCGATGGAAAATAAGATCCTGTCGGACATAGGGCTTCTTCCTTTCTGCATACAGGTGTGCCGCAAGGTGCGGCAGTGTTCAGTATACACCCGCAGGGCGCTGTGCGCAACTGCTTCTTTTATACGGTAATGGGCGGGTTTTGCGGTTGACTTGCGGCGGCAGATATGCTACAATTTCCAGACGTATGCAAAAACAGGAAAAAAGGAAAAAGTGTATGGATCTGACAAAACAGTTCTTTAAATATGTCTCGCAGAATATTTTCGGCTTGCTGGGCACTTCGTGCTATATTCTGGCCGATACCTATTTTATTGCACAGGCCGCCGGTACGGACGGTGTTACCCTGCTCAACCTCTGCCTGCCCATTTATAACTTTATTTTTGCCATTGGCTCCATGATCGCGCTGGGCTCGGCCACCCGCTACGCCATTGCCAAGGCGCAGAACGATGCCCGGGGACAGCGGTATTTTTCCAACGCCATTCTGTGCGCCGTGCTGGCGTCCATCCCGTGGATGCTGGCGGGTGCCTTTGTGCCCGGGGCGCTGCTGCGGCTCATGGGCGGCGATGCGGGCATCGTGGCGCTGGGCATCCCCTACGCTCGCATCTTTCTGCTGTTCACCCCGTTTTTTATGTGCAACTACATCGTTTCGGCCTTTGTCCGCAACGATGGCGACCCCTCCCTTGCCATGGTGGCGACCTTGAGCGGCAGCCTGTTCAACGTGGTGTTCGACTATATCTTCATGTTCCCCTTGGGGCTGGGCTTGGCCGGTGCGGCGCTGGCAACGGCGGTTTCGCCCATCATCAGCATCGCCATTTGCAGCCGCCATTTTCTTAAAAAGGAAAACACCCTGCAATTCGTGCGGCAGCTGCCCTCGGCAAGGCTGCTGGCGCAGAGCTGTCAGCTGGGCATCTCCGGCTTTGTGGGCGAGCTTTCCTCCGGCGTGACCACCACGGTGTTCAACTTTCTGCTGCTGGGTCTGGCAGGCAACGTGGGCGTAGCAGCCTACGGCGTGGTGGCAAACTTTGCGCTGGTGGCTACCGCCATCTTCAACGGCGTGGCACAGGGCGCACAGCCGCTGGTGAGCCGCTGCTACGGCCAGAACGACCACGCCGGGGCGCGGAAACTGCTGCTGCTGGGCAGCGGCACGGTGCTGGTGCTGGCGGCGGTGCTGTACGCTGCGGTGTTCGGCCTGACCGATACCCTTGTAAGCTGGTTCAACAGCGAAAACTCGGTGCAGATGGCGCAGTACGCCCACACCGGGATGCGGATGTACTTTGTGGGCTACTTCTTTGCAGGCTTCAACATTATGGCGGCGGGCTATCTGAGCGCAGTGAACCGCCCGGTGGAGGCCTCCATCACCTCCATCTGCCGGGGCATGGTGGCCATTGTGGCCTGCTCGCTGGTGCTCAGCGCGGTGTTCGGGATGCCGGGTGTATGGGCAGCCTTCCCAGCCTCGGAGCTGCTCACCGCGCTGCTGACCCTGTTTTTGCTGCGCAGAAAAGAGAGCGGAAAAGCTTAAATATACATCTCCTGCTCCCGCATGGTCTCTTCGGGCGTAAGCCCGGACTGTGCGGCGCGACCGGTCAGTGCCCGCCATTGTGCAGGGGACTGGCCGGTTTCTTTTTTGAATACCCGGCACAGGTAGTTGGCCCCGGAAAAACCGCACAGGCTGGCCACCACGTCCAGCGTGTACTCCCGGTGCAGCAGCAGCCGCTGTGCGGCCTCGATGCGCACGGTGGTCAGGTACTTGCCCGGCGGCACGCCCACGGAGGCGGTAAAGGTGCGCACCAGATGACTTTTGGAGACCCCCAGCCGTTCGCTGAGCTCCTCCACGCCGTATAGCCCGGCGTAGTTGGCGCGGATATCCTCAATGGCGGCCTGCACCAGCGGCGGCAGGGCGGGCGCGGCGCTGTCGGCATCCGCCAGTTCACACAGCAGGGCAAAGGCCAGCTGGCTGCGGGCACGGCTGTGGGTGGGCTTTTCCTCGGCAAGCCGTCCCATCAGTTCGGCGGCGGCAGGGCAGGTCTCGCCTTTGGCAAGGTAGGGCAGCTCCCGCAAGCCGTTCAAAAACTGCGTGCTGGCCTGCCCGGTCAGCTGGACGCACAACAGGTGGCAGCTGTCCTCCGGGGTCAGGGTGAGCGGGGCGCGGCTTAAGATCAGATGTCCTGCCGCTGCGGACTGCGGCGGCAGCACCAGCACAGAGCCGGCGGGCGCAGCCGACGCCCCGGGCAGGAAGACCGTGCATCTGCCGCTGGAAACAAGGCAGACCCACAGCCCCTCGCCGGTCAGGGTGCGGGGCGCGGAAAGCTGCACGTCCAGCAGTGCAGCCGGTGCGGCGATGGTGTTCCAGTCAAACAGCAATATCTGACACCTCTAATCAATAAAATGCTATTTTATATCACAAAATTATCTGCTATTATAGTACCAACGAAACAACACGCCGTCAAGGGCGTGAAACACCAAATATTTACGGAGGATAACGATTATGGCTTCCATTAGCTGCCAGCACATCTACAAGATCTATCCGGGCGCAACTGCCCCGTCTGTTACCGACTTCAACCTGGAGATCCAGGATAAGGAGTTCATCATCTTCGTCGGCCCCTCTGGCTGCGGCAAGTCCACCACCCTGCGTATGATCGCCGGTCTGGAGGAGATCTCCAAGGGCGAGATGTACATCGGCGGCCGTCTGATCAACGACGTTCCCCCGAAGGATCGTGATATCGCCATGGTGTTCCAGAGCTACGCTCTGTACCCCCACATGACCGTTTACAAGAACATCGCTTTCGGTCTGGAACTGCGCAAGACCCCGAAGGATGAGATCGACAAGCGCGTGCACGAGGCTGCTAAGATCCTGGAGATCGAGCACCTGCTGGATCGCAAGCCCAAGGCTCTGTCCGGTGGTCAGCGTCAGCGTGTTGCTCTGGGCCGTGCAATGGTTCGTAACCCGGCAGTCTTCCTGCTGGACGAGCCCCTGTCCAACCTGGATGCTAAGCTGCGTACCTCTATGCGCACCGAGATCATCAAGCTGCACAAGAAACTGGCTACCACCTTCATCTACGTTACCCACGACCAGACCGAGGCTATGACCATGGGCGACCGTATCGTGGTTATGAAGGACGGCATCATCCAGCAGGTCGATACCCCGCAGAACCTGTACGATATGCCCTGCAATATGTTCGTTGCAGGCTTCATCGGCAGCCCCCAGATGAACTTCCTGGACGGCACCCTGATCAAGAAGGGTGACCTGTACGGTGTTGATCTGGGTGGTGACGTGATCCCCCTGCCCAAGGAAAAGACCGCCGACGGCAAGCTGGATTCCTACGTTGGCAAGAAGATCAAGATGGGCATCCGTCCCGAGGATATCGATGACGAGCCCGAGTTTATGGCAAAGCACACCGATTGCCAGCTGGATACTCAGGTCGATGTTTCCGAAATGATGGGCGCTGAGATCTACCTGTACCTGGAGTACAAGGGCAACAAGATGACCGCTCGTGTTGCTCCCACCTCCAAGGCTCGCAACGGAGACACCGTCCGCGTTGCATTCGATCCCCATAAGGTGCACCTGTTCGACATCGAGACCGAGCAGACCATCCTGAACTAAGACTTAGCAAAGATCATTTTTGATCCTCCTATCATACGAAAGACCGCCGAAGGAAAACCTTCGGCGGTTTTTCGTTTTGAAAAACCCTCTCGTGAAAATGGGGTTCAGAAACGCCCACAGGCGTTTCTGAACCCCGAAATAAAAATAATTTTTACGCTGAATATGCCCAAAGCAACGCGGCGGGCATTCCCAATCATTTTATCTGTGCGCCCTGCCGCACCAGCTCGATGAATACATTCATCTGCGGGGTCACCCATTTGTCCCGGTGGTAGAACAGCTGCCGGTGCATCATGACGGTGCAGTCCGGTACGTTCAGCCGCGCCAGACGCCCTTCGGCCAGCGCGCTGCGCACGATGTACTCCGGCAAAAAGGAAAGCCCCATGCCCTGCTCCACCATCTGGCACAGCAGCGCGGCGCTGCCCAGCTCCAGATAGGGGTGGATGGCAAGACCGTGCGCCGCCATGCACTGGTCCAGTGCGTCCCGGTAACTCATGCCCCGCTCGGTGAGCAGAAACTCCTGCCGGGGCAGAATGTCCAGTGGGAGTGCGCTTTCCTGCGCCAGCGGATGCTGCGGCGATGCAATGAAGCACACCGGCTCCGGTACATCTGCCGCCAGCACCAGCGCAGGCTGCAAAAGGGGCTGGTCCAGCGTGTAGACAAGGTCTACCTGATTGGTGCTCAGCAATTGCAGCATCTCGTCCGTGGAAGCGGTGTGCAGCACCAGCTCTACCTGCGGGCAGCGGGCATGGTAGCGCTGCAACAGCTCCGGCAAAAAGGTGCTGCACACGGAATCCGCCAGCGCGATGCGCAGACTGCCCCGCACCTGCTGGGCGGGCTGCAAGGCGGCCTGTGCCTGCTGGGCGGTTTCCAGCAGGGTGCGGGCGTAGCCTAAAAAGGTCTGCCCGGCATCGGTCAGGCGCACCGTTTTACCCACGCGGTCAAACAGCGGGGTGCCCAGCTCGGCCTCCAGCTGTGCGATTTGGGAGGACACCGCCGACTGCGAGTAGCCCAGCTGCCGCGCAGTGCGGGAAAAGCTGTGCAGCTCGGCGATGTGCAAAAAGGTATTGACAGTCCGCAGTTCCATGAACGGCTCCTTTTATAACAGGGTGATGTCCCGCACGGTGAGCTGAGCACCGTCCACGGTAAAATGCACTTCCAGCCCGGCAAACTCCATGCCGTACACCCGCTGCGGGTCGTGCTGGTAGGAGGGGCGGGGGTCACTGGCAAGCACGCCCTGCAAAGCGGCGCGGTCGGCCTCCGGTACGGTTTGCCACAGCGTCTCCGGGCAGGAGACTTCCAGATGGTGGGTGCGGGTCTGCCCGGTAAAGCCCTCGGCGGCGTCCGGGTGGCAGTCCGCATAGGGGATGTAGGGCTTGATATCGTAGATGGGGGTGCCGTCCATCAGGTCGGCACCGCGCACGATGAGCACCGGCCCAACGTCCGGGCGCTGCTCAATGGCCTCCAGCTTTACGCTGGAAAGCCCCAGAGGGTTCGGCCGGAAGGGCGACCGGGTGGCAAACACGCCCACCCGGGTGTTGCCGCCAAGGCGCGGCGGGCGCACGGTAGGGGACCAGTTTTCCCGCACCGCGCCGGAAAACTGCCACACCAGCCAGATATGACTGAAATCCTCCAAACCGCGCAGGGCGTCGGGGTTGCGGTATTCCGAGGTAAAGATGATCTCGCCCCGCAGCTCTTCTACCAGCCCGCTCTGGCGCGGGATGCCGAACTTGGTGGGAAAGGCGGTATGGATATGGGCAATGACCTTCAGGGTCATAGCTTCGGGTGCCTGCTGCATGATGAACTCCTTGCTCAATAGATCTTTTCAATGGGGCAGTCGGCGGGGATGCCGTACCGGCTGCGGAAGGCCTGCAATTCCTGCGGGCTGCGAATCAGCTGTACCTCGGTAAAATGGCCGGTGTGCAGATCCTGAAACCCGGCCACCTGCTCCCCGGTGCAGATGCTGCACCGCAGCACCGGCTTCTGGGCGGCGGGGTCGTAAGCGGGGGATGCTTTCTTTTTGCCGAACACAGGCTGCTCCTTTCTCTCCTTATCTTATAGGCCGCGGCAAAGCCCCACGGCCTTGCCCTCGATGTGCAGCTCCGAAAGCTGCTCTCCGGCGTAGAACATGGGCGGGCAGACGGCGGCGTTATCGGCCAGCAGCATCACGGCATCGCCCTGCCGGTGGAAGTGCTTGAGGGTGGCTTCCTCGCCCACCCGCACGGCAGCGATCTCGCCCTGCTCCACCTCGGGCTGGCAGCGGATGCATACGATGTCTCCGTTGCATATCGTGGGAGACATACTGTCGCCGTGGCAGGTCAGGGCGAAATCCGCGTGCCACGCGGCGGGCACTCCGATATAGCACTCGATGTTCTGCTCGGCGGTGATGGGCGTGCCGCAGGCGATGGAGCCGATCAGCGGCACCTGCACCATGGTGGGCAGCGGCTCAAAGCCCGGGGGACAGGCGCAGGGCGCGTCCAGCCCCAGCAGAGCGGCGGGAGTGGTCTCCAGCGCCTGCGCCAGCTCCTCCACTTTGGACTGGGGCAGATCGTTGATGCCTTTTTCCAGCTTGGTGATGGAGGAACGGGAGCGGTAGCCCATGCGCCGGGCAAGCTCCTCCTGCGAAAGACCCAGCTGCTCCCGGCGCAGACGGACACGGGTGGACAGATCAGACATGACGGTTCTCCTGAAAACTATGTGTTGTGGTGTACGATACAGTGTTCTGCCTTGAGTATAGCAGAAAATTTCCTGAAAATCAACAATTACAGCGCGTTTTGGAAATAATAGGTTGACAGATAATCAACAACGGAGTATAATACAACCAATGATTGTTTCAAACGCAGCGAACTACAAAAAAGGAGCGAAGCCATGGCAAACACGAATCTGATCTACACCTACATTCAGGACAGTGGCTACAAGCTGCAATATGTGGCCAGTGTGCTGCACATCAGCAGCAACACCCTGCGGCACAAGCTGCTGGGCGAGACCCAGTTCAAGCTGGACGAGGCCGAGCGGCTTTCCACCATGCTGGGCCTGACGATGGCCGAGCGGGACGCCTGCTTTTTCGATGCCGAGAACCGGTTCTCGCGCAGTGCAACGCTGGAGCTGCCCAAAAGGGGGAAGCGCCAGTGACACCGGAGCAGCGCGATGTGACCCGGAACGCCCTGCGCAAGTACGGCGAGCGGCACTGGGCGCGCACGCCGGAAAACCGCCGCTGGCAAAGCGCCATTGATGAGGGCCTCGACTACTATCAGGCGCACGACCCCATGCGGGCAGACCTGCTGCGAATGCGCTTTTTTGAGCAGCGCCCGGAGGACGAGATCTTGGAGCAGCTGCACATCGGCCGCACCACCTACCAGAAGGCGTTGCAGGACCTTTTGAGCACCATCGCTGTCTACGCCGCCCAGCGCGGCGCGTTCTGAGCAAACAGCCGTGAAAAGTACCCCAGAAACGCTCGCGGGCGCTTCTGGGGTACAACCATAAAACAGGGCTGCTGCACCGTGTTTCGTGCAGTAGCCCTGTTTTGGTTATTTCTTCTTGGCGTTCGGGTCCTCGCAATGGCTGTGGCAGGAGGCGCAATTGCCGTTGCAGCCCTCGCCCTTCCAGCCGCCCTGTCTGGAGATCCAGACCACAGCCAGCGCAAACAGCACAGCCAATATTACCAGCGTGATGATCCCGCGAAGTGTCATATTCATCCCTCGATTTCTTTTGTACGGCTTTCTGCCCCAAGTATACACGATTTGCAGGCAAAGAGCAACAGCCTGCCGCACATTTTTTGTGCAGGGTGCAGCCGATGCGGCTGCCCGGCGGTAATGTTGCACGCCCGGCGGTCGGCGCACCATTTTTGCAGCCGGAGAAAGCGTTTCGAGAAAAGTAAAAGTTTTTTAAATTAGGGCTTGCATTTCTGCAAAGGCCGTGCTATAATAATCACGTTCCAGTTCGGAGCGCACAACACAAGCGAATATGGAGGATTAGCTCAGCTGGTTAGAGCACCTGCATCACACGCAGGGGGTCTGGGGTTCGAGTCCCTAATTCTCCACCATACAGTTCGTACTCGAACCCGATTCTTTATGAAAAAGGGTTTGGGTACGTTTTTTGTTTATCGGAAGTT
>NZ_PXUP01000014.1 GCF_003324185.1 Faecalibacterium prausnitzii
AGGCTTATAAAGGGAAATAAAGCCATTTGTGAGCCTTCCTTGACCTGTCCCCACGATGAAGCCGATTGAGCAGTAAATTTCCAATTTAAGCGAAACAAAGCCTGAAACTTCTTGATGTACCGAGAAGTTTCAGGCTTTTTCTTTTGATGGATTTCCAGCGAAAATTGCGCCATACGCCAATTTTACGCCAAACGATGCAGGATTTTGTGCAGAGCAAAAAGAGCGTTGTTCGCGTTTGCGCAGCGAAGCGGAGCAATGAAAGCCCCAGTGGGGCTTTTAAGCGACCGAACGGTCTTGCGTAAGCAAGATGGAGGGGCCCCGCCCCGACAAGTTCGCGTTTGGTGTAAGAATTGGACGTGTGGTGGATGGATGTAGACCTGCAAAGGGCTGCATCAGGAAGTGGCTTTATATATTTGCAAACGGACAGCTGAAACTTTCCACCGCAAAAGAAGCAACTGTGAAGAACATGGAGGTTTCCTTATGAACAAACTGCTTTCCTGCCGCTACAACATGGACACCAACCGGGTGGAAGCCCGGTTCGAAGATGAAACTACTCTTGCCATCGACTGCATCGCCATTGAAGACGAGTATGGCAACACTCCGGCGCAGCGGGCAGAGCTGGACTGGCTGCTCTACAACAAGCTCTTGGAGTATGCCCAGCTTGTGCTGGGTGGGGAGATTGAGCGTTATCTCTCGCTTGGTTGCGACCACGGCAGGCTGGAAGATCAATGACATAACAAACACAGCCCCGCTTTGGTGAAGGAGAAGCCAAAGCGGGGCTGTATTCAATGAAGGAGAAATGAGGGGAATATCAGGTCACAGATTCAATTCAAACTGTTCTGCCGTGATGGTTGCTTTGCCATCGGCAGCAAAGGTGATGCCATCGGCAGACTGGGGAGTGTAGATCCATACGGTCATGGTCTGCTCGCCATCGTTGGCGAAAACTTCGATGCTGTTTTTATCCAGCAGGATGCGGAGCTTGAGCGCACCGTTCTGGCTGCGCACCTTGCAGCTGCGGCGGTGAACGATGTCGGCACGGGAACCGGCATAGCTGCGATCCAGCGTCAGCTCGGAGGTGTAGGGATCGTAGGTCAGGCTGGTGTGATGGTCTGCATCGGCGGCCAGCTTCAGGGTGAAGGAGCGGTATTCGCCAGGCTGCACCGTGACGGTCAGGTCCGCCACACGGCCCTTGATGCCTTCCAGAGAAGTTTCGTTTTGCACCGTCACATTTTCGTGGAAGATTCGCTTGCCGTGGACGGCATCCAGCTCCCGCACCGGGGCCTGAACAATGCGTCCGTCCTTGATGTGCAGTTCCCGGGGGCAGATGGTCTGCCCGAACCACTTGCAGCCCTGGGGCTTATCCTCGGTGTCCGACCAAGTCTGCAGCCATGCGGTCATGATCCGGCGGCCATCCGGGGCAAGGGTGGTCTGGGTGGCGTAGAAGTCGATGCCGCCGTCCATCAGCTGCACGTTTTCCTTGGTGAAGGTGTGGGTGGCTTCGTCGTAGCTGCCGATGAAGGCAATGACGTTGTGACCGTTGTGGAACTCGCCCTTGGGCAGCATCTCCATGGGGCCGAGCATCAGGACCTGCTTGCCATCCAGCGGGAAGAAGTCCGGGCACTCCCACATTTTGCCGTACTGATTGTTGCAGCGTTCCAGCACCGTGACAAAGTGCCAGTCGAAGCCGTCCTTGCTCTGGAACAGTGCCGCTGCGCCGCTGTCGTCCTCGGCCCGGCAGACGGTGACGACGGAGTAAGTGCCGTCGGCCTCCCGCCAGATCTTGGGGTCCCGGAAGTCAAACTTGCTGAAGCCTTCCGGCAGGTCTTTCTGGGTCAGCACCGGGTTGCAGGCAGGCTTTTCGTAGTTGAGACCGTCACCGATGGCAATGCTCTGGGTCTGGATATCCCGCATCTCCCCATTGGGCTGCTTTTCTGCAATCACGCTGGTGTACATCAGCAGCTGCTTGCCGTCATCCATCACGGTGGCAGAGCCGGAGAAGCAGCCGGGGCCGTTGTCCACCGGGGAATCCGGTGCCAGCGCACAGGGCAGATACTCCCAGTGCAGCAGGTCGGTGCTGACGGCGTGACCCCAGTGCATGGGCGCCCACCGCACATCGTAGGGGTTATACTGATAGAACTGGTGATACTTCCCTTTGTAATAAGAGAAACCGTTGGGGTCGTTCAGCCAGCCCACATAGGGGGTCATGTGGTAAGCAGGGCGTTCCGCCGGGGAAATGGCAGCACCGTGCTCGGCCTCGTAGGCACGGGCTTTTTGTAAAGTCAAATCGTTCATGGAATCCTCCAAAGGAAAGAATTCTTATGCGTAGTAAGCATCCAGATATTTCTGCATAATGCCCAGATAGTCGGACAGGCCGTAGTCTTCCAGCTTGCTCAGATATTCGTTCCACTCTGCATCCGTAGTGCCGTTCATGATCCAGTCGGCCTTCTGGGTATTCATGTAGGTCTGCAGATCTGCCTGCAGGTTAGAGACCTGCTCGGTGTCCTCGCTGCTCATAAAGACATTGGGATAGACATAATCGTTGTTCATATCCGGGGTGTAGATGTCCTTGATCCAATCCAGGCGGTACTGTGCATCGTCCGGGCAGGTAACGTATACACCATAGTAATCATCCAGAACCGCCAGAGGCCCGCTGACACACTGCGCTTCACGGACTTCCACGGGAGAAGCATCGCCCAGAGGAGCGTGCTTCAGCATGGGCTCGCCCTTATCGTTGGTGGACAGTTCAAAAATGTTAAAGCCTTCCGCATCGCCGTAGGTACCCCAGTTGTTCTGCGGAGACTGGAGGGGCGCGTACATCTGATCCAGCCATGCGCAAACCAGTGCGGGGTTCTCCGCCTTTGCGGTGACAACACATCTGCCGCGGGCAAAGCCGCTGGTGAAAGAGCCGTTCTGCGGAGTGATATTCCGGGTATCGGCGGTCAGGGCAGGCAGCGGCTCCCAATCGGTCAGGTTGTCAATGTTGGCAACATCCCAGCTGAAGCAGACACCATAGCGGCCAGCCTTGCCCTTGGAAACATAGGTGGACCACTCCTGCGTGAAGCACTCCGGGTCAATGAGCTTCTCGGCATACAGCTTGTGCAGCCAGTCCAGACCATCGCGGTAGCCTTGCTGGGTAGCGGCACAGATGACTTTCCGGTCGTTGGTAACGGCAATATGACGGTCTTTGTCTGCATCGCCGTAGCCTTCGCCAAAGCCATTGATGAGGATGCTGGGGTCCTGATCGCCGTTGTTGACGATGCAGGACATGGGGATGATGTCGCCGTCAATGCCATACTCTGCCTTGATAGAAGCAGCGTTATCACGGAATGCCATCAGCACCTGCTCAAACTCGTCCACCGTGGTGGGCATCGACAGACCGAGGAAGTTCAGCCACTTGGTATTGATGAAGCTCATGTTGCCAATGGTCTGGATGGCGGTCTTTTCTGAGCCGAGCTGCTCGATCCAAGGCAGTGCCCAGATGTGGCCATCGCTGTCGGTGCACATGGTGCGGTACTCCGGGTACTGCTCAAAGACCTTCTGGAGATAAGGCATATTGTTGTCAATGTAGTCTTCCAGATTGAGGATGACACCCTGATCTGCGTAGCGCAGCAGATTGCTGTCGGTAAAATCAGCAGTAAAAACAAAATCCGTCAGGGTGTTGGGGTTGGACATATTCAGGGTGATCTTATCGCTCCACTGGTCGGACTGGATGGCGGTCCAGTCGATGTGCACATTGGTCTGCTCTTCCAGACGCTTGAAGATGGTGCGGTTGTTCGGCTCGGGTTCGCTGCCCACAGGGAAGCTGGTCATACCGGTAAAGGTGACCTTTTCGGACAGCGGAAATGTAACGGCACCGGTCGTGTCCACAGCTGCGGCAGCAGAATTACCGCTGCCGGTGGATTTGCCGCCGCCACAGGCAGACAGAGCAGCGGCAGAGCCCGCCAGAGCGCAGACCTTGAGGAAGTTGCGGCGAGAAATCAGCTTTTTCATGGTATTTTCTCCTTTTTTATGTTTCTTTTTTCGTGTAACAGATGAGCGTACCGGCTCATAAAATTCTGGAATATCCTCAGCCCTTAATGGAACCAGCCATGATGCCGGCATCAAAATACTTCTGGAAGAAGGGATACATCACCAGCAGCGGCAGACTGGAAATAATAATGGTTGCATATTTGAGCAGCTCTGCCATCTTCGCACGTTCGGCCGTACTCTGGATATCTGCGATCATGCCGGATTCCGGCTGGCTCTGGATCAGGATGGAACGCAGCACCAGCTGCAGCGGCTGCTTCGATGCGCTGTTCAGGTAGATCATGGCGTCAAAGTAGCTGTTCCACATTGCCACGAACTGCCACAGGGCCAGAACTGCCACCACCGGCATACAGACGGGCAGCAGGATCTTGAAGAAGTAAAGCATCTCGCTGGCTCCATCCACATCCGCAGCTTCACGCAGCTCACGCGGGATGCCTTGATAATAAGTACGGGCAATGATCATGTTCCACACGCTGAATGCTCCCGGCAGAATGACCGCCCACATGGAATCCAGCAGACCCAGAGTGTTGATGAGCAGGTAGGTGGGGATCAGACCGCCGCTGAAAAACATCGTGATCACAAACAAGGTGTTGAAGATCGTTTTGCCTTTGAAGTCCGGCAGCGACATGGGATAAGCGGCAAGCATCGTCACAGCTACCGAGATGATGGTGAAGATGATGGAGTAAAGTACCGCGTTCTTGAAGCCGACCCAGATCTGCTTGTCCGAAACGACACGCTGGTAAGCATCCAGACTCCACTTGCTGAAATCAAAGGAGATGCCCTTGTTTTGCAGAGTGACCGGGTCCATAAAGGACGCGATGACGATGTAGATCATCGGAACGATGATCGCCAGCAGGAACAAGCCCAGAAGTGCGTAGCCGCAGTACAGGATGATCTTATCTTGTCTGGTGTAGAGGGCCATTTTTGATTTTTTCTGTTTTGCCATGGTAAACCCCTCCTTACAAGCCCTTGCCATCGTTCATTTTGGCAACGACCTTGTTCACTGCGATCAGCAGGATGACGTTGACAACGGTGTTGAACAGACCGACTGCCGTGGAAAAGCTGTAATCGCCGTCCAACAGGCCCTTTTTATAAACGTACGTTGCAATGATCTCGGCCGTGTTCAGGTTCAGGTCAGTTTGCAGGGCATAGGCCTTTTCAAAACCGATGCTCATGATGTTGCCTGCCTGCAGGATGAACTGAATAACGACCATATCCTTAATGGCGGGCCACTCCACTGTCATGATCTGCTGGATCAGGTTTGCGCCGTCGATCATCGCAGCTTCCTTCAGATCCTTGCTGGCGTTAGAAAGGGATGCGGTGTACATGATGGATGCCCAGCCGGCACCCTGCCAGATGCCGCTGATGATGTAGATGGGGCGGAACGCTTCCGGCAGCGTCATGAAGTTGATGCTGGTGTGAAGCAGGCCGTTCACAGGACCGGTGACACTCAGCAGCACACGGACGATACCGCACAGCACGATGACCGAGATGAAGTTGGGCATATACAGCACCAGCTGCACCTTCTGCTTGATCTTCTTGCTCTCGATACGGTTGAGCAGGAATGCCAGCAGGATGGGGATCGGGAAGCCCCACAGCAGACCGTAGACGCTCAGCTTCAGGGTGTTGATCAGATAGCGCTGGAAGTCCGGCGAGGACATGAAGCGGGTAAAGTTTTTCAAGCCTACCCACTCGCTGCCCCAGATACCTTTGAAGGGATTGTACTTCTGGAACGCGATCAGCACACCGCCCATGGGAGCGTACTTGAACACCAGCGTCAGCACCACGGCAGGCAGCAGGAACAACAGGTAAAGCTGCCAATGCCGTTTGATGTAGACCCATGTGTTGTGCAGCTTGCGTTCTGCTGTTAGCACAGCCGTTTCCGGCGAGGCCGTCTTTGCTTTCATGAATCATTCTCCTCCTTTTTGATTTGCTTGCCGTTTGATTTACGTTTTACATTTGCACCTTTGAATTTTACGTTTTCATCACTTCGCTTGTGCAAATGTAAAACTCTGTAATTCATTTATACCACGCAAACAAGCGAATGTCAATGATAATTCATGGGATACATAAAGAAATACTGTGCATTTGTACAGATGCACAAATCCGAACGTGCGCAAATATGCAAAATGCTGATTTGCATTTTTGCATTTGACTAATTTGTGCATTTGCACTATACTGGAGTCGCAAAGAATAAGATCCGTCACCAGACTTTATCTATAAAAGAAAGAGGATGACTTATGGCAACCAAGGTCACCATTCAGGATATTGCAAACGAGCTGCAGCTTTCCCGCAACACAGTTTCAAAGGCCATCAACAACACCGGTGTGCTGGCAGATGCCACACGGGAAAAGATCCTGCGCAAAGCCGCCGAAATGGGCTATAAGCAGTTTGCCTATCTGCCGCTGTTTCAGGAAGACGATGCAAAAGCAGCAGAGCCTTTCATTCTGCCGAGTGACAAACGGGAGATCGCCATGCTGACGACCCAGTTTCTGAGCAGCTCTCACTTTTCCTCCATGATGCTGGATCGTTTCCAGGCGGAAATCGACCATCTGCACAGCGGCATGACCATTCATCGCATTTCTCCCATAGAGCTGAAAGAGAAAAAACTTCCATCTTCTCTCAACATCCAGCGCACAGCCGGCATCATCTGCTTTGAAGTATTCGACTATGACTACGCACAGATGCTGTGCGATCTGGATGTTCCGCTGCTGTTTGTAGACACCCCCGTGATGGATATGCGTCCTCCTCTTAAAGCTGACCGCCTTTATATGGAAAACCGCATTGAGATCCAGAATGTGGTGGCCCACATGGTCCAGCGCGGCAAAAAACGCATCAGCTTTGCGGGGGATAAAAACCACTGTCAGTCCTTCTTTGAGCGTTATATGGCTTATAAGGATGCAATGGAGCACTTTGGTCTGACAGAAGGCCTGAGCACCTGTGCGATGCCATCTGGACAGCAGAACTATCCGGCATCCCTGTACGAAACCATACGTCGGTTCAAAACGATGCCGGATGCCTTTGTCTGCGCCAATGACTTTGTTGCTATGGATCTGGTCAAGGCATTGAATGAGCTGGGGTATTCGGTTCCCGATGATATCTGGGTCTGCGGCTTCGATGACAGTCAGGAGGCTTCCTACTTTGTCCCCCGTCTGACTTCGATCCATATCCATGAACAGATCATGGGCTACACCGCTGCCAATCTGCTTATGACCCGCATCGAAGAGCCATCGCTGAACTATCGCACCGTCTATACGGAAACCAACCTGATCCTGCGCGAATCCACAGGAGATTGAGCGAAAGGAGAACCCCCATGCGTGACCTGTGCAATACAGACAAGCCGCTGTTTGCTGTGCTGACGAAATTGACTTACAGTGCTTACCTGAACATCTTATGGCTCGTGTGCAGCCTGCCCATCGTTACCATAGGGGCTTCTACGACCGCCTTGTTCTACGTCACGCTCAAAATGGCGGAAGATCGGGACGATGGTCTGACCCGGATGTTTTTTAAGGCGTTCCGGGAAAATTTCAAGCCTGCCACAAAACTCTGGCTTATCCTGCTGGCAGTCGGCAGTTTCCTGGCTGCGGATGGCTTTGTGCTGCGCCGAATGTGGAGCGAAAACATTTTCTGGACGCTGCTCACTGCAACGCTTATTGGTGCGGCAGTTCTGTACGGCATCGTTCTGCTGTATGCCTTTCCTCTGCTGGCACGGTTTGAAAACACCACCTTCGGCATCCTGAAAACAGCGCTTCTCGTGGGTGTCCGGTATCTGTTTTGCACCCTGCTGATGGCGGCGATCTATGGCATCATGGGGTACGTCATTGTGTTTGTGTTCACACCTGCATTCCTGCTGGGCATGGGTTTCTGCGCCATGCTCTGCTCCTTTCTGATGCTTCGGATCCTCTATCTGATCGGTGGAGACCCTGATGCAGTACACGAGGAATACGACCATGACAAAAACTGACCGGGATACGCTCCGCTCCCTCCATGGGCGCAAAAAGTGGGAGCACATCTGGGCATATTACAAGCTGCCCATTGCGATCGTACTCATCGTCGTCTATATCCTTGGCTATACAGCCTACCGCCATGTGACGAAAAAAGAGGATGTGCTTTACCTTGGTCTGGTAAATATCACTGCCGGGTCTGATCTGACGGAACAGCTTACCACCGGCTTTGCCGAGGCGCAGGGTCTGACCAAAAAGCAACAGGTCGATCTGCTGTCCGGCTTGCTGCTCAGCGAGAGCGAACACGCAGAGGAGCAGTATGTATATGCTTCGGAGATGAAGCTGCTGGGTGCAGTCAGTGCCCAGCGGTTAGATGTTGTTCTGATGGACGAATATGCACGGGATCGACTGTTGGCTGATGATTATTTTCTCGATCTGCGGACGTTGGATGCGTCTTTCCGTGCACTGTCGGGTCTGAACGCCGGTGGAACCGTGCTGGATATTTCGGACACGCCGTTTGTCAGGCAGGCAGGTTTTTCTGGCAGGGTCTATCTTGGGGTGGTGCAGAATGCACCGCACCCGGAGCGTACAGCCGCTTACATTCATTATCTGTTCCAGCGGTGATCGTTGGGTTTCACATCAAGAATAAGGAGAAGTATCATGGACATTTTAACGATTGGTGAAGTTTTGATCGACCTGACCCAGACCGGCAAGGATGCGCGCGGCATCCCTCAATTTGCCGCAAACCCCGGCGGTGCCCCGGCAAATCTGGCTGTGGCTGCTTCCAGACTGGGCGCACAGACCGCCTTTATCGGCAAGGTGGGTGCGGATGCCTTTGGCCGCTACCTGAAAGCGGTTCTGGCAGAGAACAAGGTGGATGTTTCCGGCATGGCGGTGGATGCAGACCACCCCACCACCATGGCGGTGGTCTCGGTGGATGCCACCGGTGAGCGGGATTTCAGCTTCTACCGCAGTGCCAACGCTGATGTGATGCTGTGCAAAGAGGACATTTCGGACGAGGCTCTGAAAGCTGCCAAAATCGTCCACTTTGGTTCTGTCAGCCTGACCGCCGACCCCTCCCGTACCGCTACGCTGGACGCTGCCGCCCGTGCCAAAAAGCTGGGTGCTACCATCACCTACGACCCCAACTACCGTGCCAACCTCTGGAAGAGCAAAGAGGATGCCATTGCCCAGATGAAAGCACCCCTGCCGCTGGTGGATATCTTGAAAGTGTCCGATGAAGAGCTGCCCCTGCTCACCGGCACCACCGACTGTGAAAGCGGCACGGCACAGCTGGCACAGAACGGCATCCGGCTGATTTTTGTCACCTTGGGTGCAAACGGCGTATTCTACCGCTTTGGGGACAAGACCGGCCATGTGGCTGGCGTTCCCTGCAAGGTGGGTGACACCAACGGCGCAGGCGATACCTTCTTTGGGGCTGCCCTGTCCAAGCTCTGCAAGGAGAAGCTGGACACCCTGACTGTGGACAAGCTGGAAGGCATTCTGGCCTTTGCCAACAAGGCAGCCAGCATCACCACCAGCCGGCATGGTGCTATCCCCGCCATGCCCACCCTTGCGGAAGTGGAGGGCTGAACCATGGCAGTAAAACAGGAATTTGCGTCCCGATTTGCCAAGCACAAGGACGAACTGGAATGGCTGTTCATGGAACTGTACCACAACCGGGAAGGGCTGGAGGTTCTGGAGCGGGAGATGGCAGAAGCCTACAACGCCCGCAGCGCCGAGCTGAAAGCACTGGACAAGGCACGCTCTGCCGACCCGGAGTGGTACAAGCGGGGCAATATGTTCGGCATGACCATGTATACCGACCTCTTTGCCGGAAATTTGAAAGAGCTGGCAAAGAAGCTGCCCTATCTCAAGGAGCAGAAGCTGACCTATCTGCACCTGATGCCCCTTTTGCAGATGCCCCACCCCCACAACGACGGCGGCTATGCAGTGGAGGACTTCGACACCGTAGACCCTGCCCTTGGCACCAACAAAGATCTGGAAAACCTGACCCGTGAACTGCGGAAAGCAGGCATCAGCCTGTGTCTGGATTTTGTCATGAACCACACCGCCAGCACCCACCGCTGGGCCATGGCGGCAAAGGCGGGCGACCCGTGGTTTCAGGCTTATTACCATCTCTATGACGACCGCACCATCCCCGACCAGTACGAGCAGACTGTGCCGCAGGTGTTCCCCAACACCGCGCCCGGCAACTTTACATGGTGCGAGGAGATGCACAAGTGGGTGCTGACCACCTTCCACGACTACCAGTGGGACCTGAACTACGCAAACCCGGCGGTGTTCGTGGACATGACCAAGAGCATCCTGCACCTTGCAAATCTCGGTGTGGAAGTGTTCCGCATTGACGCAGTGCCCTATATCTGGAAGCAGCTGGGCACCACCTGCCGCAATCTGCCACAGGTGCACACCATTGTGCGGATGCTGCGCATGGTGCTGGAATGCGTCTGCCCCGCGGTCATCCTCAAGGGCGAGGTGGTCATGGCTCCCAAGGAGCTGGCGGCATACTTCGGCACCCCGGAAAAGCCGGAATGCCATATGCTCTACAACGTATCTACCATGGTCAACCTGTGGGGCGCCCTTGCCAGCCGGGACACCCGGCTGCTGAAGGCGCAGCTGGATGCCCTGCACGCCCTGCCGGACAACTGCTGGTTCGTGAACTATCTGCGCTGCCACGATGACATCGGCTGGGGTCTGGACGAAGCGGTGGAAAACCGGCTTGGCATCGACCCGCAGAAGCACAAGGAATACCTGTACCACTTCTACGAGGGCAATTTCCCCGGCAGCTGGGCAAAGGGCGAGCTGTACAACTACGACCCCGCCACCGGCGATGCCCGAAGCTGCGGCACCACCGCCAGCCTGTGCGGCGTGGAGCAGGCACTGGAAAAAGACGACAAAACCGCACTGGACTACGCTGTGAAGCGCGACCTGCTGCTGCACACTGCTATGGCATTTTTGCAGGGCTTCCCCATGCTGAACTGCGGGGACGAAATTGCACAACTCAATGGCTGGGACTACAAAAACGACCCTGACCGTGTGGAGGACAGCCGCAATCTGCACCGTACAAAATTCAACTGGGAGGACGCAAAGCAGCGCACCCGGAAGGGCACGCTGCAAAACCAGCTGTGGCAGGGCATGGAGCAGCTGCGCCAAATGCGTGCAGACCCCTGCTTTGCCCCGGATGCGTGGGTGACCACATGGGACAGCCACAACCCCGGCGTGCTGGCGCTGGTGCGCAAGCGCGGTGAGGAAACGCTGGTGGGACTGTTCAACTTTACCGAGTACCCGGCAGGGGCAAGTCTGGACGCTCTGGGCGGCGAGTATCACGCCCCGGAGGGCACTTCCGTCTGGCTGGCGGATGTGGAGCTGGAGCCGTACCAGGCAATGTTGGTAAAAAACAAATAAGCAAAACGAGCCCATCTGGCTCTCTCTTTTCGCCAAAGTTTTCAGAGCATTTTCTCGCAATCTGCCGAAAGTAGCGTGTTCTCAAAAGTTCGCGCTTGCGCAGCGCAGCGGAGCAATGAAAGCCCCAGTGGGGCTTTTAAGCGACAGAACGGTCTTGCGCAGCAAGATGGAGGGACTAAGTCCCGACAAGTTCACGTTGACACAACTCGATTTTTGTGGTAATCTATCCCAAAAATTTAATATAACATATTTACTTAGAGTTTCAGCTCGGCTCCCGAAGGAGCCGGAGCAAGTTTTTAACTTTCTATCGCTACATAGCAAACCCGAACCAAGGCCATCCCGGAAGGGATGGTCAGGTTCAGGTTGTTGTGTGGCGATTTTTTATTGCCAAATCCAGCACCGCACCTTGACAACCGCATGACCGTCTGCATGGGATACACGGCGATGACCCCGCAAGGGAGAGCCGGGAAACGCCGCCGAGAGGGGGCAGGAAAACCATGTGGGGAGAACGGCTAAACGTTGATTCCTCAGTTACCAGAAAACAATGTGGTCAAATTGACCACATTGTTTTTCTGTAACGCCAGTGAAAGGAGGGTCATCTCCATGTATATGACAAACGAAAAATGGGAGCAGAACAATCAGGATTATTTGAAAGAATCGTATGAGGAAACGGGTTTTACCGCCGGAGGATACGCCGTCCGCAAACTTATCTGCCGCGGCTGCGGTCGGGTGTTCTACACCACCATCTACACCAAGAAATACTGTCACAGCTACTGGTGCGGCAATCAGGCCAACAATCGGCGGCAGCGGGAATACCGCCAAATGCGCCGTCAGGATTTAGTATGCCAGTGCTGCGGTGAAAAATTCACACCCAAACGTGCAGATGCCCGCTATTGCAGCAATGCCTGTCGGCAAAAAGTCTATCGAAAACGTGTTACAGATGCTGCAAGTGCTCAAAATGAGCACTTGGTTAAGCGTAACGCATCTGCCAAATAAAACTCAGTCCCTCACAAATGAGGGAACAGAAATTCATCGACCTGTTACGGAAAACCAAGTGGTCAAAATGAGCACATCGTTTTTCCGTAACGCCTCAAGGCCTGTTGAAAATCAGGTTGCCAAGATGACAACCTGATTCTACCCGTAACGGAATCAGCGGGCCAAAATGGCCCGTTGAAAAAGCCGGACGAGCTGGTGGGCAGGGATTCGCAAATCTTTGACCGCCAGCTTGACCGGAGCAAGAGTGCAGAGAGTGCAGCTCTTTGCCCCAGTGATATGATGCTGTGCGTCATATCCTACTGGGTATTATCTGGCGCAAAAAGGCGGCAGATCCAGCAGCTTCGCTGCTGCGCTTTCCCCGCCAAGCTGTTGAAACGGAGGGATGTCTATCTGAAATTAACACGACACAACGGACGAGCCGGAACCCACGGCACTTACAACCCCAAGCACAACGACCGCAGTTTCAACCTTGCCAACAGTGAGCACATCGACCCGGAACGAGCCAAGGGCAACATCTACTGGGACTGCTTTCACGGTTTCCGTTCGGCTCTTGACCCACAAGACCCGGACGATCTGGCGGCAACCTTCTCGGACGTAGAACGGCAGTTCTACGAAACCCACTACACGGCTTTTGTGGAAAGCCAGAACGAGCGTAACGCCAAGATCCGGCACACAGAGCGCAACCGCTCCATTCCCGACCTGCTGTCCAGCCGCAAGACCTGCCCGGAAGAGACCATCTATCAACTTGGAACGCTGGATGAACACGCTTCGGCAGAGGACTTGCTGAGCGTCGTCACAGAGTTCATCGAGAAGTTCAAAGCCAAGTATGGCGACCATGTTCATGTGCTGGACTGGGCACTGCATCTGGACGAAAGCACACCCCACATCCACGAGCGTCATGTGTTCGACTGCGAGAACAAGTACGGCGAGGTTGCTCCCCAGCAGGAAAAGGCACTGGAAGCGTTGTGTTTCGACCTGCCTGACCCGGACAAGTCCCTCAGCCGCCGGAACAATCGCAAAATCTCCTTCGATGCCGCCTGTCGAAAGATGCTGTTCGAGATCGCCAAGCGGCACGGTCTGGAATTGGAGGAGGAAGCGGAGTACGGCAACCGCAAATATCTGGAAAAGCAGGACTTCATTCTTGCCAAGCAGAAGGAGCAGCTTGCCGCCCAGCAGAGCAAGCTGGACGAGTTGACCCTGAAAGTTTCGGACATGAAGACCCTGCTGGAGGATGTTTCGGCTGCAGCCTACGACAAGGCGGTGGAGGTCGTGACGGACGTGGTGCGCACCGAGACCCGCAAGGAAGATATGCGGATGATCGAGGACACAAAAAAGTGGGTGCTGTCCCCGGAACGCAAGGCTCCGCAGGCCACGAGAGAGTACGCCGCCCATCGGTTGGACACCGTGCTGGACAAGTTTCTCAAGACCATGCAGACCACTGCTGCCCGCTTGCAGGAGAAGCTGCTGAAGCCGGAAGTTCGGCAGAAAGGCAAAGAACAGGTCAAGGAGAAAGCACGGGATTCCGTTCTGCAACTGCTGAACCGCTTGCAGGCGGAACAGACCCAGCGGAAGCCCGGAGAGCAGCATACTGCGGAGAAATCAGAAACACGAGGTGATGTTTATTGAGCAAAGAAGCCAACGAAGAACGCACTCCACGAACCGTTGGAGATGTGAAGGAAATGCTCACCAAGCACTCCAACGGAGAGATCCAGCGGACGATTCAGAACTGCATCACGATTTTGCAGAACGACCATGTGCTGGCCGATGCCATTCGACTGAACCTGTTGAGCGAGCGCATCGACATCGTAAAGTCTGTGGGCTGGCCCCGCTCCGGCAAGACGCTGAGCGACACCGACATGAAGTATATCCTGCGTCGGATGGAGAAATACGGCATTTCCAGCGAAAAGAAAATCGAATCTGCCATCCGCATCGTTGCCAACGAGAACCGCTATCATCCCATCCGAGATTACCTGAACAGCCTAAAATGGGATGGAACAGAACGGATAGCCCACGTCCTGCACCACTTCCTCGGTGCTGCGGAGGACGAATACACTTGCGAAGCTATGAAAATTTTCCTGCTGGGAGCCATTAAGCGCGTGTTCCAGCCGGGATGCAAATTTGAAACCATGCTCTGTCTGGTGGGCGGGCAAGGCACAGGAAAGTCCAGCTTTTTTCGGCTGTTGGCGGTCAAGGATGAATGGTTCTCGGACGACCTGCGGCGGCTGGACGACGACAACGTGTACCGAAAGCTGCAGGGGCACTGGATCATTGAAATGTCGGAGATGATCGCCACCGCCAATGCCAAGAGTATCGAGGAGATCAAAAGTTTTCTCAGTAAACAGAAGGAAACCTATAAAGTCCCCTACGAGACCCATCCTGCCGACCGTCTGCGCCAGTGCATCTTTGCTGGCACGACCAATCGGCAGGATTTTTTGCCCCGTGACCGCACAGGCAACCGCCGCTTCATCCCCGTCCCGGTGGATGCGGAACTGGCCGAGGTGCACATTCTGGACAACGAGGAAGATTCCCGTGCCTATATCGACCAGCTCTGGGCGGAAGCCATGACCATCTACAACAGCGGTAACTACAAGCTGGCGTTCAGCCCCGCCATGCAGGAAACCCTGCAAGCCCATCAGCAGGACTTCATGCAGGAGGATGCACAGGCTGGCATGATCTACGCCTTTTTGGAGGACTACACGGGTGAACGAGTGTGTTCCAAGCAGCTCTATGCGGAAGCACTGGGCAACACCAACATCCCGGCAGAGTGGGAGACCCGTGCTATCTGCGAGATCATGAACACGGGTATTTCGCGCGGCGATATCCAAGGCTGGCAGGCGCACAAGACCGCCAAGCGTTACCCGAAGTACGGCGTTCAGAAAGGCTGGGAGCGCGTAACCAGCCCCGAAACCGGGGCTGAAGATTTCTCCGAAATAACGGACGCAGAAGCCAAGCAGCTGGGCTTTCCCTTCTGACGGACACCGGTTACACGTCTGGTTACAGATTCGGTTACGCCCCAGTTACAGCCCAAAAACCGCATGACTGCTGCGTTTTTCTCTTTCTGTAACCATGTAACCTTAAAAAGAGAAGAAAAAGTATAAAGCCCACCGGATGCCCTGTGTGCAGAAAAAGAGAGTTTTCCTGCCCGGTTACAGGCGTTCGGTTACAAGGAATTGGAGGTCTGCCTATGAAGGAAGTTCGCGTTTGCGAAGCAATGAAGTCTCCGGTGGAGACTTCAAGCGACGGAACGATCTTGCATCAGCAAGATGGAGGGACCAAGTCCCGACAAGTTCCGATTTGGGAAAAGAGCAATCTGACGCTGGAAGAAGCTGCGGCTTACTCCGGCATTGGCATCAACAAGCTGCGTTCATTATCAGATAACGAACATTGCCAGTTCGTGCTGTGGGTGGGTTCCAAGCGGCTCATCAAGCGGCGCAAGCTGGATGAATATACGGAGCGAATGTACTCGCTTTGAAAATGTCCCGGATAATTTTCAAAACGTCTTGCAGAGAATGGCGTATCTGTGGTACTATGAACACAGAACAACGCTCTTTTCTGCACCGCGATGTAGAAAGGAGCAACGCTCATGGCAACAACTCAGAATACGAAACGCAAAGACAAGGCGCGTGTGGTTCTCCGCAAAGGGGAATCCCAGCGCAAAGATGGCAAGTACGATTTCCGTTGGACTTCCCCGGATGGCAAGCGGCACTCTATTTATGCCGCGACCTTAGAGGAACTTCGGGAAAAGGAAAACGACATTCAGCGAGATTCGCTGGAAGGCATCAAGGCAGAAGCACGGTACGTCACTCTGAACGATGTGTTCACCCTGTGGGCAAAGGTCAAGCGTGGTCTGAAGGACAACACCTTTCAGAATTATCGGTACCTTTATCGGCAGTTCGTGGAGCCGGATTTCGGCAAATCGAAGGTGTCTGCGCTCAAGAAGTCGGACGTGAAGCAGTTCTACAACACGTTGGCGGATGAGCGGGGCTTGCAGATCTCTACGATTGACAGCGTACACACGGTTTTGCATCAGGTGCTGGACATGGCGGTGGATGATTGCTATCTGCGGAGCAATCCCTCGGACAATGTTCTGCGGGAGCTGAAAAAGGCACATCAGTTTGAAACCAACCGCCGTAAGGCACTGACCGTAGCAGAGCAGAATCTGTTGCTGTCCTACCTCTCCAAAACGCCGAAGTACCAGCACTGGTACCCGATTTTTGCGGTCATGCTGGGAACGGGCTTGCGCGTAGGAGAAGCCACTGGCCTGCGCTGGTGCGATGTGGATTTAGAGGAAGGCACGATCTCCGTCAACCACACGCTGGTCAACTACGACCACCGTGAGAACAACGGCGGCAGGAAGGGCTGCTACTTCAACTGCCACTCGCCCAAAACAAAGGCTGGTGTCCGCACTGTTCCGATGATGGACTTCGTGAAAGAAGCCTTTGAAAAGGAACGTGCCTATCAGGAAGAAGCAGAGATCCATTGCACGGTAACGGTGGACGGTTACACGGACTTTATCTTTGTCAACCGCTTTGGTGAGTGCCAGCATCAGGGAACGCTGAACAAGGCCATTCGGCGCATCATCCGGGACTGCAACGATGAAGTGCTGGCGAAGAATCCGAACAGCACCGTACTCCTGCCGCGTTTCAGCTGCCACACCCTGCGGCATACCTTCACGACCCGGATGTGCGAAGCGGGCGTGAACATCAAGGTGATTCAGGATGCGCTGGGACATTCGGATATTTCCACGACCTTGAACATCTATGCGGATGTGACCAAGGAACTGCGGAAGTCTGAATTTGAAAATCTTGACCGTCAGTTCGCACAGTGGAAAGACCCTGAAGAATAAAATAAAGCATACGCCAAATACGCCATACGCCATTTACGCCAATTCATACGCCAAACAATACAGTTCGGATAAAGGCTTGTGTAGAGATGTAAATGGAATGGCAAAATTCAACCCTTGCGGTGTAGAGTAGTATCAAGAAATAAAGGCTTATAACTGCTCGTCGATGACATCCCCACGATGAAGCCGATTGAGCAGTAAAACGTAAAAATAAAGCGCTGATACGATGAATTTTCGGCAGGAGTTCAAACGGTATCTGCGGTACTACACCACAACTACACCAATTTTGGGGCGTTTTCCCGAAAAGGAGCCTTACAAAGCGGTGTGGTGTAAGAATCGAATAGGCGGATTGGTGTAGTGGATACACCGAACCCCAAACGCAAAAAAGCGGCAGCTATGTTGTGAAAATACAACGTAGCTGCCGCTTTTTGTTTCGTATAGAGATTTTATGCTGACAGGCAACTTCTCCTGTGGTTAAATCAATTTGTCGTTGGCAAGTGTCAAACACTCCTGATTTGGCATACGCCAAAATTTACGCCAATTTAGCGCAGTTCCTCAAGCAATGCCGTGCATCCTTCCAGTATATCCTGCCATGTGGTTTCAAAATCTCCCGTGAACCATGGGTCTGCCACTTCACGGGGATGATCCGTATGCGCCATCAGCAGCGAGACTTTATGCTGTGGGTCTCCGCCGACAAGCCGCAGGATGTCGCACAGATTGCTTTCATCCATGCCAATCAGATGATCATACCGTGCATAATCCAGCCGGGTCATCTGCCGGGCGGTCTTGCCGTTGCAGTCGATGCCATGTTCTGCCAGCTTCTGCCGTGCAGGAGGATAGACCGGATTTCCGATTTCCCATGCACTGGTGGCGGCTGATGCGATTTCAAATTGCTCGGATAGTCCTGCCTTGGACGTAAGGTCTTTCATCACATACTCCGCCATCGGGCTTCGGCAGATATTTCCGAGACAAATAAATAAGATCCTGATCATGCCGGGTCGTTCTCCTTTTGGCTTACAAAAGCATAGCCGCCGTGGGTAGTGCGGATAAAGCTACCGCAGCCGACCAGCTTCTTTCGCAGATTGGAAACGGTATTTGCCACGACCTTTAAGGTGTCGTCACAGTTTTGTCCCCACACAGCACGGAAAAGCTCTTCTTTTGAGAAGATTTGTCCTTCGTGGGAGGCAAGCATCAGCAGCAAATCGAACTCCAGTCGTGTAAGGGAGACTTTTCTGCCGCTGCACAACACTTCGTGGGTCATTTCGTCCAGTGTAAGCCCCGGAAGAACCAACTTCTCCCATGAATCAATGGATATTTGCTCTGCCTCGATGTGCTCTCGTTCCAGAAGCATCCGGATCTTCTGCTCCAATTCCGGGTCAGGCTGTCGGGTCTTTATAACGATCATGGCAAACTCCTGCGTGTATTTTACTCTGCGGCGGTATCCATTTCCCGGAGCAGGTTTACCATCTCGATGGCACTGACTGCACAGTCATAGCCTTTATTACCTGCTTTGGTGCCTGCCCGCTCGATGGCCTGTTCGATGTTTTCGGTGGTCAGAACACCAAAGAGGACGGGAACCCCGCTTTCCAGCGAGACCGTGGCAATGCCTTTGGAAACCTCATTGCACACATAGTCGTAATGGCTGGTAGAACCGCGAATCACGGCACCAAGGCAGATCACAGCATCATACTTTCCGCTTTTTGCCATTTTAGAGGCAACCAGTGGGATCTCAAAAGCACCTGGAACCCATGCAACATGAATATCAGCGTCCTGCACATCGTGCCGGAGCAGACCATCCATTGCTCCGCTCAGAAGTTTGGACGTGATAAATTCGTTGAAGCGGGCAGCTACGATACCGACCTTGATGTTCTGAGAAACCAGCTTACCTTCAAATGTTTTCATTTTTAAATACCTCTTTCGTTGTTAATATTCCAGAAGATGTCCCATCCGTGCCTGCTTCGTTTTCAGGTAAAACAGGTCATACGGGGTCGCCGTCATCTGAATGGGTACGCGCTCGGAGATCTCCAGCCCAAACTCGGAGAGCTGATATACTTTGTCCGGGTTATTGGTAAGCAGGCGCAGGCTTTTTACGCCAAGTTCCCGGAGGATCTGTGCGCCGAGATAATACTCCCGTTCATCTCCATGGAACCCCAGAGCGAGATTGGCTTCCAGCGTATCCATGCCCTGCTCCTGAAGTTCATAGGCACGCAGCTTGTTGATCAGACCGATGCCTCGGCCTTCCTGCCGCATATAGAGCAGGATACCCCGGCCTTCTTTTTCGATCTGCGTCATGGCAGCGGCCAGCTGCTGGCCGCAGTCACAACGCAAAGAGCCAAATGTATCTCCTGTCAGGCATTCCGAGTGGACGCGGCACAGAATATCCTTTCCATCGCCAATCTCACCTTTTACCAGTGCAATGTGATGCTCTCCGTTCAGGCGGCTCACAAAACCATAAGCTCTGAAGGTGCCATACTTGGTGGGCAGGTTCACTGCCGTCACCTGATCGACCAGTTTATCGTGACACTTGCGGTACTCCTGTAAATCACGGATGGTGATGAATTTGATCTGGAAACGCTCTGCCAGCTTTGCCAGTTCAGCGGTGCGCATCATCGTGCCATCCTCCCGCATGATCTCGCAGCACAGGCCGCATTCTTTCAGCCCTGCCAGACGGCACAGGTCAACGGTTGCTTCCGTGTGACCGTTGCGCTCCAACACACCGTTCTTTTTTGCCAGAAGGGGGAACATATGGCCCGGTCTGCGGAAATCTTCTGCTTTTGCGTGATCGTCCACACAAGCCATCGCCGTAATGGAACGCTCTGCGGCAGAAATGCCCGTAGAAGTAGAAACGTGGTCGATGGACACCGTAAATGCCGTTTCATGGTTGTCGGTGTTATACTGCACCATCTGCGGAAATTGCAGCTTCTGGACGAAAGCCTCGGACATCGGCATACAGATCAGACCTTTGCCGTGGGTCGCCATAAAGTTGACGTTTTCGGTGGTGGCAAATTCGGCAGCACAGATGAAGTCCCCCTCGTTTTCACGGTCGGGGTCATCCGTTACCAGAATGATTTTTCCTTGCTTCAGATCTTGCAAAGCTTCGGGAATGGTATTGAAGTTCATCGTAAACTCTCCTTAAAAGCCGCAGCGCAGCAGCATTTCTTTTGTGAGCGTGTTTTGCTTCGGTGTTTCTGATGGAAGCAGCCTCTCGATATATTTTCCAACAACATCGGTTTCCAAATTGACAAAATCCCCTTTGTGCCGTTGGTTCAGGTTCGTCTGACGGACGGTGTGCGGTATCGTGGACACGGAAAAGCCCGTAGGTTCCACCGCAGCCACGGTCAGGCTGATACCGTCTATTGTGATAGAGCCTTTTTCAACGACATAGCGAAGGATCGCAGGATCTGCATGAATGGTGTACCAGATAGCCGTATCGTCTTTTCGGATATTAGCAATGCGTCCGACGCCATCCACATGGCCTGCTACGATGTGTCCGCCAAAACGTCCGTTGGCCGGCATGGCACGTTCCAGATTGACAGCACTTCCAATGGTGAGCTGTGCAAGTGCAGAGCGGTTCAAGGTCTCGTGCATGACATCCGCAGCAAAGCTATCCGGGAAGAGCTGCCTGACGGTCAGACAGATGCCGTTGACGGCGATGCTGTCGCCGATCCTGGTTCCTTCCAGAACCGTTTTTGCACGAACAGTCAGTACGGCGGAATGCTGTCCCCGATTGATGGATTTTATTGTTCCGACTTCTTCCACGATTCCGGTAAACACGGGTACTCCACCTCACTTTCGATCAGGAAATCTTTGCCAAGCTGTTCCAATCGGCTGTTCTTCAGGCGGAATGCAGCATCCGGAAGCGGGACACCTGCACCCTCAATGGGTGCTTTGGCATCCCTTCCTCCGAACAGCTTCGGGGCAATGTAAGCCTGTACCTGCTGCACGATGCCGCTTTCCAGTGCAGACCAGTTCAAGGTTCCGCCGCCTTCCAGCAGAATGCTGTCGATCTGCTCCTGCCCCAGCTGTTTTATCAGTTGCAGAAGATTCACATGACCGCAATGCGCTTCCAGACAAAGGACCCGGCACCCGGCCTGTTGATATGCCGCCTGCTTCTCCGGGTCGCCGCAGCAGGTCGCAAGAATGGTCGGAACCTGTTTGGCGGTCATGACCACCTGTGATTGCAGCGGTGTCCGCAAATGTGTATCACAGATGATCCGGACGGGATCACGGCCACCCTCTATCCGGCAGGTCAGCAGCGGGTCATCTGCTAGGATGGTTCCGACTCCCACCATAATGCCGCGGAATCGGTGTCGCTGCCGTTGAACATGATTCCGGGCAATTTCCCCGGTGATCCATTTGGAAGCGCCTGTGTATGTGGCGATTTTTCCGTCCATCGTCATGGCGTATTTCATGGAAACGAAGGGGCGTTTTGTGGTGATATAGTGGAAGAACACCTTGTTCAGCGCATCGCATTCCTCTTGCAGAACATTTTCGGTCACATCTATGCCGTGTGCGCGCAGGATTGCAATTCCTTTTCCAGCCACCAGCGGATTCGGGTCAGCAGAACCCACGACCACCCGGTGAATGCCCGCGTCCAGAATCGCATCCACGCAGGGCGGCTGCTTTCCGTAATGGCAGCACGGCTCCAATGTCACATACAGGGTCGCTCCCTGCGGATCTTCGGTGCAGGATGCCAGCGCATTGCGCTCCGCATGAGCCTGACCGTATCTCTGGTGCCAGCCCTGTCCGATGATCCTGCCCTCTTTTACGACCACGGCACCCACCATCGGGTTGGGAGACGTCCATCCGCAACCCTTTTTTGCAAGCTGCAAAGCCAGACGCATATACTCTTTGTCGTTCATCGTGTCGCCTCCAAAAGAAAAAGCCCTGAACAAAAACGTTCAGGGCAAGCCGAAAAGACACAAGGAACCCTTGTGCAAAAAAGAAAGCTCCAGAATGCAAACGCATCCCAGAGCAGCCTCCACAAGCGCAGAACCGTGCGGGCTCTGCGCTTGGTATCTTCTTTCATCCAGACTGTACTGTCGGCTTCGGAGTTTCACCGAATCATGCCTTACGGCTCGTGGGCTGTACCACCGGTAGGGAATCGCACCCTGCCCTGAAGATTTCTGATTCAATTACAGCGGCATTATAGCACGGCTCCTTTCGGATTGCAAGGGCATTCTGCAAACCGGGACGAAACCGGGATGAAGATGGGTACGAAACTTTTTGACTATTATTGCCTTGTCAAGAGGGCTTGCATCGTCCAGCTCTCTCTCTTTTTGCCAAAGTTTTCCTCGCCTTTTCTTGCAAGCTGCCGAAAGTGACGCGTTCTCAAAAGTTTTTGTTGACACGGCTCGATTTTTGTGGTAGCCTATCCCAACAATTGAATATAACATATTTTTACATATTCGTTCAGTCCCTGCGGGGATGAACATTTTGGCTTTCAGCCGTTACATAACCGACTAGCATGACCTTCCAGAAAAAGCGAAGGCAGGGCTGGTCTGTTTTGTGACGGCTTTTTTGTTGCCGTTTTGCCCGTTGGACCTTGAAAACCGCATGACCGTCTGCATGGGATACCCGGCGATGACCCTGAGAAGGAGAGCCGGAAAACGCCGCCGGAAGGGGGCAGGAAAGCCGTGCGGGGAGAACGGCAGGACGTTGATTTCCCAGTTGCGGAGAAAAACGATGTGGTCAAATTGACCACATCGTTTTCCGTAGCGCCAACGAAAGGATGGAATGCCTATGAGTAATTTTACCCCCGCATGGTTCAAAGGGCTTTTTCAACGAATCCCTGTTCTGTGACGATTTCCTGAGCACCCACCAGCTGCTTTACTCGAACGGCGCATTTTTCACCCCGGACGGCAGAATGGTGGACCCCATGCCCCTGCGGTGTGAGATCTTCGAGATGATGCGTGAATACGTTGGGGCGAACCTCGCCAAGAAGGTCACCAATGTGGTGGATGTGCTGAAGCTGGCGGCACAGGTGGAGGACTTCCCGCCTGTCACCGACCGTATCGCACTGGCAAACGGAACCCTGTATCTGGATGGCACCTTTCAGGAGGGCAAGGAGTGCACCATGGAGAGTATCCACAACTACCTGACCCATCTGCGGATGCAGCACTGCCGCAAGGCGTTGGAGGAGGGCGTTTCCGTCCTGAATGCCTGCACCGAAAGCGGCTTTCCGGATTACAGCAGCTTCCTGAAAACCTTCCGCCATCTGTACGGCATCACCCCCACCGAATACCGCGCACAGCACCGGACAATGGTGCGTTAAAAGCTGCGGCAGGAGAATACGAAAATTTTTCTCAAAAAGGGTTGACATTCTACCCGCTCTGTGGTATTATACTTGAGCAGTCAGCGAGAGCCGCTGAAAAGCAAAAAAGTAAATATCGCGGGGTGGAGCAGTCTGGTAGCTCGTCGGGCTCATAACCCGAAGGTCGTTGGTTCAAATCCGGCCCCCGCAACCACAAAAAGCACGATGGTTCGTAAAGAACTACCGTGCTTTTCTATTTGTCTTGCGTGCTCCGGGGCGATTTGGCTACTATTTGGCTACTACGCCCTCAAAAACTGCCCCGGTCTGGCTGCTGCGGCTCCTCCCCGTAAAATTCTGTTTTCAGGTCTTTGTAGACCCGCTGCAACAGCATCCATGACCCGAAAAGGGAACTCGCGCAAACTTCATTCGGCATATCTCCGGTTTGAATAGCGGTCTGCACAGCCTCGATCAGATCAACCGCATACCCCAGTTCACACAGGGAAACGTCCATTTCTGCCCAGTTGGGGACAGGGTGATTCTTGGCGGGATGGTTCATTCTGCTGCACTCCCTTCCTTGGCGGCCTTAGTCTGTGCAAGCAGCTTCCGGCTGGCTGCGATTTTCTGCTGCATCTCTGCCCAGAGTGCGGGCAGGTCTATGCGGGCATCGATGGTCTCCCCACGATGGATAGAGGACACGCGGAACCCCGCAGCCTCATACTGCTGTGTAATAAACGCCGCGGGGGTCTGGCCCAGACGTGCAAGGGCGCTCAGGCGGCCCCCGTCAAGCACGATCTGCTCCCAGTGAATCGTGCGGGGCTTGGGCTCCCGGGTGTCGATGTATTCCACCTCGTAGGCGGTCAAAGTGATTCGCTTTTCCAGTTTCATGGTGTTACCCTCCAACAATGGCCCGGCGGGGCTCCTCTGGCTCCGCCGGGGATCTCGGTTTGTGTTACTGCTGCGCCAGCGGCTGCACCTGCGAAACGCCAAAGAACGACGCTTTATAGGTCTGGCCGTCGCCCTTGCTGGCGTGAATCAACGGGCATTGGAACAGGCAGCGGCTGCCGTGGACAACCTCAAAACCCAGCTTGCGCCAGTCTGACCATGTGTGCACCTCCTCGGTCACGCCAAAGTCTTGGCGGCTCTCCTCGATGCGCTGGGCGTTGATCGGTGCGGCCTTGGCGGCCATCCATGCACGATGCAGGCACTCGGCAAAGGCTGCAACGCCCTTCCGGTACAGCTGCCATGCACGGGTCATAATCTGGGAAAGATCGTATTTTTTCATGGTGAAAACCTCCGCTTTACTCTGCGGGGCCATCCGTGTTATAATAAAGATAGCCCCTGTTCTGGGTGCGGCTCGGTGTAAGTTTGGTAGACGGCACCGGGCCTTTTCTTATATACAGCAGGCGGGAGTGGGTTACTGTCTTAGCTAACTCTAGGTCTTTGCGCTCCCGGTACATCCTTCGCCCCTTGCCTTCCGGTCGTGCTCCCTTGCTGTGATTATAGCATACACCTTTTAATGTGCATAATCTATTGATGCAGTGCACAAATATACATCATATAAAGTGTATATATTATACACTTGAAAGCGTGTACAACGTGTGTTATACTTAGTACAATGAAGGAGGTGCAGTTATATGCCGATCAGGTTTGACAAACTATTTGAACTCATGCACGAAAAAGGATTGACCACCTATAAGATACGAAAGAACAGGATTATTTCAGAAGGTACCTTGCAAAAGCTGCGGGAGAACAGCGCAGTTTCCACCGAAAGCATCACCGCTCTTTGCGCTGCATTGGACTGCCAGCCCGGCGACATTATGGAGTATGTTCCAGAGATTTCAGTAGAGCTCTCAGACAGCGCCAACGCCAAAGAGTAAAACTATCCAGACAAACAGAAAACGCCTCACACAGAGCCGCAGAGGGCCGCTGTGCGGGGCGTTTTGTCTTATCTGCGCCGCCGGGCGCGCGTGCCGTTCAAAGTACGATCTAAAAGCTCGTCCAGCTCATCGGCCACGATGTGCACATAGCGCCAGCCGTGGGCGCTGCACTCCTCGACACTGCACATGGTGCGCGAACCGTCCGGCCTCTGGCACTCGATCTGCAAAGGCTTGGCGCGGGTCTGGGCGATCTCCTCCAAAAGGTCAGGTGTCTGCATCCGGCTGCGCCTCCTCTTGGTTTCTGGGAGCGGGCAGCGGGGCCCCGGGGATATCGTCCACGAATACCACCCGCATAGCGCTGCCGCCGCTGCTGGCCTCAGAGAAGCGCAGGCCATAATCTAACAGCGCCTTGGCAGCATTCACGCGGGCTTGCGCCTGCTCCTTGGGATTCTCTGCAATGCTGCGCAGAGTACCCACAGCGGCCCCGTAGGACGCGGCCAGACTGTTCACAGCCTCGCTCAGTTGCGCCTCTCTGCCCTCTGCCAGAGCTGCGGCGAACTGGGGCAAAGTCTTGTATTTGGTTATGACCCGGTCACTCAGGCCGCAGGCCCGGGCTGCTGCTGCGGTGGTGGGGTTCGTCAGCAGTGCCGCCAGAGCCTTGCGCTGGTTCGGGGTCAGGGTTTCGGCGATCAATAAAATTCACCTCGTTTTCGGAAATTTGCGGCTGAACTGGGCACGATCAGGCACCGATCTGGGAGGCCAGCGCCTCGTTGAACGATGTCAGACTAGGAAAGCCCTCGGCAAAGGCAGCGGCCCGACGTTGGGACTGCTGCAAGACGTTTTCCCCTGCATCCAGCTTCTGCCGCCAAAGACTGAACGGCACCGGCCAGCGCTCGGCCATGTACGCCAAAGCCTCCGCCGGGGTGTCAAAGTATTTGCCGCTGCCGTGGAACTGCACCGAATAGGTGCCCCCGGCGGGCAGGGTCAGAGCGCCAGCCCGGAACAACAGCATAGCGTCAGCAGGCAGCACAAACAGGGTGTCACTCGTGCTGCGGTCGGATACGATGGGTAGGGACTTCAACCCTCCCGCCCAGTCAGGGGACAGCTCGAAACGGCGCTGCATGAACACCTCGCCGCCGGGCACTCGGAACGAAAAAATCTCAGAAAAAACAGATTCCATGTTGTACTCCTCTCGCGCACTGGCCCCGGCGGGGTGGGCGCTGCGGCCCTTTTCCCGCCAGAGTGTGCGTGATTTCAAAAATGACGTAATATCGTATGGGTGCAAGCTAGTGCAAGCTGATATGTAAATTCTAAAAAGTGAAATTTTAATCTCTTTAGGGAATTTACGTTTCGGCTTGCACAGCTTGCACCTTTTGGCGGAAAAGCGGGAATCAGAGGACGTCAACGCCCAGTCTTAAACCGGTGTAAATCATTCCTGCTTTTGTCTTGTGACGCTCAAACCCGGCGGCCTCCAAAGCTGTTTTGAAGTCATTGGAGCGGCGGCAGTATTCGCCGCTCTCGTCGCAGTATGTGCGGTAGGCAAGCTGCAAATCGCTGGCCTTTACCGTAAAATCCTTGCCCACCTCGCACTGTTCTGTAATAAACTGGCTCAACCAGTCATTTTCTGCCCGGTATGCCTCTACCTCGGTCTGTACGCATTGCGGGAGGGTCAGGGTGCAGCCGTTGGCAATAAACCGCCGGGCTCCCTCGACCATCCACGCCAGCACAGCGCCGCCAGCGCTTTCAACCAGAAAAGAACAATAATCTTTCACTTCGCCCCGCTGCCCACGAAAGGACGCACGGCAGGGAATGACGACCAGACGGCTCCACGTGCCTGCATCAGAGCTGCCCACTCGGGGGAGGAAATTGGTGTACAGCACCGGGGTATGGCTCGGGACGAACTGAAAAGGATCCCGATATTTTGGGTTTGCCGTGATGGGGTCGGTGCTGCTGATACGTTTCAAAATGGAGGTATCCAGACGGCGGCCCTCTTCTAGTTCGGCAGCGATCACCAACCGGCGGCCCCGTAGTTCTGCCAGCTCCGGCCCTGCGTTTTTGTTGGCGCTGGAGGTCAGCACATCAGCAGACAGCGCCCCGGCATAGTCCCCCAGCACGTGGGCCAGCGTGTTAAAGAAGGTGGATTTGCCGTTTCCGCCTGCGCCGTAGGCAATCAACAGCGCCTCGGTGTACACCCGGCCAACGGCAGCCATGCCAGCAACCTGCTGCAAGTAGTCGATCAACTCACGATCACCACAGGCGAACCGGTCAACAAACGCCGCCCAGAGTGCTGCGCCCTTGTCAGACAGGGCAACGGCGGTGCATTTGGTGCATCGGTCGGCGGGGGCGTTGGGGCGTGTCTGCCCGGTGCGCAGGTCGATCACGCCGCCAGGGGTGTTCAGCAAGAACGGATCAGCGTCCAGCTCGTCAACGCCAACGGCGACCATGTGGGCAGCCTCACCTAAAGCCGCCTTAATGCCGCCAGCGTTGCGCTGCTGCTGCACGAATTTGAGGTATGCCCGGGCAGCTGCCTGCTGCCGCTTGGCCTCGCCTGCCGCGATCTCGTCAGCATCGGCCAGAGCGTCCACAGCTGCGTGCACGTCCTTCCGGGCCTCGATTAGCTGCCGATCGGTCAGGTTATGGAACCGCAGATGCACGGCCGCCTCGCTCTGGGCGAACTTGTGCCCGTCCCAGCACAGCCAGCCGGTGCCCTCAGAATAGAGGACTTCCCCGGCGGTGTCAGCTGCGAACACGCGGGCCTGTCCGACGTTGGAGAAGTCCAGCGGGCGCAGACTGCCGCCGGGCTGCGGCTGCAAGCCTTGCAAAGCGTACTCCGCCGGGGTCAGATAGTCCGGGCGGCTCTCGACCTTGCGCCGGTAGGCGGCCACAGCTGTGCCCCAGATGGTAGACAGCTCGCCCTCGTCCAGCGGCGGGGTGCACGCCTCTGCCCGGCGGTCGAACTCGGCGCGGGCCTCCTCAGTGTCGCCCAGACGCTTGAGCAGCTGGAACGCAAAACGGGAAAGAGTGCTGTTTCGCTGCCCCTCCGGGATCTCCTGCAAGGCCGCTGTGCTGCCCTCTGCGCCCTCCTCGTCAACGTAGGGAAACAGGTCAGACAGTAGCAAAGCGCCCTCCACAGCAAAGCCCCGGGGTGATTCCACGCCAAACATAAACCGGGCTGCATCAATGGCGTTGGCATCAAAATAGGGGAACGCTGCACACACGCTGCGCTTCAGCTGTTCGACCTCTGCCCGGTCAGTGGTCGGCTCGATGGGAAAGTAGCAATGAAATCTCGGCACCGCCGGGCTGCTGCCTTTCGGCTGCATATCGTGGCGGGAGAAAACAATCATGTGCGCCACGCCGGGGAAGTCCTCGGCGATCTGCTCCGGCTGCACGATCTGGCCGTGGTCGTTGTCCACATCCAGAACGATGCAATCCGCCAGTCTAAAGCCGTCAAGGCTGCGGCGGCTGCCCTCAAATTCGGCCGCCACATGGTCGAACCGGGCAGCGGTCTGAAGGTCGGAAAAGCCGGTGATAACCCGGCGGCGGGGGTATAGGGTGTTTCGTGTGTCGCCTCTCTGGGCGGCGCAGTGAAGGGTAAAAGACATTGGTAAAGGCTCCTCTGTTCTGGTGAAAATTTACATCTCAGTTGACCCGGCGAACACCCTCGGCCTCAGCTGCTGCGGGCGTGTCGGTGCCGTTCAGATAGGCCGCCAGACTGTCAAGGTTGACAAGAATGCGGCGGCCGCAGCGGATGGACTGCACTGCCCCCTCTGCGCAGAGAACACGGACGCGATACACGGCCAAACCGCTGCGGCTGGCGGCATCGGTGACGGAACACATAGTAGGTAACGACATTGTAAAAGCCTCCTTGTTGTAGTTAAACGTGACTTAAAAGTACTTGACAGCGCTGTTCTGTGATGATAGTATAGCATTAGGAAATCTAAATGTTAAGTTGTATTTCAAAATGAAATAATCGAGAAAAATCTGACAGCGGTATTTCAAGGAGGCTATAAAATGGGCATTGAACTTGCACGGCTGCAAGGAGCTTTTGCAGCGTATCAAAAACAGCTTGGCGTACGAACACAAAGTGATCTCGGCGCGGAAATCCATGTGCAGCAGTCCACTGTTTCCAACTGGCTGCGGGGCGCTCGCTCTGTTCCTGCGGAAAAGGTGCCAGAACTCGCAAAGGCTCTCGGATGTTCGACCGACTATCTTTTTGGACTGACCGACCAACCCGCACCAGACCCGAACGCAAGAGGCGCAGGAGAATATACAGGTCTCAGCCCGGCGGCAATCTCCGCACTGCATGATATGGAAACGGCGCCATTCATTGCAGATTATACAAAAATGGCGCTGGAAGGTTTTTCCATGCCCGACAGTGCGGCAGATGTAAAAACAGCCCTCTCGCGGCTACTGTGCATGGATGAAATGCAGCGGGCGCTTGCATCTATTGAGCCATGTAAAGAGGCCCGACGGGTGGCCATTGCCTCGCAGGACTGGGAACAGCAGGAGCAGCGGAGCAAGGCCGAATTTGAAGCAGCGTATCTGCGTTTCCAAATAATTGATGCAGTCACACACTGTATCGACGATCTTTTGAAGGAGGAGTAAACCGTGGCCAGCATCAAAAAGCGCACCGGCAAAAATGGCGTTTCCTACCAAATCACTGTTTCCGCCGGGTATGATTCAACCGGGCGAAAGATGATTCACACTAAAACATGGGCACCAGAAAAAGGCATGACCCCACGCCAGACTGAAAAGGCTTTGCAGCGGGCGGCTGCTGATTTTGAGCGATCTATTGAATTGGGGTTTCAGCTGGACAACCGCCAGACCTTTGCAGAGTATGCCGGTTATGTGCTCGGCCTCAAAGAGCAAGAGGGCTGCAAGGTGCGAACGCTCGACCGGTACAAAGAACTCCTCGTGCGTATCAATCAGGCAATCGGCCATTTGAAACTCGTGGATATCCGGCCTCAGCACCTGAACGCATTCTATAAGAACCTTGGCGAAAATGGGCTGCGTAAAGGGAACGGCAAGGCTACGGCAAAGCCTGCGCTGCTGGAAAAGGTCAAGCAGCAGGGCATAAAACGCCCCGATCTGGCACAGGCCGCCGGGGTGGGCACCTCGACTATTAACGCCATCATGCGCGGGGAGAAGGTGCGGCAGGAAAAGGCGCAGGCCGTAGCGCAGGCTCTTGGCGCTCCCCTGTCAGAGCTTTTCAAGGTGGAGGCGAACACAGCCCCACTCTCTGCAAAAACCGTTCTGGAACACCATCGGTTGATCTCCACCATCCTTGCGCAGGCAGAGAAAGAAATGCTCGTGCCCTACAATGCAGCGGAAAAGGCAACTCCGCCAAAGGTAGCACGGGCAGAGCCGAACTATTTTCAACCGGCTGAAATCCGGGCGATTCTGGACGCGCTCGACACAGAGCCGCTCAAATGGCGCACCATTGTGAATCTCATGATCGTTACCGGCTGCCGCCGGGGTGAAATTATGGGTCTGCGGTGGGATAGGGTCAGTTTTGACCTGAACCGCATTAAGATTGACCGTGCCTTGCTTTACACAAAGTCCCGGGGCGTATATGAGGACAGCACGAAAACCAGTGATGTACGGTATCTGCGTCTCCCGGCGGAAACTATGCAGCTGCTGCGGGAGTGGAAACAGGAACAGGAGCACAACCGCCTCATGTGCGCCAACCTCTGGACGAATAGCGGCTATGTGTTCACACAGGACGATGGGCAGCGTATGAACCCGGACAGTATAACCGCTTGGCTGCGGGGCTTCTCTGAACGCCACGGGCTGCCGCACATCAACCCGCACGCATTCCGGCACACGGTCGCCTCTGTCCTGATCTCCAACGGCACAGACGTTGTGACAGTCAGCAAGCAGTTGGGCCATGCCTCCGTCACGACCACAGAGGGATTCTATGCGCACATGATTGAGGAGCAAAAGGCAAAGGCCACAGAGTGCATAGCGGATGTTCTGCTGCGCTCTGGGCGGCGATCTGGCCCCGATCTGAACGCCATCAAGCAGGCATGAAAAAAGCCCCGGCGGGAACTCCTGCCGGGGTGTATTTTTGGCTACTATTTGGCTACTACGACCACAGAAAGCTGCTGCACGTCACTAAATGACACTAAAAGTAAAATGACGCTTTATCGCTTTATATAAGACGTTGCAAAACGTGGCGAAATGGACAAACCGCAACTCATAACCCGAAGGTCGTTGGTTCAAATCCGGCCCCCGCAACCACCAAGCAGGTTGAATTTTTTAAATTCAACCTGTTTTTTTGTGTTCACATCAAAGTGGGAAGCGCCGCCGCTGTTGCACATTGTGCAGCGTGAACAGTGTAGAATATTATTATAACTTTTTATATTTGATCAGTGTGCAAAAAGAAACTGTCCTACGTTAAATGTTCACATCGTTCGGGTTGAACATTGTGGGTGCGGAATGCTGTGTTTCCAGGTCTGAATGCCCACATTGTTCAAAACTCTGTGGGTCATAGGTGCAGCCCGCTGCGGCTTGAACAGTGTAGCCCGCTGCGGGCAGCGCAGCCGAAGTCAGTATGTGTTTGTCATGCTTTTATCATACTGCATTTGCTTTGGAAGAGTTAGAAGATCTTCAAGGTAAAAACGGTCATTTTTGCAATTTTGCGCGATTGCGTCTGCACCGCATCCAGAAGATATCGTGCTTGTTGCCCGGCAAAAAGAATAAAACTTTCCCCTTTTATAATAAGAACGTTCTGGCAAAGACCGTCTTTTTCTGTTATACTCTAGCCAATGAATACAGCTGTAACAGGAGGATGTTATGGAAAAGAATGTACTGAACACCGATCTCACCGGCAAGGTGGCTGTCGTCACCGGCGCAAGCGGCACGCTGTGCTCCATTTTTGCCAAGGCGCTGGCCCGGGCGGGCGCAAAGGTGGCGCTGCTGGGCCGCAACATGGATAAGCTCAAGGAGCTTGCGGACAAGATCGAAGCCGAGGGCGGCACCGCCAAGGGCTACACCTGCAACGTGATGAACAAGGCCAACTGCCTGCAGGTAGCAGAGGATGTGCTGGCAGACTTTGGCCCCTGCGATATCCTTGTGAACGGTGCCGGCGGCAACAACGCCCGCGCCAATACGGACAAGGAATATTTTGAGATGGCCGATCTGGAAAGCGACACCGTCACCTTTTTTGATCTGGACGAGAGCGGCGTGGAGATGGTGTTCAACCTGAACTTTATCGGCACCCTGCTGCCCACGCAGGCCTTTGCACGGCAGATGGTAGGGCGCGAGGGCTGCAACATCCTGAACATTTCCAGCATGAATGCCTACCTGCCCCTGACCAAGATCCCTGCCTACTCCGGCTCCAAGGCTGCTGTGACCAACTTTACCCAGTGGCTGGCGGTACATTTCAGCAAGGTGGGCATCCGGGTCAACGCCATTGCCCCGGGCTTTTTTGCCAGCGAGCAGAACGCAAAGCTGCTCTTCAACGAGGACGGCACCCCCACCGACCGCACCAAAAAGATCCTTGCCGCCACCCCCATGGGACACTTTGGCGACAGTGAAAAAGACCTTGTGGGCGCGCTGCTGTTTTTGCTGAACAATGATGCAGCCGGTTTCATCACCGGCATCTGCCTGCCGGTGGACGGCGGCTTCTCGGCCTATTCCGGCGTGTAATAAGCACTGCAAAATATACAAAAATCACCCCTGTCTCCCGGTGCAGCAGCCCGGCGGGACAGGGGTGGTTTTTTCAACGGGGTTGAACAAAAGGCTTCCCCAGCCCGGGGGAAGCCTTTATGCGGAAAAATGGATTTCTATGGGGTCACTTCTTCGGGTGCTTTTTGCGCCATGCAAGCGCCACGGCAACAGCAGCGCACGCCAGCACTGCCAGCGGCCAGACGGAGGCCAGCGCAACTACCAGCTGCTGCAAGCCATTCACAAAGTTGCCCCAGCCGGAGACAAGGGCCGTGCCGATGCGGGAGAAGAAGCCCTCGTCGGCGGGTGTGTAGGTCTGCACCTCGTTCAGGTCGATATACACGGTGCACTGCTGCACCTGATCGCTGTACCAGTCCAGCTGGCTCTGCCAACTCTCAATCTGGGACTGCACCTCGGTGAGGGAGTCCTCAATCTGCAGCAAGTCCGAAAGAGTTTCGGCTTGTTCCTGCAATTGCTGTAAGCGGGTGCGCTGTGCCTGCAGATTAGAAAGCCGCGCGGACACGTCCATATACTGGGTGGTCACGTCATCGGCCTGCTGGCTGCGGTAGGTCACATTACCGGCAGCGGCCACAGCATCCAGAAAGCTCTGGTAGTTGGCCTGCGGCACCCGGTAGGTCAGGCTTACGGAGCGGCTGGAACCGGTGCGCGTGTACTCGCTGCTGGATTCCAGATAGCCGCCCGCCTCGGCAAGAGCGCTGTCCAGCGCACTGCGGGCTGTTTCGTAGTCCTTGCTTTCCAGTGTCAGGTTGGCGGTGTAGATGATCTTGGCACTGTCCACCGCAGGGGCAGCAGCCTCGGTGCTGCCGGTGCCGCTGTATTCCGTTTCCAGAGAGCGGTCGTCTGCCTCCAGACTGTAATTCACCGCCTCGGGGGTGCTGTCCAGCGCGGCGTGCTGGAGATCAAACCCGCCCGCTGCCACAGAAGCAGCGGAGCTGTCGGCAGAGCCTTCGGCTGCGTACAGGGTGGGCGCGCTGCTTTTTGCGCTGCCCATCCCGATGCCCAGATGCAGGGTGCTGTAACCCAGCACGCACACGGCCAGACAGGCAGCCAGCGTGCCCAGCTGCTTTACCGGGAAGTGGATGGGCTTTTTCTTCTTGGCTTCGGTGTTCAGGGGTGCTGCGGGTGCAGCGGTCTGCGGGGCAGGGGCAGCCATCATGGGCTCGGCCTTTTCCTCCGCAGTCAGGGTGTCGGTCATGGCCAGCAACTTTGCTTTCAGATCGTCCGGGGCAGTCAGGTCATCGACCTCCATCTTATATTCATACCACCTCATCTTCGATCTCCTCCTTCAGCATCGTATGTAACTGTGCCCGTGCGCGCCGCAGCCAGCTTAGTACCGTGTTTGTGGGCACCGCCATCATCCGCCCGATCTCTGCCGCAGTGTATCCTTCGTAGTAATGCAGATAGATGGCATTGCGGTAGTTTTCCGGCAGGGTGCGGATGGCATCCAGCACGCTGCCGTCCTCCGCAAGGACATCGGGGGCGGGCAGGTTCTCGTCCAGCTCGGTGTCCTTTTGGTGGGCGGCGCGGGTCAGGTCCCGGCAGCGGTTGATGGCCACCCGCAGCAGCCATGCTTTGAGATGCTCCTCACTCTCAAAGATGCCGTTGTAGTGCAGCAGTTTTTCAAATACATCCTGCACCACATCCTCAGCATCGGCTGTGCAGCGGCAATTATGCACCGCAGTGCGGTAGACGGTGTCGCTGTAACGCTGCACCGCCAAGGTAAATACTTCGTTTCTGGTCAGCTGTCCCATTGTATAAACTCTCCTTGGATGCCCGGAAGCGGGCTTCTCGATGGAATGTTTGTGGTTCTCACGGGGACGTTCACTCAATATACGGCTCAGCATCCCCGATTATTGCAGAACAAAACCCGGTTCCTTCCATTTTTTGTGTGCCGGACGCACCGGACCGCAAGGTGTGTCCACGTTCTCCGACAGGGGTTGGATATCCTGTCGGTTTACCGGTCAGTATACCACGGAATCGCAGAAAGTAAAAGAGGGGGAGGGTGCTCCTTCTTTATTTATAGACCCTTTGCAGCAACGCCAGCCGCTCGGAGAGAAAGGTCTCGGCCTTGGGGTGATGCAGCCAGCATTTGCCATCGGTGCTGTGCACCAGCTTCTGCGCCAGTGCGGCGGGGGAAGTGTCGATGGCCATCACGTCCTGCATGGTCAGTTGCAGGGTGAGCGCCGCCGGAACATCCGGCAGCGGCGGCAGCGGGTCCTCCCACACAAAGGGCGGCAGCAGCTGCACCGCCACGGTCAGGCGGGTGCACTCCTCGGTCAGCAGCAGGGCGGCGGGGGTGCCGTCCTGCTGCACCTGCAAGCTGCTGTATAAAAGCTGCATCCGGGCAGGGGAGAGCAGCCGGGTCAGGCCCTCTGCCGGAGCAGCCGCAAGCTGTAAATACCCGGCGGCCTCCTCCCGGTAGATGCGCCGGGCGGGGGAGTGCAGCCCTGCGTAGAGGGCGGGCAGCATAAAGCTGCCGCTTTTTTCCAGCGCCTGCTGCGCCAGCAGATAGAACTCGGTCAGCGGGTACGCAGCATCCGGCTGCGGCATCCCGAAATCCGGCCGCGATACATGACCTCCACCCATGGGAACCTCCTTGACAAAACACGATGGTGCGATTATACTATAAACAGAAGGGGCGCTGACTGCAAAGGTCAGCTTTCCATCCCGCATTAGTCAAAAAGATTGACCGCTAGTTTGGTAGACTGGGGCGGTCAATCTTTTTTGTTGTCATCGTTTTTCTTCTGCGAAGCTTTATCCATGACCTCAAGGGTCAGGCGAATTACCTCAATGATCAATCCCAACAGCGTAAGAATGACCATCAGCAGGTTCAGCATCTCCGACAGATCCATCTGACATCCCTCCCTTCGCCTTCAGGGCTTGGGGAGGCTTGGCTCAAAAAAGTTCTCCTCCCACAAGCCGCTGGTTCGTTCCATGTACAGGAAGAAGCAGTGCTGCGGGATGGGAAAGCATGACCACCGATTATGCAATCAGCGCCGTATTCTTAGAATATCATATTTTTTGACGGATTACAATATATCTATTGATTGTAAACCCTTTGCAAACTTTTCCGTTGACCTGTGGCGCACCGGTGCGGTATACTCGGGCACAGATGCCTTACAAAACGAAAAAACAGAGGGAAAACTGACCATGAAAGACAAAAAACTGACTACCTATCAGATGGCTGTCACCGCGGTGATGGCTGCCGTGCTGTGCGTGCTGGGCCCGCTGACCGTGCCTATCGGAGCCGTGCCCATCTCGCTGGCAAACTTTGTTATCTGCCTGACCGCATGGCTGCTGGGGCCGAAGTTCGGTACCCTGAGCGTGGTTATCTATCTGGTGCTGGGCGCCATCGGTATTCCGGTGTTCTCCGGCTACGGTGCCGGCCTTGCCAAGCTGGCAGGCCCTACCGGCGGCTATCTGGTGGGCTATCTGCTGCTGGCCTTCATCGGCGGGATGTTCATTGAAAAGAGCAAGGGCAACCCGGTGGTCTCCGCTGTGGGTCTGGTGCTGGGCGATGCCGCCTGCTATGTGCTGGGCACGGCATGGTTCGTGTTCCAGATGCAGTGCGAGCTGGGCTACGCGCTGACCGTCTGCGTCTACCCCTTTATTGCGCTGGATCTTGCAAAGATCGTGGTGTCCTGCATCGTGGGTGCGCTGCTGCGTAAGCGCCTGACGCAGGCAGGCGTGCTGAAACTGCAGAATGCAGTTTCGGAATGATCGCTGAGCGGAAAATTATTTTTAGATAGAATAAGCCCGGAGGGTCTGCGAACCTTCCGGGCTTATCTCGTTATTCCTGATATCCCAAGGTGGCTGCCATGACCGCCTTGATGGTGTGCATCCGGTTCTCGGCCTCGTCAAACACGATGCTCTGGGGGCCTTCGAATACCTCGTCGGTCACCTCCATGGCGTCGCGGCCAAAGCGTTCGCCCATCTCCTTGCCCACGGTGGTCTTGTGGTCGTGGTAGGCGGGCAGACAGTGCATAAATACTGCATCCGGGCCTGCAATATTCATCAGATCCTGATTGATCTGGTAGGGTGCAAGGTCGTGGATGCGCTCTGCCCATACCTCAACCGGCTCGCCCATGGACACCCACACATCGGTGTACAGCACATCCGCGCCCTTTGCTGCCTTGACGGGATCCTCCTCAAAGGAGAGGGTCGCCCCGGTCTGGGCGGCAATGGCCTGACACTGCTCCACCAGTGCGGGATCCGGCTGGTACTTTTTGGGGGCGCAGGCGGTAAAGTGTAAGCCCATCTTGGCGCAGCCCACCATCAGGCTGTTGCCCATGTTGTAGCGGGCGTCGCCGAAGTAAACGAAGTGGATGCCCTTCAGGTGACCGAAATGCTCCTGGATGGTAAGGAAATCGGCTAAGATCTGGGTGGGGTGAAACTCATTGGTCAGGCCGTTCCACACCGGAACACCGGCGTAGTTTGCCAGATCCTCCACGATCTGCTGGCCGTAGCCACGGTACTCGATGCCGTCAAACATCCGGCCCAGCACCCGGGCGGTGTCGGCGATGGACTCCTTTTTGCCGATCTGGCTGCCGGAGGGGTCCAGATAGGTCACTTCCATGCCCAGATCGTGGGCGGCCACCTCAAAGCTACAGCGGGTGCGGGTGGAGGTCTTTTCAAAGATCAGAGCAATATTTTTGCCCCGCAGCTGGTCATGACGGATACCGGCCTTCTTTTTGGCCTTCAGGTCAGCGGCCAGCTCCAGCAGCTGCCCGATCTCGGCGGGGGTGTAGTCCAATAGCTTCAAAAAGCTGCGATTTTTCAGTTCCATTGTATATTTCCCTCTCTATGCAAACACTCTTGAATATTTATTCAGGCTATGATTCTATTATAGTACGTTGCATCGGGAAGGTCAAGAGGAAGCTTACAGCTCCAGCTCTACCCGGCGTCCGGTGGGCTTATAGGGGGTCAGCCGGACACCGGCGTGCTCGAACATGAACCGCGCCGCAATGCTGGAATCGCTGTCGTGGTACTTGTCGCCGTAGTACACCACCTCGGCAATGCCGGACTGGATGATGGCCTTGGTGCACTCGTTGCAGGGGAACAGGGTCACATACACCCGGGCACCCTTCAGGTTGTTGTGGGCACTGTTGAGGATGGCGTTCAACTCGGCGTGGCAGACGTACATATACTTGGTCTGCAAAGGTGCACCCTCCCGCTCCCAGGGCATCTCGTCATCGTTGCAGCCCATGGGCATCCCGTTGTAGCCTAAGGAAAGGATCTTATTTTCCGGGCTTACGATGCACGCACCCACCTGACTGTTAGGGTCCTTGGAGCGCATGGCGGTAAGCAGCGCAATGCCCATAAAATATTCGTCCCAGTTGATATAATCCTCGCGCTTCATCGCGTAAAACCTCCTGCCTCTTCCGGCGGGTCTGCGGCTTGACAAACCCGGAAAAATAGACTATACTACGAATAGAAAGAGCGCTGACTGCAATGGTCAGCTCCTCATCCGGCTAATCAGTCGTAAAGAATGACCGCTTGCTTTCTGAGGGCATGAGCGGTCATTTCTTTTTGCCGTTGGAAATCGTCCATGTGATCTCGAAGGTAATGTAGATTGCTCCGCTAAGCAGCGTGAGCAACAGCACGACCTGTTCAAACGTCATGAGGCATCCCCCTTTCCGCTTTCGCGTCAGGGGAAGCAAAAAGTTTTTCGTCCCCCTCTGGCGCGCAGCCGGAAGGAGCTAGACCACCGATTATGCAATCAACGCCCTTACCGCCGAAGCGGCACTTACAGCATACCACAAAAACCGCATATTTGCAACGAAAACTCCCGGTTCCGCGCCTGTACGCGCTGCCGGGAGTTCTGCTTTTTCTGCCCGCCCGTTTTGCACCCGAATGTCAACTTGCACAAAACAGTGCCCGGAAGTTTGGCAGGCGTTTTTGCTAAATTTTGAAACGATATATTTAAAAATCGTTTCGGATGTGGTATTATCTTTGTAAAATATGCCACAAAAACGGAGAGAACGCTCCGTGCGGCGGAAATGAGGGAAAAACCGATATGAAATACGCAAGCAACAACATCCGCAATATTCTGATTGCCGGCCATGCCGGCAGCGGCAAGACCACGCTGACCGAAGCACTGGTCTATTTTTCGGGCGCTGCCGAGCGTATGGGCCGGGTTGAGGACGGTACCACGATTTCGGACTTTGATCCCGAGGAAGCAAAGCGCAAGGCCAGCCTGTCGGCGTCCGTTGTGCCGGTGGAGTACGAGGGCATCAAGTACAACCTGATCGATGCACCGGGTCTGTTCGACTTTGAAGCAGGCGAGTACGAGGGCATCCGCGCCGCCGAGAGCGTGCTGGTGTGCGTGTCCGGCCGCAGCGGCGTTACTGTGGGCGCAGAAAAGGCGTTCCAGCTGGCCCGCAAGAACGGCAAGGCCACCATGGTGTTCGTGTCCAAGTGCGATCTGGAAAACGCCAACTACTTCAAGATCCTTGAGGATATGAAGATCCGCTTCGGCTCCACCGTCTGCCCCTGCGTCGTGCCCGCAAAGCTGGATGACGGCACCCCTGTGTACATCAACCTGTTCAGCCAGAAGGCCTTCAAGTACGAGGGCGGCAAGCAGATTCAGGTAGACCTGCCGGACATCGGCCACCGCTTCCAGGGCCTGATCGAGGCTATGAGCGAGGCCATTGCAGAAACCGACGATGAACTGATGGAAAAGTTCTTCGGCGGCGAACCCTTTACCACCGAGGAGATCGTGGAGGGTATGCGCAAGGGCGTTAAGGACGGCCTGATCACCCCCGTGTTCTGCGGCAGCGCCGTGAATATGCAGGCACTGGATATGCTGCTGTTCAATATGCACAAGCTGCTGCCCAGCCCGGAGCACGAGGCCAGCACGCTGGCTGAGGACGCCAACGGTGAGCCGGTGGAACTGCACTGCACCGAGGATGAGCCCACTGCCGCCTACGTCTTTAAGACCGTGGCCGACCCGTTCGTGGGCAAGCTGAGCTATCTGCGTGTTATCAGCGGCAAGGTGACCGCAGGCGAACCGCTGACCAACGCCCGCACCGGCGAGGTGGAAAAGATCACTAAACCCCTGACTGTCCTTGGCAAGAAGCAGATGGAGAACGACGGCATCGGTGCCGGCGATATCGGCGCAGTGGCAAAGCTGGTGAGCGCAAAGACCGGCGATACTCTGTGCGATGCAGACCGCGTGGTCAAGCTGCCCGCACCTGTGTTCCCCAAGCCCAGCCTGTTTATGGCTGTTACCGTGGCCAAGAAGGGCGACGAGGGCAAGATCTCCAGCGCACTGGCACGCCTGATGGAAGAAGATCCCACCCTGTGCTACATCAACAACGCCGAGACCCATCAGCAGGTCATCGGCGGCTTGGGCGAGCAGCATCTGGACGTGGTCAAGGCCAAGCTGAAGAACAAGTTCGGCGTGGAGATCGGTCTGGAAGCTCCCCGCATCGCCTACCGCGAGTCTATCCGCAAGGCCTGCCAGAAACAGGGCCGCCACAAGAAGCAGACCGGCGGTCATGGCCAGTTCGGTGACGTTATCATCAACTTCGAGCCCTGCGACAGCGAGCAGGTGGTGTTCGAGGAAAAGGTGTTCGGCGGTAGCGTGCCCAAGAACTTCTTCCCCGCCGTAGAAAAGGGCGTGCGTCTGGCTGCCGAAAAGGGCGTGCTGGCCGGTTACCCCGTGGTCGGCCTGAAGGCCACCCTGCTGGACGGCAGCTACCACCCGGTGGATAGCTCTGAAATGGCCTTTATCATGGCTGCAAAGTTGGCCTATAAAGCTGCTATGCCGGAGGCTGGCCCCGTCATTCTGGAGCCTATCCACACCCTGAAGGCCCATGTGCCCAACGACAACACCGGCGACATCATGGGTGATGTGACCAAGCGCCGTGGCCGTGTGCTGGGCATGGAGCCGGACGAGGACGGCTTGCAGACCATCATTGCCGAGGTGCCGCTGGCAGAGCTTGCAAACTTTACCACCTTTATCCGGCAGACCACGCAGGGCCGTGGCTGGTTCACCACCGAGTTTGCCCGCTATGAGACCCTGCCCGAGATGCTGGTGCCTGCCGTTGTGGAGCAGGCCAAGAAGCTGGGCAATCTGGACGAGGCCGCAGACGACTGAGCTCTGAACCCCTGATTTGACATTTCCCCGAGCCCCCGCCGACACTTTTTTCCCTCTGTCGGCGGGGGCTTTTTTGCGTAAAAATGGAACACCGGAGCGTCCGCAGATGCTCCGGTGTTCCGAAATCATAAAAAGTTTTCTGCTGAAAAATGCTCTGGCGTTATACGCCGGAAGCACCATAGTTTGCCAGCACGCGGGCAGAGGGGTCGTTGACGTTGCAGCCCGGCCATGCTTTGTTGGGCATCCAGAAGCCTACGATGGTGCGGCTCTGGTCGTGGTAGTACTTCTCAAAAATTTCGCGGTAGAACAGGCTCTCCTTGGTAAAGGGCATGCAGTGTGCCGAGTAGTTTGCCCGGCGCATCTGGAACTCCTCGTCGGTGTACAGGCTCTCGGCGTACTCCTTGATGTCGTCCACCATGCTGTGGCCCACGGCGTCCGAGAAGGCGGCCTTTTCGCGCCACAGGATCTCCGGCGGCAGCCAGTCGCCCTCAAAGGCCTTGCGCAGCAGGTACTTGCCCTTGCCGTAGCGGTTCAGCTTCTTTTCCGGGTCGATGGCCATGACGTACCGCACAAAATCCAGATCGCCAAAGGGCACGCGGGCTTCGATGCTGTTGGAGGAGATGCAGCGGTCTGCCCGCAGCACATCGTACATATACAGCTCCCGGATGCGCTTCTGGCTCTCCTGCTGGAAAGCATCGGCGGTGGGGGCGTAATCGGTGTATTTGTAGCCGAACAGCTCGTCCGAAATCTCGCCGGTCAGCAGCACACGCACATCGGTCTGCTCGTGGATGGCCTTGCACAGCAGGTACATGCCCATGCTGGCGCGGATGGTGGTGATATCCCATGTGCCCAGCAGCCGGATGACCTCTTCCAAGCTGCTGAGCACCATCTCGCGGTTGATGATGATCTCGTGGTGCTCGCTGCCAAGATAGTCCGCAGTCTGCCGGGCGTATTTCAGGTCGATGGCATCAGTGTCCATGCCGATGGCAAAGGTGCGGATGGGCTTGCCCAGCTTCTTGGCAGCAATGGAGCACACCAAGGAGGAGTCGAGCCCGCCGGAAAGCAGGAAGCCCACGGGTGCATCGGCGTCCAGCCGCTTTTCCACACCGGCGATGAGCTTCTCGCGGATGTTCTGCAGGATGGTGGGCATATCGTCCTGCATGGGGGCGGGCACATCGGCAATGTCCTCGTAGCGCACAAAGCGGCCATCGCAGTAGTAGCTGCCGATGGGGAAGGGACGGATATCATCGCACCAGCCGATGAGGTTGCGCATCTCGGAGGAAAAGGCGATCTTGTGGCTGGACTTGGAGTAGCCGTAGAACAGCGGACGGATGCCGATGGGGTCGCGGGCGGCGATGAGACGATCCTTGCGGGAATCGTACAGGATCAGCGCAAACTCCGCGTCCATGTGGCGGAACATATCCAGCCCGTACTCGTAGTACAGCGGCAGCAGGATCTCGCAGTCGCAGTCGGAGCAGAACTTGTAGCCACGGCGCTTTAAGATCTCTTTTTCGAACCGGAAGCCGTACAGCTCGCCGTTGCACACCACGCAGTCAGCGCCCCGGTAAAAGGGCTGCATCCCCTCCGGGGTCAGTCCCATGATGGCAAGCCGCCCAAAGCCCATCAGGCCGTAGGGACCCTCCACCACTCGCTGGTCGTCCGGCCCGCGGTCCACGGTGCGCAGCAGATACTCTTTGAATTTTTCGGCACTCAGGTCGTGCCCCGTATAACCCATAACACAACACATACTTCTTACCCCTCTTAAAATAAAAAAATACGGCAGCACATTCATCCCATAGTCCTAGGACGAATATGCTGCCGTATCCGTGGTGCCACCTAAATTACCGGCATACGCAATACGCCGGTCACTTTTGTGCGCTCTCCCCGTTGAAAGCACTGCCGCGATAACGAGCGGCGCACGTCTGCCCCTACTGCTGCGCACGCAGGTTCAGGGAGCGGCTCACGGGTGTTCTTCGGGCTTCGTTTTCTGCGCGGTTTCCACCGTCCCGCGCTCTCTGCAAGAAAAACCTGAAACCTTACTTTTCCCGGTCAACGCTTTTATTGTCTGCATTGTATCACGGGTTTTTGTCCGTGTCAACACAGCAGGCGCATTTTTTTGCAGGCTGTTCTTCCGCTGCGGACGGTGCCGCGTTTTGCGCGCAATGACGGCACAGCCCGTACAGCACGCTGCCCTCACATTGCAGGGTAAAGCCGTGCTCCGCCATCAGGTGGGCGCGCACTTCATCCATAAAATGGCAGTCCAAGTGATAGATGCGCCCGCACTGCACGCACTTGAGGTGCAGGTGCTCCCGGCAATGGCGTCCCTCGTCCACATACTGGAACACCGCCCGCTCGCCTTTGTCGGCTACATATTTCATAATGCGCTGCTCGCCGGCAAGCTTGTCCAGATAGCGGTATACAGTGGTGGGGTTGGGGCTTGCGCCCTGCGCCTCCAGATGCTCCAGAATGTTGGAGGCACTTACTGCGTGCTGACGGTTGTTGATGAGGTAGTCTAAGATGAGTTGCCGGGTGCGGGTGTTGTAGCCATCGCTTCGTGCCATGAGAGTTTCGGTCCTTTCCGGTGTAGATGTGTTGTTTTTTACCCCTATTGTAGCACAGTTTGCGCTTGGATGCAAAAGAAGCGGGCGGAAAGTCGGCCTGTTTGGCGACAAGCACAAAAAACATTGTAAAAAGTAGCAAAATCGAGGCGTAATCTTTGTATAAAACGGAAAACACTCCAAAGTTAAGCAAAAAGTCTTGTAAAAAATGCCCTGATGTGAAATAATGTATTAGATAAAGTGGTTGGATTGCAGCCGGGATACAAGCTGGCTGAACATGAAGAAGAAGCCGGCAGCGGTGGGTTTGCGCTGCCGGTTCGGACGTTTTGGAACGTTTTTTGGAGAAGAATAGGAGAGTGTGCTTATGAAAGAGCAGGACGCACAGGCAAAGCTCAGCCTGAAGCTGCAGGCGTACCAGTACCTCAAAACCAAGATCTTGAACTGCGAGTACCGCCCCAACGAGTTTCTGAACGAGCAGAAACTCTGCGCCGAGATGGGCAACATCAGCCGCACCCCCATGCGGGATGCGCTGGGGCGTCTGGAGCAGGAGGGGCTGATCACCATTCTGCCCAAAAAGGGTCTGATGGTCTCCGGCATCACCGAAGAGGACGTGCACAGTATGTTTGAGATGCGTCTTTTGGTGGAGCCCTACGCCCTGCGTACTTACGGCAATGCCATCCCTCGGGAGCAGCTGGAGGCCTACGCTGAGCTGATGCACCACAGCGAGCGCATCGAGGACTTCTGCAAGTCGGACGACGACTTCCACGAGCTGCTGATGAGCACCCTGCCCAACAAGTATCTGCGCTCTGCCTACGACCGCATCACCGGCCTGAACACCCGTTTCCGCATCATGACCGGCAAGGTGAGCATGATCAATCAGGAGCAGACCTGTGAGGAGCATCTGCAGATTCTGGATGCTGCTCTGGCAGGGGACTGGGACGGCGCAGCCATGGCGCTGCAGCACCATCTGGAGCTGGCCCGCGATAAAGCCGAGGGCGTCATCAAGGTCATCCGCCTGTGGTAAAAGAATAAAAATTATAAGGTCTGCTGCACCGCACGGTGCAGCAGACCTTTTGCCTTTTGTCAGCAGAACGATTCAGAATGGCCGCCGCGTGCGCTTTGGCCATAATCAGCGGAATTGTTATTTATAATATACGAACAGCCAAGCCTGCGGGCTTGGCTGTTCGACTTTTCACAAGAGGAGAAAAACGGCAGGCTTATTTCTCCACCTTGCTCAGCAGGATACGGTCATTATCCAGATTTTTGCCAGCATTCTCGCGGAACTTTTCCAGCAGATCGTCCACTGTCATCTTGCTGCGTGCTGCGCCCTTTACGTCAAACACGATGCGCCCGGCGTCCATCATCAGGGTGCGGTTGCCCAGCTCCAGCGCCTGATGCATATTGTGGGTCACCATCAGGCAGGTGATCTTTTTCTCGGCCACGATGCTCTTGGTCAGCGCCAGCACCTTTTCGGCGGTGGCGGGGTCCAGCGCGGCGGTGTGCTCGTCCAACAGCAGCAGCTTCGGCGTGACAAGGGTAGCCATGAGCAGGGTAAGCGCCTGCCGCTGCCCGCCGGAGAGCAGCCCCACCGGCTGCTTCATGCGGTCCTCCAGCCCCATGTCCAGCAACGCCAGCTTTTCGCGGAAGAGCGCCTTATCCTTGCGGGAGATGCGGGAGAAGATGGCGTTGGGCGCAGTGCCTGCCCGCAGGTAGGCCAGCGCCAGATTTTCCTCAATGGTCATGTTGGGCGCAGTGCCCTTGAGCGGGTCCTGGAACAGATGTCCGATGACCTTGCTGCGCTGGTGCTCCGGCGCAAAGGTGATGTCCTGTCCGCCCAGCAGAATGCTGCCCTCATCGGCAATAAAGCCGCCGGTGATGGCATTGAACAGGGTGGATTTGCCCGCGCCGTTGGAGCCTACGATGGTGGCAAAATCTCCGGCTTCCATCTGCAGGCTCACCCCATTTAGCGCCACTTTTTCGTTGACGGTGCCGGGGTTAAAGGTTTTGTGCAGGTCGTTCAGTTGCAGCATTTCCATGTTACTGTCCCTCCCTGTTGGTCACGGTGCAGCGGGCACGGGCAGCGTGCCGGCGCTTTTCAAAGGCGAAGTGCTCCCGGATGGCGGGCATGGAGATGGCCACTGCCACAATGATGGCAGAAACCAGCTTCATGGCGGCGGCGGGCACGTTGAACCGCAGCGCCACGGCCACGATAAAGCGGTACAGGCAGCTTCCGAACACCACGCCCAGAATGCAGCGCAGCATGGTGCGCTTGCCCACCAGCGTCTCACCGATGATGAGGGAAGCCAGTGCAATGGTCACCATGCCGGTGCCCACGTTGATATCACAGCTTTTCTGGTACTGTGCCAGCAGCCCGCCGGACAGCGCACACAACGCACCGGATACGCACAGACCCACCGTGATGGTAAAGGCGGGGTTGATGCTGGAAGCCCGCACCATGGCGGCGTTATCGCCGGTGGCGCGGATGGAAAGCCCCAGCCGCGTGCCCAGAAAGCCCAGCATCGCCGCGCAGGCTACAGCAATGATGCCTGCCGCCAGTGCCAGCTTGTACCAGCTGCCCAGAAAGCCCAGCGAAGTTTTTGCCATGGAGAAGATGGTAGGGGTCTTGACCAGCGACATGGTGGAGGAAAAGCCCATCACTGCCAGATTGATGGTGTATAGGCCGGTGTTGACAATGATACCGGCCATAATGCTTTCCACCCCGAGCCTTGTCTGCAAAAAGGCGGTGACAAAGCCGGAGCACACCCCCGCAGCCATGGCTGCCGCCAGTGCAAGGATGGGGTGACCGGTCAGCGCCACCTGACAGGCCACGGCGCAGCCCAGCGTAAAGCAGCCGTCGGTGGAAAGGTCGGCAATATTCAGGATGGAGTAGCTCAGAAACAGTGCCAACGCCACCAGTCCGTAGATGCAGCCCAGCTCCAGCGCTGTCTGCAAAACGTTGAGGGAAAAAATACTCGCCAGCATGGTGTATGCTCCTTTTATGTTTTAGAGTGGACGAATTAACCGGTATTTCATTTTCACGGGAGGGAGATTATAAAAAGCATCTTTCCCCAGAACTGCCAAAAGCTCTCCCTTGCGGGAGAGCCGGAAAAGCCGTCAGGCTTTGACAGAGCGGGGCGTTCAGGAGAAGTTCTCGGCGGTGGTCACCTCGCAGATCTCGGTGCAGTAGGGCTTGAAGGCTTCCTTCAGGGCAGCCAGATCCAGACCCAGCGCTTCGGCGGTCTCGGTGTTGATGGTGACGATGCCGTTATCAAAGGTCTGGTAGGGCAGGTCTGCGGGGGTCTTGCCGTCGCACAGCAGCTGGCTGACCATATCGGCGGTGGCTTCGCCCAGCTGAACGTAGTCCACGCCGTAGCCCACCATTGCGCCGTTCAGCGCAAAGCTGTCGGCACCGGTGTAGTGCTGCACACCGGCCTCGATGAAGCTCTCGTAGATGGACAGCTCGGCGGTCATGATGGTGTTGTCGGTGGGGGTGAACACGGCCTTGACCCCAGCGGCGACCAGTGCTTCGGCAGCCATCTGCACCTCGGCGGTGGTGGTGCCGTTCTTTTCCACCACCTTGATGCCGTTCTTCTCGCAGAAGGCCTTGGCGTCCGCAATGGCCTGGGTGGAGGAATCCTGACTCAAGTCGTACAGCAGACCGATGGTGTCGATGCCGGGGTTTGCCGCCACGATCAGGTTCATGATGGCGTCGGTGTTCAGGGCATCGGAGGTGCCGGTGATGTTCTCCTCCCCGTCAAACCCGGCGGCGGCGGGGTCGGTCACGGCAGAGTAGACCACCGGGATGTCGGTGTCCTCCACAGCGGCCAGCATGGTAGCGGCGGTGGGGGTGGCCACTGCCACGATCACGTCCACGCCGTCAGCCACAAGGTCTGCACCGATCTGGTTCAGGTTGGACTGGTCGGCCTGTGCGTTGGCATAGTAATCGGCGTAGTCAAAGGTGACACCCTTCTCCTTGCCGATGGCGTCCAGACGGCTCTCCACAGATTCTACGATCTGGTTGAGGGAAGCGTGGTCCACATAGTTGACGATGCCCACCTTGAAGGTCTCGCCAGTGGCAGCGGCGCTGCCGGAAGCCGCTGCGGAGGAGGAGACCGCTGCACTGGAGACGGTGCTGGAAGCAGCACTGCCGCAACCGGTCAGTGCCATGGCAGAAACAGCAGAAGCGGCCAGAGCGGCCTTCAGGAAGCTGCGGCGGGAGATCATGTTCAGGTTTTTCATAGTGGTAACTCCTTTCCCGGAGCGGGCGGCAAATCAAAAGACCCGCTCCCTTTGCGGGACGGGTCTTAAAACAAAACGACCCTGTCCCTGTGTGTTATCCACAAGGACAGGATCGGTAAATTACGATTCTGCGGTGCCACCTTGCTTGCTCTGCATCCAATACAGCAGAGCCACTCACGGAGAGCCAACACTCCCCTGTCCTATAACGGAGACTTCCGTCCAAAGCTACTAGGGCTTCTGCCCGTTTGCCCGGCCCTCGGCGGCCCACGAATCTCTGCCCCGCTTTCGCCCGTTTGCACTGTCCGGGCTCACTGCAGATGCGCTGTGCAGGTTCTCTTCCGCCTCATCGGTTTGATTGCATTATACACTTTATCTTCGTAAAGTCAAGAGGGAATTTAAAATTTTTATTTTTCTGTCCGGTCAAAGTCATTCTTCTGCCGGGGTGCCGGTGCTGCGGCGCTTGCGGCGCACAAAGCAGGCAACGTACACCACCCACACCGGAATTGCCACGGCGGTGACCACCCGGCTGGCGGAAAGCCCGGCGGCCTGATACACAAAGTCGATGCTGCTTGCACCCGCCGGGCAGAGCACTGCCATCAGTCCCTCGTCCACCTGAAGGATATCGGCCTTTTCGCCGTTGACGTAGGCGGTAAAGCCGTCGTCGTAGGGCACGGAGAAAAAGACGAGGTTTGCCTTGTCCAGCGTGATCTCGGCATGGAAACCGGCATTATTCATCTGGAACACCGAGCAGCTGTGGGCGCGGCGGTCGGCGCAGTCCTGCGTGTAGCTGTCGTAGTGCAGGTCATCCAGCATGGCGTCCGGCAGCTCGGTCAGGTACTGGCCGTACTGCGCCACATCCTCGTCCTCCAGCACCAGCGCCCGCATCAGCAGGTTGGAGCGCAGGGTCTTGACCGAAGCTTCGTAGGTAGCTTTGGTCACATAGTAGTCGTAGGTAAAGCCCATGGGCACATAGTTATCGTTGTGGTACAGCGCGTAGCCGTCCACATCGGCAAGGTAGGTCCAGCCCGCGTCTGCTTCGTCCTCAAAGCTCTCGCGCTTTTCCGGAGTGGTGATGAGGTACTCCACGCTCAAAAGGCCGCGCAACGCGTAGTTTGCGATCTCCGGCTCGCTGCGCACATCCCGCTTGACCCCCAGCGCCGGGTAGAAGCTGAGGATGCTGGGGGCAGCCGTGCTGCCGAAGTATTGCAGGCAGCTTTTATCCAGCCACATCCCGATGTTATCGTGGATCTTGTAGGTGTCTATCCGGTAGTCGCCCTCCGGCAGGTCGTTTTTCAGCAGCAAGGCGTTGGTGTCCTGCTCCACAAGGTCGCTGTCGGTGTACCACTGGCCAAACTTGCCAATGCCGATGTGCACCATGGTGAATGCGCAGGCAAACACCAGCACTGCCGCCGTCATGCGCTGGGCAAAGCGGCTGTCCTGCCGCCACTTGCTGCAAAGAACGCGGTACAGCATAAGCCCCAGCAGACCAAAGCCCAGCACGACAAAGAACTGCCCCGGGTTCTTCAGCACGCCCAGCGACCATGTCTCGGTGGTATCGTCCCGCACGGGCACCACCGCAAAAACAAGCGTAGCCAGCATGATCCAGCCGATGCCCCGGGCGGGTGCATCCAGATCAACGTCCGGGTCCTCCAGCGCGTTCACGGTCATGGCGGCAAGGATGAGGGTGGGCATATAGTACCAGCGGGCGTAGTAGCTGGAATTGAGCGCGTAGAAGGCGCTGTTCAGCACCGGCACCAGTGCGCATACGGCGCATACCGCCACGATGCGCTTTTTGCTGTCTGCCTTCCGGCTGCGCCAGTAGGCCATGGCACCGGCCAGACTGCACAGGGGCAGATAGGCCGTCATGCTCGTCCACTTGATGACGCCCTCCGACCAGACCGAGGTAAGATAAGGGGAGTCCGGCGGTAGGATCCAGCTGAGCAGGATGGCCAGATACTGCTGCACCTTGGAGTAGGTCAGGAAGCCCCACCCGGAGGAAAGGTCGATGGTGCGCGGGTTCTGCAGCAGACTGAGCACCGCCGGGAACAGCAGCAGACAGCCCATGGCTACGCCCAGCACGCTTTCCCACAACAGATGGCCGAACTTGCGCCCGGTCAGCCGGAAGTCCCGCGCCGAAAGCTTGCACACAAAGTAGATGCACAAAAAGAGCACCTGTCCCACAAAGAAGAAGTAGTTATTGAGCAGGTTTACCGCCACCCAGAAGGCGAACAGGCCGTGACGATCCTCATAAATGGCTTCGTCCAGCGCCCAGAGCAGGTATGGAAACAGCGCCACCACATCCACAAAGTGGTTGAAGAACACGTTGTACACCGCAAAGCCGGAAAGCGCGTACAGACAGGCACCCAGCACCGCGTAGTTCGCATTTTTGACGTAGCGGCGCAGATACAGGAACGCGCCGCCGCCCGCCACGCCGAACTTGAGCACCAGCAGCGGCACCATCATATAGGGCAGCCAGCTCTGCGGCAGCAGCATCGACAGCCAGAAGAACGGCGAGCCGTACAGGTAGAAGGAGTAGGCGTTCATCACCCCGCTGCCAAGGTCGGTCGCCCACGAAAAGGTATTGCGCGGCGCACCGGCAAAGGCACTGTCCGGGTAACCTGCGCCCTTGACGAAGCCGTTCATATACCGGTAAAAGGTGATCTGCTGGCTGTTAAAATCGCCTGCATAGTGGAAAAAGCCGCCGTCAAGGATGTAGAACGGCAAAAAGAAGATGGCCGCCGTCAGGGCGCACAGCCCCACCGCCTGCCAGAATTTTTTATGGCTCTGCTCCCTTTGCGTGAGCAGCCGTGGTTTTTTGAACTTTTCCATAGCGTTCCTCTTTCTCCGCGCACCGGCGCGGAAGTGGATTTGATGTCACCTTGTAGTATAGCACGGCGGCGCGCAAGAAAAAAGGGCTTGACAAGCGCACGCGGGGCGGGTATGGTGAAGAAAAGGAGGCGTATTGCCATGCTGTATCCCTTCAGCGCCCTGCTGGCGCGCATGAAGTACATTACCCGGTGGAGCCTGATGCACTCCACCCGGGCGGAATCCCTCAGCGAGCACACCTGCGACACCGCACTGCTGGCACACCTGCTGTGCCTCATCGCCAAGCACTACACCGGCACGCCCTGCCGCCCCGAGGTGGTGGCAGTGGCGGCACTGTACCACGACGCGCCGGAGATCATCACCGGGGATATGCCCACGCCGGTCAAGTACCACTCCCCAGCGCTGCGGGACGCCTACAAGGCACTGGAGACTGAGAGCGTGCGCTCCATGGCGGCTCTGCTGCCCGCAGAGCTGGCTGCAGAGCTGACCCCCTGCATGGACGGCAGCGTCCTGACGGCAGAGGAGCATCGTCTGCTCAAGGCTGCCGACCGGCTGAGTGCCCTCATCAAATGCACCGAGGAGCAGCGCAGCGGCAACCACGAATTTGACGCCGCGCTCACGCAGCAGCGCGCCGCGCTGCTGGCCATGCACTGCCCGGAGGCCGACTGGTTTCTGGAGCACTGCCTGCCATGCTATACCCAGAATCTGGACGAGCTGACGAAGGCGTAAAGGCGAGGAGCGGGCAGCCGAGGGAGGTTCTCTTTTGGTGGCAAAAACCCAAAAAGAGCTGCCGCGCTCCGCGGGGAAAGTAATTGCTTGCCGCAAGCGCGCAGGGACGCTCCGCTGGGCCAGAGGCAGGGAGGGGTGTTCCGACTCCCCCCTCCCTACCTCTGGACTCCACCCACCCCGCAACGGGCCAAGGGCTACACGCCCTTGACAATCCTAAAGAAGAAGTCGAAGCACAAAAAAGCTAGCGCTGCGCCAGTCGGCGCTATCGCTTTAACGCTTTTTTCGCTTCTCCATCCATAGCCCCTCAGTCGCTGCGCGACAGCTCCCCCGGGGGAGCAAGGACGCCCGCCGTAAGCGCCGCGCTTCCGTAGGAAGCGGCGCTGCAAATGCCGTTTCTCTCTACGACCCCTCCCGTGAAAATGCAATGCCGGAGCGTCCGCAGACGCTCCGGCATTGCTCTATTTAAAATATTCTTTCCGCTGAACATGGCTAGAGCACAGCGGAAGCCATTCTAAATCGTTGTTCGAGCCACGGGCTTACGGGAACGGCACTTCCCGCACATCATCGGGGTCCAGCCCGGCCTTACGCTGCTCTTCAAATACGGCGGCGATCAGCTCGTCCAAGTCCTCTAAGTGGGTCAGGGTGCAGCAGTAGCGGCGCAGGGCGGCTGCGCCCTTCAGCCCCTTCATGTAGTGCATGGTCTGGGCGCGTGCCTGCGGCATGGCCACAAACTCGCCCTTCTGCTCCACCATCTCCTCCACCTGACGGCGCAGCGCGTTCATCCGTGCCTGCAGGTTCGGCTCCTTGGGGGCGGGCAGGCCCTCCAGCGCGGCGTTCACCCGCTCAAAAAGCCACGGGTCGCCCAGTGCGCCCCGGGCGATCATCACGCCGTCGCAGTTTGTCTCCCGCACCATGCGCAGCGCATCCTCGGCGCAGTGGATATCGCCGTTGCCCAGCACCGGCACCTTTACCGCGTCCTTTACCCGGGCGATGATCTCCGGGTCGATGCCCGGGGTGTACATTTGCTCCCGGGTGCGGGCGTGCACCGCCACCAGCGCCGCGCCCGCCTGCTCGCAGGCTTTGGCGCATTCCACGGCGGTGATATGGTCGGCATCCCAGCCCTTGCGCATTTTTACGGTGACCGGGCGCTTGGTGTGCGCCACTACCTGCTCCACGATGCGCCCGCAGCGGTCGGGGTCCAGCATCAGCTTGCTGCCCGCCCCGCCGGAAACGATCTTAGGGGCAGGGCAGCCCATGTTGATGTCCACAAAGTCAAATTCATACTGCTCGATGGCGGCTGTGGCCTCGCCCATGATCTCCGGCACCTCGCCGAAGATCTGCACCCCATAGGGTGCGCCGTTGGGCGCTGCCTTCAGCAGGCTGACGGTCTTATGGTCGCCGTACACCAGCGCCCTGCTGGACACCATCTCGCTGACCGTAAAGCCAGCGCCGTGCTGCGCCATCAGGCGGCGGCAGGGGGCATCCGTAAAGCCCGCCATAGGGCCGAACACTGCCCGGTGGGGCAGGGTGATATTGCCGATCTTCAAAGGTTCCATGGGTTCTCCTTGTATCTGTTTTATCAAAAAGGGGCTGCTGCACATTGTTTGGTGCAACAGCCCCTGTGATTTTATGTTACATCTTCTCGGGCACGTTGATCTTGAACATGGTGAGCACGTTGAAGATGACGTTCTTCACGCCGATGCACAAGGCAAGGCGTGCCTGCTGCACGGCGGGGTCTGCGCCCTGAATGCGGCAGTTGCCGTAGAAGCGATGGAAGGCGCTTGCAAGGTCGATGACAAAGCGGTTGATGCGGCTGGGGTCGTACTTCTCGGCAGCCATCACGATCTCCTGCGGGAAGGCAGCCAGCATCCGGATCAGATCCATCTCGGAAGGCTCGGTGAGCAGGGTGGCGTCGATGTGCTCTGCACCGGCAAACTGCACACCCTCGCTCTCCATCTTCTTCAGGATGGAGCAGATGCGGGCATGGGCGTACTGCACATAGTACACGGGGTTGTCGTTGTCGGTCTTGACGGCCTGATCCAGATCAAAGTCGATGCCGCTGCCGGCGTCGTGCATATTGAACAGGAAGCGTGCGCTGTCGATGGGCACCTCCTCCAGCAGGTCGGTCAGGGTGATGGCGTTGCCGGTGCGCTTGGACATACGGACAGGCTGGCCGTCCCGCATCAGGTTGACCATCTGCATCAGCACAACGTCCAGATCCTCGCCGTGCAGGCCGATGGCATCCATGGCACCCTTCATGCGGGCCACATGGCCATGGTGGTCTGCGCCCCACACGTCGATGGCCTTGGCAAAGCCGCGGGTAGCCAGCTTGTTGTAGTGGTAGGCGATATCGGCGGCAAAGTAGGTGGGGATGCCGTTGGCGCGGACGAGTACCTCGTCCTTGGCCTCCTCCTCGGTGCCGTCCTCGGTCTTTTTCTTGTTCACGGTGCCGTACTTGGCAGCGTACTGAGCGCTGCGGTACATGATAGCACCGTCCTCGGCCTTGTAGCAGGCACCCAGCTCCAGCAGCTTATCCACCACAGCCAGCACTGCGCCGGACTCGTGCAGGGTGCTCTCGTGGAACCAGACGTCGTAATCAATGCGGTACTTGCCGAGGTCGCGTTTCAGAGCAGCAATGTTCTTGGGCAGGGCGTAGGCCACCAGTGCGTCCTTCAGGGCGGCAAAGGCCTCGCTCTCGAACAGAGCTTCCTCGTCCATACCCTTGCAGGCGGCAACGTACTTGTCGCCGTTCAGCTGGGCAAACTCACCGGCCAGCACCTTGATGTCGCCGCCCTGATAGCACTCCTTGGGCAGGGGATAGGCATCCTCACCGCAGAACTGCTGCAGGTAGCGCACCGCCAGACTTTTGCCGAACTTCTGGATCTGGTTGCCGGCGTCGTTGATATAGAACTCGCGGGTTACATCGTAGCCGGACCAGTCCAGCACAGCGGCCAGACAGTCGCCCAGTGCGCCGCCGCGGGCGTTGCCCATGTGCATGGGGCCGGTGGGGTTGGCAGAAACGAACTCCACATTGTACTTTGCGCCCTTGCCGTGGTCGGTGCGGCCATACTCCTTGTTGGCGCAGGCACCCAGCACCACGCCCGCCCAGAAGCTCTGGGACAGGAACAGGTTGATGAAGCCGGGACCGGCAACCTCCACCTTGGAGAACACGCTGTTCTCAAGGGAGGGCAGGTGTGCCAGCAGGGCGTCTGCAATCATCTTGGGCGCCTTGCGCCAGGTGCGTGCACCGGCCATGGCGAGGTTGGAGGCGATATCACCGTTCTTCACATCGGCGGGGATCTCCACGATAAAGGCGGGCAGCTCTGCTTCGGGCAGGGTGCCGTCTGCCATGGCAGCCTTGGCGGCTGCGGTCAGCAGAGCGCGTGCCTCATCCAGCGCAGCCTGCCGGGGGTTGTAGTTCTGGTAGGTCTTTTCAAAATCAGTCATGGGTCGGATTCCTTTCACAGTCTCAGGGAACTTCGTCAATTCACATGGGTCACGGTAACTTCCAGCCGGTTGCGGCTCACCAGCTCGGCGCTGTCGGCATCCAGCAGGTAGGCAAACCGGGCGGTGCCGCCCTTTTCGGTCAGCTGACAGTCGATCTCGTCCGCAGTCACGCCCAAGGTCATGGAGCCGAAGCCGGTCTCGTAGTGGCACAGGTTGCGGCGGCCTTTTTCAATCAGCAGCTGGGTGCCTGCCCCGCCGCCCTTGCCGAACCGCAGCATCGCCACCCGGCTGCCGTCTGCGGCGATCTTCAGAGTGGTAGTGCAGCCCTCGTAGCCGGTGGTCTCGGTCTCGCGGTAGGTCACATAGTAGCTGCCGCCCTTCAGCACAAGGCTGCCCCGGGTCATCAGCTCCACAAATTCTTCTTTTTCTTCCTCCGCAGCCGGTTCGTCCAGCCGCTGCTCAATGCGGCTTTTGATGCGGATGATATAGTCTTCCTTCAGTGGCTTGCTCACGTTGTTTTTCCTTATCAATATTTATCAATGGCGATCTGCTCCACCGGGCCGCCCTTGTACTCGCCCAGAAACAGGTCTGCCGTCTGCACAAAGCAGTCCGGCACATCGCTGACGTAAAAGTGCGCCTGCCCGTTCTCGTGGTCGGCGCGCAGCCCGCGCTCGGCAAGCATCCGCTCCAGATGATGGGCGGCGGTCATGGCGGGGTCCACCAGCGTGACGCCCGGGCCCATAAACTCCCCGATCATGCTTTTCAGCAGCGGGTAGTGGGTGCAGCCCAAAATCAGGGTATCCACCCCGGCTTCGCGCACCTCGGTCAGGTACTGGGCAATGACCAGCTTCGTGATCTGCTGCTTTCCGGCTTCGCTGTGATCCACATACCCGGCCTCCACCAGCGGTACAAACAGCGGGCAGGGGCGGGCAGTGATCTCCACCCCGGGTACCAGCTGCCGCAGCAGCTTTTCGTAGCTGCGGGAGCGGATGGTGGCGGCTGTGCCGATGACGCCGATGCGGCGGTTGCGGGTGACAAAGGCTGCTTCCCGGGCGGCGGCGTCCACTACGCCAAGGTAGGGCACCGGCAACTGGGCTGCCTCCGCAGCCGGGTAGGTGCTGCTCACCGTGCCGCAGGCGGCCATGATGCATTTGACGTTTTTGGAAAGCAGAAAGGCCACGTCCTGCCGGGCGTACTGCAGAATGGTCTCTGGGCTGCGGCTGCCGTAGGGTACCCGGCCGGTATCGCCGAAGTAGATGATATCCTCATGGGGCAGGCGCTTGCGCAGCTCCCGCACACCGGTCAGGCCGCCCAGACCGCTGTCGAACACACCGATGGGGCGATTATCCATGCTGCTTTTCCGTCCTTTCCACCGCCAGTGCGATCAGGCGATCGATGAGCTGCGGCACCGGCAGACCCTCGTGCTCCATGAGCTTGGGGTACATGCTGATGGCGGTAAAGCCGGGGAAGGTGTTGATCTCGTTGATGAGCACCCGGCCGGTGTTCTTTTCCACAAAGAAATCGCACCGTGCCAGACCCTCGCAGTTCAGTGCGGTGTAGGCCATGGCGGCGTAGGTCTTTACCTCGTCCAGCTTGGCCTCCGGCAGATGTGCCGGGATGACGGTCTGGCTCACGCCATTCTTGTACTTATCATCATAGGTGTAGAACTCTGCACCGGCAAGGATCTCACCGGGACGGGTGGCAACAGCGGGGTCGGAGCCGATGACGGCGCACTCCACTTCCTGTCCGTCCACAAAGGCTTCAAACACTACCTTGCGGTCGTTTTCCAGTGCAAGGGCAATGGCGGCCTTCAGCTCCTCCTGATTGGAAACCTTGGAGATGCCCACACTGGAGCCTGCGTTGGCGGGCTTGACGAACACCGGCCAGCCCAGCTTTTGTTCCACACCGGCGCAAACGCCCTCCAGATCCTTCTCGATCTCCCAACGGTTGGCGGCTACCCACTTGGTGTGGGGCACACCGTTGGCCTCGAACAGGGCGTTGGCCACAGCCTTGTCCATGCACACAGAGCTTGCCAGCACGCCGCAGCCCACATAGGCGATGCCTGCCAGCTCCAACAGGCCCTGCACGGTGCCGTCCTCGCCCCACAGGCCGTGGAGCACCGGGATCACCACGTCAAGGTGCATCTTTTCCACCCGGCCGTCCGGGGTAAACAGGATCATGCCGTGGTCGGCGCGGTCCGGGCTGATCACGCAGGCCATATTGCCGGGCAGCTCTTCCCAGCTGCCATCGGCCATCTGTTCCGCCGTGGCCTCGGTATAGAGCCAGCGGCCCTCCTTGGTGATGCCCACGGTGAGCACCTCGTATTTGCTGCGGTCGATGTTGCGGACAAAGTTGCCCACAGAGACACAGCTGACCTCATGTTCGCTGGACATACCGCCAAACAACAGAGCCACGCACATTTTATTTGCAGACTGCATGATATCTCACTCCTATTTATAAAGCCCCGGTAAAGGGGCGGCTTCAAACCGGTAAAATGCCGTTTCGATTCATTATACAATATCTACGCCCGCGATGCAAGCAGAATGCAAAAAAGCCGCGTTGGGACAAAAAGACAGTGACTGCGAAAAAAGTTTCTCAAAATCGCTTTTTTCTGCTTGACGGATTGAAAAACGCGTGGTACAATGATATCACCTCTTTTGCGGGGTTATTAAGTGCGCCTGTTTTTACAGCTGCCACCCGCACCCGAGGGAGGTTCAAAACAACCGTTATAATGGAGGTGTCAACAAATGACCGTTAAAATCACTCTGGCCTGCACCGAGTGCAAGCAGCGCAACTACAACACCACGAAGAACAAGAAGAACAACCCCGATCGTCTCGAGATGAAGAAGTACTGCCGTTTCTGCAAGAAGCACACCGTTCATCGCGAAACCAAGTAAAAGAAAGGCGGAGCATAATGGCAGACAAAACCGAGAAAAAGCCGGGCTTTGTGGCCAAAGCTAAAGCCGCTGTCAAGGGCTTCTGCGCACGGGTCGCAAAGTTCTTCCGCGATACCAAGAGCGAGCTGAAGAAGGTGGTCTGGCCGTCCAAGCAGGACGTCAAGACCAACACCATCGTCGTGCTTGTGACCGTCGCGATCGCAGCGGTTGTGATGATCCTGCTGGATGCCATCTTTGGTGGTATTCTGGGCCTGATCATCGGCGCCTGAGAATCATCTTGAAACGGAGGGTCAACCAAAATGGAAGAATCAACCAAGCTGGTAGATGAGTCCACTGAGGCTCTTTGGTATGTTGTGCATACCTATTCCGGTTACGAGAACAAGGTCGCCAACGACCTGCAGACCATGGTGGAGAACCGTCACCTGCAGGAGCTGATCTGCGACATCAAGGTTCCCGTCGAGATGGTTCCTGAGATCGACAAGAACGGCAAGCAGAAGATGGTGGAGCACAAGCTGTTCCCCGGCTACGTTCTGGTCAAAATGGTGATGAACGACGATACCTGGTATGTCGTGCGCAATACGCGCGGCTGCACCGGCTTCGTTGGCCCCGCCTCCAAGCCCGTTCCGCTGACCGCTGAGGAAGTGGAGAAGATGGGCGTGGAGAAGGCTGCACCGCTCAGCGTCGATTTTGCTGTCGGCGATACCGTGCAGATCACCGCCGGTCCTCTGGAAGGCTTTATGGGCCTTGTGGAGGCCATTGATACCGAGAACTTCAAGGTGAAGCTCAAGGTCAATATGTTCGGCCGCGAGACCCCCGCAGAGGTGGAGATCGGTCAGGTCGAGCTGCCGTAACCAACCGGCAAGTTCCGTTTACCAAGGTAAGACCGCAGTGCGGTTCTTATAGAGCGTGTGCAGCGTGCACGCGCTCGTGGGAGGCGCAGAGACACTGCGCCGCAACTCACCACAGATTTTTGGAGGTGCATTTATCATGGCACAGAAAGTTACTGGCTACATTAAGCTGCAGATCGAGGCCGGCAAGGCGACTCCGGCTCCCCCTGTTGGCCCTGCTCTGGGTCAGAAGGGCGTCAACATCATGGCGTTCACCAAGGAGTTCAACGAGCGTACCAAGAACCAGATGGGTTATGTGATCCCCGTCGTCATCACCGTGTACGCTGACCGCTCCTTCAGCTTCATCACCAAGACTCCTCCGGCAGCTGTTCTGATCAAGAAGGCCGCTGGCATCAACACCGCTTCCGGCAAGCCCAACAAGGAAAAGGTTGCTTCTCTGACCGCCGCTCAGGTGGAGGAGATCGCCAAGACCAAGATGCCCGACCTGAACGCTGCTTCTCTGGAAGCTGCCTGCAGCATGGTTCGCGGCACCTGCCGTTCCATGGGCGTCACCGTCGAGGGCTGAGACATAAACAGTGGGAGGGCATAACACTGCCCGCATGACCACACAGGAGGATATACAATGAAACATGGCAAGCACTATGTCGACGCTGCAAAGCTGGTCGATTCTACTAAGGCATACGATGTGAACGAGGCTCTGGAGCTGGCTTGCAAGACCGCTTCCGCCAAGTTCGACGAGACTGTCGAGCTGCACGTCCGTCTGGGCGTTGATGGCCGTCACGCTGACCAGCAGGTCCGCGGCGCTGTCGTTCTGCCCAACGGCACCGGCAAGACCGTCCGCGTCTGCGCTATTGCTAAGGGCCCCGCAGCTGCTGCTGCCGAGGCTGCTGGCGCTGATATCGTTGGCGATGACGAGCTGATCGCAAAGATCGCCGGCGGCTTCATGGATTTTGACGTCGTCGTGACTACCCCCGATATGATGGGCCGCGTTGGCCGTCTGGGTAAGGTTCTGGGCCCCCGCGGCCTGATGCCCAACCCCAAGGCCGGCACTGTGGCTCCCGATCTGGGCAAGGCTGTCAGCGAGGCTAAGGCTGGTAAGATCGAGTACCGTCTGGACAAGCAGAACATCATCCATGTGCCCGTGGGCAAGGCTTCTTTCGGTGCAGAGAAGCTGTACACCAACCTAGACACTGTGATGGAGGCTATTGCCAAGGCAAAGCCCGCTGCAGCAAAGGGTACCTACTTCAAGAGCGCTACCATCGCCACCACCATGGGCCCTGGCATCCGTCTGAACACCCTGAAGTACGGTGTCTAATTTAGATTTCTGATGTTTTTCTGCCGTTCTGCGGAATGGCAGAAAAATTTTGTCGGAAATTGAAAAAAGTACTTGACAACGCCGCACGTTTGCGGTATTATAATCATGCTGTTTTTAAGACAGCAGGCGCTGGAGTCCAGTGTAAAGTTTGACCGCCTGCCGAGAAACGTGCGTAAAGTTGCTTTATGCCTCTCTCTCGGCGCAGTGCGCGGGAGAGAGGCTTTTTTCATTGCTCCGGCTTTCGATACAAGTTTTTGAAACGAGGTGAAACCGAATGCCCAGTGCAAAGATTCTTTCTGAAAAGCAGGCTTACGTCGCTGATCTGAAGGCAAAGTTTGAGAGTGCGGTTTCCGGCTGCGTCGTCGCTTACGGCGGCATTAACGTCGAGAACGACACCAAGCTCCGTAAGGAGCTGCGTGAGGCAGGCGTTGATTACATGGTCGTGAAGAACACCATGCTGCGTCTGGCAGTTAAGGGTACCGCTCTGGAGGGTCTGGCTGAGAACTTCAAGGGCGACACCGCTGTTGCTTTTGCTCACGAGGATGACCCCATGGCTGCTGCCCGCATCCTGTGCAAGTACCAGGATGGCGATAAGTCCAAGAAGTTCGTCGTGAAGGCTGGCTTCATGGAAGGCAAGGCTATGAACGCCGCCGAGACCAACGCTATCGCAAAGCTGCCCAACCGCGAAGGTATGCTGTCCATGTTTGCAGGCGCCCTCACCAGCACTCTGTCTGGTCTGGCCGTTGCAATGCAGGCTTATGCCGACAAGCAGGAGGAGCCCGCTGCCTGATGGCCGCGTGACCGCCGCTTAACAAAAAACTGAAACAAACTAAAACCATTGATATTGGAGGGTTATTACCATGGCTTCTGAGAAGATTACTGCCATCATCGAGTCCGTCAAGGGCCTGACCGTTCTGGAGCTGAAGGAACTGATCGACACCTACTGCGAGGAGTTCGGTGTTTCTGCTGTTGCTGCTGCTGCTCCCGCTGCTGCTGGCGCTGCTGCTTCCGCTGAGGAAGAGAAGACCGAGTTCGACGTCATCCTGGCTGAGGCTGGCGCTACCAAGATGCAGGTCATCAAGGTCGTTAAGGAGATCACCGGTCTGGGCCTGAAGGAGGCTAAGGCTATCGTTGATGGCGCTCCCAAGGCTGTCAAGGAGAAGGTCTCCCAGGCTGAGGCTGACGACATCAAGAAGAAGCTGGAAGAGGCTGGCGCTAAGGTTGAGGTTAAGTAATTTAACCCCTTCTCTTACCGTTCTTTCTTGAACATCAAGAGGTCTGCACCGCAAGGTGCAGGCCTCTTTTTGTATCTCTCCGTGAAAAAAGGCTTCAGAAACGCCCACAGGCGTTTCTGAAGCCTAAAATCAAATTCCGCTCAAAAAAAGGCTACTGCACAAACCTGTGCAGCAGCCTTTCGTATTATTCTTCCGGTGCAGCCTTGGACTCCTCCACATAGGCTGCGATCTTGTCGATCTGGATCTGTGCCACGGCGCGGCCGGTCTCGTAAACGCGGCGCAGCTGGGCGGGATCGCGCTCCATGGAGGGAATCTCCAGCGGGATGGGCGGGCGGATGACAAAGGCCCGGCCGGACTGCTCCAGCATGGAAATATAGGCCAGCGTCTCGTTGTAGCGCTGGTGCCGGTCTGCCACGGCCTCCACAAAAGCGGGATAGCGCACATACCTTGCCCGGATAAGGGGCAGCATCTTGTTTTTCTGCTTTACAAAACCCTTGGGCTGGGTCAGGATGATCAGGTTGCGCTTGTAGCCGATAGACTCGAAAAAGCGCACAGGAATGGAATCCGCAACACCGCCGTCCAGCAGCTGATAGTGGCCGATCTTCACGATCTTGGCCGCCAGCGGCATGGATGCCGAAGCCTGCATCCACTGGATATCCTCGGCGTCGCCGGTGCGGCACTTGCGGTAGATAGGCTCGCCGGTGCGTACATCGGTGCACACCACAAAAAAGTCCATGGGGTTCTCCCGGAAAGCCTCGGTGTCAAAGGGATCCAGCTTTTCCGGCACGGTATGGTAGCAGAACTGCTCGCTGTACAGGTTGCCGGTGCGCAGCAGGTTGCCAAAGCTGGCGTAGCGCTTGTCGGTGCAGTATTCTGTGTTGTAGCGGATGGTGCGCCCGATTTGGTGCGACTTGTAGTTGCAGCCGAACACTGCCCCCGCCGACACACCAACGGCACCGTCCAGCTGGATGTTATGCTCCATCAGCACATCCAGTACGCCGGCGGTGAACATTCCGCGCATAGCGCCGCCTTCCAGCACAAGTCCTGTTTTCATACCATTTTCCTCCTCGTCCGGTCAAAAATCCCGGATATGACCCTTCTCCTATTAAGAATAGTATACTCAAAAACCGCGAAAGAACAAGGGAGGATAAACCAAAAATGACCCGACAACCTCACGAAGTTTCGGTATTTTTGGACAAGGTCATACTTTTAGAAAAAACGAAGAGGTTTGGTGTCGTAATTTTACGAATTTTGGCATGAAAACCCCTTGTCAAAGCGGGATGCTTCCGGTATACTAGGTGAAACATTATATGATGGGTGCGTGTGGCGCGCACCCGGGAATGGAAAACAGGCAGGCGCTTTTCGCGGCGGGCGAGCCGGAGGCAGAAAACGCGCCTGCAAGGGTTGGAGGATATATTTTATGAAGATGCTGGAAGATCGTATCCGCAAGGACGGCATTGTGCGCGAGGGCAACGTGCTCAAGGTGGACAGCTTTATCAACCACCAGATGGACATCCCGTTGTTCCGCGAGATGGCACGGGAGTGGAAGCGCCTGTTTGCAGGCAAGCCCATCAATAAGGTGCTCACCATCGAGGCCAGCGGCATCGGCATTGCGGCTGTGGTGGCCAGCGAGCTGAACGTGCCGGTGGTGTTTGCCAAAAAATCCATGAGCATCAATCTGGACTACGACAACTACAAGACTCAGATCCAGTCCTTCACCCACAAAAAAATCTACAATGTCATCGTCTCCAAAAAGTTCCTCACCCCGGAGGATCATGTGCTGATCATCGACGATTTTCTGGCCAACGGCTGCGCCCTGATGGGGCTGCTGGAACTGGCCGAGGAAGCCGGTGCCACCGTAGAGGGCATCGGCATCGCCGTGGAAAAGGGCTTCCAGCAGGGCGGCGAGCTGATCCGCAGCAAGGGCATCCAGCTGGAAAGCCTTGCCATCGTGGACGCCATGGACAGCACCACCGGCGAGATCACCTTCCGCCCCCAGCCGAACCAGAACTAAAAATCATTATACATTTCAGCGTAACGGAATGTCTGCGGACGTTCCGTTATTTTTTTGCGGCTGAATAGCAGCATTTGCAGCGGCGCTGCGGGTAAAGGTATCTGCTTGCCGCAAGCGTGCAAAGACGCTCCGCTGGGCCAGAGGCAGGGAGGGGTGTTCCGAGTCCCCCCTCCCTACCTCTGGACTCCACCCACCCCGCAACGCAACAACTGCGACCGCCGCCAGCGGCGGAAACAGGGAGCAGTTGTTGGGGCAGCGGCCAGCAAGACGCGAGTGCCGCCCAAGGCACGAAGCGGATGCTGGGTGCCGCAACCCGTCGCCAAGGGCTGCTCGCCCTTGACAATCCTAAAACAGAAGTCGAAGCACAAAAAAGCTAGCGCTGCGCCAGTCGGCGCTATCGCTTTAACGCTTTTTTCGCTTCTCCATTTATAGCCCCTCAGTCGCTGCGCGACAGATTCCCCTTTTTGTCACCTGTGGTGACATCTTCCCCCGGCCGGGGGAAGTCGGCCCTCTCGGGGGAGCAAGCGCTCGCCCGCAGCGCCGCGCTTTCGCAGAAAGCGGTGCTGCAACTACCGTTTCCCGCCACGCCCCCTCCCGTGAAAAGGCAATTCTGGAAAATCCGCAGATTTTCCAGAATTACAAATTAAAAATCATTCTTCCGCTGTTTATGCGCAAAGCGAACGCGGCGCGCATTCCAAATCGTCATGCCCCATCAAAGCTGTCTCCATCGGCGGGCAGGGCGGCAGTCGGCGCGTCTGCGCTGCCGGTGTCCGCTGCCCGGGGGACGCCTTTGTATACCAGCGTCTGCTCCAGCACCTCGGCACAGACCGGTGCCGAGAGACTGCCGCCGGCGGTGGTCCAGCTGTGGGGCTCATCCAGACAGACCAGACACAAAAACTGCGGGTCATCGATGGGTGCCACCGCCACAAAGCTGGCGATACGGGCTTTCTCGTCGGTGCTGTCCAGCTTCTGGCTGGTGCCGCTTTTGCCGCCCACCCGGTAGCCCGCGATCTGTGCGTTGCGTCCGCCGCCGTACAGCACCACCGCCTCCATCATCTCCCGCATGGCGGCGGAGGTGGCGGGCTGGATCACCTGCCGCTTGCACACCGGGGCATTGTGCTGCAAAACGCTGCCGTCCGGCGCTAGGATGTCCGATACCAGATACGGCTGCATCAGACGCCCGACGTTTACCACCGCGCAGACGGCAGCAGCCATTTCCAGATAGGAAATTTTGCTGCTCTGCCCGAAGGCACAGGACGCCAGCTCTACCGGCCCCATGCGGTCGGCCGTGTAGTACAGGCTCTTTTTCGGCTCGGCGGGCAGGTCGATGCCGGTGGGCTCCCGTAGGCCGAAAGCGGCAAAATAATCGCAGAAAGCCTGCTTGCCCAGCCGCGCCCCGATCTGGATGAAGCTCTGATTGCAGGAGTTTTCCAGCGCCTGTGTCACGGTCTGGCTGCCGTGGCGTTTGTGGTTGGCGCAGTGGAACCGCGTGCCTGCCACCGAGATGGAGTCTCCGCAGTAAAAGGTGGAGTGCCGGGTGATGGCACCGGCATCCAGCGCCGCCGCGCAGGTGATGAGTTTGAACACACTGCCCGGCTCGTATAAGTCGCTTACCGCCTTGTTGCGCCACTGGGTCTGCTGCGCCAGCTGCAGGGCGGCGGCGCGCTCTTTACCGGAAAGGGCGTCCACGGCGGCGCGTGCGGCTTTGTCGGCGATCACCCGGGGCTGGTTGGGGTCGTAGGCCGGGGTGGTGGCCATGGCCAGCACTGCCCCGGTGTTCACCTCCATCACGATGCCCACGCTGCGGGCGGCTACATGATGCTCTTGCACCGCATAATTCAACGCATTTTCAAGGTAATGTTGAATATTTGCATCGATGGTCAGCCGCAGCCCGCTGCCCTCCACGGGCGTAAGTTCCGTCTCGTAGCTCTGCGCCAGCGTGTAGCCCCAAGCATTCACCGCAGTCAGCACCACCCCATTCTGCCCGGTAAGGGTGTCGTTATATTTCAGCTCCAGCCCGCTGACCCCGGCGTTGTCCACATTGGTAAACCCAAGCACCGAGGCCAGAAACTCCCCCTGCGGGTACCAGCGCTTGGAATCCTGATTGATGCGCACGCCGGTAATGCCGTTCGCCGCGCAGAAATCCCGCACGGCATCAGCAATTTCCCGCTCCACCCGGTAGCGCAGAAGGCAATCGTTGGAGCGCCGGTCGCTGAACTTTTCCAGCAGTTTTGCCTCGTCCAATTCCAGTATCTCCGCAAGCCCTTTGGCGGCGAGGGCAAGCTTTTCCTCCGGCATCTCCCGGGGGCTGGCGCGCAGGGTCCAGCAGCTGCTGTTGGCAGCAAGCAGCGCACCATCGGCGCTGTATATTTTGCCCCGGTCAGCGGGCACAACGGTGTCCCGCAGCTGCTGTCCTAGCGCCCGCTGGGTGTACCAGCCGCCGGTGCATAATTGCAGCCAGAACAGCCGCCCGATGAGCCCTGCAAAGCAGACGGCGCACAGCCCCACCGCAATGAGCCGCGCCCGCAGACGGAACGCCCGCTCCGGTAAAGTGCGCAGGGCGTCCGTGGGTTTTGAGCCGCGCATGGCAGCACCCCCTTTGCGGGCAGTTTATGCGCCCGGCAGCAGCGTGTATGACTAACCGCCCCTGCACCCGCGTACAATAACAGAAACGGAGGTGACCGGGATTGCACAGAACTGCTGCCCGCAAAGGGCTGCTGCGGCCGCTGCCGCCCATGGACCTGCCCTTTCTGGTGCTGGTGCTCACGCTGGTAGCCTTTGGGCTGGTGATGCTGTGCAGCGCCAGCAGCGCGGTGGCACTGTACCGGCGGCAGGACGCCTTTGCCTATGTGCGGCCGCAGCTGCTGTATGCCGCCATGGGTCTGGCGGCGATGTGGATGGCCAGCCGGGTGGACTACCACATCTATCACAAACTGGCGTGGCCGCTGCTGGCGCTCTCGCTGGTGCTGCTGACGGCGGTGCTGTTCATGCCGGAGTATAACGGCTGCAAGCGCTGGCTGGTGCTGCCGGGGCTGGGCACATTACAGCCCAGCGAGATCGCCAAATTTGCGGTGGTGCTGGTATTTGCCCATATCATCGCCCTGAACCACGACCGCATGGGCAGCTTTGCGGTGGGGGTAGTACCCTTTGCGCTGGTGCTGGGGGTGGTGGCAGTGCTCATGCTGCTGGAACCCCACCTTTCCGGCACGGTGCTGATCTTGAGTATCGGCGCGGTGCTCATGTTCGTGGGCGGCACCGGGCTGCGGTGGTTTTTGCTGGCGGGGGCGGGCGGCGCTGCCGCCATTGGCACGGCCATCGTGCTCATGCCGGAGCTGGTGCCCTACGCCGCCGACCGTCTTAATTCGTGGTTGGACCCCTTTGCCGACCCGCTGGGTGACGGCCACCAGACCATCCAAAGCCTGTACGCCATCGGCAGCGGCGGGGCGGCGGGGCTGGGACTGGGCAACAGCCGCCAGAAGCATCTGTTCGTGCCCGAGCCGCAGAACGATTTCATTTTTTCCATCCTCTGCGAGGAACTGGGCTTTCTGGGCGCGTGTGCGGTCATTCTGCTGTTCAGTGCGCTGCTGTGGCGGGGCATCACGCTGGCGGCGCACGCGCCGGACCGCTTCGGGGCACTGCTGGTGGTGGGTTTTGTGGTGCAGGTGGCGCTGCAGGCGGTGCTGAATATTGCGGTAGTTACTAACACCATCCCAAACACCGGCATCAGCCTGCCCTTTTTCTCCTCCGGCGGCACCAGCCTGATGATGCTTCTGGGCGAGATGGGCATCGTGCTCTCCGTCTCCCGGGGCGAAAGCTGATATAGACCGGCATTTCCAGCCGCAAAGGGGAAATATCGGTGCAGGAAAGCCGAAAAAAGCGGACAAATGACCGGACAAATCCCGCAGACAGCGGGAAAGCCGTTTCCGGTGCATTTCTTTGACCAAAGACCCTCGTTTTGCATACCATGGGGTATCTTTTGCAGAACGGGGGTCTTGGCATGGCTGGGGATTGGATCATTACGGGCGGACGGCCTTTGCAGGGCAGGGTGGAAGTGCCTGCGGCCAAAAACAGTGCGCTGCCGCTGCTGGCAGCTGCGCTGCTGTGCAGCGGGCCGGTGCGGCTGCAAAATGTGCCGCGCCTGACCGACGTGGAGGACTGTCTTGCCCTGCTGCGGGGCGTGGGCTGCACAGCAGGCTGGCAGGGCGCAGCGCTGGCGGTGCAGGGACAGCCCATGCGCACCGACCTTGCACCGGAGGCCGCAGGCCGGATGCGGGCGTCTATCCTGTTCTGCGCGCCGCTGCTGGCGCGGCTGGGGCGGGTGAGCACTGTGCTGCCCGGGGGCTGCCGCATCGGGGCAAGGCCCATCGATCTGCATTTGCAGGGGCTGGCGCAGATGGGGGTGCGGCAGCTGCCCGCAGCGCCCGGACAGCTTACGCTTTACGCCCCGGCGGGGCTGCGGGGCGCGGAGATCTGTCTAGCTTTCCCCAGCGTGGGCGCAACCGAGACGCTGCTGCTGGCCGCTGCCACAGCGCAGGGGCAGACCGTGCTGCATGGTGCCGCAAAGGAACCGGAGATCGTGGATCTTGCCGCCTTCCTCAACGCCTGCGGCGGCTGCGTGGAGGGTGCGGGCACCGACACCATCCGGGTGCAGGGAAAGCGCTGCCTTGCGGGCTGCACCTTTGCACCGATGGCAGACCGCATCATCGCCTCCACACTGGCCTGCGCAGTGGCAGCGGCGGGCGGCCGGGTGGAACTGGCGGGCTGCGCACCCGGGCTGTATGCGCCGCTGCTGGAAATTCTGGAACAAATGGGCTGCACCGTAGAGCGGGCACACGATGCTGCCGCCATTTCACGGTTCGGGGCGCTGCGCGGCGCGGGAAATGTGCACACCGCACCCTATCCTGGTCTTGCCACGGACGCCGCCCCGCTGCTGGCGGCGGTGATGCTCTGCGCACAGGGCGAAAGCAGCCTGCAGGACAGGGTGTTTGAAAACCGTTTTGCCTGTGCCGGGGGCTTTGCGGCGCTGGGGGCTAACGTCCGGGTGGCAGAGCGCACGTTGTATGTACAGCCTGCCGGGGCGCTGCACGGGGCAAAGCTGACCGCACCGGACCTGCGCGGCGGGGCGGCGCTGGTGGTTGCAGCGCTGGCTGCCCGGGGCAGCAGCCGCCTTGACGGGGTGGAGCTTGTCCGGCGCGGCTATGCGGAGTTTGACCGGCTTTTGGCGGGGCTGGGCGCACAGATTTGGCAGGAAATTCCCGCCCGGAGAGGGCTTGCGAAAAAAACACCCATGAAAAAGCAATTTTGTCTTGCAATCGGAGCAAAAAAATGATACGATACAGTTATATAAGTATCGTATGATAGTTTCTGTGCGGCTTTTGCGCAGTTCCACATAAAAATCCGATGGAGGACAAAGTTATGGCATTGATGCTCGATGAAGAACTGGACGAAAACGTTACGACGATCAAGGTGATCGGTGTGGGCGGCGGCGGCGGCAACGCTGTGAACCGCATGGTGAGCGATGGCCTGCAGGGCGTGGAGTTCATCGCAATGAATACTGACCAGCAGGCACTGGCTAAGAACCATGCCTCGGTCAAGGTGCAGTTGGGTTCCAAGCTGACCAAGGGTCGCGGTGCGGGTGCAGACCCGGAGATCGGCCAGCGCGCCGCTGAAGAAAGCAAGGACGAGATCGCCAATGCCCTCAAGGGCTCCCAGATGGTCTTTATCACTGCCGGTATGGGCGGCGGCACCGGCACCGGTGCGGCACCCGTTGTGGCCGAGGTGGCACACGATCTGGGCATCCTGACCGTTGGCATCGTTACCAAGCCCTTCTCCTTTGAGGGCAAGCGCAAGATGGGTCTGGCCGAGCAGGGCATTGCCAACCTGCTGATGCACGTTGACAGCCTGATCGTCATCCCCAACGAGCGCCTGAAGATGATCAGCCAGGAAAAGATCACCCTGATGAACGCCTTCCAGGCTGCCGACAACGTGCTGCGTCAGGGCGTTGAGTCCATCTCTGCCCTGATCAACGTGCCCGCCTTCATCAACCTGGACTTCGCCGACGTGCGCTCCATCATGAAGGATGCCGGCTACGCCCACATGGGCGTGGGCAGCGCCAAGGGTGCAGGCAAGGCCGAGAACGCCGCCAAGGCTGCTATCTCCAGCCCGCTGCTGGAGACCAGCATTGCCGGTGCGCACGGCGTTATCATCAACATCACTTCCAGCCCGGACATCGGTCTGGAGGATGTGGAGACCGCCGCAGGCCTCATCACCCAGAGCGCACATCCCGATGCAAACATCATCTGGGGTACTGCCTTTGATGAGAACCTGTCCGACGAGATGCGCGTGACCGTTGTGGCCACCGGCTTTGACAACAAGAGCGCCAGTGATCTGCGCAACAGCATCAACAACGCCATGGGCGGTGCACAGTCTGTGCCGTCTGCGGTGTTCAGCAGCGATACCGGCGCAAGCGCAGCCCCGGCATCCAATGCCGCCCCGGCTGCTGCTCCGGCTGAAAAGAAGGCCGTGGAAGAGGAAAGCAGCGACAACCGTTACTACGACGAGCTGCTGGCCATCCTGAACAAGCGGAAGTAATTACAGGCTACAATGGGGCTGGCAGCTGCGCCCATGCGGTCAGCGAAAGCCCCGTGCAAGGTGTGCATGGGAGGGCATCATGGTGCAGACAGAGCGGGAGACCGGTGCCCTGCGCGGACAATTTGCCCGGCAGGCCGCTGTACAGGCATCTGCCGCAGCACAGGCGGAAAGCGCCCGGGCACAGGCAGAGCAGCTGAGCCGCAAGCTGGCTGCGGCACGCGCCGAGGTGCGCCGGTATCAGACCCGGATGTTCGCCTTTGAGCGCACGCTGCTTGCCCTCAAGCATGATAATGCAGAGCTGGAAGCCGCCTGTGAGCAGGCGTGGGAGCAGCTGGAACAGGCCAATGCCCGGGCAGAAAAGGCCGAAGCCGCCTGCCGCAGAGCCGAGGCTGCTCTTGCCGCCATGCAGCAGACCGCCCCGGAAACACCTGCGCAGCCGGACACCGCCCCCGAGGCTGTGCCGCAGTGCGAGGCTACACCGGAACAGCCTGCACCGGAAACGGAAGAAAGCCTCTGCGCCCCGGAACAGGCACTGCCCCCGGAGCCTGCACAGCCTGCATGGCAGCCGGAGACCCGGCTGGAACAGATGGCTGCGGAGCTGATGGGATGGTTTGATGCCATGATGCCCCAAGAATGAATCTTAAAAGGACTGCTGCGTGTTTTGCGCAGCAGTCCTTTTTTCTTTCTGCGTGGAACGATTTAAAATGCGCTCCGCTTTGCTCTGCGCATCATCAGCGGAAATAAGGTTTATATTTCGCGGTTGCCGCGCTCTGCGGAGCGCGGCAACCGCATTTTCACAGGAAGGGCTGTAACGACAAACGGCTTGCTTTCGAACAACGGTTGCAAAGGGTACTGTAAAAATTGGATTGCATTTATACAACCGGGAATGAAAACGTTTGCGGAAAATACCGGAAAATGGCAGAAAATGCTGCGCTCAGTCTTGCATTTTGCTGTAAAATCCAGTAAAGTATAAGTGAATGCAATAAAGCGGATGCTATGGAAAACCTATTACATCCAGTCAGTGCGGACGGTGTGCCCGGAACAAAGCCGGGGCAGAAGGATGCACCGCAAAAGGAGAAACATGGCCATGAACGAGAAACCGAAGATTCTGATCGCGGATGATTCCGAGATCAACCGTGCCCTGCTCAAGGAGATACTGGGCGATGGCTATGACTATCTGGAGGCGGAGGATGGCGCAGCGGCAGTGGAACTGATGCGGCAGCGCACGGATATCTCCCTGCTGCTGCTGGACCTGATGATGCCGGGCATGGATGGCTTTGACGTGCTGCGGGTGATGAAGTATCACGCATGGCTGGACGAGATCCCGGTCATCGTCATCTCGGCGGCAGAGGATACCGCCAACATTGAGCGTGCCTATGATCTGGGTGTGGCAGACTATATCCGCCGCCCCTTCGAGCGGATCATGATTATACGCCGGGTGAAGAATATCCTCATGCTGTACGCCAAGCAAAAGCGGCTCACCCGCCTTGTCACCGATCAGGTGTACGAAAAAGAGCATAACAGTGTGCTGATGATCAGCATCCTGAGCCATGTGGTGGAGTTCCGCAACAGCGAAAGCGGGCTGCATGTCCTGCACATCCGCACCCTGACCGACCTGCTTTTGCATCAGCTGGTGCAAAAGACCGACCGTTATCAGCTGGATGAAAGCGATATCGCCCTCATCAGCACCGCTTCGGCGCTGCATGATATCGGCAAGATCGTCATCCCGGAGGAGATCCTGAACAAGCCCGGCCGCCTGACTGCCGAGGAGTTTGCCATTATCAAAAACCATACCGTGGCGGGCGCACAGATGCTGCAGGATCTGGGACAGGCGATTGCCCGGGACGAGCCGCTTTTGCAGGTGGCGCACGCCATCTGTCGCTGGCACCACGAGCGCTGGGACGGCAATGGCTACCCCGACCGGCTGAAAGGGGACGAGATTCCCATTGCGGCGCAGGTGGTGGCACTGGCAGACGTATACGACGCTTTGACCAGCGAGCGCTGCTATAAGCACGCCTACGACCACGACACCGCGCTGCGCATGATCCTGAACGGCGAGTGCGGCGCGTTCAACCCGCTGCTGCTGGGCTGCCTGCGAGAGTCCTCGGAGCAGCTGCGCACCGAGCTGGCCCGATCGGAGTGGGACCGGGGCTTTCGGCAGGAGACCCACCGCCTTTCCGAGGAGATTTTGCACCGGGAGGCGCTGCCCCGGGAAAACCACTCCCAGCTGCTGCTGGAACAGGAAAAGGAACGCACGGATTTCTACGCCGCCCAGTGCGGCGGCATCCGGTTCGACTACGACCTGCTGGCAGGCAGCGTGACCGTGTATGACTACCATGCCGAGCCCTTGCAGCAAAAAACGGTGACCGATTTTGCACAGGGCAGGGGACTTGGCTTTTTGAACGAGCAGGATCAGCGCAAGCTTTCCAAGGCCATCAGCCGCGCCACGCCGGAAGCACCGGACGTTGTGCTGCCGGTCATGGTGGAGCGGGACGGGAAGCCGCACCTGCACCGGATGGCGCTGCACACCATCTGGAGCGGTGCCGGGGTGCGCCGCTGCGTGAACGTGCTGGGGCAGCTCACCGATGAACAGCACCGCGTGGAGCATCAGGCCGAGCTGCTGACCACGACCGACCCGGAGGAGGACCCCGCCCATTTCCTGCGGCGGCTGCAGGGCATCTTTGATGTGGTGCGTCTGGTAGACCCGGAGCACCGCAAGGTGCTTGCGCTGGACAGCGACGGAATCCTGACCGAAAAGCCCGGCAACTGTCACATGGTATGGAACCGGGATACCCGGTGCGAAAACTGCATCTCGGCCAAAGCCTACGCCCGCAAGACCATTCTGAATAAGATCGAGTTCAAGGACGAGGAAGCTTATTTTGTCATTTCCAAGTATATCGAGGTAGGCGGCAGGGGCTGTATGCTGGAACTGGTCACCCGGCTGACGGATGGCCGCTGGCTGGATATGGGCGGCCACCGGCTGCTGCTGGACCGCTGCGACGGCATGGAACGCAGCGCCTTCGTAGACCCCCTGACCGGGGCCTACACCCGCCGCTATTTTGATAAGTTCCTTGCCGGGGGCGAGATGCACGGCGGTGTAGCCATGATCGATGTGAACCAGTTCAAGTCGGTCAACGACAGGTTTGGGCATCTGGTAGGGGACGAGGCGCTGCAAACCGTGGCCGCAGCCATGCAAAGCTGCCTGCGCCAGACCGATATTCTGATCCGCTACGGCGGCGATGAATTTTTGCTGCTGATGCCCCAGAACTGCCCTGACGGCGTAGAAAGCGTCATCCGGCGGGTGCAGAACGCTGTGCAGGCGGCACGGGTGCCCAGCCACCCGGAGCTCCGGCTTTCGGTAAGCATTGGCGGCGTGTGCAATGTGCAGCCCCTGACCGAGGCCATCCGGCAGGCCGATGCCCGGATGTACTGCAATAAAGAAAACGGTGAGCAGGTGCTATAACCGCAGCTGACAACAAAAAGAGACAGGCGACCCTTTCCGGGAAGCCTGTCTCCTCTTTTTATCAAAAGGATTTTTTATTTCCGCTGCCGGGCGGCGATCTGCGCGGCAGTGGGCGGGATATCGCCCTGCGCCGCTTTTTCCAGCTGGCTCAGGCGGCGATCCAGATCGGTGAGCCGCTGCGAGACGATGTCCGGCAGATCCTGCTGGTCCAGATCGTCGGCGGGGTTCACCGCCTTGTTGTTGATGCGCACCACCTCGGCGGGTACGCCCACGGCGGTGCAGTTGGCGGGCAGGTTGCGCAGCACCACGCTGCCCGCACCGATGCGGGCGTTATCCCCGATGAATACCGGGCCCAGCACCTTGGTGCCCGCGCCGATAAGCACGTTATTGCCCAAGGTGGGGTGGCGTTTGCCGGTATCTTTGCCGGTGCCGCCCAGCGTTACCCCGTGGTAGATGGTGCAGTTATCCCCGATCTCGCAGGTCTCGCCGAACACGATGCCCATGCCATGGTCGATGAACAGACACTTGCCGATGGTGGCACCCGGGTGGATCTCGATGCCGGTGCGGTGGCGGCCATGCTGGCTGACCCACCGTGCCAGAAAAAAGTGCTTGTGCTCGTACAGCCAATGCGCAATGCGGTGGTACACCAGAATATGGAATCCCGGGTACAGCAGCATTACCTCCAGCACGCTGCGTGCGGCGGGGTCCTTGCGCTGGATGTTCCGCGCGTCCTCAAGTAAACCCATGCGGAAAACCTCTCTTTCCCATAAACACCCGCCCACGCGGCGGGGCTCTCCCTTTTACCGTATTATAATAGCACAGCAGGAGACGAAAGTACAGTGCCGCGCTAGGGATTGTGGAACAAAATGGCATTTATTTTGCCGCATGGCCCGGGTTTTGGGTAGAGTATCCAAAATTCGGCGAGAGATACCAGAAACCTTTTAGCACCTGTTTTTGCGCGCAGCCATTGACATATTTTGCGGTTCTATGATAAAATAATACGAATGAAAACGCAACCATCATAAAAAGGAGAAACACCATGCTGTGCAGCGCCCAGAACCCGAAACTGAACAAGCAGTTCGCGTCCGGTTTTGCCGTGGCTTCGTTGTTTCCTTTTTTTGCGCAATGAGCTTTTCCCTTTGCGGGGAAAAGTTTTTTTTTGCCCGTTTTCGGGCGTTTGATACACAAAAATACCATTACAGGAGGGAATCGCGATGCTGCTGACAAACGCTGTGAACACCGAGGGACGGCCGCTCGAGATCTATGTAAAGGATGGCAAGATCGCTGCCGTAGGGCAGGATCTTTCCGCCCTTGCCGCCGAGAACGAGACGGTGGTGGATGCCGGTGGGTTGACGGTGCTGCCCGCATTTGTGGACCTGCACTGCCACTGGCGCACCCCGGGCTTTGAGTACAAGGAGGACATCGAGACCGGCAGCCGCGCCGCCGCCGCCGGTGGTTACACCTTTGTAAACCTGATGCCCAACACAAAGCCCGTCTGCTCTTCCGCCGCACAGGCCATGATGGTGGAGCAGAAAGCCGCCGAGGTGGGGCTGTGCGATGCAAACCAGACCGTCTCCATCACCGAGAACTTTGACGGTGTGAGCATCGACCACCTCAAGACCCTGCCCGCCAGCGTGAAGTTCATCACCGAGGACGGCCATGGCGTGCAGGATAACGCCACCATGGCGCGGGCTTTTGCCATCTGCACCCAGAAGGACATCACGGTCATGAGCCACGCCGAGGATATGGAGATCAGCCCGTGGGACTACCGTCTTGCCGAGGATATCGAGACGGTGCGCAACTGCTGGCTGAGCGAGTATTACCAGACCCGGCTGCACATGTGCCATGTGTCCACCCGGGGCGCGCTGGACGCCATCCGTATGGCAAAGCTGCGGGGCGCACCCGTCACCTGTGAGGTGACTCCCCACCACCTGTGGTTCACCAACGATACCTGCGACTACCGGGTCAACCCGCCCATTCGCACCGCCGATGACGTGGAGGCGCTGGTGGAGGGCATCCGCACCGGCATCGTGGACGCCATTGCCACCGACCATGCACCTCACTCTGAGGAAGATAAGCTGAAGGGCATGGCCGGTATGGTGGGCAGCGAGACCGCCTTCGGCGTGTGCTACACCAAGCTCTGCAAGCAGGAGGGTCTGCCGCTGGAGCTGCTGGTGCATCTGATGAGCACACGCCCCGCCGAGATCCTGGGTCTTGCCAAGGGTCAGCTGGAGCCGGGCTTCGATGCCGACTTTGTGCTGGTGGATCTGGACACCCCCTACACGGTGGAAAAGGAAAAGCTGCACTCCAAGAGCCACAACACCCCCTTTGACGGTGTACAGCTCTACGGCAAGGTGTTTGCCACCATCAAGGCCGGTAAGATCACCTATCAGGCCGAGGAGTAAAAAGAACGAAACCCTCTCAGGCAAAGCCTTACGGCAAGTGGCTTGGCTCTCCCTTTGGGAGAGCTGCCGAACGAAGTGAGGCTGAGAGGGCGAGGACGCTTACAAGATGCGATATAACGATACCTAATATAACAGAGAACAAATAGGAGGACACCCAAATGACGAACATGGACAAACTGTACGAAGCTGTGGAGGCTCGCGGCCCGGTGTGCGTGGGTCTGGACACCGATTTCAGCTACCTGCCCGCCGATTTTGTGGACAGCACCCTGACCAAGGGCGAGAACATCGTGCGCTTCAACAAAAAGCTCATTGATGCCACCAAGGCTGTGGCCGGCTGCTACAAGGTGCAGATCGCTTATTATGAGTCGCTGGGTCTGGAGGGCATGAAGGCCTACGCTGACACCCTGAAGGCTGTGCGCGAGGCCGGTGTGCCGGTGATCGCGGATATCAAGCGCGGCGATATCGCCAAGACCGCCGAGATGTACGCCATGGGTCACTTCACCGGCGATTTTGAGAGCGATTTCGTTACGCTGGCACCCTACATGGGTCTGGACTCCATCAGCCCCTATCTGCCCTACGCCGAAAAGCAGGGCAAGGGTATGTTCGTGCTCTGCCGCACCTCCAACGGCGGTGCCAAGGACTTTGAGTACGAGAAGCTGGCCGACGGCCGCCACGTCTACGATCTGGTGGGCGACAAGCTGAATGCGCTGGGCAAGGACTACATGGGCGAGCACGGCTACTCCTCCATCGGTCTGGTCATCGGCGGCACCCATATCGAGGAAGCCACCGAGATCCGCGCAAAGTATCAGGACAGCTTCTTCCTGATCCCCGGCTACGGCGCACAGGGCGGCAAGGCCGAGGATATCGCCCAGTACCTGACCAAGGGCAACGGCGGCGTGGTCAACTCCAGCCGCGGCATCCTGCTGGCTTACAAAAAGCAGCCGGGCGTTGCCTTTGACGAGGCCGCTTACAATGAGTGTGTGAACATGAAGGAGGCCATTGCTCATGCGTGCAGCCTGCTGTGAAGCCACCGTCCTGCGCAATGAGGTCATTGCCCCGGACATCCGCCTGCTGACCGTGGTGTGGCCGGACCGCGACCACGCCCCCCACGCAGGCCAGTTCTTCACCCTGCGCTCCTGGGGCGCAGACGAGGCCCCCTTCCTGTCCCGTCCCATCAGCGTGCACCGCTGGAACCCGGACAGCAGCACCATCGAGTTTTTGTATCAGGTGGTGGGCGAGGGCACCGAAAAGCTGGCACAGCTCAAGCAGCAGGATACCTTCCAGCTTACCGGCCCCATGGGCAACGGCTTTGATGTGCCGGACATCCTGAGCAAGTATAAAAAGATCGCCGTGGTGGGCGGCGGCATCGGCACCGCGCCCATGTTCCAGCTTACCCGCGAGCTGGCCGCTGCCGGGGCAAAGCCGGATGTGTTCTTTGGCTTCCGCGACACCCCCTACTGCATGGAGGAGTACCGCAGCATCGCAAACCTCGTCAAGGTGTCCACCGATACCGGTGCGGTGGGCTTCCACGGCTTTGTCACCCAGCTGTACGACCCCGCCGATTACGACGTGGTGCTGGTGTGCGGCCCCACCGTGATGATGAAGAACGCCGCCCGCCTGTGTGCGGAAAAAGGCACCCCCTGCTTTGTGAGCATGGAAAAGAAGATGGCCTGCGGCATTGGCGCCTGCCTTGGCTGCACCTGCGAGACCAAGGGCGGCGAGGGCAAGAGCGTGTGCAAGAACGGCCCTGTATTTGACGCAACGGAGGTGTTCTTCTGATGGCAGACCTGAAAACCAACCTGCTGGGCTTTGTGATGAACAGCCCGGTCATCGGCGCATCCGGCACTGTGGGCTACGGTGTGGAGTACGAGGAACTGGCCGATTTTGCTAAAATCGGCGGCATCTCCGGCAAGGGGCTTACCCTGCACGGCCAGTACGGCAACAAGGGCGAGCGCCTGTGGGAGACCCCCTCCGGCCTCATCAACAGCATCGGCCTGCAGAACCCCGGCGTGCAGCACTTTATTGACGTGGAGCTGCCCGAGATGCTGGAACTGAAGCAGAAGTACGGCACGGTGGCCATTGCAAACCTTGGCGGCCACAGCGAGGAAGAGTATGTGGAAGGCGCTGCGATGCTGAGCGAAAGCGCAGTGGACATCGTGGAGCTGAACATCTCCTGCCCCAACGTCAAGGTGGGCGGCATGGCCTACGGTGTGAAAGCCGAAGCTGCCGGTGAGGTGGTGCGCATGGTGCGCGCTGCCTGCAAAAAGCCCCTGATGGTCAAGCTGAGCCCGCAGGCCGAGAACATCCCCGAGATGTGCAAGGCTGTGGAGGCCGCCGGTGCGGACGCCATCAGCCTGACCAACACCTTCCAGGCCTGCGCCATTGATCTGGAAAAGCGCCGCCCGGTGTTCAACAACATTTTTGCCGGTCTGTCCGGCCCGGCGGTGCGCCCCATCGCCCTGCGCATGGTATGGCAGGCCGTGGGTGCCGTGAACATCCCGGTGGTGGGTCTGGGCGGCATTGCCACCGGCCGTGATGCACTGGAGTTCATCATGGCAGGTGCCACCGCAGTGCAGGTGGGCGCCGCAAACTTTGCAAACCCCCGCGCGATGGAGACCATTGCCAACGAGATGGCAGCATGGATGGACAAGAACGGTGTGAAAACGCTGGACGAGATCCGCGGCTGCGCCCGTCATGCAGAATAAAAATGGATATATCCATAAAATATCTACAATTATGCGCATAAAATAAAACTTGGCGCATAAATTTGCAAATAGTGTAAAAGCGTGGTACAATACCACCCAAAGGAATATACACCACTGAAAAGAGAGGGAGAAGTACAATGAGTGAAGCACTTGAAATTCTGAAGAGCTGTGACGCATTTCTGGAGGGTCACTTCCTGCTGTCCTCCGGCCGGCACTCCGGCGCATACTGCCAGATGGCTTATCTGCAGCAGTACCCGGACCGCTGCGCCGAGGTGATGAAGGCTGTGGCTGACAAGGTCAAGGAGATGGATGTGGACGTCATCGTCGGCCCTGCCATGGGCGGCATCGTGTACGCCTACGAGCTGGCCCGCCAGACCGGCAAGCGCGCCATCTTTACCGAGCGCGTGGACAACGTGATGTGCCTGAAGCGCTTTGCCATCCACCCGGGTGAAAAGTGCATCATCGCCGAGGACGTGGTGACCACCGGCATCTCCTCTCTGGAGACCAAGCGCGTCATCGAAGAGGCCGGCGGCATCTGCCTTGGCATCACCTGTGTGGTGGACCGCACCAAGCCCGAGGCTCCGTCTCCCATCCCCATTCTGGCCAGCGCCCTGAAGCTGGACCTGCCCAACTATACCCCGGAGGAGTGCCCCATCTGCAAGGAGGGCAAGCTGCCGCTGGTGCATCTGGGCAGCCGCAAGATGAAGCAGGAAGCAAAGCAGACCCTGTAAACTGAAAGCTTTTGTTGAAACGAGGAAAACTATGAACGCATATCTTCTTTTGGCAAACGGCATGGTCTTTGCCGGACAGTCCGTGGGCGCGCAGGGCGTGACCGTGGGCGAGGTGGTGTTCTCCACCGGCATGGTGGGCTTTCAGGAGACCCTGACCGACCCCAGCTACTACGGCCAGATCATCACCCAGACCTATCCCCTCATCGGCAACTACGGCATGAACCACGATGATATGGAGTCCGACCGCATCTGGGCAAAGGGCTACATCGTGCGCGAAGCCTGTACCACCCCCTCCAACTGGCGCTGTGAGGAGACGCTGGACAGCTTTTTGAAAAAGAACAATACCATCGGCATCGAGGGCATCGACACCCGCCACCTGACCCGCATCATCCGGGAGAGCGGCGTGATGAACGGCGCCATCCTGACCACCTTTGACCCCGCCGACCCGGCCAATAAGGCCGAGACCGAGGCACTGCTGGCCGAGATCCGCGCCTACGCCGTGACCGATGCTGTAAAGAACGTGACCTGCGCCGCACCCGAGGTGTTCAACCCGGAAGGCGAGACCCATATCGTGCTGATGCACTACGGCTGCAAGCGCAACATCGTGCGCTGCCTTGTCAAGCGCGGCTGCAAGGTGACCGTGATGCCCGCCTTTGCAACGGCAGACCAGATCAAGGCCCTTGCCCCGGACGGCATCATGCTGTCCAATGGCCCCGGCGACCCCGCCGAGCCGGTGGAGGTCATCGAGAACCTCAAGCACATCTTTGAGTTGAACATCCCCACCTTCGGCATCTGTCTGGGTCACCAGCTGTCCGCACTGGCAGCCGGTGCCAAGACCATGAAGCTGAAGTACGGCCACCGCGGTGCCAACCAGCCTGTGACCGACTTTGAGTCCGGCCGCACCTTTATCACCAGCCAGAACCACGGCTATGCGGTCGTGGGCGAGGAGCTGCCCGCCGAGATGGGCGAGGTGGCACAGGTGAACGCCAACGACGGCACCTGCGAGGGCATCAAGTACAAAAAGTGGAACTGCTTTACCGTGCAGTTCCACCCGGAAGCAAACGGCGGCCCCAAGGACACCGAATTCCTGTTCGACCGCTTCCTGAACAACGTCAAAGCAGCAAAGGAGGCACGCTGAAATGCCGAAGGACCCCAGAATCAAAAAAGTGCTGGTCATTGGCTCCGGCCCTATCATCATTGGTCAGGCTGCGGAGTTTGACTACTCCGGCACGCAGGCCTGCCGCGCCCTGAAAGCAGAGGGCATCGAGACCGTTCTGCTGAACTCCAACCCCGCTACCATCATGACCGACCCGGACGTGGCCGACCATGTGTATATCGAGCCCATGACGCTGGAAGTCGTGGAGCGCATTCTGGACATTGAAAAGCCGGACTCCGTGCTGCCCAACCTCGGCGGTCAGATGGGTCTGAACCTGTCCATGGAGCTGGCACGCTCCGGTTATCTGGACCGCACCGGCATCCGTCTGCTGGCCTGCAATCCCGAGACCATCGACCGTGCCGAGGACCGCGAGCTGTTCAAGGAGACCATGGAAAAGCTGCACCAGCCCATCATCCCCTCTGAGGTGGTGGAGAACCTGCAGGACGCACTGGACTGCGCCGACCGCATTGGCTACCCGGTCATCGTGCGTCCGGCCTTTACCATGGGCGGTACCGGCGGCGGCATCTGCGAGACCCGCGAAAAGCTGATCGAGATCGGCACCAACGGCCTGCGCCTTTCTCCCATCCATCAGATTTTGGTGGAAAAGTGCATCGCCGGCTGGAAAGAGATCGAGTACGAGGTGATGCGCGACCACAAGGGCAACGTGATCACCGTATGTAACATGGAAAACCTCGACCCCGTGGGTATCCACACCGGTGACTCGGTGGTCGTGGCTCCCTCCCAGACCCTGACCGACCACGAGTACCAGATGCTGCGTACTGCCGCACTGGATATCATCACCGAGCTGGGCATCGAGGGCGGCTGCAACTGCCAGTTCGCTCTGAAGCCGGACAGCTTCGACTACGCGGTCATCGAGGTCAACCCCCGTGTGTCCCGCTCCTCTGCGCTGGCTTCCAAGGCTACCGGCTACCCCATTGCCAAGGTGGCTACCAAGATCGCCATCGGCTACACGCTGGACGAGATCACCAACGACGTTACCGGCAAGACCTGCGCCTGCTTCGAGCCTGCGCTGGACTACATCGTGGTCAAGTACCCGAAGTGGCCGTTTGATAAGTTCGTCTACGCCGACAAGTCTCTGGGCACCCAGATGATGGCTACCGGCGAGGTGATGAGCATCGGCAACAGCTTTGAAGCCGCCATGATGAAGGCTGTTTCCTCCATTGAGCTGGGCATGGACACCCTGACCCACAAGCCCTTTGAGGAGCTGACCGACGAGGAAGTGGTGGAGCATATGCACGTTCAGGACGCCGAGCGCGTGTTCTGCGTGTACGAAGCACTGAAGCGCGGCATCGACCACAAGGTCATCTACGATATCACCAAGATCGACTGGTGGTTCCTGGACAAGATGCAGCATCTGGCAGATCTGGAAAAGGGTCTGGCACAGTGCAACGGCCAGCTGTCTTTGGAGCAGTACAAGACTGCCAAGAAGTACGGCTTCCAGGATAAGACCATCCGCCGTCTGGCAAAGGTGGACACCCTGCCCGTGGAGAACTACCGCGCCGGCTTCAAGATGGTGGATACCTGCGCTGCCGAGTTCTCTGCAAATACCCCCTACTTCTACTCCACCTACGATGGCGACAACGAGGCCGCAGGCTTCATCGCTGAGAAGGAAGCCGAGACTGCTGCCAAGGGTGAGCCTAAAAAGAAGAAGGTTCTGGTCTTTGGCTCCGGCCCCATCCGTATCGGTCAGGGCATCGAGTTCGACTACTGCTCGGTGCACTGCGTATGGACGCTGAAAAAGAACGGCTGCGAAGCCATTCTGGTCAACAACAACCCCGAGACCGTCTCCACCGACTTTGATACCGGCGACCGTCTGTACTTCGACCCGCTGAACCCGGAGAGCGTGGACAACATCATCGCCACCGAAAAGCCGGATGCCTGCGTGGTGCAGTTCGGCGGACAGACCGCCATCAAGCTGGCCAAGCACATGGACGAGATCGGTCTGCCCATTCTGGGCACCCCGGCGGACGCCATCGACGAGGCCGAGGACCGTGAGCGCTTTGACGAGCTGCTGGAGCGCTGCAACATCCCCCGCGCTCCGGGCCGTACCGTGTTCAATCTGGACGAGGCTCTGGCCGCTGCCGAGGAGATCGGTCTGCCGGTGCTGATGCGCCCCTCCTATGTGCTGGGCGGTCAGAACATGATCGTGGCCTACAACAACGCGGACATCATCGAGTACATGGGCGTTATCACCGAGCACGTTGACATGGATCACCCGGTGCTGCTGGATAAGTACATCATGGGTACCGAGTGCGAGGTGGACGCCATCTGCGACGGCGAAAACTTCCTGATCCCCGGCATCATGGAGCAGGTGGAGCGCACCGGCGTGCACTCCGGCGACTCCATCTGTGTCTACCCGGCACAGCACCTGACGCAGGACGAGATCGACACCATGGTGGACTATACTGGCCGCTTTGCCCGCGAGCTGCACGTCACCGGTCTGGTCAATGTGCAGTATGCCGTCTCCCATGGCCGTGTGTACGTCATCGAGGTGAACCCCCGCTCCTCCCGTACCGTGCCTTACATCTCCAAGGTCACCGGTGTGCCCATGGTGGATATGGCCGTGCGCTGCTGCTTGGGCGAGAAGCTGACGGATATGGGCTACGGCACTGGTCTGCACCCCAACGCCCCCTATGTGGCGGTAAAGGTACCCGTGTTCAGTTTTGAAAAGCTGCACGCCGTGGATACCCAGTTCGGCCCCGAGATGAAGTCCACCGGCGAGGTGCTGGGTATTGCGCCCAACTACCACGATGCCCTGCTCAAGGGTCTGATCGGTGCAGGCTATACCTTCAAGACCCCCGGCCCGGGCAGCTGCTGCATCTTCACCGTGAAGGACAGCGATAAGCCCGAGTTCGTGGATATTGCATGGAAGCTGAAGGATATGGGCTATAAGCTCTACGGTACCTCCGGCACCTGTGCATGGCTCAACAAGCACATGGTCCCCTGCAACGAGGTGCGCAACATCTCCGGCGAGGCACCCAACATCGTAGATCTGCTGCAGAGCGGTCTGGTGGACTATGTGTTCTCCACCAGCGCCAAGGGCCGTGACCCCCGGCGCGATTCCGTCCGCCTGCGCCGCAAGGCCGTGGAGCTGAGCATCCCCTGCATCACCGCAGTGGATACCGCCGCTTCTCTGGTGGACTGCCTGCGCAGCGAGCACAGCCTGGCAAACATCCCGCTGGTGGATATCGCCACTCTGTACCGCGGCAAATAAGCCCTGAGACCCGCATAAAATAGCCCTTTACAGCGCCTGCCGAAACGGTGGGCGCTGTATTTGTGCGGGGTGCACGGAACTGAATACGGTTCGTGTGCAATAAACTGCATTTCGTGCGCAATCCATCGAAAACAGTGCGATAAATATGTTATACTCAACAACGCAAAATTTGCCAAAAGACGTTACTTTTGGACATTCCAGGAGGATATCGATACATGACCCGTTCCCAGATGATCGAAACCGTGGCACGCAAGACCGGCTTTACCGAAGCTCAGGTCGAGACCACGATGGATGCAATGTTTGACCAGATCGCGGACTGCCTGCGCGCTGACGAAAAGGTGACCATCGCCGGCTTTGGCCGCTTTGAGATGCGTCCCCGCAAGCCGAAGGCTTACACCAACCCCAAGACCAAGGTCTCCAGCCAGCTGGAGTCCACCTCCATCCCCGGCTTCAAGGCCAGCGGCCGCTTCAAGCAGAAGCTGGAAGCCGGCAAGAAGAGCGTGGAAGAGACCGCCTGATCCTGCACACTGAGAACCGTACCCGTGACCCCGGGTGCGGTTCTTTTTGTTTCTCTGCTGACAAGCGCGGCATTTCATGCTATACTTGTTGCAACGAGAAAAACGCCACAAAGAACGGAGTTGTCCAAATGCTTTACAGCGAGTTGCAGTGCAGCGAAGCCATCCACAAGGCCGTGGAACGCATGGGCTTTGCCGAAATGACCGAGATTCAGGAAAAGACCATCCCCCTCATGCTGGCCGGGCATGATGTCATCGCCAAGGCACCCACCGGCACCGGTAAGACCTGTGCCTTCGGCATCCCGGTGGTGGAGCATATCCAGCCGGAAAATAAATACCCGCAGGCCGTTATTATGGCACCCACCCGGGAACTTGCCCAGCAGATCGCCGAGGAGCTGACCAACCTCACCTACTTTATGCCCGAGGTGCAGGTGGCCTGTGTGTACGGCGGCGCCAATATGGAAAAGCAGGCAAAGCGTCTGGCCGAGGGCTGCCAGATCGTGGTAGCTACCCCGGGACGGCTGATGGATCACTATAAACACCACAGCATTGATATCTCCCATGTGACCCAGATCGTGCTGGACGAGGCCGACGAGATGCTAAACATGGGCTTTTATAAGGATGTGCGCCACATCATCGAGATGATGAAGGCACGCAAGGCGCTGTCCATGTTCTCCGCCACCATCAGCCGCGAGGTGATGGATATCGGCTGGCTGTACCAGCACAACGCCGAGGAGATCACCGTGCAGCCCCGGGAGGAGAGCCAGCCCAAGATCACCCAGTATATGCTGGAGACCTCCGGCCGCAACAAGCTGTCGGATCTGGCACAGATCATCATCGGCGAGGGATACAAGCGGGTGATGGTGTTCTGCGATACCAAGTTCAACACCGCCACGCTGGCAAATCAGCTGGCACGGCTGGGCTTCTCGGTGGACTGCCTGCACGGCGACCTCTCCCAGAAGGAGCGCAACCAGATCATGCAGGCCTTCCGGGACGGCAAGCTGGCCATTCTGGTGGCTACGGATGTGGCTGCCCGCGGTATTGACGTCTCGGATGTGGATGCTGTCATCAACTATGATGTGCCCAGCGAGAACGAGCACTACACCCACCGCATCGGCCGCACCGGCCGCGCCAAAAAGGAGGGCGTAAGCTACCTGTTCTATGTGCCGGAGGAAAAGAAGCGTGTGCAGGAGTTGCTGCGCCTGACCCGCAACACCGACCTGTGCACCCCGGTGCACTTTGACTTCAACCACGAGCATATCGTGGTGGAGAAAAAGCAGGACAACGCCGACCGTTTCCAGATCAAGTGCTATTTTTAAAGGAAGGAGCTGCTGTACGACCTTGTGCGGCGGCTCTTTTTGCAAAAAGGCTTGACCTTCCCCTTTGTGGAAGGTGTAGAATACTCCCGTAAGGAGGGGGTCGTGACCCATGAAGATCAACGAAGTGGAAGCCGCCGTCGGCGTGACCAAAAAGAACATCCGTTTTTACGAGGAAGAGGGGCTTATCAGCCCCAGCCGGGAGCCGGGCAACGGCTACCGCAGTTACTCGCAGGCGGATGTGGAGCGCCTGCGCCGCATCAAGCTGCTGCGTAAGCTGGACGTGCCGCTGGCAGAGATCCGGGAGATGCTGGAAGGGCAGCGCACGCTGGCCGAGGGCATGAGCCAGCAGCTGGAACGTCTGCGCAGCCGCCGCGCCGACTTGGAAGAAGCAATCGGTTTTTGCACGCTGCTCCAACAGGAGAACGGCCCTCTGGAACAACTGGATGTGGAGCAGACGCTGGCGCGTCTGACCGCACGGGAAGAACAGGGAGTGACTTTTGTGAACATTGAACGTACCGACCAAAAGACCCGCCGCATCCGGGGTGCCTGCATCGGTGCCGCCCTTTTTGTGACCATGATGGCTTTTGTAATGGCGATCATGGGCTGGGCAATCTATACCGATCCGCAGGATGCCCCGCCGCTGCCGCTGCTGGTGGTGATGTTCGGCATCCCGGCGGGCTGCATCGTAGGCACCCTGAAGGTGCTGCTGGATCGGATCGAAGAGATCGGAAAGGGAGAAGAAGATGCTTATCGTAACTATTAACGAGATCCCGGGCAAAAAGCTGGAAGCGCTGGGTGTGGTGCGGGGCAGCACGGTGCAGAGCCGCAACCTCGGCCACGACATGATGGCCGGTTTCCGCACCCTTGTGGGCGGCGAAGTGACTGACTATGCCGAGATGCTTACCGAAGCCCGGCAGATCGCCACCGGGCGCATGGTCAAGGACGCGGAAAGCCTTGGCGCGGATGCCATTGTGGGAATGCGGTACGCCTCCGCCAGCGTCATGCAGGGCGCGGCAGAGGTGATCGCTTACGGAACGGCGGTGAAGTTCGTATGACAGCAAAAGAAAAACAGGGCTTCGGCCTGTACTTCCTGTTCGCCTTCGGCATGGCGTGGCTGTGTCAGGTCGGCGGCTGCATGGCGCTTTTGCAGCAGAATAATGCCGTGCTGTATCAGCTGGCGCTCATCGTTACCATGTTCTGCCCGCTGCTGGCGGTACTGCTGGTGCAAAAGGCATTTCTGCGCCAGCCCACCGGCATCGGCTGGAAGGTGCAGGGCAAGCGGCGGTTCTGGCTGGCGGCATGGTTCGGCCCGGCGGTGCTCACTCTGCTGGGTGCGGTGCTGTATTTTGCCGTGTTCCCCTCCCGGCTGGACTTTTCCGGCAGCTGGCTGGTAGCCGCCTACGGCGGTGAGATGGACGCCCAGACTCTGCGCAGTCAGCTGGGGGTCTCCACCCTCAGTTATCTGCTGCAAAACGGGCTGTTTGCGGTGCTCCTTGCCCCAGCCATCAATATGTTCCCCGCACTGGGCGAGGAGGTCGGCTGGCGCGGCTATATGATGCCCCGCCTGAAGGAGCGGTTCGGTCTGCTGAATGGCCGTCTGCTGGGTGGCGTTGTGTGGGGCGTCTGGCATTGGCCGCTGATGCTGCTGGTGGGCTACGAATACGGTACCAATTACTTGGGCGCACCCCTGCTGGGTCTGGTGGTGTGGTGCGTGGTCTGCTTTGCCCTGAACACCCTGTTGGATATCCTCTACGAGAAAACGGAGTGCATTTGGGTGCCCGCCATTGCGCATGGAGCGTTCAATGCCATTGCAGCGCTGCCGCAGGTGCTGGTTACCCCGGCGGATGCTTATTATAATGTACTGGGTCCCATGCCCATTGGCTTGATCGCAGCGCTGCCGATGCTGGCGGCAGCGGTCTGGCTGACCCTGCGGGAGATGAAGCAGGAAGAAAAGAACTGAATCCTAAGGCAACAGCCGCTGCACTTTTTGTGCGGCGGCTGTTTTTGCGCAGAAATGGTGAAAGAAAGCTCAAAACAAACCCTGAAACTGAGCGAAAAACTGGATGATGTATACAAAGTGCAAAAAAAGGCGAAAAAAATGTAAAAAAGGCTTGCAAAAGTGGTTGCGGTATGGTACTATATGTGAGCGCCAAGCGCTGAGACAAAAGAATGACTTCTGAAGCCTCAGCAGGAAGCCCTTGAAAAGAACCAATAGACGCTGAAAAGTTCCGGCTGATACCGAGAAACCTGAAGCGCTCCAAGTTCAGAAAACTTCAAAAGCTTCTCAAAAAAGTGCTTGACAAAAAACCGCTTCTGTGGTAAAATAATCAAGTCGTCAGCCGCAAGGCTGCGGCGCACAGGACCTTGAAAATTGAACAATATCGAAAGAACTTGTAACGGAACCTATTTTCGTGTTGGAAAAACACGGTAAACAATTCCAAACAAAGTAATTCACACAGGACGCAAGCGATTGCGTCCTGAGCG
>NZ_PXUP01000015.1 GCF_003324185.1 Faecalibacterium prausnitzii
GCGTCAGGGTGGGCACTGCGGGGGCATCCAGATCAAAGTTCAGAGTATTGTCAGCCATAAGTGATTCCTTCCTTTCAAAATCCCGAAGGGATATTCTGGTTTTACTTGCTCAGACCCTGTCCTTTCAGCATATTCTGCAAAACGGTCAGGTCTGCGGACAGGTCCATGCTCTCTGCCGCGTACAGGGCATCCAGCTGGTTTTCAAAAGCCGTGGCAATGGAGGCGGCGTTGTGCTCCACCTCGGCGCGGATGGCGGCGGCGTTCTCGCCCCGCACACCCTGCTTTGCAAGCTTTGCGTACTGCTGCAAAACGTTTACGGCGTCCGGCAGATAGTAGTTGGCAAACCGGCGCACCTGCTTTGCCTTGGCGGGGTTTGCTTCCACGGATTCCACGATGGAGCGTCCCGCCTTTTCCATGCGGGTCATGGCGGCAGACAGCTGCGGATCGGGCAAAGCCTCGTTCAGTGCGTGCAGGGTGTCCAGCTTCTGCTGGATATCGGTCAGCATCTGGTCCACATCCTCCACACCGGTGTGGAAGGGTACCTCGTGCTCCACCACCCGGGGCGGGCAGGTCTTTTTTGCCACACCAAAGGCCACGGCGGCACCGCCCAGCGCCACCAGCAGCGCCCATAATTTGTATACCGGCAGCACCGCGCACAGCACCACAAACACCAGCGCCATAGCGTAAAAAGGCAGCACGCTGGGCTTTTGGGTGCGGATGATCTTGCTCATGGTCATTTCTCCTTGTCCGGGGCAGTGCGCCCCTTATGATATCCATAATACAACGTCCGCAAAAAAACGCAAGTATCCCGCAAAAGAATTTACAGCCTTGTCATCATTTTACGATCCAGTCCGCCAGCGCAGCGCCCCAAATCTCCTCCAGCCGGGCGGGGCTGCAGGCGGCGTTTGCGGGGCTTGTACTTGGCAGACGGACAGCCGGGATGCCGGTAAGCGGCTGCTGATATTTTGTGTAGATACGGTAAGCTGTGGCACCGTTGCAGAACACCGCCCGGATGGGCGCTTTGCGCAGCAGCCCGGCGATATCGTTGGGCACCACATCCCGGATGGAGGCATCCGATGCGCCGGTGATGGTGCAGCTTTCCAGCGTATCCCACAGCGCCAGCCCGTGGCGCAAAAGCAACTGCTTTTTGGCGGCGATATCCTCCCGCACGGGCAGCGGCTCCCCGGTCAACGCCGCCAGCAGCGGCCAGAACCGGTTTTGCGGATGGCCGTAGTAAAAGGCCATCTCCCGGCTTTTGGGGCTGGGCCATGTGCCCAAGATCAGCGCCCGGCTGCGGTCATCGTACACCGGTGCAAAGCTCATAAGCTGCCGCCTGCGCTTTCAATATTGCCCCATGCAGAGCCAAAGTCCTTGCCGGAGGGCTCCGCGCGGGGGCCGTCGAACCACAGCTCCTCGATCAGCGCCGCCACGCCGTCCTCCCGCACGTCCCCGATGATCCGGTCGGCAGCGGCCTTGGCGTCCGGGGTGCCGTTTGCCATGCAGGCACTCAGGCCCGCGACTTTCAGCATTCCCACATCGTTGGCAGAATCACCCACAGCCACGGCATCTGCCAGCGTAAGCCCCATCTGTGCACACAGGTCGGCAAGCCCTACGCCCTTATCCATGCCGCCGCGCACGATATCGTAGTAGCAGTAGCCGTCCGCGTTCTGCGCGCCCGTCTGCATCCAGTGCAGGCCAAGGTAGCCGTATTTTTCGTGGAAGCGCTCCACTTCCTGCGGCGGCATGGCGGCAAAGGCGGCGTGGGGCATATCCAAAAGATGCCTGTCCTGATCCTCGCCGTCCACGCAGTCCAGCCCGGGGCTATTCATCATCTGATAGCCGGTGTGCAGATACTCGTACTCGCAGTAGGCGTAATAGGCATCCCGGAAGTTGAATTGCAGCGGGTAGTTATAATCCTCACAAAAATCCACCAGCACATACATCTCCTCGCTGGTAAGCGGATGTTCGGCTATCACGTTGCCCTGCCCGTCCACCACGCAGGCACCGTTGCAGGTAATGGCGTAGTCGTACCGGATGCCGCCCAGCTGGTTTTTATCCCGGATACCCGGGTAGGAGCGGCCGGTGCTGAGCACAAACTTACCCCCGGCGGCTTGCAGCTTTTTTACCGCCTTTACCACCGCCGGGCGGGGCTTTGCTTCCCCAAAGGGCATCAGCGTGTTGTCGTAATCGCTTGCCAGAATCTTATATTGCATGGTCATCTCTCCTGTGTGCATCGTTTTCTCCCAGTATAACACATTTCAAAGTCCAGCGGGAGAGGGAGAAAAGAAAAATGGGACAGCAGAATACCCGCAGGCATCCCACTGTCCCGAAATTCAAAATATCTTTCCTTATCAGGCAAACACCGCCACGACCACCTGCATCGCCACGCCCACAAAGGCACCGGCAGCCCATGTCAGGCCGGTGATGAAGAGGTTCTGCTTCCACGAGGGATTAGCGCGCCACAGCACAGCCAAGCCCACACCCGCACCGGTGCACAGACCCGCCACAAGGCTGGAAAAGCGCAGCGCACCCTCCACATACAGCTGGGTCAGCAGCACGCTGGCGGCGCAGTTGGGGATCAAGCCCACCAGAGCCGCTACCACCGGCTGGAAGAAGCCCATGCCGCCCAGCATTTCGGCGAATACGTCCTCGCCCACGCCCTCCACGATCATGCCGAACACCAGACTGAAGGCGAAGATGAACACAAAGATCTCCAGCGTATGGCGCAGCGCCGCCTGCCAGATGGGCTTTTCGTTGCCCTCGGCATCATTGTGCTCCTCGTGGCAGTCCACCTCGTCCGCATGGCCGGTGTAGCCGCCCCGCAGCCCCTTGGGCAGCACGCCCCGCAGCACAAAATCCAGCACAAAGCCCACCACAATGGCGTACACCACCTTGATGACCATCAGGACGGCCAGCTTATCCCAGTAAGCGGGCATGGACACCAGCAGCGGGATCGCTTCGTCGCTGGTGGCAAGGTACACCGCCATCAGCGTGCCCAGCGTGATGACCCGGGAGGCGTAGAAGTTGGACGCAATGGCGGAGAAGCCGCACTGCGGCACACAGCCCAGTACCGCACCCGGCACAGCACCCCAGCGCCCGCCGCCCGCCAGCAGCGCCTCGATGCGCTCGCCGTGGCGGTGCTCGATATACTCGATCAGCAGGTAGGCCAGAAACAGAAAGGGCAGCATCTTGGCGGTATCCACCAAGGTTTCGCCCAGAACATCCAAAAACAATTCCATAAATAATCGCTCCAAAGACCCGCAGGGGGTCGTCTCTCAACAATTTGCAATCAGTTTGCATTTTCGTGCAGGGAAGATTATACACGATATCCTTCCCAATTGCAATACCAAATTGCAAATTGGTTGCAATTTTATGTTATGGAACATTGCAGCGCGTAAAAAAGCGTGAAAAAGAGGTTCTGAAAAGCCCGCGGGCTTTTCAGAACCTCAAAATTTCAAATCGTTCTTTCGCTGATGATGCGCAGAGCAACGCGGAGCGCATTCCAAATCGTCCCACGCAGCAAGGATGCTGCGGTCTGTTTTACCCCTTCAGCGGTACAAAGCCCACGAGGTCCTTGACGACCTCGCCGCCGATGATCAGACCGGCCACCGAGGGTACAAAGGCGTTGGATCCCGGCACAGTGCGCCGTGCGGTGCACTTGCGCTGGGTGCCCGGGGGACAGATGCAGTAGTTCTTGCAGCTGATGGAGTCATCCTCGATGGGAGTCATGACAGGCTCCTTGGAGTAGACCACCTTCAGGTGCTTGATCTTGCGCTTGCGGCACTCGGTACGCATCACCTTGGCCAGCGGGCAGACCGAGGTCTTGTAGATATCGGTCACCTCAAAGCGGGTGGGGTCCATCTTGTTGCCTGCGCCCATGGAGCAGATGATGGGCGTACCCGCCTCCTTGCACTTCATCACCAGCGCCAGCTTGCCGGTAACGGTGTCGATGGCGTCCACCACATAGTCGTACTGGGTAAAGTCGAAGTCGTCCTGCGTCTCCGGGCCAAAGAAGCACCGGTGGGTGGTCACCTTGATGTTGGGGTCGATATCGTGGATGCGCTGTTCTGCCACATCCACCTTATACTGCCCTACCGTGCTGCGGGTGGCGATGATCTGACGGTTGAGATTGGTCAGGCAGACCTTATCGTCATCGATCAGATCCAGTGCGCCCACGCCGCTGCGTGCCAGTGCCTCCACCGTATAGCCGCCCACACCGCCAATGCCAAACACTGCCACCCGGGCGTGGTGCAGCTTTTCCATAGCCTCTGCACCCAGCAGCAGCTGGGTACGGGAATACTGATCCTGCATTTTGTTCTCCTTACTTTTCTACGCGGGTGATGGTGCCGCCGCCCAGCACCACATCGCCCTGATACAGCACGGCAGCCTGCCCCGGGGTGGGGGCACGCTGAGGCTGGTCGAATTCCAACCGGAAACCGTTCTCTGCGGGGTAGACGGTGGCCTGCTGCTCGGCCTGATGATACCGGGTGCGGGCGGTGACCCGCAGCGGCTCGGTCAGCGCCGGAATGGCGATCCAGTTCACATCCTCTGCGTAAACGATGCGGTCGAACAGCTCGCTTTCCGGCCCGACGGTGACGGTATTGGCCTGCATATCCTTGCCGCAGACGTACACCGGCGCACCCAGCGCAAGGCCAAGCCCCTTGCGCTGCCCCAGCGTGTAGCGCACTGCGCCGCTGTGGGTACCCACCACCTTGCCGCTCTGATCCAGAAAATCTCCGGCGGGGTAGTGCTTGCCGGTAAACTGCTCCATAAAGCGGGCATAATCGCCGTCCGGCACAAAGCAGATATCCTGACTGTCGTGCTTTTGGGCGTTGATAAAGCTGTGCTCCTGCGCGATCTTTCGCACCTCGGTCTTGTGCAGCGCCCCCAGCGGCAGGCGGATATGTGCCAGCTGCTCCTGCGTGAGGTTATACAGCACATAGCTCTGATCCTTGCCCTCGTCCAAGCCCTTTTTCAGCAGCCAGTGGCCGGTGGCTGCATCCTGCTCCACCCGGGCGTAGTGGCCGGTGACCACATACTCCATGCCGTGTTCTTCCGCCCAGTCCAGCAGGTGGCGGAACTTCATATATTTATTGCAGTCGATGCAGGGGTTGGGGGTGCCGCCCGCCTCGTAGACGCGGATAAACTTTTCAATGATCTGCGCCCGGAAATCGGCGGTGAAATCCAGCACCTGATACGGCATATCCAGCGCAAAGGCCACCTCGGCGGCGTCCTCGATATCCTTTTCCGAGCAGCAGGTCTGGTAGCCGGACTGTCCCAGCGTTTCGTTGTGGGTAAGCCGCATGGTGATGCCGGTGCAGTCGTAGCCTGCCTGCTGCATCAGACAGGCCGCCACCGAGCTGTCCACGCCGCCGCTCATGGCAATGAGGGCGCGGGGACGGTTTGCAGGGTTCTGAGTGGTCATAGGTTCTCCTTTTATGGGTTCAACATACTAAAGCAGTAGTATAATACTACCGCAGCATAAACCGCTTGTCAAGACGCTATAATTTTCTGCGCCGCAGCCAGCAGTGCCGGTTTTTCGTTGGGGTACTCTGCGCGTATCACGCCGTCCAGCAGCGTCTCCAGCACCCGGCGCAGCGCAGGCCCTGCCGGGATGCCCGCCGCCATCAGGTCGCGTCCGTTCACCGCCAGCTGGCTCACCCGGCAGCATACGCCGTCAGCCTCCAGCTGCCGTGCCCGCTGCGCCGCAAGGGCGCACTCCGAGGCAGCTTGCGGGTGCAGCGCCGCGCACAGCGCACACAGCCGCTCCACGGTGCACAGCCCGTATCGGCCTAAAAGCCGCCGGATGGCAACCTCTCCCGCGTGTGCGGGAGTTTCTCCGAGGACCGTCCGCTGGGGTGGGACCCTGCTGCCGCAGGCAGTAGGGCGGGCGATGGAATGGCCCGATTCGTGTCCGAGGAGAAAGCTCCCGCACACGCCCTCCCCTGCCGTTTCCCGCACCAGCACGGCGGTCTCCTCGATGCAGGCGTTGGAGCGGCGCAGCCGCTTGAGCACCCGGCGGGTATCGGCCTCGCCCAGAGTGCCCAGCAGCGCAGCCCAGCGCACCGGCAGGTTTTCCTCCCCTGCCGGGCAGGCATCCACCACCGGCTTTGCGGCTTCAAGCGCCGCCGGGGTCAGCTCCGGCAGCACCACAGCCAGCACGGCGGGTTCCAGATACGCCCCCGGCTGCGGGGCAGCCAGCAGCTTTGCCAGTTCCTCCTGAATGCGCTCGGCAGAGATGCAGTCTAAGTGCAGTGCCATCTGCCGCGCCGCCCGGGCGGTGGCTGCGTCCAGTGCAAAGCCGAACCTTGCGGCAAAGCGGTACAGCCGCAGGATACGCAGTGCATCCTCAGTAAACCGCTGCTGTGGCTCCCCCACCGCCCGCAGCAGACCGTTTTGCAAATCTGCCTGCCCGCCAAAGGGGTCTACCAGCCCCTCGGCTTCATTATACGCCATGGCGTTGATGGTAAAATCCCGCCGGGCAAGGTCCTCCCGCACGTCCGGTACGAACTGCACCGCGTCCGGGTGACGGCCATCGGTATAGCTGCCCTCGGTGCGGAAGGTGGTGGTCTCGTACAGCTGCCCGCCGTATTTGATGGTGACCGTACCGTGCTGCAAGCCGGTGGGGATGCACTGCTCTGTCCCGAACAACTCCATCACCTGCTGCGGCAGGGCACTGGTGCACAGGTCCCAGTCGTGGGCGGTGCGTCCCAAAAGACTGTCCCGCACGCAGCCGCCTACGGCATAGGCTGCGTAGCCCGCCGCGTGCAGGGCGTCCAGCAGGGCAGCTGCCCCGGGGTCAAGTGTCAGCTTCATTCCTCGTTCTCCTCGTAATGCAGGGTGATGCGTTTGCCGTCAAAACCACATTCTGCCGCCGGGAAGATGCTTTGCGCCTGTGCAAGATGCTCCTCCGGGTCGGTGATCATGGGGGAATAGTGCACCAGCCACAGCCGCTTTACACCAGCCTTTGCTGCCAGCGCCGCGCTTTGACCAAAGGTGCTGTGCCCCCACTGCGCGGCCTGCTCCTGCTGCTCCGGCAGGGCATAGGTGGCATCGCAGAGCAGCAGGTCTGCCCCCTGCGCTGCCTGTTCCAGCGCCGGGCAGGGCGCACTGTCGCCGGAAAAGACGAACCGCAGCCCCTTGCGGGGCGCGCCCAGCACCTCGGCGGGCTGCACCATACGCTCTGCCAGCGGGACAGCCTGTCCCCGCTGCAAAAGCCGCCACTGGGTCACCGGTACGCCCAGTGCCCGCGCCTTTTCCGGGTCGAACCTGCCTGCCCGGGGCAAGTCCAGCCGGTAGCCCAGACTGCGCACCCGGTGCTTTGTTGCCACCGGCAGCAGCGTTGCCCCGGCGAGCCATCCATCCGAAAGAGCATCCAGCGCCACAGGCTGCCCGGCGCGGCAGACCAGCGGCTTTACTGCGTAGGGCAGCGGCCCGGTCAGGGCATACACTGCCCGCCAGACCTCCAAAAGCCCCTCCGGCCCCAGCAGCACCAGCGGACGGGTGCGCCCCTGCGCCCCAAGGGTCTGCAAAAGCCCGGGCAGACCAAAGATATGGTCTCCGTGGTAGTGGGTCAGGCAGATAGCGTCTGCGCGCATCAGGTTCACCCCGGCGCGGCGGGCGGCGGTCTGGGTGCCCTCGCCGCAGTCCAGCAGCAGGCTGTGCCCGCCGCACTCCGCCACAGCGGCGGTCAGGGCGCGCTCCGGCAGCGGCATGGTGGCAGCCGTGCCCAGCAGTGTAATGGTCAGCATAAGCAGTTCCTCCGTGGTTCTTCCCTGTTATCTTACCACAAACCCCGCCGGTGCACAATTCTTTCTGCCGCGGCATAAACTGGGCAAAGCCTTGAAAAAGGAGGGCACAGCCTATGCAGCGTGACCGCAGAAAACGCTATTCCCCCGCCCGGCATCCGGTGCTTTTGCGCAGGGTGCTTTTGGTGCTGTGCATTCTGGCGGTGCTGTGGCTGGGGTACAGCTGCATGATGCCGCAGCTGCTTTTTTCTGCCCGGGGCACCATGATTTTTGTGCCCGACCCGCCGCTGCGGGGGTAGCGGGAAAAATTTTCATTTCATGAATCACCAGACGCAAAAACAGGGCTGCTGCACGTTACTTTGTGCAGCAGCCCTGTTCACAACTTATATACTTTCCAGTACCTTTTTCCCGGTCAGCGGGTCGGGGATGCCCAGCAGCGCCAGTATAATGGCCATGCGGATATACACACCGTTATGCACCTGATCGAAATAAGCGGCGCGGGGGTCGTTGTCCACGTCCGGCTTGATCTCGTCGATGCGGGGGAGCGGATGCAGCACCGGCATGGTGGGCGGTGCCAGCTGCAGCAGCTTTTCGTCCAGCGCATAGCAGCCTTTCAACCGCAGATAGTCCTCTTCGTTGAAAAAGCGCTCCTGCTGGATGCGGGTCATATACAGCACGTCCAGCCCGGGCAACTCGGCCTCAAGGTCGGCGGTCTCCTTGTAGTTCTGGTGCAGCGGGGTCAGGGTCTCGTCCTTGACGTACTGCGGGATGCGCAGTTCCTCGGGCGAGATGAACACGAACCGGTTGCCCTCGAACTGGCTCAGCGCGGCGGTGAGGGAGTGCACCGTCCGGCCGAACTTGAGGTCGCCGCAGAAACCGATGGTCAAATGATCCAGCCGCCCTTTGCGCTGGCGAATGGTCATCAGGTCGATCATGGTCTGGGAGGGGTGGGCGTGGCCGCCATCGCCTGCATTGATGACGGGCACACGCGCATACATGGACGCCCGCAGCGGTGCGCCCTCCTTGGGGTGGCGCATGGCAATGACGTCTGCATAGTTGCTCACCACGCGGGCGGTATCAGCCACCGTTTCGCCCTTGCTGGCGCTGGAAAGCTGCGCCCCGGCAAAGCCCAGCGTCTTGCCGCCCAGCCGCAGCATGGCCGACTCGAAGGAAAGGCGGGTGCGGGTGCTGGGCTCGTAGAACAAAGTGGCCAGAATGCGGCCGTCACACAGGTGGGCGTAGGGCGCGGGGTCAGCCTCCATCCGGTCGGCAAGGTCGAGCAGTGCCAGCTGCTCAGCCAGAGAAAAGCTGCCGGGCTCAATAAAATGTCTCACAGCCATTCTCCCTTCAGCACAAACTTTTCGCGCTCGGCGCCGGTGGAAACGAACTGAATCTCGTGCCCCAGCTGCTTTTCAAGGAACTCCACATAGGCCTTGGCTTCCTTGGGCAGCTCTGCCCAGCTGCGGCAGCCGGAGATATCCTTGTTCCAGCCGGGCAGCAGCGTGACCACCGGCTGCACACGGTCAAGGTCGGACAGGGTGTCGAAGCGGGGGACTTCCACGCCGTCCAGCTTGTAACCGGTGATGACCGGGATCTGCTTCATGCTGCTCAGCACGTCCAGCTTGGTCAGCGCGATCTTATCCGCACCCTGACATTGCAGGCCATAGCGGCTGGCAACGCAGTCAAAAGGACCCACCCGGCGGGGACGTCCGGTGGCTGCGCCGTACTCGCCGCCGGCCTTGCGCAGCTTTTCGTTCCACGCTTCGTCCATTGCATTCTCTGCTGCAAAGGGGCCAGCGCCCACACAGGTGGAGTAGGCTTTCAGCACGCCCACCACATGGTCAAGCTTGCAGTTGGGGATGCCCGCACCCAGCGGCGCGTAGGCTGCCAGCGTGTTGGAGCTGGAAGTGAACGGGAAGATGCCGTAGTCGATATCCCGCATTGCGCCCAGCTGCGCTTCCAGTACGATGCGCTTGCCGCTGTCGTGCGCCTGCTGCAAGAAAGCGCCTACATCACAGATGAAGGGCGCAAAGTACGCAGCCTGCTGCCTGCACCAGTTCAGCAGGGCATCGTAGCTCATGGGCTCCTGATGATAGCAGCCCGCCAGCTCCATGTTTTTGGCGTCCAGGATCATGTGCAGACGGTTCTGGGTGCGCTCCTCGTCCAGATGCAAAAGGTCACCCAGCCGCAGGGTCTTTTTGCGGTACTTGTCGCTGTAAGCGTAAGCAATGCCGCGCCGGGTAGAGCCGAACGCGCCGCCCTTTTTGGCAAGGCGGTCCTCTTCCAGCCCGTCCTGTACCTTGTGCCACGGCATGGAGATGGTAGCTTTATCGGAGAGCTTCAGGTTCTCCGGCTCCACCTTTACGCCGCGCGCTTCAATGGCCTCCATCTCTCCGGCCAGATGCTCGAGGTCGATCACCATACCGGTGCCCAGCACGCAGGTCACCTCCGGGTGCAGGATGCCGGAGGGCAGCAGGTTCAGGATGAACTTGCCCTTCTCGGTCACAACGGTATGACCGGCATTGTTGCCGCCCTGATAGCGCGCAACGATATCGGCATTTTCGGCCAGCAGGTCGATGACGCGGCCCTTGCCCTCATCGCCCCAGTTGATTCCAGTAACAGCGGTCAGCATAAACTTCATTTACCTTCTTTTCATTCTTGTTTCCTGTTCGCGGTGTCTATTATACGAGCGTGCAGAGAATATGTAAAAAGTATCCTGTGTATAGCAGCAATATGTTTTTTACATTGCAGAGGCTGCTGCCCGCATCCGGCACAGCCAAGCCGTAAAAAGCGCTTGCAATTCCGGCGCGCCGTGCTATGATACAAGAAGAGCATAAAGCCGCTTCTGCCGCTGGCCGCGCCGGAAGCCCGACAGGAAAGAGGGCCGCACCTATGTATGTGGACTGGGAATACTACAAAATCTTTTACTATGTGGCAAAGTATCAGAACTTTACCCGCGCGGCGCGGGTGCTGGGCAATAATCAGCCCAACATCACCCACGCCATGAACCGGCTGGAAAGCCAGCTGAACTGCGTGCTGTTCATCCGCTCCAACCGGGGCGTCACCTTAACGCCGGAGGGAGAGCTGCTGTATTCCCGCATTGCCTCAGCAGCGGTGCAGATACAGGATGCCGAGGAGGAACTGAGCGCCACCGCCACGCTGGAGCACGGTGCCATCAGCATCAGCACCACCGAGACCGCTTTGAACATCTACCTGTCCGAAAAGCTGCGCGCTTTCCATACAGAGTACCCGGGCATCCGGCTGCGCATCTCCAACCACTCCACTCCGCAGGCGGTGCAGGCGGTACGCAACGGCGAGGTAGATTTTGCCATCGTGACCACCCCCGCAGAGGTGGAAAACGGGCTGAAAATGGTAGAGCTGATGCCCTTTTATGAAGTCCTTGTGGGCGGAAAGACCTTTACGGCGCTGGCCAGCCAGACCCTGAGCCTGAAGGAACTGGCCGGTTATCCCCTGATCTGCCTGAACGAGGAGAGCATGACCCGCAGCTTTTACCGGCAATTCTTTCTGGAACATGACGCAGTGCTGAAACCTGACACCGAGGCCGCCACCACCGACCAGATGCTCACGCTGGTCAAAAGCGAGTTGGGACTGGCCTTTATGCCAGAGCCCATGGCAGCACCCCTGCTGGCCAGCGGAGAGCTGGTACAGCTGCACTTGCAGGAGATCATCCCCTCCCGCTCCATCTGCCTTGTCTACGACCATCACCGCCCGCTGAACACCGCCGCCCGGAAATTCCAGCAGCTGCTGACCAAGGCCGGGACACGGAGCGCAGAGCGTAAATAAAACCAATACTCCGGGCGTTATTACACGACTGCAATCCTAACGGTTTCTACAAAAGGCTTCCCCCGGTCGGGGGAAGCCTTTTGTTCCGACAGCTTTCAGCCAAAAAGGGCTGCTGCACCAATGATGTGCAACAGCCCCTTTTTTGTTATTTCCGGGCGCTCTGCGTCAGCTCCCGCTGCTCCTCCTGCAGCTCCTGCTTCAGGGTGCGGTCGATCTCCCGGGTCTCCTGCCGGATGGCGGTCAGGTCTTTTTCGATGACCGGGTTCTCTTCCAGTTCCTCCCGGATGAACATCAGCGTAAAGCTGACCAGCAAAAAGCAACAGGAGAGCCAGATGGCTCTGCCGCCCAGCTGCGCCGCGCTCTTGCTGCCCAGCCCTGCCCCCAACGCGAACAGGAATATGATGCCGAAGTAGCGCACCATCCTATCCTTTGCGTGGGGTTCATGGGACTTGCGCCAGATGCAAAAGGCCTCCACGCCGCTGCGCAGGTCGCCGATGCACATGGTACTGGCAAAGGCGTAGCCGTTCACCTTGCGGAAAGCCTGTACCTGCATGGCGCAGGAGAAGGAAACAATGGCGTTGGCCAGCAGGTTCTGCGATTGCGGCAGAAAGCCCACCGCGAACAGCAGCAGCACCTCGCCCAGCACCACCAGCTGCCGCCAGTGCAGCCGCTGCATCGCCTGAAAGTGCTCCCGCATTTTTTCCGCAGCCAGAACCCCCAGCGCAAAGGCGCACAACGGCACCAGATAGTGCAGCACCTTATCCCACCGGCCATCCATGATATTGGTGCTCAGCAGCACGATATTGCCGGTCTGGGCATTGGCAAACACCTTGCCCCGGAACAGATAGGTGTAGGCATCCTGCAAGCCGCCGGACAGCGAAAGGAACACCGCCGTAAGAAAGGACTCGGACATTTGCCCGTGATGCTTTGTTTTCATACTTGTACCCTCTTTTCGGGCTCTATTATAATACATTTTGCAGCAGTTTCTGATATCATTTTTACATACCGGCTATGTTTTCCGCTCCAAAAGGCACAAAAAGCGCGGGTGTCCTTCCCTATTTCACCGCAATCTGTTAGAATAGGGAAAGAGAATATTGCATACAGGAAGGAGCTCTTATTATGAAGATCGCAATTCCCTACGAAAACGGTCAGGTGTTCCAGCACTTCGGCCACTCTGCGCAGTTCAAGCTGTACACCGCCGAGGAGGGCCGCATCACCGGTGCCGAGGTGGTCTCCACCGACGGGCAAGGCCACGGTGCACTGGTGGGCTTTCTGGTGCGCAACGGCGTAAATGTGCTGCTGTGCGGCGGCATTGGCGGCGGGGCACAGATGGCGCTGGCACAGGCCGGCATCCGGCTGTGCGGCGGCATTACCGGCGACGCCGACAGCGCTGCGGCGGCTTATCTTGCCGGCACGCTGGTCTTTGACCCCAACGCCCGCTGCACCCACCACGACCACGAGGAGGGCCACAGCTGCGGCTCTCACGCCTGCCACGCCGACAAGGGCGGCTGCACCGGCAATTGCCATTAAGAGCCGTTCCGCTTTCCGGGCTGGACGATTTTGAATGCCCTCCGCTTGCGCTCTGGGCATAAGCTAAGGAAAAAATATTTATAATTTCGGAATACCGGAGCGTCTGCGGACGCTCCGGTATTCCATTTTCACAGGTGGGTCGTGGCTGAAAACGGCATTCGCAGCGCCGCTTTCTGCGAAAGCGCGGCACTGCGGGTCAGCGTGCTAAATTTTCTTTACTGAAATCAAAAGCTTTGCACCATCCTGAGAAGAGTGCTCCTTTCCCGTGAAAAAGGGGCTCAGGAAAGTCCGCGTTTGCGCAGCAATAAAAGCCCCAGTGAGGCTTTTAAGCGGCAGAGCGGTCTGCGCAAGCAGATGGAGGGGCTTTGCCCCGACAAGCTCCGCAGACTTTCCTGAGCCCCAAATTAAGAATAATTTTTCCGCTGACTATGCGCAAAGCAGCGCGGCGCGCATTTCAAATGGTTTTTCAGGCCTTCTCGATGGTGATGCTCCACTCGCTGGTCATGGCCTCGTCCGGCTCCAGCACCTCGTGCTTGCCGTCCTCGTTCACGCTGTTGGCCCAGCCGTTCCAAGGCTCCATGCAGACGAAGCTCTCGGCATCCTGCTGCCACAGCACGCCGTTTTCAAAGGTCTCGTCGGCGTCCACGGTCACCTTGTGGCCGTTGCCCTTGTCGGTCAGGGTCATGGGGAACTGCACGCCGGTCAGCAGACGGACAGAATTGTCTGCGCCCTCCTTGCGGGTGAGGGTGATCTTTTCCGGGGCGGCGGGCTGCTCGCCCTTGGCGTTATCGGAGCAGGTGGCGCACTTGATGTCGAACTCCACGTTCTCCAGCTTGGAGGCGGTAAAGTAGGGATGGTAGCCAAAGCTGAAGGGCATATCCGTGTTGCCCTCGTTGATGACGGTCAGACTGACCAGTGCCTTGTTGCCCTCCAGATTATAGTTGAGCAGCAGGGTGAAATCGAACGGGTACAGGAACTTGGTCAGCGGGGTGGACTCCAGTGCCAGCGTCACGCCGTCCGGGCCAACGCTTTCCACTCCCCATGCGCACAGGTCGGCAAATCCGTGGGTCTCCATGGGGTAAGCCTTGCCGTCAAAGATATGCACACCGTTATCCGGGTTGCCGCAGCTGGGGAACAGCACCGGCACGCCAAAGCGGGGACGGTTGCACTCGGAGAAATTGGGGCGGCGGGTCCAGACGAACTCCTCGCCGTCCAGCGTAAAGCTGGTGATCATACCGCCGCGCTCGGGGGTGATGGTGAGGGCGGTCTTTGCCTCGGGGTCGGTGATGACGTACTGCTCGTAGCAGGCGCCGTTCTCGGTGATGTACCGGGTGGTGATCTGATTCATAAGTAAAAGCCTCCTATTATTACCGCAGGGTCGCCCCGGCGGGTCATTCCTTGTGCTCCGGCTGCTGTTCCAACTTCTGGAAGTAGTAATCAATGCCGTAGCGGATAAAATATTTGATCAATCGTACTGCACCATAAATGATAGCTGCATAAAGCAGCAGTGTCAACAGCAGTACCCCATTTGTGCCCAACATTCCATACACTTCCCTTCTTTTTATGCACAAAAAGGCCGCCGTACCGCTTTTTGCCGTACAGCAGCCCTTTTTCAGTTACAGAACCACGCCGTCCTTGAAGATGGAGATCTCGCGGAAGCCGTGCTTTTCCGCCTTGGTCTGCTCACCGCTGGCCACGCGGATGACCAGATCCAGCAGATCCTTTGCAGCCTCGTCGATGGTCTTTTCACCGTCTGCGATGACACCGGTGTTGAAATCGATCCAGCCGCCCTTCTTCTCTGCCAGCGGGGTGTTGGTGGAGATCTTCAGGGTGGGAGCCGGAGCGGAGAACGGGGTGCCGCGGCCGGTGGAGAACAGGATCAGGTGTGCGCCTGCTGCCGTCATGGCGGTGGCGGAGACCAGATCGTTGCCGGGGCCGTACAGCATATTCAAGCCCTTGGTCACCACGGGGTCGCCGTAGCCGATGACGTCCATGATGGGGGCGGTGCCGCCCTTCTGCACGCAGCCGCAGCTCTTATCCTCCAGCGTGGTGATGCCGCCGGCCTTGTTGCCCGGAGAGGGATTATCGTACACCACCTCGTTGTGGCTGATGAAGTATTCCTTGAAGCCGTTGATCATGTGCTCGGCCTTGACGAACACTTCCTTGTTGATGCAGCGGTCCATCAGGAAGCCCTCTGCACCGAACATCTCGGGCACCTCGGTCAGCACGGTAGAGCCGCCGCGCTGACCCATCATGTCGGAGAAGCGGCCGATGGTGGGGTTGGCGGTGATGCCGGACAGGCCGTCCGAGCCGCCGCACTTCATGCCCACCACCAGCTCAGACACGGGGATAGGCTGGCGCTCAAACTGCCCGGCATAGGCAGCCAGCTGTTTCAGGATATCGCGGGCGGCGGCAAACTCGTCCTCCACATCCTGACAGGTCAGGAACTTGACGCGGTCGTGGTCGTACTCGCCCAACTCCTCCACGAACTGATCGTGCTGCAGGTTCTCGCAGCCCAGATGCAGCACCAGAACGGCGGCAGCATTGGGGTGGCGCACCAGCGCAGCCAGCAGCTTGCGGGTCTGTGCGTGGTCGTGACCGGTCTGACTGCAGCCGAAGGGATGGGTGAAGCTGTACAGACCCTCGATGGAGCCGGTGACCAGATCCTGATTGTCGGCAACCATCTTCTTGGCGATATCGTTCACGCAGCCCACGGTGGGGATGATCCAGATCTCGTTGCGGATAGCGGCGCGACCATCCTTGCGGCGGAAGCCCATAAAGGTCTCCGGCTCGACCTTAGGCAGCGGAGCCAGATCCGGGGCGGGGTTATAGCTGTACTCCACCTCGCCGGACAGGTTGGTGTGCACATTATGGGTGTGCATCCAGGTGCCGGGGGCGGCGTCTGCGGTGGCATGACCGATGGGGAAGCCGTACTTGATGACGTTCTCGCCGTTCTTAATGGGCTTGACTGCCATCTTGTGACCCTGCGGGATATCCTCCCGTGCGGTGACGGCAAGGCCGTCCACCTCCACCAGCGTGCCCTTGGCAATGGGGTGCAGGGCAACGACCACATTGTCGATGGGGCTGATATGAATTGCCTGCGGCATAGTTGTTCTCCTTATCGTATCGCACAAAAGGGCTGCTGCCCAAAGCAGCAGCCCTTTGTTGTGCGGGTAGGTTGATTTTTCAGCTTACAGGCAGCTCTTGTAAGCAGCCTCGGCACCCTGGGTGCGGATCATTTCCAGATCTGCCAGCACAGCAGCCTCCAGACCCTCGATCTTGGTCAGATCCTGATCCCACATCTGGGTGTTGGTCAGCACAGCGTGCACCAGCTGCGCAGCGGTGTCGTCCTTGTGTGCGTAGTAGAAGTCCAGAGCCCATGCGTCGTCCTGGATCTTGTAGGTGTTGCCTGCGGGGCGCTTGCAGATCAGGCCGTCTGCGGTGCGCTCCTGAATATCGTTGGAGTAGAAGGCGATGTAGGCTGCCAGAGACATGGTCAGGCACTTGGGCAGCTGCTTCTGCTCCTCGATGTAAGCAAGGAAGGAGGGCATGTTGCGGGCCTTCCACTTGGAGGTGGAGTTCAGGGAGATGCTCATCAGCTCGTGGTTGACGAAGGGGTTGTTGAAGCGGTCCTCAACAGCAGAGGCAAAGTCCTCCAGATCCTTCTTGTCCAGCGGCAGGGTGGGGATGATCTCCTCATGCAGCATCTTGTTCATAAAGCCGCGCACGGTGTCGTTGTGCATGCAGTCGCGCACGATATCAAAGCCTGCCAGATAAGCGCCCAGCACAAAGCCGGTGTGTGCGCCATTCAGGATGCGGACCTTGCGCTTCTTGTAGGGGGTAACGTCGGGCACGACCATGACGTTGACGCCGGCCTTCTTGAACGGCAGCTTGTCCTCCAGACCTGCGGGGCCCTCGATGACCCAGACGCCGAACACTTCGCCCACGTCCAGAGCGGTATCGTGGTAGCCGTTGGCCTCTTCCAGAGCAGCCAGCTCCTGCGGGTCACGGATGCGGCCCGGAACGATGCGGTCCACCAGAGTGGAGCAGAAGGTGTTGGCGGTGTTCATCCAGTCGATGAAGGCGGGCTCCAGATCCCAATCCTTAGCGTAGTTGTTGCAGCACTTCTGCAGCTCCTTGCCGTTGTTGTCAATCAGCTCGCAGCTCAGGATGACCAGACCCCTATCGGCAGCGCCGTTGAAGGCCTTGTAACGCTCGAACAGCACGCGGGTCAGCTTTGCGGGGAAGCTGTTAGGGGGAACCTGATCGAACTGGCTGTCGCCCTTGGTGTAGGCAATGCCGGCCTCGGTGGTGTTGGATACAACAGTTTCCAGATCCTCAGAGCGAGCCAGAGCCAGAACTTCGTCCCACTTGCCATCGATGTAGGGGCACACGCAGTCGGACACGCAGGAGATCACCCGCTTTGCGTCCACCTTCTGGCCCTTTTCGCTGCCGCGCAGGTACAGGGTGTACAGACCCTCCTGCTCGTTGATCCAGTCTGCCATCTGGGGGAAGTTGCCGATGGGCTGCACCAGCTTGACCTTGCCGTTGTAGCCGGCCTTCTCGTTTGCAATATCGTAGAAATAGTCCACGAAAGCGCGCAGGAAGTTGCCCTCGCCGAACTGCATCACCTTAACGGGAGCATCCTTCAGGATGTAGCCGTTGTAGCCAGTGCCTTCCAGAACCTTGTAGTTCAAAGTTTCCATCTTATTGATCTCCTTTATAAACTTGCTTTGCATGGCAGGCTCTCGTTTTCCCTGCCATCTTCTGCTCCTATTTTATGCTGTTGTATACAAAGAAGTCAAGTGTTTTGTGCAATGTTTTTAGTCCAAAAATGGCTATTCAGCGCATTTCCAGCGGTTTATACAATTCTGAGGGTGAAATTTTGGCAGTTTTTCAGTTGTATACATCGGCGTTTTCCGGTATACTAAGGATAAGGCAGCCTGCCCGTTCCAAGCAGGTGCAATTTCATGCCCGTTTTTGTCTAAATTTTAACAAATTTATCAGAGAAAAGGAGTTAAAATCCCATGAAAGCATTTATGGATAAGGACTTCATGCTCCAGTCTGCTACCGCACAGCATCTGTATCACGACTATGCAGCTGCTATGCCCATCTGCGACTATCACTGCCATATTCCTCCCCGCGAGATCTACGAGAACCGCCGCTTCGAGAACATTACTCAGGTGTGGCTGGGCGGCCGTAACCCGGACGGCAGCTACTTCGGCGATCATTATAAGTGGCGCGTGATGCGTTCCAACGGCGTGCCCGAGGAGTACATCACTGGTGACAAGCCCGACCGCGAGCGCTTCCAGAAGTTTGCCGAGGCTCTGCCCATGGCCATTGGCAACCCCATGTACCACTGGACCAATCTGGAGCTGCACGTTTTCTTCGGCTACGACGGCGTGCTGAACGGCGACACCGCTGAGGAAGTGTGGAACCTGTGCAACGACAAGCTGCAGCACGATCCCAAGCTGACCGTCCGCGGCCTGATCGAGCAGAGCAACGTGGCCTTCATCGGCACCACCGATGACCCCATCGACGACCTGTACTGGCACAAGAAGATCAAAGAAGATCCCACCATCAAGTTCACTGTGGCTCCCTCCTTCCGTCCTGATAAGGCCATCAACATCAACAAGCCCGGCTTTGCTGAGTACATGGCTAAGCTGGCTGCCGTTGTGGGCAAGGAAAAGCTGGCCTGCATCGACTGCGTGACCGATGCCCTGACCAAGCGCATCGAGTTCTTTGCCGAGATGGGCTGCCGCGCTTCCGACCACGGTCTGGACTATGTGCCCTACCGTGAGGCCACCAAGGACGAAGTGAACGCCATCTACCAGAAGGTGATGAAGGGCGAGAGCTGCACCGTGGAAGAGGCTGAGAAGTACCAGACCTACATCCTGATCCATCTGGGCAAGCAGTACCATCGTCTGGGCATTGCCATGCAGATCCACTACAACTGCCTGCGCGGCGTAAACCGCAAGATGAACAGCCTGCTGGGCCCCGACACCGGCTTTGACATGATCAACACCGCCACCTGCGGCGGCGAGATCGCACAGCTGCTCAGCGCCCTGAACGACACCGACGAGTGCCCCAAGACCATCATTTACAGCCTGAACCCCGCCGACGATGCACAGATCGGCACCATTCTGGGCTGCTTCCAGAACAGCGAGGTGCCGGGCAAGATCCAGCACGGTTCTGCATGGTGGTTCAACGACCACAAGATCGGCATGGAGGATCAGATGATCCGTCTGGCAAGCCTTGGCCTGCTGGGCAACTTTGTGGGTATGCTGACCGACAGCCGCAGCTTCCTGAGCTACACCCGTCACGATTACTTCCGCCGCATCCTGTGCAACATCATCGGCCAGTGGGTCGAGGACGGCGAGTATCCCAACGATGAGAAGGCTCTGGAGAAGATCGTCAAGGGCATCTGCTTCGACAATGCAAAGCGTTACTTCAACCTGTAAGCGCTTTCCCCTTTTCCTGAACTGAATCTCCGCGCCGCCCGCAGACAATGCAGTCTGCGGGCGGCGCTTTGTTTTGCCCTTTTACGTTCAAAATGCACCGGGCATTCCTGTTTTTTCACCTTTTATCGGTTGTTTTCCGTCTTTTTCTACAACTTCTCCGTTATCCCTTGACTTCCCCGTATAAGGGGAGTATATTTTTGCATGGCATTCAGGCCAAATTACTGTATTTTTTGATGGAGGAAACCCATGAACGGTTTAAAAGAAGCCTTCAGCCGCGAGAATCTGCTGAAGGATCTAAATTTCTTTGCCCTGCTGAACCTCGGTCTTGTGCTCACGGCAGTGGGCATCGTATATTTTAAAAATCCCAACCACTTCGCCTTCGGCGGCACCTCCGGCCTGTCCATCCTGCTGGCAGACCTGTTCCCCCGCATCAACGTGGGCGGCTTTATGTGGATCATCAACATCGTGCTGGTGGTGCTGGGCTTTATCTTTTTGGGCGTCAAGTGCATGGGCTGGACGATCTACTCCTCCTTTGCGCTCTCCTTTTTCGTGTCCTGCTGCGAGTGGCTGTACCCCTCCGGCGTGTCCCTGAGCGGCGACGCCATGCTGGATCTGGTGTTCGCGGTGTTCCTGCCCGCGCTGGGCGCTGCCATCGTGTTTGACATCGGTGCCTCCACCGGCGGCACCGACATCGTGGCACTGATCCTTGCCAAGTACACCTCCATGGAGATCGGCAAGGCGCTGATGGTCAGCGATATCCTCATTGTGCTGGCCGCCGCCGTGCGGTTCGGTATGGGCACCGGTCTGTACTGTATCCTCGGCCTGATCGGCAAGTCCTTTGTGGTGGACGGTGCCATTGAAAACATCCGCCTGCGCAAGGTGTGCACCATTATGACTGCGAACCCGCAGCCCATTCTGGACTTCATCATCCACAACTTGAACCGCTCTGCCACGGTGGAAAAGGCCTACGGTGCCTACACCCACCACGAGCTCAGCGTGCTGGTGACCGTACTTACCCGCCGTCAGGCTTTGCAGCTGCGCAACTTTCTGCGGGAGAACGACCCCCACAGCTTTATCACCATCGTTAACTCCAGCGAGATCATCGGCAAGGGCTTCCGCTCCTTCAACTAAGACTGCTTCGTATCCTTTTTCATCCATTTTCCGCTAAAGGCTTCCCCCGGCCGGGGGAAGCCTTTATTCAGAGGATTGCCCCCGTGTTCCGCGCAACTCCGTACTTGAAGAAAAACGCAAAATAGTGTATTATATAGTATTATGAGTAAAAGGGGGCACACTGTGCCCTGACAGGGGGAACCTATATGGCTGATAAAAACTTTCTGACAGATATCATCGACGCCGACCTTGCCGAGGGCAAGGTGCAGCAGATCCACACCCGCTTCCCGCCGGAGCCCAACGGCTATCTGCACATCGGCAGCGCCAAGGCCATCTATATCAACTGGTCCATTGCCAACCAGTACGGCGGCAAATTCAACCTGCGTCTGGACGACACCAACCCCGCCCGCGAAGGCGAGGAGTATGTCAACAGCATCATCGAGGACCTGCACTGGCTGGGTGCCGACCCCAACGGCGGCATCTTCTACGGCAGCGATTACTTTGATAAGTGCTACGAGTACGCCGAGAAGCTGATCACCGAGGGCAAGGCTTATGTAGACGATTTGACCCGCGAGGAGATGCGCGAGTACCGCGGCTCCGATGCCGGCAAGCCCTCCCGCCCCTCTCCGTGGCGCGACCGCAGCCCGGAAGAAAACCTCGACCTGTTCCGCCGGATGCGTGCCGGTGAGTTCAAGGAGGGCGAAAAGACCCTGCGTGCCAAGATCGATCTGGCAAGTCCCAACATGAATATGCGTGACCCGGCCATCTACCGCATCAAGTACGCCGAGCATCACCGTCAGGGCAACAAGTGGTGCATCTACCCCATGTACGACTTCGCCCACCCCATTCAGGACGCCATCGAGGGCATCACCCACAGCATGTGCAGTCTGGAGTTCGAGAACCACCGCCCGCTGTACAACTGGGTCATCGAGAACATTTTCGGTGCCGAGTTCCCCAAGCAGCGCGAGTTCGCCCGCCTGAACATGACCAACACGGTCATGAGCAAGCGCTACCTGCGTGAGCTGGTGGAGATGGGCATCGTGGACGGCTGGGACGATCCCCGTATGCCTACTCTGTGCGGTCTGCGCCGCCGCGGCTACACCCCCACCTCCATCTTCACCTTCGTGCGGGAGGCCGGCATCTCCAAGTCTGACAACCTGATCGATATGCGTCAGCTGGAAGCCTGCATCCGCAGCGAGCTGGACCTGACCGCACAGCGCCGCATTGCCGTGCTGGAGCCGGTCAAGCTGGTGGTGGACAACTACCCCGCCGACAAGACCGAGTACTTTGACGTAGCCAACAACCCCAACCGCGAAGCCAACGATACCACCACCCGCAAGGTAGCCTTTACCCGCGAGCTGTGGATCGACGCCGAGGACTTTGCTGAGGTGCCGCCTCCCAAGTTCAAGCGCCTGACCGTGGACGGCGAGGTGCGCCTAATGGGTGCTTATATCGTCAAGTGCACCGGCGTGGACAAGAACGCCGACGGCAGCATCGCCGCCATCCACTGCACCGCCGACCTGGAGACCGGCAACGGCAACCCCGCCGACGGCCGCAAGGTCAAGGGCACCATCCACTGGGTAAGCGCCGCACACTGCGTGGACGCCGAGGTGCGCCTGTACGACAAGCTGTTCACCGAAGCCAACATGAACGCCATCCCCGAAGGCAGCGATTACAAGGACTACCTGAACCCGGAAAGCGTCACCGTGCGCACCGGCTGCAAGCTGGAGGAGAGCCTGAAGGACGCAAAGCCCGGCGAAAAGTTCCAGTTCGTGCGCACCGGCTTCTTTACCCCGGACAGCAAGAACCCCGGCGTGTACAACCGGGTAGTCACCCTGCGCGACAGCTTCAAGCCCGCAAAATAATCATCCCCAAGGAGAAGATACCATACCATGACCGCAAAAATGACCCGTAATATCCTGCTCATGCTGGTGGCCACCGTGCTGATGGGCATTGTGCTGAACCTGTATATCCACAACACCGGCACCGTACCCGCCGCCGACAACGCCGCTCCCCTGACCGATGGCAGCTACACCTCCTCTGCGCAGGGTTGCCTGAGTGAAGTGACCGTCACGGTCACCGTGACCGGCGGCAAGGTGACCGCCGTACAGGTGGACGCCTCTGCCGAGACCCCGGAGCTGGGCGGCAAAGCTGCCGAGACGCTGGCTGCCCAGCTGACACAGACCGGTTCCACCGCCGGTGTGGACGCCATCACCGGTTCCACCATGACCAGCGAGGCCATCTTTACCGCCATGGACGCCTGCCTTGCACAGGCGCAGTGATGCTGTAAACTACAAAAACAAAAACTGCCGCACAATTGTGCGGCAGTTTTTGCTTTTTACAGGGTGCTTTGCAGCCGTGCGCCGCTGGCGTACTGGGTGCGGCGGTCCATCTGGTTATCCAGCGGCTGACCGGCGGCATAGCGCTTGAGGTTGTGTGCAAAAATATCCACGATATTGTCCAGCGTCTTGGGCAGGCTGAAGCCGCCGGTAACGTGGGGCGTGATGATCACGTTAGGCTCCGCCCACAGGGGATGCTCCGGCGGCAGCGGCTCGGGGTCGGTCACGTCCAGCCCTGCACCGGAAAGCCGCCCGCTGTGCACGGCGGCTGCCAGCGCCTCGCCGTCCACGGCAGTGCCGCGTCCCACATTGAGCAGGATAGCACCGGGCTTGCAGAGCGCCAGCCGCTCTGCGCCGAACAGATGCAGTGTCTCCGGCGTACCGGGCAGGCTCAGCGCCACAAGGTCGGCCTGCGGCAGCTCTGCGTCCAATGCGCTCTGCGCCACCACACGGGTGCAGTAGTCCGGGCAGGGGGCGTCCGGGTGCACGGTGCGGCGCACGCCCACCACCTCAGCACCCAGCGCATACGCCCGCCGGGCAAAGTTCGAGCCGATATCGCCCATGCCCACGCACAGCACCCGGCTGCCCGCAATGCTGCCCACAGAGTGGCCGGTGGGTGCCCAGCGGTGTTCCCGCTGGTTGTCCCGGTAGGCGGGCAGCTCCTTGAGCAGGCTGAGCCACATTGCCAGCATACACTCACTGATGGCAAGCCCATAAGCGCCGGTGGCGTTGGTCACGATGCACTTCTCCGGCAGCACCCCCGGCTCCAGATAGTTATTGGGGCCCGCTGCGTTGGACTGGAACCACTCCAGATGGTCGTTCTGCCGGATCAGCGGCACCGGCAGATTGCCCAGCACGGCATCTGCCCACAGGGCATCCTCCACCGTGGCAGTATCCGGGGTGGTAAAGCGATATGCAAAGCCCTGCACCGCCTCAATGCGGTTCCTCTGCTCTGCGCTGATGGGCAGACAGACAAGGATATGTTTGGACATAACAGGATCTCCTTTCCCCTTTTTTGTCTATCATACCGCAAACTGTGCGGCGGCACAAGGGGGCGGTTCTGTGCTTTCAGACGCATCCCGTAAAAGAACAATGCCGGGCAGCCCGAAAGCCGCCCGACACCGCATTCTATTTTAGTCCAGTGCACGGATGGCGTCCATCGTGCATTGATACTGCTCTTCCACCTTTGCAAACTGCTCCTGTGTGCCCTCCAGCTGCCCGGCGCGCAGGGTCTCGGTCAGGGTATAGGCGGGCGCATACAGGTTGGAAAAGCCAAGATTCTGGCAGACGCCCTTGAGGGTATGCGCCCCACGGAATGCCTCTTTTACGTCTCCCCTGCGCAGCGCTTCCTCCAGGATCTGAAAGCTGTCGTCCTGCAAAAACATCCGCACAAATTTGCCGATCATGGCTTCGTTGTGCAGCCGCCCCAGCACCTCCTGATAGTCTGCGCCCATCTTTTTATAGCATTCCTGTATCGTCATCGCTTACGCCGTGCCTTTCTTTTCAGCCTCTGTCTAATTTCCCACCGCCACATCTCACTACGCTTCACGGCGATATAGTGCTATGATAGCACCTTTCCGGCTTGCTTGCAACTAGAGCGCAACAAATTTTGTGTTCTGTCCAGTTTTTGCATCCGCTTTTCGGCAGTTGCACCAAAACCTCACCTTTTTGCAAAAGATGCCTGTCATCGCCCGCTTCCTCACTGCTGCTCTTATTGGCTGAAAAAGTCGAAAAGCACCGATGTCCCTAACTGCGGATTCTGTATTGACGAACCGCGCAAAAAACGATATACTATATTCTGGCGGTGCAGCTGTGCCGCCAGATGTCGGGGTGTTGCGCAGTTGGTAGCGCGCCTGCTTTGGGAGCAGGAGGCCGCGAGTTCGAGTCTCGCCACTCCGATACTGCAAACGCACGTTGATTCGGTAAGGATCGGCGTGCGTTTTTGTTTTGCTTGTGAAACTGCCGGTAAAAATCCGACTGTGCGCAAAAACTGCGCACACTGCAAGACCGTTTTCCAAAAACAGAGCAGCCTTTTTCTATTTCCTCCCCTTTTGCGGGATTGATAAAAGCCCACAAGTGCGGTATACTGAATAGTACTTTATTCGAGCGAAGTAAGGAGGTGCGGCCCATGGCGATCGGTGTGCCCCGCCCGCTGGCGATAGAAAAACCGCAGGCCGTAGATCTTGTACAGGCGGCGCGGTATTTCGGCGCGCACGGCGAACCGGACGCTACCACGCTGGCACTGCTGCAAAAATGCGCCGTGCCGCTGCTGGCGGCGGCGATGCCCCGGGCGGTGTGGCTGCTGGCAGACACCCCTGCCCTGACCGAGGCCGGGCTTCTGCCCGGCGAGGATGTGCACAAGCACCTGACCGGCTGCGGGCAGGCCATTCTGCTGGCGGTGACGCTGGGTCCCGGGGTGGATGCCCAGATCCGCCGGGCGGGCGTGGGCGATATTGCCGCCGGGGTAGCCTCCGATGCCTTGGGCAGCGCACTGGCTGAGCAGGCCGCCGATGCCGCCGAGGCACAGCTGCGTCAGTGGGCGGCAACAGAGGGAAAGTATCTGACCGGGCGCTTTTCGCCCGGCTACGGCGATTGGGACATCGCGGTGCAGCCGCTGGTGGCAGCAGCGCTGGACACCGTGCGCAAGGCCGGGCTGTGCGTCACCGACACCAACCTGATGACCCCGCGCAAGAGCGTGACTGCCCTGTTGGGGGTCAGCGACCACCCGGTAAAAGGACAACTGGCCGGGTGCGGCCATTGCGTGCTGCGCACCCGCTGCGAATACAGAAAGAGGGGAAAGACCTGTGCAAGTGAATGAACTTTTCAGACAGAGCAATACCATCCTGCTGGACGGCGGCATGGGCACCATGCTGCAAGCTGCCGGGCTCAAGCTGGGCGCACGCCCGGAAGAGCTGAACATCACCGACCCGGCGCTCATCGAGGGCATCCATGGGCAGTACGCTGCGGCGGGCAGCCGCATCGTCAACGCCAACACCTTTGGTGCTTCTGCCCACAAGCTGGCAGGCAGTGCCTACACGCTGGAGCAGGTCATCACCGCAGGCATTGAAAACTGCAAGCGCGCCTGTGCGCCCTACGGTGCGCTGACCGCGCTGGACGTAGGCCCGCTGGGCGAGCTGCTGGAACCCAGCGGAACGCTGGCCTTTGAGGATGCTGTGGCTGAGTATGCCCGCATCGTCAAGGCAGGCGAAGCCGCCGGGGCGGACCTGATCTTTTTTGAGACCTACACCGACCTGTACGAGTTGAAGGCCGCCCTGCTGGCTGCCAAGGAGAACACCCACCTGCCCATTCTGGCCAGCATGAGCTTTGAAGCAGGCGGGCGCACCTTTACCGGCTGCACAGTGGAAAGCTTTGCCGCCACCGCCCGGGGCTTGGGGGCAGACGCCGTGGGCATCAACTGTTCGCTGGGACCCAAAGAGATCTTTCCTATGGCAAAGCGGCTGGCCGAGGCTGTACCCGGCAACTTCCCAGTGTTCGTCAAGCCCAACGCCGGTCTGCCCCGGGCGGACGGCAGCGGCTACGACATCACCCCGCAGCTGTTCGCCTTGCAGATGAAGCCCTACCGGGAGCTGCACCTGTTTGCCGCCGGCGGCTGCTGCGGCACCACCCCGGAGTTCATCAAGCTGCTCAACGGCACCTTTGCAGGCTGCACCCCGGGGCGTCCTGCGCACCGGATGCCCTCGGTGCTGTGCACCCCGGTGGACACCGTTACGGTAGACGGCATCACGGTGGTGGGCGAGCGCATCAACCCCACCGGCAAAAAGCGCTTCCAGCAGGCATTGCGGGAAGGCGACATGAACTATGTGCTGGAACAGGCCGTCAGTCAGGCAGAGGCCGGGGCGCAGATTCTGGACGTGAACGTGGGCGCACCCGGCGTGGACGAGCCGGTGCTGATGGAGCAGGTGGTCAAGGCTCTGCAAAGCGTGACCAGTCTGCCTTTGCAGCTGGACTCCTCCAACGTGGAGGCGCTGGCGCGGGGTCTGCGGGTGTACAACGGCAAGCCCATCGTCAACTCCACCAACGGCGAGCCGGAAAAGCTTGCCACCATCCTGCCGCTGTGCAAGAAGTACGGTGCCGCCATCGTGGGACTTGCCATCGACGAAAAAGGCATCCAGCCCAAAGCCGCAGACCGCGTAGCCATTGCCCGCCGCATCACCGAGGCGGCGCTGGCAGCGGGCATTCCCCGGGAGGATATCTACATCGACTGCCTTACCCTGACCGCCAGCGCCCAGCAGGAGGATGTGCTGGCCACGGTACAAGCGCTGGAAGCCTGCAAAAAGGAGCTGGGAGTGCGCACCGTGCTGGGCGTGTCCAACATCAGCTTTGGTCTGCCATGCCGCACCTACCTGAACACCACCTTTTTGACCATGGCCATGTACGCCGGGCTGGACCTTGCCATCATGAACCCCTCCAGCGAAGAGATGATGGCGGCGGTGTACGCCTACAACGTGCTGACCAACCGGGACAAGCAGAGCACAAAGTACATCGAGCGCTTTGCCGACCGTGTGCCCGCCAGCACCGCACTGGCACAGGCTGCAAAAGCCGCGCCTGCCGCCAGTGCTGCCGAAGCAGAACTTACCGGTCCCTACGCCGCCCTGATGAAAGCGGTGGAAAAGGGCTTGAAGGGTGACGCCGCCGCCCATACCCGCGCCCTGCTGGCAGAAAAGCAGCCGCTGGAGGTGGTGGACAAAGCCTTGATCCCCGCTTTGGACATCGTGGGTGCCAAGTACGAAAAAGGCACTCTCTTCCTGCCACAGCTGCTGCAGGCTGCCAGCGCCGCCCAGAGCGCCTTTGAGGAGATCAAAACTGCCATTGCCCAAAAGGGCGAGGGCAGCGCCAGCAAGGGGCGTATCGTCCTTGCCACCGTCAAGGGCGATGTACACGACATCGGCAAAAACATCGTCCGGGTCATTCTGGAAAACTACGGCTTTGAGGTACTGGACCTTGGCCGGGACGTACCGGTGGAGACGGTGGTGGACACCGTGCGGGAAAAGGACGTGCATCTGGTAGGTCTTTCGGCCCTGATGACCACCACCCTGAAAAGCATGGAGGAGACCATCGCCGCCCTGCACGCCGCTAAGCTCGACTGCAAGATCATGGTGGGCGGTGCCGTGCTGACCCCGGAATACGCCGAAAAGATCGGCGCGGACTGGTACGCCAAGGACGCCAAGCGCAGCGCCGACATCGCCAAGGAGTTCTTTGGAGTGTAACGCGGAATATTTCAGATTCAGACTGCTGAAAAGTGCGGACTTTTCAGCAGTCTTTTTTCATGGGCAGGGCGTTTATCGCAATTTTCAAAAACAGTGCCTGTCAAAACGGCATATTTGCGATATGCAGTTTGCGGATGTTGCTCGGACATTATAAACGCAAACTGCAATATTTGCAAACTGTTCAAATTTACCACAAAGAATTGCCACGATTGTCTGGCATAATAAGGGTGCACTCAGGGAGAACGGAACGGACATCCCCCATAACCTCCGAAAGGTTCTCCCCGCAAAAACCCATGCAGGCACATTTCCCTGCGGGTGCGGCCGCAGCAGCGGCGCACAGCAGGCCCATAAAAAACTGTCTCCCGTTTCTATGCGAGGCAATAGCCAGAACGGCGGACAGACTACCAAATCCCTCCTGATCAAGCCGCAATGTTCAGGGGTTCCTATACAGCAGGCAGTGTCGCTTTCCTCCTCCTTTCCACGACACTGCCTGCTTTTTGTTTACGCATTTTCCCCTGAAATGCCAGAAAGCGCAAGGTCGGAGGAACTGCCCTTGCCCCCGGTCTCCTGCATACAAAACCGCCCCGGCTTCCATCACGGAAACCGGGGCGGTTCGTTTGCTTTATGGGTACTTTTTTCAGGCGCTCACGCAAAACCTTGCGAGGGGGCTTTTGGTAAGCCCCGCGGATGCAGGGAAAAGGTCCGTAGGAGGAATAGACATCAAGAGGGTCTAGGATCACCCCCGCGGATGCAGGGAAAAGATAAGGCAGAGCATCTGGTACAGCACCACGTAGGGATCACCCCCGCATATGCGGGGAAAAGCGGTTATCGCCGTAGCCAACCGGATGCAAGCCGGGATCACCCCCGCGCATGCGGGGAAAAGATTGCCGCGAGTATGTGCCCCATCTGGGTGCGAGGATCACCCCCGCGTATGCGGGGAAAGGGCCACCTGACGCTTGCAGTCAGCCATATGCATAGGATCAACCCCGCGTATGCGGGGAAAAGTAGTCCATCATGCCGCGGAAGTTGGCGTTGCAGGGATCACCCCCGCGCATGCGGGGAAAAGATTTGTTGTTGCGTATATCCACGCAATAACATAGGATCACCCCCGCGTATGCGGGGAAAATGCCGTTGCCATCATTCGATGATACTCGTGAATGGGATCACCCCCGCGTATGCGGGGAAAAGACTAAAAAGATCCCGTAGCACCGTGTCTCCCGTTGCTATTGTACCGCTGTTCCCTTCAGTTTGCAATAAACCTGTTGTATCAAATGGCAGTCCGGCAGGGCGCGATGCTCCACTTTTTCTGCCAGCTGAAAATACTGTGCCAGCGCCTGCAGGTCCGGCCGGATCATGCCCGGCATCTCGTCCCTCTCAGTTTCCTCCGCGCATAATGGTCATCAGCCCAAGGCCGTAGGCCTTGCCGCGCCCTATGCCCTGACACAGCAGCGCCCGGAACTGCTCTGCATCGGTCACCTGTAAAACGCCCTCGTAGGTCACTGCCAGCAGGGTCACCGGCCGGGTGCCGTGCTTGGCAAAGTGCTGCCACTGCACCCGGGTCACGGTAAATTCCTCCTCCCGCAGGGCAAAGCCGTGCTTTTCAGCGCGCTCCAACAGCCACTGCTTCTGGTACTGTGTTGTGCAGTGTGCGGCCACGGTCCCCCGCGCTGCGGGGTTTTGGGGGTCTTTGCAGCTTTTGGTGGGGTTTGCAGTCAGCCGAAACTGCCAGCAGCTGCCCGGCTCCACCCGCTGCAAAAGCGGGTCGTAGCTGCGGGTCTCCGCAGCCGCTCCGGTGCCAAACTGCTCCACCACGCCGGACAGCTCCGGCGCGTCCTCGCTGAGCAGCAGCAGATACAGCCGCTCTCCCAGACGATCCAACCGCCACAGCCTGCGGCGGCGCTCCCCTGCAAAAGCGCTTTCCACTGCGCCATGCAGTTTTTGCGGTGCCGCCAGCGCAGCCATCGTGCTGCGGCGGGTGAGATCGAGTTCTACCCGTGATAAATACATTCTCTCGCCCCCTTTTTACAATTCCCGGAACGGATCGTGCTCCGTAGTCTCCGGGCTGTCCGGCATCTTCTGCCATAGTTCCCGTACCGAGCGGTAGCCGTACTGCCGATGATGCGGGTCAAAGCTCACCGGCACATCCCGCTGCGGAGCCGTGCCCGGCTCCAGCGGATCGGCGTCCAACAAGATCCGGCTCTGCCGTCCCGGGCACAGGGGCGGTTCCGCTTGCAGCACCTCCTGCAAGCTGCCCGGGCGTACGCCCAGACAGAGCGGCAGGGTAGGCGGGCAGCAGCGGCGGCCGAGATACAGCGGAAACGCCGGGTGCAGAAGCGCCTGCTGCAGTTGCTGCAAAAGGGCGGCATCCTCGCTTTCAATGCCGGCCAGAAACACGGCATCCTGCAAATAATGGCGGTAGGTCACATAAGAGGTCTTTTCGTCCTGCGTCTTTGCCGTGTGGTAGTCCACCAGCAGCTGCCCTTCCCGCTCCACACGGACACCGAACCGCAGCCCGGTCAGCCGGGTCAGCGCTTCGCTCTCGTCCCGCCGCAGCCCCAGAGCTGCCGCCAGCAGACCGATCACGCCGCTCTTGGTGGGTTCCCGGCCCGTCTTGCGGGTCTCAAATTTAGAGTCCGCGCCCCACGCCTGCAAAGGCGCTGCCAGCCGAAGCAACAGCGTTGCCATTACCCCACCTCATTTCCGGCAAGCGCATCCCGGACAGCCTTTTCCAGTGCGTCCAGCATCGCCTTTGCCGTCTGCGCCGGAGCCAGCACCTCCAGCCCGCTGCCCACGGTAAAGCTTTGCGCGGGAGCCTCGGCAAAGCTGCTGTACATCTGCTGCGCATACTGCGCCAGTGCCGCCTTGGAAGGTGCGGCGTAACCCTGCGCACTGCGGGGCACGGCACGCTCGAATGCGCCGCACAGGTTCACCGGCTGATCCTCCCGCAGGGTCACATATACCGCGTCCGGCAGAGTGCGGTTTGCAAAGGTGTTCTGCTTGCCGGTGGGCATGGAGAAGAGGAACGCCTCACCAAAGGCCCGCACCGTCTCCGCTGCCTGCGCTGCACCCAGCTGCCCGGCCAGCTCCATCACGTTCACCGTAGCATAGCGGTACAAGGTGGAGGAGTTGTACTCCACCGTGCCCAGATGGCTTGCACCGGCGTTGTCCTCTGCCTGACAGTCATCCACGGCGGTAAAGTAATCGTACTCGTTCTGCACGGCATGGGTGGAGATGCTGTGCGCCACCTGCGCAGCGGCGTCATAGTTCAGAGAAGGGTCATCTGCCACCATGCGGCCAAACAGCGCCATGTCCATCGAGGGCACTGCTTTCAGGGCATCCCGATACTGCTTTTTATCCGCAGAGCCCTCCACAGCCAGCTCTGCCAACGCCTTTGCCTGCGCAACGCTCATGAAGAACAGTGCCTTGGTGCCCTTATCGTCGCTCTTGATGCCCGCATTCTCCAGCGCTTTCTTTGCCAGCTTGTCCGCATCCAGCTCCGGAGCCAGTGCAAGGATCTGCGCCTTCACCAGTTCTGCGGCCTTTTTGGTGCGCTTGCCCACGTCTAGCTGAGCATTCTCCGCAAAGGCTGCGCGCATGGCGTGCTTCCATGCCTGTGAGGAAACTCTGGCGCGGAGCACACCGCCGTACACTGCCGTTTTGGGGCTGCCGGTATCGTCCCGGTTGATGCAGCTGGGCGGGACGGTCTGCAAAATGTGGAAATCAACATACAGGCGCTTATTCATGATCAATTCTCCTTTTCTTTCTCTTCCGGTGCAGGCTTCGGGTCGCGGTACAGATCCTGCCCCCACCGCAGACGGACATTGGCGGGAATCTGTGCATACCGCGGGTCGGTGCATTGCAATTCATACAGGTCTGCCGCAAGCTGCGGATAGTCCAGCGGGATGCCGCCATCCTTTGCCGTGCTCAACAGCTGGATCATGCCCCGCAGATGGTGGCTGATCTCGGTAATTTCTTCTGCGGTGGCCAGCGCATTGAACCGCCGGAGCACACTGGCCTCGGTCCAGTCCTGTCCGGCACTGCTCCGCTCTGCCAGCTGCCGCACCGCACGCCCCAGCGTGTTGCCGGGGCAGTTCATGGGGCGGTCGTTCCCCTGCTGATGCATAGCATACAGGGTCAGGGCGAGGTAGACCGCCCACTCTGCCGCCGAGGGAGCACTGCGGCCCTGAAAGCTTTCCGGCATTCCCAGCAAAAAACTTCCCCACAGTTCCGGCAGCTCGCCGGGTGCGTGGCCGATACCCCGCCGCAGCTTTGCCAGTTCTGCCCGCCGCTGGTTGTCCGGCAGAGCCTGAAGCCTGTGCAGCTGCTGCGCCGCATACAGTTTGACATCCTGTGTTTTCATACAACTCCCCCTTTATGGTTCTGCTTTGGGATAGATCTCCCAAAGCCTTGCGCGGAAATGATTATAGGCCTTTGGCGCGGTATACAGAATGGTGCGCTCGGTCTTTTTGTCCTTATCCACCACAATGCGGTGTCCCTTCAGGGCGGCGTTTCCGGCCTCCATCACCATCTGCTTTCCCAGCTTTTCCGCGATGCTGCGCGCCCGTGTCTGCCAGCGCAGTGCCGCCTCATCCGGGTCGTCCTGCTCCGGGTCGATCGCCTGCAGCCACTGCCGGAAAGGCTGATCCACTGCAAAGTAGAATTGTGCACGAACCGCGCCGCCTGCATTTTCATTCCGGTCACCGGCGGCAATTGCCAGCTCCTGTGCAAAACGCCCGATCAGCGCCGCTGTCTGTTCACAGCGCTCGATTTCTCTGACGATCCGGCTCTGCCATGGACGCCCTATCTCATCCAGAATCCCTGCCTGAAAGGTCAGGCTGTCGCTGAAAGAATCATTTACAAAGAAGTCCTTATCGCCATATTGGACACCGGAGATACGGAAATGTACCTTTCTGCGGGGATCCAGAAGTTTCAATCTCTTTTCCTGCAACTTTTCGATCCAGCATACAACGCCCGGGCGATGCCCGCTGCCCTGACAAAAGACCGCCGGGAACTCCCGCCAGAATTGTTTGGCCGGGTCATGACGGCAGGGCACAAACATCACCGGTTCATTTTTCTTGATTGGCATCGTGCGCCAGATGGTCATCTGTTCAGCAAAGACGTTTTCTCTGGGGAAGAAATCTCCTCCCAGCAGACAGAACCCATCCACATTCTCCCCTGTCCTGTGCAGCAACAGCCTTCTGGATTGCAGGGTGAGCAGCTGTGCCGGGTTGTCCGGGCAGCAAATTTCTGTCCGTTCCGCGCTCTTTGGTGCTTCCAGTTCCCAACAGGGCTTGCTTTCGCCCCAGCATTCCCGGCCGTCGCGCAGCAGTGTCAGGTTCAGCATCAGGGTCTCGTACAGATTATCACCCTGTGCCTGAATAAAACCGATCTTGCCCAGCCACCCGGCTCCTACGGACGGAAGTCCCTTTCCTTTTGGCTTTGCAGAGGTGTCATCATAGCCGTTCACACACAGCAGCCACCGCGCCGCCTGCGGATAGCTCAGCTGATCCTTGCTCTGCCCCGCATACAGAGGAAAGAGCCGGAGTTTATTGCTGCTTTCCGACATTTCACCGTTAAGTTTGGCCGCACCGTATTCCGTGCCGATCTTTGCCTGCGGCACCTGCCAGAAGGGGTGTGTCGGGTGGAACAGCCAGAAGCGGTCCTTCCACTGCTCCAGATAGTCCCGGACAGGCGCCGCCGGAAAATGCCCAAGCTGCCACAGCACGCTCCAGCGCTCCAGTGCATCATCGCTCTGCATCAGCGGGCGGGGCGCTCCCTTTGCATCCACCCGGGAGAACACGGTGAACAGCACCGCCAGCAGCAGCCGCAGCACTGCGGCGTTCTGGGTGGGCATCTCGCCCGCAAGGTCCGCATAATCCTGCGCCGACACCAGCGCCTCGGTCAGGGACACCTCCCGCACCGTGTTGTCCCGCAGCCGCACCCGTATCCACGGTTCGGTCAGCAGGTTGAATTCAATTTCCTTCATCCGTTTTCTCCTTTTGGTAATACAGGCCGTTTTCACGGTCATAACAAAGTTCCATGCCCGCAAGCCGGGCAGTCAGGTTTTCGTCCAGCAGCAGGATCAGTTCTCCGTGCAGCAGCGGCGACAGCTGCCACGCCGCAAGGCGGCTGCGGTTGTCCGCTTCCAACTCCCGGATGACCCTATCCACCTTCCACGCCTTGCCGAACACCGCCGGGAGCCGCAGCTTCTGCCGGGCGATCTTTAGTGCCGTTTCCGGCAGGGGCGGGCTGTCGGCAGCTACGGCACTGCCGCCCTCCTGCCACGGCAGAAAGTGGATGCTGCCGTCTGCCCGACGCTGCATTACCAGCACCTCCACCGAGGGGTCGCCGTCCCGCACTGCCGCCCGGGCTGCCGGGTCGGAGCGGGCGCCCTCGTTCTGCATCCAGTCGTCCAGCGTATTCAGCTGCGCCAGCCGGTGCGTTTCCGGCTGCGGCACAAGGTATGCCTCGGCGCGTGCTTTCTTTTTCTCCTGCGTCTGCTCATATATGGAGCGCATTTCCTCGCCCTGTGCTCCGCCGGGGGCTTCCCGCTCCCAGCCGTAGACCCGCTGCACCAGCGGAGAGATCTCCTCCGGCAGCCTGATGCTCCGGGGCAGAAAGTTCCGGGTGCGCCAGAGCAGCCACCGTCCATATACCGCCTCGCTGCCCGCGTCAAAGGCATCTTCCCCGGTGTCCAGCACCGCGCAGCAGGCCTGCTGCAACGGAGCGGGGCGGCTGCGGTGGTGGCGGTGCAGCCGTCCAATGCGCTGCAGCAGCAGATCCATGGGGCAAAGCTCTGTGACAAGAACGTCCAGATCAATGTCCAGCGACTGCTCCATCACCTGCGTGCCCACCACGATCAGGTCATTCCGGCACTCCGGTGCAGAGCCCTTGCCGACGCGTGCCATCAGCTGGTTTTCCCGCGCTGCGCGGTCCGGCATCAGGAACTGCGCATGGAACAGCTGCACCTCTTTGTCCGGCAGGCTTTCCCGCAGCAGCTGTGCGATCTTCTGCGCTTTTTTGACCGTGTTTACGATTACCCCCGCGCAGCCGCCCTCGACCAGTTTCTGGCGCAGCAGCGCGGGCAGCTCCGGCTCTGTGAGCGTAGTCAGCTGCACCGTTTGACCGGGTGCATCCGATGAGATGGCCGTCTGCTTTACCTCTGCGCCATCCGTCCATGTCAGCAGCGGATAGCCGCAGCTGGTTTCCCACGGAGCGTCCGGGGCGGCCTTTTTCTGCTGGTAGGCCTCGACCAGCTCTGTGCGCCGCCGGGCGGGCAGGGTGGCCGACAGCAGAATGACCGGCACCTTGTACCAGCCCAGCCATTCCAGTGCGCGGTCCAGATAGCAGTTCATGTAGGTATCGTAGGCGTGGCACTCATCAATAATGACCACCTTGCCCGCAAGCCCCAGATGCCGCAGCATAACGTGCTTCTGGGCAAGTGCCGCCAGCAGCAGCTGATCCACTGTGCCAACCACGAAGTTTGCCAGCAGTGCCTGCTTGTTTCCCCGAAACCACTGGTGTACCTGCACCTGATGCTCTTCCTGCGCATCTTCCTCCAGCTGCACCCCGCGCCCCTGTAACCGCAAATAGTTCTCGTTCAGTTCTGCCATGCCGTGCGCCAGCTTTATAGCCTGCAGCAGCGTCTCCTCAGACTGCGTGTCTGCCCAGCCAAGCAGCCGGGGAAAGATGCCGTTTGCCGTGGCCTGTGTGGGCAGCCCGAAAAAGACACCGCCCAGCCCGAACCGGCTGGCCATGATCTCCGCAGCGGCCAGCGCCGCCTCGGTTTTGCCCACGCCCATCTGTGCTTCCAAAATCAGAATGCCCGGTTCCGCTGCGGTATCTGCAGCTTCCAGAACAGCCCTCTGCACCGCATTGGGCGCAAAGCCGAACCGCACCGCAAACTCCTGCGGGTCTGCGATGCCCGGCTGTGCCTCCCACGGAAAGGGCAGGGCCAGCTTTTCCCAAGCCCTGTCCACCCGCGCCGGGTAATCCTCCATGCTGCCCAGCTCCTCTACCGGGATCAGGGGGAAGTATTCCGTATTGCTGGCGATCCAGTCTGCCATGATCAGAAGTCCGGTCAGAAGCACTTCCTCCTGCGGGTCCAGGTCGTACAGTTCCGCCGTATCATCAAAGCCGCAGTCCTGCAAAACAGTCATGAGCAGTTCTGTCCAAAAGCTCTCCCAGACCTTTTTTTGTCCCTTGGGGTAGTAGTTGCTCTCCCAGCACTCCAACTGGTCATCGACCGCCGCGCAGCTCTGTGGCCTGCCGTGATGCGCTCCCACAATGGAGGCTAGCCCGCCGGGACAATCATTCCACAACAGAATTGCCTCGCCCGCCCGGGCATGCGGCGACTCCCGGCGGTTCTGTTCAGGACAGTCCAGCGGCGTCAACATTTCCAGCCGCTGCCGCGCCTCCGGCAGCGTGCGCAGGATATTTGCCTGAAAGGCTACCGTAGCCTTGCCTATATCATGGATCCCGCCCAGAAACCGGGCATGCGCGAGCAACGCTTCCTCGCGCTCAAAGCCCATGGCCCGTTTTGCACTTTCCGGGAGCCACTGCCGGACCAGCCGCTCCATGATGCCCGCCGTATCCCACAGGTGCATCCAGAGCGGCAGCCACAGGCTGGTATTCTCCGGGTCCGTTTTACCAGCCAAAAGCCTTGTTTTATTCAACGTCCAGCGCATTTTTGCTCCTTTTCCGGTGTGTGTGCCTTCCGTGTACCGAGCATAGCAGATAATGTGTACTATAATCCGTACTTTTTGCATTTTATCTTCGCAAATGAAAAAAGCGGCACACCGGGTCGTGCCTCATCAAAACGAAAGTGTCCTTGCAAGGTAAAGAAAACTGCTATTTATGGCCCTGTTCTGCCTTCTGTTCCAAAGATACGCTTCTGCCCTTCTGCTGTCAATGACTCTGCGCCAATTCATCAAAGCTACAAAAAAACGATTTCTTTTTTGTATAAAAAACCGCCCCGGCTTCCATTGCGGAAACCGGGGCGGTTCATTCTGTTTATTGGTGTTCTTTCAGACACTCAATGCCTACCAACTGGCATTCAGTTTTTGAAGTTTTAGTCATATCTGTATTTAGAGGACTTTCCGTACACTTTTCGGAGCGATTTTTTCAGGCTGACCACCGTTTCTTTGATGATCTTTGCCTCATCGGCGGAGCAATCTGCAAGCTGTTCGGTCATCCAGCTGTCGAACACCGGCTTTGCTTTTTTGATCTCGATACACAGCAGCTCGTCCGCCGAACAGTCCAGCGCGTTGATGATGTCGATCAGCGTTTTCAGGCTGGGCACGGAGTTGCCCGTCTCGATATGGCTGATGTGCGTGACCACAACGCCGACCTCATTGGCCAGCTGTTCCTGCGTCATGCCCTTTGCAAGGCGGCAGGCACGGATGCGTTTTCCGATGTCGGCGTAGTCCACCATAGTACAAGCACCCTCCGTTTTGTGAAGTGATACTTGTATTGTATGTGCAATCGACCGGGATTGTAATAACCTGAAAGTGCAGTGGACCGATAAAGTATTTTCAAAAAACGCATCAGCAGATGCTCAAGGCATAAAGTTGAGGTACAGAAGGAGCGCGATGCCCAGAAAATTCACGATACCAAACGCCAGCGAGGTGCCCAGCAGCAGCTTGTATTTCTGCACTGCGAACTGCTGCTGCGTCTTTTGGTATTCTGCCAGCTCTGCCTTTGCATCATCGCGGTACTCCGTCATCTGGGTATCGCTGTCGCCCAGTGCTGTAAGCAACTGCTGCTCCAGCGCTGCAACTCTTTCCAGCACAGCCTTTTGATCGGCATCATTCTGCCTTGTAAGCTGGGCAGCGCTTTTCGCAAGGCTGCCGCACAGGTCATTCTTGAGCGTTCCCAGATGGCTCGTCAGGCTGCTTTCCAGCGTTTCGCTCTGGACGGTGAGTGTTTCCTGTATGCCAGCGTGGTACTCCGTCATCCGGGTGCTGCTGTTGCCAAGTGCTGTGAGCAGCTGCTGCTCCAGCGCTGCAACTCTTTTCAGCACAATCTTTTGGTCGGCATCGCTCTGCTGCGTAAGCAGGGCAGTGTTTTCCGCAAGGCTCCCGCACAGGGCATTCTGAAGCGTTTCCAGATGGCTCGTCAGGCTGCTTTCCAGCGTTTCGTTCTGGGCGGTGAGTGTTTTCTGTATGCCAGCGTGGTACTCCGTCATCCGGGTGCTACTGTTGCCAAGTGCTGTGAGCAGCTGCTGCTCCAGCGTTGCAACTCTTTCCAGCACAATCTTTTGGTCGGCATCGCTTTGCTCCGTAAGTTGGGCGGTGTTTTTCGCAAGGCTGCCGCACAAGGCATCCTGAAGCGTTCCCAAATGGCCTATCAGGCTGGTTTCCAGCGTTTCGCTCTGGGCGGTGAGTGTTTCCTGTATGCCAGCGTGGTACTCCGTCATCTGGGTGCTGCTGTTACCCACCGCTGTGAGCAGCTGCTGCTCCAGCGCTGCAACTCTTTCCAGCACAATCTTTTGGTCAGCATCACTTTGCTCCGTAAGTTGGGCGGTGTTTTCCGCAAGACTCCCGCACAGGGCATCCTGAAGCATTCCCAGATGGCTCGTCAGGCTGGTTTCCAGCGTTTCGTTCTGGTCGGTGAGCTTGTCCTCCAGTTCAAGATCTTCAAACTTCTCCTCAAGATTATTTAGTGCCCCTGACATCGCATCCACTGTCTTTTTCTGCGTGCCAAGCGCCCAAAGCACATCATTCAACCTGCCATTTGTGCCGTCAAGTTTGGGTTTAAGGTCATTCTTGAGCGTATCTATTTGTGTTTCTTCATCGGATTTGATCTTCGATTCAGCTTCCTTCAGCTCTTTGCCCAGCGGGTCGACCACATAATCATTGAACAGTTTTCTGACCTGCTCCACGGATCCCTGATCCAGCTCCACTTCAGGTTTTTCCAGCACTGATTTCATCCTGACATCCTCCAATCGCAGCCTTATAATCTTCCTCCAGCATTCCCAGCAGCAGGATCAGCTTGGTCTTTTCGGCAACACCCGGGGTCTGACGGATACGCCGTACGATCCCAGCATACTGCTCTGTGTACGCTTCTTTGGCTATCCGGCGGTAATCCTCCAGATTTTCTCTGTCCTGCCGGATCTCCTCAACAATGTGTTCCCGGGCTTTTTCCAGCACAGCCTTCTGCGCCTCTAAGGTGCTTTTCCGGGCCTTTGCATCATCGGCTTTTTTTCTTTTTTCTGCCAACAGCTGCTGGCCCTGCCGTTCCAGACGTTCCTCATTGCAGAGGACTTTTTCAAGCTCACCAAGCCATGTTGTTTCGTATTTCAGCAGCTCCTTTGCCACCTTTTCTACGATCTCGCCGTTCAGCTCCCGCACATCCTCAAGCCAGACCTTTTCTCTGTGGAACAGCGACTGTTTGGGGTAGTACTCCTGATAAAAGTCCTCGTGGATGTCCTGCTCCAGCTTCTGCCAAAGCGCGTTTTTATTGTAGGATACCGACATCCCGGCATCCTTCAGTATCTTGACATATTGATCCAGATAGCCTTCATCCCCGGACACTTTCTCGCGCAGGTAATCAAGGAGCGCCGCAAACACCTTCCGGTCTGAGTCATTCTGCCTGAGCGCACTGACACGGTCCACAAGATAGCGGCCGCCGCCGGAGGTTCTGAACAGATGCTCATCCTTGATCAGCGTATCGATCTTCTCGTTCAGCTTCGGCTTGCAGCATTTCCCGAACCGTTCTACACAGCCCGTAAGCATATTCTTTGCCGCTTGCAGCCCTTTGATCTTCCGCAGACGTTCCTCCCGGTCTGTCTGCTTATCTCCGGTGGTCTCACTTTTTATAAAATCCTCGCTTTGCTTTATGATATTCTCCTCGGCCTTGATCTCCTTTTCCTTTTTATCAAGCTGCCCGTCGCTTTCTGCCAGCCTGCTTTTCTCGGCGATCTTCAGTTCCCCTTGCAACCGCTGAAGCGCTGCCTGAAAGCGCTGTCCCTCCCGCTGTTGGATGCTTTGCCGCAGTTCCTGAAGGATACGGTCCCGGGTTTCGGTCATCTCCTTCCGGTCTTCTTCCTCCAGACTCTCGCACAGCTTTTGGAACGAGTCCGCCAGCTCTACGGGAAACACCTCCACCTTGCTGGTCTCGCCCAGATATTTTCCGGTTTCGGTTTTATACGTTTCCATTACAAAGTCATAAAAACTTTTTTCGCGTTGCTGACGCGGCTTTTTAAAGTAATCCTTGACTGTTCCCAGCGAGAACGCCTTGGTCGCCGCCACGATGTACTGCCCCGGCTTGTCCCGCCAGTACGGTTCCAGACCGTCCTGCACCTCCAGCGACTGGATGGTATTTGCCGTACATACCACAAGGCACACCTGTGCAACCGGCAGATACCTGCGCATCAACTTTTGCACATGAGCGGCCTCGCCCTCCGTTTTGCTGCCAACGCCGGGCAGATCCATCACATATAGATTTTCTGCCGCAGTTTTCGCTGTAAAAAACTTCCGCGGGATATCAATATGCAGGACACTGCGCGCGGATTCTCTGTTTTTTACCACCCGGCTGCGCACCTCTATAAGCTTTGCCTCCAGCTCTTTTTCGTCGCTGAAAAAGAGCTTTTCCGAAACTTTGCCCGGCTCATCCTCCACCGCAAGCGCATACTGCTCTGTATCGGAGCGGGCGTAGAGGATGGCAGTAGAGGTAGACGAGTTGCCCCGCGTGATCTCCTTGGTGCGCAAGGTCTGGCTGACCTTCTGGAAACAATCGTCGTCATCCCGTATCCCGATCAGCTTCAGGATCAGGCTGGTCTTGCCGATCTGGGAGGGGCCGTAAACAACGACCAGATAGCTTTCCTGCATTCCATCGTATTGCAAAAACGCGTTGTCCCGCGCCGTCAGCAAGCTGGCCTTTATCCGGTCAAATGCGTTCTTCTGCCAAAAGTTTCTTTCCTTAAAAAGTTCCTCACATCGCATAAAGCGCCTCTCTGGATCTGGCCGAGATCGTTTGCAGCAGTTCCAAAGCAGCATCCACCTGCGCCTTGGCGTTATACGCTTTCATAGGCTTTTTCACATCGCCGTTCCGATCCTCGAGGTTATTTTGGATGGTGTCCCGCAGCCTTGCCATCTGCTTGTCGAAGCGCTTCAGCTCCTCTTCCTTCAGTGCCGTATAGATCGAGTCGATCGCGGTGTTCGCCCTTCTCAGATTCTCGCACTGCACCCCGGAAAGATCCCGCAGGGCTGCAATCCCGCTGCCGCCCGCGATCAGCGCCATAGCTACAGCACCCACTACCGGTACCGAAACGCCAAAGGAGGCTGCGATCTGCGGGATCATGTTGATGGTCGCATCGCCCAGCATATCCATACCTGCCATGCCGCCCAGACCAACGGCGAATTTCCCCATAGAGGAGCTGTTCATTTTGGCGGGACGGCGGAACAGCTTATCTATACCGGTGCGCTTGGAGGCATCTGCCATATCCTTAAAGCCTGCTCCCGTTGTTCCGAGATCCACAAAGAGCTTCCATGCCTCTTGTGCACCATTCTGGATATGGTCCATTTCCAGTTTGCTTTCGCTGGGCGTGTAGCCCTCCACCTGTCTTCCTTCCGTACTGCACACCATTGCCAGATCATCGCTGCTCAGCACGCCATAATAATAAACGGCAATATCCACCAGCGCGCTCATCAGCCTTCTGGTGTTTTGGGTTTGGATCTCGTAGTCCTTTGGGGGCTGCTGGCTGACCAGTGCACAGACATCATTCGTCAGCTGAAGGCTCTTTTCGCCCCCTGCCTTCAGAGCCTTTTTACTGTCCTTGTTCTCACTCTCAAGCAGCCGCTGAAGGTCAGTTTTTTTCTGCGGAGTATCCAGCGCTTTCATCGTGGTCGCCAGTGCGCTCAGCATACACTGATCCGACAGATATTTCGGCTGATCCGATGCACCGTCCCACACCTGTAACGAGCGCATCACATTCTTGCGTGCCGCCTGAACGTCTTTGATGCTGTTTCCTCTGGTGAAGATCATCGAGATAAGGCTTCGTCCCTTTTCCTTGTTGCTGTTCAGAATGTTCTCCATCTGCCGCTTGCTCTCGCCGGCACCCTTCTCAAACTCTTTTTCCAGCACCTCTTCATATTCTTTGCGCTTTTTTGCAAGCGCTAAGTCAAAATAGTTCAGGATGGTGTTATCCTTGTAGTCCGCAACAGCTGCGCTGTCGTCGCTTTTCAGTACTTCCTTGATGGAATACAGGGTATCCTTGATATGCTCCACTTCCTCATACAGGTAGCGGGTATTATCGCGGGCAGACTGATCCGTAGTGCTGGCGTACCGCTCAATGGCATTTTTCAGCTTTTCGATCCATGCCTCGTTCTTTTTCTCGTCATCATACTGTCCGGTACAGACCACGCGGTCCGCATTTGCCTGTGGGATCTCCAGCGCCTTGATGCAGGACTGCCGCACCTCCTCGTTGTCGTCCTTGCTGGCATCCGACTGGGTAATGGCGTAAATGATATTGTTGCCGAACCGATCCGTCAGCTTTTTCAGCTGCTCAAAGTTATCCCCCTGCGAGAAACGGGACTCGTCGAACGCAAAGACCGCTGCATCCGAAGAGTTGACCGCAAAGTTGATCAACTCCCGCCAGTAGTCGTTATTTTTTTCAAAGCCGGGCAGCAGCATAAAGGAAACCGCCGAGTTATGCGTATGGCGATAGGGCACAAACATCTCCAGATACAGGATACTGTTGTCCTCACCTTTGGAGGCGTGGGCAAACTCGTTTGCCTCCATCCTGCACTCCACAGCCGCATACTCTCCCGCCTCGTTCTTCTGGACGCGGATCGCATTCATGACCGGCGCAGTCACATCCGTCTCCGTGATCAGCACAGGGATGCGCTCGCCGCGGCCCAGCTCGATGCTCAGCGCATCGTCCTTCAGGCCGTAAAAGTTCTTCATCAGGGTAGTCTTGCCCGCGCCCTGCATACCCGCAACGCAGATCAGCGTTTTGTTCTCCATCAGAGAGGCGATCTTCAGTTTCCGAATGGAGTTTTCCAACTCCTTAGCTTTCTCATAAGCCTGTTTCAGTGCTGTATCGTCCCGCAGTTCATCCGTATAGGTCAGGATCTTCAGGCAGTACTTCGTAAGTTCATTCACCTCATAGGGGCTGATCATCGATTTCTGGGCACTCATTTTACTTCCTCCGTTCTATTTATTTCACGTCTCGCACTGTGTCTGCAACTACTTTTACTGCGTCCTCCACGGTCCGCCGCCATTCCGGCACAAGGTACAGCGCAGTCCCTGTCAGGATCGCCGCACCCGCCGCCTTACGCAAAAGCGAAGGCTTGCGGGGCGTTTTCTGCACGGTATACTGCCCCAGCAGCTCCAGTGCACTGCTGGCAATGTTTTGAGCTTGCTCCAGCAGCTGCTGCACCGCTTCCCCGGCGGCACCGCCTGCCAGCATTTCCGCTGCCGTTCCGGCAAGCTCCCCGGAGCGCTTTAACATTTCTGCTGCGTGTTTTGCATTTTCTGCCTGCATAATGGTTCCTCCTGTATTACAAAATATTTTATTATCGCTGTGCAGCTACTGCACATTTGTTTTCTGTCCGCTCAACCGATCACCTTCACATAATCTCCCTGACTTCTCACCCACATCTGGATGCCCGTGCCAAACACCTCGGCTTCCACGATCCAGCCCTTTTCCGTCACCTGCAAAACCTTTGCAGTGGGCAGTCGGTCGAGCACGGATTCCAGACTTGGCCCGGTATACTCGAACCGGATGGTCTGCAACTCGCCGCCGTACATGAACTGGATGCGCTTGCGCATCTCGCCCTCCTGAAAGCGGTCGGTATAGCGCTGGGCAAAGTGCCGGTCGAGGGTCTTATAGTTCTGGATACGGTCGATGCGGTAAATGGTGGGGGAGTTATCCTGCGGGTTCCGGAAGTGCTTATCCTTGTCGATGCCCTCGATGAACGCTGCCAGATAGAAATAATACTCGCTGAACAGGATGCCCACCGGCTCAATGGTGCGCACGCGGGTCTCGCCATCATGGGTGCGGCAGTAGGTAATCTCCATAACATTGTGATTTTCTACTGCCGTGCCGATGTCCCACAGGCTTTCAATGAACTTCCGGCCGTGCTGCGGCTCAACGTAATGGAAGCGTTCGTTGCTGATGAGGTCTTTCACTTGATTCAACCTGTCCAGTGGTGTACAGGCCAGAATGAGCTTATCCAGAATCGGGAACATCTCTTCCTTGACCATGGAGCGGCTTTCCAGCAAAATTTTGCACACTGCCAGAATCTCGCTGCTGGTGAGGAAACGGGAAAGCGTATCATCCAGCAGGTAGCCGCCCTTTGCGGAGTTGTATAAGATCTCCCGGCGCGGCTCGCTGTCTGCAAAATAGCTGCGCAGGGTATCAAGATCGCGCTGGATGGTTTTCTCACTGACACCGAAGCGGTCAGCCGTTTGCTGTTTGTTCAGCACACCGCCCTGTACCAGAATCTGCTGAATATAGAGTATACGGTCTAATCTACTATTACGCACGGTTCATTCTCCTTCTCTGCTCATTGTAACACAGTGCAACAACAGTCGCAATTCTTTGTGTGAAATTTTGTTGTTTTGTGAAACAACTACAAAATTTTTGTCTCTTTTGCACAACCCCAGTATACAAAAAAAGATGGACAGCTTGTCTGTCCATCCTCCAAAAAGCCAAGTGCTTTTCTCACAAATTCCATCTGCGGTTCAGCCGGTAGATCACATCCCATACATCATCCTTAAAAGTGTACATTACCTGACGCGGTGATGCACTTCTGCTTGCCATGCAGACAACCAGAAACAGTTCGGCGGCAAATGCCGCGCCCAGCAGAAACATCCATATTTTTTTCATTGCGCACTCTCCTTTGATGGCGTTTATGCCCTTTTGTCTGTCTATTATAACGATCCTGTTGGACAGTTTGCTTGTCCTTTCTGTAAAAGATATTTTCTGCTTTTCCTGTACGTTGCAACACAAAAACCGCCCTGGCTTCCTGTTACGGAAACCGGGGCGGTTCGTTTGCTTTATTTGTGCTTTTTCAAGCGCTCACGCAATTACTTGCGGGGGTTCTTGATGGCAGCCTGAGCGGGTGCCAAAATTACAGGGCGTTCGGAACAACAGTATGAAATTCAGGAACTACTGTTTTCGCCTTTTGCAATTGCTTCAACCTGATACTGTAATAGGTCCTCCGGCAACATTGAACACTTCTTCTCATCAAGTGTTTTGCGTAGCTTTTGTTCCAATTCCTTAAACAAAAGGTCTTGAAAACACCATGGGCTTGCGCTATTCGAGTACTCTTTAGCTTTTCTCTCAGCCAATGCTTTTTCTTCCCGTAGTTCAGCAATTTTATCTTCCAACTTTGGTGCCCGGCCTATGCACTCTAGCAAACCCTCCAATCGTTTGATTTTCTCTCCTTTTGTATAATATTCTTCAATCATGCTCGCCGCATCCCGTTTCAATGTAGTCTTTGAACGTCCTTCAAATTTAGGATCTGCTGCACACCAAGCATATAACTGATTTAAAAAAATCGCTTGATTTGCAGAGCTTGTATACCATTCAAATGTAGCATTTTCCCAGCTTTGAATCAAATACATCCTTTGAGGATTTTTTTCTAGAGACTCAATGCATTTACAGAGCATTTCATAAGTCTCACCCCCTAATTCTTCTAAGCTTTTTAGAAGTACTGCATAGTCTTCCGTCGTTGTTGGTTTTTCTTTTCTTAGGTGGCGCTGCACCCATTGATCGTATTTTTGTTTCTCAATGTCGTTTGTCTCTTCGGATTGATTGTGCGCCCAAGCCGTTCTCAATACTTTAATCGTATCAACACATGCCCTTAAATCTTCAGATGCTTCACACGGATACTCATTATTCTTCAACCAACCTTTTTTCGTTAGCTTACGAATATAATACAGCTGCTGTCTATTACCGCCTTATACAAATTCAAACAGCCTGCCACAAATTTTGCATCTTCACTAAATACATCCACACATGGCTCATAATGACATATCAGAAAAAGATGCTCTGCTATTTTTGTTCGGACAAGTTTATTCAACTCTTCTGCAGGAGTATTTGAAAACAGAATATTTTCCATTTTTTACCTCCGCTCCTGCCCATTATCTTTATATGCCGAGAATCCATTATAGCCAATTCCCAAAATCAGCCCACGCAGATATTCGTTTTCCCGGGGTGGATTGTTCATACTGGTTACACCAACCATACGGTAACGAACCTTGTGCATCCCACTCAAGTAAGGGTCATCTGTTTCCAAATGGATCCAAGCTGTCCTCCCTTCCAGCTTTTCAATCATACCATTATAATGAATTGGACCATCCTGGTCACAATAAATAAACGGAACTCTCATTCTAGGAGATCTAGTAAAGAGATCCACTCCAATACCTTGAATAATCTCCTCACATTTTTTGAAATCGCGAGTACATTGCAATACCGCCAGCGCTCGAATCAATGAAAAAATCGGCCGTGCGCGATTTCCAACAGTGTTGCTCTGCGCAGCTTCACAGCACAACTCGCTGATACGCCTTATCTCTTTCCATTGAGTTGGTAAGAGTTGAATTTTCTGTCCTTCTTTTTCCATCAGGCGGTAACCTGTGGCGTTCATCCATACCGCTCTTAGGAGAAGACTCAGTGCAAAGTAATTTCCCTGAATGCATGTTTTATTGGGTTCCTCTTGCATAAATTCTGCAACTTTTCGGCAAGTATTACGCTGCTCTTTCGTAAGTTCTAAGTCGCCAAGCTTCCTGTTTTCTCCCGTAACACCTGCCGCATCCAGTTCTTGCTGGCAAACAAATGTAACCGCCGTTGCCTGATTCGTTTCAATCATCTCATGATATAGCTGTGCAAACTCCGGTTTCATTGTATTTTTCTGAACATCTCGAATTGTAACTTTGTACTCCGTAGCGAACTCTTGAATTTTGAGAAGGTGTTCTTGGATCTCATCGTGGTCATCCGCACCCCTGTTTTGAATCTCAAGAACTGCACAATCATCTGCAATTAGCTTTGTTTCACTTAAGTATTTCAGTTTTTGCTGTTCATTCAGATCTCCGTGTTCATATACTTCCTCAAATGCATCAAAGAGTGCATTATAAACATGGCCATTCTCTGGACTATAAAGGATTGCCTTATAGAGTTGCTCATAGATATCTCTATAATTCAATCCCGGCAACATGCCCATGGTTTTACCAAACTTATCGCGATATCTTCGATAATTTTTCTGCAGCCAAATATTGCAGCGAGTTATTTCAACAATCAAACCGTTTTTCTGATCCGAAAGGTATTTTTTCTCTCTGGTACCTGTCGGCACTTCATCAATTCCTCGTTCAAGATATTCCAGTTGACGATTTGCAAAAGTAATGGTCTCTTCCAACTCTTTAATTCGCTTTTCATAACTTTCTTCTGTGTAAGTCTCCGGCTTAGACTTATAAAGTTCTTCCCACTTTTTTCCATAATATTCACGAGAGTATGTTACTAACAGTGTAGCAAATCCTGCATCCCTGTCCGGAACAACATTGCATACCGTTCTCAATGTTTGAACAATTTTTTCACTTTGCCGTAAAATGTCACTATGTTCCTGCCTTTTTTCACCGTTTTCACGAAATGCTGTATACTGTGAGTTCGGCCCCATCAGTCGGATAAGTTGCTGTAGGTTTCGTGCAAAAGAAGACGGAAGTTCTTCCCAATGTTCTTGATATACTCTCAGAATTTCGCACAGTAGTTCAACCTGTTGATTTGCATTAATTCCATTCCGACTCAAAAAAATCTCTGCCTCTAATGGGTTACGGAAGCTAAATGCGTAATCACTTCCATCTTTCATTTCACTGTAATGAATCCATGGAATTCTTGTTGTAAGAACATTATACAATTCCACATTGATAGGTTTATCTTTTTCATAACTATTTTCTTTTAGCATCCATACCGCAATCGCATATGGAACTTCCAGTTTAAACCGTCCAAACAGCGCAATGCACGCATTAAATTTTTCCAAGTTATATTCGCTCGAACTTTCCTCGGCCTGTTTTTCAATCCGTTGCCGGATACTTTCCATTTCCTCCCTCGAAAGCCCCGCTTCTATAAACGCCTGCGCGATTGAACCCAAATTATTCGTGTTTTCTTGTGAGAACGTCTTGTCCAGTTGTTTCACCACATAATGATTGACCATTAATTCTTCTCGACCAAGTGCTCTTTCCAGATTTGGTCGTAGCAAATTTATGATTCGATAAAAGCATTGGAAAATGTCCATCTGATCCTGAAGATTTTTCTTTTCCAACTGTAATTTCTGATTTTCAATCCCTGAGTATGTCTTAATTTTTTCCCAGAAATCATTTTTTTCCTTGGTATTCATTTCACGGTCAGTGTTAATATAGCAACAGCCATTCTCCAAAAACATTTGTGATGTCACATCTGTACTTTGCACAAAATGTTTTTTTCCATCCTCTATATAAGAGAAACATCTTCTCTTACTTGTTTTCTCAACAGGTGTTTCATATGCACTGCATACCAAAACAAACCTCCGCCCTCGATTCAGTAGCATCTGTGAAAGATGCTGTGCGTTGGAGGTAACATTTCGATACGATGAGCAATCCCAAATCAAAAGAATTCGGGCATCTCCATCACAAGCATCAATTCTTTCCATCAAAGTTTTCAGCGCATCACCTTCTTCGCTTTTATCAGAGAACAGTAGCGTGTCATTGTCAATAAAGATAACAGGATTATTATGCTCACTATAAATTTCATACGCCAATGCTGCAAGAGCAACACTTTTACTGCTACCAGGCGCTCCACACAAAATAATAGGCATTTCCTTATCAGCACCAGCAATTGCTTCTCCTAACAGTTCCCGTTTTACGGCACACTTTAATACTATTTCAAATTCTCGTGAAACATGAAAGTCCGAATTTTTCAAATAACCATACCACTGTGGTCCATCCGCAGAACTTCTTATCAAGAAATTATAGAACCATTTTGCTTGCATTACCTTTCCATAAGGTCGCACTGCAAAAACTTTCTGCTCGGTCAAAACAAATGCTAGTTTTCGATATGGTAAGAATTCTCGGCTAGAAATTGTAACTGCCTTTCCATTTTTATAGAAAATTTCATATTGCGCATCAGAGTCGTTAGATTTCACCTCGTCAGATTGATTCCATTCATATCTCGCCTTAAGTACTTCATCCAGCGACTCCGTATGAAATTCTATTCCTTTCAAATCTGCCAATTTTTTCAGTTTTGTTTCTTCACTTTTTTCACTCCAAAACTGAATATTGTCTGCGATTGCGCAATCATTATAGACTGCTGTAGCAAAGGCGCGATACGGCATATCATTGTCTGTTTCTGGGGCATATCCAACAACTACCATCGCGTTATGATTGTCAATCATTTTGCACAGTCTCTTCATCATTCCCTGCGCACGCCGAACACGGTATTCTTCTTCACTCTCTCCAGTAATTTCAAGCGTTTGGCATTCTTCCTCATTTAACGACTCATCTTTTTTCCAAACGTACACAACCGGAAATTCATCATTTTTCCATAGATTTGCCGCCGTAATGTCGCCTTCATCGCTGTAGATCTTAATATGGATACCTTGAAGTTCTTCCAACGGAAGTGTGTTTCGACTTGTTGCAATAATTTTCCAAGGGTACAAACCTATGATTTGTCTTACTACATCCTCTTTCATATTCCGTCCAATGAACAGGATTGCGTTTTTCATTCTTAACTTGCCTTCAAAATCCGCAGCAAGTCCCACAAATCGTTCTTCACCAAGAGCCATTAAAGGTTCTCCTTTCGTATAATGATTAATCTATCTTTAATTTTCCCATCTGTCTCAAAATCGCATTTTTCGTACCATCATTCAAATAAGCCTCGTTCAGTGTTTTCTTAGTATAATTCAAATACGTTCTAGAAGTTTTTTCTGTCAGAAGTTCTGTAAAGTAACGCTCCCAACTAAAATATTTCTTACTATCGATGTAGTTAGATGGTGTTTGCAAAATCTGTGTGGTCTCTGCATCTTTCAAAATTCCAGAGGAAAGTATCAGCCATTCAAAAGATTCCGGCAGATATAGTGCCAGATTTTTTCTTGTCTGCACCAACTGCAACACTCTATCCATTTCCGGGCCAAAGGCAGCGCCATCTGCAATTACCAAGATTTTTTCATCCCTATGAGCTTTCAAATAGGAAAACACATTTGACTTTCCGTTTGCAGTGTCACACTGCATTTGATGCTCTGCGCAGACCGCATCAAAGAATTGATAACCCGAATTGCTGTCCTCAGTCAAGATCTTCTCCAGCTTAATATTCTCAGTCGTACTATCCGGGTAAATTCGATAGAACGAATGATAGCTCTGTTTCAGCGAGCCATACTTTCCAGAGGTTCGGATTCCATACACTTCTTCCACACTGTATGGCAAGGCCGGCAAACCCTCTCTGGTCACGATGACATAATAGTTGTCGGTCTGCTGAATCGCACGTGCAAAATCTTTGGTCTTGACAAACTCGTTTCCTTCGTCGATAAAAACAATGCTGTCCTGAATATTGTCAAGTTGTCCCTTCCAAAGATTTCCTTCTACCACATAGCAACCTTTGTCACAATTCAGAGTGACCGGTCCACTTTCTCCATCGTTCATATGTGTACGAATCATATCCACGAGGGTCGTTTTACCCGTTGCGCTATCCCCGCGAATGATAGTTAAGTTGCGCCGCAGTTCAAATTCATATTTCAGGTACTTTGTGCCAACGACCACTTTATGAATGCCTTTCATTTTTGTCAGCCCCTTTACACAAACTCACCTGCGACCAAAATCAGCTCTTCCATACTGTGAACGATTTGATTCGTATTCAGCACTTTTACTGTAAATGGCTTTTTGCCAAAATCCATCAGGTGACGCAAATTCACCGTGCGATCCTCCTGCTCTGCAATTTTGAGCAGCCACTTTGCACAGTTGTTGCCACAAGTCGATACATTGAACACTTTCTCCGGCTCAAACTTTACCAAAATCAGTGTCTTTACGCCACCAGACAAACCAATCGGTGGAATTTTACCCAAGACCGGGCTGTCAATGATACCACTGTCAATCACAGTGGATCTATCTACATCCTGAATCATTTCCTTGACCATCGGGTCAACGATCCAGCCTTCCTCGTAATCATATTTGAAATAGGAAGCTGTATTATACACAGCTTCCTTCATATCACCGTAAAAAATGTTCAGCATCTTATCACCTCATCGATGTGCGTACTTCTGCTATCATTGTACCCTCTTTCAGCCTACAAAACAAGATGCAAAAAGCTCTTGGCCTCCATTACAGAAGCCAAGAGCTTTTATCTTCTTTGTCCTACCAGATTTTATTTCCGGGGAGACTTAATTGCAGCCTGAGCGGATGTCAAAATTGCAGAGCGTTGGAAAGAATAATAGTACGTTTTTATGGGGCAACAAGCGTTTTTATCTTCGCATGAATTCTACTCCAGAAATGTTTCTTGTTCGATTGTGACCCCATATTGCAAAATCTTATCAATTGCATCAACAAACAGCGTATGTCTTCCCGCATTCCGCTCTTCCTTCAGCTTCTTCAGATACTGCTCCGGCCGCTTCAGGCCATTTTTGTGGTACTGTTCCACAAAGCGCCCTTCCATACGCATGGGTTCAAGCTGTGGAAACACCGTTTGCAGGTTTTCAAACATACAAAAACCGCCCAGATCAATATCCGCCCAGAATCGAATTTGCATAGTTTCCCCTGCCGCAGCAGCCAGTTTTTCAAAAAGTTTTTTCTTCCGCGGGCTCAGAAAGCCGCCGTGATAAACAACAAGTTCTTCCGGCTGTTTTTCCGCCAGCAAATATTCATCATAGTTCGTTTTATTTTCGATAAAGGTAATGCAGCAGATGTTTTTTAGTTCAATGTCCACAATCTCTGACACAAGTGTACTGGGCAAAGCCAATCCATAAGGTTCTGTTGCGCTGAGCCGTAGTTCTCCCTTCTTCAAGCAGATTGCGCCATCGCCCGAGAGTTCGTAAAGCTCCGGGCGGGCATAGATTCCCAGAAATGCAAGCTGATCCCGCTCACCAAGTTCCGCTTCTGTACAGGCCGCCGACAGTTGGGTATTGTACTTTCGTGCAATGGTAAGAAACAGCTCCCGTACATTTCGCTCAAAATACTTGGTATCGTGAAAACACTGGCTGCTGAATGCACGCATCGTCACACTGCCGGACAGCTCCGCATACCGTTGAAACGTGAGCAAAAGCTCCTGCAGCAGACCGTCGTTTTCCCTGCAATACGTCGGCACTTTCATGCTGTTCCGCACCTGAGCACATACAGCATCCCTCCATGCCGCGATCCATGGAACGGGATTGTCTTCCAGCTTCTGCATGATGATGTTTGCAACCTCTTCTGCCTTTTTTCGCGGATGCACTCTGTCGGCGCATTCATAGCACTGTGCGACCCGTTCCAGATCCAGCACAATGCAGGAGAGAACGCTCTGCTTTCTCGCCCATTCCAGACGCACCAAAGCCTGCTGCTCCAGCTCCCGCGCTGCAATATTGTAAGCATCCCGAACCACCGCATCTTCGTATTGATACTCCGGCAACTCCCTTTTATCAATGCGCAGCATTACCCGACGTCTGGATGTGTTGGGTTCAGAAAGATGCTTACTGTTTTCAAACTTATCCAGCAGACGATTCAGGATCACCTGTGCTTCCTTCATTCTGCATCTCCTTTCCAAATGGAATGATATGCATCCGGTATCCGGATTTGTCCACTAATAATGTACGGTCTGCAATGGGCATAATGTCCGAGACCTTATCCGGCGGCGTACAGATGATCGCCTGCAGCCCCATCTTTCGGAGAAGGAGTACACTCTCCGTGATCCGGTCACTATCCATTTTATTGAAAGCTTCATCGAACACCACCAGACGCACCGTATTACCAAAACGGGTAGCGTCGTTGACGCGGTACAGCTGGGCAAACGAGGCCAGCACCGCAATATAGAATGGCGTTTGTGTTTCGCCACCGGACTTCATATTCAGTGTTTGAGAAAGCAGCTGCTTGGAACCATTCTGATCGGTCGTTTCCAAATCAAACTTCAGATATGTCCGGAAGTCTGTATAGCGGACGATATTCTCCTGCAGTTCGCTCTGTTTGCGGGCATTGAGCTGCGTATCGTCTGCCATTGTGATCTGGCTGAACAGTTTTTCGATCAATGGGCCGTATTTTTGCTGAAAGGGCAGTGCGAATAGACCGGATTCGCCTTCCATCAGTTCATCTGCCGTGATCATGTTATAGTAATCCAGATAATCCGGGTTTGGCCCTACGCGGAATTGGTACTTGTCTGTGCCAAATTGTGCCTGACGCAGAGCCTTGTTCAGATTGTGCACCTGGTCTTGCACCTGGTCGATGCTGGATTTCAGTTTGGCAAGGAAATCGTTCTGGAATTGCTCCATTGCGCTTTCCCGTGCCGCCCGGATCTTTTCTTTGTATCGGGGCAGCTCGCTTTCCCGCAGAGTGCGCCGTTCTTCCTCGTATTCGGTGTTATCCATCACCTCGATCTGGAATGCACAAGGTTTGAACCGTTCTGCATATTCTCTGCGTGCTGCAAGCAGTTTCTTCTGAGCCCCGTCCATCGCCTTTGTGCTCTGCGCCAAACTGTCGCCGAAGTTCTTGCGGATGACATCTGCCTTTTTCAAGCGGACAAGCTCCTGCCGATAGCGGGGAATGCCGATGGTTTCTCGGTATTCCTTCGTGAACTCCTCGTTCAAAATATCTTCGATGGCCTCATACCGTTGGTATTTTTCCGGCAAGATCTCATATTCCAGCTGATGGATGCGGCCTTCCAACTTCCCTTTTTGCACATTTTTCGCATCTTTTTCCTTATTGAATGCAAGGATCTCTTCTTTCAACTGTTCAATGATGCGCCGCTGCTCATCCAACCAGAACAGATTCAGCTGGGAAAGCTGATTTTTGACTTCTGCGATTTCCTTGATGATCGTCTGGACGCGCTGGTAGTCCTCCTGCTTTTGCGCCACATCGATTCGGACAAATCTTTGGGTAAAAAGCGGCTCCTGCAGGCCGGTCAGCTGCTTCTGGAGCGGCTGCCAATGCCGCAGCTCTTCCTGCAGACAGGCCAGTTCCTTTTCCAGATGGTCGATGCGGAGCTGCACCGCACGCCGCCCGATGAAGGCGTCTTCCATCCAGCCCTTCCGAAGTGCGCGGGCCACATAGCCCTGATACAGCATTCCCTCTGCCGTAATTGCCGTCTTATAGCAGCGCAACTGTTCTGCCATGTCGCAGCATATCACCCGACCCAGAAGATAGTCCACATAGCTGCGTGCCAGCTTGTTTTCTGTCTCCACCTTTTCTGCCAGACTGCCGGGCAGCGGGCGAAGTGTTTCTTTTTCCCGCAGTTTTCCGATATCTACCAGACCAAACGCACGGTACTCTGCTTCCTGCTTCAGCCGGTCGTAAATGTTAAGTGCATCCTGATAACGTCCCGGCTCCACCAGCAGATAATATTTCTGGTTATTTAGGTAGCCTTCTACCGCTCCACGCCAGCGCTCATCTGCCATTTCCAGCACATCAGCCAGAATATAAACGGGAACCGCATGCCCCGTTTTATCCGCCAGATCCTTTTCCAGCCGGTCTTTGAACAGCAGAAGCCCATGGGGATAATCTTTGATGTTCCTGCGCAGATTTGCAAGCACCGCACTTTTCTGGTCGGCTTGCTTCTTCAGCTCTACAATACGATCCTCTGTTTTATGAGCCGCACTGCGGACAGCATCCGACAATTCAGCCGCTGCCTGCTGCCCCGTTTCAAACAACTCCACAGGCCGGGCAAACAATCCCTTCTCGTCCCCAGTAAATACAGCATATGCTTTCTGCACAGTGTTCGCCGCTTCCTGCACCGGTATGAGAAGTTCTTCCGGTTCCAGTTCTTGTATCTCCCCACAGAATCTCTGCAAATGCCGTGCTTCCCGCTTAATCTCCACTTCAAGATTTTGCAGACCCTGTTCCAGCTTTTTCTGCTCATCTCTCAGAGCCTTTTCCGTGTTGAGCAGACGCTCTTCCTCCTGGAAAACGTTGCTCTGCCTACAGGCCAGCTCCAGCTCACTGCGGCGCGTTTCTTTCTGTTCGATCTGCCGCTCAAGCTCCTTCAGTTGCTCATTCACATTTGCAAGGTTCTCCTTGCATTCAGTTCGTTCCAATTCCCTCTGGTCGATCTCTGTCTGCGCAGCTTCTTTTTCGGCCCACCGTACCAGAAACTTCTGGATCTGGCAGCGGTCTATGGCTTGGTTCATCTCCTGATACAGCCTGCTGATTTGCTGCAGTGCATCCAGCTTTTCCTGCTGACGCTGCGCCAGCAATTCGTGCCGTTTATAATCCCGGATGTTTTGCTGCATCAGCTCAATATTGGGTTTATCCGGAATATCGCAGATGTTCTCCGTAATAAATTTTTGGATATCCACAATTGGCCGGAACGAAACAGCCTTCTTCATCATCCGTAAGACCTGCTCGTTGTGGACGTTCCACTTTGCAAGCATGTTGCAGCGATACTCTTTTTGAGTATCGTAAAATTCTGCCCGTGCATAGTTCTGCTTCAAAAAACGGCGAAGTGCAGAAGTCTCCATTGCCTCACCCTGCTCAATAAAGCAATTTTCCGGCAGTGTCCCCGTGTAAATAAAGAATGTATCACGGTAACTTCCATCGCTGCGGCAGTCAAAGGTAACGCCCGTCACAAAGCTGCTGCCCTCCATCTCATCCTGAAATTCGCAGACAATATAGGTGGAAAAGTCCTTACCACGACGGGAATACGGGCTGTTATCATCCATGTCGGCGCGCAGATAGCCTTCCAGTGTGCGCTGCGATTTTTCGTTGGCCGCCTGATTAAAGTTGCGGGCGTTGGTCTCGCCCAGCAGTACGATCTGCAGTGCATCGATGACCGTTGACTTTCCGGCGCCGTTCTTGCCTGTCAGAAAATTGATGTCGCCCACTTCAATCAGTTCCTTACTGAAATAGAGCCAGTTGATCAGCAGGATCTTCTTCAGCTTCTTCATCTGTTTCCTCCTTTTTCAAAACAGACACCACCAAGTTCAGCTTTTCGCTGGAGACCGCAGAGAGAATGGTGGGCAATATTGCGATCCTGCAGCTGCCCTGGTTGAATTTTCCTTCCAGTCTTTGAATCACAGAATGGTTTTCCAGTACCGTAAACGCGCGTTTGACCTCTTCCATATTCGGCTTAGCCGGAAAAACGGGATAGTCGGTCACCACTTTTTCCAGCACATCCCGCACAGTACACACGGCATCCTGCTCCAAACCCAAACGCTCCATATTTTCTTCGTAGATCAGCCGTAATGCCAGCAAAATCGCCGTTTCTTTTTTATTGAGGTTGCAACGGTTAGCCTCGTCTGTGTTCAACACATAAAAGTATCCGTTCAGTTCATCCCTGCGCAAATCCCAGTCCAGCAGGCTCAGGTACTCCTGTACAGCCTCATAGTGCCGTGATAGAAAAAGATAGTCTGGGTTATCCACCCTGCCTTTTCCCGGCTGGTAGATGGTTCGCACAATGTATGTGCGGCTGAGCAGCTGATTGCAGACAGATTTGAATTGTTCCAGTTCTTTTGCCGTTGCATTGGTAACAAAATCAAAATTCACGGCTTCTTCTCCTTCCTCCGGATCTGCATTTGCGGGATCGAATAGCCATTTTTGCAAAAAATGCCACCGAGTTCCTGGACCACATAACCGGCAGATGCATCCTTGCTTCCAAGGATTGCCAGCAAACTCATGATATAATCCTTGTCTTCTTCAAGCGAGAGCTCCTCCGAGCAACGAATGTCAGCGTCTCCCAGCCATCCCTGCACGTAATCATTTACTGCTGCCCGGCCATATTTCGATTGCAGTAACTGTGCCGCTCTGACCTGTTCTTCCGTATTCGGTGCCTGATCATCTTGTATCAGCACCGACGCGGTTTTTGTCCGTTTTTCGGGGCGCTTACGGTACCACAGACTTTTTTCTGACAAAAAAGACTGCTCATACAATTGAAATGCCGGTTGTATCTGGTCCACCAGCTCAGACGCCCTGCGGTTTCTGGACAGTGCCGTCAGCAAAACATTCAAATTGCCGCGCACGCTTTGATCTCGGTTCGTCAGGTTCTCGATTTTCTGTGTTGCTGCCCTGGTATAGCGCCGGACCTGCGTATCAATTTCCTCAAGATAGTCCTTCTCTAAATTGTCATAGCGTTCTTCGATCCAGAAAATTTTCCTCAGCAGATCGGCACGGCAGTCTTCCAATGTCTTGCCCCGCTTATCACGCAATGCTTCATTTGCCATCGCCATCAGCAAGGTGTCATCCTCTTCCCAGCGCCTAAGCACAGACTGAATGGGCACACGATACTTCGGCACTGAATCTTTGATTTTCAGCGGACGGATATATGCCTCCACAACCTTTTGTCCGAAGTCGTTAAAGTGTGCAGCCAGCACCTGGTTGATATCCTGCATATCGATCTGCGTCTGAAAATAATGCTTCACATTATGATAGACCATTTGCAACAAGCTAATCAGCGCCGTTGTGTTATCGTAGGCACTATAGAGAGCCGTCATTTTATCGTAAGCATTGTTGCTGTCGTCGGCGGTCTTTAAGACTGAGAAAGTTCCGAACACATAGGAATATCCACGAGCCGGACTATCATCCCTGAGTTGATGAAATAGTTCCAGCAGGCGACTGCTGTAATTAGGAATCGTGATGTACTCTTCAAAGTCGTCCCCGCGTTCTTTCTCAAACCACCCCTTACTACACAGCTTGCGGATCAAAAAACGAGCGCGGCCAGAGATATCCCTCAGTTCCTCTTCGTCAATGTCTTCATCTTCAAACGTAGCATCCGCCAGTTCCTGCTCCAGCCTGCCGCGCAGCATGGAATACAAGACATCTTCCCGTATTTTCAGGTTTTCTTGGTATGCTGCGTACAGTACGTCCAGCGCATCCGCATATAAAATACGGTTGGGCGAAGCCAGCGGCGAGAAAAGTTCGCTTGGAACCGCTTCAAAAAACTTCATAGGCCTACCACCTTATTCGACTGATATACGCTTTCTTTTCTATTATTGTAACCTCTTTCCTCTTACAAAACAAGATGCAAAAAGCTCTTGGCCTCCATTACAGAAGCCAAGAGCTTTTATCTTCTTTGTCCTATCAGATTTTATTTCCGGGGAGACTTAATCGCAGCCTGGGCGGGTGCCAAAATTGCAGAGCGTTCAAATCAGCTTGAATTTTCATTTCGAATGTGCTAGATTCTCTTATATTTCTCCATTGTTCTTGCCAAAGGCCCCGTATTTGATGTAGAATACCTATAGAATTGCAGTTAAATTTACTTTCTACCATAACTGAGGTTTCTACATGGTTAAGCAAGTCAAAATTGAGCGTTTCAAGTCAATCAGTAGCGCCACCCTTGATTTAAGCAAAATAAATGTTCTTGTCGGTACTAACAATGCTGGGAAAAGCAGTGTCCTTCAAGCTCTTCAATTTGCAACATCTGTTGCTCAAACCGCTAAGACCTATTCGCAAAATGTAAAGTTTGATAAAAATGGAGTATGGGCAACTTCTGTCTATCCGGATCAATTAGTATACTCTCCTGTAAAAGATCCTTATACACTCGCCCAAGGCGGTGTTCTTAAAGAAGACTCAGATTTAGGCATTGCAGTTTCTTTTTTAGAAGATTCCGGTGATATTGCTACTGCAACTTTTCGAAAAGGCAGAAATAAAAATATTGCTGCTCGCTTTGAGGGTGCAAATGTAGGTCAAAAGCTTGCATCCCTCGAGGCTCCTTTTTGTATGTATGTCCCTGGTCTTGCAGGAATTCCTTTTGAGGAAGAAATTCGAACCGTCGGTGTTGTCCGCCGAATCGCGGCTAAAGGTGACTCCAATACGGTGTTTCGCAATGTTATCAATCTTCTGAGTCAAGACCATGAAGGCTGGTGTAGATTTTTAACCGATATAAAAGTTATTTTTCCAGAAATCGAATTTGAAATCAACGCTAGACCTGAGGTCGATGGTTTTATTGATATAAAATTCAGACTAACATCTTCTGCGCCACTATTGCCTATTGATCTCGCAGGAACAGGCGTTCTTCAAGCAACACAAATTGCTGCATATGTTAATTATTTCAAACCCGCCCTGCTTCTTCTTGATGAACCCGATTCTCATCTGCACCCCGACAATCAACGCGCTCTTGCAACACTTCTGGTTTCTATCTCTGATAAAACACAAACTACCGTCCTTATTTCTACTCACTCACGGCATCTGATGGCTGCTCTTCAAGAAGATGCCAAATTTTTCTTGGTAAAGAACGGAACTGTTTCTGATTCCGAGTATAATCACTATATCGGACTTTTGGAATTGGGTGCTTTAGATGAATATGATCATATTCGAAACGGAGACTTGAAGTACATTATCCTTACTGAAGACTCATCAGAAACCAGTCATAAATATTTACGAGGAATATTAGAAGCATCAGGATATGCGCGAGATGAATTTCAGATTTATTCATATAACAGTGTAACCAAGATTGACTCCGCAAAAATGTTTGCTCAGTTCTTATTAGATATCAATCCAGACTTAAGGATTATTGTCTATCGTGATCGTGACGGATTATATGATGATGAGGTTTCCGAAACTAAAAGAGCTATCGAATTCGATTCTCGAGTCACTTGTGTTATTTCAAAATTCAACGATGTTGAAATGTATTATTGCGATGAAAATCACGTGTGTGAAATTTGCAATCGTTTAAGTCTTCCTTTAACAATTTCAGAAGCACAAGAGTTCTTGCTTTCCTCTATTAACGAGCAGGATGAAAAATCCAAAAATAAATTTTTTACGCATCGACTAAGTTTAAATAAAAACAAGAGTGATGGTAGTTTCATAACGATTGCCCAGAGCAAATACGATGAAAACAAGCGCGTTTATGCCTATGGAAAAACTATTGCAGGCGTCTTGAAATCCAAATTACAACAGAAGTTCGGAAGAAACATCGATTTATATCAAGTAACGCCTTACCTTTCAGAATCGCAATTTTCTGCTGTTGTCGCAAGCAATCACTCATAGTTTTTTTACATAAAGCCCCGAAACTTATTTGAGTTTCGGGGCTTTTATTCATGTGGCATCACTCAATGCCATATTACAAAGCTACTTCAAATACGGCTTCAGCATCTCAACCAGTTCGTAAACTTTTGTTCCGGGTGCTGATTCAGACGGCTTCCGTCCTTCGTTTTGCTTGTCCAATCGCTTTGCATTGGCAATCGCAATGTCCATGTAAGGTCGCAGCACTTCATACATATCCGGGCGGTTCTTCTCGTAACTCCCTGCACCAATGTTTTTCAGCCAATCGCTCAGCTTCGGCCAGTAACGAGATCTGTCAATATCAGTATCCATATACATAAAATGCAGCAAATACCACAGTTCTACGCACTGGTTCGACCATACAGCATGGTAAATCGTCTCACCTTGTGCACTGTATTCTTCGCACAGCTGTGCTACCATGTCGATATTTTCTGCCGGAAAATCATCTGTGTCATAGACAATCCAGACGTGCTTAAACACAATGCCGTTATTCTGAACGTATTGACGAGCTTTCATCAACAAATTCACCGTATTGTCGCCAATGCCCTCTACCTTTAGCTGGATTCTATCACGGTATTTAGAATTGATAATCCGTTGAATTGCGCCAAAATACTGCGGCTCGGTTTCTGTACCTTCAGATGCAATTAAGTGGTATTCCGGCTGAATCATCCTCGCCTTATCACGGCGATTCTTCATCCAGCTTTTTCCAAGGTCGCTCTTTTTCGGAGGTTTCAGACTCATGCCCAATCCCTCCCTGTCAGCATATTAGAAAGGTAGGGGTCTGCACCATATCGGCCTTCCAGATACTGCTTGTCAAAGGCCGCTGTGCTCTTGACGCGAGTATTGTCCTCCTGCCGGAATTCGTAAAGCGAATAAATCTCGCTCTCATGATTATCATTCATCGCAGCAAACCAAATTTCATCACGGCGGAAAACAGTGTTTTTCATCGTAGTCAGGTCGTGAGAACTGAATAACAGTTGTGCGCCCTTCTTGTTCAGTTCTTGGTTCTTGAACATCTGAATCACATACCGGAGCAGCTTCGGATGCAGCTTGGCATCCAGCTCGTCCACAACCACTGTGCGGCCTTCCTGCAATGCTACCATCAGAACCGGCAAGGCTGCAATCATTTTCTTGGTTCCATCCGACTCTGCTTCAAAGGGAAGCTCGTAGACCTTGCCGTTGATCGTTCTTTGCGTAAACAGGTGCTTGCTATCTTCATCATAGCGATAACCGGACAAATCAATACCCACATCATTCAGTGCATGAATCAGGCTTTCCTTAGTCGTCTCACTCTTGGACACCAGCACAATGTTTTCTACTCTGGGGTTTGCGTAGCTCTGTGTAATACAGGATTCAAACCAATTCTGCACTTCTGCAATCACAGGGATATTGTAGTTGATTGCCAAAAAAGAAAGATACGGCATCTTCGGGTTGACGTCCAAGTTGATGCTTGCCTTATTGATACTTGCACCCAATTCAATCTTCTGGCCGTCTCGCTCAAAAATCAGGCCCGTCTTCTTGCCGCCAAGAGTACGCCACAGCAGCGACTCAAAAACAATTTCTTCCTTGAGAGAAATATAATACTGGTACTCCTTCTCGCCTACACGGAAAAACACCTGAAAAATCGTAGGCTCATTTACAGAGTTTTCATCCAGCATAAAAGGAGCCACACTGCTGCCCTGCTGGAAGATCATAGGCTGTCGATTCTTCTCCAGCGCATGGATTGGCTTTACGACAAGGTTAATCAGGCAAAAGAATGCCTGAAGCAGATTTGTCTTACCGCCACCATTGGGGCCGTAGACTGCACTGACCGGAAGTAGGTCTTCTGCCTTCTCCTGTCGGATCAATGCATCTTGAAACTCCGGAATCGCCATTGCACGGAAATCAAATGTTGTTTCATCCTTATAAGACTTAAAATTCTGAAAAGAAAACTGGCAAAGCATTCTTTCAACTCCTTTCTGTTATTATTATAGCTCATTTTCAGTTTTTATTCCAGTATTCTGGAAATTTTATTTCTCAAATGCCGCTTAAAAGCATTCTTATGTCATCAACCAAAAACCGCCCCAGATGCCTGTTACGGAATCTGGGGCGGTTAATTCTGTTTACTGATGCTTTTCAGGCTCTTAATATTAGCCTTTTGAGATTTTAGTCATACCGATTCTTAGATGGTTTCCCATACACTTTTCGGAGCGATTTTTTCAGGCTGACCACCGTTTCTTTGATGATCTTTGCCTCATCGGCAGAGCAATCCGCAAGCTGTTCGGTCATCCAGCTGTCGAACACCGGCTTTGCTTTTTTGATCTCGATGCACAGCAGCTCGTCTGCGGAGCAGTCCAGTGCGTTGATGATGTCGATCAGCGTTTTCAGGCTGGGCACGGAGTTGCCTGTTTCGATATGGCTGATGTGCGTGACCACCACGCCAACCTCATTGGCCAGCTGCTCCTGCGTCATGCCTTTTGCAAGGCGGCAGGCACGGATGCGTTTTCCGATGTCGGCGTAGTCCAACATAGTACAAGTACCCTCCGTTCCATGAAGTGATACTTGTATTGTATGTGCAATCGATTCAGATTATAATAACTCAAAAGTGCAATAGACTCATAAATTATAGTTTTTAACCATTTTATTTGATTGGGTGCAGCCCTTTCAGGAAGCTTTCCAATTCATCGCCCGCAACTGTCATTTCATCCGTTTCATGGCTCCAGAATAAAATTTTTCCATTTTCCATCGAAAGGCAGATATAGTTTCCAAATGGGTCTTCTGCAAATGGAATCACCGACTTGTTCTGAACGGTATCCATCGCCTGATATATAGTTGTTTTGCAAGTTTCTCCGCTGTCAAAAGACAGTACTGCACCAAACAAATGTTCCCCACCCTCCGAGTCGAACACACACTCGCTCGGGCTGGCACCATTATGTTCTGCCACAAAATCTTTCAATTTTTCCGGGATTTTGATGTCATACTGTTTTTCAATTTTTTCAAAGGCTTCCGGGTCTTGTAAATCTTCCTTATAGTTCCATGTGTTGTTCATCGTTGCTCTCCTTATCTGCATTCCGTACCACCGCCCCAGATATTCCGGCCTCCCGTATGGCGACAGCTATCATGAATTGTGCGGTCTACAAGCTGCATTTTACCCGGGTGCTCCGTATGATGCCATGTATAGCCATCTATCGTCGGATTTTTGCCAAAAATCTGTTCCAGCTGGGTCTTATTGAATTTTTCTGCAAACTCCGGGTGCCGGAGCGCATAATCCGCCAGACTGTCCGTGCAATATTTGAACTGTGCCACATCGGACATTTGCCGCATATCTTTAGGCAGCGTCGTTTCAAATACTGGACTAAATTTCGGGAAGACGCCTTCCTTTAATCTTCCATCCTGTACAAATACGCTTTTCCGATATGACACATCCGTGCCCGGGTAGGTCTGCCCTTCCCATTTCTGGTTTCGCGTTTCGATATGTTCTGGTTTGAGAACTTTTTCTGGAACGCTTTCTATTGTTTTTACCACCGCACTTTCAATCTTCTGCTTAATTTCCAGATTTCGTCCTACCTCATGAAAACCGCTCACACTTGTTCACTCCTTTGCTCATTGTATTTCTTACGAATGGCTTCTACGCCCTCTTTGTTTTTTGCTTCTTCCAGACCTGTTGTCATGATACAGTCCAGAATTTCTTTTGCGATTTTCTCGCTCAACCGGTAACGGCCGCACAGTCGCTCTATCAGCTCACCGTAGGCATCCGTTCTAGACTCCATCTTGTTTCCGTACCAACCAAACAGCTGCTTTCCTTCAAAAATATCATAAACAGCTTTTTGGATTACTTCATCGCATTTATCATTCTGGTTTTCCAGCACTTCACAAAGATATTGCCCCGTTGTCGTGTCTATCCGGTTCTGCCAATGTTTCCACCAGTGTTCCAGAACTTCCTTCGGCAGCTCGCTTTCTTCTTTTTCCGACAGAAGCTCTCGCATTACAAGTTCTGTGTCAGAATCCATCTCCATACTGCAAGGTTTCTGATAGCAGTTCTCCGGCTCTGGATAGTAGTTCACCTTGCACAGTATCGGCTCATTCCATTCATTCTGATATACCGCCGCAACACCCATTTCCAGTTTTGCCAGTTCTTCAATTTGCTTATCGTTCAGCCCTGCTGATTTGCCAACCAGTTTTCTATCTTCTTCACTCGGCAGCCGAAGAATCATCTTCGTGTTGGTGTTTCGGATGACCGCCGGGTCCAGCAAACCGGGGGACTGGTCTGCGATTACAAAACCCTCGCCGTAAGTGCGCATTTCTGCAATGGCATCCGTCAGCATCTCTACAGATTTTCCTTGTAGGTTTGCACTTTCCTGTGCCTGTACATCCGATGTTCTGCGCAGCAAGTTATGTGCTTCCTCCAAAACGGTAATATGTCGCAGCGGCTGGTTCATCTCAGACGTACACATCCGGTACTCCTGCAATTTTATTACCAAAAGTCCCATCAGGAGCGATTTTGTCTCCATCGAAGTGACCCGGCTCAAGTCCACGATTACATTGCAATCAAACAGCTCAGCGTCTTCCAGTCCATCCTCTGCACAGAGAATATTTCCGTAAATTCCTGTTGTCAGAGAACGTACACGAGTGTACAAAGCACCCGTATAATCGCTCTGGGTATCTTTAGAATACTCCGACTCCTGAATGACCGACGGAAGAATATCCATCAAATCATAGAACGTCGGGTAAGTCATCTGTACATTTACCGACCGCCGCAAATCCCATCCTGTATTACGATAGCACCGTTCCACTGCATCCTTCAGAATGGCAGGCATCGCTGCATACATCGGCCAGCAGGCATTGAAGATTTCCACAAGCCGGTCAATGTGCTCCCGGACATGAATTTCTGGCGGGAATGTAAATGGATTTATCCGCAGCAGCGGTGTCAGGTTTTCGTTTGTGCCATACACCTTTGCTTTTCCATTTCCAAAAATATGCTTGTACTCGCCTTTGGCTGGTTCAACCACAAGAAATGTGGTATCAGAGTCTTTTGTTACTTCTGCCAATAGCTGATAGACCGCATTGGATTTACCCGAGCCGGTAGAGCCTGTGATGAAAGTATGCGACCGCAGTGCCTGCTTCTGTAAAAAGACCTTATTTTCTTTTTCCTCATTTCCCATGTGGTAGATACAGCCCAACGCAAGCTGCTCTTTTTTATCCGCGGAAACAATCGGCACATTCCGTCCGAACTCTGCGTGTTCGATTACCGCCATACCGTGTACCGAGCGTGTCGGCAATCCAAGATGCATCGGCAGTTCCCGACCGCTGACCATTGTTCCGGGAGTATAAAGCAGGCTGACATCTCCATCTTCCCGCAGCTGCCGCATAAAAACGGGGTGTTCAAAATGCTTCAGATATTCGCGCATCGCCGGTACAACATATTTCTGTTCCTGCCAAATGTTGACCGCACCGCTTTCCACAGCAGAGCCTTCGCCAATCATCAACGCACGATATGTATTTGCCGCAAGAATAGCAGTTTGCGCCTGCGGTGCAAGGAAATACGCCGAGCAATTATAGCATCCGTAGTCTTCACTTTCACGCGTTCTCTGCAGCTGTTCATCAATTCGCTCAAGGAGATTTTCGATGGATTTATTGTCAAATTCAATTTGCAGCGTCGTGCCGTTTCCATCGGTTTTTGTGTTTCCACTGGTTTCATTACGGGCAGTGCCTTTTGCTTCGTTGTGTGATTCTCCGGTTTCTTCGTTGCTGGAACGAGAAATATTATGGCTCAGGCTGCACCCCATCGTATGGATGAGCATATCTGCTGCGCCGTGCGAAATCGTATCTCTTCCATCGAAAAGGTTCTTCTTCTCAATAGCTGCGCCTTTGGCCAGTCCCACTGCACTGGCTGCTTTCGTCAAAATCGGCCCGGCTTTCGCCGCAGCCGCTGCTGCGAGTTCTGGTTGAAAGACGCAGAGAGCCGCCGTTCCTGCTGCAACTACCACTCCTGCCGCAATCACTCCGGTCTTTTTCCAGTTAATTTTCTTTTCCTCTGCGACAGCTCTTCCTGCCCCAGAAGTTGCGTCTTGAGGCGCCGCGGGCTTTTCTCGCTCAAAGATTCCTTTTTGATGCGATTTCTCAAAATTCTCCGTATGACCCTTTTCTATTCCCAAATTAAGTGAAAAGCCCGTATCGGAACCACGGCTCTTGCTGGAAGAAGCACTGGTGCCATCTGTAATGACATTCGATTTTCCGTCGCATACACTGGACATTACAGCGTTACTGTGGTTTTCATTATACGACCATGTACTTTTTCGAAACGGTGAAAGCGTGCTGTAAAGTTGCTCATAGCTGCTGCGGATACTCGCCTGGTCGTTTTCTGATACCGGGTCAGCAAGAAACAAAGCCGTATAGACATGGTCTCCCATCGCATCCATAAATCGTTCGATACCCTGAATAAACGCCTTATTTTCCGTTTTGGATTTATCCCGCAAGGCAGCCACGCAGGAAGCCGATGTAATCGTCCGCATTTTATCGCCAAATGCACCATCCAGCAAATAATTCAGGCTTTCTGTATCTTGCTGGTCATCGCTGGCATAGATTCGGCTCGTTTGAGAACCCGGAAAGTTGCTTTTCATTCCTTCGTGAAGAGTCTTGAACGAAATATCCAGATTTTCTATCGCTTCGCTGTTCTTCTGCCGTAAATTCCGCCGTACACCAAGGTAGATTGATGCAGGCGCCCCAGACTTTTTGACGCTGACCAAAACTGCCAGACTGCATCCAAGTGCCATGCTGGAATGGTACACCGTTGAGAGTTTCTGGAGCTGGTCTTCCCCCTGCTTCACGGTCAGTTCTTCCAGCTTGAACACCTTCATATAGTCATCGGTAATTTTCCCGCCCACCATTTGTTCCGTCGGGTCAACCAGCGCATAGTTCTGAAGGTCTGGAAGATACTTTTTGTAAACCAGATGGTCTGCCAGTGTCAACTGGTCCATCAGATTTTGCTTTGTCTGTTCACTTAATGGCTTTTGCTCATAGCGTTCAAGTTGTTCCGGCATTATTTCATACCCTCCTTTTTAAGCTGCTTTTTCACCCACGATTTCCAGAATGGCGAACCTACCGTTAAAAAGACACTCACTACAGGATTTTTATACGTTTCTTCAATTTCTTGCAGAACTTTCTTAGCATCCTTGCTTCCCTGTGCCACCGCTCTGTTGCAATATTCTCTCGCCTTTTTCATGTTGCGTCTTACGCCAAGTCCCGTACCATAGAGCGCAACCATCATTGCTTGCGCATCCACATCGCCGGCATCCGCTGCGGCGCGCACCAGTTTTGCGCCTTTGGACAGATTTTGAGAGACTCCGTATCCTGCTATATAAAACATCCCCAACGCATACTGGGCCTCAACTTTTCCGCTCTCTGCCGCCTTTTTGCACCAGCTAAAAGCTGCTGCTGCATCTTCTTTTACGCCAGTTCCATTCAAATAACAGCCTGCCAATTCAAATTCCGCATCCACATGCCCTTTCTGGGCAGCTTTTTTGTACCAGCTAAACGCCTGACTGGGGGATTTTTCCGTACCAGAACCGGTCTCATAGCAGCAACCAAGTTCGCATTCTACGTCTGCATCTCCTCCCTTTGCTGCTGCCGCCTGCTCTGCTTTCTGATAGCACTCAAATGCCTTGGTTTGATTTGCCTCGACACCACATCCGTTCTTGTAGCAGTCTCCCAAATGGTACAGTCCGCGGGAGTGGCCTTTCTCTGCCGCCTTCTGATACCATAAAGCTGCACTGGTCATGCTTTTTGCAGTGCCGCAACCTGTCTCATAGCAGAATCCAACGCCATTCATAGCACTTGCCACTCCATGATTTGCAGATGCCAAATACCAGTTAAATCCTTCTTTTGTATCTTTCGGCACACCAACTCCATACAGCAGACAGTTACCATACCAATACTCTGCTTCTGGGTGTCCCTGCTTGGCAGCTTTTGCAAAGCATTTTACTTCCTGCTCTTTGTCATACTTGTCTGGTACGGAGGCGCCATTTTTGAACCACATTCCCAATCTGTACTGCGCCTCGACGTGACCTGCACTAGAAGCTTTTATATAATAAATCTCCGACATAATCCGGTCTTTTTTTACTTCTTCATAGAGACGCCCCATCCGATACTGCGCTTCTGCAACAATCTCATTTGATGCATCTTCATTGGATAGTGCGTTTCCATACCAATTCTCAGCAGATTTCCATAGGGCATCTTCTTCCTGACAGATCGCATAGGCAAGCTCCGCTTTGGCATATTTCTGCTTTGCAGCTTTCAAATACAATTCCTTGGTTCGCACTTTATCCTTCGCCACAACTTCATTGCCTTTTTCATACCATGTACCGAGTATATACTGTGCTTCTGCACAGCCATTATTGGCTGCCTTCTGATACCATTTTCCGGCCTCCTTCAAATCCTGCGGAACTCCTTTTCCCATTTCGCAACACCGGCCATAATGGTACTGTGCGTCTTTTTCGTCCTTCTCTGCAGCCTTGCGGAACAGCTCAGCAGCCTTGAATGCGTCATACGTCTTACCATCCTTGTCTTCATAGCAGCAGCCAAGTCTATACTGCGCAGGTGCATATTCCTGTTCTGCTGCTTTTTCGTACCACTCCGCAGCCTTATTCGCACTTTTTTCTACGCCGGTTCCTTTGCGGCAACACTCGCCCATCATATATTGAGCCTCTGCCAACCCAAGTTTTGCAGCCTTTTCAAACCAGCTCACACTGTCTTTCAAACTTTTGGGCGCACCTTCCCCCTGTAAACAGCAGCCGCCAAGGCTGTTCATTGCGCGGGCATGACCCTTGTCGGCCGCTTTCGTATACCAATATGTCGCGGTACGGAAGCTCTGTTTCGCTCCCAGACCATAATAGCTACAGTTTGCATATTCAAATTGTGCTTCCGTATCATCATTTTTTGCAGCTGCCTGATACAGTGTTGCGGCCTTTACGATGTTCTTCCCTACTCCGATGCCATCCATATAACACTGCGCCGTTTCACGCTGCACCTCCGCGAGTGTCTTTATTTTATCCTCGGCGGCATCCGCTTTATTTTTTTCCGCTTCTTCGCACCAATACGCAGCCTGTTCCGGATTCTTTTCGACGCCGATTCCAGAGTTATAACATTCTGCCAATCGAACTCGTGCCTTAAAATCACCTTGCTTGGCCGCTTCCTGATACCAATGAACTGCTTTTTCTGTGTCCCCAAGAATTTCACAGCACTGCGCGTAATTAAGTTGTGCTTCGACCAGCCCTGCTTTGGCAGCTTTTTTCAGCCACTTTTCTGCCATTTCGGTGTCTTTCTTTACACCGCTTCCCACCATGTAGCAGACGCCCAAATTATTCTGTGCTTTTGTGTGTCCCTGCTCTGCCGCTTTATCATACCAGCACGCCGCTTCCTCATCACTTTGCACGATTCCAAAACTGGAACCAGTTTTGCAGCATTTGCCCAAGCGATACTGTGCTTCCGCCAACCCCTGATTTGCTGCTTCACGATACCATTTTGCCGCTTGGACAGGATTTTTTACTATTCCAGCACCGTTTTCAAAGTATTCGCCTAATTTTAATTGAGCCGGTGCATAACCATCTAAGGCTGCTTTGCGCATAGATTGAAAAGCCAGTTCTGCCTTTTCCTCTCCAAATTTTCCCTTTTCATATCCCAAACCAAGCTCATATTGAGCCAGCGTGTACCCCTTATCCGCTGACCTTTTGTAATACAGCCACGCCTGCGCATAGTCACCCTTTTGGAAGCGGCACGCCGCATAATGATATTCCGCCTCCGTATTCCCCTGCTGTGCCGAAAGATTGTAATATTTTTCGGCCTCTTCCGTATTCTGCGGCACACCGATTCCCTTTGTCAGACAATCGCCAAATTTATTTTGTGCTTCTGCATTTCCCTGCTGCGCTGCTTTCTGATACCAATGTGCTGCGCTCGCTGGGGTACAAGCTATGCCGACACCATTCCAAAGACAGTTTGCAAGAGCCAGCTGTGCTTTTTCAAGCCCCTTTTCCGCCGCTTTTTGATACCAAATAACAGCCTCGTTCTTATCAGCCGGTCTTCCTTTTCCTTCAAAACAGCAGTCGGCATAATCCAGCTGTGCCTGCCCGTGTCCTTGCTCTGCCGCCTGACGATACCAGTTGGCCGCTTTTTCATCGTCCTGCTTCACACCAGTACCAGCGGAATAGGCATTAGCCATGTAGAATTGCGCCTCTGCATTTTCATTTTCCGCCGCCATGCCATACCATTTTGCAGCTTCCGTCAAATCAACCGCAACGTCTTCTCCCTTTTGAAAACGCATTCCCAGTTGGAATTGGATTTCTGTGTTCTGATTTTCCGCAGCCATTCTCCAATACTGAAGTGCAATGTCCAGCCACTTTTCTGCATCCGGCTGATTTTTTTGCTTATTATCCTGATAACCACGATAGTGATATTCCGCAATCCATTTCATTGCCGGCACAGAATGATATTCTTCTGCCGCAATCTGATAACCCCAAAGTGCTTCTGAAACCTCTCCGTCCTTCCATGCCAGTTCCGCCGTGGCAATGTACTTTTGCGCTACTTGTTCCTCAGAAAGCCACAACCCCACTCTGCCTTTTATCTGAGTTTCTACGCATTGGTTAAATTCCAGTTTCTCCTTTTCCGGACCATGAAACTCGTACGCATAGCTGGCATTGGGGTCATCCACAGCGACCGCTTTTTCCAATCCGTGCCACTCCTCATAGTCACTTTCTGCCGAGGAAAACCATTTTTCAATAGGTTTTCCTTGAATCGCACTAAAATCCAGAAGGTTCATCTTTTTATAATCCTGCCGAATTTCCCGAATCTCACCATTCTGAAAAAGGATTTCAATCTGAACCTGTCTCATGCCATATTTCCTCCTATGGTTTTATTATTTTGATGTAATTCCCCTGACTTCTCACCCACATATCAATACCCGTTCCAAACACTTCCGCTTCTACAATCCAGCCTTTTTCCGTCACCTGTAGGACCTTTGCCGTCGGCAGACGGTCAAGCACTGATTCCAGACTTGGCCCGGTATACTCAAACCGGATGGTCTGCAACTCACCGCCGTACATGAACTGGATGCGCTTGCGCATTTCGCCTTCCTGAAAACGGTCAGCATACCGCTGGGCGAAATGCCGGTCGAGGGTTTTGTAATTTTGAATGCGGTCGATGCGGTAAATTGTCGGGGAGTTATCCTGCGGGTTCTGGAAATGCTTATCCTTGTCGATGCCCTCAATGAACGCAGCCAGATAAAAATAATACTCGCTGAATGGGATGCCCACCGGCTCAATGGTACGCACACGGGTCTCGCCGTCGTGGGTGCGGCAGTAGATAATTTCCATAACATTGTGATTTTCTACTGCCGTGCCGATCTCCCACAGGCTCTCGATAAACTTCCGGCCATGCTGCGGCTCAACGTAATGGAAACGCTCATTGCTGATGAGGTCTTTGACCTGATTCAGCCTGTCCAGCGGCGTACAGGCCAGAATAAGCTTGTCCAGAATCGGGAACATTTCTTCTTTGACCATCGAGCGGCTTTCCAGCAGAATTTTGCATACTGCCAGAATCTCGCTGCTGGTGAGGAAGCGTGAAAGCGTATCATCCAGCAGATAGCCGCCCTTTGCGGAGTTATACAGAATTTCCCGACGCGGCTCACTGTCGGCGAAATAATTGCGCAGGGTATCAAGGTCACGCTGAATCGTTTTCTCGCTGACACCAAAGTGGTCGGCCGTCTGCTGCTTATTCAGCACACCGCCCTGTACCAGCACTTGTTGGATATAGAGTATACGATCTAATCTACTATTGTGCACAGTTCATTCTCCTTCTCTGCTCATTGTAACACAGCACAATTATCACTGCAATTCTTTGTGTGAAGTTTTGTCGTTTCACTGAAGCACAAAAAAATTTTTGTTTCTTTTGTACAATTTCAGTATACAAAAAAAGATGGACACGCTGTCTGTCCATCTCTTCAAAAGTCAAGGCAAACGATTCCTGAGCTGCCATCCTCGCCTGAACCGATAGGCTGTGTTCATCATCTCATCGGTGATGGTATAAAACGCCTGTCGCGGCGAAATGTACTCGCCAATCATTCCAACCACAAGCACAAAGTTCAGCGCAAATGCAACATTCAGTAGTATCATCAAGAATTTTTTCATACACTCTTCTCCTTTTATCACACAATCTTATCAGCTTTTCTAACCTCATTATAAAGATTTTGATGGACGGTATGTCTGTCCATCCTACGATAACCCACAAAAAGGAACACGGTATTCGCAGAGTTCACCGTGTTCCTCCTATCATCTTTTGCGGTTGGCACTTTTACAAAGCTCAACCTTGCGTTTTAGCCTCCTCCCGAATCTGCCTTTTATATTTATAATAGGTATTCCGGGCAAGCCCTGTCAGCTTCATGCACTCCACATCGTCCAGTGTACCACCAAAAGCCTTACAATGGATGCGGATTTTCTCTTTGGCCGCTTTAGACTTCTTGGTTTCAAATCCAGTGCCTTTTTTACGTCCAACCTGTTTTCCATTCAGCTTTGCTGTTACAAGACCCTCACGAGTACGCTGGTGCAAATCGGCCACTTCTTTTTCAGACTGCTCAAAAGCCAACTTGATTTGCTCTTTTGCCAATGCCATCAGATACTCGTTGATTCCCTTTAAGATAAAATCCACATTGGTTCCTGTCATAGCAATGCTGCCAGACAGGGCCTTTTTGTACGTTTCGGTATCAATGTGATGCTCTTTCAGGAATACCAGCTGGATACCTTTATTATAGAGATCCTCATACAGTGAAAATCCTTCTTCGGCATTTCTGGACATTCGAGAGACGGAATCGAACACCACAGTATCGCCCTCTTTCAGAATCCGATACAACTTGCTCCATTCTGGCCTTAAGATGGAAGTTCCCGTATAGGCTTCCTGTACAATGTGAACTGTCGGGTATTCAGCCCTGATATTACGAACCTGACGGTCAATGCTCTGCTTTGCAGTGGAAATTCTGCAATAACCATAAACGCTCATAACTATTTTCTTTCCGTATCAAAAATGCCGAACGTCATTTTAGCGTCACCGATTTGCTAAGGCAAATCGGTTTCATCACGCTATGATTGATACTTTTCTGTACCCACGGCATTTTTAATACTTTTTCCTGCGAGCCTTAGTCATCCCTCATAAACTTCAAAAGATTATCTCCGTTGACGAACGGTTCGCACCGTCCGTCTCCTGCGATGACTTTTGAATTTTATAAGGAACGACACGGCTCGCTCTTATCAACGGTTCAGATACTGATTCATAAACTCTTCCACCGTCACACAGGGCTTTTGATCTTTCTCTGCTCCTCCAAATGGGTCATAGTTCCAGTCACTCTCTTCGTCGATATACCGCCGTCCATCATCGGGCAGCTCCAGCGGCTCTGCAAGAATAATCGTTCCCCAGTGATTGACCATGATAAATGGTGCAATCTCACAGGGAATTCCTCGGCAGTCATCATCATGCCGCACATCGTAGACATACAGACTATCCGGGACGGTATCTCTTTTGATGCGGAAGTTAGTGAATAATGCAGGCTTTCCGCAGACAGTGATTTCTTCATAGTGTTCGGTCATCGCATTGCAAGACATATAAATTTCTCCTTTATGCCACATTAAGTCGGGTAGCTTTATAGCAGTCAACGCACATCCCCTCATGGGTGGCTGCAAACTCTGCCGCCTGCATGATAGAACCGTCCTTCAGCTTGACCCTCTTGATGGTCTGATTGCATCGGGCGCAGATGCAGGGCACAGGCGGCTGTTCCTGCTTCGGGGTAGAGGATTTCGGTTTCGGCTGCTTTTGAGGTTCAGCCTCCGGCTGCGGTGCAGCATCTTCCGGCAAATCCTCTCCGGCATAAATGTACAGGCCCAGCCCAAACATAGCGAGGTTCTTCACCAAGCACCGCATGATAGCCTTATTCACATCGAACATGGAGGCTGCTTCTACGGTGCGTTCTTCCATGCCGATCTTTTCACGGCGGCGGGTCTGCGGATTGTAGTCCCATTTCGGGGTGGTGTAGGTATAAGGCACGGCTTTCATGGCTTTGTTTGCGCCATCCAGTACCGGCAGCCACATTTCGTGCGAAACGCCCTCAATCGTGACCGAGGTGTATACCATGAAGCCGGTTATGGGGTCATAAACATAGGGCAGGCCGTTGAATTTCTTGACCTCATAGCTGGCAGCGGGATACAGCTTCTTCACCTCTGCCCAAGCATACGCCCAGCTTACATATTTCAGTTCCGTGTTTCCGGACTTTTTGACTTCCAGATGATCTTTGAAGTCGATAGCGAATAATTTTACGAACGGATTTTCTGTGACCATAATAAACCTCCAAGAAAAAAGGCGGCAGAGAATTTACTCCCTGCCACCTGATACAAGATTTATGCCGCATGAACGATGGTGAATCTGCGGCTGCTTACATTTTTGCTGTACTGGTTGAAAATGTCCGGCTGCTCTTTCCGCAGACGTTGGGAATCCACACGCTTACTTTCGGAGGATACCCATGATACCTTGTAGCCCGGTGCTGTACCATAGGCAGCATCCTGCATTTGCAGCTTGACCTGTTGCTCGATGGCCGTTTTCTCCTGTTCCATCTGCTCGATTTGGTCGGAAAGCTCCTGCCGCTTATCCAGAAGTCCATGCAGCGCACTCAGGTCAGCGGTCTTATCCCGGTTGTCTACCTCATACATCTGGTTGATCTGCTGGGTGTCACAATCGCAACCGTTGGGTGCAGGGGGAATCTGGGGAACCACATGACGTGTCCAGAAAAGCTCTTCCTTATCAATGAGGTCAGAAAGCACCTGCTTATCCGTCACGATCTTGTGGATCACCAGCTCTCTGCCAAAAATCAAAGCCGCCACATACCAGCAGTCGAAACCGCTGACGGCTAAGTAATGGTCAACCTGCGTCAGATAGTGAGCCGGGATTTTCCCATCAGCCCACTTGTCCGCAGAAAACGGTGAAACCGTTTTGCACTCCAGCCCTGCTTTCTGCCCAACGATCAGGCGGTCAAAGTCTGCCAGAAGCAGCGGATGTTCCTCGCTCTGGTAAATGGCATTTGCGCGGCGTACTTTCAGACCGGTTGCTTCGGTGAAGCGCTGCGCCACATAATCCTCCAAATCACGACCCTGCCGCATGGCTTCGTTGTCGATATTTTCAATGGTATCGCTGATTTTATCGTGGTAAACCTGAAATGCCGAACGGTAGGGATTCAGGCCAAGGATAGCTCCGGCATCCGTGCCGGTAATGCCGCATTTGCGGTAACGGAGCCAATCTTCTTTGGGTAAATTCAATGTAGATACAAGTCGTTTCATGCAATGTTCAACCTCTCTTTCATCTGTTCTTCTGCGATAGAGAAATCATATTCCACCAAGTCCTTCATAATAGTGGAAAACTTATCCACCAAGGTGCGGTCATCATCCAACCACAGGGTATACAGGAAATCCAGAATATTCCGCTGCACCCGGAGATGGTTCCAGAAACGCTCGTCCATCTGCTTTTCGGTGTCCAGCGTAATTAAAGCACTGACGATGGTGCTTTTCATCGTGATCTCGTATGCCGTGGTACAAGTTGGCTTTGGAAAATCGGCTTCAATGCTGTTCAGGAACTCAGAAAACTCCCGGACAGCCCGGTTGCTCACATCGTTCATATGTCCTCCTTTATGCTGCTGACAGCACCATCTTGTAGGCTTTGTCAATCATGGGATTGCCCTCTGCGGTACGCAGGAACAGATTTTCATTGTAGTTGCGAGTTTTACGGATGGGGTCTGCATGGGTGGCAAAGTCGGAAACAGCGTTCACGAACCGCCAGCCGTTCTTTCCGACCCACTCCAGATCGGGTGCATTATAATAGCGAGCCTTCAAATCTTCCTGCATACGCAGGTTATTTTTCCGCTGGCCATCGGTTAAGTCTTCCGTGATGGGGAAGAACTCATTGATAAACTCCTGCACCTTGCGGTCAGACAGCTTGATGGTGGTCAGCTCATGGATGCCCTTGCCCAGTTCCCCCATGTAGTTGTTGGCAAGCTGTAAGGTTTCACGGGCATCCTGCACCCGGAGCAGAACATTTTCAGTGTGGCGAGCAGTCCAGATGCGCTTTGCAGTACCCAGAGCCAGATTCAGTGTGTTCTGGCAGACAACACGAACAGGGGTCATAGCTACTTTCACACCAGAGCTGCCATCGTGACTGTTGAAGAACACAAGATATGGGGTCACTTCGTCTCCGGCGATGATGTATTTCTCCGGTAGCTTTGCCAGCATCCAGACTTTCTTGCCGCCCTGCAAAGAACCGGCAGTTTCGTAAGTAACACCTTCACCCAGCAGGTCATCGGTGAACTGAAATGCTTCTTCGTTCTGCACAATGCGGTAACGATCAGACACAACACCAAGCACGGCATCATCTGTACTACGGACGTTAGCCCGATAGCTGGGGATCATAGCACCCGTGCCGGAATAGATGTTGCGGCTCTCCACCTGCCAATCAAGACCAGCCAGTTCCAGTGCCTCACGGCTTGCAGGGGCATCCATCACGATACGGCCAAGGCCGTGCCAAGGGGTTTCGCGGACAGAGAACATGGTTTCAACATTTGCAGACATAACTACTACCTCCTAAAATTTTAATGTGATTACTTGTTTTCGAGTTTATGGGCGATCCAAATAATGAGTATTACGGCAGTTTTCCCGATTGCCTTTGCACCCTTCATCAGAATCTTTACCATAACATCAGCCATTGTTTTTCCTCCATTTTCAAGTAAAAAGTAAAGACCTGTGGACAGAATTAAACTGCTCACAGGTCTTTCTACAAAGATAATATATAACTGTAATTTTTTCAGATACGCCTCGTCTTGTGTCGGGTGTGTCAAATGTGTCAGGTTTTTATGAAACTCTCTATATATTCTTCTTTATTTTTATCCCCTTCCTCTCTATTTTTCTTAGATATGCGATAGGGTAAAAATATAAAATATAATAAAGGTTTCTCGGAAATTCTGACACATCCGGCACAGCTGACACAGTGTTTTACGTTCAAGTCTTTGTGCGGATACCCACGGCTACTGTGAGGTCATGCCACTCATTTTTACGAATCCCCTGATTTCGGGAAGCCTTAAAAGCCTTTGCTTCTTCAAATGAAATCGTAAAACGAGCCATCTCCATAAAGCCATCCAACGTACAAGTGGCACTATTTCCACTCTGCACTTCTGTCAGTTGGAAATCAAGTACCCAGCGGTAGTCCTCATTCGTCAGCGGCGTGATCTGCGCCACACAGCTATTGATAAGCTCCCGGTTAACATCATTTCTAGATGCCTTCTGCCACTCATCCAACTTCTGCGCAATTAAATTCATATCAAGGGTTCCACTGCACTCATCCGCCTGTTCCACATTCTCATATTGAGATTGCAATTCTGCAATCTGCGCATCCAATCCCTTTCGCCGTTCTGCCAATTCCTGTTTTGTGATGATTCCGTCTGCACACAGGTCTATATACTTATCCAGACGCTCCCTCTGTCTGGCGATGCTGTTTTCCAGCATCGCCTTTCTGGAAATGCGGACAGTCTTTTCTTCTGCCATGCAGCGGTTCAAAATTTTATAGACCTCTTTGACTGTTTTGCCCTTGTCAAAGGTAAGATGTTCAAACACCTTTGCTGCCATCAAGTCCAGCTTCCACTCACAGATTGCCTTGATTTGGCAACTAATTCCCAAGTCCAAGCCATGCTCCTGCAAATAGCTGATGCTTGGCCTACGGGTACGGCGATAACACTGAAATCCATGAACCACTGCACCATCCCGATTTACACGCCATTTGAACTGGATAAATCCTGCGCCACAGCTGCACCGCAGTTTTGCCGTCCAGACTGACTTTGGCGTATTTCTCATGTACTTGTGCTTTTTCCCATTTTCATCTATTACCCGTGCTGATTTCGATGCCAAAATCTGCTGGCATCTATCCCACATTTCTTCTGATACCAAAGGCTCAAAGTCACCTTTCACATAGATGTAGCTGCTCTCGTCCAGATTTTTAACACGTTTCTGTGTCAAATATCCGTCGCTGTGGGATTTATTGTAGCAAATACACCCCTTATAGGTTGCATTATGTAGGACTCTGCTCACCTTGGAAGCGTCCCACGAAACATGGCCGCCTGCATCTAATCGGCCAAGGCGGTATAATTCGTTTACGATTTTAACCAGCCCATTTTCTCCGGTAGAATACATTTGGAAAATCAGCCTTACTGTTTCAGCTTGGTCAGGGTCAGGAACATAGGTTCCGTTCTCCCTGCGGTATCCTAAGATATTTCCGCTGCCATACAGAACGTGCTTTTCTCTGCTGACTTTCTGCCCAGCCTTTACGCGCTCTGAAATTTTGCGGCTCTCATCTTGTGCCATAGAAGACATGATTGTCAACCGAAGTTCACCATCATTGGTCGCGGTGTTGATACCATCGTTGATGAAAAACACATCCACCCCACGTGCTTTCAACTCACGTGTATAGGACAGCGTATCAACCGTATTTCGTGCAAAGCGGCTCACTTCGCGAGTAATAATAAGGTCAAATTTTCCCTTCTGGGCATCCTCCATCATGCGCAAAAACTCCGGCCGCTTCTGTGCTTGTGTTCCGGTGATGCCTTGGTCTACGTAGACCTCCACGATTTCCCAATCCGGGTGGCGAGAACCTTCAATTTTATACCACTCCAACTGATTTTCTAGTGCGTTGATTTGCGCTTCATGTTCGGTTGAAACACGAGCGTACACAGCTACTCTCATAAATTTTAACCTCCACTGTCTCTGACTCTTTTCTGCGGCAAAAAGAAAGGCTCTGGCCGAATCCCCTCCGCCAGAGCCTTTCTCTGTTGTTTACGAAGCCTTTGCAGGCGGTTCTTCCTCCTGCTCACGCTTCATCCGAAGGAAGTTCTGATAGGTAGGCAGGTTGATTACCCCTGCCGCAAAGAGAGCTTCCACCAGACAATAGGCCATCGCCTTTTCGTCAATTTCCAGCATTGTGATACCTCCCTTGGTTATCGTTAATGGTGCTTAGAGTCAGAGGTATAACGTATCATCGAAGAATCAGAAGTTACGGACGGAGCTTGATTCCATAAAATCCCCATACCGCATTTTCTGATGAATTGAGACGTTTCCGATCATGTTCTCCTCCAAATTTAATGACGCACTTGTTAATCACTATCGAGCTACACGGACAAACTCCTTTTTCCTCACAATAGTTTTCGTAGGCATTTTTCAAATCAGTTGTCGGACAAAAAGTTTCATGATCGACCTTTTCACAGTGCAAGTTAATAAACTCCCAGAGATAGTCAATTGGAGGCTTTCTTTGCACCCCCTTCATGCTATCCACATCTGGAATTTCTGGAAAATGCCAGTCCAATTCTTCGAGTCTTCGAGCATAGAATGTAGCCTTCGTGACTATTTCATTGCGTTCTTTCCATATCTTCTTTTCCAAATTTGGATCCTGTTCATCATCTGGAATTGAATGAGTAAAAGGAAGATATACAACACGTTTGAAAAAAGCCTCATCCTCTCCCTCAATTTCAAGTGGAAAATTACTGGCGAACAGAAATTTTATTCTGCGGTGAAGCTTTTTTGAGCGTTGGTTTTTTCGTTGAATTTCAACTCCATCGCCACCTGTAATACGCTTTAATTTTGACACTGCACTCACATCCAGCCTTTCTCGCGGTAAATCAAGCGAGATGTTTATTCTCGCATCAAGCAACGATTCCGTTTCAAATTTTCCTCCGAGTTCTCTCAAAGAGAGGTTGCTTATTGCCTCCTCTGGAAAAAGTTTTTGTACAAAATTGCCCCATATACTTTTTCCTGAATCTCTGGCATATCCCATAATAAAGAAAAATTTTCCTCTAGCTGGCTCAACTAAGAGGTAACCCAATGCCATCCAGAGGCGTTCCTCAATGTCCTTACGTCCGCCAGAAATTTCTTTCATAAATTTATCGAACACTGGACAATCTGCCTCTTCAGGGCTTTCTACATCTTCATTGTACTTTGCGTTCAAGCAGGTAAATGTGACAAATTCAGGGTCATGGTCTTCAAATCTACCTTTCTTAACAAAAAGAATTCCGTTTTCGAATGGGCAGTACAATTTTTCATTTTTGGGCATCTCGTATTTCAGGATTTGCTCCATCTTTATGTAGTCATAAAGATCTCTGTAATTTCTCAGATTCACTGCACCATGAAGCTTCGGATCAACTCTCAATTTATATAATTCGATTATCTGATCTTTTGTCAGATGCATATAGTATGTGTTTTCATAGTAGTACACCTCACCATCTACAACCTTAAGATCGCAAAATTCCTCCAGTGCATGTGCCATTTCATACATCGGGTGGTATTTTGATTGACTCCTTCTTTCAACCTCTTCATCCTCTGATTCTAAGTCATCCTCTTTCTTTTCATCATACTTGAACAATTTTTTCAACGGGTTATTTTCCTGCGTACTTTTTTCCTTCTTTTTCCTTTTCTTTTTCTTCTTTTCTTTCTTCGCCGCGTTATTCCTGCAAAGTGATGCCGCAAGAACCACATCGGTTTCATCGCTGTTATCCGGGTACCACTCACCATCCTCTGCGTCGAAGCTATCGTCCAAAGATTTTAGAGAAAAGTCACCTCCCTGACAGTCAAAATTATTTTTGTTTTGCTTGCCCATAATATCGCTCCTTTGTACATATTCCTTTTTAGGGGTACTTTTATTGTGCCACTAATAAAATTTATAGGTGTGGGCAAGCCAAAAATTATTTAATCGAATTTTCGTCATTTTATTTTCGTCTCATATTTCATCCATTCATATCGTTCATACTTTATTCATATTTCCACTTATGCCCCCAGCTTAGCCGGGGCTTGAGTAAGTCCTAGAAGGACACCTTACTGGCAAAGCCCCTGCAAGTGGCCACGAGCAAGCATCTTTCATCTGCATTACTTGCCATGCCGCTCTAACGAGCTATGCCTACAAAGCGCATCTTCTAAGATGACAACTTCTTTGTCATCTCGCTTCGCTCGAATCTTATAGCTAAAGCATTTTCACTCCACCAGCTTAGCTGGTGGTTTTGAATTGCTCAAGCTAACCAAAGAAAAAGGCCCTTACGCGAAAAATGTTTTTCGCGTAAGGGCCTTCACTTTATTTCGATTCCTTGTTTTCTAGAGACTTTAGAAATTTTTCTACTGCTTCTTCATCCCTGTATAGACTCATATAATATCTATACTCTTCCGTTACTTTATCTCGACATTTATCCAAAGCCTTCGTAACCCTTTTAAAAATTCCTCTTTGCCCCTCTGATGTGCATTGAAGCGATTGCATTTCGTTCACCATAGTAATCAAACTTTGTAACGCCTCTTCTGTTTTGCCGCTTCCTGTTCCAAATAATTCCGTCAACCTATTCTCTATTATACTCTCTTCAAACTTCGTCCTCGGATTATTGGCCAAGGAATACATTCCTTCTTTTATTTGATCTTTCACTCTTTCATCCAGCTCTTCTACTTTTTTTGACTTTATGCACCCTATAATATCATACTCTATGTACTCACAATCTTCATCATTTCCCATAAACAGCTTAAAGAATTCACAATTTTGCTCTGTAAGATAGATGTATCCGCCCCTTGACAGATAGCTATATGCTGGAACATCCGAATCCGGCATTTGTCCCATTACAATATTAAACTTGCTTGTAAATTCATATTGTAACGCTCTCAACTTGCTTACTACAGCTCCCCCATCTGTCGAAATCTCTGACTCGACACTTCTTTCTGTTATTCTTTCTTTCCAATTCGGAAGCTTGCCAGTTTCTCTTTCTCTCAATATATTTAGCAAAAATTGTCTAAGTGTAATGTATCCCTTTTCTATATTTTCTATTTCTGCTAAATCCACCTTGTCTATCGTTTCTTCTCTTACCTTTTCTTTAATGCGTCTATATCTTCCAACAATCTTTTTTAATTTTTCTTTTCTTTCTTTTTTTAGTTTCTTTATAGATACGCTGTATTTTTTATCTATCAATTTTTTCTTTCGTTCAATTCTTTGCTCTACTCTTTGCATCTCACGGTATTGACATTCCATATGTTGGGAAATTTTTTCAAGATAAGCTTCGTTTGCTTCTGTTAACTGCTCCATCAGTTCTGCTTTTTTCATTTCTTTTGTAAGTCTGCCCACAACCATTTTCCTCCTAATATACAAAACCCTCCCCGGCAAAACCATTCAGTTTCACCGGGGAGGGTTTATCATACGTTTATCTTCCCATGTTTTGCACGATTAGTGCATCTTCATGCAACAATCTTACTTTCTGGGATTTTTGATAGCAGCCTGTTCTGCACTTTATAAACAGAGAGTACAAGAAAACGCACATTTACGTTATTTATTTTTTCAAACATTCGATTTTTTATCCTTTTCGTAATATTATCAAAAAATAACACATTTTTGCTTTTGCAGTTTTCGGGACAAACTACAACGCTTTTTTTCATCTTTTTTCACCCATTTTTCCATCCATTTTTTCTCAAAAATGGAACTTCAAAAAATTTTCCATATCACAAAAAGGAGGTATTTTTCCACATGAACACACCCATACAGTTGAAAATCCGAGGTCACACCAAATGACGCTGGACTACTTCTATGGTCAGTCGGGCGAATTGTTCTCCTACTTCCGCATCCCGAAAGCACTGTTCCATGACTGCCGCTTCCGGCAGCTCTCCACGGATGCCCGGACGCTATACGGCATCCTGCTTGACCGCATGAGCCTGTCTGTAAAGAACGGCTGGCTGGACGAGCAAGGGCGGGTGTATATCATCTACACCGTTCGAGAGGTGCAGGAATCCCTTTGCTGCGCCGAGCATAAGGCGGTCAAGCTGTTCCGGGAACTGGAGGACTTCAACCTTATCGAGCGCAAACGCCGTGGTCTGGGCAGACCCAGCCTGATCTACGTCAAGGACTTTTCCTCCGGCTTGCCAAAAGCGCAAGTACAGAATTGCCCAAACAGCAATTCTGGTGCTGCCGAAAGCGCAATTCTGGTGCAGCCAAAACCGCAAGCAAATAAGACTGATAAGAATAAAACTGAGTGGAACGATCCTGACCCTATCTATTCCGGGGGCATCCGGGAGCAGCTTGAGGATTATTTTTATCAGGCATTGGAGGTAGACCTTCTGCTCCGGCTCTGCCCAGACGATGAGGACACCATCTACCAGATCGTGGACTTGCTTGTGGACACCTGTTCCACAAAACGCAAGATGTTGCGGATCGCCGGAGATGACAAGCCTGCCGAGGTGGTACGCAGTCGACTGAAAAAGCTGAACGCCGACCACATCCGTTTTGTGCTGGATTTTCTGGCAGAAAACACCGCCCCGGTGCGGAACATGAAGCAGTATCTGCTGGCAATGCTCTACAATGCGCCCACCACCATGAACCTCTACTATCAGAACAAAACGAACCACGACTTTGCGCGCGGTTCTCCGGGGAGGTGATGTTATCGCAAAGAAAGCTACGATTATCGCAGTCACCAATCAAAAAGGTGGTGTGGGGAAAAGCACCACCTGTGAAAATCTGGGTGTTGGCCTTGCAGCCGAGGGCAAGAAAGTCCTGTTGGTGGATACCGATCCACAGGGCAGCTTGACCATCAGCATGGGCTGGCAGCAGCCCGACGAACTGCCTACCACCCTCTCCACCCTGATGGCAAAAGCCATGAACGACCAGCCCATCCAGCCCGGCGAGGGCATTCTGCACCACGCAGAGGGCGTTGACCTGATTCCTGCCAACATCGAACTGGCAGGGCTGGAAGTGGCTCTGGTAAACAGCATGAACCGGGAAAAGATGCTGAAACAGGTGCTGGATAGTGCCAAGCGGGAGTACGATTTTATTCTGCTGGACTGTATGCCCTCGCTGGGGATGCTGACTATTAACGCATTGGCGGCAGCAGACGCTGCCCTGATTCCCGTGCAGGCGCAGTACCTGTCCGCAAAAGGTCTGGAACAACTTTTGCAGACCGTCCAAAAGGTCCGGCGGCAGATCAACCCGAAGCTGAAAATCGAGGGTATTCTGCTGACCATGACCGACAGCCGCACCAACTACGGAAAGCAGATCAGCAATCTGATCCGGCAGGCATACGGAAAGCACCTGAAGGTGTTCGAGCAGACCATCCCACGGTCCGTCCGAGCAGCAGAAACCAGTGCGGCAGGCAAAAGCATCTTTGCCTATGACCCCAAAGGCAAGGTGGCACAAGCCTACAAATCTCTTGCAAAGGAGGTGCTGGCGGATGCCGATCGACAACGGAAACTTAGCTCTGAAAGGGCTAGATGACCTGTTTTCCACCGAGGAAAACCGACAGGAGGAACAGCGGGAGCAGGTACAGCAGATTCCCATTGATGCGCTGCATCCCTTCACCAACCACCCCTTCAAGGTACTGGACGATGAAGCCATGACCCGGACGGTGGAGAGCATCGCACAGTACGGCGTGCTGGCTCCGCTGATCGCCCGTCCACGCCCGGACGGTGACGGCTACGAGATCATCTCCGGGCACCGCCGCCAGTATGCAGCTAAACTTGCCGGGCTGGAAACGCTGCCAGTCATTGTGCGGCAGATGTCGGACGATGCTGCTGTGATATTGATGGTGGATTCCAATTTACAGCGTGAACACATTCTGCCCAGTGAACGTGCCTTGGCGTACAAGATGAAACTGGATGCCATGCGAAGAACTAGCGGTAGACCGTCAAAAGAAAATTCCCGACAACTTGTCGGGAATTTTGAAACTGCCGATGTTGTCGGAAAGGAAAGCGGAGAAAGCGGCAGACAAGTCCAGCGTTTTATCCGCCTGACCAGCCTTATCCCGGAACTGCTGGACATGGTGGACGAAAAGAAAATTGCCTTTAATCCCGCTGTGGAGCTGTCCTATTTGGACGAAAGCCAACAGCGGGATTTTTTAGAAGCCATGGAGGACACTCAGAATGCGCCGTCCTTATCGCAGGCGCAGCAACTGAAAAAGATGGCACAGCAGGGAGAGTTCAGCTACGAAAAAGCCTTTGATGTGATGGGACAGGAGAAAAAGAGTGAGAAAGACACCGTGACCATCAAAAATGAGACCCTGCGGAAGTATTTTCCCCGCAGCTACACGCCAAAACAGATGGAGGAGAAGATCATTCAGCTTTTGGATGCGTGGCAGAAAAAGCAGCAGCGCCGCAACGAGCGCTGACCCGTAACGCAAGACCCGATGGGGTCTTTTTTGTTTGCAAAAATTTGGAGACTAACTATTAAAAGTCAAGCCCCAAAATGAAAAAATCCGTCTGCCGACCGCTGCCCCTGACAAACAGCATTCAAATGCCATAATCAATGCAGCGAGGGCGACGGAGAGAATAGCAAAGCAAGCCCG
>NZ_PXUP01000016.1 GCF_003324185.1 Faecalibacterium prausnitzii
TTCGATCCTAAGCTGTTTTATGATGAAGTGCCGATGGTGGGACTCGAACCCACATGGTTTCCCGAACGATTTTGAGTCGTTTGCGTCTGCCATTCCGCCACATCGGCTGATATTCAATTTTGAGACATTCGTACCGGTTTCTGAAGATTGGAGGGATGTTCAGGAGGGATGTAAGAAATCCTGCTTCGACAAACCTTCAAAATTCAACGCACACTCGTGAATTTCTCGTACAGACAAGAAAAATCACGAAGCGGATTTTGAGTCCCCCTCGTCTGCCATTCCGACACACCGGCGCATCGGTTTGAACGACTTTTATTATACCGGATTCCCTGGGCAAAATCAAGAGAAAGTTTGCGTCTTTTTTCAGATCGTCCTGCATGGCGTAAAATACATGACTCCGGTTCTTGCCCGGCGGCACCGGCTGTGCTACACTAAGGTCAGATCAAAACGTAAATGATACCCACAAGGAGGGAACCGGACTTTGAAACATCTGCATTCTTTTGCCCGCCGCGCGGCGGCTTTTCTGCTGGCGGCGGTGCTGTGCGTCTGCATCCCGGCGGCAGCGGCTTCGGCTGCCACCACCATCGGCGGGGCCGATACGACCCTGATCCCTGCAGAGGACGAAAACTGTCTCAGCTGGCTGTTTGGCTCCAAGGATAAGATCACCATGCCCTACCTGAACATCAAGGGGCAGGGGCTCAAGCGCAATGTTACGCTGGATCTTGAGGACTGTCTGGTGGGCATCACCTATACCGAGCTTGGCTCCATTGGCAGCTATGTCAGCGCCAGCGCCGCGCAGCAGGCGTGGAAGGCGCAGGCGGTGGCGGTGCACTCCTATCTGGAATACCACAAGCAGTACGGCTCGTCCACCAATGCGCTGATCTATACCCCGGTCGATCAGATCCCGGCCTCTGCCCGCAATGCCATCCGCAAGGCGGTGCAGGCGGTCAAGGATGAGGTACTGGTGTACAACGGCAGCGTGTGCGATGCGGTATGGTCGGCCAGTGCGGGCTACAACACCCAGACCGGTGTGTACGGTACCTGCGCCAGTCTGGACGCATGGGGCACGGATGTGCCCTACCTGCAAAGCGTGGAAAGCCCCTACGAGGAGCAGTACCACAACCTGCTGCGCCGGGTGATCGGCAAGGACTACACCTATATAGAATACAACGACAGCCGCACCGGCGAGCCCTACCAGAGCGCCGACACCACCCACAAGGATCTGGGCGGCTTTGTGCAGTACAACACGCTGGTGTCCAACGGACGCAGCTACCGGTATATCAACCAGTTCGTTTCCTCCCGCTACTGCTTCGATTTCGGCACCGATGCCAGCGGCACCCCCTGCATGACCTACTACGGCTATGGTCATGGCGTGGGCATGAGCCAGTGCGGCGCAGTGGGCTACGCCGCCGAGGAGGGTATGAACTACAAGCAGATCCTGCAGCACTACTACACCGGGGCGAAGATCCGTACCAGCACTACCCGCAGCGGCGGACTGTTCGGCTGGCTGGCGGGATTGTTCCGCTGAACGTGTTTCACTGAAATTTTGGAAAAACCTTCTCAAACGCCGCAAGATTTGGTATACTATATCCGTTTGTGAAAAATGAACGGGAAACATAACTGCGTAGAAAAGCGCACGGATTGGAGTATCAGCATGGAGTTGGATCAGGAAAAGCAGAATCAGGAGGCCGCCGAGCGCTGCCGTGCACTGGCACAGCGCATCGTGCGGGAGCTGGCTCCCCGCAGCGTACAGGTGCTGGAGGACAGCGGGCTGCTGGAAAAAGCTTTTTGTAAAATGAATACTGCGGTGGTGCAAAGCGCCCCGGAGCTGCTGGTGGTGGCAGACCCCCAGTGGGTCACCCTGCCCGCCGTACAGGCGGAAAAAGTGCTGCTGGTGTGCGCAGAGTACGCCGGCATGGCAGACTGCGCAAAGCAGCTTGCCGCGCAGGGCTTCTGCCGGGAGCTTGCGTGGAAGGACTGCGGCAAGGAGCAGCTGACGGCGCTGTTCTGCCGCATGGCTGCCCCGGAGCTGCCGGAACTTGAGGATGGCTACGAGCAGCAGCTGGACGTTCTGCGGGAGCGCACCCTGCTGGCCGAGCGCACCGCCGCCCAGCAGACTGCCCAGCTGGAGCGGCTGCGCAGCGACCTTTCCCTGAGCCGCAGCCACGAGCAGGAACTGGAAAAGACCCTGAACAGCGTGGTCAACTCCACCTTCTGGAAGGCCAGCTGGCCGCTGCGGTATCTGGTAAGCAAGTGCCGCCAGCTGTGGCGCACCTTCCCGCTGTTCGTCTTTTTTGCCACCTTGCGCCGGGTGGGCTTTGCGGGCGTAATGGCACAGGCCAAGGCCAAAAAGGAGTACAAAAAGCTGTTCCCGGGCAAGGCGATGCCCGCCGACCGCTTTGCGGACGTGGAGCTGCTGGTAAAACAGGCCGCAGACCAGCCCGCGGCACCCCTGATCAGCATCGTGGTGCCGCTGTACAACACCCCCCACGATTTTCTGGTGGAGCTGCTGGACTCGGTGCAGAATCAGACCTACCGCAACTGGGAGCTGTGCATGGTGGATGCCGGACAGGACGCGGACGTGGGTGCCCTCGTGCAGGAGCGTGCCCGCACCGACAGCCGCATCCGCTACCGGAAACTGGACAGCAACGAGGGCATTGCGGGCAACACCAATCAGGGGTTTGCCCTTGCCACCGGTGACTATATCGCCCTGCTGGACCATGATGACATTTTGCACCCCTGCGCACTGTGGTATGTGGCGGAAGCCATTGCAAAGCAAGGCGCGGACTTTGTGTACACCGACGAAGTGACCTTTGAAGGGGATATCGACCATCTGACGGTCTACCACTTCAAGCCGGATTATATGCTGGACAACCTGCGCTCCAACAACTATATCTGCCACCTGAGCGTGTTCAGCGCGGCGCTGCTGGCAAAGGTGGGCGGCAATGAGCGGGCAGAGTTCAACGGCAGTCAGGATTACGACCTCTACCTGCGCCTGACCGAGCAGGCGGAAAAGATCGTGCACATCCCGCACCTGCTGTACTACTGGCGTTCCAGCCCCGCCAGCGTGGCCAGCAACATCTCTGCCAAGACCTATTGTCTGGAAGCAGCCATGAAGGCGCTGCGTGCCCACTACGACCGCATGGGCGTGCCGGTGGACGCGGTGACCATGGTGCCCAACACCCCGGGCTTCTACAAGACTGATTATACCATCACAAAGCCCGGGCGGGTCAGCGTGCTGATCCCCAGCTGCGACCATTCGGGCGATTTGCGGGTGTGCGTGGAGTCCATCTACCGCAAGACCACCTACCCGGATTTTGAGATTATCATCATTGAGAACAACAGCAAGGAGCCTGCCACCTTCCGCTGCTACGAGCAGCTGCAAAAGGAGCACCCGGACACCCTGCATGTGCTCACATGGCAGGGCACCGGCTTCAATTACAGCGCCCTGAACAACTTTGGCGCACGCGCCGCCACCGGCGAGTATCTGCTGCTGCTCAACAACGATACCGAGGTCATCTCTCCCCGCTGGATGGAGGAGATGGTCATGTATGCCCAGCAGGACCGTGTGGGCTGCGTGGGCGCAAAGCTGCTCTACCCGGACAATACCATCCAGCACGCGGGCATCGGCTTCGGTTTCCTGACGCTGGCGGCGCATATGCACAAGAACTTCCCTGTGGGGCACCCCGGCTATATGGGACGGCTCTCCTACGCGCAGGATGTGTACGCCGTGACCGCCGCCTGCCTGATGGTGCGCAAGGACGTGTACGAGCAGGTGAACGGGCTGGACGAGAGCTTTGCCGTGGCCTTCAACGACGTGGACTTCTGCGTGCGTGTGCGGGAGGCGGGCTACACCAACGTGTTCACCCCCTTTGCCCAGCTGTACCACTACGAGAGCAAGAGCCGCGGGCTGGACGAGAGCCCTGCCAAGCGCAAGCGCTTTGCCTCTGAGGTGGAGCGGTTCCAGAAGCGGTGGGCAAAGCAGCTGGCTGCGGGCGACCCCTGCATGAACCCCAACTTTGACCTGATGAAGGAGGACTTCAGCTTTGACATCAAGCCGCTGGAGTGAGCCTTTGACCCAAACCGAACCGAAAGGGGGAACGCAGATGGAGCTTTCGGCCTGTATCGTGGTGTATAACGGCGCCGGGGAGGCCATCAGGGCCGCCCAGACCGTGCTGGACTGCACCCGCCGCTACCCGCTCACGCTGTATCTTGTGGATAACGCCAGCCCGGACGGCAGCGGCCAGCAGCTGACCGCCGCCGCAAAGGACGGCACCCTGCGCACCGCCCCCGGGCAGACGGTGCAGGTGCTCTGTCGGCTGGAAAACGGCGGCTTCGGCACCGGGCACAACACGGTGCTCTCGCTGCTGCACAGCCGGGTGCACTTTATCCTGAACCCGGATATCCAGCTGACGGCAGACACCCTGAGCGACCTTGCGGACTGGATGGCGGCGCACCCCGGCGTGGTGATGACCCGCCCGGGGCTGACCTTCCCGGACGGCAAGCCCCAGCAGCTGCCGCTGCGCCGGTGCAACGTGCGCGCCATGGTCTACCGTCAGCTGCCCTGTCTGCGCTTCTGGGCAAAGTGCAACGACCGCTACCTGATGGCAGACAAAGACCTGACAAAGCCCACCGAGATCGAGTTCTGCACCGGCAGCTTTTCGGCGGTGGACACTGCCGCCTTCAAGGCCGTGGGCGGCTTTGACGAGGGGTACTTCATGTATGTGGAGGACGCCGACCTGACCCAGAAGATGCGCACCCGGGGCAAGGCGTATCTGGTGCCCCAGTACACCGCCATCCACGCATGGCACCGTGCGGCGCACCGCAGCCTGAAGCCCTTTTTGTGGCAGCTGCGCAGCCTGCTGCGCTACTTTTCCAAGTGGGGCTTTGCGTGGTGAGCGGGGAAGAAAAATAGTGTTTTTGATTCGCAGAAAGCGGTGTGCCGACGGCACACCGCTTTCTGTCGTTTCCGCCTCTTGCATTTTGCGTGCTTTCATAGTAAAATAAAGTGTACTGCCATCGTCTTTTGCAAAAATGCGGCCATGGCAGACCCAAAATCGTTTACAGCGGACGCAGCTCCGCTTTGAATTAAGCTGCACATCTTTTTATCAGAAAAAAGGAGTGCACAAGTATGAAAGGCATTATTCTCGCCGGCGGTGCCGGCACACGGCTCTATCCCTTGACCATGGTCACCAGCAAGCAGCTGCTGCCGGTCTACGACAAGCCCATGATCTACTATCCGCTGTCCACCCTTATGCTGGCGGGCATTCAGGATATCCTGATCATCTCTACCCCTACCGATACGCCCCGCTTTGAGGCGCTGCTGGGCGATGGCAGCCAGTACGGCATCCATCTGCAGTATAAGGTGCAGCCCTCTCCGGATGGTCTGGCACAGGCCTTTATTCTGGGCGAGGAGTTCATTGGCGACGACTGCTGCGCCATGATCCTGGGCGATAACATTTTCTACGGCAACGGCTTCTCCAAGCTGCTCAAGAGCGCCGTGGCCAACGCAGAGAACAAGGGCCGCTGCACCGTGTTCGGCTACTATGTGCAGGACCCCGAGCGCTTTGGCATCGTGGAGTTCGATAAGGACGGCAAGGTGCTCAGCGTGGAGGAAAAGCCCCAGCATCCCAAGTCCAACTACGCCATCACCGGCCTGTACTTCTACAACAAGGAAGTGGTGCAGATGGCAAAGCAGGTAAAGCCCTCTGCCCGCGGCGAGCTGGAGATCACCACCCTGAACGATATGTACCTGAAGCAGGACGAGCTGGATGTGCAGCTGCTGGGCCGCGGCTTTGCATGGCTGGACACCGGCACGATGGAAAGCCTTGTGGAGGCTGCCGACTTTGTGCACATGATCGAGAAGCGTCAGGGCATCAAGATCAGCGCACCGGAGGAGATCGCTTTCAAGTACGGCTGGATCGACCGCGACACTTTGCTGGAAAGCGCCGAGCGCTACGGCAAGAGCCCCTACGGCCAGCATCTGAAGAACGTGGCCGACGGCAAGCTGCGCTACTAAGCATAAGGAAAGGCACATTGGTATGAAAATCATTGTCACAGGCTGCAAGGGGCAGCTGGGCACAGAGCTGCTCAAGCAGCTGCAGGAGGGCCGCAGCGAGCTGGGCCCCATCCCCGAAAAGCTGCTCAACGCTACGGTGATCCCGGTGGATCTGCCGGAGCTGGATATCTCCAACTACAGGATGGTGGATGAGTTCGTGCGGCGCAACCGCCCGGATATCATCATCAACTGCGCCGCCTACACCAACGTGGACGGGTGCGAGGTGCACCACGACGATGCCTTTAAGGCAAATGCCCTCGGCCCCCGCAATCTGGCACAGGCTGCCGAAAAGACCGGCGCACGGCTGGTGCACGTTTCCACCGACTATGTGTTCTCCGGCCGGGAGAACGGCGGCATCCCGCAGGATGAAGCCACCCTGCCCGGGCCCATCAGCGCCTACGGCTCTACCAAGCTCATGGGCGAAAAGTATGTGGAGCGGTTCTGCCACCGCCACTTCATCGTGCGCACCGCGTGGCTGTACAGCTACTACGGCAAAAACTTCGTCAAGACCATCGTGAACGCAGGCAAAAAGTTCGGCAAGCTGGAAGTGGTCAACGACCAGTGCGGCAACCCCACCAACGCTGCCGACCTTGCCCACGAGATCTTGCAGCTGTGCGTGACCCACGAGTACGGCCTGTACCACTGCACCGGCGAGGGCATCTGCTCCTGGTACGATTTTGCTGCCGAGATCATCCGCCTTTCCGGTGTGGACGCTACCGTTGCCCCCTGCACCAGCGAGGAGTACAAGGCAAAGCACCCGGACAGCGCCGACCGCCCCAAGTGGAGCGCACTGGACAACCGGATGCTGCGCTGCACCGTGGGCAACGATGTCCGCGACTGGAAGGACGCGCTGGCCTGCTTCTTCGCCCACTGGGACGGCGAAAACGGCATGAAGGGCTGAGAAAAAACTGAAAATCCCCCCTGCGGAAGAACTGAGGATGTATCATGTTTGATGCGATTTTTGGCAGATCTGTCAAGATATTAAAGATCCTTGCAAAGGTGCAGTGTGTGCTGGCCTTTGTGCTTGCAGCCATGCTGTGCGGCGCGGTCCATGAAATGCTGAAGCCCTTTAGTCGGTTTTCAGCCATCGTGCTGGGGCTGGTGGTCGCCGTGGTGTTCTGGGTGCTGCAAATGTTCCTTGCATGGGCGCTGTACGCCTTTGCGGAACTGGTGGAGCATACCGAGGCCACCCACAAGGAGCTCAGCAACATGAGCGCGGGTCTGGCACGGTACACCCAAGCCACCTATGAGGAGCTTCACAGCATGAACAAAGGGCTGGAAGCATACACCAAGGCCATGGGCAAGACCATGAACAGCATGAACAAGAACCTCTACCTTGTGGCAAAGCACTGCTGCGCCGAGGAGGAACGCGCCCGCGCCGCAGCCCGCCCGCAGTCCGGGAACAACAACAAATAAATAAAGAGGGATACTGACCTATGAAAACCTATCTGATCACCGGCTGTGCCGGTTTTATCGGTTCCAACTTTGTGCACTATATGCTCAAAAAATACCCGGAGATCCTGCTGGTCAATCTGGATAAGCTGACCTACGCGGGCAATCTGGAAAACCTGAAGGACGTGGAGGGCGACCCCCGCCATGTGTTCGTGCAGGGCGACATCTGCGACAAGGAGCTGGTGGAGAGCCTGTTTGCAAAGTACGATTTCGACTACGTCATCAACTTTGCCGCCGAGAGCCATGTGGACCGCTCCATCAAGAACCCCGAGATCTTTGTGCAGAGCAACGTGATGGGCACTGTCAACCTGCTGCAGCGCGCCAAGGAGGCATGGTACGACGCCGATGCCAAGACTTGGAAAGAGGGCAAGAAGTACCTGCAGGTGTCCACCGATGAGGTGTACGGCGCTCTGGGTGCAGACGGCTTCTTTATGGAGACCACGCCCCTGTGCCCCCACAGCCCCTACTCCTCCTCCAAGGCCAGCGCCGATATGTTCGTCATGGCCTTCCACGACACCTACGGCATGCCGGTGAACATTACTCGCTGCTCCAACAACTACGGCCCCTACCAGTTCCCGGAGAAGCTGATCCCCCTGATGATCAACAACGTCAAGCACCACAAGCAGCTGCCCGTCTACGGCGATGGTATGCAGATCCGCGACTGGCTGTATGTGGAGGATCACTGCAAGGCCATTGATATGGTGGCAAACGGCGGCAAGATCGGCGAGGTGTACAACGTGGGCGGCCACAACGAGCGCCCCAACATCTTCATCGTCAAGACCATCATCAACCAGCTGCACGACCGTCTGCAGGACGAGGGCATCAGCGAGGAGCTGATCAAGCACGTTGCCGACCGTCTGGGTCACGACCGCCGCTACGGCATCGACCCCACCAAGATCAAGAACGATCTGGGCTGGTACCCCGAAACTCCCTTCGAGAAGGGCATCGTGCTGACCATCGACTGGTACCTGAACCACGAGGAGTGGATGAACCACGTCACCAGCGGCGACTACCAGAACTACTATCAGGATATGTACAAGAATAAGTAACAGCTTGTAAATTTAAACTCCCTCTGCATCTCACGGTGCAGGGGGAGTTTTTTGCTGTCATTCCCGTTACGACCCCTCCCGTGAAAATGGAATAGCGGAGCGTCCGCAGACGCTCCGCTATTCCGAAATTATAAATATTCTTTCCGCTATTTATGCGCAGAGCAACGCGGCGCGCATTCTAAATCGTCCCGCCTTGGGTGGTCTCCACCACAAAATCCGCGCTTTCGGCTATGCCGTACTGCGCAAAATAGCCCTCTTCCAGCGGCACCCACCGGGCGGCAAAATCCGCGTAGCGTGCGCCCTCCCGCGCCTGTAAGCGCCGGGTCTGCTCGGCCTTGGTGCAGGTCACAAACACCCGCAGCGTTTCGTAGGGGCGCAGCAGCGGGTGGTGGCTGTAACTGCCCTCTAAGATCACCAGCGGTTGTGCGGGCAGCTGTGCCGGGGGCAGATAAGCCCCCTCCCGACAGCTGTACGCCCGGTAGGCTACGGGCTGCCCCGCGTAGGCAGGGCGCAGGGCTTCGTCCCGCAGGCGGGTAAGGTCCATGTTGGCGCAGGGAGTGTGCGCCCAGTCCGGGCAGCGCCGGGCGGGCGGCAGGTAGAAATCATCCGTGCGCAGCAGGGTGCAGCCGGGCAGCTGCGCCGCCAGTGCGTTGGCAAGGGTGGTCTTGCCGCTGCCGCAGCGGCCGTCCAGCGCCAGCACCAGCGGGCGGGTGGGCGTTTGCGCCAGCGCGGCGCTCAGCAGCGCAGACAGGGTGGACGCGGTGATGGGTGTGGGCATGGGTTTGGCCTCCTTGGCAGGGTGCGCCCCAAGGGGCAGACCCGAGAATGCCCCAATTATACCACAGCCGCCGCCGGAAGGGTAGCGCGGGCGTGGTTTGCCATAAATAACTTTTTTGCCGGAAAGGCTTGACAGGCCCCGCTGCGGTGTGGTACACTACTGGCGTTAGAAACAACTAACCATATGAGACCCCACCGGCAGTGCCCGCAGCCCGGGCGTGCTGCTTCTTTTTTGGGGTGGAGGTTAGCTGCGTCTTACTTATAACCGCCCGGCATCCGGGGCACACTGACCCCGACACCGCCGCCAAAGGAGAACCGCCATGGAGCGTGATTTTGAGACCGTAATGATCGAACAATGTGCCCCGGTACTGGCGGGGCTGAAGCCTGCGGGGCTGTTCCGCTACGAAACGCGAAACCGTGCCGACCTTGCCCGGCGGGTGGCGGGCTGGAATGCCCAGCTGAACCCCAAGGGCTTGCAGGTGCGGGTGCTGCGGGGGTGCATCGCTACCCGGCAGTATTTGGTGTACGTCTACCGCGCCGCCAAGCTGCAAACGGTGCTGGCAGATGCCGCTGTGCGCGGCTTTTTAGCCCGGGAGGGCTACCGTCTGCCGGAGGATGCTGCGGACTGCAACGCGCTGCTGGACCAGCTCAGCCTGCGTCTGTGCTGCGCGGCGGAGGCGGCGGATTTCCCCCACGAGATCGGGGTATTTCTGGGCTATCCGCTGGAGGATGTGGTGGGCTTTATCCGGCACCGGGGCAAGTGCTTTACCTGCTGCGGGTGCTGGAAGTCCTATGGCGACCCCGCCGCCGCCCGGCAGCACTTTGACCAGCTTGCCAAGTGCACGGCGGTGTACTTGCGGCTGTTCCACAGCGGCACGCCCATTCTAAAGTTGGCAGTCGCCGCCTGAAAAATTGATATTCTCTTTTCAAATACTCTCTTTTATCCTGGCAACTCTCCTATGCATCCGACACAGGAGAGAGCGATCCTCCTTTTTACACATGACCGCCCGGTGCAGTTTTGACCCCTGCGCCGGGCGGTCGTGTGTTTGGGGGAATGCACTCCCGCGCGGGGTGGGACGATTTTGAATGCGCTCCGCGTTGCTCTGCGCATAAATAGCGGAAAGATTATTTTTATTTCGCAATTCTGGAAAATCTGCGGATTTTCCAGAATTGCCTTTTCACGGGAGGGGTCATTCTCCGTCACCCTGCCCTATAAAATGGCAAAACGACCCCCTGAAAATGTAAACATTGGCTAACTTTAACTCAAGAAATAGAGTTAGTCATTGATGATTTTGATAAAAATGCAGGCCGGTTCCGGCATAAAATTTGTTTGTTCATATAAACTAACTATGAGATATGAAAAATCTATTGACAAGCTTGGTTAGCAGCGGTAAACTATCTACGCTGATAGTTACGGCTGACTAACCACCGCAGCATCACATATTTTTCAAGGGAAGGGGAGCACAGCGATGATGCCTTTGACGATGACAAAAGCAGGCGAGACCGTCACCATCCGCAGGATCAGCGGCAAGGACGAGGTGCGGCTGCATCTGGCCGAGCTGGGGTTCGTGGTTGGCAGCGAGGTGACCGTGGTCAACGAGATCGCGGGCAACCTGATCGTGCAGGTCAAGCAGAGCCGTCTGGCACTGGATAAGACCATGGCAAGCCGCATCATGGTGGACTGAGGCAGCGCCTTCCCGGTGCTGCATGAAATACTGCAAGGGAGGAACGAGTACGATGAAAACACTGAAAGACGTAAAGGTGGGCGAGACCGCCACCGTGGCACGGCTGCACGGCGAAGGCCCGGTGAAGCGCCGCATCATGGATATGGGCATCACCAAGGGGGTGCAGATCTATGTGCGCAAGGTGGCGCCGCTGGGCGACCCCATGGAGCTGACCGTGCGCAACTACGAGCTGAGCGTGCGCAAGGCCGACGCTGAGATGATCGAAGTGGTCTGATAAGACCAAAGGGAGGAAAGGTATCCGCAATGAGCATTAAAATTGCACTGGCCGGCAACCCGAACTGCGGCAAAACGACCCTGTTCAACAACCTGACCGGCTCCAACCAGTACGTGGGCAACTGGCCCGGCGTGACCGTGGAAAAAAAGGAAGGCAAGCTCAAGGGCGACAAGGACGTTGTCATTCAGGATCTGCCCGGCATCTACTCGCTGTCCCCCTACACGCTGGAAGAGGTGGTCTCCCGTACTTACCTTGTGAAGGAGAAGCCCGACGCCATCCTGAACATCATCGACGGCACCAACATCGAGCGCAACCTCTACCTGACCACCCAGCTGATCGAGCTGGGCATCCCGGTGGTCATGGCTGTGAACATGATCGATCTGGTGCGCAAGAACGGCGACACCATCGACCTGAAGAAGCTGAGCGCAGAGCTGGGCTGTCAGGCTGTGGAGATCAGCGCGTTGAAGGGCGAGGGCACCGAGGCCGCCGCCAAGGCTGCGGTGGCAGCTGCCAAGGCCGGCAAGACCGGCGAGCTGCCCCATGTGTTCACCGGCAGTGTGGAGCACGCCATTGCCCACATCGAAGAGTCCATTCAGGGCAAGGTGGATGACCGCTTCCTGCGCTGGTACGCTGTCAAGCTCTTCGAGCGCGACGACAAGGTGCAGGATGAGCTGAAGCTGGACAAGACCCTGATGGATCACATCGACGAGCACATTCAGGACTGCGAAAAAGAGATGGACGATGACGCCGAGAGCATCATCACCAACCAGCGCTATGCCTACATCAACACCGTGGTGGGCAAGGCTGTCAAGAAGAAGGCCCGCGTGGAGCACCTGACCGTTTCCGATAAGATCGACCGGATCGTTACCAACCGCGTGCTGGCACTGCCCATCTTTGCAGTGGTGATGTACCTGATGTACTCCCTGTCCATGGGCACCTCCATTGCGGACGGCGGCTGGGCCATCGGTACCTTTGCCACCGACTGGACCAACGATGTGCTGTTCGGTGAGATCGTTCCCAATGCGCTGGGCGGCTTTTTGGAAGGCATCGGCGTGGCAGGCTGGCTGTACGGCCTGATCATGGACGGCATCGTGGCCGGTGTTGGCGCGGTGCTGGGCTTTGTGCCCCAGATGCTGGTGCTGTTCTTCCTGCTGTCTATCCTTGAGGACGTGGGCTATATGTCCCGCGTGGCCTTTATCATGGACCGCATCTTCCGCAAGTTCGGCCTTTCCGGCAAGAGCTTTATCCCGGTGCTGGTGGGCACCGGCTGCGGCGTGCCGGGCGTTATGGCAAGCCGTACCATCGAGAACGAGCGTGACCGCCGCATGACCATCATGACCACCTGCTTCATCCCCTGCGGCGCAAAGATGCCCATCATCGGCCTGATCGCCGGTGCACTGTTTGGCGGCTCCTCGCTGGTGGCAGTGTCTGCCTACTTCATCGGCATGGCAGCCATCATCTGCTCCGGCATCATGCTGAAAAAGACCAAGGCCTTTGCGGGCGACCCCGCCCCCTTCGTCATGGAGCTGCCCGCCTACCATGTGCCCGCATGGGGCAACGTGCTGCGGGCAACCTGGGAGCGCGGCTGGTCCTTCATCAAGCGCGCAGGCACTGTGATTTTGCTCGCCACCGTCATCCTGTGGTTTGCACAGGGCTTCGGCTTTGAGAACGGTGCCTTCGGTATGGTCGAGGATCAGGACAACTCCGTGCTGGCTGCTATCGCCACCAAGGTCGCATGGATCTTTGCACCTCTGGGCTTCGGCAACTGGAAGGCCACTGTGGCAAGCGTTACCGGCCTGATCGCCAAGGAGAACGTGGTTGGCACCCTCGGTGTGCTGTACCACTTCGGCGGCGAGCTTTCCGAGAACGGCGACGAGATCTGGGCAGCGGTCGCACAGGACTACACCGCACTGTCCGCTTACGCCTTCATGATCTTCAACCTGCTGTGCGCCCCCTGCTTTGCCGCAATGGGTGCCATCAAGCGCGAGATGAACAACGGCAAGTGGACGGCCTTTGCCATCGGCTATATGTGCGCACTGGCTTACTGCGCTGCACTGGTGGTGTATCAGCTGGGCGGCCTTATCACCGGCGAGGTGCACTTTGGCCTGTTCACCGTGGTGGCTGTTGTGGTGCTGGCAGCGTTTATTTACCTGATGGTGCGCCCCAACAAGTACGCCGACAACAACGAAGTAAAGCTGGATACTTCCCGTATCTGATAGAAACGAAAGGGTGTGTGCTGTATGATGGAATTTATTGCTACAAACTTTAATCTGCCCACCATCATCGTGGCAGCGCTGGTGTTCGGCGCGCTGGGCTGGGTCGTATGGCACACCCACAAGCACGGCGGCGGCTGCAGCTGCGGCGGCGATTGCAGCCACTGCAAGGGCTGCCACTGAGCACTGAACTAATAAGCACTGAACCGCAAAGGAGCGCGGGCTGAAACTCTCGGCTCGTGCTCCTTTTTTAAGTGAAATAAAGTTAGCTTATGATAACACCGGGCAGGCCCCGGCGCGTAAAAAGGAGAGTGACCGGTATGCAGCTGACCGCAGCGCATCTGCGCTATCTGCTGGCCATCTACGAGGTAAGCCGCACCCATCTGGACATCAGCTCCCGCAGCATTGCGGAAAAGCTGGGGGTGACAAAACCCTCGGTGGTGCGCATTTTGAACCTGCTCATGGAGCAGGGCATGATCGTAAAGGAGTACTACGGTAAAATTTACCTGACCGACCGCGGCATCTGGGTGGCAAAGCGGGTGCAGCAGGAGCTGGACGCCATTCTGGCGCACTTCCCGCCGGTGAGCGGGGAGCTGACGGGCGAGGAGCAGTGGAACGCCGCCCTTGCCATGACGAGCGCTTTGCCCCAGCGCCTTTTTACCGCCGACTATGAGCGGATGGTGGAAGAGGAGGAGACTCCCTCCGTCAAAGCCTGACAGGGCTTGACTGAGAGGGTTCTCCCCGGCAAGGGTGACTGTTCAAAAGTCCCCTATGACCCATAGAGTTTTGAACAATGTGGACATTCAGCCCCGGAAATACAGCATTCCGTATCCACAATGTTCAACCTGAACGATGTGAATACTTGACGTAGGATAGCTTCTTTTTACACACTGATCAAATATAAAAAGTTGTAATAGAGTTACTCATTGTTCAGGCTGGAAATGCCCGGCAACATTGTTCAGCCGGATAGCTTTAATTGTTGATTCAGGTTTTTGACCTCCGCACATACAGTTGATTCAGTAAGCTCTGGTCTGTACCAGTAATTTTTCTGGTTGGGCTGCATCCCAACGCGCAGCACCTTCAACCCAAGTGCCACGCGGGCGCGGCGTATGGTGCTTACCGAGATATCCCGCTCGGCGCACAGGCGGTACACCTCGCCCGCCTCTACCCAGCCCACAAAGGACAGCTGCTTTTCCAGCGCCTCGATGGCGTTGGCAAGGGCGGCAGAGGGGCGGCCGTTGCCGGTGGCGGGGGTGCCCGCCTCCTGGATGATGGCGTCGGCGGTAAGGGTGCAGGGGCCGTCGTAGGCCACCGTGCCCTGCGGACAGATGCGGTAGCGCTGGCTTTCGCCGGGCTGGCCAAGGCTGTTTTTGGCGTGGGCCACCACCCGCACCTCCGGGTGCTCCGGGTCCCGCCCGGCAATGAGGATGCTGCGGGCGGCGTTGCGGAAATCGCTGGAGCCAAGCAGACGGTCCAGCGCGCTGCATACCCCGGGGCCGGGCTTGCTCATATGGCTGATGAGCAGCACTGCCATGTCCAGCTCCTTGGCAAGGGCACCCAGATGGTCAAGCAAGGGGCGCACCTGCTCGGCGCGGTTCATCTGCACCCCCTGCCCCAGATAGCTCTGGATGGGGTCGAACACCAGCAGCGCCGGGCGGTACACCCGGCACAGAGCGGCAAGCTCCTCGTCGCCCATGCTGTAACTGGCACCATCCTGAAAATACAGCCGGTCAAGGTCTGCCCCCATGGCCTCGGCGCGGGGACGCAGCACCTTGTTGGGGTCGTTCTCGGCGGTAAGGTAGAGCACGGTGGCGGGGGGCTGCGGCGGGGTGTCCGGCGCAAAGGCTGCGCCCCGGGTAAGCCGGGCGCACACGTCCAGCGCAAGGCTGGTCTTGCCCGCAGCGGACACGCCGCCCAGAATGCTTACCATGCCCCGGGGCAGGTAGGGCTGCACCAGATAGGCGGCGCGCTCCGGCGCAAAGGCGCTGGCGGGACGGATGCGGAACCGCCCGTGCCCGGCCTTCTGTTTGGCTTCGGCTTCGGCGCGCTGCTCCTCGGCAAGGCCTGCCTGCACATACTGCTGGCGGGCGTTTGCCACAAAGCCCTCGATATCCTGCCCCATGCGCGCCCCGCAATCGGTGAACCAGCTCTCCACCCGGCCGGTGTCCCGCAGCTGACGGCTGTACAGCTGCCCCCGCAGCAGCCGCAGGGCTTCCTCGCGGCGGTCTTTGTCCAGCGTATACACCAGCGTGGCGGTGTAATCGCTGAGCAATTGGGCGTCCGGCGCGTGCTCCAGATGCTGGCACAGCTCCGTCCACACCTCGTGCTGGACGGCCTGCGCCTTGTCGTAGGCGGTACGGTACTTGTTTGCGTCCATGTAAAAAACCTCCTTTGGACATAAAGTATCTACCCTTATCCTAAGGCGATGGACGCGGAAAAACCAGTGTGTACTTTTTGAGGGCCAGAGGGTATTATTGCACGCTGGATATACATACTGTAAATGCAAGCACAGCCGCTGCAAAACAAAAACAAACGCAGCAGCGCATGGCAGCGCCCGCCGCGCGGGAAAACTCTGCCAAAAACTGGCGAAGTATTTCCCCCCGCGTAATCCACCGAAAACGTGCGATTTTTGGGGGAGACAGCAAATGCCGGACAGCTTGCAGGCTGCCCGGCATGGTGCGTTGTGTTTATTTTTTGATCGCCCGCAGGATGCGGTTGGCGATGTACTTATGCCCGCTCACGGTGGGATGGGCATCGGTGGCGGTCATGGCAAAGGGGATGGGCACATAGGTCACATTCTCGTTCTGGGCGGCAAGGTTCTTGCTGAGGGCGTTCAGCCGCCGGAACAGCTGTGTCCACTCCGGCAGCAGGGGCACAGGGTTCGTGTAGCCCAAAAGGATGATCTGCGCGTCCGGGTTCAGCGCCCGCAGCTCCGCTACGACCTGCGGCATATGCACGGCGGCTTCCTGATACGCCTGCTCGCAGATGGCGTCCGTACCGCCGCCCAGCAGCAGCTGGGTGGTGGCCTGCTTTTCTTCCTTTGTCAGCCGCAGGCGGGAAAGGTCGCTGTTCAGCCGCTGCAGGTTCTCAAAGCTGGGCTCGCGCAGCACGCCGCTGACCATGGTGGCTACCAGCTGCTCGCTCTTCCAGTTGGTGGCGTTGCCCAGCGCCACAAGGGCGGGCACCAGCGCATCGTTGGAGCCGATCTGCACGCTGATGACATCCGCGCGCTTGAGGTAGTCCAGCATCTGGGGGTAGACGTAGTAGGTGCCCGCCTGCTGGTTCATCTGGGGCATTGCGCCGGTGTGCAGCATATCCGCAAGGTCGCCGGTGGTCAGCCCGGGCAGGCCAAGGTTGATGGCGTGCTGACGGTCCAGCCCAAGGCCTTTGCCCACCAGCGAAACATAGCACTGCTCCGGGTAGCCCTCGAAGTTTGGGGCCGCGTCTATGCCGATGGCGGCTTCGGTGTACTTGAAATCCGGCAGACCCACGCCGGAAACGATGCTGTCGCCCAGCGCCACATAGGTGCGCTGAGGATCGGCGGCAGGGGCTTCCGCAGTGGGGGCTTCCGCGTCCGGGGCAGCTGCCTCGGCGGTCTGCTCCTGCGCGGCGGGGGCGGTCTGTTCCGGCGGCAGGGCGTCGGGCTGCTGGGCAAAGGCAGGCACAGCCAGCAGCACCAGCGCAGCGGCGCTGCACAGCCATGCGGTAAAACGGGGATGTTTCATGGATGATTCCTTCTTTCTTAAAGGCAGACGGGTTTACCCCGCCTCTTCTTCCAGCTTACGGTAGTCGGCCTTACCGGCGGGGGTCAGGGGCATTTCGGGAATGATCTTATAGGCCGAGGCGGCGGGCTGCACATACTCCGGCAGCTCCTCGCGGCACAGCTGGCGCAGCTCCCGCAGGATCTGGCGCTTTTTGCCGGTGGCGGCAGGCTCCAGCACCACAAAGACGAAGGGCAGACGTCCCTGGGTGTGGTCGGTATCGGCGCAGCCCACCACGCAGCACTGCTGCACGGCGGGGTGGCGGCTGATGACGTTTTCGATCATGGAGGGGAACACCTTGAAGCCGTCGTGCCGGATGATGATGCGCTTGATGCGGGCGTCCAGATACACAAAGCCGTCCTCGTCCATGGAGCCGATATCGCCGGTGTGCGCCCACAGCTGGCCGTCCGCGTGGCGGCGCAGCAGGTAGGCGGTCTCCTCGGGCTTGTTGTAGTAGCCCTTCATGGCGGTGGGGGTGCAGATGCAGATCTCGCCGCGCTGACCGATGGGCAGCTCGGTCTCGGTGCCCGGCTCGAAGATGGAGACCACCGTGTTGACCATGGGGATGCCCACGCTGCCGGGCTTTGTCACGTTGCCGGCGGCGATGGTGGCAGCCGAGGATACCTCGGTCATGCCGTAGCCCTTTGCCAGCGGGAACTCCACCCCGTGGGCTTTGAGGAACCGGTTCACCGTCTGCTCCGCGCCCAGCGAGAGGGAATCGCCTCCGGCGGCGTAGTTGCGGATAAAGGAGAGGTCTTTGTTTTTCAGCAGCGGGTCGGCGGCAAGCTGTTGGTAGTGGGTGGGCACGCCGAACATGTGTTCGGGCTTGTACTTCCACACCAGTGCGCCCAGCTTTTCCGGGTCCAGATTGGGGATGATGATGACATGCAGCCCCATGACCAGCGGCATATGGATGCCGCAGCTGTAACCGTAGGCGATGAAGGGCGGCATGACGTTCAGCAGCTTCTGCCCGCGGTGGAACAGACGGCTCTGGGCGGCAAACTCCTGTGCAAGGGCGTTGAAGCAGTAGTCGGTCAGCATAACGCCCTTGGGCGAGCCGGTGGTGCCGCCGGTGTGCACCACCACGCAGGTGTGCTGGGGGTCGTAGGGCACGGCGGCGGGGCTGTGCCCTTTGCCTGCGGCGATAAAAGCCTTCCAGCGCAGCACGTTGGAGGCGTAGCGGTTTTTATCCGGCTCTGTCAGCTTGTAGCCCACGGCTTTGGCCAGCGGCAGGCTGTCGGCGGGGCTGAGCACCACCACCCGCTCCACGCTGGTGCGCTTTGCGGCCTGATGGCAGCGGGGGTACACCACGTTCAGGCAGATCAGCAGGCGGGACTCCACCTCCTCGATGTACTCCCGGATGCCCTCGGCGCTGTACCGGGGGTCTACCAGATTCAGGGTAGCGCCCAGCAGGTCGGCGGCGTAGAAGGTGTAGACCACCTCCGGGGTCATCACGCTGACCACCGTGATGATATCGCCCTTTTTCACCCCCAGCGCCTGCAGGGCGGCGGCGGTCTTTTTTATCTGCACGATCAGGTCGGCGTAGCTGAACTTGCGGCCGTAGTATTCCAGTGCGGTGTCGCCCAGATGCCGCTCGTTGTTGCGGCAGACCAGCGCAAAGGCCGAGCACTCCGGCACGGATTGGTGGATGTACTTTTCGTCATAATATTTCAGCCATGGCTTTGCCTTGGAGGCGTAGACCGGCTCCTTGTCATCTTCCATCATAGGATCAGACCTTTCTTTATCATCATTCGGAGACCGGCTCTCCAAGGGCAGGTGCAGTTACATTGGCAGGGGCAGCGCTCTGCCCGGCGGGGATGGTCTCCGGCAGGGCGGCAGCGGTCTCCACGGTCTGGGCCGTGGCCTCGGCGGTGGCTTCCGCAGCGGTTCCGACAGCGTTTTCCGCTGCCTTGGCGGCCTCCTCGGCGGCCTTGGCGGCGCGCTCGGCCTTCAGCTGCTCGGCGCGCTGACGTGCCTCCTCCTGCCGTTTCAGGGTGCGCGCCTTGATGCGGCACACCGAGCACAGACCCTCGGCGCTGTCCGGGGCAATGGGCTTGCCGCACTGCTTGCACAGGGTCTTGGTGCACTTGTACAGCACCACGGGGCCAAGGGTGGTCAGCTGGTACAGCTTCATGCCGTCAAAGCCCTTGTTGGAGCATACGTTCATGCACACGCCGCACTCGCTGCACTTCCACGGGGTAAGCACCATGCGGGTCTGGCCATTGGGCATCTCCTCAAACTTCAGGGCGTTGGCGCGGCAGGCTTTCTCGCACCGGCCGCAGCCAAAGCAGTTGTCGGTGAACTTGGGCATATAGTAGCCGTACTGCAGGGGCGTTTCCATGGCGGCTTTCAGCTGCTTTGTGCGCTGGTGCAGCAGCAGGCGGAAGTCCACCCCGCTGTCCTCTTCGCTGCGCAGACCGGGCAGCATCTGCAGCAGCTTTTTGGTGCCGCTCTTGGAGCCGTGGCTCACCTGTTCCAGCATCTCGCGGCGGGTCAGCTCCTGCACATGGTAGGGGTACTCCTTTTCCTCGTATGCCAGCGAGAACCGCGCTTCAAACATCGGCTGACCGAAAAAGTCCACAAGGCGGGTCAGCTCCTTGCGCAGCTGCTCGGCGCACAGGTCGTTCTCGCACTGCCCGCAGGGGGTCAAATCCAGCACGATCTTTTTGTTCAGCGCCAGATACGCCAGCGCCTCCCACGAGAGGGCACAGATGCAGCTGCGCACCACGGTGTTCTTGCGGCTGGACTTCTCACAGCCGATCCAGATGGTATCGTTGTCGGTGTCCGCTGCGGCGGTATCCCGCTGCACCTGCTCGGGCGAAGGCGCAATGCAGCCGCTGCGGCAGGCGGAAACGCACAGTCCGCAGTCGGTGCAGGGGTCCCAGTCCTTGACGAGGTTCGGGCGGGTAAAGATCTCCTCGCCGTAGGGGCAGATGTCCTTGCAGGTCGTGCAGGGCTTGCGGTGGGGGTGCAAATTCCAGCACTGGCGGCGGTTGATCTCGGGATGGCTGGTCTTCATCAGGGCATCCATTGCAGTTCTGGTAAAAAAGCCCATGGTCTTACTCCTTTTCCACAACAGAGGTAAGGGCGGCGTGGTCGAGCAGGAAACGCTGCACCTTCTGGTTGGTCACGGCGGCGGCGATGGCGTCCCGGCTGAGCACCTTGCGGATCTCTTCTTCCGGGGTGTCGTGCAGCTTGGAAAGGCGGGCGATCTCGGCGTCCACCTCCTGCTGGGTCACGGTGATTTTTTCGGCTTCAGCGATGGCGCGCACTGCCAGCATGGCCCGCAGCTGGCGCTCGGCTTCCTTGCGGTAGCCCTCCCGCACCTGCTCCGGGGTCAGCCCGGCGCTCTTGCAGTAGAGCTCCATGGTCATTTGGCTCTTGCGCAGCCGCTGGCGCAGCTGGTTCATCTGATATTCTGCGTTCTGCGCCAGCAGCTCTGCGGGCAGCTCCACGGTCAGGTTCGCGCCTGCCATATCCAGCAGCGCCGCCCCGGCAATGCGGTCGGCGTTGGCCTCGTGGGAAAGGCGCTTTTTCTCCCGCAGGCTCTCCCGCAGGGCCTCCAAGTCCGCATAGCCCAGCGATTTTGCAAGGGCATCGTCCACGGGGGGCACCTGCTTGCGCTCCACCGTGTGCAGGCAGATCTCAAACTGCGCGGTCTTGCCGGAAAGCTCCGGCACCCGGAAGTCGGCAGGGTAGGTGAAATCGAAGCGGAAAGTCTCGCCTGCGCAGTGGCCGTACACCGCTTCTTCGGCGGCGGGCATCAGCTGCCCGGTGCCCAGCACTACGGTCACGGCTTCCATCCGGCTGTCCGGGATGGAAGCACCCGCGAGAAAGCCCTCGAAATCCAGCGTGACCCGCATCCCGCGGGCGGCGGGCGCGTCAGTGGGCACAAAGGGCGCGTGGACCCGCGCCAGATTGCCGATATCCGCCTCTACGGCCTTATCCGATACCGGGCGCACCCGGCGGGTGAAGGCAAGCCCCTTGTACTGCCCCAAAGTGGCAGCGGGCATGGTGTTTGCAGTTTGTTCCATAGTCGAACACTCCTTTTTACAAAAGCGGCGTTACAGCCCGCGGGCGGCCAGCCAGCTTTCTGCGATCTGGGAGAACATCTCCGGGTACTGGGCATCTTCTTCTTTAAAGGCGCTCAGGTAGTACTCCACCTCGGCGCGGGTGGGGGCCACGGTGCGCCGCCAGATGGTAAAGGTGGTGCCGTTGCCCATATCAAAGGTGGCTTCCAGCGCAAAGTACTCGTCCCGCACCGCAAGGAACCTCTCGTTCAGCTTGTGGGACATCTCGCCGTTGCCCACAAAGGTCTGGGGGAAGGGGTCGGCGGTGAGGACATATTTGGCCTCGAAGAACTGCATGGGGAAGTTGTGGGTGCCCGGCACCGAGAAGCCGAAGGCCAGCTTATCGTTGATGGGGGTTGCGGGCAGCTGGCAGTTCTTGAAGTGATCCGGGCAGTACAGCATATCGTGGGGGATCATGTAGCTGATCTCGCCCTCGGTGCAGTGGGTGTCGATCCAGTTGGCAATGGCCTTGATCTGCGGCAGATCCTTGCGGTCATAGATCAGCTTGTCCAGCCGGACGAACTCCTCGGTGACTGCCAGCGGGAAGTGATCCACCAGAAAGCCCGGCAGGGCAATGGTGGTCAGGGGAGAGCAGCGCACCGAGGTGGCAAACACGAGGGTGAACACCCAGAACACGACCTTTGCCGCCCGGAAGCGGCTGATGCCCTCGGCCAGCGCGGCCGCGCCCAGCAAAAACAGGAGAAACCACCCCGGGAGGAACAGCAGCATCTGGTGGGAGCCGGTGTTCTGGATGCGGGTGAACAGCAGCATGCTCAGCAGGATCTCCAGCCCGGCAAGGCAGGGCAGCGCGGGCATTTTGCGCTTTTTCAGGCTGAACCACAGCCCCATGCCCACGAGCACAAGGTTCATCAGACCCATGCGCCAGAACTGCAGGCTGATCTCGGCTGCAAAGCCGCCGCCGTTATAGTAGGAATAGCGCTCGGCGTAGCTGTAAGCGAGGATGCGGCTGACCATCGGCCACAGCAGGATGAGCATGGCCACCATGCTCATCAGGCCGAACAGCACGAGATTGCGCACCTGCAAAAGCGCCTGCTTTTTCTGCCCGGCGCGGGCAATGCGCGCGCTGCTTACCAGCACCAGCACCGCGTAGGCAAAGTAGTAGCCCACCACAAAATATAAGTACCACCGGCGGGAAAGGATGATGGCTGCCGTGGCGGCAAACAAAAGGCAAAAGCGCACCGGCTCCAGCTTTTCAAACCGGAAGTCCAGCGTGAGCAGCAGAATGCTGAAGCCGAAGATGAGGCCGAACCAGTCCGGCTGGCTGAGCATGGCGCTCATGCGCAGCCACGGGTAGGTGACCATCCAGGTCATGCCGATGAGGAAGTACCAGAAGCGGTTTTTCACCCGCAGCATCTGCCCTACCTTGATGGTAAGCCCCGCCAGCAGCACCAGCAGCATGGGCAGGACGCTGAACACCTGACAAAAGGCAAAGCTGTCGCCGGTGCGGTCGCTCAGGCAGAAGGGAAACTCCAGAAACAGGGTGATGAAGTTGGTGTAGTCCTCGGCAAAGGAGCCGAAGATGAACTGGAAGCCCGCCGCCGGGCCTTGCAGAAAGGCAGCTTCGGCCCAGTACTGTTTGTTGATGTAGTTGACGTAATCCCAGATATACACAAAGCTGCGGCGGCCAAGCGCCCAGAAAAAGTAGACCAGCGCCGCCGCCCACACGCCGACGAGCACCGCCTTGTGGAAGAGGTCAAATTTGATTCCCGCCACCCGCAGCACCAGCAGCACACAGGCAAACAGGGCAAGGTTGCACCACAGGCTCACCAGCGGGAAAAAGAACTTGCTGCCGGGCGCAGCCAGCGCAAAAACGGCCAGCAGCACCGCTGCTGCCGCCAGCACCAGCACGATTTTCGCCGCAGCGGAAACGCGGGGCTTCGTAATGGGTTCGGACATGGAATAGGACCCTCCTTGCAAAATTTCACACCTTACAGTATAACAACTCCCCCGGGCACTGTCCAGCACCCCGGCGGCGAAAAATGCAGAATGTCCCGCCGCTTTCAAAGCAGACGGGACATTTTTGCGTAAATATTACTTATCGGAAACTTCCGCAGCGGCCTTAGCAGCCTTTGCCGCCTTGCGCTTTTGCGCCAGCGCCCTGTTGGCGCTCAGGCGGGCGGCGTCCGGGTTCGGGGCTTCCGGGGACAGCCGCAGCAGATAGCTGCCCATGGCGGGCAGGTCCAGCGTCAGGGTATAGTCCCGGCCGAACACGCCGCCGTCGGTGGTGTGGAAGCTCTGCTTGCGGTGCGCCTTGTGCACGCCGCCCCAAGTGCCGGCCTCGGTGTCCAGCACCAGCTCTGCGCTGCAGGGGAACTTGAGGTACAGGGGGAACTTTTTGTGGGCGTGGTCCTGCGTGTTCATCACGCAGAGCAGGTTCTGCCCGCGCCCTTTGCGCAGCCATGCGTACACACCCTCGGCGCAGCTTTCGTTTGCCACCCACTCAAAGCAGTCCGGGTTGTATTCGCCATCATACAGGGCAGGCTCGGAGGCGTAGACGCGGCACAGGTTTGCAAAGTACTTCTGGAAGGCATCGTGGAAGGGGTATTCCAGCAGATTCCAGTCCAGCTCCCGCTTTTCGTCCCACTCCCGGAAATGTGCCAGCTCGTTGCCCATAAAGTTCAGCTTTTTGCCGGGATGGGTATACATATAAAAATACAGGGTGCGCAGCTGGGCGCATTTTTCCGCGTAGCTGCCCCATAGCTTGTCAATGATGGTCTTTTTGCCGTGCACCACCTCATCGTGGCTCAGCGCCAGCAGATACAGCTCGTTGTAGAAGTAGTGCATACTGAACAGCAGCTTGCCGTAGCAGCCCGGGCGCTCGCCGAAGGGGGTGGCAAAGTAGTCCAGCGTGTCGTGCATCCAGCCCATATCCCACTTGTAGTCAAAGCCCACGCCCTCGTAGCGGGTGGGGGCGGTCACCTTTAAAAAGTTGGTGGAGTCCTCCGCCATGTAGATGCCGGTGGGCCAGCGCTCGTTCAGCCCGTGGTTCAAACTGCGCAAAAAGTTCACCGCGCCCTGATTCACGCCCCGGTTGGGGTCGCCCTGCCAGTACAGCGCCCGGGAGATGGCGTCCATGCGGATGCCGTCGCAGTGGTACACGTCCATCCACAGCCCGGCGGCGCTGCTCAAAAAGCTGCACACCTCCCGGCGGTAGTAGTTGAAGTTGCAGGTGCCCCACTCGCTCTGTCCCACGTCGCTGTCGTACTCGTACAGGTAGGTGCCGTCAAACTTTGCCAGTGCGTCGGCGTTGGCGGCAAAGTGCACCGGCACAAAGTCCATGATGACGCCGATGCCCATGCGGTGGCAGGCGTTGACAAAGCCCGCAAACTGGGCAGGGGTGCCGTAGCGGCTGGTCACCGAGAAGTAGCCGGTGGTCTGGTAGCCCCAGCTGCCGTCAAAGGGGTGCTCGGCCAGCGGCAGCAGCTCCACATGGGTAAAGTGGTGCTCCAGCAGCCACGGGATCAGCTCCCGCGCCAGCTCCTCGTAGTTGTACCACCCGTCCGAGCCGTCCGGCCGGGTTGCGCCGGGCTTGTGCTTCCAGCTGCCAGCGTGCAGCTCGTAGATGTTCAGCGGGCGGTTGCGGCATTTGTCCCGCCGCTCCATCCACGCGGTGTCGTCAAAGGTGAAATCCAGCTTTGTCAGTTTGCTGGCGGTGCCGGGGCGCAGCTCGGTGGCAAAGGCGTAGGGGTCGCTGCGCATCACGGCGCTGCCGTCCGCGCCATGCACGCGGTATTTGTACAGATCTCCTTCCGCAAGGCCGGGGATAAAAGCGCTCCACACGCCGGTATCGGCTTTTTCCATGGGCACGCCGCGCTCCCAGCCGTCAAAGCCGCCGCACACCTCCACGGCGGTGGCACCGGGTGCCCACACGGCAAAACGCCAGCCCTCGGCGCCGTTTGGGTCGGTGCAGGGGTGCGCACCCAGAATGCGGTAGGCATCGAAGCAGTCGCCACTGAAAAACGTGCGGGGGATCACAGGGTAATTCATGCAAAGATCTCCTTACTTCTCTATGTTGACCGGCGGTGTGCGCCGGTTGATACAAGGCTGTTTGGGCAAACTATCCAAGAAAAACGCTTTTTTACCGGCACAGTGGCCGATAATCTTAGCGAATCTTGACAAAAATCAGCAAAAATACACATATTTGCCAGAGGGTGTGGTATACTGTTGCTACCGCCTTGCGGGCGGTGCAACTTTTTAGAGCAATAGAATGGGAGCGAATGATCATGGCTTGGTATGACGAAGCAGTATTTTATCACATCTATCCGCTGGGGCTGTGCGGCTGTGCGCACGAAAACGACGGCCAGCCCACCCCGGGCGCTTTTGCAAAGCTGGAAGCATGGGCAGCCCACGCGGCAAAGCTGGGCTGTACAGCCATCTACATCGGCCCGCTGTTTGAGAGCGGCTCCCACGGTTATGATACCATCGACTACCGTCTGGTGGACCGCCGCCTTGGCACCAACGAGGAGTTCAAGGCTTTTGTGGCGGCCTGCCACGCCCGCGGGCAGCGGGTCATCGTGGACGGCGTGTTCAACCATGTGGGCCGCGATTTCTTCGCGTTCCAGGACCTGAAAGCAAACCGCGAGAACGCCCGCTATAAGGACTGGTTCTGCGATGTGAACTTCTGGGGCAACAACGAGTATAACGACGGCTTTTCCTACGGCAACTGGGGCGGCTACAACCTGCTGGTCAAGCTGAACCAGCGCAACCCGGAGGTGCAGCAGTACCATTATGATACCGTCCGCTTCTGGGTGGAGCAGTTCGACATCGACGGCATCCGTCTGGACGCAGCGGACGTGCTGGATTTCGACTTCATGCGCGGGCTGCGCCGTCTGGCAAACGAGGTAAAGCCGGAGTTCTGGCTGATGGGCGAGGTCATCCACGGCGATTACAGCCGCTGGGCAAACCCGGAAATGCTGCACTCCGTGACCAACTACGAGCTGCACAAGGGCCTGTGGAGCGGCCACAACGACCACAACTATTTTGAAATCGCCCACACCATGCGCCGTCTGCAGGGGCTGTGCCACGACACCCGGCTGTATCTCTTCTCGGATAACCACGATGTGGAGCGCCTGCCCAACAAGTTGCGCAACCGGGAGCACATCCGGCATATTGCCATTCTGGTGTACAGCCTGTGGGGCATTCCGTCCATCTACTACGGCTCAGAGTTCGGTATCGAGGGCAAAAAGGAGTGGGGCAGCGACTGGCCGCTGCGTCCCTGCTTGGAGCTCAGTGACTACGCCGATGCAGAACGTACAAATCCTGTTACCAGTGTATACAAAGCGCTGGGGAAATGCAAGGCTGAATTGCCGGAAATGACCTACGGCGAGGTAAAGGAATTGCAGCTCACCACCCAGTGCTACGCCTTTGCCCGGGTGCTGGACGGCAAGGCCGTGGTGGCGGTGCTGAACAACGGCGATACCCCCGCACAGCTGGAGTTCCAGCTGCCGGTGGAAACCGCCAAGGTCACCGACCTGCTGGCGGACACCGTGGGTGCGCAGGAGGTGCTGGTCTCCACCGAGTGGAACCGCATGAAGGTGCAGCTGCCCTCCAATTACGCCACCCTGCTGAGATTGGAATAAAGCAACGCCTGCGGCGTGACCGGCGCAAAAGCCTTTACCCTTTGGAGATAGGTTTCCCCCTTCCGGGGGAAGCCTTTGTTCAGAAAGCTGAGATTGGAATAACCTTGCACATTTTGCCGCGTTTTGCTACAATAAGGAGAGAAAAGTCGTTTTACGGAAAGGAAGCCTGACCCCCTATGAATGCAGCACAGCGCAGAGAACGCATCCTGACCCGGCTGAACAGTGCCGGTGCCCCCTTAAGCGCCAGCACGCTGGCGGCCGAGCTGGGGGTGTCGCGGCAGATCGTGGTAGGGGATGTGGCGCTGCTGCGCGCCGGTGGGGCGCAGATCGATGCCACCCCCCGGGGCTACCAGCTGCACCCGGCGGAGAAGGGCTATACCGGCATTCTGGCCTGTGTGCACCGCACGCAGGAGGAGATGCGACGGGAGCTGTACACCGTGGTGGATCAGGGCGGCACGGTGGTGGATGTGGCGGTGGAAAACAGCCTGTACGGCGAGATCCGCGCCACGCTGAACCTGTGCAACCGGTACGACGTGGATAACTTTATCCGTCAGGCAGCCGATGCACCCGAGAGCCTTTTGAGCCGCATGACCGGCGGTGTGCACCTGCACACCCTGCGCTGCCCGGACAAGGACACCTTTGCCCGCATCCGCACGGCTTTGGAGCAGCAGGGGCTTTTGTACCGCAAGGAGTAACGCCGCTCCGCTTATACCCAGTATAAAAAGGGCTGCGGGGCTTGTCTATCCGCAAAACCGGAAAAATGTTGGAAAATCAACAAAAATGCAAAAGAGGTGGGTTTTCTGGATATCCGCATTGAAAAGACCGAGCGCGCCATCAAGCAGGCCTTTATGGAGCTGCGCCGCGAAAAGCCGGTGGAAAAGATCCGTGTCAAGGAGCTGTGCGACCGCGCCTGCATCAATAAATCCACATTCTACGCCCATTATCAGGATATCTATGCGCTGGCCAACGCCATGGAGGACGAGATGGTGCACGCGGTGGTGGAAAGCCTGCCCCGCCTGACCGCCAGCGATGTGAGCGAGCGCACCGAGTGGCTTGCGCGGGAGATGTTCCGCGCCTTCACCGCGCATCAGGCCGAGATCAGCGTGCTCTTCTCCGGCTCCCGGCAGGGGCTGTTCATCAACCGGGTGGAGCAGGCCATGTGCCAGTGCATCGCCCAGACCGACCCCACCTTTGAGACGGACGTAGTGCGCAAGGTGGTGCTTTCCTTCTGCGTGCAGGGGTGCTACTACACCTTTACCACCTACTGCGGCCAGATGGACGAAAAGCGCCTTGTGACCCTGCTGGCCTCCATCGCCCGCGCCGCGCAGCGGATACGCATGTAACGAGACTGGCTTTGCATGCGCGCCGCTGTGCTCTGCGCATCTTCAGAGGAATAATTATTTTTACTTCGGGATAGCGGAGCGTCTGCGGACGCTCCGCTATCCCATTTTTTTATAGGGGATGCGTGCTTTTGGCAGAACCACCAAAAAATAAGACGAAAATTCGTCATCTGCACTTTTTTACCATATTTCTTAAGAAAGAGTTTACACTATGCCGGAAACGGTGGTATTATATAAAATAGTATGGTATGGGGTAAAATGCGCCTGCATACTCCGGGAGGGTATGGGATGAAGAACAAGATCTCGCGCCGCAGCTTTCTGGCGGCGGCTGCGGTCTCGGCAGCGGCACCGAGGCCGAGATCAACGGCGCAGTCACTTTTTTAAAGTGGTTCACCGAGCCGCAGAATAACATCGCTTTCGCGGTGGAGTCGGGCTATCTGCCGGTGACCACCGGGACACGGTGCTGGAACGCATCGCCGCAGGCCAGAGCGCGGAGGCAGCCACGGCAGAGTTTTTGACCGACGACTATTTTGAGGCGTGGTATCAGGCCACCCTTGCGCAGTTACAGCAGTACGAGGGCTGACCGCCCGCAAAAAAGACGGAAAGGAGGCAGGGCGATGTTTGACGCATGGAAACAGCGCCAGCGGCAGCGCTTGGAAAACAGACCGGAAAGAACCGTGTTCTACAATATTTTTGCTACCATGATGCTGGTGCTGGCGGTGGAGCTGCTGATGTCGGCCGCCAGCATCCTTGCCATCAACGTGACCGGGCAGCTGGACGAAAACGCCAAGGATCTGCTTACCATGCGGGTGCGCAACCGCGCCAGCTATGTGCAGGAGATCCTGCGGAACGCGGAGGATCTGGAGCGGCTGAGCGAGCAGATCACCGCCACCACCCAGCAGCTGCTGAAAAGCGGCGATATCTCGCTGGACACGCTGGATAACAGCAGCGAACAGAGCGATGCTTTGCTGGTAGCCCTTGCCCCGCGGCTTCTGGACACCCTGCGCACAAAGCAGGTGACTGGCATCTTTCTCATCCTGAACACCCACGATCTGGACACCTGCGAGGTGGGCAAAAAAATGCCCGGCATCTACCTGCGGGATATGGACCCGGACGCCCGCCCTTCGGAGCGCAACAGCGACCTTTTGCTGGAACGCGCCAGCGCCACAGTGGTAAAAGAGCTGGCCATCGGCACGGATAAGGGCTGGCAGCCCGCTTTCCCCTATCAGGGAGATACCAAGGGTGGCATCCTGCGCACGGTATTTCAGACCGCGTATAAGAGCGATGCCGGCCTTTCGGCGGAAAGCTATGGCCGCTGGACCACCAACTCCTACTGTCTGGCCGGGGACGACCGGCACGCCATTGCCTACTCCATGCCGCTGATCCTGCCGGACGGCACGGTATACGGCGTGGTGGGCGTGGAACTGCTCACGGACTATCTGCAGACAAAGCTGCCCTTCACCGAGCTGGACGAGGACAAGGCAGGCACCTATTTTATCGTGACCACTACCGATGATGCGCTGACGGACGGCGTACTCTCCCTGCGCAAGACCGTGACCTCCGGCGAGGATCTGGTAACGGCAGATGCACCGCTGGGCGTTTTGAACTGCCGCAGCAACGGCAACGGCGGCAACTGGGTGGAGCTGAACGATAAGCGCTATTATATGGTGCTGGAGCCGCTGCAGGTGTATAACCGCAACGCGCCCTTTGCCGCCGAAAAGTGGTTTCTGGCCGGTACCATGGAGCAGTCGGTGCTGCTGGCTTTTTCCAGCCGGGTGCGCGAGGTGCTGCTGACCACCATAGCGATCACGCTGGTGCTGAGCGTTTTGGGCAGCCTGCTGGTCTCGGCACGGCTGGCCAGACCCATCAACCGTTTGTACCGCGAGGTGATAGACGCGCAGGAGAAAAAGACCTTCCCCCGCCTGTCCCGCACCGCCATCCGGGAGGTGGACCGCTTTGCCGAGACCATTACCCAGCTGAACAAGGAGCTGGTGACCAACTCCACCAAGTTTTTGCGCATCATGGATATGGCCAGTGTGGAGATCGGCGGCTACGAGCTGCGCACCGACACCGGCAGCGTGTTTGTGACCGATAATTTCTTCTCCCTGCTGGGCAAGCCCGAGATGCAGGACGAGCCGCTGAGCGTGCGCCGGTTCGAGGAGGTGCTCAAGGGCATCCGGGAAAAGAATCCCTGTGACCACACCGCCGAGGGCGACGAGCTTTTGACCATCCAGCAGCCGGACGGGGTGCGGTACATCATGCTGCGCAGCACCATCGAGGGGCACGCCAAGATCGGCCTTGCTGAGGACGTGACCGCCGCTGTGCTGGAACGGAAGCGCATCGAGCACGAGCGCGATCATGATATCCTGACCGGGCTGTACAACCGGCAGGCCTTCAACCGGGTGTGCACCGAGCTGTTTGCCGCGCCGGAGCGCATGGGCGTGGCGGCGCTGATGATGATGGACTTGGATAACCTCAAGCACATCAACGATACCTACGGCCACGACTGGGGCGACCAGTACATCCGCCGCACCGGTCAGTGCCTGCGGGACAATACCCCCGCCGGGACGGTCTGCGCCCGCCTTTCCGGCGACGAGTTCCTTGTGCTGTTCCACGGCTACCGCAGCCGGGACGCAGTGCGGGAAAAGATCGACCGCCTGACGAAGGCCATGCAGCAGAGCGTGGCGCTGCTGCCCAGCGGCAACGCCTTGCACATCAGCCTTTCCGGCGGCATTGCGTGGTACCCGGACGATGGGCAGGACTGGGAGACCTTAAAAAAATACGCCGACTTTGCCATGTATCAGGTCAAGCATTCGGAGAAGGGCCGGGTGGAGGAGTTCGACATCGGGGTGTACAACCGCGAAGCCTACGCCGAGCGCACCCGCAGGGAGTTCCGGCAGCTGCTCAGCAATGCGCAGGTGTTCTACTGCTTCCAGCCCATCTTCTCGGCGCGCAGCGGCAGGGTAGTCGCCTACGAGGCGCTGATGCGCTCCGACCTGCCCACCCTGCGCTCCCCGGCCACCATCATGAAGCTGGCGCGGGAGCAGGGGGCACTGTACGAGATCGAGCGCCTCACCTTTACCAAGGCGCTGGAGACCTTCGACAGCCTGTGCCGGGCGGGCAGCGTGTCCGGGGATGCCATGCTCTTTGTCAACTCCATCGCCAACACCTGCCTGACGCAGGCGGATGTTGATTATATAGACAGCCGCTGGCATGAGTTGCGCCGCCGCATGGTCATTGAGATCACCGAAGAGGAAGCCATCGACTACGAAGCACTGGAGAAAAAGCGCAATGCACCGGGCTTTTCCGGGATGTTTGCACTGGACGATTACGGCAGCGGCTATTCCAACGAGAATACGCTATTGCAGCTTGCACCCCGGTTCGTCAAGGTGGATATTACCATCATCCGTGGCATTGATACCTCGCCGGACAAGCAGCAGATCCTGCGCAATATGGTGGCTTACGCCCACCCCCGCAGCATGAAGATCGTTGCCGAGGGCGTGGAGACCGCCGCCGAGCTGTGCACGGTCATCGAGCTGGGCGCAGACCTTTTGCAGGGCTATTTCCTGGCGCGCCCGGCCATTGTGCCGGGAGCGATCGCGCCGGAAGCAGCGGGGATCATCCAGGAGTTGCAGCGCCGGAAAAAAGACTGAAATATATGCCCTCCCGGGCGCTGCGGCGCTGGGAGGGTTTTTGCAACGGAGGTAAAAAGATATGGTTCAAGTGGATCTCATCACCGGCTTTTTGGGCGCAGGCAAGACCACCTTTCTGCGCCGCTATGTGCGGTATCTGGTACAGCAGGGGCATAAGGTGTGCATTCTGGAAAACGACTTCGGCGCGGTGAACGTGGACGCCATGCTGGTGCAGGAGGTGCTGGGTCCCGGCTGCGATGTGGAGACCATCAGCGGCGGCTGCGACTGCGACACCCACCAGCGCCGGATGCGCACCAAACTCATCGCCATGGCCATGCGCGGCTTTGACCGGGTGGTGGTGGAGCCCAGCGGCATCTTTGATGTGGACGAGTTTTTCGATATCCTGCGGGACGACCCGCTGGACCGGTGGTATCAGCTGGGCAGCGTCATCGCCATCGTGGACGCCCTTCTGCCGGAAACGCTTTCGCCGCAGGCAGAGTATCTGCTGGCCTCCGAGACCATGAACGCGGGCTGCGTGCTGTTGAGCCGTGCCCAGCTGGCAGCGCCCGCCCAGTGCGCCGCCGCCGCTGCCCACTTGGAGCGTGCACTGGAAGCCGCAAAATCTTCCCGCCGCTTTGCGCCGGGGGAGATCCTTGCCAAGGACTGGGACGCTCTGACCGATGCCGACCTTGCCGCCCTTGCCGCCTGCGGCTACCGGCAGGCCAGCTGCGAAAAGCTGCATTTTGACCAGCACGCGGCCTTTACCTCCCTTTGCTTTCTGGAACTGCACCTCACCCCACAGCAGCTGCAGACCGCCGCACAGCGGCTGTTCGCAGCGCCCGAGTGCGGGCAGGTGCTGCGGGTAAAGGGCTTTGCGCCCGCCCCGGCAGGCGGCTGGCTGGAGCTGAACGCCACCGCCGCCGGCTGCACCCTTGCGCCTATCCCGCAGGGGCAGGAGGTAGTCATCGTCATCGGCGAGGGGCTGGATAAAGCCGCCATTGAAGCAAAATTGAAGGGGTGAAAGGCAGTTTTCCCCCATAACAAAACGCATTGTGGAAAAACAGGAGGGACTATCATGCAGGAAGTACGCGCAGCCGTTATCGGTACAGGGGTCATGGGGCGCAAGTATGCCCAGATGATCGCAGAGGGAAAGGCGGGCGCATTGCGCCTGACCGCCGTGGTCTGCCGCAGCGCCGGGGCGCAGCAGTGGGCAAAGGATACCCTGCCGGATACGGTGCGGGTGTGCCCCAGCGCCGACCAGCTGTACGATTATGCAGAAGAGTTTGACGCCGTGCTGGTGGTCACCCCGCACAAGACCCACCCGGCGCTGGTGATGCAGGCTTTTGCCCACGGCAAGCACGTCTTGTGCGACAAGCCCAGCGCAAACGCGCTGGCACCGGCGCTGGAAATGAACCGCGCCGCCAAGGAAAGCGGCCTTGTTTTTGCCATGATGTTCCATCAGCGCCGCTACAAAAAGTATATGCGGCTTAAAAAATTACTGGATGATGGGGCATTGGGCGAGATCAAGCGGGTGCAGCTGGAAAACAGCCGCTACTTCCGCACATGGATGTACCACCGCTCCGGCAGCTGGCGTTCCAGCTGGGCAGGGGAGGGCGGCGGTGCGCTGCTCAATCAGGGCCAGCACATTCTGGATATCTGGCAGTGGCTGTTCGGGATGCCGACCAGTATTTATGCTGTGATACCCTACGGAAAGTATAACGATTTCATGGTGGACGACGAAGCCACCCTGCTCATGGAGTACCCGCAGCAGCGCACGGCAACCTTTATCCTTTCCACCGGCGAGGGCAGCTACACCGAGCGGTTGGAGATCGTGGGCACCAAGGGCACCGCCCTGCTGGAAGAGGACACCCTCACCCTGCACACCTACACGCCAGACACCGAGACCTACCGCCGTACCGCAGACTGCACCGAGCGCCAGCAGCTCACCGAGACCACCACCACCGAGCAGTTCGCGCCGCAGGCAGAGCCTTACCCGGAGATGCTGGCAAACTTTGCGGACGCCATCCTGCACGGCACGCCCCTGACCGCCCCCGGCGTGGAGGGCGTGCGGGCGCTGGAACTGACCGATGCGGCTTACCTGTCCGCATGGCTGGGGGAAAAGCTCACCCTGCCGCTGGACGCAGACCGGTTTGAACAGGAACTGCAAAAGCATATTCAGGAGGAACAGGCAAATGGATAAGCTGCGGTTTATCGTAGTAGGCTCCGGCTGGCGGTCGCTGTTTTACTGGCGCATCGCGCAGGCGCTGCCGGAACGGTTCGAGCTGTGCGCCATGCTTTGCCGCACCGAGGAAAAGGCCGAAAAAATGCACCGGGAGTACGGCGTGCCGGTAAGCACCTCGGCGGAGCAGTGCATTGCCCTGCACCCGGATTTCGTGGTGGTGGCAGTGAATAAAGCGTCCATCGCCGCCGTCAGCACCGAATGGCTTGCCCGGGGCTTTGCCGTGCTGAGCGAGACCCCGGCGGCGCTGGAGGAGGACGCATTGCGCGCCCTCTGGCAGCTGCACCAGCAGGGCGCAAAGCTGCAGGTTGCAGAACAGTACTGGCTGTACCCCACGCTGGCAAAACGGCTGGCGGCGGTGCACAGCGGCGCGCTGGGCACGCCGCAGTTTGCCCGGCTGTCGGTGGCGCACGGCTACCACGCGGTCAGTCTGGCGCGGCAGTTCCTGAACGCCGGGCAGCAGCCGGTGCGGGTGATCGGACGCAGCTGGACGGAAAAGATCATCGAAACGGATTCCCGCTGGGGTGCGGTGCATAACGGCGCATTGGTGGAAAAGACCTTGCAGCAGCACACGCTGGAATTTGCAGGCGGCGGCACAGCGTTTCTGGATTTTAACGGTGTGCAGTACCACTCCTATCTGCGCAGCACCCACACCAGTGTGCAGGGAGAGCGGGGCGAAGTGTTCGACGACACCCTGCGCTGTCTGGATGCCGCCGGGGAGCCGGTGTGCCGTCAACTGACCCCGCTGCCCGACCCGCTGGCAGCTGCCGCCGCGCAGGCAGGGCTTAACGAGGACGAGACCGCCATCGCCTGTTTTCTGGACAGGATGCAGGGCTATCTTGCCGGCGGGGCAGAGGTGTATCCGCTGGCAGACGCCTTGCAGGACGCCTACCTTGCCCTGCTGATGGAGCGCGCCCTTGCCGTCCCCGGTCAGTCGGTGGAAAGCACCCCGCAGCCGTGGAATACAGAAGAAAAATAAAAAAGGCTCAGAAGCGCCGACAGGTGCTTCTGAGCCTTTTCCGTGAAAACGGGACAGCGGAGCGTCCGCAGACGCTCCGCTGTCCCAAAATTATAAATGCTTTTCCGCTAAAAATGCCCAGAGCAACGCGGAGGGCATTCAAAACGTTATACCCTCAAAAGGAGCGTAGGATCACATCAGGTCGATCAGCGCTTCCACCTCGTCCATGCGGGTAGCCCAGCTGGTGGCGATGCGCACCACGGTGTGGGTGTCGTCGAACTTCTCCCAGAAGCCGAACTTTGCCTTGCCTTCCAGCGCAGCCAGCTGGGCGTTTTCCAGTACAAGGAAGATCTGGTTGGTGGGGGAGTCCATAAAGAAGCGATAGCCCTTTGCCGCAAAACCGGCCTTCAGGCGGTTGGCGGTGGCAATGGCGTTTTTACTGATGGAGAAATACAGGTCATCGGTGAACAGCACGTCAAACTGGATGCCCAGCAGCCGCCCCTTTGCCAGCAGTGCGCCCTGCTGCTTGACCATGGTCATAAAGTGCGCCGGTGCGCCGTGGGGGAACACCACAGCCTCGCCGCACAGCGCACCCACCTTGGTGCCGCCGATGTAGAACACATCGGTCAGCCGGGCAAGGTCGGCCAGCGTCACGTCCGTGCCCTCGGCAGCCAGACCATAGCCCAGCCGTGCACCATCGAGGAACAGCGGCATCTTGTACTCCTGACACACAGCGTGCAGGGCTTCCAGCTCCGCCTTGGTGTACAGGGTGCCGTACTCGGTGGGGTGGGAGATGTATACCATGCCGGGGAACACCATGTGGTCGTGGTTGTCATCGGCGTAGAAGGTGGCCACCAGTGCCCGCAGCTCGGCAGCGTCCAGCTTGCCGTTGTGCTGGGGCAGGGTGATGACCTTGTGGCCGGTGTACTCGATGGCACCTGCCTCGTGCCCGGCTACATGACCGGTGGCAGCAGCCACTACGCCCTGCCACCGCTGCAGCATGGACGCGATGACGATAGCGTTGCTCTGGGTGCCGCCGGAGATGAACTGCACATCGGCCTCCGGGCAGGCGCAGGCGGCGCGGATCTTCTCGCGGGCGCTGGCGCAGTAGGGGTCGGTGCCGTAGCCGGAGACCTTTTCAAAGTTGGTCTCGGTCAGCTTTTGCAGAATGGCGGGATGTGCACCCTCGCAGTAGTCGTTTTCAAAATACAGCATGGCAAAACGCTCCTCTATATAATTGTAAGAAAACAGTACCTCTATTCTACATCGCCGCGAAAACCCTGTCAAACCCAAAACCGTGCACAGCGCACGCAAGGCACCGCAAAAACGCCTGCACAGTAACAGCCGCGCTGTCTGCAAAAAATGCGAAAGTATGATCCTTTCCAAAAAGATGAAAAGTTTTTCAAAAAAATGCTTGACAATTCTGCTGCATCTGGTATAATAACTATCGTTCCCGGCGCCACGGCGCAGGAACACAACAGAATATGCGGATATGGCGGAATTGGCAGACGCGTTAGATTCAGGTTCTAATCGGGGCAACTCGGTGGAGGTTCAAGTCCTCTTATCCGCACCATGACGAATGTTCTTACAGCATTTAGCTGTCAAAGAACATTCGTCATTTTTTATTTGCTAAATAGCGACATCACAAGGGGCGTAGTTCACAACTACGCCTTTTCTTGTATTCACCGACACATCGGGTGTCGGCAAAGGAAGGGCACTTGGAATCTCGATGGTGCCCACGCAGTTGTAGTGAATGCGGAGCCGCTGCTCCCATACACCGTTGACCTTTTCTGCATTGAACACTTCGATTTTTTCCACCAGTTCATTCAGCATCCGGGGTGTCAGCTTTTTTGCTCTGGTGTACTTGCGAACTAGACTGATAAACATATCCGTTGTCATAGTTCGGCTGCTCTGCTTTTCGATTTCGGAGCGGAGCTGTTTGATTTTCTCGGTCAGCTCCTTTTGCTCGTCCTCATATCTCCGGGACATTCTGGAAAAGCGTTCATCAGAGATCTTGCCGGAAACATTGTCCTCATAGATGCGCTCAAAGAGGCCGTCCAGTTCTTCATCACGGGCAAGGAGTGCTTTCAACTCTTTCTCTTTCAGCTTGCGGTCGGCTTCGTCTGCCTGCTGGGAGTGCCCGATAACAGCCTTCAAAAAGTCGTCCTCATAGAGGCTGGCAAACTTGGTCAGCCGCCGAATCTCGCCCAGCACCACTTCTTCCAGAAAGTCTACCCGGATGTAGTGGGTGGATTGGCAGGTGCCACGGTTGCCCTTGTAGTTGGAGCAGTTGAAATACTTGATTTCCGGGTTGCCCTGATTGAAGTGGAAGTGCAGATTGCAGCCGCAGTCTGCGCAGACAAGCAGGCCGGAGAACATATTGTGTTCTCCGTTGCTGGTACGGCGTTTGCGCATCTTTCCACGCTTCTGCTGTACCTGTTCAAACACGGCACGTTCAATAATGGGTTCGTGAACATTTTGGAACACTACCCAATTTTCCGGGTCGTTATGAATCCGCTTCTTATTCTTGTAGGATTTGGAGTAGGTTTTGAAATTCAAAACATCTCCACAATACTCCTGCTGATACAGAAGAAGGGTAATCGTGGAACCATTCCACTTGGTTGCTGGACGAATCTTGCTCCTTCCGGGACGGCCGATGCCTTTCTGAATCCAGTAGGCCTGCGGCGTCAGGATGCCTTCCTTTTCAAACTGGGTGGCAATCTGTTCCGTGCCAAAGCCCTCCAACGTCATATCAAAAATGCGCCGGACAACTTGTGCAGCTTCTTCATCAACGACCCAATGCTTGGGATTGTTCGGGTCCTTGATATACCCATAGGGAGGAAGTCCCATCGGTTCGCCGGAGTTGCCTTTGATTTTATTACTGATACGGCGTTTCTTGCTGATGTCGCGGGCATACCACTCATTGAACAGGTTTCGGATGGGTGCCAGTTCATTTTCTCCCTCGGCCGTGTCGATGTTGTCCGAAACGGCAACAAGTCGGATGTCATGGTCCGGGAAAAATTCTTCTGTCAGCCGTCCGACCTCAATATAGTTTCGGCCCAGACGGGAAAGGTCTTTGACGAACACAGCGGAGGCTTTCCCTTGTTCGAGCTGCTGCATCATTTCAACGAAACCGGGACGGTTCATGGTCACGCCGGAAATGCCATCATCCAGAAAGTGAACCAGATTGGTATAGCCTTTTTCCTTTGCAACTTTGGTGAGCAGCTTCTTTTGGTTGCCGATGCTGTAACTCTCGCCCTCCAAATTATCATCACGGGAAAGACGCTCATAGAGAAAAGCGGTTGCTTCACGGGATTTCTTGTTACTCGACTGTTTCATATTCGCTCCTTTCTTGGGACAGTCGAATAGCAAATTCACTTGTACACCTATATTATAACACAATCCGCTTTCTCTGTCCGCTGCCTCCCGAAAGGTCATTATAATTTTTCGCTTTCGGATTTCATCAGCCGGAGAAGAACTTCTCCTAAGGTCTGGAAACTTTCTTCTTTGAACACCGGCTCAACGATAAAGGAGCGATTGCCAATACGATAAGTTGAATCCAGAGTAAGCACCTCTGGATTTTTTGTTTTTTCAGGGTTTGTCTTTTTCGCTTGCATCGTAAAATCCCCTTTCTTAAAAATCAAAAAATGAGCCAACGGATGGCTGCTGGCAGCAACCCACGGGAATCTCACCCCTGCATTCCTCATGCAGCCCTACTCATTGCCTGCGACGCTCTGAACGCTCGGACTTTGACGGTAAGGGAGTATCAGCCTGTCGGTATGTCATGGCCCGCAAGCAGCCGCGCTTGCATTGCGGCGTGGTGATGATCGCTCCACTTTTCAAAGAAAAGCATCTTGGCGCACCCGCCGTCCGGCTCGATACAGACAGCAACGTGTCCGTTTGCCCTATGATGCACCGCCATTGTCCTGCGGGCATATTTTTCAAGGTGCTGTCCCGAAACGTGGAAAGGGTCAGACCGTTTCGGCTCTGGTCACAATAGAGGAAATAAGTTTGATTTCCAGATGGCGTTTCATGTACTCGTCTATGCACACATGAGGCTGACCGTGCTTGTCATAGAGAACGCCTGTACAGAGCTTGTTGATGTAACCTCTGTAATGCTGCAAAACTTGTTCAACAGCATCGGTATCCCCAGCGCAGGCAGAGCGAATCACCGAGAGCGGTAAAAGCTCTCTGCTTGTGTGTTCATAGGAGCCCATTTACGCCTAACCTCCCTCCGGCAAGTGCGCCTTTAGCTTTTTTCGCAGCTCATTCAGCGTTTTTGCCCGGTGCCGTTGAACAGCACTCCGGGACATTCCCATGAGGTCGCCAATCTCACCGTCGCCCAGTTCCAGAACACAAAACAGAATCAGAATGCTTTGTTCTTGCTTTGGCAGAGCGGCAAACGCATTGGCAACAAGCTCATTGTCGATGTGCAGATCACAGCCGTAGGACGAAAATACAAATTCTTCACACGGATAATGGTCTACACTCGTGAGCTGCCCCAGTTCTTCCATCGACAGAACGCTGAATGACTTTTCACGGTCAAGCAGACGTTTCTTATTTCGGTGATAGTTCCGGGCCTCATTTCGCAGCACCGCTTTGCAGAACGCATCGAATCGGTACTGTTCGCCATCGTTGCGAGGGATAGCTTCCATCTTCTCACCCCCTTTCCGTGGGGATGTCGGGTGGATTTTTCCCTTTCCGCTAATATGACACCTGAAATACCCGATTCTACCCGCTTTTTTGAAAATTTCCAAAAATATTTTTTGAAACAGGTAGATTTTCAGGCGGCAATAGAAAAGCCCAGCAGACCGAAAACGGCCAACTGGACATAATGACAGCACGAAACGCGCAGCAGTTACATCGTATAGTACATAGTAAAAGCCCTGCTGACCCTGTGCGGGAGCAAGGCTTTTTTTGACAGTTCAAAGCTAGGCGTTCGATAGAATATCAGACGCATGGCGGCATCCTCCTAGTGGCCGCCATACGGACGATGAAACGCTTTGATAAGCAAAAAGAACCGGCGGCCTTGAGTTTCTCAAAAGCCGCCGGTTCAAAATGGGCGCGCGGATATGTCTGCTATACGACGGCTTTTTTTTTTTGCCGTCGTGCGGCAGGTGTTTTTACTTTTTATTCTTTTGTGCCACATGGACGATTATGGCAACTAAAATAATTGCGGCGATCATACCAATTAAAGGAAGCCATGTGTCGGTGATGCTTTGCAATACGGCATTCCAGTTTACATTTTCGGGCAACATAGTTTAGACCTCCAATTCTCGCTGTTCTGTGACAATACGTTTACAGGAAAGATACGTTGCAAGGAAATAACTTCCATAGACAAGCAGGAAAAGGACGATTGTCAGTCCGATATTGGTTGCGATATGGATATTCATAAATTCTTCCACCACAGCCATTGCTTTGCCAATCAGGAAAGCAGAATACACGCCAGCGACGACTAGCGGAATGGCAAAGAACACGACTGTCTGCACAAAAAGCGTATGATCGATTTGCCTGCGGCCTGCACCCAGCTTTTGCAGCAAGCCATAACGATACACATTGTCGGTCGTTTCGGTAAGCTGTTTTAACGCTAGAAGTGCGGCGCAAATCAGCAAAAAGACCAACCCGATATAGCAGCAAAGGAAGCTCACCAAGGCATCAAGGCCGTAGAATGTCTCATACATCATGTTCTTTTCGGCATACCGATAGCCGTGTGTACTATCCAATCCAATCGGAATCATCTTTTGCAAAATTTCATTGGAATCTGCATTCGGCTCATATTGCACCAAAAGCGCATTTACATCTTTTTCAAGTGATGCGGTGACGGAATCGGGAACAATCAAGGTGCCGCGGTCATTGTTGCCAACCGACGTCATAATGTATGTTTCCTGCAACACTTTATCTTCTGCACGCTGTAAAGTCGCCCCACCAACCGTGATTTCCGGGTGGCTCTGCAATGCAGCAGCAATATACCGATACGTTCCATTGTAGTTGCAGTTCAAGAGGTATTGGCCATCGTTCAGCGTGATGGGTGCTTTGTTCTGCATGGCTAAGGCACGATTCAAGTCCGAAATGGAGATTACGGAAACCTTGCTGTCAGGAACTTTTTCATCAATTGGCCAAAATTTGACTTTCTGTCCTTCAAATAGTTCAGAGTAGGTCATATCGGCCTCGTAAACACTGATTTGCTCTGTAGCTTTGGCGTAGTTGCTTATGGTAATATCGTGTGCAGCGAGATAGGCAGCAATATCGCTGTCCCCATCAACAGAAACATTGGAAAGCACGTTCAAATCATAGGGCGTTGCAGATTGAGACATTTTGTTCATAGCAAGCGCTGTGCTCGCGCCAATCGACACGGCGCAGATCGTGATGGTCAGCAATCCGCATACAACCGTTACCACAAGATAATTGGTTCGGATTTTACTGCCAATCTGACGGACAAGGAACGTATTCAGACCTTTCAGGTAAAAGCATTTCCTTGCACTTGCTACTTGCATGAAAACGGCTGACAGTGAGTAGAACAGCAGAAAAGTTCCCGCGACCAATGCCGCCGCTGCCAACTGGAACAGATTATTTTCATGCGATGGCAGAATCCCGTTTTTGTTGAACAGCGCGGCAGAAATTCCGATGCAAAGCAGTGAGAGCAGGAACAGACAAACCGGCAAGATACGGTTTTCAGTCTGCATACTTTCGTTTTTTCTGCCGTCCGTCAATAGGTCGATCAATTTAACATTGGTGACAGACCGAATATTGAAAAGCATGACGATAAAAAAGATGATTGTGAAACACAACACGGTCTGGCGAAGCGCTCTGGCTGAAAACACGATCCGAAACTTTTCAAGATTGATTGCAAAAAGCCGCAATGCAATCAAAGAAAACCCTTGCGAAAAGAAAAAGCCCAAAAGCAATCCTGTGCCCAGCGCAATGATGCCAACACAAAGCGTTTCGCCTGCAAACAACCGGGAAATACGCCCTTTTTTCATGCCGAGCATCATATACACGCCTAATTCTTTTTTGCGACGTTTCAATAAAAACTGATTGGCATAAAGAATCAGAAAAGCCAGAACAACCGCAATCATAGTGGAAAGCGTAGAAAGCATAATGCCGAGCTGACGATATAAGAGCGTGCCAGTCATGCCCATATTGGAAAAAGCCGGCTGGTCAGAAATGGAATTGAACGCATAGAACAAACTGACCGAAAGGGTCAGCGTAAGAAAGTAAATCAGATAGTCACGAATGTTCTTGCACACATTTCGGAAAATCAGCTTATATGTGTTCACTCTGTTCACCTCCCAAGACGGAAACTACTTCCAGAATTTTTGTAAAAAATTCTTTGCGCGTATCCGTCCCACGATGCAGTTCGTTGAACACCTGCCCATCTTTGATAAATAAAATGCGATTGCAATAGCTGGCAGAAAAAGCGTCATGCGTTACCATGAGAATCGTTGCTGAAAGCCGTTCATTCAATTCGGTCAACATTGTCAACAGCATTCGGGAAGAGTTGGAATCCAGTGCGCCGGTCGGCTCATCTGCCAGAACGATTGCCGGATTTGTCACCATCGCTCTTGCAGCAGCTACTCTCTGTTGCTGACCGCCAGACATCTGATAGGGATATTTATCCAATACATCCTGAATGTTCAGCGCTTGGGCAATCTGTGGAATACGCTGCTCTATTTCACTGGGTTTGGCACCTGCGATGGAAAGGGCTAGAGAGATATTTTCATAGGCGGTCAAGGTGTCCAGAAGATTGAAATTCTGGAAAATAAACCCCAGCTTTTTCCCACGGAAATCTGCAAGCTGTGCTCTATGCAGCATCGTGATATCCTTTTCCTCTACATAGATATGACCGCTGGTGACGGTATCAATCGTGGAAATGCAGTTCAGCAAGGTGGTTTTGCCAGAGCCAGAAGCACCCATGATGCCGAGAAATTCTCCTTTGCGAACAGAAAAAGAAATGTGGTCGATGGCTTTTGTCAGGTTGCCTTTGTTACCGTAAAATTTTTGGATGTCATCCACCCGTAAGATCGTATCGCCCATAGGTCAGGCTCCTTTCTCAAAAGCGCCTTGCTTTTGTGCTTTTACTCTACCACAAGGAATTTTCCGATGCCATTAAGTTAGATTACATTTGTATTACCAAAATGTAAGGTTGAAAAAAGCGGGGCTTTACAGCCCCGCCGCCTGCAAATAGCTTTCCGTAGGAAAAACCATCGTCACAGTCGTTCCCTGTCCCGGAACGCTGGAAATAGAAAGTGAAATATTCATTTTTCGACATAGCCTTTGGCTCAAGTACAAACCAATGCCGGTTGATTTGGAATAACGGCGGCCGTTTTCACCGGTAAAGCCTTTGTCGAACACACGCGGCAAGTCAGCAGCAGAAATACCAATGCCATTATCGGAAATGAAAAGAGATACCGTGTTTTTCTCTGCTCTGGCTGAAAATTCAACTTGTAAATTATCTTTCCGATACTTGATAGCGTTGGAAAGAATCTGTCCGATCACAAAGGTGCAGCTCTTGCTGTCTGCGGCCACGGGAATATCCAGTTCCTTTAGAACCGGCTTTCCACCGACCTGAATCAACGGCTTTGAGTACGTTTTTAGCGCAGCGTACACCAATGCCTGCAAGGTGGTTTTCTCCACCTTAAAGTCCTTTTCCACATCGGTACTGCGGGCGTAATATAGCACCTGCTCCACATAAGCATCAATTTTCCGCAGTTCATCGTCAATTCGCAGTGTGGTGGGATTCTTTTCATTTTCAACGATCAGTCGGGCAGAGGTGATAGGCGTTTTGATTTCATGCACCCATGAATCAAGGTATTCCCGATATTCACGGTTCTCCTGTTCTGCACAGGCAAGCTGGTCGTTCTGATATTTGTTGCAGCACCGCAGAACGTCCACCAAAATCTGCCCCTCTAAAAAATGAGGCGGTACCATTAACTCACCTAAAAGTGTTTTTATGTCCAGCTGCTCTGTCATTTTTTGAAGCAGATTATAAAAACTCTGCTTGCGAAAAAAGTCATACAGCAGCGCTGTACTGTACGCTGCAAGTAAAATCACCTCGGCAAACAGAATAAACACAGCAGGTGTTTCAATCAGCCAGAGGAGCGCAAGCAGCACGAGTGCAGCCACCAGCATACAAATCAGGGAAAAGATACGGTCAAGCAGATACTCGGATAACTTCATACGCAATACCCTAAACCACGTTTCGTTTCCAGATAGTCCGGCAGACCGATTTCGGTCAGTGCTTTCCGTAACCGAACGATGTTGACATTCAATGTGTTTTCGTCTATAAATTGTTCACTCTGCCAGAGTTCATCAATAATAGCGTCACGGGGAATAATGTTGCCCTTATTCACCATAAGCAGGCGCAAAATCCCAAGTTCATTTTTGGTAAGTGATTTTTTGTTTCCTTGATAGCTGATTTCCGCCTTGAGCAAATTTAAGGTCAAGCCTTTGTGCGTGAGAACGATGTTGTCCTGTACTTCATAGGTCCGAGCCAGAAGTTTTTGGATTCGCGCCAAAAGAATCTGTGCATTGTACGGCTTTGCAATATAATCATCTGCGCCGATGTTCAAGCTCATCAACTCGTCAAAATCGCTGTTTCTGCTGGTAAGTACAATGATAGGAAGATTGGATTTCTGTCGGATTTCTCTGCATACTCGGAAACCATCCTGATAGGGCAGATTGATGTCTAAGAGAATCAAGTTAGCCCCTGATGAAAGAGCAGCTTGCACAATGTGGTGAAAATCATCGCTGCTGTCGCATTGGTAGCCGTACTTTTGAAGAAGCTGAACAAGTTCCTCGCGGATTGCCGGTTCATCTTCTATAATGAAGATTTTCATGCTCACACCTCCATATTCTATTATATTTCGATTTTCCAGAGAATACAATGCTCAAGCCATGAACAATAAAGTTTAGCAGCAATGCACTTTGCAACATTTCGCCAATCGCTCATGAACTATAAAATGTATATGGGTGATGCAGAATGGCGAAAATTGAGGACTGTCCCGGCTTTGAAACGTTCGGAGCGGATGTCAAGGCAGCTCGAAAGGCAAAACAACTTTCCCGCAGTGCGCTGGCTGACATAATACATTGTGACAGCCGGTATCTTGCCAATATCGAGAATGAAGGCACGCTGCCCAGCCTGCCGGTGGTGATTCAGCTGATAAAAATATGTGGTCTGCCCGTGGAGCGGTACTTCAACCCGGAACTCATGCGGGAAGAAAGTGCGGAACGTCAGCGGGTCAGCCACAAGCTGCAGCTTTGCCCGGAAGAATACTTACCTATCGTAGAAGGTGCCATTGACGGTGCCTTACGAATCCATGAACAGGAAAAAGAGCCCGTGTGTGTCTGATTGTCATGCACGGTCATTGAGAGGATGCAAAAGCGTCCTCTTATTTTTTTTTTTGCATTTTGCGGGCAAAACGGGGGCGTTGTGGTGTCATAGTAGTGGGGAAAGGTAACGTAGCAAGCATAGGGAGTGTAGCCACTCCCGGCAGAAATGCTTGCTGGGGAGTACCCCAGACCCCCAAGAAACGAGGTGAAACTATGGCGAACCGAACCCGAAAAATTGTTCTGCGTGTTCCCGTGATGCCGGAGGAACAGGAACTTATCCGGCAGAAGATGGCTCTGTTGCACACACGGAATTTTTCTGCCTACGCCCGGAAGATGCTGATAGACGGATATGTTGTCCACATCGACACCACCGACATCCGGGCGCAAACCGCCGAACTGCAGAAGATTGGTGTCAACATCAATCAGATTGCGCGGCGGCTGAACAGCATGGGGCCGCTGTACACACAAGATGTTGCGGACATCAAGGGAGCATTGGCGCAGATATGGCAGTTACAAAGATACATCCTATCAAGTCAACGCTGAAAAAGGCACTGGACTACATCGAGAATCCGGCAAAGACGGATGAAAAAATGCTGGTATCCTCCTTTGCCTGCTCCTACGAAACCGCCGACATCGAATTTGAACTGCTGCTGTCACAGGCCATGCAGAAAGGCAACAATCTGGCCCACCACTTGATACAGTCTTTTGCGCCGGGCGAAACCACGCCGGAGCAGGCCCACGAGATCGGCCGGCAGCTTGCAGATGAAGTCCTGCAAGGCAAATACCCGTATGTGCTGACCACCCACATTGACAAAGGGCACGTCCACAACCACATTATCTTTTGTGCAGTGGACATGGTGAACCAGCGCAAGTATGTTTCCAACCGACAGAGTTATGCCTACATCCGGCGCACCAGTGACCGTCTGTGCAAAGAACACGGCCTGTCCGTGGTGATGCCCGGTCAAGACCGGGGCAAGAGCTATGCCGAGTGGGACGCACACCGCAAGGGCACAAGCTGGAAGGCAAAGCTGAAAGCTGCCATAGATGCAGCCATCCCGCAGGCCAAGGATTTTGACGATTTTCTGCGGCTCCTGCAGGAGCAGGGCTACGAGGTCAAGCGTGGCAAGTATGTTTCGTTCCGCGCGCCCGGACAGGAACGGTTCACCCGCTGCAAAACGCTGGGCGAAGCCTACACCGAGGAAGCCATCATCGAACGCATCAAAGGGCGGTTCGTGGAGCGGAAGCCCAAAGAAAACCGCAAAATTTCGCTGCGGATTGATTTGGAGAACAGCATCAAGGCCCAGCAGTCCGCAGGGTATGAGAAGTGGGCAAAACTCCACAATCTGAAACAGGCGGCCCGGACGCTGAACTTCCTGACCGAGCATGAAATCGAAAGCTACCCGGATTTGGAAAGCCGGGTGGCCGAGATCACCGCCGCCAGCACCGAAGCTGCCGCCGCATTGAAAGCAGCAGAGCGCCGACTTGCTGAAATGGCCGTGCTGATAAAGGATGTCACCACCTGTAAAGAACTGCGCCCACTGTTGCAGGAGTATCAGCGGGCTGCTGACAAAAAGCAGTTCCGACGTAAACATGAAGGAACCTTGATTCTCTATGAAGCAGCGGCGAAAGCTCTAAAAGAGCAGGGCTTTCAAAAGCTACCCGACCTCTACGCCCTGAAAAACGAGTATAAGCAACTGGCCGAGCAGAAAGACCAGATGCAGCGGCGGTACAGCGAAGCCAAACGCCAGATGCAGGAGTATGGTATCATCAAGCAGAATGTGGATGGCATCCTGCGGACAACACCGGGAAAGGAGCAGATGCAGGAACGGTAAATTTGCACAAAATATTGGTTGGATTTTTGAACTACAAACGCTTAGACTGGGTGGCGTTTCCACCCGAAATCATGTAAAATAGAACCAGACAACGAAAGCGAGGAACCCTCTATGGCAGAAGTGAAAGACAATAGCTCTATCCAGCTTTTTGAAGATCAGAAAATCCGTACTGCATGGGATGCAGAAAAGGAAGAATGGTATTTTTCAATTATTGATGTTATTTCTGTTTTAACTGGAACAGCAAATCCACGGCGATATTGGAGCGACCTGAAACGTAAGCTGAAAACTGAGGGAGCAAATGAGTTGTACGAAAAAATCGTACAACTGAAAATGTTATCCTCTGATGGAAAACGGTATAAGACGGATGTTGCTAACACTGAACAGCTCCTACGCATTATCCAGTCTATTCCGTCTCCAAAAGCTGAGCCGTTCAAGGCATGGCTGGCAATGGTAGGCAAGGAACGCATCGAAGAAACCATCGACCCGGAACAGGCCATTGACCGTGCGCTTGATACCTATTTGAAGAAAGGCTACTCCGAAGAATGGATTCACCAGCGGCTTTTGGCAATCCGCATCCGCAACGAACTGACAGATGAATGGAAGAAGCGCGGAGTGCAAAAAGGCAGGGAGTACGCCATTCTGACCGATGAAATCTCCCGTGCATGGTCTGGTATGACCACAGGGCAGTATAAGCGGCTGAAAGGTCTGACGAAAGAAAATCTCCGTGACAATATGACCGATTTAGAGCTTGTTCTGACCATGCTGGCCGAAGCCTCCACTACGGATATTTCCAAGACTGCAAAGCCGCAGACCTTTGAAGAAAACAAGCAGGTTGCCAAACGCGGCGGCAAGGTGGCCGGCATTGCGCGGCAGGCTCTTGAAGCGGAAACCGGCAAACCCGTTATCACGGAAAAGAATGCGTTTGACTTCCAGCAGCTTGTGACTGACATTGTAGAAGATGCCGCCGAACTGCCGGAGCAATCTACCGAGAAGAAAGAAAAATAATAAGATTGGGAGGATTTAATATGAAAGTGACCGAACCCTATAATCTGGGACTTTTAGCCCTTATTTCAGAGGCAGGAGAAATTTCTTGTGAAGAATTAAAGCAACGATACCTCCCGCCTGAGCAGCCCGGTGTAATTCAGGGCGTAGCGGCTAGTTTTGACAACGATATAAAAGCATTGGAAAAGGAAAAATACATTTCGGTACGAGGAAATATCATTCGCTTTATCAGGAAGTGATTGACAGAAAAATAGCCGGACACAGCAGCCGCAAGGCCACCGTGTCCGGCTATTTTTGCGTTGACAATGACACATTACTTTTGCTGAAAATAATGTGCCATTGTCAAGCTGGAAGTATCACTCACCCGCAAAATCAAACCTCTGTCCATCAAAATCAGCATCGGTCATGCGCTCCAATTTTGCAATGGTGCCATTTGCCAGCCGCCGCATTTCCGTGTCCATGTCCGGCAGGGCGGCCAGCATCCGCGCCATCGTACGGCAGCGGTCAGAAGTGTGGTACATACAGATCAAATTTTCTTCTTCTACGCTGAAATTCATGCGTCAGACCTCCATTTCATGTTGTTTACTGCGGGCTGCTGCCCTTTTCGGGCTGGCGGCCTGCTTTGTTTCGGAAAGCTGCTTGCGGACAGAAGCGCGGGGCTTGCAAATGCCCTTGTCCCGATTCTCGTTTTTGTCAATCAGCGCGTAGATGCCAAAACGGTCTTTCACGCTGGACAGGTGCAGGGACTTGTACGGCAACATGGCAAGCAGCTGGTCCGTGTCCCGGCTGGATGCCAGCTTGGTGAAATAGGGTGATACCTCCACCATAAAATGATTCTTGTCCGGGCTGTTGGGAGCAGCCAGCCGCTTCATACCGGCCACAATGCGCTGTGCCTCGGCCTCGATCAGCCCGGTGTGCAGTGCCGCAAGATGTTCTTTGAAGTCACCGAGCCGTGCCGGTTCTCGACTGCGCTGCTCCTGTCGGATGGTCGCTTGCAGAAGTTCCGGGTCAAGGGGCTGCATTTCATACCGCACGAATTCCCCGAAATATTTGTCCGGGCGACTGTCGAAATGCTCTTTCGGGCCAATCTCCCGCATCCCGCTTTCGTAGATCAGGCGATTGGCACCCACAGGCAGGGCGGCATCCCGGATATGCTGGAAGTGCTGCTGATAGTCCAGTTCATACAGATTGCCTTGCACGGTTCCGTTGGCCGCGCCGGTCGGCTCCACCGCATAGGCAAGAATCCTGTCATGGGTCTGTTCGCCGCAGAATTTCCATGTGTTGTAGGCTTGCGTGTCTTCGAGCAGCACGTCCCGTTCCCGGAAGCAGAATGTTCCAGAAGGCCGGGACAGCCACAACAGCAGCTTATCTTCCGGCTGGTCGCTGCGGGTGGCCTCCCGCAGCATCTTGATGTCATAGGCAAAATCGCTCTGATAGTATGCGGTGTTCTGGTGCATAATGGCTTCCAGCGCAGCGATCACATCCATATTTTCAAATTTTTGCACGGCTTATACCTCCAATTCCTTTGTCTTTTCCCGTGGCTGCGATTGCTTGCTCTGCTCCTTTTTTGCGGCATCCAGCTGTACCCGGATGGACGGCTTTTTCGGCTTGGCTGTGCGTGACTTCTTGGCTTTTGGTGCCTTTTCCTCGGCCTTGACTGCGGCGGCAAGGTCCGTCAGAGAAATTTGTTCTCCGGCCTTTGCTTTGGCTTCCAACTCACCTAAAGAGGGCGCATTGTTCAGCACACCGTCAATCATGTTTTCGTTTTGTTCGGTGGAAAGTTCTGCGGTGCGCAGCGGGTTTTCCCGCAAGAGCTCTGGCACCTGCTGGAAGCCCACACTATCGCAGTAGTGAGCGGTATTTTGTCCGTTCTGGTGCAGCACTACCACATCCGAAACGGACAGCGAGTGTCCCTTGAAATCTGCCGGATGGTCCACATTGAATGTACGGTAGATGTCCTCCAATGTGGTACCCGCAGCCAGCGGCGCGGCGTATACTTCCGTATAGTTGGCCTTGTCCACGGTCCGGCCAGCGGCCTGCAGGCGGTCGTAGGGCTCAAAACGGTAATCGCGGGTGGAATCTTCATTGCGCAGCTGGTAGATGGAAAAGCTGCCCTGCTGCGGTGCTTCAAAGCCTGCCGCTGCGTATTCCTCTACGGTCATTCCGGCGGCCGCCGCTTCCTGCGCGATCTCGGCCTGCACCTGTGCCTTGTAATCCTGCAAGCTCTGGTCGAAGTCGGCCAGCTTGGGCGGTTCCGGCAAGTTATACTGGCCTTGGTTGAGCAGCGGGCGGCAGTCCTGCACATAGGCCACAACAGCGTTGTAATAGGCCGCCTGTTCCGGCGAAATGTTCTGTCCCTCTCGCAAAGCGGCGGTAGCCGTCTGCTCCATAGCGGAAAGATTGCAATGCTGTTTGAGGTACGGGATAAACTCGGTCAGCACCATTTCCCGCTCTGCCTTGTCCTGCTCCCATGCTTTCGGGCCTTTGTTATGCAGAACAAAATTCTTCCAGTTTTCATCTTTGGCGTAGTATTCGTGGTAGTTCTGGATGTGTTGAACCAAAGAACCCTCTCCGTCACCAAAATCCTGCCGCCCCTCGTAGTTGTCTGGCTGGCCGTTCAGGGTAAAATCAATGCGGAATGCGGTCTTGTCGTACCAGCCACCTGTGTAGCCGTCCTTTTCCCGTTCCGTGTGCTGGGTGGTGTCCAGTTCTTCAAAGACGCGGTTTGCCACGGACAGCGGCATGATTTCGCCGTCCTGCAGCTTGTCGCTTTCGCTCCACAGAATTGTGACCGTAGGCTCTGCGGCGGGGTCTGGAATTTTAACGGGTGCGGGAATTTCGTTGGCCTTTTCTGCGGCCTCTTGGAATGCCGCCAGCTTATCGCCCAACAGGACTTCCGACACCGCGGCTGTCTGCCCCAACAGATTAAGCGCTTCCTGCCCGGCATCCGGCAGGGTCAGACCGGGCGCGTCCAACTGCCCGCCGTCCAGAGCTTTATTGTCCGGTCCGTACAGGGTGTAGTCATAGCCGGAATCGCAGGTCTGGATGAACAGCGTATTGCCATTATCCAGTGCAAATGCGGCCTCCTGTGCAGCGGAAAGGTCTGCTTCCCGCTGCTGGCGAAGTTCTGCCAGATGTTCGTCCAGCGCGGAGATCAGCTCATGGGCCGCGCTGCGGATAATTTCCAGAGAGGCTTTCAGTTCGGCCAGTTCCCGGCCAGAACTCCACCCGGCCACATAGCCAAAGGAATACTCGGATGTGTCCAGCCCGTAGTACTGGCAAACAGCATAGGCCACACTTTCGGCCTGTACCTCGCGGGTGCGGCTGTCTGGGCGGTTGGCCTGTTCCGGGTCGTTGGGGTCGATGGCGTGCAGCTTGGCATGAGCAATTTCGTGGATAGCCGTCTTGATGGTCTGTAACTGGCTCATGCCCTCTTGGATGGCAATGCGGTTGTCGAGCAGATGAAAGTAGCCGTGCGCCCCGCCCTCGATGTCCTCAAACCCGATGGGCACCGGGGATGTCTGCTCCAATGCCTTGAAAAAATCTTGGTAGTCCTGCACGCTGCCGGACAGTTCATCCACAGCAATGGACGGCAGTGGTTCACCCTCAGTCTGGCTGACATCGAACACGGAAACCACCTTAAAGGCCGGAATCTGTACCGTTTTTTCTTCGGTCAGCGGCTTGCCGTCCTTGTCCAGAATCGGCTTGCCCTGTTCGTCCAGCTTTTCCATCTTCTGCTTGACCTTGTACGGCGCAGGAGCCAGAATCTTGATGCCCTTTTCGCCTTTCTTTACGGTGCGGTGGAACGTGTCTTTCCACTTGTTGAAGCCCGCCACCAGCTGCCCGCCCTGCATGGCGATCAGCAAGGTGTTGTTGAAGCTGTAATTGTGGAATTTCGCCATCGTGGTGAGGTAGGCCTTGTAGCGGTCACTGTGGAATAATTCTTGAATGCCTGTTTCCAGCCGGTCCGTGATTTCTTTCATGCGTTCCGCGCTGTCCTTGCCGTTTAGGATAATGGGAATAACTTTCTGCGGTTCCGTTTCAGGCTGAACAGGTGGCGGGATGTTGGCCGAATCTCGCAAAACTTCCGGCGCAGGAAAGGACAGTACCCGGTATTCCTCCGGCACAGGCTGGCCCTCGTGGACTTTGTGCCACGCGTCCCCGCTTTTGACAAGGTAGCCATACTCGGTAAACACGCCCTGCTCCTGCTGGGCCACATATCGGCCGAACTGCGCCGTGTCGATGCCGCCTTTCCATTCTTCCGGCATATCCACCATGCCGGAGCGATTCAGGTAGTAATCTCCTAGCTGGGCAGGCCCGTGCACATCCGGCAGATGCACATAGTAGTCCACGTTTTCAGGAAAGTCGGTGATTCTCCCGATGCTGAAAAGCTCACTCTGCGGGGCTTGCAGGGCGGCGTTCAGCTCTGTGCGTTCCCCGGCAGAAAGCGTTTCCAGTCGTGATGCCAGAAAGTTCAGTTCGTCCACATTGGATGCCAGTACCATGTTGTAGGGAATCGCAAAACGCTTTTCTTCCTCGGCAAAGTAGCCAGAAATGAAAAGGCCCTGCGGATTATCGGACGAAATGCCGATTTGCCGCAGGGCCGCTTGTACCTGTTCGGTTGTAGTGGGCAGGTCCAGCCAGACGCTATCCCTGCCTTGCTGCTGCCGATTTTGCAGCTGGATGGAAAATAATTCGCTCATTTGGTCACACTCCTTTTTTGCTATCCTACGGATAGAGAGAGCCGGTTATGGCAAAATGAATGCTTCACCTTACCATAACCGGCCCTCGTATTTTTGCCTTACTCTTTGCGCTCTACCCGGTAATTGACGTACTTGCCTCCCGTATCTGCCAGAAGCACCGTTGCATCATAGGTTTTGCCTGTCTTTTCGGAATAGAGGCCCTTGACCTTTGCCTTGCCGTTTTTGAGCAGAGCAGCGGCGATCTTCGGTGTGAACGCCTTTTTGCGCTGCTCAAAGAAGCGGTCATTCTTCCACATCACGAACTGACAGCCACGGTTCCCGCAATAAAAATTCTTTTTGCCCTCATAGACGTTTTCTCCGCACCGGGGACACTTGCCGATGATAACCCGTTCCGACTGGAACAGGTTTTGCTTGTCTGCACTGATACAGGAATAGGTCTTGACCAGCTGGCGCACCTGTGCCTCGATTTCGGCCATGAAATCGTCCGGGTCTGCATTGCCCTTGGCAATCTCGGTCAGGCGATTTTCCCATTCAGCGGTCAGGGCGGGAGAGGTCAGGCTTTCCGGCAGAACCACCGCCAAATTGATGCCATCCTTGGTGGGAACAAGCTGTTTGCCCTTGCGCTGCACAAAGCCCATTTGCACCAGCTTTTCCAGAATCGCGGCACGGGTGGCCGGAGTGCCCAGTCCTTTGCGTTCTGCGTGGCCCAGGCCACACTCTCTTGCTCCTGCGGAGCAATTCACCTTGTCCTCCGGCATATCCTCGGCCCCGGCCCGCTCCATTGCTGACAGGAGCGTATCTTCGGTGTAGGCTTTCGGTGGGGACGTGAAATGTTCCGAAACGTCCGCTGTCACGAAAAAACTCTGCCCCTCGGCCGGTTTCGGCAGGGTGTTCAGCACTTCTTCCTCGGTGTCTGCTTTCAGGGTGGAGCGGAACCGTTGGTCGATCTCTTTCCAGCCGGGGACAAGCACGGACTTTCCCTTGGCGGTGAACTCGTTCCCGGCGCAGGAGAACACAGCAGTCACAGTTTTGTACTCATGGGGCGCGGCTATCGCGCAGAGCAGTTTGGAGCAGACAAGGTTCATCAGCTTGCATTCACTCTCGGCAAGACCAGTGAAACCCTGCTTTACAAATTCGGACGTGGGGATGATGGCGTGGTGGTCCGATACCTTTTTGCTGTTCAGAATCCGGCCCACTTCCGGGGTCAAGTCAAGCCCTTGGGTAAAGGGCAGCAGCCCCAGCAGGTCAGACACAAGATGTTGTGCTGTCTGGCCCATATCCTCGGTCAGATATTGGCTGTCGGTGCGGGGATAGGTCAGCAGTTTCTTTTCGTAAAGCTGCTGGGCATAATCAAGGGTCTGCTTTGCCGTAAATCCGAACAGGCGGTTTGCTTCCCGCTGCAAGGTGGTCAGGTCATAGAGCTTGGGCGGCTGTTCTGCCTTTCTCTCACGCTTGATAGAAGTACAGATGGCAGATGTTCCGGCACAAGTAGATTTCAAAGTGTTGGCCTCGTCCATGCTGGCAATGCGCCCACTGTCTGCTTTCAGGCTGCCGGAATGGATGCCGACCGTATAATACTTTTCTTTCTGGAAGCGCAGAATTTTTGCATCCCGGTCCACCAGCATTTTCAGTGTCGGGGTCTGCACCCGGCCCACGGTTAGGGTCTTATGGTACAGCACCGAAAACAGCCGTGTTGCATTGATACCCACTAGCCAATCCGCCTTTGCACGGCAGAGGGCCGATTGGTACAGAGCATCATAATCCGAATCCGGGCGCAGGTTTGCAAAGCCCTCCCGGATGGCGGCATCCTCCATGCTGGAAATCCAGAGCCGCTTTACAGGTTTTGTGCAACCGGCCATTTGGTAGACGAAACGGAAAATCAGTTCTCCCTCCCGGCCTGCATCGGTCGCGGCGGTCACACTGTCCACATCCGGGCGGTTGAGCAGGGCGCGGACGATTTCAAACTGCTGTTTCTTCTCGTCCGGCACGATGAACTGCCACGGCTGGGGCAGGATGGGCAAATCCTCATACCGCCACTTACAGTATTTTTCATCGTACTGGCCCGCCTCGGCAAAGGACACAAGGTGCCCGATGCACCAGCTGACCAGATACCCGCTGCCCTGCCAATAGCCGTTTTGCTTTTCAGTGGCTCCGATCACGGTGGCAATGCTGCGGGCAACACTGGGCTTTTCGGCAATCACCAGCTGAAAACTCATGTTTCATCCTCCTGTCCGTCCTCCGAATGAATCTCGATTTCAGCCGGTTCCTCGTCTGCATCCTCGTCCTCGCCAAAATCGTACTCGTCCAGATCATCGTGCCCGGTGGTGTCGGCCTTGGGTTTGCGGAACTTGAAATAATAGAGGGCCGCGCCGCCGCCCGCCAAAGCCAGCACCAGCAGGATCATCAGACTGCCCATGTTGGACTTCGGCTTTTCCTGCGGCGTTTCGGTGTCGGTTTTCACCGCTTCCGGGGCCGTGCAGTTCCGCAGGCTCTTTTCACACAAGGGGCAGTTTTCGTTGACGTTCCCTGCCTCACATTTCACCGTGCAGGTGCAGACTTCGATATCCTGCGGTTCTTCATCCAGCAGGGCCAGCAAGTCGGCATCGTCCACTTGGTTCAGAAAGTGAACAGAAGTTTTCTTGTCCTCGTTGGCACGGTCAATGAGAATGTAAAAATAATTCCCGGCTTTGGTGGTCACGGTGATAAGCTGTTTGTCCCCGTAAAAATCATCCACCAGTGTTGCGTTGCCTTTGGGCGTGATGGGCACACCCTCCGGCTCCATGCCGCCCGTAGTGGGTTCTTCTTCGATAATCTCCGGCAGAGGTTCCGGGGCAGGGTCAGTACCGCTTGCGAAAGCGGGCATGGAAAAGGAGCAGAGGCAGAGCAGGATAGCCAGCAGTCCGGCAGCGAAACGGTTCCAGTTGTCAGGTTTCATCGGCGGCATCCTCCTGTTTGTGGTACGGGGTGACGGTAGGAGCGGCGTTCAGCGCACCGCTGCGCAGGAAGGCCGCAAACTCGTCCGGCTTCATATTCATGCTACGCACCAACTGAATGATCTGCAAATTTTCCTGTTCGGTCTTTTCAGCTTCCAGTTCTTTCAACTGCTGCTGGTATTCGCTGATTTTTTCTTTGAGCCGTTCAATGTCGCGCTCAATGCGGGAAAGTCTTTTTGCCATACAAAATCCTTTCTGGCGTCACGGTAAACGCCCATAGCTGTAAAAATGTTCTTGCCAATATTTCGAGTTGAGGTTTGTGTAAGAGATCGGGTCGCCGCAGTGCAGCATGATGGAATTGCCCACATAGATACCGCAATGGCTCACGCCGGGGGTATCGTAGGTTCCCTTGAAAAACACAAGGTCGCCCGGTTTGACCTGCGCCGTCGAAACAGGAGCACAGAGGTTGTAAAGGCCCTGTGCGGTCTGGCGGCCCACGTTCCAGCCGGAGTGATTCAGCACCCACGAAATGTAGCCGCTGCAATCAAAGCTGGTGCTGGGCGAACTGCCGCCCCACACATACGGGTAGCCGATGTACTTGGTGGCTTCCTCCATCATGGCGGCAAACTTATCATCTTTGAGGGCTTCCGGTGGAATGTCGTAATAGGTGGGCTGCTTGATGGTGGACGCATTGGGGTACTGTGCCTGCCTGAACAAATCCGGCCGGTTGCCCAGCGTGCGCATATAGAGCGAATAAGCACTGAGTTGTTCTTCGGTCAGCACTTCCACGGGCAAATGGGACAAATCCTTGTTTTTCAGCTTGACCGTGCAGATGTAGTATTCATACGGTTCTTGGTAGGTGATAACTTGCGGCACACCATACGGGCCAATAATGACCATCATTTTTGTACGGTAGCGTATCTGCATGGTCACGGTCTCGGTCAGGATGTATTGCTTTTCAAAGAGCATTTCAAGTTCGCCCTGCACCTCGGCCAGTGTGAACACGCCGTCATGCAGCGCGGACAAAATCGAGATCAGCACATAGGGGTCATGCTCGATTTCATCCAGATAAAAATGATACTCGTCATAGTTGTGGGTGGCCTCGTAGGTGTCGAGATACCGTTGCAGCTTTTGTTCCAGCTTGGCATAAGCCTTCTCTGCACCCAGCATATCCTTGTCCTTGGAAAAATAAGAAGATGCCGTCACGCCGGTTCCAGCGGTGCCCGCCATCACGGTGCAGGACTGCAAACCCGTTATCAAGAGCAGAGCCAGCAGACCGAACACCGCCACGATCAGAATGGTTTTCCAGTTCCGGGCCGCAAATTCGGCTACCCGTTCGCCGCCCTCGGCCGCCAGCTTCGTTACCCGGAAACCGTTCTCTGCGGTGGCGGCTGCACCCTGCGCGGCGGCTTGTCCGGCCTGCCGTGCAGCTTTGGCATACTGCTGTTTGATACGCCGTTTCTGCCACATCCGGGAAATGGGGTTGCTGGCGGACTGCGCGATCTGCGGATTGTCCCGCAAAGATTTCTGGTAAAAGTATTCTGCATTGGCAGACATGAGCTGACGCTCTGCCTTTTCCACGGCCTTGTAGGGCTTCATCTTGTGGTGCCGGATGCCGCTGCGGATGGCTTTGGCGGTCTGACGCTCCACCAGTTCTTCACCCTTGTGGCCGCCCTCCACGCCCACATTTTCGTGTTCGACCTCGTGGATTTTTCCGTGAGCGAACAGCAATGCTTCCGACAGCGGGCGGCTGGCCGGGTTTGGTTTCAGGCTGGGCGGGCCTTTGTCCTGCTGCTCAAAGCGCAGGGTGGATTTTGCCTTGCCGCTGACAGCATCGTAGACTTTTCCCTTGACCGGAACACGCTTTTTGGGCAGAGCAGCGCGGGCCGCATCCAGTTTGTCGGCTTTCGCTCCCGCCTTTTGGATATACGGCTGCAACGCCGGGTCTGCCCGTTCTTCCTCGGTCAATTCCAAACGGGCAGCGGAACGGTGCAGGCCATCTTCGCTTTCGGCGGTGGTTGCGGTTTCTGCTGCCTTTTTCGCTTTCTTTTTATTTTTATGCTCGTCCTTGATGTCCTCGGCCCGTTCCAGAATTTTTTCGGCCTTGCCCTCGGCATCCGTGGAGTAGTCCTGTTCTGCCTCCCGGCTGGAAACATTCTCCACGGTTCCGTCAGCCTGATTTTCTACTACCAGACCGTCACGGGTCATGGTCTGGGTGACTTTGGCTTTTGCCTGCAATTCTTTCAAAGTTCTTCACCTCCCATCGGACAGCGGCCTGTTTCAATGTCCGCAATGTATTTGAGAATCGGGAACACCTGCGGCGGTGAAACCGCGTTGCCTAGTGTTTTCATCCGTTTGCTGCGGTTTGGTACATCTTCGGTCAGGCGCGGGATGTCGGCAGGCTCTTTGGCCCAAAGGGAATGTCCGTCCATTTGCGCGGGAAACCCATCAGCCACTCCACCCAGTCCGGGTTGAGGTAGGGCTTTTCCAGTGTGGTGGGGGTCATGCGGTAGACCACATGGGATAACCGCGCCGTCCACGCCTTGCCGTCCTTGTTCATCTTGCGGTAGCTGCCATTCGCAGAGATTTGGATGTCCAACCCCTTGCCCACATCCCCGGTGTCGCTGGCAAGGGGTGTGGGAAGCAGCGGAGCCGATGATGAATACCCGTTTCCGTTCGTGCCACGCGCCAACGGCAGCAGCAGGTAATACGAAAACCCGAACATCGTAACCTGCCTGCTCCAAGTCAATGAGCGTTTTGTCGAGCCCCATACGGAGGAAGCCAGCAACATTTTCTCCAAGCACCCAACGGGGCTGCAATTCCCGGATGACCCGCAGCATTTCGGGCCACAGGTAGCGTTCATCGTGGAAGCCGCGCTGCCGCCCTGCGGTGGAGAACGGCTGGCACGGGAAGCCACCTGAAATGAGGGTGACGGTGCGAAGTCCTGTTTTCTCAAAGAAAGCCTCCTTTGTTACGGTGGTGATGTCCTGAAATCGGGGCACCTCCGGCCAGTGGCTTGCCAGCACAGCGGCGGGGAAGGCTGCCCACTCGCATTGACAGACCGAAGTAAAACCCGCTGCTTCTGCGGCAAGGTCAATGCCGCCGATGCCGGAAAACAAGCTGAAATGTGTTAGGCTCATAGTTCCACCACCTCGCTGAGCCGGGTGGTCATAATTTTATAGAGCTGGGTATTTTTCGGGATGGGATTGGAAAACGGTAGCACCACATTTTCAAAAATCAGCAGTCCTTCGCCCGGTTCGGAATTGTCGATGTACTTCTGCTGGTCTGCGGAAAGGTTCAGCCGTTCCGAAAGGATTTTGCGGTCGCCGGATGCCTGATTCAGCAGCGTGATGAAGTCGCTGTTTTCCAGAATGTTTTCAATCTCCGGGGAAGAAAGAAGGTCCTTCACATTCTGGGTGGCGCCTGTGGGCACGCCGCCCCATTTGCGGAAGCGTTTCCAAATCTCGGCACTATACGCGGCGGTCTGTTCCTCTTTCAAGAGCAAGTGGAACTCGTCTGCAAAATACCATGTGGCCCGGCCTTGGCTGCGGTTCTGGGTGACGCGGCCCCATATCTGGTCTTGGATAATGAGCATCCCCAGCTTTTTTAACTGCTTGCCTAACTCTTTGATGTCAAAGGCCACAAGCCGGTTGTGGATGTCCACATTCGTTTTGTGATTAAACACATTCAGCGAGCCGGACACATACAAGTCCAATGCCTGTGCTACCCGGTCCGCTTCCGGCAAGTGCTGGTCGAGCAGGGCTTGGTGGAGGTCAGACAAAATCGGCATATTCTCCGGGCTGGGATTCGCCAGATAGGGGCGGTAGATGGCTTTCACGGCACGGTCTATCACGGTGCGTTCAATCGCTTCCAGACCTGTTTTGCCGCCCATGACCAGTTCACAGAACGACAGCACAAAATCCGATTTCAGGGCCAGCGGGCTGTCATCTTCGGAGTAGTTGAGGTTGATGTCCAGAGGATTCACATAGTCCTTGCTGGTGGGCGAAAGTTTGATGACCTGCCCATGCAGCCGCTTGACCAGCGGATAATACTCGGCCTCTGGGTCTGAAATAAAAATATCGTCAGCAGTCGTTAAAAACACACTGACGATTTCAGACTTGCAGCTCATGGATTTGCCGCTGCCGGGCGTACCCAGCTTTAGGCCGTTGGGACACCGGGCCTGCTTGCGGTCCAGCATGATCATGTTGTGGGATTTTGCGTTGATGCCGTAGTACATGGCTGCCCCGCTCTGGAAAAGTTCCTGCGTCACAAAGGGCACAAACACCGCCACGTTGGAGGTGGTAAGGCTGCGCTGAATCTTTATCTGGTTGATGCCCAGCGGCAGGCTGGACACAAGGCCCTGTTCCTGCTGGTAGTCCAGCCGGACAAGGGAGCAGTTGTACTTCTGCGCCACACCCGCCGCTTGGAACACATCGTTGCCCAGCTTTTGCTTGGTGTCGGCCACGTTCAGCACTAAAAAAGTCAGCATGAAAAGCCGTTCGTTCCGGGTCTGCAATTTGTTCAGCAGCTTTTTGGCGTCCTCGCCGTAGGTGGCAAGGTCGCTGGGCAGGATGTCCATGTCGTACCCGGAACGGACAGCCTTTTTCTGCTCCTGAATCTTCATGGCGTCAAGGTCTGTGATCTTCCGCTTGATGGTTTTGATGGCCTCGGTCTGGTCGATGGCCTGCACATGGAGATTGACGAGAATGCCGCTTTCCGTTTTGAGAAAATCGGCCAGCATTTCATCCGAAAGTTCCGGCGCAAGGATTTGTAAAAAGCTCACAGCTCCATATTTGCCGCCCAGTCCAAAAGTCTTGGCCGTGCCGAAGCAGAGGGAGGACGGGGCGACAAAATCCTTGGTGGAGAGGCCGGAGGGAGCCAGCCAGTTCCAGTCAAAACGGAACGGTTCGCCGTCCGGGTGGAAGATGCCGTGCAGCACTTCCAAACGCTCCTGCCCGTCCATGACGTGCGCCACGCAGCCCATGGTCTTGAAATAGCCCAGCAGGTCAAGGCCAATGCGCGTCAGCCGTGGCCGTGCTGTTTTCAGGCTGTCGGCCTCGATGGTGAACGTCAGGTACTTGGTTTTCACAATGCCGTTGTTGCCGCTGGCAAGCTGCTTTTGCAGGATGGCGGTGTACTCGGCGCGGATGTCGTCAAAATCATCCCCCTGCGGTGCGATCTCAAAACTTTTTGCGTACTGCACCGGGTCAACCTTGCGATTCAAAAACGAAAGCTGCACATGGATGGAGGCATCCACATAGTTGTACAGGTCGCACAGGTGTTCAAAGATGGCGGTCCGGGTCTCCGGCTGGGCCAGCTGATAGCTGATGTCCTCAAAGGCAATGCACTTGGAGAACGTGCGTCGGTCAATGCGGCACACGCCATCTGTGTAGATGGCCTCATACGGGATGGTGGCCTGTGCCGTGCGGGGCTTGCCGTCACCCTTGTACTTGCGGAGAACGGCATCAATTTCTTTTTTCTGGGCGCGGGTGAGCTTTTTGGGCTTTTCGGTTTTGCGGGGTATCGTTTTTCTGGACAATGGCCTTTACCTCCTGTTCCATTTGGTATTGCCGCACAAGGGCGGCGTAAGCATTGTTGGTCTGATAGGGCCTTTCCTTGGGACGAATAAAGCAGCACTGAATCATTTGCTGAATCACCACTTCAAGGGGCTGGGCGTGCCGCTCGAACAGAGCGAACAGCAGCCCCGGCAGCATGGCAAAAATCATCAGCAGGGCCGCCGCGCTGTTGGAAAGATAGTTCCGGGCCAAAAAATAAAGCGGCCCGCCCGTGAGGAGCGCGCCGCCGAAGCAGACCAGCTGCCGCTTGGTCAGCCCGAATAAGACTTTGGATTTTACATGGGTCAAATCTTTGGGAACGGTCACATACGCCATACGTTTTTCCTTTCTCGGCCTTAGTGGGCACCAAACACCGACTTGCTGATGCTGCCGGTCTTGAACAGACAGAAACAGAGTAGCACGGTGTAGCCCATGCAGCCCCAGATGGCCCCGGCAATGTCCGCCGCGCCTGAAATGTTGCGTATCAGCACCGCGTAAATGCCCACGACAATCATAATCAGGAACGCTTGGAAACCCAGTGCCAGCAAAGACTTCAAGTAGTTCTGCCCGGTGCTGCGCCACTCGCTGCTGCCCATGGTCGCCAGCGGGATAGGCCCCAGTGCGGTCACAACATAAATCTCGATCATGCGTCCATAGGTCACAAGGAAGATGCAGATGGACAGGATGTTCATGGTCAGGCCCACCACAAGGGTCTGGAACCACAGGCTGAGCAGACTGCCGATGGTCATGCTTTCTAGCTGAAATTCCAGTCCGGGTATCAGGCGGTCAAAGTGGATGGATGTTTCGCCAATGATAACGCCGGAACTTTGGTTGACAACGCTCTGGGTGGCATCGAACACACCCATAACGATATTCCATGTGTTGCTGACTATGAGGATGGCAAAGGCAGACTTGAAAATCCAGCGGAAGAACATGGAAGTATCGAAGTCGTGCATATTGTTCTTTTCGGTAATCATCTGGATAAGCTCATGGCACATCACAAGGGCAAGGATGGCCGCTGCAATGGGCAGCACTACCGTTTCGGAAAGACTGCGCAGCATATTGAAAATGCCGCTGTTCCATGCCTGCGGAGTGGAGCCAACGTCGGAAGCGATTTCGCCCACCTTGGCGTTCACGTTATCGAACAGGCCGGAGAGGTTGCCCGTGATGCCATCGATCAAAATGCCTTTTATCCATTTCTCGATGATCTCACTAATCAAGCAAAGATACCTCCTTTCCCGCGCCCTCCCATGTGAGAGGGAGAGCGCGGAGTAGGATTTTAAGTGTTAGTTGTTCGGAAAATTGTGGGCAGCGATGCAGGACTTAGCCCAGCAGCCCGGACAGCAGCGGGACAAGGGTCACGCCGATCAGGGCAACGCCGCCGCCCGCGACCAGCTGCTTGACGCCCTGGCTCTTGCTACCGGGGTTATCCTGTCCATAACCCTCCAACAGGTTGATGCCGCCCCAGACACACAGGGCACCGCCCAGACCGACCACGATGGTCTGCAAAGTATCGACTGCGCTGTTGAAAAATTCCATAAGGTCCTCACTTTCTGCCGCTTGTTCTGCGGCACTCAAAATTATTTTTTCAAAAAATGCCGCCTCATTCGGTGGCTGCATCTTCATCCGACAGGTCGATTTCGTACAGGTCAAAACTTTCGTCCTGTGCGACCACCTGCTGCCGCTTCCGGCGCAGGGTAGATAAAAACCTGTCCACATCAAAGGTGTTTTTCTTGTCCGCGTCTGCAAGGTACTTGTAGTGCGGGTGTTTGGTAATGTCGAACTTCTCCGAGAAGAACGGCCTCACTCCCCGCAGCTGCAAAATACATTTGCCGCCGTCCATGATTGCGATTTCGTCCTCTGACATCAACGCCTTTCCTAATTTTTGATAGTTCAGTCCGTGGGAGGTTTGAGAACCCCGGTTCTCGCTGGTGTTGAAACTGTCGATAGTCTCTTTCCCCAGCGCATCGGAGATCTCTTTGGCATTTTTGCCCCGCCCACTCAAAAAGAGAACAGAATCGCAGTTGTCCGAAATGATTTCGGCCGCATCTTTGTAGATGGCTTTCAGCTGCGACTGGCTCTGCAAAATGATGGATGCCGAGATTTCCCGGCTGCGGATGGTGGCGATCAGCTTGTCGAAGTTGGGAATTTGCCCGATGTTGGCGAACTCGTCCAGAATCAGCCGCACATGGACAGGCAGCCGACCGCCGTATTTATCATCCGCTCTGTCACACAGCAGGTTGATAAGCTGGCTTTGGAGCATGGCCAGAATGAAGTTGAAGGTGGTATCCGTGTCGCTCATAATCAAAAACAGAATCGTCTTTTCATCCCCGATGGTATCCAGCTCCATTTCATCGTCCTCCATCAGTTCCCGCACCTCCCGGATGTCAAATGGGGCTAAACGGGCACCGCAGCTTATCAGGATGGAGGAACGGGTCTTGCCGGCCGACAGCAAAAACTTTTTGTACTGCCGGACGGCGAAGTGGTCCGGGTCTTTCTGTTCCAGCCGCTCAAACATGAGGTCTACCGGGCTTTGAAACTCCGGGTCGTCCTCGCGGGCTTCACTGGCATTTATCATTTCCAGCAGGGTGGTGAAGTTCATTTCTTCTGCCGGGGCCTCGTACCAGATGTAGCCGATAAGCGCGGTGTAGAACAGCCGTTCCGACTTCACCCAAAAATCTTCTGCTGATTTCTCACCCTCGCCCTTTGTGTTGGCGATAAGGGTATTCACCAGCTTCAGCACATCCTTTTCCGAGTGGATGTAAACAAACGGGTTGTACTTCATGGACTTGGAAAAGTTTATCGTGTTCAGGATTTTCACCCGGTAGCCTGCCCGCTGGAACATTTGGCCCGTTTCCAGAACCAGTGTGCCTTTTGGGTCTGTGACCACGAATGAGGTGGGATAGTCGGAAGTGGGGAAACATTGCATGAGGTTGGGCTTCACATAGAAGCGTGTCTTGCCGCTGCCGGAGCCGCCGATCACAAGCACATTTTTGTTCCGGGCCGTCTTGGGGTCTTTGGGCCGCCCGGTCATGGTCAGGCGTTCGGTCTGGGTCAGCAGGATGTTGTTTTCAAACTTGGGGTCGATGTACGGGGCGATGTCTTTGGCGGTGCCCCACCGGGCAGAACCGTATTCCTCACCCTTGCGGTACTTCTTGGCGTTCTTGCCCTTGCTGTACACGATGAGCCGGACAGCCACCGCTCCAACAACGCCCACGCACAAATCAAACGGATGCAGGCTGAGCAGCGGGTTTGCAAAGGCAGCAGAGATGCCGTTCGTCAGGTGGAGCAACTTTGCCGAAGCATCCGCGCCCGCCGCAAGACGGTACGCCTGCCCGCATTTGGCGAACAGGTACACGAACAGCAGATACGGCAGATTCAGCACCAGCAGCTTTTTCAGTTCAGGCTTCATCGTTCCAGCCCCCTTTGCTTGATTTTTTCCTTCGCACGTTTCGGCTGCTGGGCGGCTTTCTGCTTGGCTGCTGCCAGCACCTTGCGGATAGAGGGCCGCTGCTCCTTGGTGAGCGTTTTGGTCGTGAACTCCCGGAACGCCTGTTCCAAATTGTCCGCATCCTTGGCCTTGAAGATCACGATGTAATGGGGCGGCTGGGTGGTTTTATCCTTGCGTAAGGCGAAGTCCACGCCGTACTTCTTGGCGCAGGGCTTGAACGCCCCGACGTTCGCCTCCGTGACTTCAATGTTGGTCAGAGCCGCGCCGTGGGCTTTCAGCTGTTTCAGGCTTTGCTTGCCGTGATGCAGCTTTGGCCCCTTGGCCCGGTGCTGCAAATATTTTTTCAGGGCAGCTTGCAACGCTTGGGCGGTGAGCTTGCCTGTTTTCATGGACAGGGCAATGGTTTTCTGGGTGACTTCTTCCTGCATTCAGCATTCCTCCTTGGCAGGTAGTCGGAAAAGCGGCAGCTAGGGTGGAACCACCAGCCGCCGCAGGTAAAGGGTTCTCATGGGTGGGCGCTCCTTTCGGTCAGGTGTTGGGCGGGCGGCCCCAATCAGGCTGCGCCATATCGTGCGCCACAAGGGACGCATAGTAGCTGTTGATGGTGCTGGGGGCGTTGAACAGCATGGCCCGCAGGTATTGCTTGATGTTACGGACTTTGGTGGTGTTGTCCCGCAGGCAGTCCATGACGAACTCGATGTGATGGCTGTCCAGTTTCAGGAACTTGGCCTTGACCAGCTCTGCTGGGTAATCGTCCCCGGCCACCCGGATGGACTTGCGGGAAGTGCAGACCGTTTCCAGCAGGATGTCCACGATCTCGTCCAGCTGTTCCCGGTCTATCCGGGGATTCTGGATGAGGGTGTCATACTCGATGTTCTCCAAAATCAGGTCCCGGTAGATTTGATAGGCCGCTTCCTTTCGGCTTCCGGTCCGTTCCGGCGGCGGTGCCGCTGCCTCGTCCTCGTCCAAAGGCAAGGGGTTTGGGGAATGGATAGGAATGGAATCGGTATTTAATCCCTCTTTCTTTTGTTTTTCTGTAATTAGTTTATCTTTATTTAATTGCATTGGATTTTCCAACATAGGGTTTTCCTGCGTGGGATTCTCCAACGTTGGATTTTCCAATGTAGGTGAAACCGATGCAGGAACGGGCTGCGGCAGCTCGAAGATCACATAGTCTGCACCGCGCAGCCGCCCTTTCTCGTCCCGTTCTCTGGAACGCTGGATGTAGCCTGCCTGTTCCAGTTCCCGGATGGCCTGCCGTATCGCGTCAATGCTTTCCCGGTTGATACGGGCCAGTCCTTGCAGGGTGTAGTCCCAATCTTCCGGCAGGGAGAGCATTTGGGAGAGTAAGCCCTTGGCTTTCAGGGACAAGGCCCGGTTCCGCAGGTGGTGGTTTGACATGACCGTGTAGCCGCTGTTCTTTTCTACACGAAAAACTGCCATTTCACGGATGCCTCCTTTCGTTGTAAACAAAAAAAGCAGCGTTCATTTGCTCCCGGTGATGGGAGAAGTGAACGCTGCGCGTACTTGATAATTTTTAGGTTGTGTGGTATATAAAAGGCAACTGTTTTTTCAATACAGCTGCCCATCGGGGTGCGATACAAGCAAGTTGCTATCCGATGACCTCAAAAACAAATTGTACTACGATGGTTTTTGAAAAGTTCTGTATCACTACTCGCACCAAACAATGAAAATCCGAACCTTTTCTCGATAGGAGAAGGGTTCGGATTTTTTGTATTCTTCGGAAAAGAGAACAATGGCTCTTCCCTGACGGCTGTGTGTCCGAAACCTTATCAGAAAAAAGACCGTGTCACAAAGGTCACAACTGTAAAGGTGCCGTAAGGCAGAAAGGACACAAACATGAAGTACGATGAAAGAGCCTGCAAGTTCAACATGGATACCGGCTGCGTGGAACTACTGCTCCGGGATGGGAGAATGATCTCCATTGACTGTACCGGGGTCGAGGATGCGTTGGATGTGACCATGGCGCAGAGGTCAGAACTGGATTATCTTATCTACAATGACCCGCTTGGCTATGCCGATTTGATTCTGAACGGAGACCCGGAGAAATATTTGAGGAATGTAGCTGAAAGCCATGGATTAGAGGATTGATCGTTTAGAGATTAACTCGATATAAGGAACAAGCCCACAGGTCTGCCGTATTTTTATGCGGTCTATCCTGTGGGCTTGTTTGTTATTATCGACTCATGATTGAATTTGAAATTTCAAGCACGACCGTATCATGTTTATAGGTGGTAACAACCATCGGCAGGCCTCCAGCCTTCAAAACTTATGCAGACGTTTGATTTTCGTATCGTTTAAGCCAGAGGAAAAAGCCTATATTGAGCAGAATGCCCACTACGGTGGAGGTGGGTGCGGACAGACCGATCATAGTCAGGCTGGCATTAGGCTGGATGCTCATAATATATGCCATGGGAAGGCGCACCAGCAAAGTCTGCACCAGCCCCTGTACCATGACCCAGAGCGTTTTGTCGTTACCGTTGAAGTAACCCACCATGCTGAACAGGATGGCGGTGGCGATGGTCTCGGGCGCAAAGCCCTTGAGGTAGGCGTAGCCGTTGGCAATGACAGAGGCATCTGCCGTAAAAAGGCTGGAGAGAACGTCACCCTTGCACCACACCAATGCAAATACGACGCAGCCGAACACCAGACCGATGCCAATGCCGGTGAACATGGACTGCTCGGCGCGTTTTTTGTTGCCGGCACCCACGTTCTGCGACACAAAGGACGCCATGGACTGCATCAGAGAACTGGGGATCAGCATGGCAAAATTAACGATCTTGCACGCCACACCGTAGCCGGAAGATGCCTCCAGCCCCAACCGGTTGACGAAGGCGCAGAGCGCCAGAAAGGAAAGCTGGGTCAAAAACTCCTGCAAAGCCAGCGGCAGACCGATGCCCAGAAATTTTTTGCACTGGGGGTTCAGCTTGAAATCAGAGCGATGGATTTTGAAGGGCAGCTCCTTCTTCAGCAGCATTGCGATTGCACAGATTACGCTGACAGCCTGTGCTGCTACCGTAGCAATGGCGGCACCGGCAGCATCCAGATGAAAACCAGCCACCAGCACCAGATCGCCAATAATATTCACAATGCACGCCACCAGCACAAAGATCAGCGGAGAGCGGCTGTCGCCCAGACCGCGGAAAAGAGCCGAGAGCATATTATAGGCTACAATAAAGAAGATGCCGCTGCCGCAAATGCGCACATAGCTGGCGGTCAGGTCTAGGGCTTCGGCAGGAGCCTGCATCAGACTGGCAATAAACCGTGCAAAAAACACCAGCACCACGAACAGTGCAGCTGCCAGAAGGGTGAACACAATAGCTGCCCCGCCAATGACTTGCCCGATGTACTGCGGTCGTTTTTCGCCCAGATAGCGGGCAATGAGCACTGTGACGCCCATGGCAAGCTGGGTGACAACAAAGGTGACGAGATTGAGTACCTGGCTACCAGTAGAAACCGCAGACAAGCCTGAAGTGGAGCCAAAGCGCCCCACTACCAGAAGGTCTACTGCGCCGTAAGCGGCCTGCAGCACCAGCGCACCCAGAATGGGCAGCATGAAAAAAGCGAGCTTTGGCAAAATGCGGCCTTGGGTAAAATCGGTCTTATCGTTTTTCAAGAGAATCTTTCCTTTCGCGCATAATAGCATAGAATTTTTCCAGCGTTTGGATGGTGCACGCTGCATCCTCCTCGGAAATGCTGTCCAGATACGGGAGCAGTTGCGAGAAGTAGTCCGTATTGTACTTCTGGGAAAGCGCTTGCCCGCTCTCGGTGAGAAACAGATAGGTCACGCGGCCATCTTCAGCGGATACCTGTTTTCTCAGATACCCTTTGTGCTCCATCTCTTTTACGGTACGGGTCACACCGGGGCGGGGCAGGTTCAGTGTATCGCTGAGATCAGAGATCTTCGGCCAGATGCCACGGGTCTGCAATTTCTGAATAACATCCAGACACTGGATATAGGAGGATGTCACACCCTCCGGCAGGGCAGGCAGCATCTCCCGTGCCCGCTTTGCCAGATAGCAGGCATCCAGCAGCTGCTTGATCAGTTCGATGGTCATAATGAAATTCCTCTCCAAACGATTATCGAAGGTAATTAACATTGATAATTATATAGAACTACCCGGGAATGTCAAGTCTTTTTGAAAAATCGGAGATGTCGGCAGCTTTGAGGCATCTGCTTCCGGCATACCATTCTAGAGGGTGTTTGAGCGAATACAGTCTGAACCATGGATTAGAAGATTAAATACAAAACAAAAACAGGGTGCGTCCCTGAATAGGACGCACCCTGCCAGCGTAATTCACGATTTGATTCGTTGGCAACAACCGTGAATTGCATATCGCAAACAGGTCGTTGAGAATTGCTCTGCTTGTAAAACTTGCGATTAAAGCCACAGATAACAGCGATATGTACAACAGGGCGTTCCCCGTAGCAGAGTTCCCATAAAACAGTATTTGCAAAAGTTCCCGCAATGGGGCAGATTTGGCGTGACTTCGGTCACGCCTTT
>NZ_PXUP01000017.1 GCF_003324185.1 Faecalibacterium prausnitzii
AAATTTTTGGCAACGTACAAAAACACCTCTTGCAGTACATCTTCTGCCAGATACGAATCGCCCATAATTTTGTAAGCAGTATGGTAGACCAGCCGCTTGTAGGTATTGTATACATCTACAAATTGTTCTTCACCGCTCTGGTCATCCAGAACTGCCAGATACATTGCCAGCATTTTCGCTCACATCCCTCTTATCGGGAGGAATTATGTCAATTTGACACAATTCCTCTCTGCCCATTCATATAAACCACCACGGCAGTTCCAGCCACAGGTTATCCATAGCTTGTTCCTCCGTCTTTTTGGCGCGGCCTTTCGTCAGGTGAAAGTATATCGCCGCGCCAATCAGCGGATGTTCCTCGCCATCGGTAAAGCCATAACGATACAGCAGATAGGTCTGCTCGCGCTGGGTCAGCCGTTTCAGGCCATCGTACAGTTCCCGGCGCGATTCCTGTTCCTCCATAATGGTCTGCGGCTGCATGGCGTAGGGGTCGGCTATGGCTTCGATGCGCCGCAGCTGCTCTTCTCCCGGCAGAACATCGTCCAGCGAAACGCGCTGGTAGCAGATACCATCCTTGTCCTCTGTCACCATCCGCTGCTCAAAAGCAGTAAAGGCATCCCGCGCCATGTCCATCATGGCGTTACGGATGGCAGGAGCCGCGTAGGTCAGGAACTTTATGCCACGGGCTGCATCGAACTTCGGCACGGCCTTCCATAAGCCCAGATTGCCCGCCTGTTTCAAATCATCCGTGTCAAGGTTCAAGCCAGACTGTGCCAGATTCATGCTGCGGAAAAGGTCATTTGCCACCTTGCCAATAAAGGACTTGTTGTTGTCGATCAAGCTGTCCAACGCGGCAGCATCGCCTTTCTGTGCCAGCGCACAAAGCCGTTCATTCGTCTGCTTCATGGGCGTTTTCCTGCTCTGCGGCGGACTGCAAGATTCCCAGCAGCCCGCTCCGCAGCTGTTCCAGTGCTTCCGGCGTGGCTCCCTCCATGCCCGAAACGCTGTTCAACATTGCATCCGTCAACTGCTCTGCCGTGATCGTTGGGTGCCGCACATCCTGCCCCTTGGTCAATTCGGTGAACATCTTCTCTGCCACTTTCTTGCTCATGGCTTCCTGTTCGGCGTAATGGCTCCCGATGCCCTTTTTGATTTCCTTGACCGCCGCCATGAAGTACATCTCGATATCATCAAGGTCACCTTGGTATACTGGCTTTCTCCGAAGGCTGATGTCCTTTGCGGCTTTGGCTGCTTCCGGGGTCTTGACCTTTGTGCGCAGCAGGGTGCTCAATGTCGTGAACATGGCATTCTGTGCTGCGATACCGGATGCGAAGGTATCATCAAAATACTGCGCTATGCGGTATGTAAGCTCTGCAAAGCGGGCGTTTTCCAACAGCAGGTTGACCACCTCTGCATTGACACGCCCTGTGTAGAGGTTCTTTGCAGCCTCTACGGACAAGCCCAGTTCGACAATGTCGTAATTCTTGCGGTCGGGGATGTTGGTTTCTCCAAGCAAAAAATCCGTAGACACGTTGAACAGCCTTGCGATCTTTAGCACCTGCTCATGGGTCAGGGTTCCTTTCGCACCGCTGATGAAGCGGCTGATGGTGCTCTTGGAGCAGCCGATCTCCTTGGCAAGTTCTGGTTGGCTGATGTTATGCTCTTTCATCAAGTCCGCAAGACGGATGTTGGATGGTGCGGGCAGATATTCCCGTGCCATGTGGTCGGCCCTCCTTTTTGATCTTTTTCCTCATTATAATACGCTCTGCCGTTTTGTTCAATATACGGTTTTCTCTCCGCCCTTGCTGTTGCAACTCTGCAACCAGTAAGGGCTTTTTTCTTTTTCCGTTGCAGTTCTGCCGCTTTTTCGCCCTTTCTGCAAAATTTTCCGTATATTCAGGCAGGAAGCAAAAAACACCAGAGTTCCCACTTTGGGGTCTCTGTTGCAGTACATAACATCTACCTGCCCGGTGGCCGCAGGGTGCGGGGTTTTGTAGGCATCGAGCCGCTTGTCCACCCCTGCCCGTAAAAAGTGCATTTTTTCACGGAAGAAGTTCGTACAACCTGTACGGTCTGTACTTGTACGCATCTGTACGGCGAATTGAAGAAAATTAAAACGAATTGTCGTTTATATTTCAAATTTCCGTACGTCGTACGAACCGTACAGGTTATTTGAAGTCCGTACGCAATTTTTTCAGATGCGTACGGAGCGATCAAGTTCGCATTGTGCGAACTTGTCGGGGCGAGGCCCCTCCATCTTGCTAGCGCAAGACCGTTCGGTCACTTAAAAGCCCCACTGGGGCTTTCATTGCTTCGCAAACGTGAACTCGATTAGCTCTCCCGCAGGAGACGTTCCCCCTCGGAGAGTCCTCGAAGAGCCCACTACACTTTGCAGCCCATAGGGATGAAAGTGTCATAGTGGGTTATTACACTTCCGAAGAAGTGCATCTTCGTTCCCCGTCACCTCTCGATGAACCTTGAAAGGAGGGATGCCCTTTGGCAAGAAACGATGGCGTTGACCGCACCAGTGTCCGAAATCTCGCCGTTTCGGACAAGGCCGTTGGCAACACCCAGCAGCACAATGAGCGTGAAAAGGACAGCTATCGGAACCCCGATATTATCCCCCAGCGCACTGCATGGAACATCCACTTCAAAAAGCCAACCGCCAGCTACACCGACCTGTTCTCCCAACTGGAAACCGCTGGCACGATTTCAACGCGCGGCCTAAAGCCGGATGCAACCCATTATTGCGAGCTTGTCTTTGATGTCAACTCGGCCTACTTTGATAATCACGGCGGCTACGAGTTCGCCAAGCAGTTCTATGAGGATGCCTACCAAGCTGCCGTTCAAATCGTGGGCGGTGAGCAGTATATCCTCTCGGCAGTCATGCACGCCGATGAGATCAACCGTGCCATGACCGAAGCATTAGGCCGTGAAGTCTACCACTATCATCTCCATGTGGTCTATGTGCCCGTGGTGGAAAAGCAGATTCTCTGGTCGAAACGCTGCAAGGACAAGGCGTTGGTCGGTACCGTCAAGGAGACCGTCATGCAGGTCAGCCGGAGCAAGAAGTGGGCTTCCAAGCCCCTGCTGGACGATGCTGGAAAGCCTGTCCTGCAAAAGAGCGGCAAGCCAGTCCTGAAGAAGTCGTACAGTGTCCTGCAAGACGATTTCTTCCACTATATGCGCAATGCCGGGTACACGGATGTAGAGCGCGGTGAGCGCGGCAGCACCGAAGAACACCTGACCGTCACCCAGTTCAAAGTCCAGCGGGAGCAGGAGCGACTGGACGCCCTGACCGCCCAAGCCGACCAAAAGGCACAGTCGCTTGCCAAAACCAGTCAGACCCTCTCCAAAAAGGAGAAGGAACTTGCCGCTGTGCAGAAAAAGACCACGCTCACGAAAGAAGCCCTCATTCATGCGCGTGATCTGGATTATATCGGCAAGCGCACCTTCCTCGGCAACTACTCGCTGACCGAAGAAGAATTTTCCAAGCTGAAAAAGCAAGCCGACCACGGCTATATGATGGACGTGGAGAACCGCCGCTTGAAAGAAGAACTTTCCACCGCCAAGAAGGAGGCCGTTCGTTGGAGCAACAAGTACCACGACCTGTGGTACGACGTGAAACCCTATCTGGATGCTCTCCACCGTGCGCCCGAACTGGTGCGTGGCTTTCTGGAAAAGATTCTTGCCCCCAAGCAGGAGCACACCATGAATGTGCCGCAGCAAAACCGTAAGCGTGGGCAGGATATGGAACTTTGATTTTCGGAGGATACCATTTGAATAAAAAGAAGAAGTCAAACAAATCCGGCTACCCGGATGAAGCAATCAAGACCCTTGCACGTTGCTTTTATCCCTCCATGGTTGAGTTTTTCAACAGCGAGGAAGGCCAGCGTGAATATGAGGAATGGCTGAAAGAACAGGAAGCTCTACAAGCCTTGCCTGTTGCAGCATAAAAACAGCAGGACGCTCCCAGTAAAGGGAACGCCCTGCCTTACATAGATGTATCTCACCGAGGTGTGTCCAGTTGGGCACACCTCTTATTTTTTGGGCCTTAATCTTCTAACCCATGGCTCCCGGCCACATTCTTCAAATATTCCTCCGGATCGCCATTCAGAATCAAATCCGCATAGCCCAGTGGATCATTATAGATAAGGTAGTCCAATTCCGTCTGCTGTTCCATAGTCACATTCAGAGCATCCTCAACCCCGGTGCAGCCGATGGAAATCTTTCTCCCATCCCGGAGCAGCAGCTCCACGCAGCCGGTGTCCATATTAAACTTGCAGGCTCTTTCATCGTACTTCATAATCGCATCCTCCAATTCTCGTTATCGGCTTACGGTCTATGACAAGGCATCAGAGTTTTGCGCCGTCCACGGGAGCCTTCATTGTTGTACCCGAAGAAAACGAAAAATCCGAACCCTTCTCCAATCGGAAATAGGTTCGGATTTTTCTTGTTTGGTGGGCGCGGGTGGATTCGAACCACCGAAGCTGAAAGCAGCAGATTTACAGTCTGTCCCCATTGGCCACTCGGGAACACGCCCATATTCATTTTTGCAGTCGTTTGGACTGCCTGTATATGTTACCACTGAAAGCGCAATTTGTCAACCCATAATTTGGGCTGGGCGCAAAAAAAGAAGAAATAAAGGCAGAGATCACAAAAGCCCTCCCGCTCGGGTGCGCTTTACAGCGTCCGGGCGGGAGGGCTTTTCAGCCTGACAAAAACAGGTCAGGAGAAAATCACTTCTGGTTCTTCATGTAGATGTGGTGCGGCAGACCGGCGATGTACAGCGGGGTCAGCTCGGCCTGAATCAGCGGACGGGCGTAGTCCAGGAAATCCTCGGTCATCTGGGTATGGTTGTTGTTCATCCAGCTCAGGGGAACCTTCTTTTCCAGGTTGGCGACCTCGCTGATGGGATGCAGCTCGGTGGTGCACTGGTAAGGATTGTTGGAGATGCGCTTCAGGGCAACCATCTGGCCGGTAACACCCTCAAAGGCTGCCTTGGCGGCAGCACCACCCACCTGATAGGCCTCGGTGATGTCGGTGCGGCTGGTCAGGTGACCGGCGCAGCGCTGCAGGGTGGAAAGCTCGATGCAGCGGGTCTTGGTGTCCAGATTGCGGGCCACCACATTGGCCAGATACCGTGCGGTACCGGTCAGCGCCTTGTGACCGAAAGCATCCACGGCGTGCACGTCGTCCGCCAGCTCACAGACATAGCGGCCATCCTCCAGCTTAACGCCCTCGGACACGGCAATAACGATGCTGGGCTTCTTTTCCTGCATCACACGCACCTTTTCCACAAAGCGCTCCACGTTGAAGGGAACCTCGGGCAGGCAGATCATGTCCACGCCCTCGCAATCATCGCTCTTGGCCAGTGCGGCGGCAGCGGTCAGCCAGCCGGCATTGCGGCCCATGATCTCCACCACGGTAACGTACTTGGTGCCGTACACGGTGGCATCGCGGATGATCTCTTTCATCACAACGCCAATGTACTTGGCGGCAGAGCCATAGCCGGGGGTGTGGTCGGTGACCATCAGGTCGTTGTCGATGGTCTTGGGCACGCCCATAAAGCGGATGTCACTGCCAACGCGCTGACCGTAGTCAGCCAGCTTACCGATGGTGTCCATGGAGTCGTTGCCGCCGATATAGAAGAAGTAACCGATGTTCAGCTTTTCCAGAATGGCGAACAGCTTTTTGTACACTGCCTCGTCGTCCCGCCAGTCGGGAAGCTTATAGCGGCAGCTGCCCAGAAAGCTGGACGGGGTGCGCTTGAGCAGCTCGATGTCCAAGTCATCGGTCAGCAGGGTGGAAAGATCCACCACCCGCTCCTCCAGCAGACCGGCAACACCGTTGCACATACCGTACACGATGTCTGCGCCGCGGTTCTTGCAGCTTTCAAAGACACCCGCCAGACTGGCATTGATGACAGAGGTGGGGCCGCCGGACTGACCGACGATTGCATTTTTTCCCATGATGATTTCTCCTTTTTTGTTTTTTCTGTTTCGGCTATAAAAACGTGCAGTCGCACGAAAACAGACGCGGAAGGGAAAGGCGGATCACAAACGGATGTGGCGGGGGGTACCGTTCACATAAACGGGGGTCACCTCATCCAAAATCAGCGGACGGGCATACTCCTCAAAGGCTTCGGTCACCTGCATCCCGTCCGGAGTGATCCATTCCAGCGGGACCTTCTTTTCCAAATTTGCCACCTGCTGCACATCCACAGACTCGGTGATGCACTGGTACGGGTAGTTGGAGACCCGCTTGAGGGCGATCATGCGGCCGCTCTCACCGGCAAAGGCGGCAGCGGCGGCGGCACCGCCAACGGCGTAGGCCTCGTTCACATCCGTGCGGCTGGCCAAATGGCTGGCGCAGCGCTGCAGGGTGGAGAACTCAATGGCACGGCTCTTGCACTGCAGCTTGTCGTGGATGAGCTCCGAAAGGTAACGGCTGGTGCCGCTGAGGATGGCCTTGTGGCCAAAAGCGTCCAGCTGGCCGGCGGTGGACACCAGATCGCACAGGTAAGTACCGTCTGCGGTCTTTACGCCCTCGCTGGCTGCGATGATAACGTTGGACTTTACCCGCTGCAGCTCGTCCACCCGGGCAAGGAACTTGTCCTGATCAAAGGGCACTTCCGGCAGCAGGATCAGGTCGGGGCCTTCGCAGTCCTCGCCGCCTGCCAGACAGGCCGCACCGGCCAGCCAGCCTGCGTGGCGGCCCATGATCTCGGCCACCGTCACGCTGCGGATGTTATACACCGAGGAGTCGCGGATGACTTCCTTTAAGATGGTAGCAATGTACTTTGCGGCAGAGCCGTAGCCGGGGGTGTGGTCGGTGAGGCACAGATCGTTGTCGATAGTCTTGGGCACACCGATAAACCGCACATTGCTGCCCACCTGCTGCCCGTAGCGGGACAGTTTTGCGATGGTATCCATCGAGTCGTTGCCGCCGATGTAGAACACGGCACAGATGTCGTACTTGTCAAACAGGGTGAACAGCTTGACGAACGGGGTGGCATCGGTGTCCGGGTCGGGCAGCTTGAAGCGGCAGCTGCCCAGATAGCTGGACGGAGTACGCTTGAGCAGCTCGATGCTCATGCGGTCATCCAGCAGAACGTTGAGCTCCAGCAGCTCTTCCTTGAGCAGACCCTCGATGCCGTACTTCATGCCGTACACCTTGTCTGCACCCAGACTGCGGGCAGCTTTGTATACGCCTGCAAGGCTGGAGTTGATCACGGCGGTAGGGCCGCCGCTCTGACCAATGATGATATTCTTGGCCATGGAAACCTCCTTCAGATCATAATAAAATGTGTCCGCTGCCGGGCAAACGGCTTTCCGCACCGTCCAGTAAAGTGGTCTGTCGGCCCTGCACTGCCAACGGACCGGGACGGCAAAACAGACGTCTGCCGCAACTGACACAAAAATATTTGCAGCTTGTGTATTTGCTTTTTGTAAAATGTGCAAAATAAGCTGCAATTCTATTGTACCCGTTTTGCCTGTTGTATGCAAGACCCAATTGGTTGCACAGGCAAAAAAAATATGATAAAATGGGTGCGCACTCCAAAATTACCGGGCAGAAGCACCTGCCTGTTGGGATAAATGCAGAAAGCTGGACAGAAAATATGGGCATTTCACACGAGTATCATTCGGCACCCCGGCGGCGCACACGCGGGGGCATCAGCGGCAAGCTGCGGCTGGCGGGGGTCATTGTGGCCATCCTGCTGGTCGCCTATGCGGTGACCGCCATCTTGGAAAAAGGGACTGTGGAGGAAGAAAGCACCCCGCAGACCGGCGCAGGCGGCATTGCACAGAACATTCTGGCACCGCTGCCCATGCAGGGCGAGGCGGCTTCCGGCAGCGGCAGCGAGGGTGCAGCCGATAGCAGCGGCACAGCGCAGGCGGTACAGCTGGAAAGCTTCGGCCCGGCCCGGCAGACCGATGGCGCTTATACCATTAAGGCGTATGACGCCAGTGTTATCCGGCAGCCGGCCTGCGGTCAGGTAGACCTGAGCTATTTTTCGGACGCCGCCTTTCTGGGCGACAGCCTGACGGTGGGCTTCTCGGACTATCAGATCAATCTAAGCGGCGCGCTCATCTGCGGCTATACGGGTGTGGGGCCGGACGCCATCGTCAACCGCGCCGCCGTCAAGAGCCCCACTCGCGGGCAGGAGGTGGCGCTGGATGTGCTGGCAGCGGCGCAGCCCAAAAAGCTGTATATCCTGCTGGGCACCAACACCTTGACCACCTTGGGGGCCTCTGACCGTTTTCTGGCCTACTACGGCCAGATGCTGGACGAGCTGCGCCAGACGCTGGGCGAGGACTGCATTATTTATGTGCAGTCCATCCCGCCGGTACGGCCTGCGGCAGCGGAAAAGAAGCCGGGGCTTGCCTCGGACGTGCTGCGCGGCGTGAACGAGCAGCTGGCACAGCTGGCTGCAAGCAAGGGCTGCGTCTATCTGGACCTGTGGGAGGCGCTGGCTGACGGCGAGGGCAACCTGAAAGAGATGATCGCCGCACCAGACGGCGTGCACCTCTCGGCCGGCAACGGCTACGGCGCATGGGTCACCTACCTGCGCAACCACGCAAAATATTCCGCAAGTAACCCGTGGATCATGGGCAGCGCTTACAGCGCAGAATAAAAAACAAAAAGCAGGTGCACCGCCTTTTCAAAAGCCAACGCTTTTGATAAAGATGCGGTGCACCTGTTTTTTTGTATTACTTTTTATCCTGTGGGTCATCCAGCCCTTTGAACATCACCATGCCCAGATTTGCAAAGCTGGCACCCAGCACAAAACCCACTGTCCCCAGCGACACACTGAACAAAACGCCCATGGCAATGCCGAACAGGATGCCCGCGATTTGACTTTTCTTCATCTTACTGCTCTGCCTTTCCGTACCATGCAACGGACAGCCGCCACGAGAGAGCATACAGCGCCAGCGCCGCCGCCAGCACGACCACTCCCACCAGCGCAGAGCCATGGGCGGGTAGGATGCTGTTCAGCAGAATCCCACCGGAGGACACCGTAATGCCCATCAAGGCTCCCAGCATACCAATGCAAAGATAATACACATATTTTGCCTTCTCGTAGCCAAAGCGGTAGGTCAACGGCAGCAGGATGATGTTGCCCAGCAGGGTCAGCATCGCCACCTGAAGCAGGGTCGCCACGGTGATCTGCACCGTCACCGCACCCCAGAGCAGCTGTGCCGCTGCCAGCGCTGCCATGCTCAGCAGCTCCGCCAGCACCATACCGCACAGTCCGATGAGGTATTTGCCGCCCACGATCTGCTCTTTTGTCACCGGCAGGGCGGCGCTGTAAGCGCTGAACCGGCTGTTCTGGTCGTACGCCAACAATGTCATGGGCGACATTCCCAGCATAAGCCCGCTGTACAGCATAAAGAAATTAGACCCTTCCTTCATGAAAAACGTTCCCATCAGCATCATAGCCACCGACATCAGAATGATCCATCTGGTGTAGCTCCACATCTGATAGGCATCCTTCAATAACAGACCTTTCATTGCACGTTCTCCCCTTTCACCATCAGTACAAACAATTCCTCGATGCTCACCGGGGTAAGCTCTGCTCCGGCGGGCATTGCATCCCGTCGCACAAGTGCCTCGGCACCGTAGGGGGTGACCCGCTTGCCGTACACCTGTGCATCCAGTGCCGCCAGCTGCGCCGCCGTGCCGTGCCACAGAGCGTATTCCTCCCGCAGGGCGTCCTTCTCCTCACAGAGCAGCAGCCTGCCCTTGTGCAGGAAGGCGATGGTATCGCACAGCTTTTCCAAGTCGCTGACGATGTGGGAGGAGATGAGAATGGAGTGGTTTTCATCCCGGGCAAAGTCCAGCAGCAGGTCGGTCACCTCGTCCCGCACCACCGGGTCCAGCCCGTTGGTGGCTTCGTCCAACAGCAGCAGCTTCGGGTGGTGCGCCAGTGCCACGGCGATGCACAGCTTCATCTTCATGCCGGTGGAGTAGTCCTTGTACTGCTTTTTGTCCGACAGGCCGAACTTTTGGCACAGCTCCGCATAGGCGGCAGCGTCCCAGTTGCGGTAGATGCCTGCCATTACCTTGCCCGCCTGCACCGCGTTCAGGCACAGGGGGATGCCCTCGCTGCCCAGCACCACGCCGATTTCCTCCTTGGCACGGACAGAAGCGGTGCGGCTGTCCCTGCCAAGAATGGTCACGGTGCCGCCGTCCCGCTGCACCATGTCTAAGATCAGCCGGATGGTGGTGCTTTTGCCCGCTCCGTTTTCACCAATCAGGCCGCAGATGGTGCCCCCGGACAGGGTCAGGTCCAGCGGCCCAAGGGTAAAGCCCTTATAGTGTTTTGTAAGTCCCTGCAGTTCCAGTGCGTTCATGTTCAGCCCTCCCACAGCAGTTCCAGCATCTCCCGCAGTTCTTCCCTGCTCAGCCCGCAGGATGCGGACAGGCGGACGGCCTCGGTAAGATGCTCTTCAATCTTTTTCAGGTTTTCTTCCCGTAGCAACTCGGTGTTTTTCGGGGCTACAAAAAAGCCCTTTGCCGGTACTGCGTAAAGAAAGCCCTCTTTTTCCAGTTCATCGTAGGCGCGCTTGGTAGTAATGACGCTGATGCGCAGATCCCGTGCCAGCCCCCGGATGGATGGCATGGCCTCGTCCGGCTGCAAAGCCCCGCTGATGATCTGCTGCTTGATCTGGTTGTAGATCTGGTCATAGATAGGCGCGCCGCTTTTGTTGTTGATAAACAGTTCCATCGGCTGCTCCTTTAACGATTGCGTCTTGTCTGTATATGCACAGTATATACAGTAGATACAGATTTGTCAAGAGGGTGCGCAAAAAAAATACACCCGCCGCCCAAAACGGACAGCGGGTGCAATTTTTATGGGTTTTACAGTGCCTTGATGGCGGTCTTGATGCGCTCGGCGGCAAGCTTGGTCTTTTCCGCATCGCCGAAGGCGGTCAGGCGGAAGTAGCCCTCGCCACACTCGCCGAAGCCCACACCGGGGGTGCCCACAACGCCGCAGTTTTCCAGCAGCCAGTCAAAGAACTCCCAGCTCTTCATGTTGCCGGGGCAGCGCAGCCAGATGTAGGGGCTGTTCTTGCCGCCGCAGTACCACACGCCGCACTCGTCCAGTGCATCGGCAATGACCTTTGCGTTGCGGCGGTAGTAGTCCAGATTGGACTGGATCTCGGCCATGCCGCTCTCGGTGAACACGGCGGCAGCGGCGCGCTGTACCACATAAGGCACGCCGTTGAACTTGGTGGTCTGACGGCGCAGCCACAGCTTGTTGATGTTCATGCCCTCGCGCTCCAGTTCCTTGGGCACGACGGTGTAGCCGCAGCGGGTGCCGGTAAAACCTGCGATCTTGGAGAAGGAGCAGATCTCCACGGCACACTGGCGTGCACCCTCGATCTCGAAGATGCTGCGGGCAAGCTCACCCTCCGAGATGAAGCACTCGTAGGCGGCATCGTACAGGATGATGGCATCATTCTTGCGGGCGTAATCCACCCATGCTTTCAGCTGTGCGCGGGTGTAGGCAGCGCCGGTGGGATTGTTGGGGCTGCAGATATAGATGATGTCTGCCTTCACGCTCTCGTCCGGCATGCCAAGGAAGCCGTTTTCCTGCCCGGTACGGCTGTAAATGATCTTGCGGCCATCAGTGACGTTATCGTCCACATAGGTGGGGTACACGGGGTCCGGTACCAGCACGGTGTTGTCCACATCGAACAGCCCAAGCAGATTTGCAAGGTCGCTCTTTGCGCCGTCCGAGATAAAGATCTCGTCCTCGGCGATCTGGGTGCCGCGGCCGGCGTAGTAGCCCTGAATGGCCTGCTTGAGAAAGGGGTAGCCCTGCTCCGGGCCGTAGCCGTGGAAGCCCTCTTTGGTGCCCATCTCCGCAGCGGCGTCGCGCATGGCCTGCACCACGCACTTTGCCAGTGGCTGGGTCACATCGCCGATGCCCAGACGGATGATCTCCTTTTCCGGGTGTGCTTCCTGATACGCAGCCACCTTGTGGGCAATGTCCACGAACAGGTAGCTGGCCTTCAGCTCGTTGTAATGCTTGTTCATCTTCATGATACTTTCCCTCGCTTCTATATTGTGGAACCCTCTCAGGCATCTCGCGTCCGCTCGATGCCAGCTCCCCCGAAGGGAGAGCTGGCGCCGTCAGGCGACTGAGAGGTTTCTTATTTACACTTCGGTCGTGCCCTCGCACACGGTCTCGGCTGCACCGGTCATGAGCAGCTGCTTGCCGGGCAGCACCCGGATGGTCAGCTCGCCGCCGCGCAGCTGCACATGGACGTCCTCCCCGGCGGGGCAGATGCCCAGCTCGGTCAGGGCTGCCACGGTGGCACAGGTGCCGGTACCGCAGGCCCATGTCTCGCCGCTGCCGCGCTCCCACACGCGCATCTTCAGGTGGGTGGCATCCACCACCTGCACAAACTCGGTGTTGATGCGCTCCGGGAAGTTTTCGTGGTGCTCAAAGCCCGGGCCGATCTGCTCCAGCTTCAGGCTGTCCACCTCCGGTACAATGGTCACGCAGTGGGGGTTGCCCACGCTGATGCAGGTCACCCGCCACAGGTTCTCTTCCACCTGAAGGGGCAGATCCACCAGTGGCCCTTCACCCATGTTCACGGCTGGCAGCGCCGCCGCCATGGCGGTGTAGGTACCCATCTCTACCTGCCACAGCCCTTCGCCCATGCGGGAAACGGTCTTTAAGCCGCTCAGGGTGTCGATGGCAAGCTTCGGCTTTGCCATGCCGTGGGTGTACAGCCACTCGGCCACGCAGCGGATGCCGTTGCCGCACATCTTGCCCTCGCTGCCGTCCGCATTGAAGATGCGCATCATGGCGTCTGCCCCGGCTGTGACCGGTGCGCAGATGCAGATAATACCGTCCGCGCCGATGGAAAAGTGCCGCCGGGACAAGCGCTCTGAAAGCGCAGCGATCTCCTGCGGCACACCGGAGGTGCGGCAGTCCAGATAAATATAATCGTTGGCGCAGCCCTGCATTTTGGTGAATGAAAGCTTCATGCTTATCGCTCCTTATAAAAGGGACTGGTCAGTCCCTGTAAACTCATTACTTTATAATGATAAAAAAACCGGCACGAGATGTCAAGGGAAAAAACAGCTTTCAGACAATTTTCTTCAGTTGCTGCAAAACAGGGCTTGACAATACGCACTGCATGGGATATAAAAAAAGAGAGCGCTTTGTACAGCAGGCAAGGCTGTGCCGGATACCGGAGGCTTTTTCCGGGGCACGGCGGGCTGTACGCGTATGCAATACAACTGCAAAAAGGAGACCACAGGAATGGATACTTTTGAAAAAATCCGTGCATTGCTGGCTGAGCAGCTGGACGTTGACCCGGCAAAAATCACGCTGGAAAGCGATATCATGAGCGATTTTGAGGCTGACAGTCTGGATATCGTAGACATGGTGATGACGCTGGAAGACGAGTTCGGCATCGAGGTGCCGGACGACGCCATCGAGTCCCTGCGCACCGTAGGCGATGTGGTAAACTTTGTGGACAGCCACGCGCAGAACTGATTTTTTAGGCAAAAGCCCCGCCTTTGCAGTGCGGCACACGGCCGTGCAGGCAGACGGGGCTTTATTATGGTTCGTGCGGAACGTAAAGCGTTTGGCGCACGGCCTTGGGAGGATATAACAAAATGGCAAAAGACAACAAGAAGCTCGTGCAGGCGATCACCAGTCAGGAAGAAAACTTTGCACAGTGGTACACCGACATCTGCGTAAAAGCAGAGCTGGTGGAGTATTCCAGTGTGAAGGGCTTTATCATCCTGCGCCCCTATGGTCAGGCCATCTGGGAACTGATCCAGAAGGATCTGGACGCCCGGTTCAAGGCTACCGGCCATGAGAATGTGGCTATGCCGGTGCTGATTCCGGAGAGCCTGCTGCAGAAGGAAGGCGAGCTCGTCAATGGCTTCGCGCCGGAGGTGGCGTGGGTCACGATGGGCGGCTCCGACAAGCTGGAGGAGCGTCTGGCAGTACGTCCCACCAGCGAGACCATGTTCTGCGACCACTGGTCCCGCGTGCTGCACAGCTACCGCGAGCTTCCCATGAAGTACAACCAGTGGTGCAGCGTAGTGCGCTGGGAAAAGACCACCCGTCCCTTCCTGCGCAGCCGCGAGTTCTGGTGGCAGGAGGGTCACACCATCCATGAGACCGCTGCCGAGGCCGAGGCTGAGACCCAGCAGCAGCTGAACTGCTATGCAGACACCTGCGAGCAGGATCTGGCGATCCCCGTGGTGAAGGGCCGCAAGACCGACAAGGAAAAGTTTGCCGGTGCCGAGGCCACCTACACCATCGAAGCCATGATGAAGGACGGCAAGGCTTTGCAGAGCGGCACCAGCCACTACTTTGGCGACAAGTTCAGCAAGGCTTACGATGTCACCTTTACCGGCCGCGACAACCAGCTGCATCATCCGTTCCAGACCAGCTGGGGCGTTTCCACCCGTCTGGTGGGTGCTATCATCATGACCCACGGCGATGACGACGGCCTGATCCTGCCCCCGGCCATTGCCCCCATTCAGGTGGTGGTGGTGCCCATTGCCGCCCACAAGCCCGGCGTTTCCGAAAAGGCTGCCGAGCTGGCCGAGAAGATCAGCAAGTACGCCCGCGTGAAGCTGGACGACAGCGACAACGCCCCCGGCTGGAAGTTTGCCCAGTGGGAGATGAAGGGCGTACCCCTGCGCCTGGAGATCGGCCCCAAGGATCTGGAAAAGAATCAGTGCGTGCTGGTGCGCCGCGACACCCGCGAGAAGGTCTTTGTGAGCTTGGACGAGCTGGAGACTGCCATTCCCGCCCAGCTGGAAGCTCTGCGCAAGGACCTGTACCAGCGTGCACTGGAAAACCGCGAAAAGCGCACCTGGGCTGCCACCACCATGGACGAGGTGAAGGAGCTGGCCAAGGCCAACACCGGCTACATCAAGACCATGTGGTGCGGCGACCTTGCCTGCGAGATGAAGATGAAGGAAGAGGCCGGACTTTCCAGCCGCTGCATGCCCTTTGAGCAGGAGCAGCTCAGCGATGTGTGCCCCTGCTGCGGCAAGCCCGCCAAGGCCATGGTCTACTGGGGCGTTGCTTACTAAGCAGCTGCTTTTCTGAGCCTCTGCGCGGGACGATCTGAAATGGCCGCCGCGTGCGCTTTGGCCATCTTCAGTGGAAAGAATATTTTATAGTTCGGAACAGCGGAACGCCTGCGGGCGTTCCGCTGTCCCCTTTTTACAGGAGGGGTCACAGAGGGAAACAGCTGTCCTATTGCTGGCAACCTGCACATTCTCTGCTATGGCACTCTCAGCAAAAAAGAACCGTCACCCTGGCCGGTGACGGTTCTTAGTTTTTAAGAACTTACATCAAAAGGGCTGACCGCTTGTCGCAGTGCCTTTTCTATTTACAGTACACCCACTTTTGAGGTTTCTGTCAAGAGCACGCCGTTTCGTTTCTGCGTGCTTTTTTCTTACCGGTCAAAGGTGGTGCTAAGGGTGGTCTGCCAGCTTTCGCCGGGGGCAAGGCAGGCGGCTGCGGCGCGCTGCTCCCAGTCCTGCGGGTCGGTGGCAGCGGCGGGCAGGCTATGCCACGGCTCAATGCACACAAAGCGCACCGGCTTTGCGGGAGCCGACCAGATGAGCGAATAGGGGTAGCCCTCCACCCGGCAGGTGATATTGCGGCCGGTGTCCTTTTCGCAGATGCCAATGGTGCCGGTGCGCAGGCCTGCCATGCAGAAGCTGTCGTTGGCAAACAGGTCATCGGTCAGCTGGATCGCCTGCTGGTTCTTCCACTGGTAATAGCTCTTGCCGCTCAGCAAGCCGTTGGGGCTGGCATCGAGGATGACCGGGCTTTCCGGCCGGTCAAAACGGAACTCGTAGTCGGTGGTGGTGTGCTTGGCGTCAAACGGCACATTGAACGCCGGGTGGAAGCCGATGCCGAAGCGCAGCTCCTCGGTGCCGGGGTTCGTCACCTGCAGGGTATGGTGCACGGTCTTGCCCTCCAGACGGAAGGTGCTGGTAAGCACAAAATCATAGGGAAAACGCTCTGCCTTGATGGCATCGTCTGCGCGCAGCTCCAGCTGGATGGTATCCCCTTCTGCCCGCAGCAGGGTGTGCTCCAGATCCCGGGCAAAGCCGTGCTGACCGCCCTTCCATGTTTTGCCCTTGGCGGTAAAGGTGCCGTCCACCAGCTTGCCCGTCCACGGGAACAGGATGGGTGCGTGGCGCTTCCAGATGGCAGGGTCGGCCTGCCAGAGCATCTCTTCGCCTGCGGCATTCTTCAGGCTGACGGCCTCTGCACCGTGGGTGTCCACGGTCAGGGTCAGGAATTCGTTGTGAATGGTTGCCTGCATTTTCAGTATCTCCTTTGTCCTTCTTATTTTCCGGGGCCTGCTGCTTCCAGTATACTCCCCCGTGTGCCAAAAATAAAGCCCCTTCCCATGCTTGCACAAATCGTCACTGGGCAAAAGGCTTCCCCGACCGGGGGAAGCCTTTATTCGGAAGCACGATTTCCATGCTCTGCTTGCTTCAACAGGGCTGTGCCAGCGGCAGGGTGACGGCAAATGTAGTACCGTTTTCGCTGCTGCTCTCCACGGTCACGCTGCCGCCGTGCAGTACGGCGATCTCCCGCACAAGGGCAAGCCCAAGCCCCACGCCGCCCATCTCCCGGCTGCGGGACTTATCCACCCGGAAAAAGGGCTGGAAGATGCTCTCCCGGCAGTCTGCGGGGATGCCGGGGCCGGTATCTGCAACGCGCAGCACAGCGGCCTGCTTTTCCTGCCGCAGGGTGACGCGCACTGCCCCGCCGGGACGGTTATACTTGATGCCGTTTTCCACCAGATTGAACACCAGCCGGTAGATCAGCGCATCACTACCCACCATGCCCAGCTCCGCGCAGTCCTGCTGCAAGGAGATATTGTTTTTCTGAGCAAGAGAGGTCAGGTCGGTCAAGATTTCCTCTACCAGCGGTGCAAGGGCGATCTGGTCGGTGCGGGAGACCGATTGCAGATTGCTCATTTCCAGCAAAGTGCGCACAAGGGCGGTCAGGCGGTCCAGCTGCTCCCGCACAGAGCTGACCAGCCCGGCGGTCTCGGCATCCATGGCCGGGTGCTCCTCTGTAAACAGCTCCAGCTTTGTCTGCAAAATGGCCAGCGGGGTGCGCAGCTCGTGGGCGGCGTTGCCCGCAAACTGCCGCTGCAATTCAAAGGACTGTGCCAGACCATCCAGCATCCGGTTCACCGACCGGCTCAGCTGCCCGAATTCCTGCACGGTATCTTCGTCCAGACGGACGGTGGCGATGCTGTCCTGATCGACCCGCTGCGCCTGCTGCGCAAGCTGCTGCAAAGGCTTCAGCGCTCTGCCGCTGACAAAATAAGCGATGGCTGCGCTGAGGATGGTGACCACGGCAGTGATACACCAGCCCTTGCGGCCAAAAACCACCTTTGCATCGTAGACTTCCTGTGAAAAATGCGCCAGCAGGCTGGACATTTCCTCCTGCGGGATCTCGATGGTCAACGAATCTGCACTGCCGGGCTGATACTGCATCATAAAGCCGTTGAGGGCATCCATGCCGGTAACGCCGGTGCGGTATAAAAGCAGGTTCATACACACGCAGGCGCAGGCGATGAGCAGCGCCGTCAGCAGGGTGATGCGCCATTGCAGGGATAAATGCTTCATTGCGCCTCGCCTCCGATCTCGTAACCTTCCCCGATGCGGTTGCGGATGGGGTCGTAGCCCAGCGCCGCCCGCAGCTTTTTGCGCAGGGCAGAGATATGTACCCGGATGGAGTTGCTGAAGCTGTCCACGCTGCCGTCCCAGACGTGCTCAATCAGCTCTTCCTGACTGACCGGGCGTCCCTGATGCAGCAGCAAATATTCCAGTACGCCGCTCTCCTTCCGCGTCAGCGCAAGAGTCTGACCGTCCACCGTGGCAACGCGGCTGCGGGTGTTGAAGCTGAGCCGCCCGCAGCACAGGCAGACATCCTGCTGGATGAACTTGCGCCGGGTCAGGCTGCGCACCCGGGCCTCCAGCTCTGCAAGATGGAAGGGCTTGGAAAGATAATCGTTTGCCCCGGCATCCAGCCCCTCCACCTTATCCGCGATCTCGCTGCGCGCCGATAAGATCAGCACACAGGTCTCAAGGTCGTGCTGCCGTAAGCTGCGCAGCACCTGCATCCCGTCCACCTTGGGCAGGTTGAGGTCCAGCAGTACAAGGTCGTACCGCTCTGCCGCCAGTGCTTCCAGCGCGGCTTCGCCATCTGCACAGGCATCCACCTCGTACCCGGACAGCCGCAGCTTCCGGGCAATGTCCTCCCGCAGGGAGTGCTCGTCCTCTACCACCAAAAGACGCATCTTATTTTCCACCCTTTCCGTATTATTGCTTTTTTCTTCATTATAACAGATTATAGCAGACGGTGTTAAGATTCGTGTTAAGATTTTCTTAGCAGAAATTTTATCTCCCATGGTGTATACTGGTGCCATCAAACAACAGGAGGCTATGATGTTCATGACAAAAAAACAGGCGCAGCTACTTTTGCTTGCCGCCGGGGTGCTGATGCTGCTGTTCGGCGTATGGCGGGGCGAGGCAGACACCGTATTTTCAAAGGCCATCCGGCTGTGTATGGAGTGTGTAGGCATTGGATAAGAAAAAATTAAATCCCCTCGCCCGGTTCCGGGGCTTTATACAGGCCGGGGCGACCCTTTTAACCAATCTCCACCTGCCCAACTTTGCCAAAGGGACACTGTATCAGGGCAGTGGCAAATACGTCTGCGTACCGGGGCTGAACTGCTATTCCTGCCCGGGCGCTGCCGGTGCCTGCCCGGTGGGGGCATTTCAGGCGGTGATAGGCTCTTCCAAATTCCGCTTTTCCTACTACATCACCGGCATCCTCATCCTCTTCGGAGTGCTGCTGGGACGGTTCATCTGCGGCTTTCTGTGCCCGTTCGGCTGGTTTCAGGAGCTTTTGCACAAGATTCCCTCCCCCAAGCTTTCCACCAAGAAACTGAAGCCGCTGCGCTATTTAAAGTATGCTGTGCTTCTGGTCATGGTGGTACTGCTGCCATTGCTGGCGGTCAACGAGCTGGGCATGGGCGACCCGTTCTTCTGCAAGTATCTCTGCCCGCAGGGCGTGCTGGAAGGTGCCATTCCCCTCTCCCTGACAAATGCGGGTATCCGCGCCGCGCTGGGCAAGCTGTTTACATGGAAGGCCTGCATTCTGTTGGCAGTCATTGTGGGCAGCGTGGTGTTCTACCGTCCTTTCTGCAAGTGGCTGTGCCCACTGGGCGCGTTCTATGCGCTGCTGAACAAGGTCTCGCTGTTCCAGATGCGCGTAGACACTCACAAATGCGTCTCCTGCGGTGCCTGTGCAAAGGCTTGCAAGATGGACGTAGACATTACCAAGACCCCCAACCACGCCGAATGTATCCGCTGCGGGATGTGCATGAAAGCCTGCCCTACGGATGCCATCCAGTATAAATTCGGGCTGGGAGACAAATCAAACACTGAAACAACAAAGGAGTAAAACTATGAAGCTTAACCGTGTAACCGCACTTTTTCTTGGCCTTGTGCTGGCCTTCAGCCTTGCCGCCTGCGGGCAGGGCGCATCCTCTGCCTCTGCCTCTTCTTCCGCTTCCTCTGCGGCAGCGGAAGCCAAGACCGAGGAGCAGCTGCTGGCCGAGGAAAACGAGATCCTTTCCGCAAACGATGCCCTGTGGGAGAAGGTGTTCTCCTCCATGGACAAAAACGTGACTGAGACCACCCTCAGCACGAACTACGGCGATTTTCTGCTGAGTGCCGTGGAAAAGGCAAAGGACCAGTTCTCGGACGAGGAGTACAAGACCCTGACCACCGATGCCGAAAAGATTCGTGCCATCGAGGAGCAGATTGCCGCCCTTGCCCCCGCAGAGGATGCCGCTTCCGGTGCTGCCGCACAGGGCACCGCCTTCCCCCAGTTTGAGGGCAGCGATTTAGAGGGCAACCCGGTGGACAACAGCCTGTTTGCGGGCAACGCCTTTACGGTGGTGAACTTCTGGTTCAACGGCTGCAAGCCCTGCGTGGAGGAACTGGACGACCTGAACGCCCTGAACGAGAAGATCAAGGCACAGGGTGGCGAGGTAGTCGGCATCAACACCGAGACCTTGGATAGCAACCAGCAGGGCATTGATGCCGCCAAAAAGCTGCTGGCTGCAAAGGGCGCAAGCTACCGCAACATCTACTTTGCCTCCGGCAGCGAGGCCGGTAAGTTCGCACTGAACATCATGGCTTTCCCCACCACCTACGTCTTTGACCGGGACGGCAACGTTGTGGGCCAGCCCCTGCTGGGCGGCATTGACAAGGAAGAAAACCTTGCCGCCCTGCAAAAAAATATTGACGCCGCCCTTGCCAAGGACAGCGCCAAATAAGCTTTCTACCCTGCCGCCTACGGGCGGCTTTTTTGTTTGCTACGGGCATTGCCATGCACGCCCGGGCACCGGACGGAATACGCTGGGGCAGAAGCATACTTTTACCAGCAAAGGAGCGTATCTCCATGAAAAACACCGGAACTCTCCGCATCCAGGCCTTTGCGGCACGCCAGTCTGCCCCCGTGGAGGGGGTGACCGTTGCGGTGCAGGGGGACGGCTTTACCCTGCACCGCATCACCGATGCCACCGGCAGCGCCGCCGATATTCCCGTTGAAGCCCCTGCCTGCGCCCTCTCTCTGGACGAGGACAACACTACCCGCCCCTACGCCATTGTCAGCCTGACCGCTGCAAAGCCCGGCTACCGCACCGTGCGCATTGAGGGCATCCAGATCTTTGCCGGGCAGGTAACGCTGGCACAGCCCCAGATGCTGCCCGACACCGAGGAGGGCCGGGACATCCCGAACGCGCCCATCATCATCCCGCCGCACGCTTTGTTTGCGGGCAGCGGCGGCAGCGGCCCGCAGCCGGCGCTGCACTGCACGCCCCGGGTGCTGGATCAGGTCATCATCCCCAAAAATATCACGGTGCATCTGGGCAAACCGGCAGCTTCCGCCCGCAACGTGACCGTCTCCTTCCGGGATTATATTGCCAACGTAGCCTCCAGCGAGGTGTATCCCACCTGGCCGGAGCAGGCACTGCGGGCGAATATCCACTGCCAGATCTCGTTGGCGCTGAACCGCATCTATACCGAGTGGTACCCCAGCAAGGGCTACACCTTCAACATCACCAACTCCACCAGCTACGACCAGTACTACGTCCACGGACGCACGGTGTTTGAGGTGATGGTGCGCATTACGGACGATATCTTTAACACCTATCTGCGCAAGCGTGGCACGGTGAACCCCTATTATTCCGAGTACTGCGATGGCAAGTCAGTCACCTGCCCGGGGCTCAAGCAGTGGGGCACGGTTACGCTGGCCAACAACGGACGCAGCGCCTTGCAGATCTTACGCTACTACTACGGCAGCAGCATCGAGATCGTGCGCACCAAAAATATCCGCTCTATCCCGCAAAGCTATCCCGGCACGCCGCTGCGGCAGGGCAGCCGCGGCGCGGCGGTATTCACTCTGCAAAGGCAGCTGAACCGCATCACCAAGGACTATCCCTTCCTTGGCAAACTGACGGTAGACGGCGTATTCGGCAGCCGGATGGCCGCAACGGTGCGGGCGTTCCAGAAGCAGTTCAACCTGACCGCCGACGGCGTGGTGGGGCGGCAGACATGGTACAAGATCAGCTACATCTATGTATCGGTAAAGGACCTCGCCGAGCTGACCAGCGAGGGTGAGACTTCCACCGGCACCCTGTCCAACGGCACATGGAACGGCACGGTGCTGAGCACCGGTGCTTCTGGCAGCGCGGTGGAGCAGGTACAGTTCTGGCTGAACACGCTGGCGCAGTACGACAGCGCCATCCCCTCCGTAACGGTGGACGGCGTATACGGCACTGCCACCGCCAATGCGGTGCGCGCCTTCCAGCGCAAGTACGGCCTCACGGTGGACGGCATAGTGGGGCAGACCACTTGGAAAGAACTGTACGATGAGTTTTTGAGCATCCAGTCCGACAACGGCACCCCCAACGCCTACCCCGGCACGCCGCTGCGGGAGGGTGCCTCCGGGCAGAATGTGCGGCTGGTGCAGTTCTGGCTGAAGATCGCACGCACCGTGTACACGAGCCTTGAAAGCGTGACCGTGGACGGAAAATTCGGCGCGGGCACGGCGGCAGCTGTGCGGCGGTTCCAACGCTACTTCGGGCTGACAGCAGACGGGGTGGTGGGGCGCACCACATGGCAAAAGCTGTACGAGGTGTACAACGATATTGCCAACCGGCTGCTCTCCTCTTCCCTGCGCCCCGGCGAGTACCCGGGCGTGCTGCGCAGCGGCTCCACCGGCACGGCGGTGCGGGAGCTGCAATTCTATCTCTACCTCATGAGCGCCTACGAGAGCAGTATCCCGCCGGTAAGCATTGACGGCAAGTTCGGCGCGGATACCGAGCGGGCGGTGCGGGCGTACCAGCGGTTTGCAGGGCTTACCGTGGACGGCGTAGTGGGGCGCACCACATGGAACTCCCTTTATGGCCGCGCCAGCCAGCTGCGCTCTTCCGGCCCGGTGGTCACCTTAAAGCGTCTGCCCTACCCCGGCACCCCGCTGACGGTGGGCAGCAGCGGCAAGGCGGTGCTGTACTACAATCTGCTTTTGCTGCGCATCGCCTATTATTTTTCCAGTGTGGAAGCCCCGCCCCTTGCCGACCGTTATACCGACGAAACTGCCACAGCCACCCGCAGCGCCCAGCAGCTTTTGGTGCTGGAGCAGACCGGCATTGCCGATGCCGACACATGGACGGCGGTGGAGGCGCTGAGCTTGCAGCTGGCCGCCCATGCCCCGAACCCCGATAGAGACACCCCTCCCGGCATCGCTTACCCGGGACGCGCCATCGCCGAAGGCAGCGCCGGGCAGGAGGTGGGGCAGGTGGAGCGCTGGCTCAACCGCCGGGCACAGCTTTCCTGCGGCGAGGGATATGTGGCCGATAACAACCGCTTTGGCGCGTCAGACGCCGCTGCCGTGCGGGCTGTCCAGCAGCAGGCGGGGCTGCAGCCGGTAAACGGCATCGTGTACCGGGAAACATGGCACGCCTTGCAAGCCCAGTGTACTGACCCCTGCGGCTGCGAGAAGGAGGAATGAGGGATGGCACGCCTTTTGATCTATGACGCCTACGAAAACAAGGTGTACACCTACGCAAACCTGAACGAGAACGATCCCATGCCTTACAGCACCCTGACCACCCTGCGGCTGCGGGAGTTCCGGGGCAAATCGGCCAGTCCTACCCTATGGACCACCATTGCCGCCATGGAAGCGTGGAACCTGACCCGCCGCAAATACGGCAGGGGCATCCCGGTAGGGTACGCTTTCCGCCGCATCTGGGAGGGCGGCCACGGCACCCGCAGCCAGCACTACGCCGGGGTGTCGTTCGATGTGGGGCAAAGCCTTGACCAGCGTCAGCGCACCGCCATTTACAACGCCGCCCGCGCTACCGGCGCATGGGGCTATGTGGAACCGCTGAGCCAGACCCCCACATGGGTGCACTTTGACCGCCGCTATGGCACCCCGGCCTGCAGCGGCACCACCGCCGGTTACCCCACCCTGCGCCGGGGCAGCCGGGGCTGCTATGTCATGATCTTGCAGGACGCACTTTCCACCCTTGGCTACCAGACCGGCACCCGCATCGACGGCATCTTTGGTGCCCGCACCGAGCAGGCTCTGCGCGGCTACCAGAAGCGCACCAGCCTGCGGGTGGACGGCGTGTGCGGCTGCGACAGCTGGAAAAAGATCTCCACCGCCGTCATCGGCATCGGGCGCACCAAAACCACCATTGACTAGCGTTTGTCCTATATAGCTTATACAGAAAGAGCGACCGCACAAAACAATGTGCGGTCGCTCTTTTTTCTCACTTTACGGCCTGTTTCAGCTGTTCCAGATCTGCGACGTCCGGGTGGGAGAGCGCCTTATCGAAGTTTTCGATCAGGGCATCCAGATTGGGGATGTGCAAAGGCTTTGCCTTCATGGCCTCGTACCGCTGCCGGACGGACACCGGCATTTTGCCCTGACACATAAAGCTGCCAATGACGGTGTTGCTGCCATCCAGCGCCTTCCGGGTAGCGGCAAGGATCTTTTCAAAGTAGGGTGCACTGCCACCAAAGCCTGCGGTGCCGAACAGGAATACCCGCTTGCCGTGCAGCTGCTGCAAAAATTCCAGCGTGTCGGCGTCCGCCTTACCCTTGTCCGTCCAGAAGCCCACATATAAAGTATCCGCTGCCAGCGCGGCAGCGTCCGGTGCGCCGAAATAGCAGCAGTCTGCCTGCGGCAGCTGCTCCTGCAGGGTCTGTGCCAGCAGTGCGGTGTTGCCGGTTTTGCTGCTGAATACGATGGCGTAACTCATTTTTACCTCCCTCAGAGCAGCGGCAAAGCTGCCGGATGCTCTTGTGCATACGTTATTTTTACGGCAGTTCCTTTGCCGGGAGAGCATGAAATCATGGAACAGTATAGTACAGTGCCCTGCCAAAATCAAGGGTTGACGATATTCTCGCCTTTCCCGGCCAGAAAGCTGCGCAGATTGCCGGTAGTGATATCCATCAGCCGCTGCAATGCTTCCTTGGTGGTCCATGCGATATGCGGGGTGAGCACCGCGCCCGGCAGACTGCGCAACCGGCTTTGGGGCGGCAGTGGCTCGGTGGCAAAGGCATCGGCACCGTAAAAGGCAAGCTTGCCACTTTCCAGCGCATCGGCTACGGCTTCCTCGTCCACCAGTGCGCCCCGGGCAGTGTTCAGCAGAATGGCACCGGGCTTCATTTTTGCAAGGGCTTCCCGGCTGATCAGCCCGCGGGTTTCCGGGGTGGCCGGGCAGTGCAGGCTGAGCACATCGCTGCGGGCAAGCAGGGTGTCAAAGTCCACGAATTCCACCCCATCGGCGGCGTACTCCGGGCGCACCGTGCGGGTGCACACCAGCACCTCCATGCCAAAGGCCTTTGCAATGCGGGCGGTTTGGCGGCCGATGCTGCCGTAGCCGTAGATGCCAAAAGTCTTGCCCAGCAGCTCCACCTGCGGCAGCAGACCGTACTCTGCCGGGATGCCCAGCTGCCAGTATCCGGCCTTTACTGCCCGGTCGTACCGCTGGGCGCACTGGCAGATGGCCAGCAGCAGACTGAAGGTCATCTGTGCTACACTGTAAGTAGAGTACCCCGGCACGTTGGCCACTGCCACCCCATGGCGGCGGCAGGCTTCAAGGTCGATATTATCCGTACCGGTGGCGATGATGCCCACCCACTTGAGGTTCGGGCACTGCGCCAGCACTGCCTCGTCAATGCGGCACTTGTTGATGAACACCAGTTCTGCATCCCCGATGCGGGGCGCGATGTCGGCGTAGTCGGTACGCACATAACTGGTGGTGTCCGGCACCAGTGCCTTTACCCCGGACCAGTCCAAGTCCCCTTCTTCCATCACATAGCTTTCCAGAATCACTGCCTTCATAATTTCTCATTCCCTCTCTGGTTTACGTTATTCCGTTTCTTTCAGCGGATAAAGTGCCAGCGCAAGGCTGCCGCCGTAGGGGCGGCTGTCCAGCGCGGCATAGCCCTTTGCCAGCAGCCGCGCCAGCTGTACCCTGTCCTCCAGCGGCACCCACACCGGTGCAGTGCGGACGGGCGCGCAGCCGGTGCACAGCAAAAAGCAGGGCGCAAGGCTTTCCAGCGGGCGCAGCGCCCGCAGCCCGAAGCCCTGCCGAAAATACAGCGGCAACAGCGCTGCCGCCGTTTCGGTGCACTCTACCACCGCCCATACCGTGCCCTTGCGGCGCAGCCGGTCTGCCCGGGCTGCGGCAATTTCCACCAGCCGGGCGGGCAACTCCTCGCCGGTACGCACCAGCGGGGTGAGCAGACAGCCGCCCTCCAGCTGCCGGCGTCCCAGCCAGCTGCGCAGTGCCGCTGCGGCGGCGGTATCGGCGGTAAGGGGCAGCACCAGCAGCGCTGCCCCGGCTGTGCCCCACGCCTCGCCTGCGATCAGCATCCGCAGCACCTCGGAGCAGGGGCGGTAAAACCCCGCCCCGCCACAGCGCACCAATGTAAAAAATTCCTCGGCGGAAAGCCGCCGTACCTGCCGCTGACGCGGCGGGTCGCATACCTGGATCATTTGCAGTTCCTCCGTTCTGATGTTCTTTCCATCAGCATACGGAAAACTGCGCGCGAACCGGCGCGAAACAGCGCGCCTTACAGTGCAAAAATCAGTCCAGCGAGATGTCCTCGCTCAGCACTTGCCCGATGGGCTTTGCGATGCACAGGTCGGCAGAAGCATCAGCCCCGGTGGGCTGCATGTTGATGACCACCAAATTATCGCCCCGGAAGTACCGGATGAGCCCGGCGGCGGGGTACACCACCAGACTGGTGCCGCCGATGATAAGGGTATCGGCATGGCGGATGGCATCCACCGCGCCGGACAGCACCTCCTCGTCCAAGCCCTCCTCGTAAAGCACCACGTCCGGCTTTACGATGCCGCCGCACTCGGTGCAGCGGGGCACACCGGTGCTGTTTGCGATGAAATCCACATCGTAGAATCTGCCGCAGCGGGTGCAGTAGTTGCGCAGGGTGCTGCCGTGCAGCTCGTACACGGTTTTGCTGCCCGCCGCCTGATGCAGGCCGTCAATGTTCTGGGTGACCACAGCCCGCAGCTTGCCCTGCTGCTCCAGCTTTGCCAGCCGCAGATGGGCGGCGTTGGGCTTTGCACCCTTTACGATCAGCTTGTCGCGGTAAAAACGGTAAAATTCCTCCGGGTTTTCCTCCCAGAAGGTATGGCTGAGGATGGTTTCGGGCGGGTAGTCGTATTTCTGGTGGTACAGGCCGTCCACGCTGCGGAAATCCGGGATGCCGCTCTCCGTAGAAACGCCCGCGCCGCCAAAAAAGACGATGCTGCTGCTTTTTGCAATGATGTCTTCCAGTGCCTTGACCATAGTTGAAACGCCCCTTTCCTCACGGAAATTTTTGTGTTAAGATAATACCAGTATAGCACATTCTTGCAGGAAAGGAAGAGGCCGGTTTTGAACGTCTGGTACATCAACAGCATCCTTGGTGCCATCTGTCTGGAGGAGGAAAACGACGCGCTGTGCGGGGTACATTTTTGCCCGGACGGTGCGCCGGAGCTGGAACCTCTGCCCCGCAGGGTGGTGGAAACGCCCCTGTTACAGGAAGCCGAGGAGCAGCTGAACGAATATTTTGCCGGGGTGCGCCGGGAGTTCGACCTGCCGCTGGCGGCAAAGGGCACGGCCTTTCAGCAGGCGGTATGGGCGCAGCTGCGCAAGATTCCCTATGGGGAGGTGCGCACCTACGGGCAACTGGCGGCGGCGCTGGGCAAACCCAAGGCAAGCCGCGCCGTAGGCAGCGCCTGCCACCGCAACCCGCTGTGCATCGTGGTGCCATGCCACCGGGTCATCGGCGCAGACGGCAGCCTGACCGGCTACGCCGAGGGACTGGAGATCAAGGAATATCTGCTGGAGCTGGAACGATTTTAAGAGAATGATAAAGGCTGCTGCGCATCGTTTGCGCAGCAGCCTTTGGCGTTTTATGCAGTTTTAAAAGCCCGTGGGCGGGACGTAATAGCTTGGGATAGACCCGCTTTTGGGCATAGCTGCGGCCTGCTGGCGCAGCGCCGAGCGGGTAACCTCTGCCCAGGAATACTGGGTCATATACTCGCCCCGGTAGGAGTTGAAGGCTGAGCGGTCTCCCCGCAGGAAGTTATAATAATCGCAGTCCACCTTGCTGGTATCCAGCGCCAAGGTGCTGCGGCCGCGTACCAGCAGCCCGTTGACCCCTGCATCCTCCAGCGTATGGCTGAGGTCAAAGATCAAATTGCGCAGGTGGCTGTGCAGCGAGGCGGTGTCGGGCTTATCCTCCCACAGGACAGCCAGCATCTCGCCGTTGGTACAGGTGGCGCCGTTGCGGTCCACAAGGTAGGCCAGCAGCTCCTTGCTTTTGCTGCGCTTGAAGGAGAGCGGACGTCCGCCCACAAAGATCTCAAAGTTGCCGAAGCACTGGATCTTGATGCCCACAGGTGCCGTTTCCGGCGGGTAGCGCAGATTTTCCAGCACATTGCGCACATCGGCCTCGTTGGCGGGCTTGAGCAGAAAACCGCTGACGAAGATCTGCAATGCTTCCAGTGCATACTCCGGGTGCTCGGTGACCACGATGATATTGCAGCGGGGCTGCAATTTCTGAATCATGCGGGCAAGGGCAAGGCCATTCATGCCCGGCATTTCCAGGTTCAAAAAGGCAGCATCCATCGGGCCCTGCCGCATCCACGTCAGGGCATCGTCAGTCGTCATGGCACTGATATAGTCACAGTCCGGTGCCACCCGGCACAGGATGCGGATCAGCGAATTGATCGCAAGCTGACCGTCATCCACAACCAGTATTTTCATAGCTTCATCCCCCTATCTGCTTACGCAAAACAATTCCCCGCTGTTAGTTTAGCACGCTGCAAACTTTTAGGCAAGTTTTTTTCCGGAAAAGCCCAAAAAAGAAACGTTTTCGCCCAGATATCTGTCCATCTTCTCCTGTCTCTTCAAGTCATTTCCGCAGCTTCGGTCGCCTTTTTCGACGAAATACCGGAGCATTGCGCGCTCAATTGATATATCAAATCAGCGCTCATTTGTCCCTGCTTCCCGCCGGAAGGCACGGCTTTTCCCCGACAAACACAAGGCCACTGCACCGGTCTTGTGCAGCGGCCTTGTGAATAATTTGCGTTTGGCGTGCTCTGCGGCGCGCTCCAAACGTTTTTTCACGGGTTCTTCAATGGAGATCCAGCTCCGGCGGGACATCCAGCTGGTCGGAGACATATTTCCCGTTCTTTTTGCGCTGACGCACACACTCGGTAAGCAGATATTCGATCTGCCCGTTCACCGAGCGGAAGTCATCCTCTGCCCAAGCGGCAAGAGCATCGTAGAGCTTGGCGTTCAGGCGCAGGGGCACCTGTTTTTTCGGCTCTGCCATATCAGTACAGGCTGCCGCTGTTCACGATGGGCTGGGCATCCCGGTTGCCGCACAGCACCACCAGCAGATTGGATACCATTGCCGCCTTGCGCTCATCGTCCAGTTCCACTACCTTGTTCTCGTTCAGACGATCCAGCGCCATTTCCACCATGCCCACAGCGCCGTCCACGATCATCTTGCGGGCATCAATGATGGCGCTGGCCTGCTGGCGCTGCAGCATGACCGCTGCAATTTCCGGTGCATAGGCCAGATAGGTGATGCGGGCCTCCACCACCTCGATACCTGCCTCTGCCACGTTCTTCTGGATCTCGTCCCGGATGCGGGCAGCCACCACCTCAGAAGAGCCGCGCAGGCTGCCCTCATCGGCTACGCCGTCGCCGGTGGTGTCCACGTTGGGAGAAACATCATAGGGGTACACCCGCACCACGTTGCGCAGGGCGCTGTCGCACTGCAGGGAGAGGTATTCCTTATAGTTATCCACGTTGAACACAGCCTTGGCGGTATCGGTCACGCGCCAGATGACTGCAATGCCGATCTCCACCGGGTTGCCCAGACAATCGTTGATCTTCTGGCGGGAGTTGTTCAGGGTCATCATCTTGAGCGAGATCTTTTTGCTCATGGACTCGGCGCTCATCTGAGCATTCTGGCCGTTATTGCCAAACAGCGCAGCCACGCTGTTCTCCTTGCTGTTCACATCTCCGCTCTGGCTCAGGCGGGTGCCGGCAGCGGGGTTGACGGCGGTACAGAAGGGGTTCACCCAGTAAAAACCCTGTCCCTTCAGGGTGCCGATGTAATCACCAAACAGGGTGAGCACCAGCGCCTCCTGCGGCTTTAACACCTTAAGACCGCAGAACAGGAAAATGCCTGCGATCCAATACGCAATGGACAAAATCAGCAGCGGCACGCCCAGAAGCATCCGGTCTGCATTCAGCAGGGTGATGCTGTAAATGAACAGGGCAATGGCCACCACATAGCCCAGCAGGGTGAGCAGCAGCGCGGCCATGCCGTTTTTGCGGGTATTCAAAATTTTCTCTTCCATAACAAGTCCCTCCTTATCAGGGTCGGAAGTGTTTCTTTCTGATATCAAAATCATATCATTTTGCAGAAGAACTGTCAAGTATTTTCAACAAAAAAACCCGCCTGCCCGGGTAAAGCGGGCAAAGCGGGGTCAAATGTTATAGGAGCACCGCGCACCGGGCAAGCAGGGTTCAGGCGTCTGCCTGCACTTCTCCCCCGATCAGCACCACGGCAACATCATTGACGTTGGTACCAGTAGCGCCTGTGATGATAAGCCCATCCACCGCCTGCAAGGCGTGGTAGGCATCGTTGTTTTGCAGGGTGTCGAACACGTTCCAGCCCTTTGCCGCCAGTGCTGCGGCGGTGTCGCCGTCCACATAGCCGCCGGCGGCATCGGTAGGGCCGTCGGTGCCGTCACTGCCCACCGAGAACACCGCCGCGTTTTGTCCGGCCAGTGCCGGGGCTGCGGCCAGCGCCAGCTCCTGATTGCGCCCGCCCAGCCCTTTGCCGGTCAGGTGCACCACGGTTTCCCCGCCCGCGATAAAGGCTAGCTTTTTTCCTTGTCCCGCATGGGTGCGGGCGATGGCCCCCAGAAAGCTGCCTGCCTCCTTGGCTTCGCAACAGAGCCGGTCGGTGAGGAGGATGGGCTCATATCCCAGCTCCCGGCAGGCTTTAGCGGCAGCGGTGCACAGCTCTCGGACGCTGCCAGTGATCTGCGCGGTCACGTTGTCAAGGGCTTTCGGCGTTTCCTGCGCCAGCAGCGCCTTTGCCTGTTCTGACAGGTCCAGGTGGTATTTTTCCGCAATGGCAAAAGCCTGCGCACAGGTGGAGCTATCCGGCACCGCCGGGCCGCTGGCGATCATATCCAGCGGATCGCCCAGAATATCGCTGAGCACGATGCTGAACACCCTTGCGGGCGCGCAGTGCTGTGCGAACCGACCGCCCTTGACAGCGGACAACCGCTTGCGGATGGTATTCATCTCCACGATATCGGCTCCGCTGGCAAGGAGCTGATTGGTGATGTCCTGCAATTCCCCGCCGGGGACAAGCGGCTTTTCAAACAGGGCGCTGCCGCCGCCGGAAAGCAAAAACAGCACCGTGTCCTCTGCGGTCAGCCCCTGTACCAGCGCCAAAGCTTTTTCGGTGGCTGCAAAGCCGTTGGCATCCGGTACGGGATGACCTGCCTCATAACAATTTACACCAGGGATTCTGCCTTTTACATGGCCATACTTAGTCACCACCACGCCGCCGTCCACGCGCCCCAGTGTCTGCACGGCGGCGTATGCCATCTGCCAAGCGGCCTTGCCTGCCGCCACCAGCAGCACTCTGCCGCCTCCGGGCTGAAAGTCCTCCAGCGCGCGGCACACGGCTTTATCCGGCAGAACCGCCTGAATGCTGGAACAGATGATCTCATCCGCATCCCGCCGCAATGTGGTATTCATAATACAGTCCTCCTAACAGAGTTTGCCCATTCTCGATCCGAATGACCTGCTGCGCAATTTCCGAGTGATGCAGGGCTTTACGCGGTCAGGTCTTTTTTGCCGGGGTTCAGGACGAGCCACACGCCCTCACCTTCACGGCTGCGGTTTTCGTGGCTGCCATAGTAGACATAGAGCTTGCTCAGGGATACCGCACCGATCTCTTCCGCAGTGGGGGCGGCGGCAGTCAGGGCTTCGGCGGTGACTGCGCCGTTCTCGGCTTCGCTCACGTCTGCCCATGCGGTCTCGTTGGCGTAGACAGCCAGCATCTTGCCGTTGGCATCGTAGTAGCGCAGCTGGTAGCCGCGTGCCAGCAGGCTGCCAGCACCGCAAGTGCTGCCAGCAATAGCAACAGGCTGAAAAGCGCTTTTTTGCTTTTTTCAGTTGCTACATTTTGTATTCCTCCAAAGCGCAACCCCAAAGTTATGCTTCAAACATTTTCCAGCTGACACAGCCGTCCAGCCAGAATTTTCCGTTTCCAGAGGTCATGCGCACCTTATTCTGTGCATCCAGATCGTTAAAGTGCCACCACTCCGAGGCCAGCGGTGTCATGCCTGCATTGGTACAGTACCCCTGCAGCCGCCGCGCACCGTCTGTCATGGATGCCGATGCAGTGGCCCGCTTCCATGCGGTGGCCGAATTAGAAGTTACCGGGCCGGTAAAGCAGGCCGCCGCACTGCTCAGCTCGTGCATGGCAGAGGGCATGGCGTATTCCTCACCGGTCACCTGTACAAAGGGACACCCCGCCATGCTGTGCTCTGTCTGCTCAGTGATGCGCAGCAGGGTCGTGTCCATTGCCACACCGCGCTGATGGTTGGAAAGAGACGTTGCAATAAACCAGCCGATATTCCACGCGCCCTTGTTCAGTGCCGTCATCAGTTCCTTGTCCATCCTTGCCTTGGCGTACACTGCATCCTTTACCAGCATCTGCACCTCATAGGGCCGGAATGTCTCTATGATCTTCAGACAATCGCCCGCCTTCAAAGCGTTTTTCTGCGCTGCACCAACCTTTTTTGCCATAGCGTAATTGATAGGCATTAGATACTCATCCCGCCCAAGGCGCTGGTTGTAGAACAGGCCGTCATACAGTTTCTGTCCCGTAATGCCTTCAATATCCTTTCCGCAGGTTTTAAAGATCGATGCCTTGGCATTGGGGTTTTCGTATACGATGGAAGGCAGAACATCGGGCAGATTGATCATACACAGTTCATTTTCCAACCAGCCCACGGTGCCGTCCAGCAGGCAGACCTGCCAATATGCGCCAGACTCCTGCCGGATATAAAACATATCTCCCGCTGCAAGTCTGCGCAGTACCGTACTGGTCCCATCCGGTCTCTCGTACAGCAGCATCACAGCCGCCCCTGCAAAGCCTGTTGAACCTTCCAACGGCAGTTCGAAGTTCTGGGGAACGCGGATGCCATCCCGCAGAACTGCATTGTCGTCCAGTGCTGCATTCCACATCGGTCCGGTTTCAGAGACCGGATCACTGACTTCCTGCTGCTGCCAGCTGACAGCCCGCTCTTCCACTGTGGGGTTCTGGCAGCCCGTCAGAAGCCATGCGCATGCCATGGCCGAAAGGCACAGAAAATCACGTCTTGTTGTTTTCATGTATTTTCCGTCCCTTCTTCCTGCTGTTCCTGTGCCGGAGTTTCCGGCGCTGTCGGTGCCTTCAATGCGGTCTCCTGCTCTGCCGCCGATCCCTCCGGCGACTGCGTCGGCTGTTGTGCCGCCGGGGCAGTCTGCCCCGCTTCCGTTGTTTCGGTCTGTGTCGGCTGCGCTTCCAGCAGTTCTTCCTCCGGCGGTTCGCCCTCGGCATCCTCTGCAAGATCGTCCTCCGGTGCCTGATTCCCAACCGGCTGAACACTGCCGCTGCCGTTCAGGTTGCTGCTAAGTGCGCCCTCCCCGAATGTGCCCGACTGACTGACGCCGTTGATAAAATAGTAGCTTTTTTCATGGGAATGATCCCATCCCTGCTTCAGTTCACCATTTGTCCCAAAAGCATAGGGCTGGCCGTCGATCACACACCATCCGGTCATCTGATTTCCGTTGCCGTCCAAATAGCGCGTGCCCGCATCCGTTTCAACCCAGCCGGCCTGACTGACACCGTCCACAAAGAAATAATCCTTTCCATCGATCTCTGTCCAGCCCTGTGCCGGTGCGCCGCTGTTGTTGTAGTATTTCAGGACGCCGTCCGTTTTTTTCCAACCGTTCAGTCGGTTTTTGACCCGTCCATCGCTATCCAGTTCCCAGACCTTTCCGTCCTCCTGATAAGTACCGGTGCGCGGATGTCCGGTTTCGTCAAAGCAGTACTGCACTCCGTCCAGCATGATCCAGCCGGTGTACAACTGGCCGGTCTCCGGTTGGAAATAGTAGTATTTTCCGTCTATCTTCGCTTCGCCCTGGGTGAGCTCTCCATCTGCGTTGGCATAGCCGACATAGCCGTTCTCTTCGATCCAGCCGGTCTTCAAAAAGTTGTTGCTGCCAAAATAGTAGAGCTTATAGTTGATCTCATACAGCCCCTGCGCACGGGTGCCGGTAGTCGGCGAGATATAGTAGCGATGCAGTCCTTCGCCGTGCCACCCCGTAGTCTTACTCTGGATCGCTTTGTAAACTCCAAAAGCGACCCCTGTGAGCAGACACAGGCACACCAGTACTACACCGACGGCTTTCAGCGGCCTTGCCGCCCTTCTTCTGCGCGTATTCTGCGTCACGCTAAACCGATATCGTTTGATCTTCTGGCGTTTCATTCTCATCTTCCCATATAAAGATTCAGCCCCCGGTGGAATGCCAGAGGCCGAATTTCATGTTTAATAGGCGTCCTGTACCGTCTCTTTACCGTTTTCACGGTAGGTCGTCACAGTAAAGCCGTTGTAATACAGCAGGCCATCCTCGCCATCACCGATGCAGCTGGAAGCATACTCCGAACTGTTCGGCTTGCCAATAGCGGCATACAGCTTGGAAACGTCTTTGCCCACATACTTCAGGGCAGTTTCCAGGCTGGCAGTTTCTGCCGGAGCAGTCTCTGTAACGGGCTTGCTTTCCACAGGCTCCGTCTTTTCTTCTTTGGAGGAAGCAGCCGTCTCCTGCTTTGCAGGCTTAGATTTTGCCGCAGTCTCGGCCTTGGATTCTGCCTTGGATTCTGTCGGTTTCTCCGATGCCGCCTCGCTTACCGCAGAAGAAGCTTCGGAAACTGCCTCCGAGACCGCCTCGCTTTCCGGCACAGCCTCCGACGAAGCAGCCTCCAATGCCACAACGGAAACCGATTCGGATTCCACAGCCGAGGAAGCGGTCGTTTCTGCTTTTGCCCCGCATCCCGATGCCAGAAGCATCGCACCGCAGAGCACTACACCCATCATCTTATAGTTTACATTCATTTTTTGTTCCTTCTTTCTATTCTTTCAGTCAGTCGGCCAGGGCGCAAAAAACCCATTCACCGTCCGACAGAAATGCTGCTTTTAGTTGCTGCTCCCGCACATTCTGCGGAAGATACGCCGTAAACGGCTGTGTTCCCTCTCCGCAGGGGGAAGCTTCGTAGGTTTCGGTCTCTGCCAGAATGTAGATCGGAGAGTCGTCATCCACACGCTGCCCGCTCAGATTGCCTGTCAGGCAGAAAGTCCCCTCCATTCGGCTGTCCTTCCGTTGTGCCTTCGCACTTGTACCGGTATCTGCTGCCGGGACTGCCGTGCGTTCCGGAGCAGGCATTTCCGGGGCGCGTTCCAGCAGCCAGTTCAGGTTGCGTTCCACCAGTTCCACCAGCAGCACATCGGGCTGCTCTTCTGTAACAGCCGTCAAAAGGTAGGGCATATTCCGGGAGAAACAGGCGTTGCCGTAGCTCTGTGCCAGAAAAGGATGCAGATTGATGCCAAAGGAATCGCGGTATACAAAAATGCTTTCGTCTGCCGCCGAATTTTCCGTGTGGATCGTGATATCATCTGCCGAGTGGAATTTTTCGTCATACTGACAGGTAAAGTCGTATGCCGTATCCTGTTCCGTCTCGTTTCCGGCAGGGTACACCATCTCATACAGGTCGCCGGTATGCGGGGATGTTTTTCCATTGATGCAGGAATCAAACTCCGCTTCAGAGCCTTTCAGTTCTTTCAGCAAAGTCTGTGCTGCCAGCTGTGCGCCCCGCATATTCCAGTGGCTGTCCCGACGGTAATACAGCTGCTCTTCGTGGTCAGACAGTGTTTTGAACAGATCCACATACCGGACGTTCTGCTGTTCCATTTGCTGCTGAAGCAGTTGGGCGTTCCGTACGGAGGCTGCCGTATATCGTGCCGGCATCTGACCGCTATACAGGGAATTTTTATTGGGTGCGATGGTAAAGCAGAACCCAATGCCGTTCTCTTCGCAGTATTCCTGCATCAGACCCAGTACATGAGCGGCCGCATAACTCTGCCGGGCTGTAAAGAGTTCTGCGCCGGTATAGTCCGCAAGGGTGCTTTTATAGAACAGCCAATCGTCTTTTCCCAACAGCACACTGCTGCTGTCCAGCGTTTTGAGCACGGTTCCGGTAAGCTGATCGTTCAAGGTGATCATCTCATGACGGAGCCCGAAATGATCCGCAAAATAATCCGAAAACTCATTCAGGATACCGGTATTGAAGCTGCCATCCTCTTTCCGTAATTCAGGAAAGGATGCAAGCTGCTCATTGCCCACCGCTTTTTCCGTCTGCCAAGGCATCACAGCCACAGGCAAAATGCAAATTGTGGCAATGACCCCCACAAACAGGATATATCCTAATTTTTTCACTTGCATTTTTCCACCTCAGAACTGGAAATAGATAAAAGGCACATAGGATGCAGCCGACAGATGCAGGATATCCACCAGCAAAAGCGCCAGCGCCCCTGCATAACTCAGTGCCTGAAGGCATGCATACACGCTTCCGGTCTGCTGCTCTGCTTTACGGCAGACCAGCGGCAAAACCGGCGTACTGCCCACAAGGCCAACCGCCAGTGCAAACAGGGTCAGCGGGGTCAGACACTGCGCCAGCAGCAGCCCTGTCTGCGCAGAGGCAGAGCCACCGGAAAACATGGCTCCTATCATTGAGAAGGCCTGCCCCATGTTGTCTGCACGGAAGATCACAAAGCCAACCAGCACCACAAGCAGTGTGTACAAATGTTTCAGCACCACACACGCAGGGTTCCGCCCGCCTTTGCCATGTTTTTCCAGCCCGAACAGCTTTTTAACGGCGTCCTCTGCCACGATAAAGAAGCCATGCCACAGGCCCCAGACGATAAAGGTCCAGTTTGCACCATGCCACAGCCCCGTGCAGAAAAACACGATCAGCTTGTTCCAGTAAGTCTTTGCCTTGCCCTTCCGGTTGCCGCCCAGTGGGATATACAGGTATTCCCGGAACCAGGTGGAAAGGGAGATATGCCATCTGCGCCAGAATTCCTGAATACTGGCCGAGACGTACGGATAATTGAAGTTTTCCTTGAAGTGGAACCCAAAGCACAAGCCCAGACCGATGGCCATATCGCTGTATCCGCTGAAGTCGAAATAGATCTGCATCAGATAGCACACCGCGGCCAGCCAAGCCGTCCGGCTGTCCAGCACAGAGCGGTCGGCGTTGTAGATCAGTGCTACAACATTGCCGCAGATATCGGCGATCAGCAGCTTCTTGCTCAGGCCCACAATAAACCGGCGCAGGCCTTTTGCCAGCTGCTCCAGCGTATTTCGGCGGCTATGTATCTCATCTGCCACGTCCTCATAGCGGATGATCGGTCCTGCCACCAACTGTGGAAACAGAGCAATGTACAGCAGTACATCCCGGAAATGAGTGCTCTTCAGGCGTTCATTCCGGTATACATCGATCACATAACTCAGCCCTTGAAAGGTGAAGAACGAGATACCCACCGGCAGAACGATGGAAGGCACCGGGATCGTCACGCCCGGCAGCCGGTCTACCGTCTGTACCAGAAAAGTCAGATACTTGAAAATACCCAAGATTCCCAGATTAACGGCCACAGCGGCATAGAGCACGCTCTTTCTCCCGGAGACGAACAGACCGGCCAGATAATTGCAGAACACAGAGAACAACAGCAGCAGAACATACCACAGCCCGCTGAAGGCATAGAACAGCAGACTGGCTGCGACGAGCCAGAGATTTTTTGCTTCCCGCCCGGGCAAAAGATAATAGCATCCCAGCACGATGGGCAAAAACAGAAACAAGAAAATTACGGAACTAAAAACCATTTTTCGGCTACCTCAGCAATCACGGAAACTGGTAGCTGAACACCGTTTTATTCAGCGGCATTTTATACATATTATATTCTGCATGGCCGTATCTGCCGGCACGATAGCCCCACTCCAGTTCCACATCATAGATATAGGGAACTCCGTTCTCGCAGATCATGACCCATGCATGGTCCGAGTCCTTGCGGCCCACACCGCCAGACACTACATAGGCATTGTAGCCCAGCCGCCGGGCCATATAAAGGAACTGGCCTGCAAAGCAGTAGCAGTTGCCCTTTTTGTGTTCAAACATGAACAAAGCGCTCTCTTCTGCCCAAGCCGTTGTGCCTCTTGCCTGATGCGGACGGGCAAGGTATGCGCCGTAATCCCGGACATACAAATAGGCGGCGCGCAGCTTTTGCGCCTTCGTCATGCCAGAGTTTGTGCACGCAGCCAGTGCCTGATCCACATAGCTGTCCAGCGTTGCATTGCCAGAGGTATAGCGGCCATTCGCATCAAAAGTAAGGTATTCTACCGCGCTGTTCGTCAGGAACGAGCCATCCTCTTTGACATAGTACATTCCTCCGTCGATCTCGTGCAAACCCTTGGCGTACCGATCGATGGCATAGCCATTCTTCGAAACATGATACAGCTTGCCGTCAATCGTCACAAAGCCACCTGTGCCGGTGCGTCTACTGACTGCACCGCGTATGCAGTCGGCACCAGAAGCATGGCCGACATTGCAAGAATAACAGCCGTTACACTAAGTTTTTTCAGCATTTTTTCATACCCCTTAATCGATTGATTTTTATTGATACTCGTTCCAGATCTGTTCCTTCAGCTTTTTTCCTGCCTGCGCAGGATCCATGCTGAAATGACTGCCGCAACAGCCGAAACGATCATGCCAACGATTCCAACCACACAAAAGATTTGTCCGGTAGACGCAGGTATTCCCTCCTTATTTGAGCCATCCGCTGGTGCGGAGCTGGTCGATCAGAAGATAGGCCATCTGCATATCAAAACGATAATCCGATGGATACTGCTCCTGCAGATCTTTCAAAACCTTTTCAGCTTCACTGTACTGATCCAATGCCTGCAGTACAGTTGCCAGATTCAACCGGGTGGCAATAGTATCGTAGCCGCTGTCCACCAGTTCCTCCAGCAGCTGCTGCGCTTCAGCATAGTATTCTTCTGCATTTTCTTTGTCAGATGCTGCCTGCTGCATCATAAGATCCGCAAGCATCTCCTTTTGAAGCACAGCCTGACCTTCCGGAAGATTCTGGCATCCCTGTTTCAGAATGCGCACAGCCTTTTCCATATCGTCCTGATTCAGCGCTGCATTTGCGGCTGACAGGTAAGCATGGCTCAGGAGCTGCGGGTCCTCCACCTCATTGAACACTTTTATGTAAAGCGCAAGCGCCTGATCATAGTTCTTTTGCAAGGACAGAATCTCTGCCGCAACCAGATCACAGTCACCGAAGGAAGCGCCTTTTTTCTGCAATGTATCCAGCTCCTGCTGTGCCTCTTCCAGCTTTCCATCATTGGCAAGTGCAATAGCAAGACCCCCGATAGCTTTCAGTACCTGCTCCCTGTAACCGGACGGCCGCCTGCAGTTCCAGCACCGCATTGGCGTAATCCTTATCATAATACTTAAAGATCGAGCAGATCGTAGAGTACCCCACTCTACAGCCACTATTCTTTTTTAGATTTTACAGCTAATTCCGCAATCGGTCAATGAAAAACACTCCAAAATCCAATTTTTTTGGGAGGGGAAAAAAATTGTTTGACGTAATCGACAGTATTGCCAAAAACCTGACAATTTGATTGTATGCTCCGTCAAACAGGCCCATTAAACAAAAGGAATTGTATCGCCGATGCAGGCGTTGGGCGTGGATATTCAGACCATCCAGAGCATCGTAGGCCACGCCGACACCGAGATGACTGAGCATTATCTCCATGTTCAGGAATCCATTCGGCAGAGTGCGATCCAGTTGTTCAGCGAGGCATTTTCGGCCTGAAAATTGGACGGAACGGCACTAATTAGACCAGATAAAATCTTTGGCATTGTGGTCAAAATTGTGGTCAAAACCAAATGAGGCCAGCCTATAAACAAAAAAATCCAACGATTTCTAACGTGAAATCGTTGGATTTATGGTCCGAGTGGCGAGAATCGAACTCACGGCCTCTTGAACCCCATTCAAGCGCGCTACCAAAACTGCGCTACACCCGGATATCTGTTTGCGTTTTCCGCTCACAGCTTGATTAGTATACCCGACTTTTCCCGTTTTGTCAAGCGCTTTTTCCAAATTTCTTATGCCGTTTTTACATTTTGCTTTCCCGGCCTTTGCCCGCCGAAGGGATGCGCGAAAGAGCGTTATTTTCAAAAATCGCTATATGCATCTTCCTCGTCATCCTCGCAGATCGGGGTGGTGTCGTCCGGCGGTGCGCCAAACTCTACCGTGGCAAAGGCCAGCGCGAACACGCTGTCTGCCCCGGCATGGAGCAGTGCCTGTGCGCAGGCGGCAGCGGTCGTGCCGGTGGTGATCACGTCATCTACCAGCAGGATGCGCTTGCCCTCCACCTGCTGCGGCTGTGCCGCCCGGAACGCGCCTGCTACGTTGGCCATGCGCTGCTCCAGCGGCAGACCAGCCTGATGCCGTTTGGCGCGGGTGCGCACCAGCGCCTGCGGTTCCAGCGGCACCTCCATGGCTTTTGCCAGCGGCAGCGCCATCAGTTCCGGCACGTTGTAGCCGCGCTTTTTGCCGGAGGCCGGCACCGGCACGATCAGGTCGTACCCGATAGCTGCCCACGGCACCGGCTGCGGGAGCAGCTCGCCGTACTGTACGGTCAGTTCTCCGCCAAAGGCCAGCTGCACCAGACGGTTGCCCATCTCCACAGCCCGCCACGGCTTGCCCTGATACTTTGTGTTCAGGATGCCGCGCCGCACACAGCCGCTGTAGCGGTAGGGCGCAGCTGCACCGGCCAGATTGCTGATATAGTGCTGCGCCGGGTCCAGCCGGATACCCGGCTTGCGGCGCAGCGCTTCCAGCTGCTCTGCGCAGTCCGGGCAATCCCGTACATCTCCCAGCACCCGGCCGCAGAAGGGGCACTCACGCGGGTAGAGCAGCTGCCGTACCGCCCGCAGCGCCCTGCGCCGGGGGTCATAGTAGTCCATCAGTCCTTTTTGACTGCCACGATCACCCGCACGCGCTTGCCTGCTGCGCAGCCAAAGTTATCGTACCAGCCGGTCAGGTAGTAGCCCTCGGAGCTCACCTCGGAAAGCTTGGTGGCATAATACTGACCCTTGTACCACAGGTACACCTGCATATCGTCAGCCGTCTCGTAGCGGGTGCCGTTGCTCATCACCGATGCTGCGCCCACCTTGTCGATCTTCATGGGCATCAGCTGGATCATGGCCTTTACCGTGCCGTTCACGTTCTGCCGCACTGCCAGACCGCCCGCCAGCACCGGATACTTGACGGAGGTGGAAAAGCTGGCCTGACTGCCGTTGACGTAACAGATATAAGTAGCGCCGCCGCCCACAAAGTTGAGGATGGTGCTCATGGGCTGACCAGTGATATCGGCCAGCTGCTTGAGACCGATGCTCAGCAGCGAACCGGAGCTGCTGGTGATGCGGTTCCAGACCGTGCTCAGCAGCGAGCCGTCAATGACGCCCCACAGGATCTCGCTGGTGGTGGGCACCAGTACATCGCGCAGATCATCCGTCACCGTCGTGGTGTTGGTGGTACTGCCGGTGCTGCCGGAGCTGGAAGAGCTGTTCCCGGAGGAACTGCTCCCCGAACCGGAGGAGCCGCTGCCGGTCAGGGTGCCCAGAATGGAGCCGGCGTTGACGGCCAGATTCTTCACATCGTCCAGCACGCCGTATTTCCACAGGTCGCCGGTGACATCGTTCAGGATCAGGCGGTCGATCTGTCCCTGCTCATTCAGCGTATAGTAACGCACGGTCAGGGCATTCAGCTTTGTCCCCGCTATTCGGCTGGGACGAACCGTCCCAGCCAACCCCTCCGATGTCGTTTCCAAAATTTGTACGTCATCGGCCAGAGCATAGTCCCCCAGCGCGGTGGCGGTGTCGTTGATGGTACCGCTGACCGATTTGGACTCGATGGCGGTCACCTGCTCCCCTTCGGGTGTCACGCTGATCTCTACCAGCCAGCCGGTGGGATAGTTCAGGCTTTTGTCGATGTTCACGGTGCGGGTGATGCCGTCGGTGCACATCACCGAGATCTTTTGCAGCACGTCTGCGCCGTTATCCTCTACAAGACTGCGGTTGGCGGTCTGCACCACGCCGTAGAACACGCTGTCGGCTTCCTCGCCGGTGATCACATCGGCTACCTCGTTGTCCATGCCCAGCAGCAGGGTGACTATTTCGCCCACGCCGCCGCCGTTCAGGGAGGAGATCTTGGACGCCACCGCAGAGCTGCCCAGACTGTAGGTGCTGCCCGCCACAGTCAGTGCTGTAGGTGCGCTGGCACTGGGCGATACCGCGGTAATGCGGCCTGCGGCGCGGCGGGTGTAGATCCACACCGTCTGCAGGCTTTCGCTGTAATAGTACACATCGTACTTGTTCAGCTCTGCCGAAGCGGAGGTCTTATCGTTGCGGTAGACGCTCACCGGTGTAAAGGGCAGCTGGGTGCCCTCCTCCGCCACAAAGGGACCCTTGCGGCTCTTGAGCAGCACCGAGGAGGTATCCACCTGACCGTTGGACACCGTAAAGCCCAGCGAGCTGCCGTAGGCGCTGCCGCTTGCGGTGTTGGCGCGCAGGGCGTTGTACAGCAGCAGGGTGCACTGCTCGTAGGTCATAGCCTGACCCTGCGTACAGGTCAGCTGATCCCGCAGACCGATCTGCTGCGCCTTGTTCAGCTGTGCCTGCGGGAAGGAGCCGGTCAGGTCGGTGGTCTTATAGCTCAGCAGCTTCAGCACCGCTGCACAGGCTTCCTCCAGCGTGACGGTGTTGTCCGGGCGGAAGGAGCCGTCGGTGTAGCCGTTCATCCAGCCCTGCTGCACCGCAATGCGGATGTAGGGTGCCCACTGGGAGGTGCCGGGCACATCCCGGTACAATGTGCCCACAGTTCCCTGCGCGTCCACACTCTCCCGGTAGGTGGAAAAGGACACCAGCATTTTGGCAAAGGCACCGCGGGTAACGTTGGCGCCAAGCTCCTGACCGGTGGGCACAGCGCCCAGAGTGATAGCCGTCTGCAGAGCCGTATTGTTGATGCTGGCCGCCGAGACCGGCAGCACCAGCACCGACACCGCAATGCTGACCGCCAGCAGAAATGCGAGAATCCGTTTTTTCATTGGTCGTACCTCTTGTTCTTTGTTTATCACGCCGCCGCGCTCAATCGTAGCGCAATGCTTCAATGGGGTTCAGCCGGGCTGCGCGCCGTGCCGGCAGATAACCGAACAGCACGCCGATGCCCACCGAGATGCCAAAGGCCACCACAATGGAGTTAAAGGAGGGGCTTACCGTAACGGTGGTATCAGTCATGAACATGGGCAGCACCCTGTTCGCCACCATGGACATTACATAGCCCAGCGCAATGCCTAAAACGCCGCCCAGCGCAGAGGTGGTAGCTGCCTCCACCACGAACTGCGCCAGAATGGTGCGTTCCTTTGCGCCCAGCGCCTTGCGGATGCCGATCTCTCGGGTGCGCTCGGTGACCGACACCAGCATGATGTTCATAATGCCGATGCCGCCCACCAGTAGCGAGATGCTGGCGATGCCGGTAAGTATCACGATGACCATGTTGATCATCTTGTTCATTTCCTCCAGCCACTCGCTGGCACTGTACACATAGTAGCCGTTTTCACTTTTGAGAAGCGCCTGCAGTTCTTCCTCCATGGTCGCTTTCGTCTCGTTGGCAAGGCTTTCGTCGGCCATCATGGCAGTGTAGCAGTCCACCATGCTCTGGCTGGAAAGCCGCATCACGGTGGTGTAGGGCAGATAAACACAGTCATCGTCGCTGCCCTGCTGCATGGTAGGGTCGCTGACCTTGGCAGACAGCACGCCTACAACGCGGAACTTGTTGGCACCGATCTTGAGGGTCTGTCCCACGCCGTTGCCGCCAAAGGCCACGCGGTTGAGGTAATCGCCGATGACGCAGACCTGCTTATTGTCCTGCATATCCATGTACTGCAGGCCGCGTCCCTGAACGATCTGGTAGTTTTTCATTTCGGTAAAGTTTTCGTCCACACCGCTTATGTTGGACCAGCGGTAGCTGGTGGTGCCGATCTTCAGCGTACCGCTGGCGTTGCCGCCGAGGTTGACCTGCGGCGACACCGCCTTGATCAGATTGGAATGCCGCTGGCAGATATCGTACATCTCCTCCACCGGCACGGTGCGGGAGCCATAGCCCCACACCTGAATGCTGAGGGTGTTGGTGCCCAGTGCGGAAAAGCTGTCCCGCATACTTTTGGTCATACCGTTGCCCAGACCCACGATGACGATGACCGCCATCACGCCGATGATGATGCCCAGCATGGTCAGAAAGGTGCGCAGCTTGTTGCTCCACACGTTCTGGATGGCCTGCCGGAAGGTTTCAAAGATCATGCCTGTTCCTCCTTTTCCGGCGTTTCGGGCAGCAGGGTGGGCTGCACCATGGCCTCCGGTGCGTGGGAGTCGCCGTCATACACCACCTGACCGTCCTCCAGCCGGATGATGCGGTCGGCCTGCACGGCAATGGAGTTGTCGTGGGTGATCAGCACTACGGTGTGTCCCTGCTTGTGCAGCTGCTGCAAAAGCCCCAGCACCTCGCGGCCGGTATGGGAGTCCAGCGCGCCGGTGGGCTCGTCTGCCAGAATGACCGGCGGGTTGCGCACCAGTGCCCGCGCAATGGACACACGCTGCTGCTGACCGCCGGAAAGCTGGTTAGGGCGGTTTTTCAGCTTGTCGCCAAGCCCCACCTGCTCCAGCACCTCCCGGGCGCGGATGTGGCGGTCGGCGCGGGAGATGCCCGCATACACCAGCGGCACCTCCACGTTTTCCATCAGGTTCAGCTTGGGCAGCAGATTGTACTGCTGGAAGATAAAGCCCAGCATCTCGTTGCGGATGGCGGCCAGCTCGTTGCGGTTCATCTTGCCCACATCCCGGCCGTTGAGCCGGTAGGTGCCATAGGTAGGCACATCCAGACAGCCGATGATGTTCATGCAGGTGGATTTGCCCGAACCGGACTGGCCCACGATGGCCACGAACTCGCCTTTTTCGATTTTCATGGTGATGTGGTCGGCAGCCTTTACCGTGGTATCGCCCATCTGGTAATACTTGCACACCGCATCAAACTCGATCAGAGCGCTCATTCATCCCTCCTGCGTCAATTCACCACAACTGCACCGGTCTCAGCGGGGTCAATGCCTTCTGCCGGCTCTTCAGCGTCCGCTGCGGGTTCTTCGGCGTTTTCCGTCTCTTCCGGCAGCATTTCCTCGCCGCCCGCGGCAGCATCTGCGGCGTTTTCGGTACCGCCGATCACTTCACCGTCGGAGTAGTCGTAGCCGCCGTCGTCATAGTAGCTGTCGCTGCTCACAGAGCTGGGGTCGTAGGCGATGGTATCACTCTCGGACAGGCCGCTGGTCACCTGCGTATAGTTGTCATCACTGACGCCGGTCTTGACCTTGACGTACACATAACCCTCCGGTGCGCTCATGGAAGCATCAGCGTTCACGGCGCTGGGAGAATCCTGCCGCACCAGCACATAGCTGCCCCGCACAATGGCGGCGTTAGGCACGGTAAGCGCATTTTTGGCCTGTGCCACCACGATCTCGGCGTTGGCGTTCATACCCGGGCGCAGACCGGTGGTCTCGTCAATGCGCACGGTCACCGGGTAGGTGGTGGTACCGCCGCTGGTATCACCCTTCATGGACACACGGGTGACCAGACCCTCGTAGGTCTTATCCTTCACGGCGTCTGCGGTCACCTGTACGGACTGCCCCACCTTCAGGCTGCTGACCTGCAGCTCGTCCACTTTGATAGTCATTTCCAGATAGCTCAGGTCGTAGATGGTGCACAGGTCGCTGCCGGTGCTCAGGGCATCGCCCACCTTGGCATTTTTCTCGATGATGGTGCCGCTGATGGGCGAGGTGATGGTGTAGTTATCCATGGTGTCCTGCATATTCTGCATGGACAGTTCCGCACCGCGCAGGGTCTCGGAGGCAGACTGGATGGACTCGGTCAGTTCCTCACCGCTGAGGGTCAGGATGATGTCGTCCTTGTTCACGTTGCCGCCCTCCCGCACATTGATGGCGGTGACAGTACCGGAAGTCAGCGCAGTCAGGGTGCGCTCGGCCTGATACTGGAAGTTGGCTGCCGCAATGGAACTGACCCCGTTGACAGTAGCCGTAGCAGCCTGTGCCGTGGTCAGACCGCCCGCGTTGGACACCGAGAGGGTCACAGTGCGGGTAAGCAGGTTGCCGGTGCTCAGGGCATCGGTGCCGGTCACGGCGGTAATGGTGCCGGGCAGCACCTCAAAGGTGCCGTCCAGCGTGACCTCGGCGGTCTGCCCTACCGAGAAGTTGGCAGCATCCGCAGCCGGGAACTCCAGCACCAGATTCATCTTGGAGCTGTCCCGCACCACGGCCACCTCCTGCCCGCTCTTTACCTCATCGCCCTTGTTCACCTTCAGGCTGCTGACGACGCCCGCCACCTCAGCACGGACATACTGGCGGTCTACGGTCTTATCGTAGCTGCGCTGCGCCTGCTGCAGGGTGATGGCTGCCTGCTCCACCTTGGTGGTAGCGTCGGAGGAATCCACCGTGTACAGCACAGTGCCCTCTTCCACGATATCGCCCTCTTCAAAGCTGCCGGTCAGCACCTTGCCGGACACCAGCGATTTGACACTGTAAGTATTGGCAGGCTTCAGCGTACCAGTGCCGCTGAGCGTGTTGGAGACATCCCGGGTCTCCGGCACTGCTTCTGTATAGGAAGTATCCACGTTGGCGGGCTTTGCACCCTTGGGCTTCAGCAGCCACCAGCCGCCTGCCAGCACCACGATGGCCACCGGCACCAGCCACTTCCAGTTCTTTCGGGCAAAGGCTGCCGCACCGCCTTTTTTGGGTGCAGCCGCTGCGTCCTGCTGCGGGTCGGCGGGCTGTTTAGACTTGTTCCAGATCATTCTTGCCGTTCCTCCTAGGTTCTTTTATGACAAGGTGCTTTTTGCAAAAGCACCCGTCAGAAACTCTTATTTGTAGTGTATCGCATTTTGCCCCGATAAACAAGCGTCCATTTTTCGTTTCACGGCATTTCCACAAAGTTTCAGACTTTTTTAACAAAGAATGGCTTTCTTTGTGCGCCGCTGAGCAGCTGCATATCCTTTATAATACGATTCAATCCGCCTCTTCCCTGCTCATCTTCCTGTGAAAAAAGAGATTCTCTGCAACTATCGGCTCACGCTAAAAAGCTCCCCCTTCGGGGGAGCTGGCATCGCACAGCGATGCCTGAGAGGGTTCTTTTGCCGTTTTTTCCTCAAAAAGAAAATCAGCCGGACCCGAAGGCCCGGCTGATTTATTCTTTTTTACCCTGCGTCTGTGATGGGCTCTACCACCACATACACCTCTGCGGGCACACAGGCGGCCCATGCGCCGTCCTTGTCCAGCCAGCCGAATTGCTCACAGACATGGTCCGGGCACTGGCTGTCCAAAAACGCGATGGCACCATCCTTCACCTGCAGGTGCACGATGTAGTCCCCTACCTCGTACAGGTAATCGTGATCCTGCGCAAGGGGCAAAGTCTCGGTAACGCCGTCACCGAAATCCACAACAGCCTGTAAGCCGCTGCCCTTGGCGGGGTGCTGCGCCCGCACCGCAAGAAAAATACCTGCGGCCAGTGCCAGCACCACCAGTGCAAAGATCACATTTTTCTTCCACGCGCTGCCCTTGGGGGCGGCGGTGTCAGAGTTTTTTGGCTTTATGCTCATGCAGCGTACTTGCTGGCAGCTGCACCGGCAATGCGGCCAAAGACGGTAAAGTCGGCCACAGCGTTGCCGCCCAGACGGTTTGCACCGTGCACGCCGCCGGTCACCTCACCTGCTGCGAACAGGCCGGGGATCACAGAGCCGTCAGCCTTCAGCACCTCGGTGTTGGTGTTGATCTTCAGGCCGCCCATGGTGTGGTGCACACCTGCGGTGACCTTGATAGCATAGTAGGGAGCGGTATCCAGAGCCTTTGCAAAGCTGGTACGGCCAAAGTCGGGGTCGTTCTTGGCGGCAACGTAGCCGTTCCAGGTCTTCATGGTCTCGGCAAAAGCAGCCTCGTCCACGCCCATAGCCTTTGCCAGTTCCTCGTAGGTCTGGCCGGTCACGGTGTAGCCCTTCTTGATGTAGCCCTGAATGACGCTGGAGGCATCGACCATAGCCTGATCCACCACCAGCCAGCTGTAGCTGCCGGTCTGAGCGATCTCAGCGGCAGAAACCACGTCACGGGTGCCCACTTCGTCGATGAAGCGCTTGCCCTCGGCGTTGATCAGCACAGCGCCGTCGCCGCGCAGACCCTCGGTGATCAGAGCAGCGGTGTTAGCCTCCACGGTGGGGTGGATCTGGATCTGATCCATGTCCACAGTGTCAGCGCCCACAGCGGTAGCCATCTCAATGCCCTGACCCTGTGCGCCTGCGGCGTTGGTGGTCATAAAGCCCTTCAGCTCGGGCTTGTACTCGGTGACCATGTCCAGATTTGCGCCGAAGCCGCCGGTGGTCAGCACCACAGCCTTGGCATTCACGGTGATGGTCTCGCCGGTGGAACCGGTAGCCTTCACGCCCACAACAGCGCCGTTTGCATCGGTCAGCAGCTCGGTAGCGGTGGTGTTCAGCAGGGTCTGCACGCCGGCCTTGTCGCAGTTCTCCTGCAGCAGGGGGATCATGTAGGAGCCCACAGAAAGGGTCTTGCCCTCAGCATCCACGGGGCGATGGATACGCTTGACGGATGCGCCGCCGAAGCTGGAAACGCTGTGCAGGGTGATGCCGTGCTCGTCCAGCCAGTCGATGGCGTCAGCGCTGTTAGAGCACAGAGTCTCCACCAGAGCGGGGTCGTTGATGCCCTTGCCGCCGATCATGGTGTCCAGCTCCATCAGCTCCACAGAGTCGAAGTAGCCCTTGGGGTCTGCCTGATAAGCTGCCCACTGCTCAGAGACGGTCTTAGCCAGAGCGGTGATGGTAGCGTTGTCAGCGTACTTTTCAGCAGCGGTCTTCAGGGTCTTTTCCACGCCTGCGGACTCGCCGAACTCGTTCTCATCCTGATACACGGTCTTGCCGGCGTTCATGCCGCCGGTAGCGCGCACGGAGTTGCCGCCCACCATGGGCTGGCTCTCCAGAATGACCACGCTCTTGCCCTCGGCAGCAGCCGTGATGGCAGCAGTCATACCTGCACCGCCTGCACCCACGATGGCAATGTCTGCATCAATGGTGGAGTCCTCGGCCTTGTTTTCCTCGGCCTTGACCTCGGTCTTGTAGTCGTCAGCGTTCAGGCCGGCTGCGACCAGAGCGGCAGCAGCAGCTTCCTTGATGGCGTCGGAGGTGATAGTTGCAGTGGCCACGCCGTCCACGGCAATGCTGCCGCTCTCGGCAATCGCGCCGGGCAGCTGCTCCAGAGCCATGGTGCCGATGCCGGGGGTCTCATCCTTGCCCTCGGCGGTACAGCCGGTGATCTTGCCGTCGGTCAAAGTCAGAGTGACGGTAACATCGCCGCCCATGCCCTTGGCCGTACCGGTGAACTCGCCGGACACGCCTGCGGTGGAGGAGGCAGACTTGCTGCCGCAGCCGTAGCCCAGCAGGCTGACGCTTACAACAGCCGCCATGGCCAGCGCAGCCACGCTCTTGCGGATCTGATTCTTTTTCATTGTTTCATCCTTCTTATTTTGGGTTGCTTGTGTTCGGATATCTATCAGCAAAAAAAGGGGAGCTGCTCATTCGGAAAGCAGCTCCCCCTCGCTGAAACTTAGGAAAGACTTAGGCGTTGGCCTGAGCTGCAGCAACAGCGCAGGCAACGGTAGCGCCGACCATGGGGTTGTTGCCCATGCCGATCAGACCCATCATCTCAACGTGTGCGGGCACAGAAGAGGAGCCTGCGAACTGAGCATCGCCGTGCACGCGGCCCAGAGAGTCGGTCAGGCCGTAGCTTGCGGGGCCTGCAGCCACGTTATCGGGGTGCAGGGTACGGCCGGTGCCGCCGCCGGAAGCAACGGAGAAGTACTTCTTGCCGTTCTCGATAGCCCACTTCTTGTAGGTACCGGCAACCAGATGCTGGAAGCGGACGGGGTTGGTGGAGTTGCCGGTGATGGAGCACTGCACGTCCTCCTTCTTCATGATGGCAACGCCTTCCATAACGTCGTTAGCGCCGTAGCACTTAACGGCTGCGCGCTCACCCTCGGAGAAGGGGATCTCCTTGACCACAGTCAGGGTCTGGGTGGGGATATCGTACTCGGTCTGCACATAGGTGAAGCCGTTGATACGGGAAATGATGTAAGCTGCGTCCTTGCCCAGGCCGTTCAGGATGACGCGCAGGGGGGTCTTGCGGACCTTGTTTGCAGTGCGGGCGATGCCGATAGCACCCTCAGCAGCAGCAAAGGACTCGTGGCCTGCCAGGAAAGCGAAGCAGGTGGTGTCCTCGCTCAGCAGACGAGCGCCCAGGTTGCCGTGACCCAGACCGACCTGACGCTGCTCAGCAACAGAGCCGGGGATGGTGAAAGCTTCCAGACCCTCACCGATAGCAGCTGCGCACTCGGCAGCGTCGGTCAGGCCGCGCTTCACAGCGATAGCGGTGCCCAGAGTGTAAGCCCAGACAGCGTTATCAAAGCAGATGGGCTGCACGCCGCGGACGATCTTGTCGCAGTCGATGCCCTTAGCGAGGAGCATCTCGTTGCAAGCGTCCAGAGACTCCAGACCGTTAGCCTTCAGGCATGCCTCGATTTTAGGCATACGGCGATCCATAGATTCAAAAGTTGCCATTGAGTTGTTCCTCCTCTCTTATTCCTCACGCGGGTCGATGTACTTCACAGCGCCCTGCTCCTTGCTGAAGCGGCCGTAAGTACCCACGTTCTTCTCGTAAGCCTCGTTGGGGGTCTTGCCGTGACGGATATCCTCCATCATCTTGCCCAGCTTAACGAACTGATAGCCGATGACCTCATCGTTAGCGTCCACTGCCAGCTTGTTGATGTAGCCCTCGGTCAGCTCCAGATAGCGCACGCCCTTCTCCTTGGTGGAGAAGATGGTGCCGGTCATGGAGCGCAGACCCTTGCCCAGGTCGTCCAGACCTGCGCCGATGGGCAGACCGTCCTCAGAGAAAGCGGTCTGGCTGCGACCGTAGACGATCTGCAGGAACAGCTCGCGCATAGCCACGTTGATAGCGTCGCACACCAGGTCGGTGTTCAGAGCTTCCAGAATGGTCTTGCCGGGCAGGATCTCGCCTGCCATAGCAGCAGAGTGGGTCATGCCGGAGCAGCCGATGGTCTCCACCAGAGCCTCTTCGATGACGCCGTTCTTGATGTTCAGGGACAGCTTGCAGGTGCCCTGCTGGGGTGCACACCAGCCCACACCATGGGTGTAGCCGCTGATGTCCTTGATCTCATAGGCCTTGACCCATGCGCCCTCTTCGGGGATGGGAGCCGGACCATGCTTAGGACCTTTGGTGATCGGGCACATATTCTGTACTTGCTGCGAATAGGTCATAATCATACTCTCCTTTTGACAAAATGTCGCTTTGGCAGCATAAAACCGCCGCCGCGCCCTGCCGGCACAGCTGCTGCTCCATACTGCTTGCATCCGAACCGGGTGCGCTGCTCTCTTTCAGCGCCTGCACCGGTACTACCACGCATGATTTTATTATAGAGAAAACGGACGAATTTTGCAAGTCATTTCCTGCAAAAAGTACAGCCGGGTTTTACGGTCATCCGGCGCTAACTGTCATTTCCACCGCTTTATACAAATCAGTCGTCAAGTTTTTGTCAATTCTGCCGTAAGCACCGGCAAACTTTTTATAGTCTTTTCTTTTTGCGCGTTTCAGCGCGGGTCTTTCTGCACCGGATGCAGCGCCCAAATGGCTGCAAAACCCGCCGCCGCACCGGCCATAGCAAGCAGGTGCCGCCCATTTTCCAGCGCCAGCAGGTTGGCTGCAAAGGGGAACGCAAGACTGCCCACGCTCTGCCCCAGCGCCAGAAAGCCGTAGTTCACCCCCGCGTGGGGCAGGCCGAACAGGTCGGTGGAAAGGGCAGGCAGCACCGCCGCCAGCGCTGAGTAGCAGAAGGTGAGTCCGGCGTAGCACACCACCACCCACCAACCCCGCGCCGCCCAGAACGCCGCCGACAGCCCAAGCGAAGCTGCAAACAGCCCAAGGTCGGTGGCGCGGCGGCCGATATGGTCGCTGAGCATGGGCATCAGCATCCGTCCTGCGGCGCTGCCCACACTGCCCAGTACGATGCTCCACAGCGCAGCGGTCTCGTCCAGTCCGCGCTCCATGCCCAGTTTTAAGATGATAGGGCTGAACAGCAGCACCGCCGGGGTGGAAAAGCACACCGCGCCCGCGCACAGCCAGTACTGCTTTGTGCGCAGCATCTGCCCCGGGGAGAGATCGAGGGTGTTTTTGCCGCTTGGCTGCTGTTTTTTCTGCGGCGGGTCGCTGAGTACCGCACTGCCCGCAAGGCACACTGGCAGGGTGAGCGCACCAAGCGCCCAGAACGCGCCCCGGATTCCCTGCACCGGGCCAAAGCCCCGCAGCGCCGCCCGGACGAACAGGGTAAGGAACGCGCCGGAAAGTCCCACCGCTCCGCCGATGACCCCGGTCGCCAATCCCTTGCGGCCTGCATACCACTTTTGAGCGCAGGACTGGATAGAGGGGTACAAAAAGGCTGTGCCCAGCCCCGCCGGGATGCTGAAGGCCAGAAAGAACCCCCACCCTGCCCAGCCCGGCAGAAAGGCCGCTGCAAAAAAGCCGCCGCAGAGCAGGGCGGTGCCCCACAGCGCCGCACAGCGCGGGCCCTTTTTGTCCTGCAAAAAGCCGCCCAGCACACACCCCACCCCAAAGGAGGCAATAAGCAGGGCAAAGGCGTAACCCGCCCCCTGCTCAGAAAGGCCGTATTCCTCCATGACCGGCTGCTGAAAAACGCCCCAAGCCGCCGGTAAGCCGGTAAGCACCTGAATGGCTGCCCCCGCAGCCAGAATCGTCCACGGGTGTTTTGCTGCAAACTGCTGTTTCATACCTTCACCTCAAAGATTTGTGCAATTTGCGATAGTGTGCCCATTTGGATTGACAATCCGGCATTATCCTTTATAATGGTAAAGTACTGAGTTAAAAACGCTCCCGCCCCTTTTCAGGCATCGAGGGCGGGTACAATTTACAGATAGAGAGGAATTACTATTATGAAAACACAGGCTTTGAAGGGCATGCGCGACCTGCTGCCCGCCGAACAGACCCTGCGCGACTACATTCAGGGCAAGATTCTGGAGACCTACCGCTCTGCCGGTTTTGAGCGCATCTCCACCCCCATGCTGGAGGATATGGAAAATCTGGACAAATCCGAGGGCGGCGACAACCTGAACCTGATCTTCAAGGTGCTCAAGCGCGGCGATAAGCTGACCGCTGCCCTGAACACCGGCGATCCCAAGCAGCTGTCCGATATGGGTCTGCGCTACGACCTCACCCTGCCGCTGAGCCGCTACTACGCCGCCAACAAGGACAAGCTGCCCAACCCCTTCAAGGTGATCCAGACCGACCGGGTGTTCCGCGCTGAGCGCCCGCAAAAGGGCCGTCTGCGCGAGTTCGTGCAGTGCGATATCGACATTCTGGGCGACGCTTCCCCCAACGCCGAGGTGGAGCTGATCGACGTGACCACCCGCGCACTGCTGAACATCGGCTTTACCGGCTTTACCGTCAACATCAACGACCGCCGCATCCTGCGCGGGATGCTGGAAAGCATGGGCTTTGCCGCCGACACGCTGGACTCCGTCTGCATTACCTTTGACAAGATGGACAAGATCGGTGCCGAGGGCGTGAAAGCTGAGCTGACCGAGAAGCAGCTGCCGGAAAGCGCCATCCAAGCACTGGCAAACTTTATTGCCGCCGGGGACGTGACGCTGGACGCCGTAGCTGCCCGCTGCGCCGACCCCGCCATCGCCGATGACCTGAAGTATGTGCTGGCCACCGCCAACACGCTGGCTGCAGGCCGTTATCAGGTAGCCTACTGCCCCAGTCTGGTGCGCGGTCAGGGCTACTACACCGGCATGGTGTTCGAGGTGACCTGCCCGCAGTTCAGCGGTGCTGTGGCCGGCGGCGGACGCTACGATAACATGGTGGGCAAGTTCCTTGGCGTACAGGTGCCCGCCGTTGGCTTCTCCATCGGCTTTGAGCGGGTGTGCGGCATTCTGCTGGAGCAGGGCTACCAGATCCCCGGCGCAAAGCAGAAGATCGCCCTGCTGTACGGCAAGGACACCGACTTCCCTGCCGTGCTGCGCAAGGCTGCCGCGCTGCGCGAGCAGTACAACGTCACCGTACTGCCGCAGGGCAAAAAGCTGGGCAAGCAGCTGGGTCAGCTGGAAGCCGCAGGCTTTGCAGGCGCAGCCTTTATGGACAAGGACGAGGTAAAGATCTTCGCCCAGCAGTAACCTGCCCGCCTGACGATTTTAAATTTTGTGGCTCAGAAACGTCTGCGGATGTTTCCGGGCCACTTTTTTCAGGCGTCACAACGCAAAAAAGCAGCCCCGCCGGTGCTCTGGCGGGGCTGCTTTTTGCGTAACAGTGTATTTTTTAGAACTCGATCTTGCTCTCGATGTAGCTCTTCAGCTCGCTGATGGGCATACGCACCTGCTCCATGGTGTCGCGGTCACGGACGGTGACGCAGTTGTCGGCAGCAATGCCCTTGGCCTCGTCGCCCACAGTGTCAAAGTCCACAGTGACGCAGAACGGAGTGCCGATCTCGTCCTCGCGGCGGTAACGCTTGCCGATAGAACCGGTATCGTCGTAGTCCACCATGAAGTACTTGCTCAGCTCGTTGCGGATCTCCATGGCCTTCTCGCCCAGTTTCTTGCTCAGGGGCAGCACGGCGCACTTGTAGGGAGCCAGAGCAGGATGCAGACGCAGCACGGTGCGGACATCCTCCTTGCCCTTGCTGTCGGTCAGGTGCTCCTCGTCGTAGGCCTCGCACAGGAAGGCCAGCGCCACGCGGTCGCAGCCCAGAGAAGGCTCGATGACGTAGGGGATGTAGTGCTCGTTGGTCTCGCTGTCGAAGTACTCCAGACTCTTGCCGGAAGCCTCCTGATGGCGGGTCAGGTCGTAGTTGGTACGGTCTGCAATGCCCCACAGCTCGCCCCAGTCGGTGAACGGGAAGGCATACTCGATATCAGTGGTAGCGCGGCTGTAGAAGGCCAGCTCTGCAGGCTCGTGGTCACGCAGGCGCAGGTGCTCCTTCTTGATGCCAAGGCTCAGCAGCCAGTTCTCGCAGTAGTCCTTCCAGTAAGCGAACCAGTCCAGATCGGTGCCGGGCTTGCAGAAGAACTCGCACTCCATCTGCTCGAACTCGCGGGTGCGGAAGGTGAAGTTGCCCGGGGTGATCTCGTTGCGGAAGGCCTTGCCCACCTGACACACACCGAAGGGCAGCTTGCGGCGGGTGGTGCGCTGGATGTTGGCAAAGTTGACAAAGATGCCCTGTGCGGTCTCGGGACGCAGATAGCAGGTAGAGGAGCTATCCTCGGTCACGCCGATAGCGGTCTTGAACATCAGGTTGAACTTGCGGATGGGGGTAAAATCGTGCTTGCCGCACACGGGGCAGACGATATCCTCGTGCTCTGCGATGAAAGCGTCCATCTCGTCAAAGCTCATGGCATCAACGTTCACCTCGGGGTGCTCCTCCCCGATCAGCTTGTCGGCGCGGTGGCGTGCCTTGCAGGCGCGGCAGTCCAGCAGGGGGTCCGAGAAGCTGGACACATGGCCGGTGGTCACCCATGTCTGGGGGTTCATGATGATGGCAGCATCCAAGCCCACGTTATAGGGGCTTTCCTGCACAAACTTTTTCAGCCATGCCTTTTTGACGTTGTTCTTGAACTCCACGCCAAGGGGGCCGTAGTCCCAGCTGTTGGCCAGACCGCCGTAGATCTCGGAACCGGGGAACACATAACCACGGTTCTTGCAGAGATTGACGATCATGTCAAGGGTCTTTTCGCTCTGTTCCATTGTAGTACATCCTTTCCGTCCGCGGCTGGTTTGCCGTGTCGTATCGTGTTGTGTTCCGGCGGCTTTCCCACCGCCGGGCGTGCTTGCGGCTTGCACAAGCACAGTATATTTACTGTACCATGTTTTGCCCCGCTTGTAAAGCCCGGCAGACAGTTCAGCTGCGCTCTGTCAGGTATTTTACCAGCAGGCGGTACAGGGCATCCGGGTCGATGGGCTTGGGCAGGTGCTCGTTCATGCCGGACTCCAGTGCCTTGCGGCGATCCTCTGTAAAGGCGTTTGCCGTCATGGCAAAAATGGGGATGGTCTTTGCGTCCGGGCGGTCCATGGCGCGGATGGCGCGGGTAGCCTCGTGGCCGTCCCGCACCGGCATCATCACGTCCATCAGGATGGCGTCAAAGCCGCCCACCGGCGAGGCTGCAAAGGCTTCCACCGCCTGCTGTCCATCGGCGGCTTTGGTCACCTTTATGCCCACCTCGTTCAGCAAAAACTCCATGATCTCCATGTTCAGGGCATTGTCCTCGGCCAGCAGCACCCGCTGACCCTGCAGCACAGCAAGGTCTGTCTGCTGCTGCTCCGGCTCTGCGGCTTCGGTGCTGTCGATGACAAAGGGCAGGGTGATGGTGTAGGTGGTGCCCACGCCCTGCCGGCTTTCCACCCCGATGGTGCCGCCCATTTTATCCACAAGGCTTTTGGTAATGGACATACCAAGGCCGGTGCCGCCGTATACCGAACGCGCCCCGGCATTCTCCTGCGTGAAGGGTTCAAACATCCGCTTCTGGAACTCTTCGCTCATGCCGATGCCGGTGTCCGCGCAGACAAAGCAGATCTGCACCTTGTCCCCGGTGCAGCTCAACTCAAAGCAGTCCAGCATCACACGACCCTTGTCCCGGTTATACTTGATGGCGTTGCTGAGCACATTCATCAGCAGCCGCTTGACGTGCAGCGGGCTGCCCACCAGCCGGGGATGCGGCAGCTTTCCGTATTCCCGGTGCAGCACGATGCCGCGCTCTGCCGCCTGTTTTTCCAGCACGTCCGTGATCTCGTGCATCAGCTCGGGCAGATCAAAGGGCACGCTTTCCATCACGACCTCGCCGGACTCCAGCTTGCCCATGTCCAGCACCTCGTTCACCAGCTCCAGCAGCAGGGTGGATGCCTCCCAGATCTTTTTGCGGCAGTCGGCCTGCCGTGCCATATCCTCCGGGCAGCGGTCACCGATCTCCACCATGCCCCGGATGCCGTTGATGGGGGTGCGGATATCGTGGCTCATGCGCTGCAAAAACTCGGTCTTGGCAAGGTTTGCGCTCTCCGCCTTCAGCGCAGCCGCCTTGAGGGTCTTTTGGTACTCCTGCTCCCGGCGCAGCTGCTGCTCCCGGTAGCGCTGGTCGGTCTTGCCGCGCAGCAATTGCAGCAAAAACAGGAGAACCATGTAGGTAAAGGCAGCCATGCTCACATTGCGCATGGTAGAGACATATACCTCCTGCTCCGGGCGGTAGACATAGATGTAAAAACTGCGCCCCTGCCCCACGATGCCGTAAGCGTACTGCTGCCCGGTGGTGCTGTGCACATGGATCATGCCGCCGTCGGTGCTGCGCGCTTTTAAGGCAGAAAGGGTGGGGTTATCGTCCACGGTGGTATCCAGCAAAGAGGTGTCGTTGCTGGCCACGATGCGGTCGCCCCGGGTCACCACGATGGTGCCGTCCACGGCGGGGTTATAGCCCTGCACGCAGTTCTGGTAGGAAAGGTTGTAATTGCGTACATATTCTGCCGTGGTGCGGTAGTACACCACAAGCACCCCGTCCCCGTCCTTCCGGGCGCAGGCTGCGGTGTCTACATAGGAGCCATCCTCATTTTCCGACCGTCCGGCGTAGACCTGCTCCGGGTGGTCGGCCACCTTCAGCACGATAGAACCGGCCAGCTGCGCTTCCATCTGTTCCCGGACCTGCAGGTCAGCCGTCCGGCCATCCTGTGAGGCTGCGCACAAAATTTTGCCCTCTGTTGAAAGCACCAGTGCGCCGCTGAGGGTATAGTCCCGCAGATATTCCGCCATAGCGGCATCGTCCAGCACCCGCCCGGGGTCATCCTGCCGGTCGTGCGCGATCTCTCTGCACAGATGCTGGGCGTTTTCCATCATCCGCATCAGGCTTTTGGTCTCCGTGGCAAGGTTCAGGTTATCGTAGCCAGTGCACTGCTCCTTAACATAGCTGATGGTATCCTCAAACTGCTTTTCTGCATTTTGCAGGTCGCTGTGCGCCGAGACCCCCAGCACGCCGCCCAGCAGCAACAGTCCCGCAAGTGCACACACCATGATGAACTGCTTCCGGTTGAAAATACTCTGGCTCTTTTCCATTCCGTCATGCATGGGTGCTGTCCTCCAGTCCATCCAGATAGTGCTCGGGGTCGTCCAGATAGCGGCTCACGATCTGCCGGACGGTGCCATCTGCCAGCATCTCCTGAAAAACCTCCGTCAGCTGCTGCGGCAGGTCATCGCCGCGCTCTTTGGCAAAGGCAACGCCCAGCCGCGCCGTCATCAGCGGCTCGTCCAGAATGCGGTATTCAACGCTGTAATCCTTCATGAACTGCCGGATGGCGCTTTCGTGGGCGGCTAAGGCGTCCGCGTAGCCTTTGAGCAGGGTGGTGTAGAGCAGATCCCGGTTCTGCAGGGAATACAGCCTGCGCAGCCGGGGCAGACCATTCTGCTCCGCATTCAAAAACAGTTCCTCCGGCTTTGTGGTGGACTGCACCGCCACCACCTTGTCGGCCAGATCCTGCAGGGTGCGGATGTCGCTATCGGAGCGCACCGCCACCACCTGACGACTGTACAGATACGGCCCTGCCCATTGGTATTCTTCCTCGCGGCCATCCATGGAAAAGCTGCCCCAGATGCAGTCGATGGTGTCGTTTTCCACCAGTTCCTTCTTCTTTTCCCAGTCGATGGTCACAAATTTTGCCCGGTAGCCCAGCCGCCCGAACGCCTCGGTGGCCAGCTCCACGTCAATGCCGGTGGGTGCACCGTCTGTGCCCATATAGTTGAAGGGCGGGTAGTTATCGCTGCCCACCACGATGACCGGCATTGCAGCCGTATAGTCATCCGTTTTTCCGGTACGCCCGCAGCTGCAAAGCAGCGCCGCGCACATCGCCAGCGTCAGCAAACAGGCCGCCAGCCGCAGTCCTCTTCTGTGTTTTTTCATGGTTCTTCCATCCTGTGTTTTTTGCTGCTTTTTGTAATAGAATGCTCCACGCTATCAGTATAATAAAAACTGCTCCAAAAGAAAAGAAGAAAATTACTTTTCCGGCAGATTCTACACTTTTCCGCAAAAAGGGCTCCCGGAGCGCCTGCGAACGCTCCGGGAGCCGAAAAAGCCATTTTACTTGTGGTACTTCATGCCCGCATTGATGGTGCAGGCGCGGTAGATCTGCTCCGTGAGCACCAGCCGCGCCAGCTGATGGGGCATGGTGATGCGCCCCATGCTGAACTTAAGGGCAGCGGCCTTTTTCACCTCTTCGGACAGGCCATGGGACGAGCCGATAACAAAGGCCACGTCCCCTGCCCCGCTGCCGGCACGCTGTGCCAGAAACTGCGCCAGCTCGTCGGAGGAGATCTGTTTGCCCTCGATGCACATGGCTACGATGGCAGCCCCCTTGCGCACATTGGAAAGGATGGCTTTTCCCTCCTTATCCAACGCCTTTTTTACCACCGCGTCCGAGGCGTTTTTCTCCTCGATCTTTTCCTCCGGCAGTTCAATGATGCGAAAGGCGGCAAAAGCCGCCAGACGCTTCTGGTACTCTGCCACGCCCTCGGCAAAATATTTGGCGTTCAGCTTGCCCACACAGATCAGGTCGATATTTTGCATAACAGCTTCCTCTTTTCATTTACAGCAGGCTCATCTGCTCGCCCTCGTCCTCGGCGCGGATCAGCGCACCGGTGGCGGGCAGGCTGCGCACGCGGTAGCGGTGGGGATTTGCCAGCTCCAAGGTATCTGCCGGCACCACCGAGGCGATGGTCTGGTTCTTTTTCAGGGTGACCACCGCCACGCCCTGACTGTCGCGGGTGGTCTTGGCAGCGATCTGCGCCGTACCTACCAGCAGCATCCGGCTGGCGCTGGTGCGGATGGCAAGCTCGGTCTCCTCCGGCAGGTAGAGCATCAAGGCAAGCGGTTCCTTATCGCTGTACGCCTTCAGCAGCTTGCGGCGGTTCTGCTTGGTGGCGTAGGAGCTGAGGGGGATCTTTGCGCACTTGCCGCTGGCAAAGAAAAACAGCATAAAACCGCTGTAATCGCCGGTAATGACCATGCTCAGCACGTTTTCGCCCTCGTCCATGCCCAGCCGCCCCGGGATGAAGATGCCCATCTGTGCTACCTTGCCGTCCTCCAATTCTGCCAGACGCACCTTGTACACCTGCTGCTTGTCGGTGAAGAACAGCGCTTCTACGTTGTTTCGGGTCTCCAGCTGCTGGATGATCTCGTCCCCCTCCTTCAGCTTGTGGGCACCGGCGGTGCGCAGGCTCTGGGGCGGGATCTTTTTAAAGTAGCCCTCCCGGGTAAAGAACACGGTCACCGGGTAGTCCGGCACAGCTTCTTCCTCGGCGGCAGCGTCCTCCTCGGGCAGGTCGTACAAAATCTCACTGCAGCGGGGCTTGCCGTATTTTTTCGCTACATCGTTCAGTTCATTGATAATGATGCGGCGGATACGGGCAGGTTTTGCCAGCACATCGTTCAGGTCGGCAATGTCCTTTTCCAGCTGCTCGATCTCACCGGTGCGCTTGAGGATGTATTCCCGGTTCAAATGGCGCAGCTTGATTTCTGCCACATAGTCTGCCTGCACTTCATCAATGCCAAAGCCGATCATCAGGTTGGGCACCACCTCGGTCTCCTCCTCAGTAGTGCGGATGATATGGATGGCCTTGTCGATATCCAGCAAAATGGCGGCAAGACCCTGCAGCAGGTGCAGGCGCTTTTCCTTGCCGTGCAGGTCGTAGTAGGTACGGCGGCGCACGCACTCCACGCGGAAGGCCGTCCACTCCTTCAAAATCTCCCGCACACCCATGACCCGGGGCTGACCGGACACCAGAATGTTGAAGTTGCAGCTGAAGCTGTCCTCCAGCGGGGTGGCCTTGAACAGCTTTGCCATCAGCTTGTCGGCATCCACGCCGCGCTTGAGATCCAGCGTCAGCTTCAGGCCGTTCAGGTCGGTCTCATCGCGCATATCGCTGATCTCCTTGACCTTGCCGGTCTTGACCAGCTCTGCGATCTTGTCCATGATGGCCTCCACCGTGGTGGTGGGCGGGATCTGGGTGACCTCGATCATATTTTCGCCGGGCACTGCGTTGTAACGGGCGCGTACTTTTACGCTGCCGCGGCCGTTCTCGTAAATTTCACGCATCTGCGCTTCATCATACAAAATCTGGCCGCCGCCCACAAAGTCCGGGGCGGGCATGGTGGTGCCGATATCGTGGTGCTCGTCCTTCATCAGCGCCACGGTGGTGGCGCACAGCTCTGCCAGATTGAAGGAACAGATGTTGCAGGCCATGCCCACCGCGATGCCCAGCGTATTGTTTGCCAGAATGGTGGGGAAAGTGACCGGCAGCAGGGTGGGCTCGGTGGTGGTGCTGTCGTAGTTGGGCACAAAGTCCACGGTCTCTTTGTCGATATCCCGGAACAGCTCCTCGCACACGCCTTCCAGCTTTGCCTCGGTGTAACGGGCAGCAGCGCAGGACATATCGCGGCTGTATGCCTTGCCAAAGTTGCCCTTGCTGTCCACAAAGGGCACCAGCAGGCTCTCGTTGCCGCGGCCCATGCGCACCATAGTGTCGTAGATGGCGGCATCGCCGTGGGGGTTCAGGTGCATGGTGCTGCCCACGATGTTGGCAGATTTAGTGCGTGCGCCCTTGAGCAGACCCATCTCGTACATGGTGTACAGCAGCTTGCGGTGCGCCGGCTTGAAGCCGTCGATCTCCGGCAAAGCGCGGCTGACGATGACGCTCATGGCGTAGGGCATATAGTTCGTTTCCAGCGTGCGGGTAATGGGATCTTCCAGCACACTGCCTGCATTTAAAATTTCAACGCCGTCGCCCAGCTGCGGGCGCACCGGCTTTAAGGTTTTCTTGGTCGATTTTTTTGCCATTACAGTTCCTCTCCATAGGGAAAAACCCTCTCAGGCTGCTGCGCAGCCAGCTCCCTCGAGGGAGGGAGCTTTTGGGGTCGTCCCGCAAAGTTTCCCTCTTGTGCCAAGCCTCTCCCCTTCGGGAGAGGTGGCATCGCGTCAGCGATGACGGAGAGGGTTCTCAGCTCACGTCCAGATCATCCAGATACTCTGCGCCATGCTGGGCGATATGCTCCTTGCGGCCTGCCAGATTGTCGCCCAGCAGGATATCAAACACCTGCGCGGTCTGCACCACATCGGTGGGCATTACTTTGATCAGACGGCGGCTCTCCGGGTTCATGGTAGTCAGCCACATCATCTCAGGGTCGTTCTCGCCCAAGCCTTTGGAGCGCTGGATGGTGTATTTTTTGTCCCCGATCTTTTCCAGAAAAGCGGCCTTTTCCGGCTCGGTATAGGCGAAATAAGTGCGATCCTTCGTTGTGATCTCGTACAAAGGCGACTCTGCGATATACACATAGCCCTTGTTGATCAGGGTAGGGGTAAGGCGGTAGAGCATGGTCAGCACAAGGGTGCGGATCTGGTAGCCGTCCACGTCGGCATCGGTACAGATGACGATCTTATTGAACCGCAGGTTTTCGAGGTTAAAGGTAGCCAGCTCCTTGTTGTGCTTGCCGCCCAGCTCCACACCGCAGCCCATCACCTTGATGAGGTCCACGATGACGTCCGACTTGAAGATGCGGGCATAATCTGCCTTCAGACAGTTCAGGATCTTGCCGCGGATGGGCATGATGGCCTGATATTCACTGTCCCGGCTGGACTTGACCGCGCCCATAGCCGAGTCACCCTCTACGATATACAGCTCGCGGCGGGCGGAATCCCGGGTGCGGCAGTCCACGAATTTCTGCACGCGGTTGGCTAAGTCGATTTGCGTAGAGAGCGTCTTTTTGATGCTCTGGCGCGTTTTTTCCGCGTGCTCGCGGCTCTGCTTGTTCACCAGCACCTGCTGGCAGATCTTCTGGGCCTCTTCCGGCTTTTCCAGAAAATACACTTCCAGATAATGCTTGAGGAAGTCGGTCATAGCCTGCGAGACAAATTTATTGGTGATGGCCTTTTTGGTCTGGTTTTCGTAGCTGGTGCGGGTGGAAAAGCTGGAGGACACATACACCAGACAGTCCTGCACGTCCTGAAAGCTGATGGTGCTCTCGCCCTTTTTGTACAGGTTCTTTTCCTTCAGGTACTTGTTGATCTGGTAGACAAAGGCGGTGCGCACTGCGTGCTCCGGGCTGCCGCCGTGCTCCAGCCACGAAGAGTTGTGGTAGTATTCCAGCAGCTGTACCTTATTAGAGAAACAAAAAGCCGCACTCATGCGCACCTTGTAGTCCGGCTGATCCTCGCGGTCCCGGCCCACAGCCTCGCTCTCGCAGCTGAACACGGGGGTCAGGGTGTCTTCCCCTGCTACTTCTGCCACATAGTCCGCGATGCCGTTCTGGTAGCACCAGCTTTCGTGCCACGGCTTGCCGGTGGCGGGGTCTTTTTCCTTTTCATCGGTAAAGTTGAGGGTAAGCCCCGCGTTGACCACGGCCTGACGGCGCAGCACATCCTTATAGTAGCTGCCGGGCACATCGATATCGGTAAACACCTCATCGTCCGGTTTCCAGTGGATGATACTGCCGGTACGGCGTCCCTTGTAGGGCTCCTTTTGCAGGCCGCCCACGTTCTCGCCCTTTTTAAAGTCCAGATGGTAGTGATAGCCGTCGCGGTAGATATCGGCGGTCATCCATGCCGAGGCGTACTGGGTGGCGCACAGACCCAGACCGTTCAGGCCAAGGCTGAACTCGTAGTTATCCTCGCCTTCGCCGTACTTGCCGCCCGCGTACATCTCGCAGAACAGCAGCTCCCAGTTGAAGCGTCCCTCGCCGTTGTTCCAGTCCACGGGCATACCGCGGCCAAAGTCCTCCACAATGACGCTGCCGTCCTTGCAGCGGGTCACGTTGATGGTATCGCCGTGGCCGTCGCGGGCTTCATCGATAGAGTTGGACACGATCTCAAAGATCGAGTGGGCACAGCCCTCCACACCGTCTGAGCCAAAGATGACTGCCGGGCGCTTGCGCACACGGTCGGCACCCTTTAACGAGGTAATGCTCTCGTTGCCATATTCCTGTTTTTTTGCCATGCTGCTCCTCCCGGCCCATCGCAGCTGTGCCGCGCAGGCCGTCCTGTAATCAAAGCAGACGCCCGCCCTTTCTATTATATAAGAAATATAACAGCATCTCTGCGGGCATAAGCGCCTGTGTTCTTTTCTTTTATTAAACCATAGGTTGTAAAACTTGTCAAATATTCTTTCTCTCTTTTCCCGTACTGCCTCCGGCACGAAAACCGCGAAAAAAAGTCGTTCTTATTTTGCACGCAGAGACGCCGAAAAGCAAAAACTTTTCAATTTTTTCAAAAAAATTTGCATTTACCCCTTTACAAAATCGAAATTTCAGGTATAATAATCATCGTCCGGTGCGCCTCTGTAGCTCAGTCGGTAGAGCAGGGGACTGAAAATCCCCGTGTCATTGGTTCGATTCCGATCGGAGGCACCACGTCAAGGAAACCCAATAGGGTTTCCCAATATGCGGCCGTAGCTCATCTGGTAGAGCGCCACCTTGCCAAGGTGGAGGTAGCGAGTTCGAGCCTCGTCGGCCGC
>NZ_PXUP01000018.1 GCF_003324185.1 Faecalibacterium prausnitzii
ATGTCGGCTCTGGCCGATCGGCTGATGCAGGTCACCAAGGGCATGACCATCACAGCGCGGTATTTCAAAGAGGATACTGCCCACCCGGAGGTTCCCGCGGTGGGCAACTACATCACCCTGACCGGAAAAGCGGACCGCATCGACCCGGTGTTCCGCACCTTGCAGGTGGGCGACACCGTGGTGCCCTTTGAAGATCTGGTGGAGGTCAGCGGGGAAGGCATTATGGAAATTGACGCATATCTGGGAATCCGGGAAGAATGAAATGACAAGAAATGCTGAAAGAGAGGTTTATGGGACAGCTTTTTCGGTAAAATGACCTCAGAAGAAGCAAAACACACTTCGGATGGAGGAAAACACAATGGCAAACGGTGATTACGGCTATTTCGGCAAAGGTGACACGGGCTATGCCCAGTACATGACGGCTTTCAACCGCAACTTCGGCGGCTCGTCCGGCGGCGGTGGCGGTGGGAACCACAACAATGGCGGCGGTGGCGGGGGAGATGGCAGCGGCTGCGGCTGCCTCATCGCCATTGCGGTGGTGGTCGTGCTGGTGCTCCTCGGCATGGGGAACTGAGGGCATTTCCATAGCACAAGGCTGTCTTACGTGACCCGGTCACAGAAAACATAACTAGGAAATGTTATCATATAGCCATAGAAAACACTAACAACATTCCGATGGAGGATTTGAATATGAAGGCAAAGTTTTATATCTGTGAGCACTGTGGCAATCTGGTCACCACCATCCACAACGCAGGCGTTCCGCTGGTCTGCTGCGGCGAAAAGATGAAGGAGCTGCTCCCCAACACCGTGGAAGCCAGCGGCGAAAAGCATCTGCCGGTGGCAGAGCTTTCCGGCAGCACCCTCACGGTCACGGTGGGTGCGGTGGAGCACCCCATGGTGGATGTGCACCACATCCAGTGGCTCTTTGTGGAGACCGAAAACGGCGGACAGCTCCGCTATCTTACTCCCGGGCAGGCACCCAAGGCGGTATTTGAGCTGGGCGGCGAAAAGCCGGTGGCGGTCTACGCCTACTGCAACCTGCATGGTCTGTGGATGACGAAACTTTAAGAAATAAACAGGCTCCTGCCAGTAGTTGACGCTTGCAGGAGCCTGTTTTGGCGTGCAGATGCTTTTCCGTGGAAAGGAAGCATGACACCGTTATAATGGTTGTGTGGACAGCAAAATAAGCGCAGCCCTTGCACCACCCTGCCGGATGTGATAGGATGAAGAAAACCACATGAGGGAGGAACCACCATGCCTTTTCTGATGATCCGCAACGACATCACCAAGGTGGCAGCGGATGCCATCGTCAACCCTGCCAACCGGAACCTTTTGCAGGGCAGCGGTACCAGCCGTGCCATCTATCAGGCGGCAGGGGAGCAGGAGCTGACCGCCGCCCGTGAAGCCATCGGGCACTGCGAGCCGGGCAGGGCAGTGTGTACCCCGGCATTCGGGCTGCCCGCAAAGTATATCTTCCATGCGGTCTGCCCGGCATGGCACGGTGGATTTTTTGGCGAAGCAAAACAATTGGCCGGTGCGTACCATTCTGCGCTGGAATTAGCCGCAGAGTACCACTGCGAGAGCGTGGCTTTTCCGCTGCTGTCCAGCGGAAACTACGGCTACCCCAAGGAGCAGGCCTTCCGCATTGCGGTGGACACCATCACGCAGTACGTCATGGAGCACGACCTGACCGTGTATCTGGTGCTTTACGACCGGCACTCGTTGGCGGTGAGCCGCAAGCTGTTCACCTCGGTGGAGGAGTACATCGACGACCACTATGTAGCCCAGAACGATGAAAGCTACCAGTTTGACCGTCGGCGCAGAGAATACGTGGAACGCTGGGAAGATGCTGCGCTTGCCGACCGAGAGTATCCTGCGCAAGAGTGCGCGCCGCCGGTCTTTGCGGCTGCACCGCCTGCGCCTGCCACCCCCATGGCAGCCCGCAGTCTGGAAAGCCTGATGAATAATCTGGGCGAGAGCTTCACCACCCGGCTGCTGCGGCTCATTGATGAGCGGGGGCTGAAAGACTCCACCGTGTACAAGCAGTCCAACATCTCCCGGCAGCATTTCTCCAAAATTCAGTGCAACCGGGACTACAACCCCAAAAAGAAGACTGTGCTTGCCTTTGCGGTGGGGCTGCATCTGTCGGAGGATGAGACCATCGACCTGCTGCAAAGCGCAGGCTATGCCTTCTCCGACGGCTCCAAGCGGGATTGGATCGTGCGGTACTGTCTGGAACACAAAATCTATAACATCAATCAGGTCAATACGCTATTGTTTGAATACGATCAGGAACAGCTGGGTGCGTGATTTGTCGCCTACCCGGCATCCATCGGCGCAGAGTGGAAAGAGGAAATTGAAGCCGATTTCCAGAAGCGGCATCAGGGGTAAAGGAGGAAACAGCGACACCCTTGCCTGCATTACCGGCGGCATTGCCGAAGCTTTTTACGGGATGCCGTCTGAATTGCAGCAGGAGACCTTGAAGCGTCTGCCGGAGGAGATGCGGGCAGCGTATGCGCTGTTCCGGCAGAACCTTGAGCGTAGGATGTGACACCGCCGGTGCTGAGAGCTAGAGAGCCGCCGCACAATGATTTGTGCGGCGGCTCTTTTGTGTGCAGGTGCTTTTCCGCAGCGGCAAGCCCTCGTCAAAATTCCGGGTGCCATTCATCCAGGATGCCAATGTCGGCACAGACGATCTTTCCGCACAGGGGCGCAGAGATTTTTGCGATATGCAGCGGTTTATAGCTGTCGAAGGTTACGGTCAAATCTGCATGGGCAGCACCGTCGGCAACCTCGCCGGTGTCCGTATTGATGCCGCTGGGCAGGTCCACGGCCAGCACAAAGGCACCGCCCTTGTGCAGATGGCGTATCAGTCCGCAGGTAGCAAGGCCGGAAGGCCGCAGTTCACCATGGAATCCGGTGCCGTAGAGGGCATCCACAACGGCAGCAAAGCTCTGGGTTTCCAGTACAGAACCGTCAGTGCAGATGTGCACCGGCAGGGAGTGCAGACGTTCAAAATTGCGGATGGCGTCAGAAGTTTTCGGCTCGCCCTCGGCCAGAAGAACGGTCACGCTCCAGCCATCTTTTGCAGCGGCACGGGCAATCACGAACCCATCGCCGCCGTTGTTGCCCTTCCCGCAGACCACCAGCAGCCTGCCGGGATGCGGGAACTGCTTTTGCAGTTCAGCATAAGCCGCCATTCCGGCATTTTCCATCATTTGCAGGTAGGGCAGACCGTGGGCATCCCCGGCCCGTTCAATTTCCTTCATCTGCGCAGCTGTCACAATGCGATGTTTCATGTTGGCACCTTCTTTCTATCTCTATTATAATGGATGAGAATGTTTGGAACAAGATGAAAGATACCGGTGCATAGAATCTGTCCCCGGAGAGTCGGAATAAGCCCTCCGGGGGCATTTTTGCTTTTCACTATCTTTTCCGCAAGGGAAAACCATGGTATACTGAACGCAACGAATCCAAAGTAATAAACCGGGAGGTACCGTTATGAAGTGGGGAATTTTAGCGACCGGCACCATTGCCAAAAAGTTTGCGTCTACGGTGGAACAGATGGGCGCAGAAGGAGAGCAGCTTGTTGCCGTGGGGTCACGGCACATGGAAAGCGCACAGGCGTTTGCGCAGCAGTACGGCATTCCCCGCTGCTATGACTCCTACGAAGCCCTTGCCGCCGACCCGGAGGTGGAGGCCATCTATATCGCCACCCCCAACACCCTGCATTACGAAAACTGCAAGCTCTGCTTGGAGCAGGGCAAGCACGTTTTGTGCGAAAAGCCCTTTACCATCAGCCCGGAGCAGGCGCAGGAGCTGTATCATCTGGCGGAGGAAAAGCACCGCTTTCTCATGGAGGCGTTCTGGATTTGGCTGCTGCCGCTGTACGACCGCCTGCGCGAGATCCTTGCGGCGGGCACTATCGGGGAACTGAAGCAGATCACCTGCCAGTACGGCTTTGTGGCCTCCGGTGCCCGGAAGGACCGCAAGTTTGATTCCGGTCTGGGCGGCGGTGCGCTGCTGGATATCGGCATCTACAATCTGGGCTTTCTGCGCATCCTCACCGGACAGGACCCGGAGAAGGTGGAGACCAAAGAGGTGCACATCAACGAGTACGGCACCGACGATTACAGCCGCCTTGCACTGACCTACCCCGGCGGCTGCATGGCAGAGTCGGTCCAGACCATCGGGCAGGAGCTGGAGCGCAATGCACGCATCCTTGGCACCGAGGGCAGTATTTTCCTGCCGGATTTCCAGCACGCCGAGACCATGACGCTGGAAGTGGAGGGCAAAGAGCCGGAGGTCATCCGCTGCCCGGTGGACATCAACGGCTTTGAGTATGAGATCCGGGAAGCAAGCCGCTGCGTCAAGCAGGGGCGTACCGGCAGCGACCGCTACACCCCGCAGGACAGCCTTGCCCTGACCCGCCTGATGTACGACACCCGCATGAGCTGGGGCATGAAGTTTGTGGGCGAGGTGTAAGCGCACACCTTGCCGCAGGTCTTTTGCGTGCGAAAACTATGATATACAGAGAGCGACAACTCGGGATTTAATGAGGGCAAAGCAAATGGAACAGATTCTCAATTACAGAGATATACCCACGGATAAACGGCTTGACATATTAAATGCTCTTGCGCAAATCGGTTTTTTCCCGGCATACGGCGGTGTGAAAACAATGCAGCGGATTATGGAAAAGTCAGTTCCGAATTCGGGTCCACAATTCTATTTCGTTCTCCGTGAAAATCAGTTAATAGGGTATAATTTTCTTATTGGTGACACGAGGAAATATAAGGCTTTCCCATGGCTTGCTGTCGGCAATATGGATGAACAGAAGTTGACGGTTTGCGAAGAACTGATGAAACTGCAAATTGTCTTTTTTCAGGAACTTGGAATGCACGATATAGCAGGTCATTGTGTTAGACTCATGGAAGATTACAGAAAAGGAATTGGAAAACGAAAAGAAAGTGACTGTAGATAAATTCCAGTTTGCCGGGCAGACAGGCATCTGAAAAACCATACAAAAACGAGGGAGCAGCCATGGTACTTTATTTTACGGGAACCGGCAACAGCCGGTATCTGGCACGGCGTATTGCCGAAGGGTTGGAGATGCCGCTTTACGATCTGAACGCCTGCATCAAGGCAGGGGATACCGCCCCGGTGCAGACCGGACGGGATGTGGTGCTGGTCACGCCTACCTACGCATGGCGTATCCCCCGGGTGGTGTCGGAGTGGCTGGGCAAGAACGCGCTGACCGGGGCAGAGTGTATCTGGTTTGTGATGGACTGCGGCAGCGAGATCGGCAATGCGGCAAAATACAACCGGCAGCTTGCGGCGCAAAAGCAGCTGCAGTATATGGGGACTGCCCAGATCGTCATGCTGGAAAACTACATTGCCATGTTCAATGCGCCCCGTAAGGAGCAGGCCCGGAGCATCGTGGAGCAGGCAGAGCCTGCACTTCAGAAGGTACTGACCCAGCTCAAAGCCGGGCAGGAGTTTCCTCCGCCGAGCGAGACCCTCTACGACCGCTTTATGAGCGGCCCGGTGAACCCGGTATTCTATCGCTTCTTTGTAAAAGCCGATGCCTTCCGGGCAACGGACGCCTGCATCGGCTGCGGTAAGTGCGTGGAACTGTGCCCGCTGAACAATATCCATCTGGAAAGCGGCAGGCCGGTCTGGGGCAAAAACTGCACCCACTGCATGGCGTGCATCTGCTATTGCCCCAAAGAGGCCATCGAGTACGGCAAAAAGAGCAAAGGCAAGCCCCGGTATCACTTTGAAGCACTGGAAAAGAAGCAGGACGTATGAAATTAAGGGGGCTCCGGCAGTGGGCATCCGGCTGACGAGAAGGCAGATTTGTCTTTGAGAGTATAAACCTATTGACATGGTGTGAAAATAGGCTTATACTATCCCCAACACAAGGAAGGGAGCACAGGCAGATGAAACGTACAACAGATGCCCGGCACAGGCTGCCCGGGCGAATGCGCTGCTCCCAGACATTTTTCCGGCAGACAGACTGAGAAAAAACAGGAAGATGCCGTTGTCTGGGAGAAGTGCCCGAACATACATCGTCACAATAAAAGGAGAACCGACAATGGCTGATTATAAACTGTGGAACGCACTGAAGGATGCTAAAAAATATCGCTGGGTGGAACTTTCTCACTCGCTGAACAACGAAAGCCCCTACTGGTCCGGCATCCCGGAAGGCTCTGTGGAGCTGGCAAAGACCGTGTGGGACTGGGGCAAGCCGGAACTGGAATGCCTGATCCAGACCTTCAAATTCCCCGGACAGTTTGGTACCCATATCGACTTCCCGGGTCACTTCATCAAGGGCAAAGCACTGTCCGAAAAGTACGATGTGAATGACCTGATTTTCCCGCTGGTGGTCATTGATATCTCTGAGCAGGCCAAGAAAGACCCCCGCTACGCTGTGACGGTGGAGGACATCAAGGCCTATGAGGCAAAGTACGGTCCTATCCCGGATGGTGCGCTGGTGGCTCTGCGCAGCGACTGGTACAAGAAGTGGCCGGATATGGATGCGCTGTCCGGCATCGACGCAGAGGGCAAAGAAAATGCTCCCGGCTGGTCGCTGGAAGCATTGGAGTATATCTACAAGGTGCGCAACGCCGCCGCCAACGGCCACGAAACGCTGGATACCGATTCCTCTGTGGTGGCGGAGGAAAAGGGAGACCTTGCCTGCGAGCGCTATGTTCTGGACAACGACAAGCTGCAGGTGGAGGTGCTTGCAAATCTGGATAAAGTTCAGCCTGCCGGTGCGGTGGTCATCGTTTCTTATCCCCGCATTGAAGGTGCAACTGGTCTGCCCGCACGGGTCTGGGCCATTACCGAATAAGAGCGGAGAAGTGGGAAAATGTCCTTTGAAAAAGCAAAAGCAGATCTGGAAGAAAAAGGTCTGGGAGACCATGTCATTGTGCTGAGCGAGTCCTCGGCAACCGTGGCAGAGGCAGCTCACGCACTGGGCGTAGAGCCTGCCAGCATCGCCAAAACGCTGTTGGATGAACCCTTTTGTGATTTGCAGAGTAATGCCGGCAATATTGATTCCGTATTGCAGACGTAAAAACTGTTGACCCTGCGATTGGGCTCCATCTGCAATAAAAAAGGGCAAAGCCGCCTGCGTGCAGGAGACCTTGCCCTTTTGTGTTATATTTTACAATAAATTAGGCAGTTTCCCGTGTATTCACAGCGCCACATTGACCGGCAGGACATACACGCCGTCGGCGGCGTAGAAGGTGATCTGAGTAATCGTCTTGCCGATGATGGATGCAAAGTAAGGATCATCGGCATTGAAGCCCAGCTTGGTACCATGCCAGATGTTGGTCACATGATGCAGGCCGTACTCACTGCCATCGGCGGTGGTCAGAACTACGCCGTAGACCTTGTTGGCCTTGTAGTCCAGATCAAAACCGGAGAGCTTCATCTCGTAGGTGGTGTGGTGACCGTTGGTATTCAGCTCCACAGTGGTGCCCTCTACGGTGGTCTCGGTGGCGTGGACCTTGCCAAACTCCCACTTGCCGCTCAGCAGGTTATACCATGCGGTGATGTAGTAGGCAGGGGTCTCACTGAGCTTGTAGTAAGCGTAGCTCTCGTTCTCAAACAAGGCATCTGCGCCGGTGTAGGTGGTGGTGGATTCCTTGCCCTTCAGGGTAACGGTAATATCGTAGCTGTCGGCATCGGTGACCTGCTTTGCATTCTTCAGCGCCCACGGGGTCAGCACCTTGACCGGGAAGGAAACGCCGGTGATGTCGGTGCCATCTGCGTTGACGTGGTAGGAACCGGCGGCAAGGTTGCCCGCACGGGTCTTGTTCTTGGTGGCGCTGGTCACAGCGTCGATCTCAGATGCGTTGTCCACACCGGCAGCCTTGTAGAAGTCGGCGTAGGGGATGTTCATCTGGACATAGCTGGAGGTCAGGCAGTTTTCCTGTTCCACCTCTTCCGCAGCGAAGGCCGGGACTGCCACAGCGCATACCAGCATAGCGGCCGCAAGTGCACCTGCAAATACTTGTTTCAATCTCATGGTAACACACCTCTATCTCAGTTTTGAAAAAGCAGTTAGCTTTACCTAACAATCGATGCAAAAAAATGCAGGGGCAACGCCCCTCAGATGGTTAGGCAAAACAAATTCGCGAAATAAAAATAGCACTCCCACCGGGCGTTGTCAAGTAGAAACCGGCAAGTTTGCAGAGGTAAATTTTTCGGTGCAGGAAACGATCTGCATCCTCTATACCGCAAAGCCCTTGACCTTTTTGCCGGAGCGCAGTATACTGCTTGTGCAGTTAGTTGCATTTAACCACAAGGAGGTACTACATGATACAAGACGCATTCTGGGGGATTTTGATCCCCTTTCTGGGCACAAGTCTTGGGGCGGGCTGTGTGTTCTTTTTGAAAAACTCTCTGCGTGACGGCATCCAGCGCGCCCTCACCGGCTTTGCCGCCGGAGTGATGGTGGCGGCATCGGTATGGAGCTTGCTGATCCCGGCTATGGAGCAGGCCGCAGATCTGGGCAGGCTGGCATTTTTCCCGGCGGCGGTGGGTTTCTGGCTGGGTATCCTGTTTTTGCTGCTGCTGGACCATCTCATCCCGCATCTGCACCAGAACAGTTTGCAGGCCGAAGGGCCCAAAAGCCAGCTCCAGCGCACCACCATGATGGTTCTGGCGGTAACGCTGCACAACATCCCGGAGGGTATGGCAGTGGGCGTAGTCTATGCCGGATACCTTGCCGGAACGGCTCAGATCACCGCCGCCGGGGCGCTGGCACTTTCCCTTGGCATTGCTATCCAGAACTTCCCGGAGGGTGCCATCATTTCCATGCCCCTGCGGGCGGAAGGAATGAAAAAGGGCCGGGCGTTCTGGGGCGGTGTACTGTCCGGCATCGTAGAGCCCATCGGGGCAGTGCTGACGATTCTGGCAGCAGGCATCGTGGTGCCTGCTTTGCCCTATCTGCTCAGCTTTGCCGCCGGAGCCATGCTGTATGTGGTGGTGGAGGAACTGATTCCGGAAATGTCGCAGGGACAGCACTCCAACGTTGGCACGGTATTTTTCGCGGTGGGCTTCAGCGTGATGATGGTGCTGGATGTGGCACTGGAGTGACGGATGGAGCCCTCGAAGGCGAAATCTTTTTCGGAATCTCCGAAAATGCCTAAATTTCTTGACAGAGGCAACAGCAGGGCGTATTATTTTGGCAGAAGAACCGCTGAGAAGCGGCTTTTTATAGAACAGAAAGTTAGCTTTGCATAACTTGCAGCACGAGGAATTGCTGGCCTGTCACCCGGAGCAGTGGGCGCATCTGGTAAAAAGTATTGCATTGTGAACGGTAAATAGAAAGAGGGGGGCGTTATGTCCTTTTTTGAAAACACCCGAAAGCCCGTAGGCCTTGGCGGGAAGATCATGGTTGCTATGATGAACTTTGGACACAGCGCAATGGCAGAATGGGGGCTGAGTTTTTTACAGACTGCCCCGGATGCCATGGTGCTGGACTGCGGCTGCGGCGGTGGAGCGAACATTAAAACGCTGTTGAAACTGTGCCCCAACGGCAAGGTGCAGGGCATCGACTACTCAGCCGTCAGCGTGGAAAAAGCACGAAAAGTCAATGCTAGAGCCATTGCGGCAAGACGGTGTACCGTGCAACAGGCAAGTGTGGCAGAACTGCCGTTTAAAGCGGAGCAGTTTGATGTGGTGACCGCCTTTGAAACGGTCTATTTCTGGCCGGAACTTGCGCAGAATTTCAGAGAGGTTTATCGAGTGCTGAAGCCCGGCGGAATCTTTTTTATCTGTAACGAAGCAAACGGCGAAACGACAAAAGACGACAAATGGACGCAGATCATCGATGGCATGACCATCTATACGGATATTGCACTGAAAGAGTATCTGGAAAAAGCAGGATTTTGTCAGATTCAGAGCCACAAAAATAAAAAGGGCTGGCTTTGCATTACGGCGCAAAAGCGGTGAAGTAGTGCAACCGTAACATTTGGAACCGTGAAGAGCATGGCATGGTTTGCCTGCCGGAAAGCAGAATAAGGAGAACAGGGAGGAACCTATGAAATACAAAATCGAGAAAAACACCGTGCAGGAGACGCTGATCCTCCCGCTGTATTCCCGGAAGCTGTGTACCGAGCTGTATCCGAACCTTTATCGGGACGAAACAGCGGTGCATCTGATCGACCAGATCGACTACGACTTTTCAGAGGCAGAGAAAAACTCCCGCAGCCTGATGCAGCGCTTTGGTGCGCTGGAGGTCGCCATGCGGCAGAATGACCTTGCCTTTGAGGTGCAGGCATACCTGAAAACGCACCCCTGTGCGGCGGTAGTCAACCTGGGCTGTGGGCTGGATAACACCGGCAGAGCCTGCGACAACGGCAGCTGTAAAATCTACAATCTGGACTTCCCGGATGTTATCGCCTTGCGGCAGCAGCTGCTGCCCGCCGGGGAGCGGGAGCAAAACATCCCCTGCGACCTGAAAGATCCCGCATGGTTTGACAAGATCGATGCCTCCGGCGGGGCGGTATTTTTTGCCTCCGGGGTGTTCTATTACTTCCTGACCCAGCAGGTCAAGGCGCTGGTGCAGGGGATGGCAGATGCTTTTCCCGGCGGGGTGCTGGTGTTCGATGCCGCCAACCGCACGGCGGTGAAGATGATCGCCAAAACGTGGCTCAGGACGGCGAAAATCAAGGATGTGGGGGCATATTTCGCGGTTTCGGATGCGAAAAGCGAGCTTTCCCCATGGGACAGCCGTTTGCAAGTGTCCAGCCGGGGCTATATGATGGGCTACAACGATTTGAAAGATCCTTCTGTCAGCGGCTTTTTCCGATTTCTCGCCAAGGTCGGGGACAACGGGATGAAAATGCAGATCGTGAAGATCGGATTTGGGGGCAGACAATGAAATATGCCGGGATGCCCATGGGGATGTGGGTGCTGTTTGCCGGCTCTTTTCAAAAGCAGTTGACCGCTTACGATTTGAGCTTTGTAGTGGTTGTTTTGCAAAACTTTTATTCTTTATTTGATAACTGTATACGATAAAACCAAAGGGAGCTCTGCCCGGATCTTCGTCCGTGACGGAACTCCCCTTTTTTAGCTTTATAGAAAAACCATAAGTCATCTGCCATGGTCAACGGAGCAAGAACCACACGCCCAGCAGGATCGCAAGGAAGATCAGGTTGGACAGGGTGAACAGCCCAAAATACTGCTTCTTCCCCTGTGGCAGCTCCCGTGCGATCTGTCGGTAGGAAATAAGACTGGCCATGGATGCGATCAAAGTGCCAAGACCTCCCAGATTGGTACCGATAATAAGGGCTTGTGTCTCTGCCGTGAACCCGGACAGCAGCAGGGCGGCAGGAACATTACTGGTGACCTGCGAAGCAAGAACTGCCACCAGAACTTCCCGGCCGGTCAAAAACTCCTGCAGCCAGCCGGAAAAAGCCGGAATGCGCCCCAGATTGCCAATGAAGATGAAAAAAGCCACAAAGGTCAGAAGCAGGGAATAGTCCACTGCCCGTAAGGTGTGCGGGTCTGCAAAAAGGGCGCAGACGAGTACAGCGGCAAAGGCAATGTCATAGGGCAGCACCCGAATCACGGACAGCAGGCAGACGGCAAACAGAACCAGATACAGCAGGATAATTTTCTGATCCCCCTGAGATGCAGAAGAAACAAGCTCGTCCACGGAGAGGGCGGCAGAGGTTTTCCGGCAGACCAGCGCTGCCCAAGCCAGCAGCAGGAGCAGAGAGACCAGGGTGTAGGGCAGCATAAGAAGCACAAATCCCCCGATGCTCATGCCGCTTTTTCCGTAAAGATAGAGGTTCTGCGGGTTGCCGATGGGAGTCAGCATACTGCCAAGGTTTGCCGCAATGGTCTGCATACAGACCACCGGGATCAGAAGAGCGCGGCGGACATCCGCTCCCAGACGGCTCAGGACCACGAACGTAAAGGGAACGAAGGTCAGCAGGGAAACATCGTTGGTGATGAACATGCTTCCGAAAAAGCATAACCCGACCAGTACCAGCGTCAGCTGAAAGGTGCTGTGGGTACGGGACAGCAATGCCCGTCCCAGTCCATCAAAAAAGCCCTGCCGCCGCAGCCCGGCCATGACCGTCATCAGGGAAAACAAAATCGCCAGCGTGCGCAGGTCGATGTAGCCGAGATACTGCGCATCCGGCGGAACAAAGAAGGCGGAGACAACGGCCAGCACAGCGGCTGCGGTGAGGACCGTTTCCTGTTGAATGAATTGTTTGAGTTTCATAGAGACACATCCTTGTAGTTGTAAAGGCTGCCCTGCTACGGTGCCGGACGGCCTTTTTCCGTATTTCAGAGCAACAGCTCAAACGACCCGATCATCAGCGGCATGGTCAGGATGGAAAGCAGCGTGCTCAGGACATAGATCGCGCTGGAATGAGAAGCATCCCGGTCATAGAGCTGTGCCATGGAGGTGACCGTTGCACAGGCGGGGGTAATGGCAGAAAGGTAGACCGTCATCAGGATGGACTTGCCGTCCGGGATCCAAAGGGATGCGTGAACTGCCCAAAGCAGCAAGACAATGACCAGCGGAACACCCAGCAGACGCAGAAATACCGGCAGATAGTTGCGCGGGGTGCAGAAAACCTTTTTCAGGGGCACTTCCGCAATAGCCATGCCTGCCAGCAGCATTCCCATGGGGCCGATCATATTGCCGACACTGCTCAGTGTGCTGGTGATCGGGGCAGGCAGCGAGACGTGCAGCAGGTACAGCAGAGCACCGGCTGCAATGGCGATCAGGTTGACATTGGTAAGGAGCTTGCGCCATTCCAGCCGGGCAGACCCCTGCAGGCAGGCACTGGCATGGGTCCAGAGCAGTACCAGCTGTACAATGACAAAGGCGCAGGAGTAGACAACATATTCCTCCCCCAGCAGGGCCTGCACAATGGGAATGACCAGCGCGGCGGCATTGCTGTAAATGATATTGACCTGCTCCACGGCGTCCAGCTTGAGAGCTTTGCGGAACAGCGCATTCAGAAGCAGAAATACAACGTGCATTCCAACGGCGATGCCCATGGAATAAAGCAGGCCGGTGCGGATCTCCGGTGTATCCTTGATCTGAAAGGCGTTCAGAACGACACAGGGCATGACCAGATAGACAAAGACCACAGACAGCACCTTACTGTCCGATGCCTTCAACAGGCCGGTTTTTACAACGGCATATCCCATCAGCAGAACCAGAAATAGCTGCGCGATCTGCTGCATCAATAAAAGGCTGATTTGCATTTAGAACTCCTCTTTTGCAATTCGTTTTTGCAGCACCATCCTACTCCATTAGCGGGGCATCGTCAAGAGAAAACAGAAAAAATACGATTAGAGCAAGAAAAAACGGATGGCTCCGCAGAACCATCCGCTAAAACTGGCATCATCAGTCTTTCCGATACTTATATGCACCCTCAATGGTGTCAACTTCCGTGGGAATGCAGAAGTTTACGTCCTGATACATGGAAGAGTAGCCTTTTAAGCAAGAATCCCGGTGGACTGCAAAAACAGTACCAGCATCATCACCGGGGCAACATAGCGGATCATCACCCGGTAGAGCTTCTTGCGGCGGAAGGTCTTGCCGCCCCGCTGCATCTCGTCAATGACGTAATCCGGCGTCATGACCCAGCCGATCAGGATGGTGGACAGCAGGGCGATGAAAGGCATCATGACACTGTTGCTGACGTAGTCCATGATATCCAGCAGCTGAGCCGCAGAGCCGTTGGGCAACTGCACCTCAAAATAGAAGATGCTGTAACCCAGCGCAATGATGGCGGACGCGGCCAGATAAATGACCGTCAGCACCAGCACCGTCTTTTTGCGGCCCGAGTGGAAGATCTCCATGCAGTTGGCGGTGATGGATTCCAGCACCGAGATGCAGGAAGTGAGAGTGGCAAAAATAGCAGTGACAAAGAACAGGATGCCCACGAAAGTACCGGCCTTGCCCATAGCGGCAAACACCTTGGGCAGCGAGACGAACATCAGGCTGGGGCCTGCACTCATGCCCTCGGTACCGGAGAACACATACACGGCAGGAATGATCATGGCACCGGCCAGCAGAGCCACGCCGGTATCGAAGATCTCAATCTGATTCACCGCTTTGTTCAGGTTGACCTCCGGTTTGACGTAGGAACCGTAGGTGATCATAATGCCCATAGACACGCTGAGGGAGAAGAACAGCTGGCTCATGGCGTCCAACAAGATCTGCAAAAAGCGGCTGACGGTCAGCCCTTCCATGTGCGGGGTCAGGTAGTAACGCAGCCCCTCCAGACCGGTGCGCATCTGGCCGGAGGCGTCCTCGTGGCGCAGGGTGAGGGCGTAACCCGCAATCACGACCACCAGCACCAGCAGGATGGGCATCATGTAGCGGGACACCCGCTCAATACCGCCCTCCACGCCGTTGTACACGATGAAAGCCGTCACGCCCATGAACAGCAGAGCGAACACCACAGGCGACACCGGCGAGGTGATGAAGCTGGTAAAATAGCCGTCTTCCGCAGCGGCGGCAGACTGCCCGGTGAGGTAGACCACCGCATATTTCGTGATCCACCCGCCGATGACGGCATAGTAGGTCATGATCAGAACCGGCACCAGAAAGGTCAGGATGCCGAGAAATTTCCACTTGGGGCGCATGGTCTCGTAGGCGCGGATGGCACTCTGCTTGGTGCGGCGTCCGATGGCGATATCCGAGGTGAGCAGGGTAAAACCGAAGGTCAGCACCAGCACCAGATACACCAGCAAAAACAAACCGCCGCCATCCTTTGCGGCAAGGTACGGGAACCGCCACAGGTTGCCGACACCCACCGCACTTCCGGCGGCAGCAAGGACAAAACCGATTTGTCCGGAGAAACTGCTTGCTTTCTTTTCCATGATTCTCAAACTCCTATCCTAAAAACCTATTGTAATATAGGATAACATGAAGTATCATATCAGTAAACCCAATAAAATTACTACGACCTATAAATTTTACTTATGGAGCGCTTGCAATGCGGGAACAGAAAGACCGATACGAGATATTCTTGAAAGTATGTGAAACGGGCAGTTTTTCCAAAGCAGCGGAGGCACTGAACTATACCCAATCCGGCATCAGCCAGATGATGGCAGGGCTGGAAGAGGAATTGGGCGTGCAGCTGTTCGCCCGCATCAACCGGGGCGTGACCCTGACAGATAACGGCACCCGCCTTTTGCCCTACATCCGGGAGCTGGCCAACCAGAAGACCCGGCTGCGGCAGGCGGCGTTCAATATCAACCACAAGGTGGAGGGCAAGCTGCGGGTGGGCAGCATTTCCAGCATCACAACGCTCTGGATGCCGGAAGTTGTGCATTATTTCAAGGAAAACTACCCGAAGGTGAAGATTGAAATTCTGGACGGCAACTATGATGAGATCCGGGAATGGATCATCCGTGGGCAAGTGGACTGCGGTTTCCTCTCGTCCATTGTGGCAGACGACCTGAAATTCTACCCGCTCCGGGACGACCCGCTGTGCGCTGTGTTCCCGGAGGGGCATCCGCTGGCTGCACATTCCAGTGTGACCCTGCCGCAGCTGTTTCAGTATCCGCTCATCATCGAAACGCCCGGCTGTGATAACGACATCCAGCACCTGATGCTCAAATGCCCGGTGAAGCCGAATATTTTTTACAGCTTCCGGGACGATACCCTCATCATGGCGTTCGTGCGCAGCGGACTGGGCGTGACCATCTCACAGGAGCTGGTGATGCAGGCATTTGGCTGCCCCGGTGTGGTGTCCCGCCCGCTGGAGCCTGCCTGCTGCCGGACATTGGGGCTGGCGTTTTCCAAGACGGCGAGCTCGGTGGTGAGCCAGACGCTGCTGGAATATCTGAGCTCCACCCGGCAGCGAAAGGAAACACCGGAGATAAAATAAGAACAAAGCGCGGAGAACGGTATAAAAGCCGCTCTCCGCTTTCCCAGCAGCAACTCCTTGATCTCCTTGGAGATGACCGCCTGAAAATCGCGCACGATGGTGGGGAGCAGTTCCCTGCACCCTCAAAGGACTTTCTCTGTTGTCATTCTGCCTGTATCTCTTCCACCAGCGGCAGATAGTCGGCACAGTATTTCCGGTACAGCAGCTGTACCAGCTGGCGGAAGTTCTGCATTTCCTCTTCGGGTAGCGGCAGCTCCCGGCACCCGCCAGCCAATGCCGCTTCTCGGGCGGCAGTTTCTTCCTGTGCCCAGAGCTGGCGCTCGTATTGCGCCGATGCCCGGGCGCATTTCTGCAGAATCTGCTGGTACTCCTCCGGCAGTGCATCCCATGTGCGGCCGGAAGCCAGCTGCACCTCCGGTACGCGGCTGTGCTCATCGGCCATGTAGTACCGCGCCACCTTGTAGTGCTCCATGGAATAGTAGGCCGGCCAGTTGTTTTCGGCGGCATCGATCTGCCCGGTCTCAAACGCCGAGTACACGTCGCTGTAAGCCGTGGTCTCCGGCACCGCGCCCAGCAGACGGATCATGTCGATCACGATCTGCGAATCCTGCACGCGGATGGTCTTGCCCTGCAGATCGTTCAGGCTGCGCACCGGCTGACGGGCATAGAACGAGCGGGCACCCGCGTCGTACCAGCTCAGTCCCACCCGCCCCTGTGCGGTAAAGTCCTGCAAAAACTCTGCTCCGATGCTGCCATCCAGCACACGCCACATATGGTCGGCATTCCGGTAGAGATACGGCAGCAGCAGTACGTTGAGCCGGGGCAGATCGTCTGTGGCCGCCGAAAGCGACACACGCGCAAAATCTACGCCGCCAATGGCAAGCTGCTCCCACACCTGCTGTTCCGAGCCGTACTCGCCGTTCGCTTTGACCTGAATGACCACCTTGCCCCCGGTCTGCTGCTGCACAAGGTCTGCAAAATACTGCGCGCCCTGTGTAGTGGGGTACCCGGCGGGCTGGTTGTCGGCATAGGTCAGCACATAGTCCGGTGTGGTCTGCGGCTTTGCGCCACAGCCTGCCAGCTGCAAGGCTGCAAAGCCCAGCCCGGCTAAAAAGGTCCGTCTGCGCATGGTGTCTCCCTCCCTTTGCAGATAGTATAGCGCACAAGACTGCCTTTGTGCAAGAGACAAGAAAAGGCGGTGCCCGCTGCAAAGCAGGTACCGCCTTTTTAGGAGAAGAAGGGAATGTCTCAGTTACATCAGGCCCATTGCCTGCGGCAGTGCAGTAGACACTGCCGGGATAAAGGTGACCAGCAGCAGTCCGTCGATGATGGCCACATAGTACATAAGCATATACGGCATGACCTTGGAAAGCGAGGTGCGCCCCACCTTGATACCCACGAACAGGGCGTTGCCCACGGGCGGGGTGATGTTGCCGATGCAAAGGTTATACACGAGGATCAGACCGAACTGGATGGTGCTCATGCCAAAACTCTGGCAGATGGGCAAAAACAGCGGGGTGAAGATGAGGATGGCCGGGGTCACGTCCATGAAGGTGCCGGACACCAGCAGAATCACGTTCATGATGAGCAGGATGATGTACTTATTGCTGGTCAGGCTCAGCAGGGCTGCCGCCACAGCATCCGGGATCTGCAAAAAGGCCATGACCCAGCCCAGAATGTTGGAAACACCCACAAGGAACACCACCATGCCGGACATCTTGGCAGAGTCCACGATGATCTTCCACAGGCTCTTCAGGTTGATGGAGCGGTAGCAGAAGGCAAGCACCAGTGCATAGACAACGGCAATGGCAGAGCCTTCGGTGGCAGAGAACACGCCGCCGATGATGCCGCCGATGACCACGATAATCAAGGACAGAGAAGGCAGAGCGCGCAGGGTGCATACGCCGAGGTTTTTCCAGTCAAATTTGCCGGGGGTGCCTTTATAGCCCAGCTTGACCGCCAGCAGCACGCCCACCACGCAGCAGCACAGCGCCCAGATGATGCCGGGGATGTAACCGGCCATGAACAGCGCAGCCACAGAGGTGCCGCCGGATGCCAGAGAGTAGGTGATCAGGGCGTTGGACGGCGGGATCAGCAGGCCGGAGCAGGAGGAAGCGGCGTTGGTGGCAGCGGTCACGGCGGGGTCGTAGCCCTGCTCGTCGGCGCCGTCGCGGATCATGGAGCCAACAGCAGCCGCCGCAGCGGAAGCCGAGCCGGAGATGGCACCGAACAGGGCGTTAGTGCCGATGTTGGTCACCAGCAGTGCGCCGGGCAGCTTGCCCAGAATGGCCATGACGAAATCCACCAGACGCTTGGCGATGCCGCCCTGATTCATGATATTGCCGGCCAGAATAAAGAACGGGATGGCGGTCAGGCTGAACTTGCTCATGCCCACAAAGGTGCGCTGGGCAGCGGTCAGCACGGCCACATTCAGATCAATAGAAGAAAGGATGGCAGTCAGGGAAGAGACTGCAATGGCGTACGAGATGGGCACGCCGAGGAACAGCAGCACCAGCAGCACTGCCAGAATTACGAGTAACGCTTGAATTGCCACAGCTTAGTCCTCCTTGTTTTCCTTGTCGGCATCGGCAGCCATTTCGGCTTCCACTTTTGCAAAGTCTGCATCCTCCGGGGTATCCAGACAGATGGAGCCGTTGGCGATACCGATAATGTTCAGCACGGAATACACCAGAATAATCACGCCGCAGATGGGCATGACCCAGTAGAACACGCCCACGGCTACGCCCAGCGAGGAGGTCTGCTGTCCCATAGCCAGCTGGGACACCTGAAAACCGCCGAACACCAGAATGGTCGCGGAGAAGAGGAAGGCGATGACCTCGGCAAAGATGTGGAACGCCTTGCGCATGATGGGGTTGAACCGGTCCACCAGCACGGGGATGTTCATGTGGCCGCGCTCGCCGGAGACGATGGTAGCACCCAGCATGGTACTCCAGCCGAACAGATAACCCACCAGCTCTTCCGACCATGTGGAGGGAGAGTTGAAGATGTAACGCACGATGACCTGATAGGTGGTCAGCACCACCATGACTGTCATGCTCAGACCTGCCAGCAGGTTGAGCACCTTGTTCAGGGTATTGCTCAGTTTTTCCATGATGCTCCTCCTCAATCCGCAGTATGGGCAGCGTTGTGCTGCTGAATCAGGTCATAAATGGGCTGCAAGTCCGGGTTTGCTGCCAGCACGGAATCGTGCAGGGGGGCCATAGCCTCCTGAAACGGTGCAGTGTCCGGGTAAATAAAGTTGACGTGCTGCTCATTCTCGGCCTTGTCTTTGGCCTCAGCCACAGCATCCTCCCAGGCGTCCTGCTCGGTGCGCTTCACGATCTGGAAGCCCTCTTCAAAGATCGCGCGCTCCTCGTCGTTGAGCTCGTTCAGGAAAGCGTAGTTTGCCACCAGCAGATCCGGCACCATCTGGTGCATATCATAGGAGTAATACTTGCAGATATCGCCGTGACCGTTATCGGTCAGAGCCAGCTCGTTGTTCTCGGCACCATCCAGAATACCGGCCTGCAATGCGGTGTACACATCGCCGAAGCCCATGGGAGTAGCGGTGCCACCCAGCAGACGCATCATTTCCACATTGGTGGGCGACTGCTGTACACGGATCTTCAGACCCTTCAGGTCGGAGGGCTGGTTGATGGGGGTCTTGATGGTGTAGAAGTTGCGGGTACCGGCATCCAGCCATGCCACCGTTTCCAGACCGGCTTTGGAGGTGGTCTTGAAAATGGGGTCCGTCACCTCGGGGTCGTCCATCGCCTCGTGGTAGGCTTCCACGCTGGAGAACAGGTAAGGCAGGTTGAAGATCTGGTATTTGGCGCTGAAGGTCTCCATGATGGCATTGGACGCCACCACAAAGTCGATGGCACCGGTCTGGGTCAGCTGCACCATTTCGGTCTGGGAGCCCAGCAGCTCGCTGGGGTACACTTCCACGCGGTACTTGTCGCCCAGCTTCTCGTTGATGTAGCTGGCAAAGGCTTCCAGTCCCAGATGATCCGGGTGGGTCTGGGACTGCACATGGCCGATGCGCACGATCTTGCGGTCGTCATCGGAGCCGGCGCCGCAGCCGGTAAGCATCATGCTGCTGGTCAGTGCCGCTGCGCCCATCAGCGACAGAAACGTTCTTCTCTTCATGAATGGCATCCTCTCTTTTCGCGTTTTTCTATGATCATAGTTTAACAAACCGTTCATTTTTGCGAAACCGGATTATTTTGTGAAACGCAGTACGATTTTGTCTTTGTTGTATCCAAGTACAATTTTTGCGTTTTTCTGACGAAAGAAACTGGCAAAAATAAAGAAGCGCCCGTCCCTCTCCTGCTGACAGGCAGGAAAGAACGAGCGCTTCTTTTGAATCCGATTTATCCCTGTACCGCTTTTTCCGCTGCGGCCATGCGGTATTCCGAAGGGGTCTGGCCGGTCAGGCGCTTGAACACCCTTGTAAAATAGTTGGCGTCGCTGTAACCCACAGCAGCGCCGATATCCTTCAGGTTCAGGCGCGGGTCCAAAATCAGCTGGCGCGCCTTGTTCACCCGATATTCGTTCAGGTAGGCCGAAAAGTTCACCTTAAAGCACTGCTTGAACAGCTTGCAGAAGTAGGCGTCCGAGTAGCGCAGCGCAGCGGCGGCATCCTGCATGGAGATATCCTCCCCATAGTGAGCATCGATGAAGCGGCTGATCTCGGCACGGATGATGGCGGTGCGCATATCCTCGTCCTCTTCCCGGCGGAGGGGCTCTGCAGGCGCAGAGGGCTGTGCTGGGCGGGCAGGCAGCTGCACCGACACCTGCCGGATGGCATCTTCCACCGCGAATACCAGTTCCTGCTCGTTGTAGGGCTTGAGCAGATAGTCCAGCGCCCGCACAGAGATCGCCTGCCGTGCGTAGTCGAACTTATCAAAGCCGGTCAGGAACAGGATGGCGCAATTTTTGTCTGTTTCGCGGATCTTACGCGCCACCTCCAGCCCGGTAAGACCCGGCATTTCAATGTCCAGCACAGCCACCTGCGGCGCTTCGCGGGCAAAAATTTCCAGAGCCTCTCTGCCGTTTTTTGCCTCATATAGGCAGATCAGATCTCCCAGATACTTCTGCAAGGTCCTGCACAGCACTTTGCGCTCGATCAATTCATCCTCTGCCACCAGCAATTTGCACTTCACGAGAGCGTCTCCTCCTTTTCTTCCGGTTGCTGCGTTTGCGGCAGTTCAAACCGCACCACAGTGCCATGACCTGCGCGGCTGTACACCTGCATTTTACCGCCCGGATACAGCATCCCGATGCGGCGGGAAATGTTGCCAAGGCCGATGTTACGGCCGGTCTGCTCGCTCTGGGCAATTTTGGTTTGCACGGCGTCCAACTCCTCTGGGGTCATCCCCTTGCCGTTGTCCGCGACCGTGAGCACCAGCACCTTGCCCTGCATCCATGCCCGCAGCAGGATGCGTCCGCCTTCCTCGCGGGACTTGAGCCCGTGCGAGTAAGCGTTTTCCACCACCGGCTGCAGCATAAAGGACGGCACCAAAACCGCCGCAGGCTGCACCTGAATGTTTTTTTCAACGGTAATGCGTCCGTCGAACCGCATCTGCTGCAGATAAATGTAGTCCTCCAGTCCGTCCAGCTCCTCCTCCAGCGTGATCTGCTGACGCTTGGTACGCAGGTTGTGCCGGAACAAACTGCCCAGATGCACGATCATCTGGTCGGTGGTGGAAGCATCCTCCAGCCGCGCCATACAGGAGATCATGTTCAGGGTGTTGAACAGAAAATGCGGATTCACCTGACTTTTGAGTACCTCCAGCCGGGTGTGTTCCAGATCCTTTTCCAGTGCAAGGTTCCGCACCTCTTCCCGGTGCAAGGCCTGCTGGGTGGTCAGCTGCTGCGCCATGGCGTGCTTCATCTGGTTGAAGGTGGCTGTCAGCCGCCCCACCTCGTCGCTGCTTTTCACCGGAAGATCCGGGCTGGAAAAATCTCCCTCGGCAATGCTGTGAGAAGCCTGCGCCAGCCGCAGCAGCGGACGCACCACCGCACGGCTCAGCACCCGGATGAGCAGCAGCATCAGCACGGCCGCCGTCAGGAACAGCCCCAGATACAGCCACGGTAGATGCCGGAGGCGGGTTGCCGTGCTGCTGTAAAGGGTGTTTTCCTGTTCCAGCGTGGCCTGTGTCAGACGCAGCGCATACGCGGCAAGGTAGTCTTGCAAAGCCATCACATGGTACATCTGTTCAATATAGGTATCTGCCGAGGGCGAAAGCTGCAAAAAGGCATCCCGCTCCTGCCGGTAGCCCGCGTACCCCTGTAAAAGGTTCCATGTACGGGCATAGCGCTCTTCACCGATGCGGGCGTAATCGAAGGGCAGGGCCGCAAGGCTCTGCTCGGCGGCAGCGCAGGCGGCGGTATAGGCCTGCTCCGTTTCAGAAGTAGGCTGGCGCACATAGCGTGCAAAGGCCTGTGCTTCGTCCTTGAGGGCGTTTTGCACCGTGTAGCAGAGGGCGTTGTCGGCCAGCAGCGTATCAAAGGAGCGCACCGTCCATTGACCTGCCATGGTAGCGATGCCGGTGGAAAGCATGGTGACCAGCAAAATCGCGGCAAGCCATGCCGTGACCCTGCTGCGCAGGGAGATGCCGCCCTGTGCGGTTTTGTTCCGTGCCATACGCTTTCCCTCCTGCCCTTGCAGCACCCGGTCTTTTTTATAAGATAAGTATAATAATCTCCCGGGAAAAGTGCAACTGCAAAAAAAGCACCGGTTTCCGCAAAGAAGCCGGTGCTTGCAGGCAATGTGCCAAGCGGTCAACGGGTCAACAGCTCAAAGTGATTCCGCTTGGTGACCAGCAGCCCTTCTTTTTGCAGCTTGGAAAGCTCCACCGACATGGCGGCACGCTCCACGCAGAGAAAATCCGCCAGCTGCTGACGGTCAAAGGGAATATCAAAGGAAAGGGAGGACTGCCGGATGGATTCGGCGGACAGGTAGGACAGCAGCTTTTCCCGGGTGGTTCGCTTGCTGACATGGGTGATCTTATCGTTAAAAAGCAGTATTTTGTTTGCCAGAACGCTGACCAGATTGCGGATGAGTTTCTGGTGATGGTCGCAGGCGGTGGGGCAGGCGGTGAGCAACCGCTTGACGTTCAGCAGCAGGATCTCGCAATCCTCCTCTGCCACCACGCTGATGTTCAGGATGGCACCGGGGGTGGCGGCGTAAGGCTCCCCGAAAAAGTCTCCGGTATTGCACTTGGACAGGATATTGCGGTGTCCCCAAAGATCCTCCTGTATCACAAGGGTGGAGCCGGACAACATGAGCCCCATGACCTCCGTGGAATCTCCGGCACGGAAAATGTAGGAGCCCCGGGGCCGGGTGATTTTCGCTGCACTGACACAGTGCAGGATGGACAAAATCTCATCATCGGTAAGCCCGGTAAAGAAGGGGCAGCTCCGCAGAACAGGCAGATATTTTTGCATAAATGCTCTCCTTGTTGGAATTCAAACATACAAGATGGCTTTAGTATACTATAATAAACCTGCAAATGCAAAAAACACCCACAACAGGAGAGTATAGATATGATTCGGAAGATCATCCATATTGACGAAGAAAAATGCAACGGCTGCGGCTTGTGCGCAACCGCCTGCCACGAGGGAGCCATTGATATCATCAACGGCAAAGCAAAGCTGGTGCGGGAAAATTTCTGCGATGGCTTTGGCGACTGCCTGCCGGGCTGCCCCACCGGAGCTATCACTTTTGAGGAGCGGGAAGCCCCTGCCTACGACGAGGCAGCGGTGCAGGAGAACAAAAAGAAAAAGGAATTGCAGGAGAAGATGAAGCACCTCCACGAGGGCGGCTGCCCCGGCTCCCGGATGCGGATGCTGGAACAGCCGGAGGCTGCCGAAAGTGCAGTTGCCGCCCCTGTGCAGCCGGTCTCCCGCCTGCGCAACTGGCCGGTTCAGATCAAGCTGGCACCCATCCATGCGCCTTACTTTGAGGGTGCAAAGCTCCTGATTGCAGCGGACTGCACGGCCTATGCCTACGCCAATTTCCATCAGGAGTTTATGCGCGGCAAGGTGACCTTTATCGGCTGCCCGAAGCTGGATGCTGTGGATTACAGCGAAAAGCTGACCGAGATCCTGCGCAGCAACGATATCCAGAGCGTGACCATCCTCCGCATGGAGGTGCCCTGCTGCGGCGGCTTGGAGATGGCGGCGAAAAAGGCGCTTCAGACCAGCGGAAAGTTCATTCCGTGGCAGGTGGCCACCATCTCCATTGACGGAAAAATTCTGGATTAAAAGCACAGGACAGACCTATACCGCCTTTTAATGCTTCACGCATTTCTTGCCTTGCGGTAAAATACCATAGATTCCATAAGCGGGCGACCTGAAAAAGGCTGCTCGCTTTTTTATCGTCATCGCAGTATTTTTGCGGGAACGGCTTTTTGCCGGTAAGGGATAAAAGCGTTCCATAGAAAATAGGTGCTCTTTACAAGAAAAAATCTTGAAACGCTTCTGTTATAATGTTACAATTATGCTACATAATAGGATAGATATTCAAAAAAGCTGCTGACAGCAGAACGAGAATGATATTGCAAGCACCTTCCTGAAATCGGTGAAGTGAAAATAAAGCCGGAATGAGACCGTCTGGGGTGGAGAAAGATTGGATAAAATGAAAAACTCTGGAATGAGCGAAACCATGCAGACCTTGACACGGAAAAGCGCCTGTGTGATGCTGAGCCTACTGTTGCTACTGTCAGCCGTGCTCCCTGTGAAAGCTGCCGCGGAAACCGCCTCTGCAAAGGTTGTTCGTGTCGGCTCGTTTGAGGACACCTTCAACTATGTCAACGAGAAGGGCGCAAGAAAGGGCTACGGCTACGAATTGCTGGAGACCTTGTCCGGCTATACAGGCTGGCAGTTCGAGTATGTGACCTGCGACTGGTCAGACTGCTTCGAAAAGCTCAAAAACGGCGAGATCGACATTATTGGCGGTATCTCTTATACGGAGGACCGCACCCAGGAGATGCTGTTTTCAGACGAGCCGATGGGAGTGGAAAAATATTACCTCTACGCCGATCTCTCGCGCGCAGACATCTCCGCCTCCGACTTCAAGACGCTGAACGGCAAAAAGATCGGCGTTCTGATGGGAACAGAGCCGGAAGTGATGCTGGCCGAGTGGGAAGAAAAATACGGCCTGAAAACGGAACACGTCAACATCTCCAACAACGAGGATGTGAAGCAAAAGCTGGCAAACCACGAGATCGACTGCTTTGTTTCGCTGGAAGAATCCTTCTGGGCAGAGCGTGGCATCTCGACCATAACCCGTGTGGGAGAATCCGGCATCTACTATGCGATCAACAAAAACCGGCCTGATATCAAGGAAGAACTTGACGATGCGATGCGCGCGTTGGACGAAGCTGTGCCTTTTTATACGGCGGATCTGTACAAAAGATATTTCTCAATGGATTATACGCCCATCCTTACAGGGGAGGAAAAGGCGTGGCTCAGAAAGCACGGTGCGATCAGGATGGGCTTTCTGGCGAGCGACAGCGGCGTCAGCACCTTTGACCCTGCCACCGGGGAGTTTACCGGGGTAATCACGGACTATATTCAGTTTGCAGCAGATTGTCTGGGCAATCAGGAACTGGAATTCCAGCTGGTCGGCTATGACAGCAAGGAAGCAGAACTGGATGCGCTGAAATCGGGCGAGATCGACATGATCTTCCATTGCGACCAGAACCCCAATCTGGCGGAAGAGTATCACTTTGCCTGTACCAACACAACGTGGACCTCCAACCTGATGGCGGTCACGAACAAACAGCACTTTAACGAAAACAATGTAAACCGCATTGCCGTTCCCCAAAACAAACTCTCCCTGAAAAAGTACCTTGCGTTTTATTACCCGCAGTGGGAGATCGTGGACTGCGATACACAGGAGGATGCGGCAAGGCTGGTCAAAGACGGACAGGCAGATTGCTTTGTTACCGGGATCAGCAGTGAGAATAAATACAGCAAGAAATACAGCTTTTACAGCGTTCCGCTGGTAAACCCTGTAAGATCCTGCTTTGCGGTCAATAGCGGAAACCGCAGCCTGTTGTCCATCCTGAACAAAACGATCAAGGCAATGCCTGTTAATATGCTTGCCGGCGCGCTTGCGATGTATAAGAGCTCCGCGCGGAAGGTTACCCTGAGCGATTTTATAAAGGATAACTTCTTTAAAGTTATGTTGATCAGCAGCATTGCTGTTGCAGTTGTTCTGCTCACGATTTTGATGCTGCTCCAGAAGGCGCGTAAAGCCGAAGCTGCTGCAAGGAAAGCCGCAAGCGATACGCAGGAACTGAATGCAAAATTGCAGGTCGCCGTGGAAAAAGCAGAGAGCGCGAACCGCGCCAAGAGCACCTTCCTTTCCAATATGTCCCACGATATCCGCACCCCCATGAACGCCATCATCGGCTTTACCACGCTGGCGCTCAGCAATATTGACGATACAGACCGGGTGAAGGATTATCTTGGCAAGACCCTTGCATCCAGCAACCATCTGCTCTCCCTCATCAACGATGTGCTGGATATGAGCCGCATTGAAAGCGGAAAGATCCATCTGGAAGAGGTGGAAGTTAACCTTTCGGATGTGCTGCACGATTTGAAAACTATCGTCAGCGGGCAAATTTTTGCAAAGCAGCTGGAGCTTTACATGGACGTCATGGACGTGACCGACGAGGACGTCTACTGCGACAAGACCCGGCTGAATCAGATTTTGCTGAACCTGCTGTCTAACGCCATCAAGTTTACCCCGGCGGGCGGCACGGTCTCGGTGCGGGTGCGGCAGCTTGCCGGTAAAGTGCGCGGCTGCGGACAGTATGAGTTCCGCATCAAGGATAACGGCATCGGCATGAGCCAGGAGTTTGCCCAAAAGATATTTGAACCCTTCGAGCGGGAGCGCACCTCCACGGTAAGCCGCATCCAAGGCACCGGCCTTGGCATGGCCATTACCAAAAACATCGTGGATATGATGGGCGGCACCATCGAGGTGCAGACAGCGCAGGGCAAGGGCACCGAGTTTACCGTCTGCGTGCCCATGCGCGCACAGACCGAGCAGCGCCCGGTGGAAAAGATCACCGAGCTGGAGGGCCTGAAGGCACTGGTGGTGGATGACGACTTCAACACCTGCGACAGCGTGACAAAGATGCTGGTCAAGGTGGGCATGCGCGCCGAGTGGACCCTTTCCGGCAAGGAAGCGGTGCTGCGTGCGCGGCAGTCTATCGAGATGAGCGATGTCTACCACGCCTATATCATCGACTGGCGTCTGCCGGATATGAACGGCATCGAGGTCACCCGCCAGATCCGCAGCCTGCACGATGATACGCCTATTATCATCCTGACCGCCTACGACTGGTCGGATATTGAAGTAGAAGCAAAAGCAGCCGGCGTGACCGCCTTCTGCTCCAAGCCCATGTTCATGTCCGACCTGCGCGAGACCCTGATGAGCTCCCTTGGCCAGAAGCCGGCGGATGCAGTGCAGAGGCTTTTGCCGGAAAAGAACGCCGACTTCAAGGGCAAGCACATCCTGCTGGTGGAGGACAACGAACTGAACCGCGAGATCGCGCAGGAAATTCTGCGGGAGTACGGCTTCCTTGTCGATACGGCGGAAAACGGCGCAGTAGCGGTGGAAAAGGTGAGCACTGCCGCGCCGGGCAGCTATGATCTGGTACTGATGGATGTGCAGATGCCGATCATGGACGGCTATACCGCCACCCGGAAAATCCGCGCACTGGACGACCCTGCGCGGGCAAAGCTGCCGATCCTTGCCATGACCGCCAACGCCTTTGACGAGGACCGCCGCAACGCCTTGGAAAGCGGCATGAACGGCTTTTTGTCCAAGCCCATCGTGATCGACGACCTTGTGCAGGAACTGCACAAAATTTTGTAAATGAAACGCAGGTCAGGTGAATAAAAAAGAATGCACCCGCAGCATTTGCGCCCGGAGGCCAAAACCTCTGAAAAGCCTGCTGCGGGTGCTTTTTTGTTTCCATTGTCTTTAAAAAACGCTTGACAACGGAAACATTTTTGATTATAGTGGAGCTAACAAACATTAGTTAGTGAAGGGCGAAGAAAAATGGAAGATACCAAGCAGCGCATTCTGGAAAAGTCTCTGGAACTGTTTTCCACCAAAGGATACGATGCCGTCAGTGTGGGCGAGATTGCAAAGGCGGTCGGCATCAAGGCGCCCTCGCTGTACAACCATTTCCCCAGCAAGCAGGCGATTTTTGATGCGATTTTGGAGACAACTTCGGCGCACTACCAGAAAGACACCGCTGAGATTGCGGTCCATGTACAGGATTCTCAAAAAGACATCCCGGTTTTCTCTCACATCTCGGAGGAGCTGCTGGTTGAAAAAGTCCGACAGATTTTCCTCTATTCGCTGCACGATAAAACCATCAGCCAGTTCCGCCGGATGATGACGCTGGAGCAGTTCCGTTCCCCCAAATTTGCCGAACTGCTTTCCAAACGCTATGTAGATTGGATGATCTCCTACCATGCAGGCATCTTCCGTGCGCTGGTTGCAAACGGCGAACTGCGAAACGAAGACCCTGATACGCTGGCGTGGATGTATGTTTCACCTATCATCGTCCTGCTCAGTGTCTGCGACCGCCAGCCGGAACGGGAAGCCGAAAGCCTTGAAAAGCTGGACGCCCATGTAAAGCTGTTCTTCCGCACCTTTAACATCGAGGAGGGTGAAAAATAAAGGAATTTTTGAATTTTATATTGAAGTAGAAAAACACCATAAATGCTAAAATCAAAGGAGAACTTTTTGAAACATACAACATTTGCACTGGAGCTTGTTGGCTGACCGGGAGGTCTGGCAAATACCACAAGCCACGCCTCCCGAAGACGAACAGACACAATTCTTCAGGAGGATATTACCATGAATCGTGAAAATAAACGCAAGACCTTTGAAAAAGGTTACTATAAGACCCACGCCTGCAACGACACCTTTACCTGCAAAGTCTGCGGACGGGTCTGCACCCCGCAAAATGCCGGCAGCGACCACCGCAACTATTGCCCCAACTGCCTGTCCAGCCTTCATGTGGACGAAGAACCCGGTGACCGCGCTTCCGACTGCGGCGGCATCATGGAGCCGGTAGCCGTCTGGGTACGCAAGGGCGGCGAGTGGGCCATCATCCACCGCTGCAAACGCTGCGGAAAGCTCAGTTCCAACCGGGTGGCGGCAGACGACAACCCCATGAAGCTCATGAGCATTGCCATGAAGCCGCTGTGCTCTCCGCCGTTCCCGCTGGACTATATTGAGGAAATGACCGCCCTGATGGGCGGTGATGGACGGATGCGGTAAGCCGCAGGAGGAACTACAAGATGGAGTATATCCGAATCACAAAAGAAAACATCGACAAGGAACACATCTGTTGTGCCATGTCCGGTCAACAGAGCCTTGCCAAGAAGGAATGGCTCAAGCAGCGCTTTGAGGAGGGGCTTGTTTTTTACCGCAGTGCGGAGCGCGGCAAATGCTTTATCGAGTACATCCCGGCGGAAAACGCATGGGTGCCCATTGATGCCGATGGCTATCTGTACATCAACTGCCTGTGGGTCTCCGGCTCCTTGAAAGGGCACGGCTATTCCAGCGAACTGCTGGAGGAATGCCTTCGGGATGCCAAGGCGCAGGGCAAAAACGGCGTTTGCATCCTGTGTGCAGAGGGGCGCAAACGGGAGTTTCTCGCTGACCCAAAGTTTTTGACCCATAAGGGCTTCAAGGTTTCGGACACCTCCGATTGCGGCATCAACCTCATGTACCTGCCCCTTGCAGAGAGTGCCCAGCCGCCAAAATTCAAGGCCTGTGCCAAGCATCCCAAGGTGGAGGAAAACGGCTTTGTCCTCTACTATACCGACCAGTGCCCCTACACCTATTATTGGGTGCCAAAGGTGCAGGAGGCTGCAAAGGAACATGGAATCCCGTTCAAAGCCATCCACGTCACAGAGAAAGAGACGGCACAGAATGTGCCCGCACCGGTCACAACATACGCATTGTTCCGGGATGGGAAATTCGTGACACAGGGCATCCAGTCGGACAAGAAATTTTTGAAATTAGCAGGCGCAGCGGATTGAGAGATTCAGGAGGAAAAATGCAATACGATCAAACGGTTATCACACCAAAAGGACTGGCAGTCCACATCCGAAACGGTGTGGCATCCGATGGAAGCGCTGTGCTTGAAAACTTTGATTTGACACACGCAGAAACAGATTATTTGCTGAGTTATCCCGATGAAAATCACTTTGATGCGGAACAGGAAAGCCGCTACTTGGAGAAAAAAGCAACCAGTCCGAATGAGATCGAACTGATCGCCTTTGTGGACGGTAAAGTGGCAGGAACTGCTGGAATTGATGCAATCGGAGCGCAGTATAAAGTGGCGCATCGTGCCGAATTTGGCGTCAGCATCCTAAAAGAGTATTGGGGTCTGGGGATCGGGCGAGCCTTGATGGAAGCCTGTATCCATTGCGCTAAAACCGCCGGATACGCTCAGTTGGAGCTGGATGTAGTGGCGGAGAACGCAAGAGCAATCTCCATGTACCAGACGGCAGGATTTGTGGAATATGGCAGAAACCCAAAAGGTTTTCGCTCTCGGAACGCTGGATTTCAAGAACTGATCTCCATGCGGCTGGAATTGTAAAGCTTATCGACTGAAAACAGCCCTCCTGACCATGACGGCCGGGAGGGCTGTTTTTGGTAGGGAGGTTGACCAGTATGAGGACAATACCCGGACTACCGCAAGGCACGCAACGAGATGCAGGAACTGGTTCGGGCACAGAAAAATGTAGAACGTTTTTTTGCAGAGGAAAAGAACACCACCGAGAAAACACAGACACGTTAAAAAAAGTCGCCGAGGAGCTTCCCTGTTGGGAGGCATCCTCGGCGGATTTTTTAGTTTATATAGCAGCTTTGCGGAGCAATGCGCCTGTTACCCGTATATTTTCCCCACGATCTTTCCTCGTGCTGCGGCGGGCAGAAGCTTGCACAGCAGGCTCAGGAACTTATACTGTGCACCGGCAACATAAACGACCGCCGGCTTCTTTTTCTCCACAATACCGGCGATGTACCGTCCAATGCGTGCCGGGTCCATGCCGTTTTGCTCGTCGTGCTCCATCTGACTGACGCTCCGGGAGATACGTCCACCGTATTCGTCATCGCCGAGAATGCTTTTCTGACGTGCTTTTGTAAAACCGGTGCAGATGTCACCCAACTCTACAACAGTAACATGGATGCCGTAGGGCTTGACTTCATTTGCCAGAGCGTAAGAGTAAGAAGAAACGGCAGCTTTGCTTGCGGAGTAGAAGGTCTGGAACGGAATGTGTGCTACGGCGGCAACGGAGCTGATGTTCACAATATGCCCCTTCCCTTGATGGCGCAGGAAGGGGAGAACCGTTTTATTTACAGTGACCGTTCCGAAGAAGTTCACATCAAACTGTGCTTTGGCTTGTTCCATGGACGTAAACTCCACCGCACCGGAAATGCCAAAACCTGCACAGTTGATCACCGCGTCAATTTTAGTTTCTTTTTGGATGACCTGCTGCACAGCGGCGGTGACAGCGTCTTCATCGGTCACATCGACGGACAGATGGGTGACGCCCTCCATAGGGATATTTCTGCGGCTGAACTCATAGACGATGCAGCCGTTCTCCTTCAGAGCGGATGCCGTGCACCGCCCGATGCCGGAGCTTCCTCCGGTAACGATGACCACCTTGTTGTTTTCTCCCACCATGATTTTCCTCCTGAAAATGTTGATCTGGTTCGAGTATACCGCATCGCAAGGCGGCTGTCTATACGGATAGCTAGATCGTGGAAAAGTACAGGAATCAACTTGCGTAAATTTTCACGCAGATTGGCCTCTCTTTTTTACACAACCAATGCCAATTAGCGCTTGAAAACGAAACGCTGCGCAAGTATACTATACTAGTTATACTGTACAAGCTTGATCACAAATCAGTATGCCAGTTGACCATAAAAGGCATACCAGAATTGAAGCGTGCGGCGGGGTCAAAACCCTACGAGGATGAAAATGAAATTCGATAGAAGACTTACAGATGAAATCTACACTTCCGATACGGTAAGGCTGGGAAAAAATGCATTTCAGGCCATGCAGGAGACGATCTATCATAATGGCGGTGTCGGAACCATTACCGGGTACTATGATGCCGAATTGTCGATCCTGTCGGTCAGTGATCTGTTGCTGCATAATCTGAACCACAGCTATGCATCCCTGATGGAACAGACAAAGGGTTCGCTGAAGAATCTTTTCTATAAGAAAGATGCCGCATTCCTCGACAATGCACGCTTTCGTCAGCTCCAAGGCGAAGGGGAAGGCCGGATCCTCACGGCAGATGGGGCTCCCGTCTATGTGCGTCTCTACAAAAAAGATGCAGTCGATACGGATGGAACACCGATCTGGATCATGTCAGTACAGATGAACTGGGCGTATGAGAACCTTGCGCTGGTTAATGAATCCATCCATTCTGCACTATGGTATTTTGAGTGTAATGAAAACGGTGAGATCGTTCATGTGAACTGGAGCCATGCGTTCCGGCAGATCCTTGGATATCATGACATTCTGGATTTTCCGAACAAACTGGATTCGTGGTCGAACCTTCTGCACCCGGAGGACTATGACCGGGTAATGCAGCTGCTTTTGGAAGCGATTGCGGACAAAACCAATGCTACGAAGTATAATGTTGAGTACCGACTGAAAATGCAGGATGGCCAATACCACTGGTTCCGGGCATCGGCGGAGGTGATACGCCGTCTGGATGGCTCGGCCAATCGAATTGCCGGAATCATCAGCAACATTGACGCGGAAAAAAGAAGCCGGATGCAGGCGCAGCGGGCAGCGGCATTTCACCGTGCATTTACCAGCGCAAACCTCTGCGAATACTATGTAAATCTGGAAAAGAACACCTTTGACACTTTCAAAGTGGAGCCCTCTTTGATGACGGCCTTTGAGCAGAACCACACATGGGATGGACTGGTCAGATTCCTTGTAGACAACTATGTGGTTGAAGAGGACAAAAAGTCTGTAACGGATTTCTATAATCGCGCCTACATCACGGAAAAATTAAAGGGACTTGAGACGGAACTGCGTCAGGAGTGCCGCATCGTTCTGAATGGGGAGGAACGATGGGTCAGCAACGTGGTCATGCGCGGTGAGATCGAAGATTCCGAATATGCGATGATTTTTCTGCGGGACATCACAGAGTCCAAAGCAGAGACGGCACGGCGGATGCAGATGGCCTCAGATAACGCATCGATGGATCTTTTGATCAAGAGTATGGTGCGTCTGCTGGACCGCTTTGTCGTCTGCGATCTGGAGAATGACCGGTATCGGTTCTATAATCTGCAAGGTGAAATGATATACGCGCCGACGGGAACCTACCATGATTTTGTGGAGCAGGTGGTTGCAAAGTATAAGACACTGGAACCGCCGGACGCATTGGCTGCTTTGATTTCGCCGGAAAATATCCGCAAGAATCTGCAGGGCGAGAACGACATCTACAAATTTGAATACTGCTCCATAGATGAGAACACCTATAAGATCGCTTCCTTCATTCCGCTGGAGTGGGATGGCACAAAGCTGGTCAAAGCACTGTTGGCATCTATGGATGTGTCACAGGAGAAAAAGGCCGAGATCGAATCCCATAAGGCACTGAAGGATGCGTACCGGGCGGCGGAAAACGCAAGCCGCGCCAAGACGGAATTTCTCTCCAATATGTCCCATGATATCCGTACACCGATGAATGCAATCGTTGGATTGACCGCCATTGCGGGTGCGAATATCGAGAGTCAGGACAGGGTGGTCGAGTGCCTTGGCAAGATCACAAAGTCGAGTCGTCATCTGTTGGGACTGATCAATGAAGTGCTGGATATGGCCAGAATCGAGAGCGGGCGAATGAGCCTTGCCGAGGAGGATTTCAGCCTGCCGGAGCTGGTCGATAACCTGCTCACCCTCACAAAACCGGCAATCGACGAGCACAAGCATCAGCTCGAAGTCCATGTTGAGCACATCGAGCACGAAGCTGTCTGCGGCGACAGCCTGCGCATCCAGCAGGTCTTTGTGAACCTGATGAGCAACGCCGTCAAGTACACCCCGGATGGCGGAAACATCACCCTTACGATCAAGGAAAAACCGAACGGCTTCTCGGAGCTTGGCTGCTACGAGTTTTCCATCGAGGACAACGGCATCGGTATGACGCCGGAATTCCAGAAGATCATGTTCGAGCCGTTCAGCCGGGCAGACGATCACCGGACGACCAAGGTGCAGGGCACCGGTCTTGGCATGGCCATTGCAAGAAACATTGTCAACCTGATGAATGGTGACATTCAGGTCGAAAGCGCTCCCAACAAGGGAACGAAGATCACGGTCACGGTCTATCTGAAGCTTCAGGAGAACGAGAAGGAACAGGAAAAAGAACTGCTCGATCTGCCGGTACTGGTCGTGGACGATGACAAGACCTGCTGCGAAAGCACCGTTGCAACCCTTCAGGAAATCGGCATAGCGGGCGAATGGGTCCTGACCGGCAAGGAAGCCGTGGAACGCTGCGCGGCGCGGCACAAGACCGGCCGCGACTATTTTGCGGTGATTCTGGACTGGAAGATGCCGGAGATGGACGGCATCGCAACGGCCAGAAGGATTCGGGAATGCGTTGGGGAGGACGTCACGATCATCATCCTGACTTCCTTTGATTTCAGCGAGATCGAAGAAGAAGCCAGAGCAGTGGGCGTGAATGCGTTTATGGCAAAACCGCTGTTCCGTTCTCGTCTGACGGCAACTCTGCGGCAGTTTACATCCGGGAAGAAGGAGAAAAACGCCCGGAACTATCTGGAAGATTTTGCGAAGGAAAACTATGCGGGCAAGCGGATCCTTCTTGTGGAAGACAATGCGCTGAACCGTGAGATCGCAACCGAAATCATAGGCATGACGGGCGTGACCATCGACAGCGCCGAAAACGGAAAAATTGCAGTCGAAAAGGTGATGGAAGCACCGGAAAAGTGGTACGATCTCATTTTTATGGACATCCAGATGCCCATCATGAATGGTTACGAAGCCACTGCTGCGATTCGTGCGCTTGCCGGCAGCCGGGGCAAAGTGCCCATCATTGCCATGACGGCAAATGCCTTTGCCGAGGACGTGCAACTGGCAAAGAACACCGGCATGAACGAGCATATCGCAAAACCGCTTGATTTGAATAAGCTGAACGATGTGCTGAAACAGTGGCTGTGATCTGTGCATTGCCGTAAGGCGCGTGATACTGTTGACCGGGCAATCAAAAAGCATGAAATGAAGAACGCCGAGGAATCCCTTCCCATATGGGAGGAACCCTCGGCGTTCTTTAGTTTATATAGCAGCGGTCCTGTTTTATAAGCCAATCTTCACACAGCCGCTGGGCTTCATCCTTTGTGCAGCAGGTGCAGTTGAAAAGTTTGCCACGGATAGAGCAGTAAGTGTAGTGTACTCTCGGGACTCCATTGGCATCTCGAAAATCAACGCAGCGTTCCTCACCGGGCAGCAGATAGATCGTATCCACGTTCAGCAGCTCCTTTTCACTATGTTCGTGTGCAAACCGCACAACACGCAACGTCTGCTATTGTACCATGAACCATCAAATTCTTCTATTGACCCTTGCGCCAAAAAGGTACAGGCTTTTTCGTAGGATGTGACGATTGACATCCTCAAAAGCATCCCGCAGGGAGGCGCAGCCTGCATTGAAAATGCAGATCAAAGGGGTTTGGGGCACTCCCCAACAAGCATTTTGCAACGCAAAAAGTGTTTTTGTATAGACGAAAACATTGCTTGCTGGGTCACTTTTCGTCCGGGGCGGAGTCCGGGGCGCTGCCGCTGCCGGAGTTCAGGATCGCCACGAACTGCTGCAGCTGCTTGAGGGAGCTTACACCCAGTTTTTCGTAGATGTTCTTGTTGTGGAAGCGCAGGGTGCTGTCCTTGATGTCCAGCTGCTGCGCGATCTCCCGGGTGCGCAGCCCGGCGGCGTAGCCGTCAAAGATGCGGCGTTCGGTCTTGGTCAGGGTGGGAATGCCCGCCACAAAGGTCTGGAAGGCATCGGGCACCGACTCGTTGCGGCACACGTCCGCCAGCCGGGATAGTTCAGTCTGCATCTGCTGGCGTTCCAGCTGCAGCTCGTCCATCCGCCGCCGGGACTCCCGCCGGTCCTCCTCGAACTGCCGGAACGCCGGCGAGAGGATGCGCCGGTGGAAGTTCATGCAGCAGAACACCACGAAAAAGGCGATGAACAGGCCGATGAGCAGCATCTGCAGATTGCCGGAAAAGACCAGTCTCCGGTAGTCTGCCATGGGGATGCACACTGCCAGTCGGTAGGACTGGCTCTCGCTCAGGAGGCACAGCTGGGAAATGCCCGCATAGGCGCTGTCGGGGCCGGTCAACTGGGTCAGCCCGCCGCCCATGCTGCGCAGCACCAGCGTGTTCCGGGGGGCATGGTAGTAGCCGCCGGTGGTGCCGCTGCTGAGGGCGGCATCGGCGGCAAGGCCGTCCCCCGCCGGGGCCAGCAGGCAGCTCAGCCGGTCAAAGCCGGTGGGCTGGGCAAAGTTCTGCTTGAAGTAGCTCTCGCTGATCTCAAAGCCGCACAGCCCGTACATCGTGCCGTCCCGCCCCCGCAGGGGCAGCAAAAACAACTGCACCTCCTCTGAGGTGCCGGGCAGCTCGAACCGCTCGGTCAGCGTGTAAGACTGGTACAGCGGGACGCTGCCGGGGGTCATCCAGCGGTCGTAGTCCGGGAACTGGTCGGTCTGAAACTCCATGCGCCACTTGCGGTGGGGCATCACGCTATGGGCCTTGCCCACCTCCGCACTGCCCCGGTACAGCAGCAGGGGCACGGTGGGGGTGTCGGCACCGCTTTTCTGCACATACAGCCCGGCGCGGGAATGCTCTGCTCCCTCCATGCGGGTGTTGACGGTGGCATCCAGCAGCACAAAAGCGCCGGAACAGCCGGTCTGGCGCAGACGGCGGCACAGCGGCTCGATCATTTCCTCCTCCAGCGCGTTCAGCACCTCGGGGGAGTCGTTCAGCTGGGCAAAGGACATCTGCCGCAGAGCAAGCTCCTTGTCCACCTCTGCGCTCATGTCCTCGGACAGGTTCACGCCCATGACCGCCAGCTGGTCAAAATAGCGCTCCATATCGTTCTGGAACACCGAAAACTGGATCTGCAGACTGCGGCTGATGTCCTTTTTGGTGTTGTGCAGGCTGGCAAACAGGAACAGTGCCGCACCAAAGGTCAACACCAGCAGCACTACCAGCAGCAGGCAGGCCCACAGCAGCCGGCTGCTCATGGGGCTTTGGCGGATCTTTTCACGGTGCCGGTCAACAAAGTGCATCAAAGTCCCTCCTTTCCGGCTGAGCGGCAGGCTCAGGCATTGTCACACAGCAGCTGCCATGTTTCCTCGGCAAGGGCTTCCAGCGTTTCGCCGTCCGCAAGGCGCTGGGGGTAGTCCTTCTGGCGCTGGCGCAGGCTGTCGTACAAGGTTTTGGCCTTGGCGTGGTACCCCACGATGCCCGGTTCGGACAGGGGGGTGTTCTGGATGCGCATTTCGTTGTAGACGTCGTACAGCCGCTGATAGCTCTGCTGCTCAAAGGGATAGTCCGCAATGGCGTCAAAGGCGGCGCTGGACACCGGCATGTAGCCGGTATCGGCGGCAAATTCCAAATTGCGCTGCTGTTCGGTGAGCCAGCGCAGGAACACGGCGGCGGCTTCGGCCTTCTGGTCGGTGGTCTTGAAGGCGCACAGGCCCACACCGGCCTGCGGCATCAGGGGTGTGGCGGTGCCTGCGGCGTGGGGCAGGGGAGCCAGCAGCAGGTCGGTGGGCTCGGTGGTGTTGTCCGGGTAGGTGACGAAATCATTGTAATAAAGGATGGCCGCAGAGCTGCCAAGGCCCGCCAGCGTCTCGCCGGTCATCACCTGCGTGTTGGAGTACAGGTCTGACACCAGAATATCGCCCTGCACCAGCGCCCGGGCAAACTCCATCCACGAAGCGCGGAAGGTCTCGTTGGTCAGATCGTACCAGCTGCCCTTGTACAACTCGCCGCTGCCCTGCTCCAGCGCGTTCAGCTCCACCAGACGCAGGGGGTAATCCAGCGCGCAGAAGGGCTTGCCCTGCGACCACTGCCGGTAGGCACCCGCCATTTCAAAGAAGCCGTCCCATGTGGCAAGGGTGGAAAGCTGCGCCCCGGTGTCCGCCGCAAACCGGGCGTACTGGGAGCCGTTCAAAAAGATGAGCTGGGTGGATTTGGACACCGGGAACACCACCTGCTTCCCGTCAATGATGCCGTCCTGCACAAAGCCGGGCACATAGGCCGCCATGTCCTCGGCGGTGAACCAGTCGTTCCAGTCCACAAGGTTCTCAATGCCCAGAGCGCTGGCGTCCGCGGAATGAGCCGAGAACAGGTCCGGCAGGTCCAGCGCGCCGGGCTTGCCAGCCTTGGCGTCCTGCAGCTGGCCGCCAATGGCGGCACTGTTGGTCATGTTGGTCACGTTGAGCAGGATGCCCTTCTCTCTGCCCACCGTGTCGTTGAACTCGGTCAGCAGGCGGTTCATGGGCGAGTCCGCCTGTTCGCCGTACACATGCCAGATGCTGAGCATGGTGGGGTCCTTGGGAGAAAGCAGGGTCTTGCTGCCGCCGCAGCCCGCAAGAGCCAGACCGGGGACAAGCGCCGCAAGCTTTAAAAATGTCCTTCGTTCCATTTTTCATGACTCCTTTCCGCACATTGCAGCCAGAGGGGGAAACCGGCACAGGCAGGGCTGCAGCCGCCTGTTTTGGTGGGAAACCACCCCCAAATCCCCCCAATTTTGGGCTTTTTGGGGGGATTTTTTGAGGGGGAAGCCCCAAACCCCAAAAATTTTTTTGGAATTGCCCCCCAAAAACGGCTTTTCTGAGGGGGCAATTTTTTCCCGGGTATGATACAGTACAAACAGAAGAGGTCCCGCGCCGGTGCAGAAAGCCTGTCGCTGTGCACAAAACGCGTCAACAGGCATCTGCGGATTCTATTCATAAGGATAGCATAAGATGGAGCGGACTGCAAGTGCAGAGAATACCAAAACCAGAGCCCCCTAAAAAGCAGGGGGACAAACAGAAAGGAGCACCCCCATGAAAGAGATGAACCGACGCGAATTCCTCACCCTCTCCGGCGCAGCCGTTGTGGCGCTCTCGCTGGCAGGCTGCGGCGGGCCCTCCGCACCTCCCGCACCTCCCACACCTCCGGCCTCTGAGAGCAAAGAGATGGCCCTGTTCAGAGCCATCAACGAGGTCTGGTATGAAGTCAACAGAGAAGTAGTCCCCAATCCCAAACTTGATATCTGCAAGTCTGTGGTCTACTGTCAGGAGGCTGCCGACCTCGCAAAGTTTACAGCCAGCCCCTTTGAAACCTATGAACCTGAAGTAGACGAAGAGGATTACCGCAAATGGAACTTGCCTGATGATGTATTCCACGAGTACCAACTCCGTGAGTCTGAAATGATACAGGAAATCAGGAAAAAATATGGAAACGGAAGCTATCGGGGGACTGCGGGAGTTTCTAACGGCACCCATGACGGTATGCAATTAAAGCAACTGTATCCTCGTAGTCCGAGCGAGGTCAGGGAGTTTGTGCGGTATCTGGCCGGGCATGGACTGGCGAGTCCGCATCCCGAGCAGTGGATGATCGGGCTCTACTGCCCCACCATTAAGGGCAAGACCTATACGGTGGCGGTAATGGTAAACTTTGCACCGATCTGAAGCGGGGCAGGGATGCACGGACTTCCCGCAAGTTGCGAACCGTAATCTATAATATATTGTATCGAAAGGAGCACCCCCATGAAAAAGATGAACCGACGCGAATTCCTCACCCTTACCGGCGCAGCCGTTGTGGCGCTCTCGCTGGCAGGCTGCGGCGGGCCCTCCGCGCCTCCCGCACCCACTACGTCCAAAGAAGCCGAGTTGGTGGCAGCCATCAACAAGGTCTGGAAGGAAAAGTACGCTACAGGGGCGGTTGACCATGAGCAGCTGACCCTCAATCAGGATGCGGTGGGTGCCATAAGGTGCTACGGACGTGTTTTTGAAGAGGCCAACGAGACACCGCATACGTTGAAAGACCCTGACCACAAGATCATTTTTGGGGAACTCAATGGACTTGAGGACAAGATACGGAACAAGTATGGCAAGGACAGTTTGGCAGGTATGGCCGGCATCTCCGAACCGTCTACCGAGAATGTGGTGGCTCTGGAGGATGCGTATTCTTGCGAGGATGCTGCCGTTCGGGCTTTTGTAGCAAAACTGCTGGACAATTCTAATAGCGCCAAGGCAGAGTTCATCAGCATCTACTGCCCGGTGGTTCAGAGCAAGACCTACATGATCGCTACCGTGTTCTGGAATAAAACGGCATAAGATAACAAGACATCCCCCTGTTTGCCCCGGGCGCACTCCCCCTGTGCCCGGGGCTTTATAGAAAGGAGCACCCCCATGAAACGATATGACCGACGGACGTTCCTGAAGCTCTCTGGCACATCGGCGGTGATGCTGGCGCTGGCAGCCTGTGACGATAGCTGCGCCTCCGGCTCCACAAGCTCCGGCTCTGCCACAGAAACGCCTCCCTCGCCGCCGATCCCTGTGATCCGGGACGGGCAGAAGATCCTGACCATTTTCAACGCAGAGCTGGCCCGGCGAAAGGTGGAGAACATCAAGTTCGAGTACAGTAAGGGTCTGGAACACGCCATTCAGGCAGATGTGCAGATGTTTGTGGATAACGGCAGCCCGGAGTTCCCGTCGGACGAAGGGCTCAGGCTGCGGATGGAGGGCGACTATTCCGCAAAGATGTGGGAAGGTCTGAACGAAGCCGGTTACAGTGCCGGCTCCACAGCCATCTTCCGTATGCTCAATCAGTACCGGGTAGGCGTGGATTTTGACCACGAAGGAAAGCACCTTTACAGCATGGATCGCCTTTACCCCGCCACAGAGGCCCAGTTCCAGCAATTGGTGGATGAACTGATCAAGGACTACGGCGGTGTGCCGGGGCTTCATGAGGACGACCCGGTGGTGAATAAGGTAGGCATCACTGTGGTGGATATCAACGACAAGACCTATTGGGCCGCCTACATCATCGACAAGTGGCAAGGCATAGGAGATGGCTGAACCACACCATAGAAAAGGAGCCCGCCATGAAATACCAACACCTTGTAAGCCTTGCACTGGCTGCGGCGCTGCTGCTGACCGGCTGCGGCGGCACCCAGAGCAGCCCCAGCGCTGCTGCCGACCAAAGCTCCGACAGCAGCCGAAGCACCCCCGGCGCGGTGGCGCAGGCCGTCCAGACAGACCGCATCACCGACCAGTACACGCTGGAAAAGAACGTTTCGGGCGTGTGGGGGGAGGACGCGGTGCAGTGCATTTCCGTCCATGTGCCCAAGCTGGAATGCGACAGCCCGGACGCCGCCTACATCAACGATGAGCTGAACGCTATCTATGCGGCAGATTTCCGGGAGTTCGAGAACAGCGAGGAGGCCGGGCAGCCGGGCGGCGAGTACCCGCAGATCGGTGTAGGCTGGGATGCCTACTGGTACGGCGACTGTGTCAGTCTGGTGGTGCGCAGCCGCTACGGCGGCACCGCCCCGTGGCGTTACAGCGGCTGGTGCTTCGATTTTGCCACCGGCCGGCAGCTCACCGTGGCCGAGATGCTGCAGCGGATGGGTCTGGACCCGGACGAAGTGCAGGCGCAGGTGCAGCGGCAGGCCATGCAGGCCTTTGACCGGGAGATGGCGCAGGGCGCGTATTACGAGGGCCTGCGTCTCGGCGGAGAGCTTTCGCAAATGCGGATGGATACGCTGGAATACAATGAGCTGGAAAACCTGTGCCTGCTTTTGCCACAGCAGGATCAACTGGTGCTCCGGGGTAAGTACAGCTGCGAAGAAGGCTGGCAGCAGCTGGATATGGAGCTCTCGCTGCCCCCCGCTGACACCCCGGTGCTGACCGACACCTACGATGGTGTGCAGGTGCAGCTGGAGGGAACGCAGGCCACCATCACCCTGAGCCCCGCGCCAAAGACCGACCAATGGGGAGACATTGGCATCCGGGTGGAACAGGAGCACAGCTACCCCATCCTTGGCGCTTATAACGAGTATGTGGACGTGTGCATCGGGGAGCAGGAGGACGGATTCTTCCGCCCGGTGGTCTATCTGCTGACCAAGGACGGCGTGGTGGAGTATGTGGACGTGCTACGCTGCCTCATGTTCGGGGATGCCATGATCTGTCAGGATCCCATCTACTTTGCCAACAACGGTGTGGCGCTGGAACGCAGCGGCAGCGAGGTGAACCTGCGCCGGGCGGATGGCTCTGTGCTGGAGCTGGCTCCCCTGTCGGCAGAGTGGAGCGCGCAGGAGATCCCCTATTCCGTCACCGGCTCCTACAACTACACCTCTGAAACCGGCTGGAACTGGCTGGACCTGACCAGCGACGGCAGCGTCCAGATGGGCATTCAGGACAACAGCCGCATGGATCAGGGCGATGCCGCGTATCTGGGCGTGGTGCCGGAGGGCGTGGTGCTGGGCATCGCAGCCGATGAGGAGCTCGAATTTGTGGCGGCGTTCAAGAACGACCTGTACAACGAGAACCTGACCCTGACCATGATCGCCGGGCAAAACCCCTTTGCCGAGGGCGAGACCCAGCTGCAAATGACCCGCAGCTACGGCTGAGAAGACAAGGAGAACGACCATGAAACACAAACGCCTTGCCGCTGCGGTGCTGGCGGCGGCGGTGGTGCTGGCGGGGTGCGGCAGCGCGGCGAACCGTGCCGCCCCTGCAGGCTCCGGCCCCGCTCCCGCAGGCTCCGGCACTGTCCCCCAGAGCACCGCAGACACGGCGGTGCAGACGGCACAAAAAGACCGCATCACCGAGCAGTTCACGCTGGAAAAGACCATCCAGCTGTACGAGTGGGGCAGCGCACAGAAGCTGACCATCCATGTGCCGCAGCTGGTGTGCGACGGCTCGGACGCTGCTTATCTCAACGATGAGCTTGCCGCCATGTATGCGGCAGACTTCCGACAGTACGAGGACAGCCCGGAGATCGAGCCGCAGCAGGACGAGTGGAGCCCGGAGATTTATATCAACTGGGACGCCTACTGGTACGGCGACTGCGTAAGCCTTGTGGTGTTCCGCTACGACGGCGGTACCGACCCGGGGTATTCCCGGGGCTGGTGCTTCGATTTTGCCACCGGAAAGCAGGTCTCCGTGGCTGAAATGCTGCAGCGCATGGGGCTGGACCCGGATGCCGTGCAGCAGCAGATGCTGCGCGAGGCCATGCAGACCTTTGACCGGCACATGGCGCAGGGCGGCTACTACGAGGGCCTGCTCAGCGGCGGCAATCTGGCAAGCATGCGGATGAACACGCTGGAAAACAACCAGCTGGAGGACCTGTGCCTGCTGCTGCCGGAACAAAACCGGCTGGTGCTCCGGGGCGGGTGCAACTCCCCCGCCGGGTCGGGCTGGCGGCAGCTGGATGTGGAGATCCCGCTGCAGGCTGCTGACCCGCAGCCGCAGACGGTGCTGACCGATACCTACGGCAGCGCTTCGGTGCAGCTGGAAGGAACACAGGGCACCATCACCCTGCGCCGCACGCCGGAGACCGCCGCATGGGCCGCGGATTACGGCATCCGGCTGGAACAGGACCGCACCTACCCCATCCTTGGCATCTATAATGAGTATATCGACCTGTGCATCGGAGAACTCGGCGCGTCCTTCCACCCGGTGGTCTATCTGCTGACGCAGGACGGCGTGGTGGAGTACGTGGATGTGCTGCACTGCCTCATGTTCGGCAGCGCTCTGGTCTGTCAGGACCCTATCTATATTGCAAATCAGGGCGTGGCGCTGGAACGCAGCGGCAGCGAGGTGAACCTGCGTCAGGAGGATGGCTCTGTGCTGGAGCTGGCTCCCCTGACGGCAGAGTGGAACGCGCAGGAGCTCCCCTACGAGGTCACAGGTGCGTTCAACGATATGGGCGACGACCAGTTTGACTGGATGGACGTGGAAAGCAACGGCTCCGTCCAGATGGGCGTGCAGGACAACAGCGTTTTCTATCAGGGCTATGCCGATTATCTGGGCGTGGTGCCGGAGGGCATGGTGCTGGGCGTCTGGACCAACGAGACGGCAGACGGGATGCCGGGCATCACCTTTGTGGCAGCGATGAAGTACGACCTGTACAACGAGACCCTGACCTTGACCATGATCGACGGGCAGAACCCCTTTGCCGAAGGAAAGACCCAGCTGCAGCTGATCCGCTGCCCGGATAACTGACCACGGCGGGAGCCGCTGAGAACACAGGAGAACCACCATGAAACACAAAGCGTTCCGCTGGATACCGGCAGTTTTGCTGGCGGCGCTGCTGGCAGGCTGCGGGGCAAAGACCGCAGCCTCTGCCCGCCCGGCTGGCAGCCGGGAACTGAAATCGACCCCGCCGGATTCCATGCACGCCACCGCGGCGATCACCGAGCAGTACACCCTTGAAAAGGTGGTGCAGGCAGAGAACGGCGGCACCGTCCGGCTGAACATCCATCTGCCCCGGCTGGAAAGCGACAGCGCCGATGCCGCCCGCATCAACGCCGAGATCGCCCGGCTCTACGAATACGATGTGCAGGAGTATGTAGACTGCCCGGCGGCAGCCGATCCGGACGTGTGGGACTTCTGCATGGAGATGAAATGGAACGCAAGCTGGTACGGCGACTGCGTCAGCCTTGTGGTCAGCAGCTGCTACGGCGGTACGGATGCGCCCTTCCATCAGGGCTGGTGCTTCGATTTTGACAGCGGAAAACAGCTTACCGCCACCCAGCTGCTGCAGCGCATGGGGGCAGACCCCGCCGCGCTGGAAGAAGCACTGTACCGCGACGTGAAGCGCCGGGATGAGCTGGACCGGCAGACCGCCTGTGAGCGGGGGCTGCTGCCCCCCGGCAGCCTGAAAGAGGGCAACACCGCATGGTGGGCTACACTGGATGAGCTGCCGCTTTCGTTTGACGAAGCGGGGAACGTTACCTTTTTCGTCCGCCGGTTCAGCGCGTCCGGGGGAGAGTTTGTGAACGATGCCCCAACCATCCCGCTGGACGCGCAGCCGCTGCCGCAGGACTGGGAGCAGCAGGTGCTGGCCGAGTGGATGGCAGTCACGGCGGTGACGCAGGGTGAAAGCTATGCCCCCGCCGACCGCAACGAAAGCTGCACCCTGCGGCTGGAAAAGGCCGAGATCACCGGCACGGTGTCCGTCTCCTTCGTCCGGGAAACATACGTCAGCCCGCAGATCCAGTCCGCTGCCGAGACCCGCACCGGAGAGCTGAACGCCGGAGCAATTACCCGCTGGGACGGGGAAAAAAGTCAGGACTGGAACCTGACAAGTCTCAGCGAGGACGGCAGAAGCCGCTGGACCATCTCCATGATGGAGGACGGCTCACTGCTGATGCGCTCTACCGGCCCGAAAAAGGGCAGCACCGTGTGGTATCTGTTCCGGCGCACCAGCGCGTGGGACGACATCGGCTACACCGCCATCCCCCGCAAGCTGTGGGGCACTTACCGCGCCGGAGACGAGTCCGCAAAGGGCATCCGCTGGATGACCTTCCTGCCGGACGGCAGCTGCTGCATGAGCGTGGAATGGGTCGGGTGGAGCGGCATTCTGACCGGCACCGCAGAGGGAACGCAGAGCCGCACCGAGGACGGCACTGAGCTGCACTTTACACTGACCGACACGGACGGCAGACCGTGCGAGTTCTGGGCCATTTTGCTGAACGATGACGGCAGCCCCAGCGGCTGCAGCCTGAAATACCGCGCCGGAGAGCAGTTGTTTGGCCGGGACACACGTCCCGCTTACTGGAAAAACGACTCCCCGGAACAACCCCTTGAACCGTGACCAAAACCGGAAACCGTGCGATAACAGAAAGTTATCGTTTGCACAAATAAAACATACAGGAGGAAATTACTATGGGTCTTATCAAAGCAGGTATGGGCGCACTGGGCGGAACTCTTGCAGACCAGTGGAAGGAATTTTTCTACTGTGATTCTCTGGACAAAGATGTGCTGATGGTAAAGGGCCAGAAGCGCACCTCCCGCCGCAGCTCCAACAACGGCGAGGACAACATCATCACCAACGGCAGCGGCATCGCCGTGGCAGACGGACAGTGCATGCTCATTGTGGAGCAGGGCCGTGTGGTGGAGGTGTGCGCCGAACCGGGCGAATTCACCTTTGACGCATCCACCGAGCCCAGCGTGTTTACCGGCAACTTCGGCGATAGTCTGGCAGCTACCTTCCAGACCGTAGCCAAGCGCTTTACCTACGGCGGCGACACCGGCAAGGATCAGCGCGTGTACTACATCAACACCAAGGAGCTGGGCGAGATCCTGTACGGCACCGCCACCCCCATTCCGTTCCGTGTGGTGGTCAGCGAGGAGCGGGGCTACAAGCTCTCGGTGAACCTGCGGTGCAACGGCAGCTTTACTTACCGCATCTGCGACCCGCTGCTGTTCTACACCAACGTGTGCAGCAACGTCTCCACCCAGTATGACGCATCCGAGATCGCTCCCCGCCTGAAGAGTGAGTTGCTGAACGCTTTGCAGCCTGCGCTGGCTACTCTTTCTGCCAACAAGGTGCAGTATTACGAGATCCCTGCCCACACGCTGGAGATCTCGGACGCCCTCAACGAGCAGCTGTCCAATGTCTGGCGCAAAAAGCGCGGTATTGAAGTGTTCTCCTTCAACATCAACTCCTTGTCCATCCCGGAGGAGCAGCAGAAGAAGATCACCGAATGGGAAGAAAACGCCATGACCACCGACCCCACCACCGCCGCAGCTCGTCTGGTGGGCGGCCAGATCGACGCCATGAAGACCGCCGCCGGCAACACCGCCGGTGCCATGACCGGCTTTATGGGCATGGGCATGGCAGCCGGTGCAGGCGGTATGGGCGGCATGAGCGCCCAGAACCTGTTCGCTATGGGCCAGCAGGCCCGTCCGGACAGCGTGGACGCGCCCCAGCAGGTCAGCCGCCCCGCACCCGCCCCGGCAGACAGCTGGAAGTGCAGCTGCGGCGCTACCGTTACCGGCAAATTCTGCCCGGAATGTGGCAGCAAAAAGCCGGAGCCGAAGCCCGCTGCGGACAGCTGGACCTGCAGCTGCGGCGCCACCGTCACCGGCAAGTTCTGCCCGGAGTGTGGCAAGCCCCGCCCGGCGGCGGCAGAAGGCTGGACTTGCAACTGCGGCGCGGTGAACAAAGGCAAGTTCTGCTCCGAGTGCGGCAAACCCAAGCCCGCCGGTACGCCCAAATATAAGTGCGACAAATGCGGCTGGGAGCCGGCAGACCCCGCACATCCGCCCAAGTTCTGCCCGGAGTGCGGCGACCCCTTTGACGACAGCGACCAGACTTGACAAATACAGAGCAATGAAAGGAGCATACCATGATGGGATTCTTTTCCAACCTGTTCGCAAAACAGAACTGTGCCGTCTGCGGTAAGGAGTGCGGCACCCTGCACCGCTCCAAGCTCCGGGATGGACAGTTCCTCTGCGACGACTGCGGCAACAAGTGCTCCAAATATATCCGGCTCAGCGAGCTGACGCTAGACGAGGTCAAGGAGCACATGGAGTATATGGCCCGGATGAAGCGGGTGTTCGACGAGGTGTTCAACAAGACCGAGTTCCGGGTCAACTCATACCCCTCCACCCCGACGCAAATGGGGCTGGTGTTCTGCGATGAGCTTGGAATGCTGTACATCGACGATCGCACCGGCGGACGGGGCAAGATGCCGGAGCTGATCCGCTACGACCAGATCGCCAGCTATGAGGAGTATCTGGACGAGACCCCCGCCAAGGAGCCGGGCCAGGAACCCACCCTCAACGGCGGCGGCCTGAAGCTGAAGCTGGTGCAGCCCCGCAGCATTACCGAGGCAGAGACCAGACGGGGCATGCATCCCCACCCCTACATCAAGCAGGAGCTGGTCATCTGCTTCAGCAAGCGGGACCGGCGGGAGATCGGCTATGCCCACATCGCACGGCAGCATCTGGACCACATCTTCGGGGTCCACGATAATGAGACCAGTATGTTTGGCCGCCGGATGTCCAAGGCCGAGGAACGGGAGCTGAAAGGCCAGATGGGCATGATCGGTGCCATGGGTGCCGTGGCATCTGCCGCCATGAAGGGCGGGCAGCTCTCTGAGCAGGAAAAGGCCCGCTTTGTGGAGAACATCAATCTGGCAAACGACGCCCAGACCGGCGGCATGGCATTGTACAGCCGCCGTGCTGACGAAGCCTTTGCAAAAGTGCAGTGACCCCAAAAGGAGGAACGGATATGAGAAAGATCCAGCGCAGAGATTTCCTCAAGGCCATGGGCCTTGCCACCGCCGCCCTCGGGCTGACCGCCTGCGGCGGCTCCGGTGCCGCCAGCGCATCCAGCGTTTCCAGTGCACCGGCTTCCAGCAGCAGTGCCCCGTCCGCTTCGGCACAGCCGGAATCAGCAGTGGACAAAGCCGCCCCTGCAGGGGCCCCTGTGACCCAGTTCCAGACCGGGGAGCTGACCATCGGCGAATACACCTTCAAGGCGCAGTACATCCCCTTTGACGTCCGCCGGGAACTGGACGGAGCGCATCACTGCATCCATGCGGACAGCTACCGGGGCAATTACTTCTTCAGCTTCTACAACGAGGACGATGAAGAGCAGTCTGCTAAAATCTTCGAGTATGCCATCAAGGACGACCGGCTGACCCCGGTGGCAGAGTACAACATTGACGGAAGCAACGCCCTCAGCATCGACCGCAATGGCATCCTGTACGCCATGGATCCCTTTGATGTCTACTGCTACGATCTGAACAGCAGCGACCCGGAAGAGCCCGGCGACGCACTGGACTACATGGGCAGCTGCTATTCCTCCAAGGATCGGGATCTGACCGTAATCTACTGGACCGACTCCGCACCGGTGCTGGTGCAGGACGGCGAGTACACCGAGCTGACGCTGGAGGGCGATAACGAGATCGGCCCCTTCTGCAGCATGCCCTCCCTGAACCTCAGCGGAGACGAGCTGCTGACGGTGGGCGAGCCGGACTCCAGCGGAGACTACTACTTTGCCGCCTTTGATCTGGACGGCAATGAGCTGGCCCGCAGCTCGCAGCCGGTGGGCAGCTTTGACGCCGTGATGATGAAGCGCCCCAACGGCTATCTGCTGGACACGGGCTATATGTGGGAGCTGTACGCGCCGGACGGCACTTTTTTGGAAAAGTCCCTTCCCGTGGGTGAGCGCGAGACCCTGTGCCAGCTGTGCGGCGACTTCTGCACCTTTGATGTTTTCCTGCCGCTGGAAGAAAACGCTTTCTTGGCAGTGGGCCACCACGGCAAAGCCACCGAGCCGGACGAACCGGTGGTGTTCCGCATCACTACGGATTTCTGAGCCGACCGCTTCGGCGGGGGAGACCAACGCAAAAACAGCGGGGCCGGGGAAGAGCCCCCGGCCCCCTTTGAAACAACAGGAGGAAACGCTATGGCAGGAATGCTGGAATACAAGTGCCCCTGCTGCGATGGCGCCATTCAGTTTGACAGCGCCACCCAGAAGATGAAATGCCCCTACTGCGACACCGAGTTCGACGTGGATACCCTCAAGGGCTATGACGAGGAGCTGAAGGACGAAAAGCCCAGCGAGATGGAGTGGGCGACCCCCGGCGGCAGCTGGGCAGAAGGGGAGACCGCCGGTCTGCATACTTACAGCTGCAAGAGCTGCGGCGGCGAGATCGTGGGCGACGACACCATGGCCGCCTCGGCCTGCCCCTTCTGCGGCAATCCCATCGTCCTCACCGGACAGTTTGCCGGGGCCCTGCGGCCCGACCTCATCATCCCCTTCAAGCTGGACAAAAAGGCCGCCAAGGCCAAATTGCAGGAGCATCTCAAGGGCAAGACCCTGCTGCCCCGGGTGTTCCGCAGCCAGAACCACATCGACGAGATCAAGGGCGTGTATGTGCCCTTCTGGCTCTTTGACAGCGACGCCGACGCCCAGCTGCGGTTCACCGCCACCCGGACCCGCTGCTGGTCGGACAGCAAATACGACTATACCGAGACCAACTACTACTCCGTCCGGCGGGACGGCACGCTGGGTTTTGACGCCGTGCCGGTGGACGGCTCCTCCAAGATCGAGGACGACCTGATGGAATCCATCGAGCCCTTTGCCATGCAGGACGCCATCCCCTTCCAGACCGCCTATCTGGCGGGCTATGTGGCGGATAAATACGATGTGAGCGCCGAGGACAGCATCGAGCGGGCCAACAAGCGCATCCGCCGCTCCACTGAGGAGACGTTCCAGCAGACCGTTACCGGCTACGATTCGGTCAAGGTGGATAACAGCAGCATCCAGCTGCACGGCGGCAAGGCAAAGTACGCGCTGTTCCCGGTCTGGCTGCTGAGCACCAGCTGGCGGGGTGAAAACTATCTGTTTGCCATGAACGGTCAGACCGGCAAATTCGTGGGTGACCTGCCCGTGGACAAGGGCGCTGCCCGCAAGTGGATGCTGGGCCTTACGGCTGCCCTTTCCGCCGCGTCCTACGGCGTGATGTGGCTGCTGTGGCTGGCACGGATCCTGTAAAGGAGGGACGAACGATGAAAAAGACTTCCAACCGACTGCACTCCCTCTTTGTGGCGCTGGCAGCACTGATTCTTGCGGCGGCGCTGGCTGTTCCGGTCTTTGCGGTGGAGGGCGGCTTTGCCGACCTGTACTACCGCATGAACGACAGCGCAGGGGTCCTGACCGAGGACGAGGACAACGAGCTGGAGGACGCACTGGAAGAGCTGAGCCTGCGCCAGAGCTTCGATGTGACCATTGCCACCATCGAGTCGCTGGAAAGCGTGGACTACGACAGCATGGAGGCCTATGCCGATGACCTGTATGACATCTGCCAGTTCGGCTACGGTCCCGATATGGACGGCGTGCTGCTGCTGGTGAGCGTGGGCGACCGCAAATGGCACATCTCCACCTGCGGCTACGGCATCACCGCCTTTACGGATGCCGGCATCCAGTACCTTGGCGAGCAGATGACCCCCTTCATGGCCGATGGAGACTACGCCGGTGCATTCCGCACCTTTGTCCAGTGGTCGGATACTTACATTGACGCTGCCCGGGCGGGCCACCCCTACGATGTGAATAACCTGCCCCGGGAGCCGCTGTCTCTCATGTACCTGTTCCTTGCGCTGGGCATCGGCCTTGTGCTGGCATGGGTCGTCGTCCATGTGATGAAAAGCCAGCTGCGCAGCGTGGCGTTCCAGGAGAATGCCGCCAGCTATGTGCGGGAGGGCAGCATGAATCTGACCAACAGCCGGGAGCTGTTCCTGTACCGTGACGTGCACCGCACCGAGCGGCCGAAGGAGTCCAGCTCCAGCGATTCCGGCGGCAGCTCCACCCACACCTCTTCCAGCGGCACCACCCACGGCGGTGGAGGCGGCTCGTTCTGAAAGGAGCATGTTTATGAACCCTTATCTCTCGGAAAAAGCCCGGGGTGAGATCCCCCGTGTCCTCAAATGGCTGCGGAACGCAGGGCTTGCCTTCTGCGTGTTCTGCTCTTTTGGCGGGTTGTATACCCTCTGTCTGGACCTGCAGGCCAAGGACACCTCCCACGTTGTCGGGTATGTGTTCTGGATCGTGGTGGGCGCAGTGCCCCTTGTTCTGTTCGCACGCAACGAAAAACGCCGCTACCATGCAAGAACCATCGCCCGCAGGGTGGAGAGCTACTCCGGGCCGGAGGTGCCCCTGCGGTGGCTGTGCAACAGCGTTGGCATGGACACCAAAGACCTTGCATGGTATTTTGAAAACGGTTATTTTGTAAACCTCAGTCTGGACCTGAACCAGAAGATCGTCCGCAGGCGGACCGTGCCCCGCCATGACCCGAACCGGAGCTGAACCCTTTACAGCTGAAACAGAAAGGAGTATTTTCATGGGACTTTTTGATAAGATGAAGCAGGCCGCCGCAAATGTTTCCGGCAACCAGACCGTCACCTTTACCTTTCAGGCTCTGCCGGAAAGCCTTGCCCAGATGCAGGCACTGCCGGAGGCCAGTCTGGATACCCCCTTTAAGACCGCAGCCCTCACCGTTTGCGCACTGTGCGCCTACGGTGCCGATAAAAACATCGGGCTGGAGATGCTCAACTGGCTGCGGGGCCCCCGCCCCATGAACGGGCAGGAGATTTCCTTCCTGAACGACCGCTTCCGGGACGGCAAGAGCTATATCCCGTTCTCCTACTTTGTGGGTGCGTCGCCGGAAAACGGCTATACCCCCCGCCAGCCCTTCACCCTGCTGGTGGGCAGCAACCACACCTCCAACACCGAGGAGGGCTATTGCAAGCTGTTCATCCCCTGCGGCGGCGCCGACAGCCCCCGCCCCATCAAGCTGCGCCGCAAGGGCGACGGGCAGTGGTTCTTGTGGGAGCAATACCTGATGACCGGCATCCGCATCCCGGCGTCTGCCGACCCGTGGGCATAAAACAAAGGGGCTGACATGAAAGCCATGAAAACTTTTGCAGCACTGCTTGCACTGGCTTTCAGTCTGGCAGGGTGCGGTGCGGTGGACGGCGACCCCGTCCGTCCCGCTCCCGGCAGCGCCGGGCAGGGCAGCAGCACAGCGGCTTCCGGTGCCGATTCCGCTGAGCCGGAGCAGCTTGCCGCAATGCGGCAGCTGGCAGGGAAAAACGGAGAGCTTGCCGGGGTGCTCTATCTGGGCAGCGTCCCGGAGCGCACCACCGATGTGCACGCCGTGCTGGACAGCTTACCGGAACAGCCGTGGCAGTTTGTTGCGGACATCCCGGCAGACCGCTGGGTCGCAGCGCCGGGCGGCGGGCGGGAGCTGTACTGCATCTTTGCCGTGCGCAAGGAGGATACGCTTTTTGTCTACGAAAAGCAGGACTCTGTGTATCCCGCGCAGCTGGGGAAAGAACTTTACGGCAGGCAGGGCGGCCAGCCCATTCTGCTGCTGTGTAACGGCAGCAGGGAGGACACCGACACCATGGTAACGGTCTATTGCAGCACCGGACGCCCGCTGGACTGGAACCCGCAGCTTTCCGCCGAGACCGGCCGCCCTGTGCCGGTGGAGGGCGTAGACGATTTTTCCCAACACCCAACGCCCGGCGCTGCCCCCTGAGGTGCGCCCCGGCAGGGCATGAGAAAGGAGAACTTATGAAACGACTGAAACTTCTGGCAGCCCTGCTGGCGCTGACCATCGGTCTGGCGGGCTGTGGCGGGTCGTCCAAAGGCAGCAGCGCGTCCAGCTCCAAGCCCGAAAAAATGCTGGACGGAGACAACATGATCGCATCGCCCTCCGCCAAACAGGAGTACACCGAGCCGGAGGACGTGGCCTATATGCGCCTTCTGGCAGGGGAGGACGAATACCGCGCCTGTGTGCTGTATCTGGGCGGCTCCTACGAGGTGACCACCGATGTGCAGAAGGTGCTGGACAGCCAGACCGATCTGCGGGATCTGTGGGGCTTCGTCTATGACATCCCGCAGGATCACTGGGTCGTGGCACCGGATGGCGGGTGCGATTTGTACTGCATCTTCCCGCAGGACCCGGATGCCACCCTGTTCGTCTACGAGACGAGCCTGACAGATGATGCCGAAAACCCGCTCCAGCGCGGCAAACAGCTCTATTACAGCGAGGACGGTCAGCCCATCCTGCTGCTGTGCAACATCAGCGATATCGCCCCCAACACCGAGGTGGAACTGTACCCCAGCACCGGCGAAGAGCTGGTATTCAGCCCATTCCTTTCCGGCGAGAACGGCCATGTGGTGGAAGCCGAGGGCGTGTGCGATTTTACCATCTACCCGGAGGGGGACGACTGGGAAACCGACACCAGCCCATGGTCGCTGGAGGGTAACTGGCTGGAGACCGGCCGCGACACCGACGAGGGCTATTTTGACACCGACCCCGCAGACGCCGACCGGATGTGCTTTTTGCCCACTGATGCCGACACCGAGGGCAGTCAGCTGCCCCTGACCGCCAGCTACATCACCTCCTACCCGGAGCTGAACGTGGAGGAAGCCGACCTGTTCTATCAGGAGGGCACCCCGGAGGTACCCTTCCGCTCCAATCAGGAGTGGTACGCCACCTTTACCGGGGAGGACGGCTCCCGCTACGCCGTCACGCTGGAGGACGAGGACACCCTTGCCCTGAAGTTCTATCTGGACGGCCAGGAGAGCTACCTGAGCCTTGTCAACACGGTCTACTTTGCACGGCAGGAGGCCATGGGCTGACCAGCGCGTACACCAACACCGGGAGGAATGCACCATGAAACACACCAAAAAGATCACCATCCTCCACTCCAATGATCTGCACGGAGACTTTCTGGCAGAGCAGGTGGACGAAAAGCTGGTGGGCGGCGTTTCCATGCTGTCCGGCTACATTGAAAAGGTGCGGGCAGAACAGCCCAACACCATCTACGTCATTGCGGGCGATATGTTCCGGGGCTCGGTCATTGATTCCGAATACAAGGGGCTTTCCACCATCGAGATCATGAACGCCCTTGCCCCGGACGTGGTTACCATAGGCAACCACGAGGTGGACTACGGCATCGCGCATCTGCTGTTCATCGAAAAATGCGCGCGCTTTCCCATCATCAACGCAAACCTCTACATCAAAAACACCCCCACACGGCTGTTCACCCCCTACAAGATCCTGCGGATGGACGGCATGAACATCCTGTTCATCGGCATCATCACGCAGGACGTGATCAACCAGACTAAGTCCGAATCTCTGGTGGGGTCCTTTGTGGACACCGCCGCCGCTGCCGCCGAGGTGGGCAAGATCTGCAACGCCCACAACAGCATCGATATTGATTTTACCGTGCTGCTGACCCACATCGGCTTTGAGGAGGACCGCCATCTGGCGCGCCAGCTGGACCCGGCGTGGGGAGTGGATCTGATCATCGGCGGGCACAGCCACACCCTGCCGGAGCACGCGGTGGAGGAAAACGGCGTGGTCATTGCGCAGGCGGGCACCGGCACCGACCAGATCGGGCGCTTTGACATCATCGTGGACACGGACAACAACTGCATCGATTCCTACACATGGCGCACCGTGCCCATCTGCGCCGAGACCTGCCCCCGCAACCCCGCCATGGAGCAGGTGCTGCACCGCTTCACCAGTCAGGTGGACGAAAAGTACAGCCACATCGTAGGGCGCTTCCGCCGGGAGCTTACCCACCCCCAGCGCACGCAGGAGACCGAGCTGGGCAACCTGTTTGCCGATATCTTTACCCGCAGCCTTGGGGTGGATGTGATGCTGATCGGCTCCGGCAGCATCCGGGCCGAAAAGCTTGGCCCCATCGTTACCTACGGCGACCTTATCGAGGGTTTCCCCTACGATGACGGCGTATTCATGTTCAAGGTGACCGGCCAGCAGCTGCGCCAGATGCTCCGTTACATGCTGCGGGAGGAAGCCTACACCGGCCATACGGAGTTCTACCAGCTGCCCTCCACCCTGCGCCTGCGGTACGACCGCCGCAAGGGCGATTTTGATTACTTTACCTACTGCGGCAGGGAGGTGGGCAAGGAGATCGGCAAGGAGATCGGCGATGACGCCCTGTTCACCGTGGGCTTGCAGAACTACCACTTTAAAAACATCGAAAGCTTTTTCAACATCTCCTACGACACCCTTTGCAAGCTCCAGAAGCCCCGCAGCGTGGCAACCTCCTGTCAGGATATCCTGATGGAGTATTTCCGGGAGCACGAGATGGTGGACGCGGTGGTGGACGGCAGAATGACCATCCTGCCCTCTACCGCGCAGACCGGCTGAACCCCTTTACCGCACAGCAATAACAACACGAAAAACGAAAGGAGCACCCCATGAAACAGCGATTCTCAAAACGAACGCGCCTTGTCAGCGCCTTGTTGACGCTGGCAATGGTGTTTACCTTTTTGCCCTTCAGTGCCTTTGCGGCGAACACAGAAATTGATTTTAATTCGCCGGATTTTAAGCTTAATTTCCCGGATGAGGAATTTCGGCGCTTTCTCAAAGAATGCTGTGACAAAAACGGCGATGGCAAGCTCGATGTGGATATCAAGAATATGACGATTCCAACCAGTTATGCAATCAAAAGTCTTGAAGGAATTCGTTTCTTTGAAGATCTCGAAAAGCTGGATTGCCACGGTATCGGCTTGACAACACTTAATGTTGGCAAAAATTTCAAACTGAAGGAGCTGGATTGTTCCCAGAATCAACTGAAAAAGTCGGTTGATATTCTTTCAAGCGGACTGAAAAAACTGAATTGCTCCAATAATAAACTGACCTACATGAATCTGGGCATTCTCTATGGGCTGAATCTTGAGGAGGTGAATTGCTCCAATAACAAAATAACGAATATCGTAATGGATAGCGTGGGGGAATTGGTCAAATTTGATTGTTCCAACAACGACCTGATGACGTTGGATGTCAGCCAATGCCTCAAGCTGGAAGAACTGAATTGCTCTGGAAATCAATTGATGGAGTTGGATGTCGGGCACCAGAAGCAGCTGACACAGCTGGATTGTAGCAATAATAAATTGACGGAACTGAACGTGAAACAGAATGGCAACTTGACATCTCTGATATGCAATGATAATCAGCTGACAACGCTGGACCTGAGCCAAAATCACAGTTTGAGTAATCTGAATTGTGCAAAGAATCGGTTGGCTTGTTTGGACGTTACTGGAATCAGCGGCGGTACGATAACGGCTAATGGCAACAGGCGTCCCATTGCTGTCCGTACAGACGGAAAGTTTGACTTGACCACACTGCCCGGCTTTAACGTGGGAAAGGCAACCAACTGGAACGGCGGCTTTGTTTCTGGCACGATTCTGACAGTGGAAAATGGCAAGGATAAGGTGAGCTACCAATACAATTGCGGCAATGGAGTAAAGCCCACATTCATCTTTGAAACCAGTCTGCCCATCAATAAGAATAATTTCCCCGACGATAGCTTTAGAAATTACATCAAAACCTACAAAGCAGGTGGCAGAGATGTCCTCACGGTGGAAGAACAAAGAAAAGTCGAAACAATCGAAGTCGAAGGAAAGAACATCAGCAGCTTAAGAGGCATTGAGGCGTTCCCCAACCTGACCGAATTGAAGTGCGGAAACAATTCTATCCAGAAATTAGACCTGAGACAGAATCCAAAGCTGAAAACGTTGAAATGCAATAAGAATCAACTGACCCAGCTGGACCTGAGCAAGAACCCGGATATCGACTATCTGAATTGTTCCGAGAACCAATTGAAACAACTGGATGTATCGCATCTGAAAGATTTGGTGATGCTCAATTGCTCGCACAACGATCTGGAGCAACTGGATGTCAGAAATAGTAAATTTCTGGAAACACTTTACTGTTCCTGGAATCGGTTGACAGAGCTGGACGCAGATGTGACCCATAAGTCCCGTCTGGTAAGTGTAGAATGCCAAAACAACCAGCTGACATCGCTGATTCTGGGCCAAAATAAACTGCTGAAGAAACTGAATTGTGCCCATAACCAGTTGACCCAGCTAAACCTGAACAACATGAGTGCCTTAAAGGAACTGAACTGCGCCAACAACCAGCTGACCGTGTTGGATGTCAGCGATAGTCCAGAATTGACTACATTGTGGCTTAAGAATAACCATCTCACCAGCCTGAATTTGGACAACAACCCGAATCTCAATTTCAGTATTACGGATATTTACAGTTCCGATTTTAATAATGTTTACACCGTTACCCTGAACCCTGACCGTACGTTTGACCTGCGAAATCTGCCCGAGGGCTTTGATATAAACCGGGTTACAGGATGGGTCAATGGCAAAGCCAACGGGAACATTCTGACGGTCAATGAAGACACAAACGTAGTGTACTATAGTTATCGGTGCATAACTGGTAAGCTGGAAGTAAGTTTCAAATTGGATGTGACTGGCACCGGCGGCACCGTTCCCCCGGTAACGCCTCCCTCCGGCGGCGATAACCCGGGCGGCGGCTCTACCCCGGGCGGTTCTACTCCGGGCGGCTCTACCCCGGGCGGTGACGGCGGCGGTGCGGTCGTCATCGTGGCAGCGGCTGGCGCAGTGGCGGCTGGCGTTGTAGGCTACGGCGTGTACAATTATGTTTCCGGCCGCAAGCTGCAAGCCCTGCTGCCGGAAGGCGTGGTTGCACCCGAAAACCGCGCCCAGACCGCGCTGCTGCTGTGGAACACCGCAGGCCGTCCCGAGCCTGCCGACGCTCCGGCCTTTGCAGACGTGGCAGACCCGGATACCGCCAAGGCAGCCCAGTGGTGCGTGGAGCAGGGCCTGATGAAGCGCCGCCTGAACGGCAAATTTGCCCCCGGCAGCAGCATCCCGGCCTATCAGGTGCTGAATGCCTACCGTAAGCTGGCAGGAGGCTGACAACCGAAGGATCATTCTGCCCATGCCGGGCAATGACCACTTTTTGAAAAAGGGTACCCTTTTTTCGGGGGAAGCTGACGCTTCTCCCGAATAGGGCCCTGAAAAAAATTTTTACCACAGAAAGGAGCACCCCATGAAACAACGATTCTCAAAACGAACGCGCCTTGTCAGTGCCCTTTTGACGCTGGCAATGGTATTCACCTTCCTGCCCTTCAGCGCCTTTGCGGACGATGACGTCGATTTCTGGGTTCCCCTGCACAGCGAAAACTTTCCGGACAAAACGTTCCTGGAATATATCAGAACGACGTTTGACAAAGGAGGATCGGAGGATGGAGAACCGAATGGAATTCTGGAGCCAGGCGAATGGAGAGCTGTCACTACGATCGATGTCCGCAACAAAAATATTATCAGCCTGTGGGGCATTACGTGTTTTCGCAACTTGAAGAAGCTGAATTGCTCCGATAACCAGCTGACATCTTTGAACCTAAGCTACAACACCAAGCTAACGCAAGAAAACCTCAAGTGCACTGGAAACAAGTACCCCATTACCATTGATGAGACCGAACGTACGTTTGACTTGAGTACCCTCCCTGCTGGATTTGACGTAACTAAGGCCAGTGGATGGGCTGGCGGCACTGTGGAGGGCAACACCCTGAAGGTGAAGCCAGGTGCAACGCAGGTAACTTACACCTACGATTGCGGCAATGGACTGACCAGCGTATTCAGTCTGCAGGTGCTGACCATTACCAGAATCAAGCAGGTGAATCTCCGTGTAAACACCCCCAAAAAGAACGAAATGCCGGACGAGACCGTTGTTATTCTGGACAACGGAGCAGACGTCTGTGACGCCAAGATCTACTGGGTCGAGGGCGACGACGTAGGCGGCAAGCCGATCACCGGCTCCTTCAGGCCGGGCAAACGGTACACCCTTCAGGTGGGTCTGTACGCAAAACCCGGATATAAGTTTAGCAAGGATACCGTCTGCACAGTGAACGGACGGGATGCAACGTTCCTCATGACCATGAACGATGATACGGAATATTGCGCAATAAAGCATTATTCGGTGCCGCTGAATCCGGGCGGATTTGAGCACGACCACAAGATGAAAATGAACCACGACGAGCACAGTCACTGGATGGAGTGCCCCATCTGCCATACGGTGCAGGGCACCGAAGCCCATGTCTACGATGACGACAAGGATACCACCTGCAACGTCTGCGGCTATGTCCGCAGCCTGACCCCGGGCGGCGGTTCTACCCCGGGTGGCGGTTCTACCCCGGGCGGCGATACCCCGGGCGGCGGCTCTACCGGCGGCGGTGCGGTCGTCATCGTGGCGGCAGTAGGCGCAGTGGCGGCTGGCGTTGTAGGCTACGGCGTGTACAATTATGTTTCCGGCCGCAAGCTGCAAGCCCTGCTGCCGGAAGGCGTGGCTGCACCCGAGAACCGCGCCCAGACCGCGCTGCTGCTGTGGAACACCGCAGGCCGTCCCGAGCCTGCCGACGCTCCGGCCTTTGCAGACGT
>NZ_PXUP01000019.1 GCF_003324185.1 Faecalibacterium prausnitzii
TGCTGCATCGTTTCAGGGTTAAACTCTTTTTGTGTTTTACGCAACAGAGATTCAGCTCTTTTTTTGTTTCCTTTAACAGGAAGTCCTGTGCTGATGGATTTGGTTCTGCGCTTTCCATCTGTGTCTTTCCAGCTCAGAATCATCTGATACATACCGTTTTGTTCTCTTAAATGTCCGGCCACATTTGTCATAGTTATGCTCCTTTCTGTTCGCAGCCAAACGTCCTTTGCTTAGGCATCATAAGTTTAGAAGATTCTGGAGTGTTTTGCAAGGATGGCACAAGGGAGTTTGAAAGGTGCATCCCTCCAAGTTGCCGATCCTGATCGAGCAGGTACTCTACCACGCAGAGTTTTGGTATCTTATAGCTGCGTCCTACACGCGCCGAGTGGATCTTATTCTGCTTGACCAACAGATACGCATTCTTCCGGCAGATGCCAAGCATTTCCTGAAGATGCTCCACCGTCACCACATCCGGGTAGTCCTTGAACATCGTCAGATACCTCTCCGTCTTTCGGTCAGGCTCTTCCTGAATCAAAGTGCAGGCTGCGATCTCGCTCATTCCTGTCCTCTCTTTCTAGTTCAATATGTCGATTATTCAGCAAAAAATACTATATGTAAAGTGTGATGGTCTTTTTCGGGGACCATCTCACTTGCCAAAGGAGATATTTGAGCTTAGAACTTCATCGGCAGTGCGTCTTTCCTGCACTTGCCGTTGTAGGTGGTGTAGATGGGGTAAACGTACCGCCGCCAGCCCGGAAGCTTGGCGGGGTTATCCCGGCTGACACGGTAGAGCTCCATGGGATGGACGCCGCTCAGCGCACGGACAAGCCGCTCCTCGCTGTACTGCCCATGATACAGCTGCACAAAGTACATCACGCCCCGCAGGACAGCCGCCCGGAAGGAATCCGGTTTGCCCTCCCACGCTTCCACGATGTGCCGCAGAGCTTCGCAGTAGATCTCTTCGCCCAGCTGGTCGTACAGCTTCAGCGCCGTGCCCACGCAGCCGATGCGGTAGTCGCTCAGCTGCATACTGTCGTAGTTGAGGGAAAGCCCCGCCCGGTTAGTGGCTGCGACAAACGCCTTGGAAGGCGCATCGCCGCCCACCACCTTGGCGCGCAGCTTGATGCCCGCCGACAGGGGTGCGGCGTGACCGTTCTGCTCGGCAAAGAGCAGGGCTTCCTGCTCCATCGTCAGACCGGTGTAGACCTTGCAGAGGATCGGGCGGTCCTCGCCGCCGTTGAGGAGGATGCAGCCCTCGATGGTGTGCTGCCCATCCATTACATAGTACCTGCCGTTGCGGAAGCTGACCTTCGGCTCGTTAACGATGTACTCGTTGAAGTCCCTTGCAATCAGCTCCACCCTCTTGCGCTCTACGCCCCGCTGGTAGATCTCGCGGGGATAGATCAGCTTGCTGCTGTGGATGACCGAAAGCTGGTACGGCGGGTTGATACCAATGAAAGTATTGTTGTCGTTCAGGCGCATCGCATTTCCTCCTTGATTCTCCAAATGTACTTCTCGGCTTCCTCTAAGATCTCAGTCACCTGCTGCTTCCGCTTCGGGCTGGTGAGCAGGCTGGGATTGAAGGTGAAGCTATATTCGAGCCGCTGGATCATGGCATGAACCGCGGATTGCAGTTCGGTGTACAGCATCATTTCCTCGATGCTTCCGGCGTTCTCAAAGGACGACCGGATGGGCGTATAGGGGTAGACAGGCGGTTTGCCATCCACCACCTCAGGCGGCGCATAAACCGCCGTAGAGCGCCGGATAGGCTCTATCTGCTGGATGCTGCCCATAGGGTTCAGCGCAAGGCTGATGCGAACCGCATCATCCACCCGGCGCATCTCCTCTGGGGTCAGATGCCCCAGATACTTCAGTGCCCGGCTTTTGTCGATGGTGAAGATCTGCTCTGCCTGCACAACGGACGGCATATTCAACCCTGCGTTTTCCAACAGGCAGTGGGTCGGCTGGTTTACTTTCTTTTCCGCCTTGCTTGTCATGGTCGCAACGATCAGGGTCGGAGAGTGATAATTGCCCACGTCATTCTGAAGAATGACCGCCGGGCGGTCACCGTGCTGTTCCGAGCCGGTGCTCGCCCCGAAATGGGTGAAGAAGATGTCTCCGCGTTGGAATTTCCAGTTTTGCTGCAAAATTGTACCTCCATGTTGTTATGTGCAAAGCCCGCTGCCGGATGTTCCGCAACGAGCTTCGTTCAAGGTATGGTGGTATGGTTGGGTCAGCGGTGCATGACCACATAATCATAGCCGCGCCGCATCTGGCAGACGGTGCATGTGTCCATGCTCCGGTCTGGGCTGGGTACAAGCGCGATTTTGAAAGCCTTTGCATCCACAAAGTGCCGCAGACAGGTACCGCAGAGAGTTCGGATGGACTTGACCATCTCAGGGGTCAGCTCCATCTCCTCGTAGATCTCCTGCTCGCGCACCGTGGGGTTCAACTCGTCCATAAAAGTGTCCTCCTATGTATCAAAAGTGAATATTCGGATAAAGAATAAATAAGAGTACGTAAAAAAACGGGAACTGCCGGATGCGTGGAACGTACCCGACAGTTCCCGGATCAATATGATTAAAGGTCTCGCATATTCGCCCTCGGCTCCCTGCGAGTGGGGCATGAACATCTGGCAGCGGACTTGTACCGCTTCATTGGCATTTCAGCCACCCCGTCTGCTTTGTGACCGGGCCGCGAATTACGGAAGTATCATTATCGGAGTACCAGATGACGGAACTATTCAGTTTTCAAGGTCCCTGAGGTCGGACGTTTCGCCCTGCGGCAGGTGCCGCTTGGGAAATCGTCCTCTCACTTGGTAGCCGACGAGAAAGGTCAATTCGTAGCATTGAAATTGAAGTTTTTCAAAAATTTAGTAATTCTCTTGATTTTGATACTAATAGTGGGCCGAGATACGCCGTAGACTTTAGAAATTTCAGTGATGTCGTATCCCTCGTAAGCGTACATGGTGATGATTTCCAAATCTTCGGTTTTCAAAGTTTCGAGTGCAGTAAGCAACTGCTCGTTCTCAATCTCACCAATCCATGCAAAACGGCTTTTAGTTTCGTGGTAAGTATCTGTCACGGTAATCGCATCCTGATAGCGTAGCATCAAAGGCGACGCTTCTTCCTCAGAGCTTTCATACGCAGGAGCGGTGAATTCCTGCGTCCGCTCGATAAAGGTACGCTCCGAATTGAATTGCTGACGGTCATAATCGTACATCTTCTGGATGGCCTCTTTCGTCATTCCCGCAGCTGCGTACTCGATGCGCAACTTTTCCCAGTGTGCTTCAAACTTCTTCAACTCATAGCCTTTATTAAAAGACATCGTAAACCTCCAAATTTTCGATAAGTCGTAAAAAGTCGAAAATTTGGAAGGCTACGGATATTTCGCCGCTTGGGGCATCCATGAAAAACGGACAAACATAAAGCCTGCTCCTTTTTACGGGAGCAGGCTACCTGAAGGCTAAAAAAATAGCCGGACAACCAACTAACAGAGCGGTTCTAAAGCAGAATCACTCTATCAGCTGTTGCCCGGCTATTTGGTGCGCGTTTCATACATTGCCTTGCGGCAATGGCCCGTTGCTCGGTGACGAACAGTCCATATTCATGGTGCAATGCACCCGATTTTTGAAATTGTGGTTTGTCTAAAAAAGTCAGCGTCTGCGGTAGGCTAAGTCAACTGTTGCTATGTTACCGCACTTGAGGCACTTTATGCTGATAGAGCCTGAACAGCTCTCGTTTTTTTGGTAGAGCTTGTGTCCGCAAACCGGACAAAACCTCCAGCCAATGCTGAATTGTGCCTGCTGTATATTGTTCAGCGGTTTACTCTTAAAAGAGCGATTATTTGACCAAGTCATATTATTCTCCAAATCGAATGACGTCCAATGGATGGCAGTGGATGGGTTTTCCGTTGATGACCTGCATCTGCTGTAATCTGATCCTGATCGCAGACCACGATACCCCGATCCGTGCAGCCATCTCCAGAATTCTTTCATAGTTCGGGTCCGATGCGGATTTGTACAGGATTCCATTTGGCAGGCACAGCGCTGCACGTTCTATTTCGGCGTTGACCAGAAATGTTGGCATCAGCAGCTCCGCTGCAAGGGTATTCGCCTGCCATTCTTCCCATGAGGGCTGTCCGTTTCGTTCCCGATAGGCAATGTGCCCACGGCACTTGACTGCTTTTCCGTAGTCGTTCGGAAACAGGTCAGCCAGTATATGGTGCGCCGCTTCATGCGCTATCGTGAAATTCCGGCATCCGGTGCAGCTGTCTGACGCAAGGGCGGAATCGATTACAACGTCCTTCGGCATGAACACCTCCACAAGCTTTGTCCCATCCCCCAAGGTTACGGTAAAACCGCATTTCTGGAAAACAGTCAGTCCTAGAATACTTCCATCGCTGCATAGCGGCAGCATTTTCACATTCAGCCCAAGAACAGAACTTGCGAGCCGTTCAGGGTCAATGGGTTCTGGGTCATCTTTACTGATCCCGAAACGGGTATAGTACTGGTCGATATACTTACCCGCTATGTGCGAAAGATCTGCGCGGGATAAGTATCTTGCCATTACGAAGCACAGCTTTCCGGCACGGAGCAGTAGGCTTCCACGAACCACTTGCCCCGTTCAAGCCAAAGATTCCGCTTCTGACCGCAGATCAGGCAGGTGAAGCAGTGACCTTTTCCGCCTAGGCGTGATGTCCCATGTTTGACTGCCAAGACACGATCAATTCCATAAGTGTGAGCCTTGTCATAGTTTATGGCAAGAGGGCGGATCTTACCGTCAGGAGTAAAACGAACGTCCACTTCGACGTATCTTTTCTCACGGCGAAGGTTGTAATCACCACACATCAGAATTCCTCCTTTTTGCGGATTTATCAAAACACGGCGTGCATTACTTGCGAATCATACTGCGTGCCACGAGCTGTTTTTCGTTCAACAGCGGAACGGACACTGTATGTTTTTTCCACTCATCCATAGAGCAGGTCACTGCTTTGCACAGACGGCATTTTGTCCAGCCACCGGTTTCATCAAGATCCACATCATAATTCATGGTTCCGCACATTGGACATCTTACATTTTCTTTTCTCATAGTATCACCTCGCAAAAAAACGCCAAACAAACACAATCCCATACGAAAATAACACCAAAAGGCTGTTATTTGTGGATTTGGTTTGATTATACACCCACTTTATGGAGATGTCAATTACGCATTTGTCTCCATTTTAGAGATTTCCTGTTGATTTCTTATATTTTCTATACTATAATAGAGCTACCGGATCACAAAGGAGTGTTCTTGTTATGAAAAAGAAAACCACGCTCACCAAAATGCACATAGCCCCATCCACAGTGCGCTATGATGCAGTCGCTGCGAGGGATAGCAATGAGGTTGGTCAGATTCTCGCAGGCACACGAAAAAGGAATGGCTATTCACTTGTAACTTTCTCTGAACTTCTCCGTCACTATGGCGTCGATGTCAGTGATAAAGGAATCAGCAAATGGGAAAAAGGCTATACCACTCCTAGCATCTACCAACTAGTTGCAATCTGCTACGCATTGAACATCAAGGAGGGTCCTTCCTACTTTACAAAGAACTTCCAGAAACCCGCCCTTCTAAATGACATCGGGCAAAAAAAAGTCGCTGAGTACGAAATGGACTTGATTGCATCCCGGCGCTACCAGCCAGACGCAGAAGAGCCCGCGGAAATCGACTACATAATGATGCCTGTATCAGAGTTGCCAGTATCGGCAGGTCTAGGAGCTTTTCTTGAGGGTGAAATGTTCCAGCAGATACAAGTGCCTGCCAGTAGCGTTCCGGCTGGTGCCGAGTTCGGGATATATGTTAGCGGTGATAGTATGGAGCCACGCTATCATAACGGACAGATTGTATGGGTGAAGCGCTGCGAAGAACTTGAGTGCGGGGATATCGGGATATTCGTATATGATGACTGTGGATATCTGAAAAAATACGATGAACATACCCCAGACAAATCCCAAGCAGAGTTCCTTACCGACAGCTATGGCGTGGTGCATAACCAACCGGTTTTGGTTTCTCTTAACACCAAATATTCGCCGATCCTTATATCTCCAGAGCAAAGATTCGAGGTTGTTGGAAAAGTTTTGAACTAAAAAGATGGGAGGAGTTTTTGTGGATACGATCAAGCGTGTTCAGGATTTGATGCAAGTGCGTGATATGAATCTATGTGTATTGGCAAAGAAATGCGGAATATCGTACTCCACGATTCAAACCACCGCCCGTCGGGGAGGGCAGTTAAGCGTAGAGACGATTGAAAGAATTTGTCAGGGTTTAGGAATTACATTAAAAGACTTCTTCGATTCCTCCTACCTGTAAATATAGGGGCAGCAAAAAAGCCGTTCGCCACGCTGGAAAATCTGCGTGGTGAACGGCTTTAATACTGCTTCTATTTATCCTTTGGTAATCTCCAGATAAACACTAATCTCCATGATTGTTACCATTGAAGGAATACATTTGCGACGATCTTCGGGCATACCGAATAAGATTTGCATTGGCAGTTGAAGACGGCTCATGTTACCTATTGCAATTCTGACTATTTGGAAATATACTTGTAAGTATCAAATTATTTCACTTTATGGGAGGAAATTATTATGGCAAGACCCAAGGGAAGCAAGAATAAGGCTCGTACTGTAAAGGCCAGCGTTGATTATGTAGCAGTCATTGCAGAAAAGGCCGCAAAAAAAGAGAAAATCGAATCTGAGGTTGCTACGTTGACTGCAAATCTCGATGATCTGAAGACGCAGCTGAAAGCCAAGAAAGCAGAATTGAAAGCCGCCACCAAGGAACTTGCCAAAGCCGAAAACAAAAAAGCTGCCGCCGAAGCAAAAGCAGCAGAAGAAGCAAAGAAGGGCGAAGCAGAAGATGTGCTGAAGAAGCTGCTTGCCAGCGGTATGACGGCTGAAGAAATCCTTGCAAAGCTCCAGTAATGCAATATGATGAACTGGACAAGCTGCTGAAGTAAAGGAAGGGGCTGTTGCACAAGGATAAAACCGGTGTAACAGCCTCTTTTTCATTCATGCTGCAATTTTTTCAGCTTTTCAAACGTATCTAAATTAAAGTGGCATATCATCTTCCTATTTCACAAATCCTTGCCGTTTTCAGACAGGAGGTTGCTTTTATGAAAGTATCTGCCGACTATCGTATGCTCGCTCTCGATGCCCTGCGCGGAAAATGGAAAACTGCTGTTTTGACAGGTATTGCCGCCAGTGCGCTCGGTGCTACCATTGTGAGCAGTTCCAACAGTGCCGTATCCAATTCCAATCAGGCAAAGGACATCCATTTTGAACTGTTCTCCCAGCCCAACGGCGGTCGGCTGCTTGCTGTTCTGCTTGCCGGCATTGTTCTGTGGGCAGTCCTCCAACTGATCGTGGGCGGTGCAGTTCAACTGGGATATGCTCATTTTAATCTGAACCTTGTAGATGGAAATGATGCTGCCATCTCGGACTTGTTCTCTCAGAAAGACCGTCTGTGGGATGGCTTCTGCATGAAATTCCTGCAGGGTCTGTACATCGCCCTCTGGTCGCTGCTGTTGGTGATTCCGGGAATCGTGAAAACATACAGCTATGCGATGACACCTTACATCATGTCCGAGCATCCTTCGCTGACCGCAAATGAAGCGATCACAGAATCCCGGCGGATCATGAATGGCAACAAATGGCGGCTGTTCTGTCTGGATTTCAGCTTCATTGGCTGGGAGCTGCTCTGTTCGGTGCCACTGTATGCCGAGGGTTTTCTGGTTCTCAAATATTTCACCGGTTCAGAGGCTCTGGCGATTTCTCTTGTTCTTCTGCTGACAATTCCATTGAGCATTGGCTTCTTTTTTGTACACCCCTATGAGGAAGCTGCATGGGCTACTTTCTACCGCGATATTACCGCAGCACCTACCGAACCGGATGAAGCATATTGACTTTTATATTAAAATTATCGTTGTAGTTCCCTTCATCGGCTATGACTCTAAATGGCCGGATCAGAGTAAACATAGATTGAAAAAGCTGATCCAAAACGCAAACGATTCTATTGTTATTTCACACTCTGCGGATGTTTCCAGTTATAAAAAAAGAAATTATTATATGGTCGATCATGATATGGTCGATCATGCAGAGTACCTTATCGGTGTGTTTGATAATCAGAAAAAGCTGCGCTCAGGTACAGCACAGACAGTCAACTATGCCTTGCATCAGGGAAAAGTAATCACTCTGATCCATCCAGACACTATGGAGATAACAGCCCCTGCGCCTTAACAAATTCACAAAAATTTTTCATTAGCATTTCCAACAAAATATTTTCATTGAAGGGGTGCTGTGATATAATAAGATATAAAACTACGCTCAGAACAAATGGTGCCGCTATGAACAAATATATTGGACAGCAATTTGCTGCTTTAAGATACGAAAAAAATATTTTGGTTGTTGAAGAAACTACATCTGCTGGTGGATGCGGCTCCTTCAACGCGGCTTCTTCATGTCCTGCGTCAGCCTGTCTTTATGACAGTGCGGCGTGGGGCTTTTTTATTGCCTGAAAGGAGTATGAGAACATGAGTCTGAAATATACCTGCCCCAGCTGTGGAACCCCATTGGGTTATGAGGGATTGTGTTGGAAATGTAAGTGCGAGCAAGAACGGCAAGCTGCTCTGGCCTGGATGCCGGAACAAATTGTCGAAAAACAAAGAAACTTGATACAGAACATCCAGAGGCTGGCTGATATGGAGGACCCAGAGTTCGCCGACTTTTGGCAGCTGCTTGGCTACCATGATGCCATCACCCCGGAGATTCAGCGAGTGGCACTGGCCGCAGAGGTGTTCTGGCCCTGTGAGATCTATTATCATGCTCCCGCCGATGTGCGGGATGGTCTGATCCATGCGCTGTTGTCCGCAGAATATTTCAGCGCGGCCTCCAACCTGATGAGTTGCCTTGCTATGCAAGGAGATGACAAGGCAATGGAGACTCTGCTGGAGCTGGAGCGAAATCCCCGGCCCTGGCGCAAGGGCCTCTATGTAGACCCATCCAGCTATGCGCAGATCGGAGGCTGGACCTTCGACAAGGAGGGCCAGAAAATCCAGCTCAACTTCGATACCTGCTATCCTATGGTCAAAGGAACCACCAGCGAGAAATCTCCCGTCCGCATTGGCCGGGCACGGGAGGACACATGCCCCCACTGTGGCGGACGCATGGTGGACATGCTGGTGCTGGATGGCCGGGATGAGCGGCTGAAATTTCTGGGGTTGGATGGTATTCTGACTGCCACCTGCTGCCCCAACTGTGTGGGATTCTTGAAAGGTCCAGCCTTTAACAGTTTTACCCTGGATGGCGGCGTGGAAGTCTTTCCCTCCGAGTTCTTTGAAGGGGCGGAGAAAACGGATTGCTATGTCAGTCCCGAGGACTACAAGGCCCTCACGGAAAATCCCTTTGTGCTGGGCGAAGCGCCCGTGCCCCTGTTTTACGGTGCGGCCTGCCAGGATGTGAACACGGTGGGTGGCTTTGCCAACTGGGTACAGGACGCGGAATATACGACCTGTCCTCACTGCGGTAAGCCCATGAAGTATCTGGCGCAGATTCAGTGGGATACGGTGTTTGACTGTGCGGAGGGCACGCTCTATGTGGAATTCTGTCCAGACTGCCAAATCATATCCATGCAGCATCAGCAGACCTGAGAGGAGACGCTGCTATATGTGTGAGCACTACCGAAACATTCAAACATGGAGAAAATTTGATGCGCCCAAGGACTACCTGGCCTGTATTGCTTATATTCAGCAGTTGGTGGGACAAGGCCAATTTGAACTGATGGCAGAGGAGTCCACCTGCCCGCTGGAGGAGGTAAAGACTGAGGATGGATGGGCAGACGAAATTATGGCTCACATGATTCGGTGCAAGCACTGTGGTCAGATCTTCACCTGTGTGGTCAACACCTGGCGAGGCAGTGGACACTTCAAAAAAGGCAAGGGATAACACAGAAAAGGCGGTGAAACGATGAATCGGACAGAAGAAATAGAGCTGCTGGAGCAACTCGAACAGTGGAATAGCAAGGACGAGTATTCCCAGTGCATCCAGGCCATCGAAGCTATCCCGGAACAGGAGCGGGGCTATTTGCTGACCGTCAAGCTGAGTCGGGCTTACAGCAATCTGGCGGTTCTGGGAGATCATGGAGTGCATGGGACCGACGGTGAAGTGGACGGGGATCTCATCCGACACGCCATTGATCTGCTGGAGTCCGTCCGCACCCAGGGAGAGAACGACCCTTACTGGAACTCCCGGATGGGCTATTCTTGCCTGATGGCATACCGCTCCGCAGCCACCGCCTATGAATACGCAAAATGCTGGCTGGCCCTGGCCCCGGATGCCCCAGCCGCTCAAAAGCTGGTTCGGGACTGCGAGGAATATCTGGAGGAGGAAAAAGCTCTGGAGCTGGATTTAAAAGAGCGGGAGGAAATCATCCGAAAGGAAACTCCCGATGATGTAAAAAAAGGGGGGTATCTGTAAATGAACAGTGAACAGATCACAGCATTTTTGCAAGAGCATTGGTACATTGCCTCGGTGCTCATCGGGGCCGTGATTTTAATTGGGGCGATCCGCAACTGGAACTGGCTCTGCGACCCCACTGGTACGCGGGATGCTCATCGACACAGCAGAGGATACCGGCGTGTGGTTTTCTTTCTGCTGGGTGTCCTCCTGATTGTGGTGAGTATCTGGGGATTTGTGCTGAAGTTGAAATAGGAGGAGCAATCCCATGACCCAAGAAGAACAAATCCGACTCTATCGGCTGATGGAAAAACTCAACTGGTTTTTCCACCAAGAGATGCACTACCTGAATAGAGATATTGCGGAAAAGACCGCACGGGAGTGTTACCCGGAGATTCGGGATTTTACATACGATATTTTGTGGAACGACCTGCCCAGAGAGGTGCAGGGACAACTTATGAACGAGGATGAGACGCTATGAATACTACGATGACTTTAGAACAACTGCCTCCCAAGGGTGTAAAGCGAGAACAGGCCATTTTGGCGCTGGGCAAAGAGGAAGCAAACGGCGAACTGTTTCTCCAGCTTGTGAATACAGAAAAGGGCAAGTGCAAAACGGCTGCTCAAAAGGCTTTGGCGCAGCTGGAGTATGCCCCTGCTGCCCCACTGTGGGCCAAGCTGGTCAAGGGCAAATGGATGGGCAGCCATATCATGTCGGATGCCTGCTCGGATTGTGTATCGGAGCAGATTGCCCCAGTCATCCTGAAAACCCTCTCCCTGCTGTTGGATGAGGCGGATACAAAACCGCTGGAAGAGGGACAGGTGGAACAGATGAATTTCTGTTTTCATTTGATGCTGGGCAAAGCCTCCCCCAAGATGTTGGAGGTGTACCGTTTTCTGGCGGAAAATGCGGAACGGATCGGCCATCTCAAGCACACCCCCTTTTATGATGGTGACAAATGCACTACATGGCACATTTCCCAAGGACTGGGGCTCTATAAAGTAAAGCCAAAGGAAATGGAGAAGATTCCGGCTTTGATTCTGACCGCCTCCTTGATTCGAAACCCGGATACACGACTACAAGCACTGGCCGATGAACTATATGAACGCTATGGCGGCAGTTGGCTGATTCCAGTCTTTATGAAAGCAATTATCACCCAGCCCAAGGAACAGGTGTATGAAACCTATTCGCTCCTGCTGGGAACTCCCAAAGAAATCTACCTGTTCAATGCTCTGGGGATGCTGGATTACCGCTGTTATCCGGAGGACTGGATCTATGAACGCCTGGGGCCTGATGGAATGACTGCGTTCATCTTTTGGGGCCATGAACGCTACGGGTCCTATGACACGACCTTTATGTTTGAACGCTATGTGGAGCTGGATGAGCGGTGGCTTTTTGATCTGGCCAAAGACCCTGAAGGTCGAAAGCCTACGGTGACTTGGCAAAGTTACAACCGGAGTGGTGTTCTGTACGAAAGCTACGACGAAATGTTCATCAGTTTGCTGCCCCGCAAGGTGGAAAACCCGGAACTGAAGCACATTCTACGGGACTACTTCCGCATCCGAAGCCAGAAAAAGAAGGTTGCCAAAAGCATCACCGTTTACCAGGATGCCGCCGAGCGGTTTGGCGATTAAGCAGGAATGGAGCGACTGGCATGATTGGAACAGATGAAAACCGGGCGGCGCTTCATGTGGAGGTCATCTTCTGGAGCGGCAAACGAAAAATACCACCCAGCCTGGTCAGTGGAAAGTATTGTCCCCATTTTGTGGTTATTGGAACTACGGAATATCTGGGTGTATGCTTTCTGGACGGAACCGAGTGTACATTTGATACACCGGCCTTGGGAAATGCCCAGCCCCTCTATCCAGATACCATTGACTATGCTCCGCTGGAAAACAATGCGGAATTTTTAATCTATGAGGGAGCCAATGCCGTTGGCAAAGGCCGGGTGCTGGGCCGGACCGTTCCCTATCAAGTGAAACAACAACGAAAGTAGGTGCCTTATGTACCAAATTGCATATATTGGCCGCTGGGAGACCCTCCCGGAAACGGCTGCCGCCATCTGTGACCATGACACGCCCAAGCTGGAGGCGCTGCTTCAAGGCGGTCTGGATTTAGATGTTCCCATCCAGCTCAGCGAATACATCAAGCTGATGCCATTGGAGATTGCGGTTTTTCGGAACGATGTGCCTATGATCCACTTCCTGCTGGAGCATGGAGCTGATTCCAGTCTGGCAGAGGAACAGCCCCTGCTGCTCACCGCCGCCCGCTGTTGTGGGCCGGAGGTGGTGGCGCTCTTTGCTGGACAGGCCGCAAAGCTCAGCTCGAAGCAGAAAGAGCGGGCCTTCCAGGAGGTGCGCTGGGGCAAGCGCCCGGAGAATATCCAGGTGCTGGAGCAAGCCGGGATTACAGTGGAGAAGTTTGGCGGCGAGGCATTCCGGGCCGCTGTGTCCGAGGGCAATACCAAACTTGCCCGGCTGCTTCTGGAAAAAGGGGCAGACATCAATTATCACAAGCCGGACATGGTGTTCCCTTACGCCTCCACCCCTGTCACCGAGGCCGCCCGCTCCAACAATTTCCCTATGGTGCGCTGGCTCATTGAGCAAGGAGCCGACATCACCATTGCTGACAAATACGGCGACCGGCCTTATACCGTGGCGGTGCAGAACAAAAATCAAGAGCTGGCCGACTACCTGAAAGCCCTGGAGCCGGAGGAATGGCACAACGAGCAGGAAAAGATCCGGCAGCTCATGCCCTACAAGCTGCCCGCCAAGCTGGTGGAATACTTGAAGACCGGCCCCCTGCGGCTGGAGTTCCCGGATCAGGAATGGGTGAAGTGGGCGGAGCTCTACTCCTTCATGGATGTGCAGGAGATGACCTGGAAACGGAAGAAGCTGCTCTCCCTGATGGTGCAGATGGACAACTACAGCGACTATCTGCTGCTGTGGAGCCCCAGGGACAAAAAGCTGTGGTATCTGGACATCGAGCATGAGGAATTCCACCCTCTGGCCAAATGGGATGACTTCATCGCAGATCCCGGCCGGTATCTGAACGGGATGATCGAGGGTGAGTTTGAGGAGTAAAGCCATGACATCAATAGACTTTCTGAACAAGGTACATAAAAGCCTGGACTCGCAGGAATACAGCCTCTCTTATTCTCCGGCGAAGTCCAAGAATTATATGCTGTACTGCAACGGCAACTTCATCGGCGGCCTGTTCGATGAGGAGCTGTGCTTCGTCTACGCCGACAGCGTGAGTGAGCTGCTGGGGCAGCCGGAACCCGTCTACCGTGGCTACTCCAGTACCGCCCAGCACAGGATGCTGGTAATCCCGGAGGAACACTGGGCGAAGGCGCTGAAACTGCTCTATGCTGAGAAATTTGACTGGAGCCGTTTGGTGTACGACATCACCTACACCAGCATCGGCGCGGCTGTAGTGGAGGACTTCTATGACGAGAATGTGGTATTCCTGCGCTTCTGCTTTGAAAAGGAACTGCTGAAAAAGAACCCTCTGGACCGGCAGGGCCGTATCCTGCGGATGGTCTATCTCAATCAGGACCTGACAGAAGCGGGCAAATATCTGTTCCCCAGACTGCTGCAAAAGTTCCTTGTTTTTACAGATCGCAAAGGAAAAACCAGTCTGGAAACCATGCTGCAACGGTGGTACACCGCTCTGGAGAAGGAGTACCGCAACCAGATAACAGGAGTATAACATTATGAAGCTGAACTGTAAACGCATTGATTTTACATATACACCCGGCGAGGAAATCTTCAACTTTCCCGGGGAATCGGGACTACCCTTTATCTTCGATGTAGAGGAAGAACTGACCGGCGATCCTGCTGCCATGGATGCGGTGGGAGAAATGCTGGATGAGGCGGAGAAATTGGCGGAGACGGCCAAAGCCGCCATCAAAGCAGCACTGGCGGACGAGGATAGCCGCTACCATAGCGTTGTGACATTTTTCATGGAGTTCCACCGGGACGATGTAGGCCCGGATATTGCGGCGGAACTTTTTCCGGGAACCGACCCATCCAAGCTGTCCTTTGCCGAGATGGTGGACTTTTTGAAGCTCAAGCGGTTCGGCAGTCTGGTGGATGACGAGATGGATCAGCAAGTTTTCATTCTGGACCTGTCCTTCAATCCGGAGATTACTGACGAACTGATGGTGACCTACTTTGACTTGAACAAGGAGATTTTCTGTATCACCCATGAGAGCTGAGCGTGACTGACATACACGAGGAAAGGAGCAATCCCGATGAAAGCATTTGATCCCAATTACAAACTGCTGGACGAGATGTATCAGGACGATTACTATCCTGCTTCTCTGGTGGACAAGGTCAAGGACGAGCTTCAGAAGGTCATCGACCTGCTGGAGAACGGCGAAACCGACCCCGAAGTGGTACAGGAAACGCTGGACGAGGCGGTCTGCGGCATCAATGATCTCCAGGAGGAGTTTGACGAGAACGACAGCGAGATCGAAACGGTGGCACGGGAATGCATTGCGGCAACTGTGGCCTACATTCTGGAGTGGTTCAACATCCCCATCGACACCGAGGAGGCTATCCGGGAACGGGACTGGTGAGCCCTATGACAGAAAAAGAACTGGCCGTTTGTGATGAGTGCGGCAGCCTGTTTTTCAAAGGCTCCTCACAGATGATGGGGCTGTGCCCGGAATGTGCCCATATTCTCTATGGCTACCCGAATTGTGACCATCATTTTCAGGATGGCCGGTGTGTGAACTGCTATTGGGATGGCTCAAAGAGTATGTACATCAAGAAACAAAATCAACAGGAGGAAACTGATATGCCTACAACTGAATGGCTGAACAAATACGAAGCAATCAAGAACAAACTGACCTGTAAAGATGACTTGGAGGCCCATTTCACAGAGAAAGTGATTGGGAACATGGCGGTGGATGTACTGGACATCGGTGCCGTCCATTTCCCCACCGGGCAGATCTTCGCCTGCGATCCGCTGGTGGAGCTGGAGGACACTCTGCCGTTTATGCAGACCATCCCCGCCGGGACTTACCCCGTAAAGATCTGTGTGGTGCCCAGCGAACAATACGGCGACCGCTATGCCTGCGTCAAGGTGGAGGTTTCTCAGGAAAAGCCTGTCCGCTATGAGCTGGGCATGGTGGGCAACGAGGATCTGGACGAGGAATTGGGCGAGGACGAGTATTTTGGCTTTGGCGTAGACGCTGGAATGGGCTGTGTTGCGGACATCCAGACCCAGGCGGCCTTCAAGACCTACTGGGCCAAGCGGCTGGAGGAGGACCCGGACATCGACCCCTACAACGACCTGTTCTGCGATCTCCTGGAGGAAAACGCCAAAGCCCACCCCAAATATCAGGGAGACTGCGGCGACTGGCTCAACTGGACGGTGCCGGACACGGACTGCAATCTGCCCATCTTTGCCTCTGGCTGGGGTGACGGTTACTATCCCGTCTACTTCGGCTATGACGCAAAGGGCGAAGTCTGCGCCGTGTATGTGCGCTTCATCGACATTGAAGCCAGTTACAAAGAGCAGGAATAAGGAGGCGCGCTATGGAATTACCAAAACGGGCGCGGACAGTGAACTGGGAGAGCGGTGTCCTGACCTTAGACGGAGAAAAGCAGTTTGAAGTCCCGGAACTGACCGTAGAGATCATGGAGCAGCTGGCCGGTTACACCCTGGTGGGCTTCCATGTGAAAAGCTATCCGGTGACGGATGAACTGCTTGCCCCTTTTGCCGGACATAAAAGCATGGCCAACTTCGGCGTGGAGGACGGTGCGCTCACTGACGCCTGTTTCCCCGTTTTTTCCGCTATGCCCAAGCTGCGTTATCTGCTGCTGGACGGTAACGCCGCCATCCACGGCAGCAGTCTGTCCGCTCTGCAAGGCTGCAAGCTGGACCTTCTGACGCTCAACCGTACCGGGCTGGATGATGCCGGTCTGCTCCAGGCGGCCTCCATCCCCAAGCTCTCCCACATCCAGATCGACCATACCGCCGTTACCTATGAGGGCCTGCTGGCCATCGCTGGCAACAACCGCATCGAGCCAGTGGCCCATGTGCAATTCACCCAGGAGCAGATGGAACACTTCTTCCAGCTCCAGCGGGAAAAGGCCAAAAAGCCCGTCCAGCTGGATGAGCAGGCGGCGGCGGAATGCCGCAGGGTGCTGTCCGCTTTCTTTGCCGAGATGACGCAGTGGGAGCAGTACATGGAGCAGGCCGGGTTTGAAGGTGCTGAGGCAGTGCCCCGTCTGCTGACGATCTGGGAGAAATATGTGAGCGAAAAGCCCCGTCCGGGCTATCGACCTCTGGGCCTCTCATACAGCGCCCAAGGCACCTACAACGGGGAAGAATTCCTTGACGCAGAGCAGATCACCAAAAACAAGCTCTACATCTACACCAGGGAGAAAAACACCGGCTTTGACCGCCGCTTTCTTATGAAGCGTGTGGGCGAAGGCTGGAAGATTGATGCGGTGCAGGAGCGGCTGAACGGCTGGCAGCGCACGGAAGTGTGAGGCATCACATGGCTTGGGAATATGAAACCTTTGGCCCGGACGGTCAATGCAAATTGTTCGGTGTGAACATCTTTGACTACAACTGGCAAACCACCGGCAAGCGAGTAAAAGTCAAAGACCCGATCTATCATCAAGACCATACCTTCGAGGTCTGGCAGGTGGAGATCAACGGGCAGATTCACCGCTTTGCTGCCGGGGAGTTCTCCAACTGCGTATGGGGATTCTATCTGGAAAAGAACTGACGAGAGGAGCGTGATACCATGAAAGCCACCGCCGGAGAGGTCTATACAGTCTATAACCAATATCTGAAACGCTACACCGCCTGCCAGGTGGCCTATATTGCGCCGCCAGACACGGTGAGCAAAGAGTCTTGGGCGGTGATCCTCTCTCTGGATTGGGTGGGCGACGCCCCTCTAACTGCGGAGGAACTGCCCCATCTCCGCCCGCTCTACAAGGACTTCATGTACTGGTCCCGCGACCTCCACCTGCTGCGGGTGCCGTTGGAGGTCCCGCCCCAATATAAACTGGTGGGCACACTTCCGCCCTTCACCGACCAGCCCTGCCGCTCCTACGGAGGCTGGAGTGACGGCTATGATGTGTATCTCCAGATCCGGTGGCAGGCCATTCCGGAGGAACGGCGGCGGGCCTTCAAGGAGGCCATGGACAGTGACAAGCAAACGGAGATCGGCGGTATCCAGCTGAAGGTCAACAACCATCGGGTGATGGACCAGTACGCACCATTCGATTCGGCGCTGGAACTAAAGGCTCTGCCCTGCCTCTCCGAACTCATCTGCCAGCGGTGGCACCCGGATCTGCTGGAGTTTTTGCGGGAATCCCCCTTTGTTGATGAAGTGACTTTGCTGAACCACGGTCAGAGGACACTTGATCTGCGGGGCACCAGCATCAGAAAGCTGATGCTGGATATGACCGGGCTGGAGGAACTGTGGCTGTGTGAGGGAACGGAGCTGCTCCTGTTCCAGAACAAGGGGCCGGACGCCTGTGCCATCCATGCCCCCGAAGATGGCAGCGGTTTGACCCTCCAATTTATCGGGGAATACCGCCCGCACACGGAACTGCCGAACCTACGGGGGCTGCATGGCATCGAGCTGAAGGACTTTGATCTGAGCGGACTGGCTGCTGTCCATCCCCACTTAAAGGAACTGCGGCTCTGGGGCGCGCCGGGAAACCTGGAGAACTTCTCCGCCGTGGGAGGGGCTCGGGAACTGACGAACCTTTCCACCTTCGACCTGTTCGGCTTCGGCGCAGCTGACATCCCTACCCCGGAGCAGATGCCGGAGCTTCGCTGGTTCTGGATGACCAGCCTGCCGGAGACGGCGGCAAAAGCGGCAAAGCAGATCTGGAAAGGCAAGCCGGGAATGGATCTGCGGATCACCAAGCCCCGGAAACCGGAGTGGCTGGCGCAAAACCTGGACAATCCCTTCCGAGGCTGGGACGGCGCGGAGCATATCCCTGCTTCTGCTGCGAAAAAGGCAGCCAATCAATACCGAAAGACTCGTTCCCAGCTGATGCAGCTGGCCGCTAAACCGGGCGAGGACGCCCAGTCCCAGGCGCTGGATGCGGTGACAGCCTATACCCAGACCTTCAACAAGATGGGCTTTATCGAAACCGAGGAACGGGATGAAATCTACATGGCCCTGCGGGATATTCTGGATGCTCTGCCGGGCGAAACGCTCCAAAAAGATGCTCTGCTGGAGCAGTTTGAACAGCTGCGGGATTTTTGAGAAGGTAGCGTAAAACCGCGAAAAAACAGGAGCAGATCATGAAACGGATGCGAAGCCTGAAAGAAAAATGAGGAAAACAATATGGCACTACAAGATAAGAAAATCATGCCTCCCCCTTGGCTGGCCCACCGGGAAATCGAGCGATACTCCATTGGCTGGCGCATGGGCTATGGGGAGGATTACATAGACCGATTTGACGATTGGAGTACAGCATGGCAGAAATGAAACTTTATGAACTGGAAATGCTCCGCAGCAGGATCTATCACGGGGAGCAGGAACTGATTTCCACTCTGACACCAGAGCAATTCTTTGCCCTGCTGTCTCACGACTATGATACTGGTTTTGCTGCTGGAAAAGCCTCCGCACAGAAGGAAATTCTCTGTATGCTGGCAGCGGACGGGATGCCTGCTGAGAAGATTGCGCTTCTATTGCAGATGAAGACAGAGTTGGTGCGGGAGATCACAGCTACCAAGCAAGCCCACATTGAGAAATGCAGAAAGAAACTTGAACAGGCGGTGAAGCCATGAAAGACCTTTGCAAATACGGAAACCGACCGGAGGTCGAATGGGAAATCTTGCCCTGGATACCTGACCCGCGCCCGCCCTTCAAAATTTGGGTAAAGCCGGAGCAGATCGCGCCATTCTTTCTCGTTCCCCACCACCCCTATGCGATCTCCCTTCTGCTGAAAATCAGTGACGGATTCCGGACAGAGGAATTCCGACGGCTGGGACTGATCGGCAGCAGCGAGGATTGGGAGCGGCTTGTCCGGGGCGTGATCCAGGAGTTCGAGGAAAACAACAGCGGCGTGGATCTGTTTCACTTCGACTCCGACGAAGATGTGTTCTGCGTGTACTCCCAATACATCGATGACCTGATGCTGCTGTCCAAAATGATCCGGGCGGCCTGTGACAATGAAAAAACGATGGGGATGTATCTGAACATGAGCGAGGTTGCGAAAGCATGAAAGAATTGACCACTCAAACAGGGATTATAGTAAAATGCAGTAAAACGGCCATTGAATTTTTCCAAAATGCTCAATCAGTGGATTTCTTCTCTGCACTGGAGATTCCGAAGGAATTTCAAGACATAGCGGTTGAGTTTTATGATTTGATTCTGGAAAACGACCATCCTACAGCTTTGCTGGGCTGTCGTGGCAATTATGATATTGCGGTACAGATAGATGAAGTAACCGGCACCATGACGGGGTGGCATTGGTTTAAATGAAGGAAATGGAATGATCGAGTACATCAAGCTCTTTTGGGAGGACGCACCGGAGGGGGAACCATCGGTCATCCTCTATGAAGTGGATACAGGAAATGAGCGGCTGGCTCTCCGCTCCATTGACATCTTTATGGACGGTCACACCCACAACATACCCGACCTTTACGATGGAGCCATTGAAATCACGCCCATCCCCACCGTGGAGGAATTAAACGCCCATATCTGGGGCGAGGAGTTCCACGCCTGCGTCATAGAGAAAGCGGAATTTGAGGCTATCTGGGAAAGCCACACCTATAATGGAGCGTTAAAAGAATCAGGAGGGTTCTGATGAAACAGACCGATATTTATACCGAGGCTCTGACCTGTCTGCGCTCCATCCTTCTGGCAGACCATCCAGAATTCCAAAACTGGATCGACTGGCTGGAACGGGATATTGAGGATTGGACCCAGCGCCGTGAGGTCGCCCACCACCTTCGGGCATACGGAGGTATGGGCTCGTTCAACGACCTACCCAGTATGCGTGGCAATCACGACTATATTTTCGGCTTTCTCAAGTCCGTGTGCTATACCTTCGGCCACCTTTATGGCAAACGGGAAGGCATTTCGCCAGAGGCATTGATGGAGGAGTGCCTGCACGATGTAGAGCAGGCAGCCTATCACCCACATAAGCCACTGAACCGAGCCATTGCCCAGCACTTGATGCAGGGCGATTTACAGGAAAACCTGGATAGGCTGTAGGAGGACTTGTTATGAACAAAAGACTATTCCGCCCCCAATTTAATCAAATGGAAACCACCGAGAAGCAGGCACTGATGGAAAGCCTGGCTGCTCGTTATAATATGACCTTTCTCGGTCTACATACCTTTGACCGCTGGGGCCAGAACTGCACCACCGGCATCTTCAAGAAAGATGGTCGGGAGTTCGTCTTTGTCCCCGGCGATACCGTCACCCTGGGCTGGGAGCAGTTTGCCGTGGGACTGAATCAGGAGAGCCGGGAGGAATTGGAGTATCTGTTCCGGGAATGGGAAATGGAACCGCAGAACCCGGAGGAGATGATCCGGGAAAGCATGGCTCCCGTCCGGAAAGCGGCCATTGGCCCCATGCTGGTGGGCCGGGAGTTGGAGGAAATTAACTGGGAGCCAGTCAAAATGGACGATCCCAGGCTGACTGCCCACCCTGACTGGCTGAAGGAGTTCCGGGATTTTGCCTGGAGTGACAGCAGCAGTCTTACCTTGCATCAGTCGGCCCGTATTGAGCGGACGGAAGATGGATTTCAGACCTGGATCTATAACCGCACTGATTACGATGAACTCCTTGCCATGCTGGAAAACAGGGGCTTCTCCCTGCCCACGGCGGACGAGTGGGCCTACCTGTGTGGCGGCGGGTGTCGGACCCTGTTCCCGTGGGGAGATGGGTTAGACTACTCCATGCGTCTGCGCTGGTTTGAGGACATGGATGAGGATGAGAACCGGCCCTATGACATGGAGGAACCCAACTTCTTCGGCCTGTCCATCGCCTACGATCCCTATATGCGGGAAGTGGTGCAGGCTGATAGGCTTACCACCTGCGGTGGCGATGGCGGGTGCAATATCTGCGGCGGGCTGGGTCCATTTCTCGGTTTCCTACCCTGTTCGCCCCACTGTAAGCCGGAAGTGCAGGAGGACAATGAACTAAACGGAGATTATGACTTTTATCGGCCTATCATTCGGCTGGAGAACTATGATTGACAATAGAAGCTTGATACAAAATAAAGAAAGAGAGGTGCCGACATGGGAGCATGGGGCATAAAAGCATTAGAGCGTGACGAAGGACTGGATGTACTGGACATCCTCAAAAATGAATATGTACCGGAGCATCCGGTAATGGATCTGGGCGAGATGATCGAACTGATGAAAGAGGAAGTCATGCTGGGAGCTGACTTCTCACAAATCGACTTCCTCTTTGACAATACTGCGATGGCTCTGGCGGAGCTGTATTTCCAATGGAAGGATAATGGCAAGCTGGACTACGATCATGAAGAAGCTATATGGGATAAAGTCACCGGTTTCACAGCATCCAAAGAAGCCCTTGCTTTCCTGCTGCGGCAACTCACCGACATCAAAAACGAGGTGCCGGACGAGGACGGCATCCGTGAGATTGTGGATCTTTGGAAGAACGAGGACAGCGGTGAGATCGCTCCTGCGTGGCCAGAGCATTTGGACTGGCTCATCAAGCGACTAATTTCGGAACAGGAGGCGTAACAAATGTATATCAAAAAATACTGGGGTAACTTTATCGGAGGCTCGGACGACAGCCTGAACCTTGTGGCCTTTTTGGTAGATCAGAAGAAGGAGGAGATCCCCCTCAGCGAGATCTTCGCCAAGATCGGGCTGGACAAGCAGAACTGGGACTTCCGCCAGACCGTGGAGTATCTGGAGTTTACACACTCCGATGGCGTGGAGATGGACTTCCACTTCGCCATTGATGTGGTCACTGATCTGGCCGCCATCCTGCTGGAGTGCAGCGTCAGTGGCAGTGTGAACCTTCAGGATCTGGACGAGTACAACACCCCTGCCCGCCGCATCCGCATCACCGTCACGCCAGAGGAGCATGACGCCATGAACAAGGCACTGGCGGATTTTGCCCAGAATCCGCTGGAATATGACCTCAGTGAGATGATGGACAACGAGGAGATCCAGGAGATGGCTCGGGATGTGGAGGCGCTGCGGAAGGAACTGTACGAGGCCGCTGGCCGCAACCGGGACTACCATGTGAAAGCGGAGGATGTGAAATCTCTGCTCCCTGACTGGGAGGGCGCCGATGGCTGCATCGCCACCAACCGCATCACAGTAGAGGGCCGCAAGATTGGCTACTGCTACCGGGAGGAGCCGGACGGCGGCTGGGACAGCGGCTGGCGCTTTACCGCCGGTGATGAGAGCGACGAGTACATGGACGACCCTAACAACGCCGGGATCTACAAGCTGAACACGATCTGCAATGACGATCCCGACATCATCCCTTTGCTGAACACCCCCGCTCCCTGCGCCTTTGAGCGGGATGAAAATGGCGTGTTCCAGAAGATCAAAGACTGGAAGCCGGATGAGGACGAGGAGGACCCTGATATGGACATTTTGAAGCAGTGCCAGAAGTGGCATGAGGAGAGCAAACAATATAAAATTATTGATGCGCTGGAGGCCATCCCCGCCGAGGAGCGTACCCCTGAGATGGACAGCGAGTTGGCCCGCGCCTATAACAATCTGGCAGACCCACATAAGCCAACTTGCAAAGAAATGCTCAAAAAGGCCCTCGCTCTGCTAAAGCCCCATGAGGAATACTTCGAGGACGACTATTACTGGAACTTCCGCATGGGTTACTCTTACTTTTATCTGGATCAGGAGGGCCGGGCTCTGCGATATTTTGAAAAGGCATTGGAAGTCCGCCCTGGTGACGATGACACCAAAGAGTTTATCGAACGGTGCAAGCAGGGTATTTCTCTGCCGCAGTTCTGGGAGTGCTTCCGGGAGCGGACAGAGAACTGGTGGGAAACCTTTGCCGAGATGGAAGCAGAATTGCGCCAGATGATGGATGAGGACAAAGATTACACCCGCGGCGCAGAACTCGTGGCCCCAATGGAAGGGGCTTTGAACCAGGCGTTTGACGAAATCTCCTTCGAGATGGGCTTCAACGGCAAAAAGCATGAGCTGATCCTCACCCCGGAGGGCGACAAGGTCAAGCTGTTTGAGCTGGTCTACTTCCAGAAGCACGCCCCCAAGGAGGTGCTGGAGCACTGGAACATCCTGGTGGGCCGTCAGCCCCTCCAGAACATCGGCCTGCGCACCGAGGACGGCTGGGATATCTCCGGGGAGGATGTGCAGATCTGGCTGGAGGAGCAGGGTGAAAACAGCTTCGCCATCTCCGCTTACTGCGAAAAGCTGCTGCCTATGCTCCGGGAGGAAGAAGGCCGGGCCTGGTGGATGCTCACCACCCTCACCGATCAGGTGCTGGGTGAGATCCCCCACATGAGATACATAGACAGCTTTGATGTGCTGGAGGAACCCAAGGCAGAGCCGTCCTTCCTCCTGTCCCAGCTGCCCGACAAACTGCGGGAGCAGGGCCTGGAGCTCTCCACCGACCCGGAAGCCTATCTGGAGAGCTACCTTGGTTACAAAATGGAACCCAAACAGGACCCGGACGCCGATTGGCGGCTGGATGTAATGGCCGGTTCCACCTGCTGTGTGCCGCTCATCAACGGCTATCTGAATGCCGACAATGATTTTATGGACGATCTCCATGCCGACGGCGCGGTGGCGGGCTTCTTCTGCTATCCCCTGGATACCCTGCGGGAGGAGGAAGGCAGTCAGAAAATTTTCGACTTCCGGGACAAACTGGAGGAAGTGCTCACCGGCGGGGATGGTTCGGAAGTGCTCACTCTCACCGGCGGGGCAACCGGCCTCTACTGCGGCTATGTGGACTTCATCGCCTGGGACATCCGAGAGGCGCTGAACATGGCGAAAGAGTTCTTTGAAGGCACGGACATCCCCTGGGCCATCTTCCACACCTTCCGCCGTGAAGCAGGTTCTGTACCCCTAAAGCAACAAGATGATGGGCCAGAAACTAAGAATCAGGATGACGAGTTGGACGAAACGCTGACGGGCATGGACTATATTCCTTATACCCAACAGAACGCCGAAGCATTCTTCGCTCAGCTGGAGCAGTGGAACGCCGAAGACGAGTACACCCGCTGTATCCAGGCACTGAATGCCATCCCGGAGAACTGGAGGAACTACCGCACCGCCTACGCCCTGGCCCGTGCACTGGAGAACTACGCCATCATCGGGGACCATGACGAAGGTACTTTGAAATCCAAGGGAGACAAAGCCCTTCTGAGGGCCATTGAGGTGCTGGAGTCCGTCCGGGAGGAAGGCCAGGACAAGGCGGAGTGGAATATGCGGATGGCCTATGGCTATCAGTATCTCTACGGCCAGGAGGAAAAGGCCATTCCCTACGCCCAGCGGTGGGCAGAGTTGGACCCGGAGGATGAAAATGCTCCGGCGGTGATTCGGGAGTGTAAGGCGGAGATCCGGAAACACCAGCGCAGCCGGAAGAAGAAGGCCAAATTCGTGCCCGGTGATACCCCATTTGAGGGCTTCGACCTCACCAACTTCTGGGATGATAATTGGTATGCACTGAAAGAATATGTCAGTGAGCCGCCTTCCGATGAGCTGATTGCCAGCGTGGAGGAGGAACTGGGCTACAAGCTGCCCGCCGCCTACATCTGGCTGATGAAGCAGCACAACGGCGGCATTCCGGTGAACACCTGCTATCCCTGCGATGAACCTACCTGCTGGGCAGATGACCATGTGGCCATCACCGGCATTTTCGGCATCGGGCGGGAAAAGAGCTGCTCCCTCTGCGGAGAGCTGGGAAGCCAGTTTATGATCGATGAGTGGGAGTATCCTGCCATCGGAGTGGCCATCTGCGACTGTCCCAGCGCCGGACACGATATGATCTTCCTGGACTACCGGGTTTGTGGCCCCCAGGGAGAGCCTGCGGTAGTCCATGTGGATCAGGAAAACGACTACAAGATTACCCATCTGACAGACAGCTTTGAGGAATTTGTCCGCGGACTGGAGCATGAATCCCTCTATGATCCGGATGAAGATGTAGAGGATCTTGAGGATGACGCCGACGAGGAGAAAACTGACCGTAAGGGCTCCTTTGCCGGGTCTGTGCTCCTCTCCAAAGCGGAATGGGACAAGGAGCAGTTGATCCGGAATCTACGGGAAGAATGGGGCATCGTAGATGAGGAGCCGGATGAGGGCGACGAAGATGTTGAGAACAGCGATGACGCTGTGGTAATGCGGGTCGGCAATATGATGCTGATCGTGACACTCTTCCACGGTCACATCCCGGACAATGAAGCAGAGATCAACGCCGAAAACAACTATATGTGGCCAGAGGCCGTAGAAGTGGCCAAAGCGCACAAGGCCCATATCATGGTGGCTGTGTTGGGCGAGGAGGAAAAACTGCTGGAACGAGGTAAGCTGTTCACCAAGGCGATGGCAGTGTGCTGCAAGCAGAAATACGCCACCGGTGTCTACACCAGCGGCGTGGTATTTGAGCCTCGTTTCTATGAGGGCCTTGCCGATATGCTCAAAAAGGACGAACTGCCCATCTTCAACTGGGTTTGGTTCGGCCTGTACCGGAGCGAGGGGGGCCTAAACGGCTACACCTACGGCATGGATGTGTTTGGCAAGGAGGAAATGGAGGTGTTGAACACCGACGCTGAGCCGGAGGAACTGCGGGACTTTTTGGCCAGCCTTGCCTCCTATGTGCTGGCGTGTGATGTGACGCTGCAAGACGGCGAGACCATCGGTTTTTCTGCGGACGATAAGCACACCATCACCCGCAGCCCCGGCATCTCTCTGCCAGAAGAACAGATGACCCTGAAGATCGGTTACGAGCCTATAAAGGGAGATCCGGAGGATGACAGCTGCGACCACTCAGACAATGATGACACGCAGGATGAGGAAGAATTCAGTAATCCCGAAGTCTACACCGAGGAGGAGATGGAAGCCGTCGAGGAGCACATTGAGCAGTATTTCGGCAAGTTCGAGAATGTGTTCCATGAGCTGGTTTCTCCCGACATCCATGTGGACATCTGTGTGGTGCCGCCCTCTGAGGAGCGGGACTACTGCACCCTGGTCACCATGGGCATGGGCGCTCACCGGATGAATGTGCCGGAGGAACTGGCGGAATATAAGCTGGAGCGGGCGGAGCTGGCCATTGCCCTGCCTGCGGACTGGAAGCTGGATCAGGAGTCCATGAAAGACGAAAAGTGGTACTGGCCCATCCGCCTGCTGAAATCCTTGGCCCGCCTTCCCATTGCCAGCGATACCTGGCTGGGCTTTGGACATACCATGGATAACAAGGAGAACTTTGCGGAAAATACGAAGCTGTGTGCCGCCATTCTCACCGGCCCCCAAAGTACAGAGGAGGGCGGCGAGGTCTGCACCCTGCCGGGCGGCGAGGAGGTCAACTTCTATCAGGTCATTCCGCTTTATGAGGACGAGTTGGACTATAAACTGGAACATGATGTAGACGCTCTGCTGAACAAGATGAGGGGGATCAGTTTTGTTGTAAACCCCACTCGTCAGAATGCGATCACCCGTGGCACCCTTTCCAATGATAATTTTGACGGTGAGATGGACGACGCTTCCTATCACCTTGAGAGCATTGAGGAGAAGGAACTGCCTATTGACCCCATCAATGCTTATAACCACATGGCCATCTACTTGCGCTGGTGCATGGAGCACGACCTGATGGGCGAGGACTTCCTGAAAGAATACAGCGAAGTGGCCAAACAGGTCAAAGCCGACCCTGCCAGCGTGGATCTGCGGGAGTTTATCCGGGATGAGCTGGACGGCTGTCTGTTCTCTGTGCTGTTCAATCAGCAAGGCCGTGCCTTTGCAGGCTATTACTACGGAGAGGGCGACAGTCCCTACTATCCTGCCGACATTGATGGCTATGCCCTGAAATATTTTGGTCCGTCCCGATACCACTCCAATGAATTTCAACAGGAGGCATACTTATTCATCCCATTTGATGAGAAATACTATCAGACCATGGCTCAAGTGATTGAGGAACGCTTTGAAAACTGGCAGGGACAGGACTTCGACGAGGACACGCTGGAGCCTTCCGAAGTGGCTCATGCCATCATGGAGTATCTGGACTGCGAGTGTACCTATTTCCCATCCATGGCAGATGATGACCCCATCATGTCGGCATACAGCTACGCCCAGCGGCTGGGGGTACGGGAGGGCTTTGTTCCCGTACTTATCCAGGCGGATGATGAAACGCTGTTGGAATGTCTGGTAATGAACGCCGACCCGGAGCATGATGCGGACTGCTATGAATTTGACCTCAAAACGGTAGAGGAGTACCGGAAGAAGATGCTCTCCGCTCCTGTTAAGGACGGAAAGGCGATTTTGGAGGAATTGACCGGCCAGCGCAAGGAAGAAGCCGAGGACGATGATCTGGACTGGGAGGAGGAAGTCCTGGGCGAGATGGAGGGCGGAGAACCCAACGACCGCTTCGCAAACTATTGGAACGATGATACCGGAATGACATATCCGCTCATTCTGGCTAAAATTCCGGTAAAGAACCCCTGGGAGATCTTCGCCTACCTGCCCTTTGGAAATTGGAATGAGTGTCCCGACACACCGGACCTGATGGCAGTGGCGAAATATTGGTTCGAGCAACATGGTGCCATCCCTGCCGCCATGAGCCACGATGAATTGGAGTTTGAACTTCCAACTCCGATCTCCAAGGAAAGAGCTATGGAGGTGGCTGTGGAGCAATATGGTTTCTGCCCAGATCTGGATCAGAATGAGGATGGAAGCATTGGCTCCTTGGCAGATGTCCTGTGGCTGTCCACCGTCTGGTATTTCTGGTGGGATTGATGGGAGATTGTGACCATGAACGAATACCTGAAGCAATATATTGAACTCCAAAAGCAGTTTCGGGAGACAGAAGGAGATCCGGACAGTGTCCGTGCTCTCTATACCTTCAAGGAGAAACTGGAGCTGTCGGAAGACAAGCAGGCCAAGGAAGTGCTGGTGGATGTGTATGATCTGCTGGACTTCAAGAAGGATGCCTACGAACTGCTCTGCCAAATCGGAAATCGTTCCGACAAGAAGACCCTCAAGCGGCTGGGCATCTTGAAGGACTATGCGGAAAACTGGGGCAATCATTATGCCCTCCCCAGGCCCAAAACGCCGGAGGAGAAGCAGAAAGAGAAGGAACGGCAGGCCCAGCTGGGCCTGCCCGCCTTCCGGTATCACCCCAATCCTCTGGAAACTGGGGCTTTTGAGGAATCCGCAGACGGCGTTGTCTGCGACTGCTGTGGCAAGACGACCCATATTTTCTATACAGCCCCCTTTTACGCCGTGGAGGATATTGCATATCTGTGCCCAGAGTGCATCGCCAACGGCGAAGCAGCCCGGAAATATGACGGTAGTTTTCAAGATGATTTCTCTGTGGATGATGGTGTAGACGATCCGGAGAAGCTGGACGAGCCGATCCACCGCACCCCGGGCTACTCCGGCTGGCAGCAGGAATACTGGCGCGCCCACTGCGGCGACTACTGCGCCTACCTGGGCCATGTGGGTGCCAGGGAACTGCGGGCCCTGGGTGTGCTGGAGGAGGTACTGGACGATCCGATGTGGGACGATGAGCAAAAAGAAATGATCCGGGAATCTGTCAATGGCGGGCATCTGCAATGCTATCTGTTCCAGTGCCTCCACTGCGGAAAACACCTGGTCTGGATGGATTTTGATTGAGGTGGCAACATGGAGAAGAAGGATTTTCCCAAGGGAACCAAGCCCCGTGAGATCTTCGTCTATACCTGTGAGCGGATCGCGGAGCCTTTGAACCCGCTGGGCTACAAATACCGCAAGAGCAAAAATGACATCTACAAAAAAGACGGCATCTTTGTGTTCTCCTTTTACTTTTCCCCCTCCATCCGCTTTGGCTCCACCACTTTTACTGCCTTCTTCGATGTGAGTTCCCCGGTGATTGCCCAGTGGCGCAGTGAGCAGGAAGGGACGGAGGAAACCTATGATGGTATCGTGGGTACCTCCATCGCCCGGCTGACCCACCGGTATGATGACTTCCCCCGCTATGAGATATCTACTCTGCTGGAGCGGGAACGCTCTATCCAGGAAATTTCCGGGCAGATCCAGGACTATGCACTACCATTCTTTGCCCGGTTTTCCAATCTGCCCAAGCTGCTGGACGATGTGGAACAGGAGGGGTTCTTCCCCCATCGGAAGGGGTTCGATGTCCCTAAGCGGAATCGGGAGTTCATCGAATGCTTCCGGGAGTATCTCCAAAAGCAGTAGGAATCAGCAGAAAGGAAACAACACCTATGTCAAACAGTAGAGTATCCACTTGGAGTGGAATCCGGAACAAATTGGAGAATGACTACCTGTGCCCGGCACTCCGGGGCCACATCCAGTATTTTGCCACCAGTTACAGCAAAAGCGCCGACCATGAGGGCCGGGCCGCCATTCGTGTGGACGGCGTGGAAGTGCTGCGGAGCAACTACTACACCTATTTTGAAAATGTGTGGACGAAATTTCATCACTTGCGCTCCACCACGCTGAAAGATCACGACTCCGCAAAAGAGGCCATCAATCAGGCTCATGCCTATGCGCTGGAGCAGGGCACCTTTGACCAAAAGGTGTTCTATGAGGCGTTTGGGATCTTTGACAACCAGAGCATCGAGAAAAGCCTTGTCAGCGAGAATCCCCTTGTCCGTATCTTTGCCCTTCTGGATCGCAGGCTTGGCAAGCGCCGCCTGCTGGCTTTGGAGGACTCCATGGAGCAGGAACTGGACTGGGTGCGGGCTTTCTATGTGATCCGGTTGCAGGCCGAAGGGCTGATGGAAGCGAATAACATTTAGGAGGAACCACCATGTCACAGATCGCGTCCTTTTATCTGATAAAAAATAACCAGCGGCAGGAGTTGTCCGACGGTGACTGCTCCGGCGCGGTCTATATGGCCATCTGGGACTGGTGTGAGAGCGAACTGGATCTGGATGTCCGTTTTCCTGCTCCCCAGACGGAAGACACCCTGGACTGCGCTCTGCTGGAGGGAGAGCTGGCGTCTCAACTGCTGGCAGCTCTGCGGGAGCAGGATCTCTCGGAGCTGGCCGCTGAAATTGCCCCGGACTGGGATCTGCCCACCGAGGCGGTGCAAAGCGGGCTTAATACGCTGCGCTCCCATCTGGAACTGGTGCAGGGCGATGCTGCTCTGCTGTATGAAATGACATGAGAACGGAGGGATACCATGCTGGCAAAGCGGTTTGAACACATTTTACATGATCTGGGCATGGCTGGGCTGGAACACCCTCTGTTCTACCATGCACCGGTGGGCATTCGTTTTAAGATCGGCGGGGAGGAACCAATCTATCTGGATAGGCGTGCGGCGAAGCTGAAAACCAACCCCGCTTATGTTCAGGGGGCGCTGGACCGAGCCGCCGCGATCTATCGGGCACTTCCGGCGGTGCCGGACCTTCTGCGGATCGACGGGTATCCCGATGAAGAACCCGCCGAGTCCCTGCTGACCGTTATCCGGCAGCGAGTGGGCCTCCCAGTTCCCGATGAACAACTTTCGGCCACAGAGCAGGATGAAGATGGGGATACCCATGCACAAGTGCAGTTTTACTGGGATCTCAGCAAGATCAGCTTTCAACCAGAGCTGCTTCTTCGGGAAATCATTCTGGGGGACATCGGCGGCTGGAACGGCTTTGTGTCCAGCGTCTATCTGGCTGGGCCGGGGCCGTTCCTCTACCATTTGTACGATGACCGTGGGCTGGATGTGCTGGGCGGCTCACAGAAGCTGCTATCACGCTTTTCAAAGAACGAGCCGGAGTTGCGCGCAGCGCGCAGATAATCCCGGCAGTTAAACAAAATCTAATCAAGGTTGAGAGCTTTTTCTTCAGCCTTCGTCTTTGCCATGGCGTTTTTCTCCAATCTGAAAATTACAAATTGCGGACAAAAAGGACGCATTGTTGTGGCAAGCAGGGCGAGCTGGTACCAACTCGCGATTTTTGAATCAGATTTTTCAAATCCAAATTCAAAATGCTTGTTGGGCTGTGCCCAATCCCCTATCGTTCCGCATCGTGCGATGCAGGCTGCGCGTTTGTTCCAAACACTTTTATAACAAAAAAGATAGCCTAGGGCTCTTCCATGAGGGAAGGGTCCTAGGCTATCTTCGTTTATCGGGACTTCGTTTTTTCGGTGCTGCTCTTTTCCTCTGCAAAGAACAGTTCTACGTTTCTCTTTGCACGAAGAAGCTCCTGCATTTCTTCTTTCGCTTTACGATAGTCCGGGTAGAGTGCTTTCTTTTCCGTCAGCAGCTTGGAATATTCCGTATCCAGTTCTTTCACCTTGGGGAGCTTTTTCAGGTTAGCTTCATCGAATGCCGCTTTCGCTGCCTTGTGCAGTGTGATCTCTGCACGATGACCTTCCAGAAAGTGCTTGCTGTATCCGGTCTTTCGGTAGGCATCATAGACTGGTCGCGTCTTGGCGTAGTTGATGATGTGTGCTTTCAGCACCGCAATTTCTGCCAGTCGATTTTCAGAATCTTTAATGGAATCGCCCAGTTCGTGATAGTGAGCAGTAGCAGCATCCACACGCTCCTGCATCTCCTCAATGCTGCCGATTTTATTTTCCTGCAAAAAAATCAGGGTCTTGGACATCTCTTTCAAATTGTAGCGTTTAGCCCACCGTGCATAGCCTTCGCTTTTGCCCTCGGAGAGTTTTGCCTGAATGTCCACCAACAGGTGGAACGGCTGCTCTTTCGGTGGCTGCTTCTGATACGGGCGGTGTTCGGATTCTCCGGCAATGACCGCCTTGATTTCATCTTCACTGTATCCCGCGCCCAGTGTCCGAAAACGGATAAAGCGTTTCTGCCGTGTTCCTTTGACCGAAGTGTACTTTCCCCGTTTGATTTCGTAGCCCTGCTGTTCCAGCTTCTGAAGAAAGCCCTCGAAATTTGCGGGCCTCTCGTTCAGCAGGATGTTGTCGATTACGGCACACAGCTTATCACGATTACTTTCTCTGGGTGGATAAAGGGTGCGCTTCTGCCGCTCTCGGTACGGCTTGATTTCAATAACAGACAGCTGATGTTCCAGACAAATCAAATCGCTCAACCGCTGCACGGCCAGCCCGGATAATAAAAAATCCCGAAATTTTCGGGTGCTGTCCAGCGCAGTGGAGTTGTAGATAATGTGATTGTGGATGTGTTCCCGGTCTGTGTGGGTGGCAACGATAAAAGCGTATTTGCCCTTGGTAAACCGCATGGCAAGTTCATAGCCCACCTTGTTGGCTTCCTCGGCGGTAATCTCACCGGGCTTGAAAGACTGTCGAATTTGATAGGCGATCACATCATTTTTTTGTATGCGCCCAGTGACAAATTCATACTGCCGCTTGGAAAGCATAAATTCTTCGTCTGCGGTCAAGGGGCTGCACTCATAGCTGCTGACCAGTTCTCCCTTGTTCGTTTTGTCAGGATTCTTCGCGTAGTCCGTGCGGCTTTTCAGGCAGGCCGCAACCGACTTGCCCCTGTTTTTGTGCAGCGCAATCAAACGTGTTGCGGCCATCGAACGCCCCCTTTTCTTAAAAATAAATTGGAATTGACTTCAAAATCTGATACACTGGTAAAAATATCTGTGAAAGGAATCTGTCCCATGAAAAAGCACGGACATTATTGTAAAGTCTGCGACGAGTACAAAGCAAATGAAAAGTTTTCGGGCAAAGGTCATACAGCGCACATCTGTAAAAAGTGCGCTGCTCTGCCGCCAGATGTACGCTCTGCGCAGATGATCGAAAACAAGCTGCTTTCTTTGCCATGGAGACTTTCCAAAGAACAAATAAAATGGCTGAACAACAAAGCCCATGACAAGCGGCCTGAGATTCGGAAGCTTGCGCAGGAGCAGCTTGATATGCGCTTCCACCCGGAACGGCTTGCGTCGGATGATGCCGATGAATTTGAAGATTTACTGCTCAATAAGGATGACGAGGACGAAGATGAGTGGTAATCCTTATGCTAATAAAATTTATGTAACCCGCAGTGTTTGACTGCGGGCAGTGTTACAGCTCGGTCAGCTTTGCAAGAATTTGCTTGCTGACGCTGATCAGTTCATCCAACCGGGCGCGCAAATCCTCCAGATCGGCAGTATAAATCTGACCGTTTTCATTGGCTACTTTGGCGTACTGGTTCAGATTGTTGCTACACATCTGCAAAAGATACGCCATCCGGCGCAGCTGCGGCAGATCCAGATGCAGACAATACCCGTCCAGTGCCATCTTGCGCAGATAGGAGCCAATGCTCAGGATGCCGCTGGCTTCCATTTTGTTCCGAATCCGCTCCAATTCCGGCTTGCTGACCCGGAAATGGAGTTGCTGGTCGCGGCGGTCGCTCACCGGGCATCACCATCCTTGTCGTAATAACTGCGGAAGGGCTTCACCGGCTCCGTCTTGTCCGACTTTTCTTCCAGTGCCGCCAGCACCGAGGGACGGCGAGGTGCATCCTCCTGTTCTTCCTCATCCTGTTCCGGCTCGTGGCTCTTTTCGTCCACATCCAACTGAGCGTTCAATTCTGCAAGTCGTGCGGACTTCTCTGCCAGTTCTTCCTCCTGCGGGAAGGGCTTTTCCACCTCAATCTGTGCCGCTGCCTGCTGCTGATGCAGGGTATCCAGCTCGTTTTCTGCGGCGGTGATACGCTCCGGGAAGTTGTTCAGGGAGTTATCCAGACGGATGATGTTGCCCAGTGGGTCGGTGCCCAAGGGCACCGGGTATCTCCGCTGCCCCTTCAGAATCGCCTGATATTCGCTGCGGAAGGTATCGAACCGCAGAGACAACTCAAAGCCCCGGTAGCTGCCGATCACTTTTTCTTCGGCGTTGGGCAGTTCGGAGCAGGCAAGCACCAGACGCTCACCGGCGGTCTTTTTCTCATCGTAGGCAACACCTTTGATGGTCATGCCGCAAAACTCCTCCTTGCCCTGCGGATAGGCGTCGGCAAGCTGTGCATCCCCTTTCAGCCCGGCAATATAGGCGTTCGTTTCCTGAATGTCAGCCGGGAATTTTGTGAGCAGCTTGTCTTGCAAGCGGAATTTCTGGCTCTGGTGGTCGGCTTTCAACACCTTCAGCTTTGCCACCTGCACGTCCAAATCCATTTTTTCTTTAATCAATGGATTTCCAGCACACAATGCCTTGATCTCCGCATAGGAAAGTGCCTGTTCGTCCACATCCTCGCAGGAGCGAACAGGAGATTTGGAAGTCATGATTTGGCTGATAAACCGCTGTTTATTCTCAAGGGTCTGAAACAAGTACGAGTCAAATGTCCCTTCCGTGACGTAATTGAACACCTTGACTTCCTTATTCATATTGCCCTGACGGATGATGCGACCATTGCGCTGGGTCATGTCGCTGGGCTTCCAGCCAACATCCAGATGATGCACCGCCACAAGCCGGGACTGGACGTTGGTGCCCGCTCCCATTTTCGCCGTGCTTCCGAGCAAAACTCGCACATCGCCGGAGCGCACTTTGGAGAACAATGCCGCTTTTTTTGCTTCGGTATCTGCGTTGTGGATAAACTCGATCTCGTTTTCCGGCACACCGGCAGCAACCAGCTTTTTGCGAATGTCATCGTAGACGTTGAAATTGCCATCGTTCTTTGGTGTTGAGAGGTCACAGAACAAAAGTTGGGTCAGCTTCTGGTCTTTGCCTTCCTCCCAGATCTTCAGCACGTTCTGAACGCATACGTTCAGCTTGCTGTTGGGGTCGTCCGGCAGCATGGGGTTCATCAGGCGCACATCCAAGCCGATCTTTCTGCCGTCGTTGGTGACACAGAGCATATTGTCCACTGAGGCATCCACGGTACCGGAGTGGATTTCTGCGGCACGTTTGCTCAGTTCCTGCACCATTTCCTTTTGGATGTCGGACGGTTTCGCCACCACGGTTTCAAACTTCGCTTCGGGCACAGGCAGATGGAGCTGGTCGGATGTTTTAATGTCCGCAACCTCCTTGAACATGGACATCAGTTCCGGGAGGTTGAAGAACTTGGCAAATCTCGTTCTCGCCCGATAGCCTGTACCTTCCGGCGCAAGCTCGATTGCAGTGGTGGTCTCTCCAAAAGTGGATGCCCAGCAGTCGAAGTGGGTCAGCTTTTTCTGCTGCAAGGTGCTGTACTGCAAATACCGCATGACCGTGTACAACTCGGTCATGGAATTGCTCACGGGCGTGCCCGTGGCGAACACCACGCCCCGCCCGCCGGTGATCTCATCCAGATAGCGACACTTGCCGAACATATCGCTGGATTTCTGCGCTTCGCTGGTGGATAATCCTGCGACATTCCGCATTTTTGTGGTCAAAAAGAGGTTCTTGTAAAAATGGCTCTCGTCCACAAAAAGCCTGTCAACGCCCAGTTGTTCAAAGGTAATTACATCGTCTTTACGCTCATCGGAGCGCAGTTTTTCCAGCTTGGTTTCCAGCGTTTTCCGGGTCTTTTCCATCTGCTTGATGGAGAAATTCTCACCTGCATGGGCTTTCAGTTCGTTGATGGCGGCAAGCGTTTCATCAATTTGCTCCTGAATGATGCGCTCCTGCCGTTCAAAGGACAGCGGGATGCGCTCAAATTGCGAATGGCCGATGATGACGGCATCGTAGTCGCCGGTGGCGATGCGGGCGCAGAATTTTTTGCGGTTGGCAGTTTCAAAGTCCTTGCGCCGTGCCACCAAGAGTTTGGCGTTAGGATAGAGATTCAGAAACTCCGATGCCCATTGCTCCGTCAAATGGTTGGGCACTACAAAAAGACTTTTCTGGCACAGCCCCAGCCGTTTTGCTTCCATAGCGGATGCCGCCATTTCGTAGGTTTTGCCTGCGCCAACTTCGTGTGCAAGCAACGTATTACCGCCATAAAGCACATGAGCAATGGCGTTGCGCTGGTGTTCCCGGAGAGTGATCTCCGGGTTCATGCCGACGAAATGGATGTGGGAGCCATCGTATTCACGGGGGCGGGTGGAGTTAAACAGCTCGTTGTACTGCTTCACCAGCGCAATGCGCCGCTGGGGGTCCTGCCAGACCCAGTTCGCAAAAGCGTCCTTGATGACCTGCTGTTTCTGCTGCGCCAGCATGGTCTCCCGCTTGTTCAGCACACGCTTGGGTTTGCCATCAGCATCCTCGATGGTGTCGTAGATGCGGACATCTTTCAGGTTCAGGGTTTCTTCCAGAATCTTGTAGGCATTGGCACGGGATGTGCCGTAGGTCTCGGAGGAGATAATATCGCCCCGCCCGGTGGCAGTTTTACCCTCCACACGCCACTCTGCGGTATACGGAGAATATCTCACCTTGACTGCATGACGCAGATAGTAGGGGATCTGGAAAGTCTCGGTCATAAATTTTTGAATGATTTCAGGCGCAAGCCATGTGGCACCCAGCCGCACATCAATTTCAGATGCTTCCAGTTCTCTGGGCTGTGCCTTAATCAGCGCATCCACATTGACCGCAAATTCCGGGTTGGTTTCGGCGGCGAACTGCGCCATTCGCAGCTTTGCCCGTACATCGCCGGACAGGTACTCGTCTGCCATCTGCCACCCCGCTTCCGGATCGGCAGGGTCGGCACTGGGGTCTTTGAAGATCACACCGGACAGTTCGGTGGTAATGCGCCCGTACTCACCGGGAGTGCCCAGCAGCTCTGCCATATAGGGCAAATCCACCTTGCCGCGTTCCCCGATGGACACTGCCAGCGCTTCACTGGGGGTATCCACGCTGGTGACGGTGCGCTCCGGGCGGATGGTGCGCTTGGTGAACATCGCCGCCTTGGATTTGAGCTGCCCCTGCTCGTCCAGATTTTCCAGCGAACACAGCAGATAGTAGGAGGAATCCTGCTCAAACAGCCGCCCGTTTTTGCGGTCGTTCAGCAGACCGTATTTTGCGGTAAAAGCATCGTAGGCGGTGTTCAAACGCTCCTGTGTTGCCTTGATGTCCTCGTCCGGGTAATCGTTCAACTGCTGTTCGATCAGCTCGTTGACGATCTGCCGCAGTTCCACCATGCCGGTGACGCGCCCCTTGGCGGTGTCAGACAGCTCCACCTGCGTCATCACGGAATTTTCCCGGTAGAACACTTCGCCGTCCACCACCGTGTAGGAGAAGTTTTTCACGTCCGGGTCAGCCGGGAGAATGTGCTTCTCGTTTTCGACATCCGCAATATCTGGTGTTTCTACCTCAACTTCGGTGTATTGCCCCTCAATATGCTGTACCGCTTCTGCAAGCTGGTCGGCAAGGCTGGTGCCCTCGATAGGTGCAACGGTCAATTCCTCTCGTCCGTACTGGGTGCTTTCGGTGGTCAGCTCGCCCAGAACCATTTCCGGGTGATCTACAAAATACTGGTTGATGGCAAAGCCATCCTCGGTCTTGCCAAGCTGCACCCAGTCCGGCTCAATATCCGCAGGGCGGTCACGCTTCTGCAAAAAGATAATGTCGCTGACAACATCCGTGCCAGCATTAGCCTTGAACGCATTGTTGGGCAATCGAATAGCCCCCAGCAAATCGGCGCGTTCTGCCATGTGTTTGCGGGCAGTGCTGTCCTTGCTGTCCATGGTGTAGCGGCTGGTGACGAACGCCACTACGCCGCCCGGACGCACTTGGTCGATGGCTTTCGCAAAAAAATAATTGTGAATCGAAAATCCCAGCTTGTTGTACGCTTTATCGTTGACCTTGTACTGACCGAAAGGCACGTTGCCCACCGCTAAATCGTAGAAATCACGGCGGTCGGTGGTTTCAAATCCGGCAACGGTAATGTCAGCCTGCGGGTACAGTTTTTTCGCAATGCGCCCGGTGATGCTGTCCAGTTCTACACCATACAGGCGGCTGCTCTGCATAGAATCTGGTAACATACCAAAAAAGTTGCCCACGCCCATAGACGGTTCCAAGATGTTTCCCGACTGGAAGCCCATCTTCTCGACCGCATCATAAATAGAGCGAATCACCACCGGAGAGGTGTAGTGAGCATTCAGAGTGCTGGAACGGGCGGCGGCATACTCGTCCTCGGAGAGCAGTCCTTTCAACTCTGCATATTCCTTTGCCCAACTATCTTTGCCGGGGTCAAAGGCATCTGCCAAACCGCCCCAGCCTACATACTGGGAAAGAACCCGCTGTTCCTCAGCGGTGGCACCACGGTGCTCCTCCTCCAGCTTGAACAGGGTACGGATGGCTTCGATGTTCCGGGCGAATTTCTGTTTGGGGCCTCCGACACCCAAATCATCATCCGTGATGTGGAAGTTCCCGGCAGGTTCTGGCGCAGGTTCAGCATTCAGGGCTTCATCCAAGGTTGCGGCATCCGGGAAGGTCTGCACCTTTCTGTCCATCACGGCAGAAATGGGTAGCGCATCCAGTTCTTCGTCAGTCAGTTCCGGCGTGACCTGCCGCAGACCGTCCTCGAATTGTTGCTTATTGATAACTTCGTTATCCCACGACTGCCCCTGTGCGCTGGTGTCGATGCGCACATCCGTTTCGCCTACATAGCCGATTTTGCCTTCGATAGTTCGGGTAGGAAGGTCAACGATAACATTGTCACCGACCTTGTAATCGGGTAGGGGGTGTTCCATCACATCCTGTTCCTGCTCGTACAACTCCCGGACAAGAGCCAGCGGCTCCTCCCGGAAAATCGGCATCCGCATTTCTGCCAGTGCCACATCCTGCAGGGTAACGCTGTCCTTATCAAAGTTTACCGTATCCACTCGGAAGGTACGCCCTTCCATGTGGATGGTAGCACCCAGCGGCAGATAATCCTCCCGGCGCAGGTACTTGGTCTGGTGATGAGTGCCGTCCTCGTTCAGCCCGGCAAGATAGACGTTCTCGCCGCACTGCCACAGCTGCTTGGCACGGTATGCCCACTGGTCGCGGGGAAAGCCGGTGACCGGGACGGTGCCCAGTGGCGTTTCCTTTTCCAGAAGCTTTCCGCCCAGAAGTTCACTGACTTTTTGCGCGTCATCTGCGTAAAACTCAAACTGTCCGTTCTGCTCAAAGCCCACCAGCGCATCCGGGTGCTGCTCCTTCAGGGCGTTGTACTCGGTAGCGGCATCCAGCGGCAACAGTGCCGGGCGTTCCTCCGCCTTACTGTGGTAGTGCTCCAGTTCCTCGTCCGTGACGCTGACCAGTTCCGAAAAATCCAGCGCCTCCAGCTCGGTTTCGGCCAGGTCCTCCAGACTTTCATACTGCCGCTCGTCTATCAGCACCTCGCCCAGATACCGCTCCACACGGTATCCCACCAGATCGACGTTGACCTGAATGGGGATCTCCTCATCCGTGGCGTTGGTGTAGGCAACGCCGATCTTGGACAAATTGGAGAAGTCCGGCTCAGAGTCGTATTCCTCCTGACAAAACTCCCGAATCAGGTTTTTGGCACGAGCAAGCTCAACATCCGGCTCTGCGTTGACAGGCGCAGGGGGCGTGTAATGCTCTTTCTCTTTGTCCGTCAGGTAACGGTCGGACTGGATCATCAGGTCGATATACTGTTCCACCTGTGCCCATTTTAAGGTGATTTTCTGGTGGTCGGGATAATGGTCGAATTCCAGTCCCTTCCAGTCGTGGTTGACAAACCCTCTGCTGCCATCCAGATAATCGTGGGAGTGCCCACCGATACCGTACTCCTTTGCCAGAGCCTTGGCACGGAGGCTGCGGTCAGGCTGGGTCTGGTACAGTGCCATAATGCGCTGTTTACCGCCCATAAATCCTGAACCGTGCTTGCGCAGTTCGTTCTCAATTTCCGCTTGAGATAACGAAAAAGCGGAGGGCGTTTTTTCGCTCTCCGCTTGGTCGATTTTTTCAATTTGCTGGACTTCGGTGGGGATGTGGGCATCAAAGAAACTTAACTGTAAATCAATTCCATCAGCACCAGTTCCTCTGCCTGTGCCCGCAGGCTGTTCATGTGCTGCACCCATGCCATCTGATTCTGCTCCTTGTCCGGGGCGGGGGTCTGTTTCAAGAGCTGTGCTATGGTCTGCTGCATCCGGTCCTCTGCTGTTTGCTCCACCTCCATCAGGTGCGGGTACAGGCTCCCGTTCAGGAGCATCGTGTTGTACAGCACTGGGCGATGGTCTTTCAGGTACGTCCGGCGCAGCCTGCCGTACTTGCCCAGCGGCTTCCGGGGCTGGTTCAGAATCAGGTTCGGGAGCTGGTAGTCCCCGACGGTCGAGTAAGTCACGTTCCTGCTGTTCGTATTCATATTGGCTCCTTTCTGCATTGCGGCGGCGAATGGTTGTTTTAACGGTGCGCTCAATTTGGCGTAAGACCTCCCGGCTCATGTCGCTGACGGCTGCGCCGAGGGCAAAGACGGCATCCGGGGTGGAGAAGTTGTAGATCGCCTGAAAATCGTCCTTGTCGAACCACCCGGCAGGCTCAAATCCACAGCGTTCCAGCAGCGTGTAGGTGACGCTGATTGCAGCAGCGCTTTTGAACTGCATCTCCACCCCGGCATCATCATAATCCATCAGCAGCGAACCGTCAACGATGGCGCGGATGTCCCCGCCGTTGTTGTCCCAGTAATCTGCCACCAGTTTCCCTGCAACGTCCGCAAGCTGCTGGCTGACACGCTCTCCGCTGATGCCATAGGTGGCGGCGAGCATTTCCGAAACCGGCTGCACCAAATCAGGGCCGAGCTGCCACACCTCCGGGTCACGAGAATTGCGGCGCACCCCGGTGTCCGACACATCGAAAACGTAGTGCAGACGAGGGAATCCGCTGGATTCGTCCAGCAGGGCGATGCCCTTGGCTCCCCGGCGCACATAGCGGTTCATCCGGTTGTTCCAGATGTCAAAGTCGGCGCAGGCGGTGGCATCCGGTCGCTGGGCGTAGATCATAAGCTGGTCTGCAAAGGGGTACTTATACAGCCGGGATGCGGTGGTCAGGTATGCTGTCCAGCTTTCCCAGTACCGGGTCATCCCGTTCGCTGTGCGCTGGGCAAGGGCGAGATATTCTTCAGTTTTGCTTGGCATAGCGTTCCTCCCTTCAAGTTCATGGTAAACAAAAAAGCGAGCGGCCTTTTCAGGTCACTCGCTTATGGAATCTATGGTATTTTATTCGTGTTTTGCAGCAAACTTTTCTGCCATCTCCAGCAGACGGTCAAAGGTCTGCTTTTCTTCCGGCTCCTCGATCAGCTTGGCAAGGAGCGCACGGAACACATCGGTGCTGTCCTGCCCCAATGCAACTGCAACTTTTTCAATGCAGTCGTGCAGCTTCTTGACATCATCGGAAGGCTTGGATTTTGCAAGCAGGTCGGACAGGTAGCTGATGAAGGGATAGGTAGAATCATCGTTGATGATCTCGTTGGTCTCCTCGATGATCTTCTGGTTATCTTCGGGGGTCATATCGCCTTTTTCTTCCCATACATCACGGGAAGAAGTGCGGCCTTTCAGAAAAGTGGCAAAGAGCAGGCGGTCGATGGGTGATCTTTTAGTGGTATCCATTGGCTATCCTCCGCTTTCAATTTTTCTGTGCATTAAAACTGGCTTTAGTATAGCATGAATGGAAGTATTCTATCAAGCCCAGTTTCTTGCGGTTTGCGAAAATTTTTCGTAACAAAAGAGCCTATGTACGCCGCCCGCAGGCGGCAAAGGTCAGTCCGGGGGGAATTTCAGTTCGGCAAACTCTGCATCGGTCAGCAGTTTCAGCTTTTCGATAACTCCCTCCGACAGTTCCCGCAGGGCAGTCTCATCGGGCATCAGGTAGCACTGCATGAGCCGCAGTTCATGGATAAGCCCCAGCCGGGTGCCGGAGTTGTAGAGCATCATCAGCATGAGCTCTTCGTGGTTAAAGTTCATGGGCATCCCTCGCTTTCCGGCAGACGGTTGGATTGCACTCCGGGGCATCGCACTTTTCCTTGAAATTCATCAGTACCGAATGGCGTTCCGGCTGCTTGTCCAGAAACCTCTGTAAATCTTTGAAGCCGATGCTGTCCACATAATGCACAGACACCTCGCCATTGTGTTTGAGTGCGATCACATCGCTGACCGACAGGCTGTGCCCCTCAAAATCCTGCGGACGGGAGAGGTTGAACATCTGAAATAGTTCTTCCAAAATCTCGTTGTTCGGCACATCCTGCCACATGGCGGGCAAATCAGCATAGTAGGTGACCTCATAATGCTCCGGGTCTGGCGTTTTGCCACGACGATGCAGTTCCCGCATGGAAGCAAATCTTTCATCGAGGTTTTTTTCGTCATGCCGCAGCTGCATCACCATATAAACATCGCACCCTGCGTTCAGAAACTTCTGCGGGATGTCCGTCATGGGTTCACCGTCAAAATTCTGGTTCCATTTTTGCTGCATCGTCCACCTCACAGTTCTGGCGCAGAACGTGCAGACGATTTTGGCGTAGACGTATCACTTGCCAGTTCTGCCAGCTTTTCCAGTGTGGAAGGGCGATGGTCTGCACTCAGCTCCTCGGCTTCCGCAACTTTGTCCATGACGGCATCGTAGTCCTGCAGTAGCCGCCGCCCCTTTTCCATGTGGTGCGCTTCCAGAATCTGCTCACGGGCTTCCTGAATGGTCAGTTCCGGGGCATCCAGCTGCCCACCGTCCATTACGGAATAATCACTGTGGTAAATAGTGTAGTCCCAGCCGTCCTCACAGGACTGGATAGCAAGATAGCCCTTGCCGCCCAGTTCCCATGTAGCCTGCTCGTCCTGTGTCTGAATTTCGGGGTAGAAGTCTGCATGGTTTCGTTCCATGACCTCGGCAAACTGGCAGATGTGGAACACATTGCCCAAACCGCCCATGTCAAAGTGGTAATCATCCAGATGTTCCAGCCGTGCCGTAAAGCTGCGCCCATCCGGGTAATCCACCTGTACAACTCCGCCATCGGGAATGCGGTAGAGGTCGTCATAGTGGCTGTTGATGAGACGAATATCCTTCGGTAGCGTTTCAGGCTCCCAGATGCGCCGTCTGCCGATACCAGCTTGCGGGATGTTTTCGAGGATCTTTACGCTTTCCTGTTGGATGGCCTTGCGGTCATCGTCCGAAAGTTCAAACAGATACCAGTTCCGGGCAGCAGGAATGGCGTTCCTGCCATCGGGCGGCAGGTTCTTTTCCGAGATCTGCCCGCTTTCCAGCGGCTCACCAGTTACCTTGTTATAAGTGGAAAAGCCGACCCCTGCACCGTTTTCTCGGAGATGCAGATAGCGTTCATCGTTGATAAGGTAGACCGCTTCTTTTATCTGCTCCATCAGCACCCTCCTTCAAATTCCAGAGAAAACTTGCTGCGGCCATCGGCTTCACAGGACAGCAGCACGGTGGCGTTGTAGGTCTTGCCCTTGGCGCTCTTGCAGTCCTTCAGACGGACCCGACCATCCCGCAGCAGCTTGTCCGCCACATGAGCGTCCAGACGCTTGCCCAGACGCTTGAAGAACGCATTATCCTTCCACAGCACGAAACGGCACTCCCGGTTCTCGCAGAACCAGCCCTTTTCACGCTCTACGACAGGCTTCCCACAGTTCGGACAGACACCAATGATTCTGTTTTTCATAAGCGCATTCGCTCCTTTCCTAGCCTCGGTGGTCGTTACCAGCGAGGAGATCATCTCTTTGATTTCAGTCATAAAAATTTCCGGCTCCATTTCGCTGCGCTCAATGCGCAGCAGCTTCGTTTCCCAATCGGCGGTCATTTCCGGGGATTGGATTTCTTCGGGCATCACCGTAATCAGGGCTTTGCCCTTGTCGGTAGGCAGCAGCACCTTGGTTTTCTTGTTGCCCTTGCGTTCCAGAAAACCCTTCTGCACAAGCTTTTCAATGGTGGCAGCACGGGTAGCTGGGGTGCCGATGCCCTGACGCTCCACGCCCTCCGGCATACTGTCTGCACTGGCGGTTTCCATCGAGTGTAACAGTAAATCTTCCGTAAAATGCTTTGGAGCTGAGGTCTGACCCTCTTTCAGTTCGGCCCCGATAATGCCGCACTCACTCTGCTCCTGCACATCCGGCAGAACAGCAGGTTCTTTTTTCTTGCCCAGCAAATCGCCCAGCATTTTCCGCTCGATAGCTTTCCATCCGTCGGACAGCACCACCTTGCCTTTTGCGGAAAACTCCTCTTCAGCGCAGATGGTGGTGAGCGTAGTTTCTGCATAGCAGTGCGGTTCGCCTACGGCACAGAGCAGCCGTGCAGCAATCAACCGTAGAACATTCCGCTCCCCGGCAGGGAGGGCGGCAAGATCTGCGTTTGCCATGCTTTTCGTAGGCAGCAGCGCATGGTGGTCGGTGACCTTGCTGCCGTTGATGACCTGCTGCACATGGATGGGAAACGACTCTTCCACAGTAAACGCCCTGCCCGTATCTGTCACCAGCCCCGGAAGGGATGCCGCCATATCCTCCGTCAAAAATCGGCTGTCTGTGCGGGGGTAGGTGATGAGTCGTTTTTCGTAAAGACTTTGGGCATAATCCAAGGTCTGCTGTGCCGTAAATCCCAGCAGACGGTTGGCATCCCGCTGCAATGCGGTAAGGTCATAGAGTTGCGGCGGGCTTTCGGATTTCTCCTTGCGTTCCATCTTCTGCACCGTAACGCGCCCCTCCTTTCGGCACTTGGAAAGCAGCAGTTCAGCATCCGCTTTCTGTGCAAACCGCTTGCTGGATGCGGTGCCGCCGTCTGCAAGGGTCAGGGCAACCGTGCAGAATTTCTCTGGCACAAAGGCAGCAATGGCGGCTTCTCGTACCACGGTCATGGCAAGCACCGGGGTCATAACACGCCCTACCGCCAGCGGTTGACCGTACAGGCATGAAAAAAGCCGGGACGCATTGATGCCGACCATCCAGTCGGCACGTTCCCGGCAGAGTGCTGCATTGTACAGCGCATCGTATTCAGTTGACGGTTTGAGGTGGACAAAGCCCTCTCGGATAGCGTTTTCCTCCATGCTGGACAGCCACAGGCGTGAAAAGGGCTTTTTGCAGCCAGTCTGCTGGTACACCAAGCGGAAGATCAGTTCTCCCTCGCGCCCTGAGTCGCAGCTGTTCACGATGCTATCCACATCCGGGCGGTGCATCAGCTTTTGCAAAATGCCAAACTGCTTTTTGGTGGACGCAGACACCAGATACTGCCACTTTTGCGGCAGGATGGGCAAATCTGCAATGCTCCACTTAACGTACTTGGCATCGTAGACATTGGGCGGTGCCAGCTCCACTAAATGACCAATACACCAGCTCACCAGATAGCCATTGCCTTCAAGGTAGCCGTCTTTGCGGCTGGTAGCGCCAAGGACTTTTGCATAGGACATAGCGACGGATGGCTTTTCTGCTACAACTAGAATTGAAATAAGCGTTCCCTCCAATCTGTTTTCATTTGGATATGTACGGCGGCAAAACGCCGCCTTAAAATCAGATGGGTTCGGTATCCTCCTCGCCGGCCTCTTCCGGCTCATCCTCCACAGGAATCTCAAAATCGCCCTTGTCCTCGGTGTAGTTTGCATCGGGGTCAAGGGCTTCTTCTTCGGCCTGCTTTTTCTGCTTCTGCTTTGTGAAAGCATAGAAGCCGCCGCCTGCCGCCAGCGCAATCAGCACGACCACACCCAGAAAGCCCGATGCGATCTTTGTGACCTTGTTTTCCTTGGGCTGTTCCTCGCCAGATGCCGCCGCTTCTTCTGCGGCTTTCTTGGCTTCTTCCTCGGCTTTCTGTCTGTCCTGTTCTGCCTGCGCCGCTGCTTCCTTTTCAGCGGTATAGGCATCCGCATCTTCTTCCTCCATCAAAGCCAGAAGATCAGCTTCGTCCACAAGGTTCATAAAGTGAACGGTCTGCTGTCCTTTGGCGTTGCGGTCGATGACCAAGTAGAACGTATTGCCCGACTTGCTGACCAGCGTAATAAACTGCTGACCGCTGCCATCGGAATAGTCGGTGTGGTAGTCATCTACCAGCGTCAGATTGCCCTCCGGGGTCAGGGCACCAGAGGTTTCATCTGTGATGGTGACAACATCCTCCTCCACGACTTCCGGCAGAACCGGCTGCTCCACCGGGGCGGCTTCTCCCTCAAAAGCAAAAGCGGGAGCCGCCATGCCAGCGCACAGTGCCGCCGATACCAGCAGCGCACCCAGTTTCTTAATCTTCATCTGCACCGACCTCCTTCTCAAAAGTTGCACCCACGGCAGACAGCGCAGCTGGGGTCGGGGTGGCGGTTGCCGACTGCCGCAGCAAGGCAGCAAGCTGTTCCGGCGTGACCTTTGCAGTTCGCACCATCTCGTTGACCTCGGCGGAATCCTCCTCCTGAATGCGCCGCTCCAGAATCTCGATACGATTGTTCAGTTTGATGCGGCGTTCCTTCTCTTTTGCCAACATCGCCCGCAGCTTATCCGATTTTTCGCTCATAGTAATTCCTCCAATCATTTTGAAAGCCGTCCGAACCCGGCGAGATGCTTCTCCCAGTAGGACGAGTGAATGTTTGCGTACTTGATGGGGTCTCCGGCACTGACCATCATGCCGTTTCCGAGGTAGATTCCAACGTGGCTTTTTCCGGGGGTATCATACGTTCCTTCAAAGAAAACAAGGTCTCCGGGCTTTGCTTCGGCTTCGGAGATGTGCTGGCTTTTCTGCCATAATCCGTTGGCGGTGGTACGCCCTACATCGTAGCCGTTCTGGTTATATACCCAGCAGACATAGCCCGAACAGTCAAAGCCTGTTTCCGGGGTAGAGCCGCCCCAGACGTAGGGCGTGCCCACATACTTTTGGGCTTCCTTGTAGATGGCGGCAAATTCCTCATCCGTCAGGGCTTCTGCCGGAACCTGATAGTCGATGCCCGGCGTGCCGGAACCATCCGAGCCACCGGGCGGCAGACCACCGTTGAACAGATAAGGCCGACCGCCCAAGGTGTCCTGAAAGATCTCGTACCGTTTCCATTGGTCGTTGTCCAGTTCCTCCCGGATAACTACTTCCAGCCCTTTGTTCACCAATTTGGTGTGGAAGATTTTGTACTCGTAGGGCACCTGCGTGGGAACCGGGATTCCTGCCGGACTGATGACCCAAACGGTCTTGTACCGTATCTGCACCTCTACCCATGTGGTCAGTTTGTACTGCTTTTTGAAGGTCTCCTTCAATTTGCCCTGTACCTCGCTGCGAGTGTAATCGTCGTAAAGGGTGGTTAAATACGAAGTCAGCTGCCATGGGTCGTGCTCGATGGGATCAAGATGGTACTGGTACTCGTTGTAGCCGGGGTGGTCGGTAGGAGTGCGCTTGATCTTTTTGTCCAGTTCCTTTTCCAGCTTCTTGTAGTCCTGCTCTGCACCCCGGATGTCTCGGTCCTCGGCGGAGTACATGGTCTGCCCGGATACCTGTGTGCCGCCGGAAAAGAGGATGCCGCAGGAGGAAAAGCCAGACATCACCATGAGGATGAGCAAAAGAAAAACGCCCACGATCACCAGAACGTGTGCGTTGCCTTTGGCAGCATTCATCAGCCCCTTTACGGCAGTGCTGACGGCGGTTTTACCTTTTTCTACGGTTTGTTCCACGCCGGACCGGGCAGCAGATGCACCGTTGGATGCCGCTTTGCCGCCTGCGGTCTGCGCCGCCGTGCCCGACCGTGCGGCGGCATAGTAGTTTTTGTGGATTTCTTGCCGCTGTTTCCAGCGGGAAAGCCAGTTGGAGCCGCCTTCACCGGTGCCGAATGCGCCTGCATCTTGTGCCGAAGTCGGCTTCTGTGCAGAAGATTTTGCGGTTTTGGTGCCTTTCTTGCCCTGCATCTTGGCTTTCTTCTTGAGCTTCCGGGCATAGCGGCTTTTGGAAATATCACGGACATTTCCTGCTGCCTTTTCGCCCTCGCTTAAAGCCTGCGTGCCCACATTATCGTCCTCGTACTGGTCAACCTCCCGATGCACCGCAGACCGGGCAGCATGGGCTGCGTACATTTCTCGTTTCTGCGCCTTGCTCAACCGGCTCAGTTCGTCCGGGGTCAGTTCCGCCTTGCCAAACCGCAGATGCTGTGCCTTTTCCGCAGCTTTATCTGCATCGGTTTTCAGCTTTTTCGTTTTGGGCACCGTCTGCTCTACCTTGGTTTTCTTCGGGGGAGAACGGGTCTTTTTTGCGGACGTTTCCTCTTTGATGTTCAGCTTCGGTTCACTCATTTCTGCGCGCCCTCCGAGACTTCACCCAACTTGGTGGTCATAATGCGGTAGAGTTCCAGATCGGTGGGGAAACGGTCCACAAACGGCAGAATGACATTGCCGAAAAACAGCAGCCCTTCGCCCTCGCCGGAGTGGGTCACATAGGAAAGCTGATGGGGCGAAATATTGAGCTGCTTTGCGAGAATTTGCCGGTCTCCCGCCGCCTGATTCAGCATGATGATCATGTCACTGTTCTCGAAAATATTCTCGACTTCACGGGAAGA
>NZ_PXUP01000001.1 GCF_003324185.1 Faecalibacterium prausnitzii
TGTTCGTCCAGAATTACCTTGCCGGAAAATTCATCGTGCTGGTAAACGAGGTACGCTTCGATGGCGGTGTAGTCCGAATTCTTAGAGGCGATATGCTTCAGCGTTGCCATACAGTTCACCCAGAACTTTCTCGGCGTGGAGCCGGAATGCGGTCAGGTCTGCAAGTTCTTCAAGGAGTTTCGCCCGCAGCTGTTCAGTGTCTGCGCCGCCGGAGTTGAAGTGTCGTGCGAGTTGGTTCAAATTTCCGCCCACCCTGCTGCACTGGGCAAGCAGGGTGGAAACGGCAGTCAGGGTTTCTTCTCCGCCGCCGGTAACGACAACAGTGCGCTCGATCTTCGCACTGTGCAGCGCACGGCGGATGAGGGTGGACAGGGAGAGATGAAGGAGTTTTGCTGTGCATTGGAGTTCCATCTTTTCAGTTTCCGTCACTCGGAACTTGATGATGTGCGTTTTGTTGTTCGGCATGTCGTGGCGGTGGGTCGTGCTGGGATTCGCTTTGACATTCGTTTTGTTCATTGAACCTCCTGTCTGTTCGATAACTCCTCGGTGAAGTTATGGAAACACGACACGCCGTTGCTGTTCGCGCTGCAGGGCGCGAACTATGAGCAGGGTTTGGGGCAGGCACGCCCCAACAAGATCACTTTGAAAACTCGCAAGAGTTTGAAAAGTGAAGTCCCGGTGGAACACAAAATTTTCAAGAATTGAAAATTTGTGGCCACGGGACGGTTCTTGCCCTCTACCGCTGCGCTCAAAACCATTTCTGGGTAATTGTTTCCGAATGGTTAAGACGCAAAAATAAGTAGAGGGTTCCGCTGCTCGTGTATGTTGATCGCCGTTTGCTCCGAACGAAGTTCCTACCCCTGTTTTGCAGCGGCGTTGACAAAAAGTCGGTATCACGTCCGGTCGGCTCATGAAATTTTCAATGTGCAGCTCCCGTAAAAGAAAAATACCGCCCACGCAGCGCAGCGATGATTTTGTCGGGTGAATCGGCGGCAAAATGAATCGGGTGTGTTGCGGGGCGGTAGCTTCTTTCGTGGATTTTTCCTCACTGAAGTGGTGGGGCTCACGGTGATAACCAACCACTTTTGCAGAAGATTTGCAATCAATCTACAAGTTCAGTGGGATTTGTGATAGAGAATATCATGGTTCGTAGGGTACGTCAAGATGATTCCGAAGAAATTATTTATGAATGGAGACAATAGTAAGACTTCTATTATGAATATGATACACTTTACATCATGAAAGAATTTAAGCTGCACAAAGATGATTCAAGCGGATGTGCAATGTGCACAATAAGTTTTCTACAGCAAAATACAGATGTGGTCATTTAGCTCTTTTACCAGACAACTTTTTTTATAAAATAAAAAAAGTTGTTGACTTGAAATTGCTTGAAATGTTATCTTGTTGGTAACAAAAGCACGGTGAAGTGCTTGCTACCACACGAAAAGGCAAAACAAAAAAGGAGAGTAAAATGATGAAAAAGCGTATTGCGGCGTTGGTCACCGCCGGTGTCCTTGCTTTGTCGATGCTTACCGGCTGCGGAAGCAAACAGGAGAGCTGGAAAGTTACCTGCCCGTGGGCACCGTCTGGTGTAGCAGCGATGGTCAGCCAAAAGGCTGCTGCCAAGTCCCCTGATTATTCTGATAATAAAATCACACTGGTTGCTGAAGCCGTCAAGGGCGATGCTGCTACTGTCAACACTTGGGTGTCCAGTACTAAGGCAAATGATAAGGAACTGGTCTTCGCCGGTGAGGGTCTGTTCGCCATTACCGAGACTCTGGATCCGGCCAAGCTGCAGTTCAGCTACGACGATTTTGAGTTCGTGGAGAACTTGTACTCCTCCGTCTTCGTCCTGTCCGCTGATTCTTCACTGAACCTCAAGAATCTGGACGATCTGGAGGCCTATGTCAAGGCAGGCAACCCCGTATCCGTGGCCGTTAACGGCGCTACCGGCTCCGAGGCTTTCCTGGCAGCGGCTCTGTTCGGCTCTATGGGTGCCGGCGACCAGCTGAAACTGACTCCGTACCAGTCCGCTGCGGAGGCTGCACAGGCTGTAGCTAAGGGTGAAACGAACTTCGCGGTCTCTCACCAGTCTCAGATTCTTGAGACCTACCAGCAGGGCGGCGTTGATGTGGTTTGCGCATTCGATGACAAGGCTATCGAAAACGGCCCCTTCGCAGGCGTTGAGGGCGTTGGCTCCAAGGGCTACCCCTACTTCCGCAACCGCTGCTTTGTCATGGCTCGCAAAGGTACTGACGCCGCAAAGGTTGCCGAGCTGAAAGAGCTGTATGATAAGATCCTCGCCGATGATGAGATGGTCGAGTGGCTGAACGACACCATGCTGCTGGAAGTCGATACCATGACCGAGGACGATGTGAAGGCTCACATTGAGAACGTCAAGAGCATCGTCGAGCAGTATAAGGACATCGTGGCAGGCTGATAAAAAGCCCTCATAGCGACAAAAAGCTGAAGCAGGGGGAACGGGGACATCCCCTTCTCCCTGCTTTTATGTTTCCAAAAGGAGTTGAAACAAGTGAAAAATCTGATAGAACGTGCCGAAGCAAAACTGGATGAATGGGGCGCAAAGCTCGAACAGAAGAACATCGAGTACCCGGTAGACCTGATTTGCGGCATTCTGTTTCTGGTCATTGGCATCGTGCTGCTGCTCATCATGCCGCAGCAGGTGCAGATCTCGGAAAAAGACGTTGTGAATGGCCGCGCTTTCCCGACGATGCTGATTTGGCTCATGCTGGCCATGAGCGCCCTTCTGGTGGGCCGCGAGGCATACAACATGGTGATGCACCGCCCGACCAAAACTAAAACGCTGAATCTTTTGGTGGAAACAAAAGCACTCGTCATCGTCCTCATTCTGGTGGTCACTTATCTGCTGGCAGAGGTCACGGATCTGTTTGTTGTGGGCGCTGTATTCTGCGCACTGGCATTTCTGGTCTTTTTCCGCTGCAAGAAACCCCTTTACTATGCCATCACAGTTTCAATGGCTGTGCTGATCTGGGTCGTGTTCCACTTTGTGCTGAATGTTAGTTTCTGAGGAGGCAGAATATGGGTTTGTTTGACTTTATCGGCCCGGCCTCCGGGCTGCTTTTCACCCTCGAAAATATCATCTGGATAAACCTCGGCGTCTTTATTGGCTGCGTGTTCGCGGCCATCCCGGGATTAAGTGTTATCCTCTGCATCATCCTATTCCTGCCTGTCACTTATACCATGCGTGCGATTCCCGGCATGATGTTCCTGTTGGGCATTTACTGCGCAGGTGGCTATGGTGGATCGGTATCGGCTATCCTTATCAACACGCCGGGTACGCCCCACGCGGCGGCTACTATGCTGGACGGCTATCCGCTGTCCAAAATGGGCCGCACTAAGGCGGCGTTGAAAATTGCACTTTATGCATCTACCTTTGGCGGTATCTTCTCTGCGCTGGTGCTGCTCTTCCTCGGCCCTCAGGTCGCAAAAATTTCGGCACAGCTCGGCACGGCGGAGTACTTTATGGTCTGCCTGTTCGGCATGACGATTATTGCAGGCGTTTCTGGTAAGAGCCTTGTCAAGGGCATCATCGCCGCCTGCCTTGGTTTGCTTATTTCCTGTGTGGGCGCAGACCCCATGACCAGCTATGACCGCTTTACATTTGGTATTCCCCGTCTGTATCTGGGTCTTGACCTTGCCGTTACCCTCATCGGTTTGTTCGCACTGGTGGAAATCATTGGCAAGGCAGAGCTGAAGCGGAATGAGTTGAACCTTCACGCCGGAAAAATCGGCAATGATGACGGCAAAATCACAAAAGATGAATACAAGCGGATGTTCCGACCAGTGCTGATGGGTTCTATCATCGGTTCCTGTGTTGGTATCGTACCTGGCACGGGTGCGTCGGAGGCCTCGTGGTTCTCCTACAACACTGCGAAGAACCTGTCCAAGCATCCCGAGGAATTCGGCCACGGTTCTGTGGAGGGCGTTGCGGCTGCTGAGTCTGCCAACAATGCCGTCTGTGGCGCGACCCTGATTCCCTTGCTGACGCTGGGCATCCCCGGCGACGGCTGCGTGGCCATCATGTTGTCGGCCCTGATGATAAATGGCCTGAACCCCGGTCTCTCGCTGTTCACCACCGACGGCGCTATCATGTATGCCATCATGCTGGGCCTTATCCTCGTGAACATCTTCATGTTCCTGCAGGGCAAATACCTGACTAGCCTGTTTGCAAAGGTCGTCTCCATCCCTCAGCAGATCTTGACTCCCATCATCGTGATTTTCTGTTTCGCCGGTGCTTACTCGGTGAACAGCAGCTATTTTGATTTGAGCGTTGCGCTGGTGTTCGGCGTGATGGCGTGGTTCATGCGCAAGCTGGAGCTGCCCGCTGTCCCTGTGCTGCTGGGCATGGTGCTGGGCAATATGACCGAGACGAACTTCCGCCGCGCCCTGCTCATCTCGGATGGAAGTCCCAAAATCTTCTTCAGCAGTGTGTATTGCTGGATTTTTATCGCGCTAATCGTGGTGGTTATCATCGGCATCCTGCGCGGCAAGATGAAGGAAACGAAGAACGCGAAAGTGGAACAGTAAAAGGAGGTAAAGACCGTGGCATATAACATTATTTTCTACTTCAGTGACCAGCAGCGCTGGGATACCTGCGGCTGCTTCGGCCAGCCGCTCAACGTCACACCCAATCTGGACAAGCTGGCAGAGGAGGGCGTAAAATTTGACAATGCTTTCTCTCCCCAGCCGGTGTGCGGCCCTTGCCGCGCCCTATTCCAGACCGGAAAATACCCCACTGAGACAGGCTGTTTCCGCAATAACCTGATGCTGCCCTCGAATATCAAGACTCTGGGCGAGTATATGGAAAAAGATGCCGGCTACGAAACTGCCTATGTCGGCAAGTGGCATCTGGCCTCGGATGGCGAGCTGGAAAAGAAGCCGACCATTGACCATACCATTACAGCCGTTCCGTTGGAGTTGCGCGGCGGCTACACCGGCTACTGGCGTGCAGCCGATGTGCTGGAATTTACCTCCCACGGCTACGACGGCTATGTGTTCGACGAGAACAACAACCGCATCGATTTTAAGGGCTACCGTGCTGACTGCATCAACCAGTTCGCGCTGGACTACCTCGACCAGTACACCGGCGAAAAGCCCTTCTTCATGACCGTATCCCAAATTGAGCCGCACCATCAGAATGACCACAACCACTACGAAGGCCCCAACGGCTCGAAGCAGCGATTTGCGGATTTTGTCCTCCCCGAAGACTTGAAGGCTCTGGGCGGCAATGCAGCAGAAGAGTATCCGGATTATCTGGGACAGTGCGCAAGCCTCGACGAGAACCTCGGCAAGCTGGTGGAAAAACTGAAAGAAAAGGGTCTGTATGAGAATACTGTTATCCTTTACGCTTCCGACCATGGCTCTCATTTCAAGACCCGCAACCGCGACGCCCATCTGAACGGATACGATGACTATAAGCGCTCGTGCCACGACGGCTGCCTGCATGTGCCGCTGGTCATCTGCGGCGGCCCGTTCAAGGGCGGCAAGGAAGTCACCGAGCTGGTCAGCACCGAGAGCATCCCCAAGACTCTGTTGGCTTTGGCAGGCGTGGATGTCGGCGACAAGATGATCGGCGAAAATCTGCTTGACGTTGTGGAAAAGAAAAATCATAATAGAGCTAATGAGGTCTACGCCCAAATCTCGGAGAGCCGCTGCGGCCGCTGCATCCGCACGGCAGATTATATGTACTCTGTCTATGCCCCCGGTGTCAATGGCGGCGAGGCTGCGGCATCTGATGTGTATGCGGACGACTTCCTCTATGATATGCAGAAAGACCCGTGGCAGCTGAACAATGTTGTCGCAGATCCTGCATACGCCGACGTCAAAGCGGAGCTTCGTGAGCGCTTGCTGAACTGGATACAGCACGCAGAAGGCACCCGCCCCACCATCACCGACTGAAAAGGAGCGTTTGCCCATGCTCTCGGCTGCTGAGAAAAAATCTGCTCAGGTATATCGTTGGCTTCTGGCTTATATCGACGAAAACAAGTTTTCTGGAAATCAACGACTGCCCTCGGAAAATGCACTCTGCCGAAAGCTGGGCGTCAGCCGGGAAACGATTCGAGTTGCCATTGACCGATTGGTGAATGAAGGAATCGTGTACAAAGTCAAAGGGAGCGGCACCTATTTCCACCGGGAAAAGGTGATGACGCGCGATTTGAACACCGAGGATGCACTTTATAAGATCGGCCTTGTTTTGCAAGGTCAGGATACGAGTGCAAATTCGGGATTAATCGAAGGGGTTCGCAGTGTCCTGACGCAGGAGCAGGTTGACCTCCATGTATTTCTGACCGATAACAAATTCTGCAACGAACGCCGCTGTCTGGAGACTGTGGTACATCAGAATTTTCACGGTTTCATCGTGGATGGTGTCAAATCGAGCATCCTCAGCCCAAATCTTGACTGCTACAAGGAGCTTTACCGACGTAAGATCCCGGTGATATTCTACAACAACTTCTATCGGAACTTGCGCTGCCCCCGCGTAACGATCAATGATATCGAATGTGCCCATCAGCTGATAGAACGCCTGATGGATGCCGGACACAGCCACATTGCAGGCATCTTCGTGTACGACAACTACCAGAGCGTAGAAAAGTTTCAAGGCATGGCGGAAGCGATGCGAAATCGTGGTTTGGAACTGAACGATGATTACATCAAGTGGTGTATTTCGGACGAAGCCCACAACGAAAGCTATGTCCGTTCCATTGAAAGATTTCTGAAGAGCATCCCTAAATGCACCGCTATCGTCTGCTGCAACTACATCATCTATCGGCTGGTCATGAAAACCCTGCAGAAAATGGGGAAGACTGTACCCGAAGATTATTCGCTGGTCTGTTTTGATTATTCCGAAGAAACTTATCGGCAGGAGGATGTTACCTGCTCCGTGGAGCAAGGCTTCGAGATGGGACGTCAGCTTGCGCTGCGGCTTATGGAGATGATTTCCACCGGCGAATGCGATGACCGGAACTACACTTATGTCATGAAGCCCATCCTCTACGATGGCCATTCCATCCGGAAGCTCAAAAAGGTAAAATAAAGATTCTCCCGGAGGCAGTACTGCTCTCCGGGAGAATCTCTTTACCGGTTTTGTTGTGCCAGAAAATGTGCAGCAGTATGCAGGCGCGGAAGCACATAGGCAAAGAACTGCTTATACGCTGCGCAAAAGCGGTTGCTTCCAGAGGCGTCCCAATCTCGCTTGCATCCGCCCCGGCAGAGCAGCTGATAAGCACATGCTGCGCATTCCGCCGGGCGTTTGCGGCCCTGTGCCAGAAATGTCTGGCTTGTGGGAGAATCAAGCGCATCTTCAACGGTACAGTGGCTCAGATTTCCCAGCTTCCACTCATCCAGAACATAAAAGTCACAGGGATAAAGGCTTCCGTCACCTTCTACGGTAAGATAATGTCCACAGGAACCGGAGGAAGCGCAGGAGGTAGGCGGCATTCCCAGCAGGATACGCAGATAGTCCTCAAAATTGCGAACGCTGATATAATTGCCTCGTTGCAGCTGCTGATACCAATTATCAAAGACGCCGCACAGAAAACGACCATAAAGTTCCGGCGTTAGAGAATATGCCTGCCCTCCAATCGTATCAAGTGGGTCAAGACATGGGATGAATTGCAGATTGTGCTGTCCCAACTCGCAGAGGCTTTTGAAGGCTCGCTGCGGCTTTCTGGCCAGCTGTCCGGTCACAACACAGAGCAGATTCGTTTCGACCCTGTAGGCATCCAGCAGCGCAAGCGCATGAGTTACTTTATCCCATGTGCCCTGCCCAGCTGCGTCCAGCCGATAGAGATCATGGTTCTCCTGTGTGCCGTCCAGAGAGAGGCCTACGAGGAAAGAGTTGGCTTTGAAAAAGGAAGCCCACTCTTCATCCAGACAAATGCCATTGGTCTGGATGCTGTGGAACACAGAGATATTGCGCTGCATGGAACGCTCCGTTTCCAGAAAGAACCGGAAGAAATCCAACCCGGCAAGAGTCGGTTCGCCGCCCTGAAACAGAAAATGGACGCTGCCGCCTTCCTCTGTGGCTGCAAAAGCCTTTTCAACCAGTTCTCCTGCCATTTCATGGGAAAGCAGTCCCATATTTTTGCAGGCTCGGCTGTTGGAAACATCGTCATAAAAGCAGTACCGGCAACGCAGATTGCACAGGCTGGACGCTGGCTTGACGAGAAATGTATTATGTTTCATAGAGATTCCCTCCGTGCTTCGCAGTTCTTAAAACAAGGATACCGGAAAATACGGGCTTTCGCAAGCAGTAACAGTTAAAAGCTGTTTGAAATAGTAAGAAAACGAATATAGTTGTCCGAAAATCAAAAAAGGAGAAGAAAACTTGTATGGATGAAAATAAAACATACGGTACACGGTCAGCACGGCTTTGGAAGCTGTTTTTGAGTACGCTGTACATTAGCAGCTTTACCTTCGGCGGCGGCTTTGTCATCGTGACCTTTATGAAGAAAAAATTTGTAGATGAGCTGCACTGGATCGATGAACAGGAAATGCTGGATATGACAGCGTTGGCGCAGTCCTCTCCGGGCGCAATCGCGGTCAATGCTGCAATTCTGGTAGGTTGGCAGGTAGAAGGCTTGATTGGAATGATCGTGGCAGTGTTGGGCACCATCATCCCACCTATGGTCATTCTTTCAATCATTTCTGTGTTCTACAATGCTTTTGCCACCAATCGCTATATCGCGTTGTTACTCAAGGGAATGCAGGCTGGTGTGGCGGCGGTCATTCTGGATGTTGTATTCGACCTCGGCGGCAAGGTGCTGAAGATCCGCTCATGGGTGTATATTGCCCTGATGGTCGCAGCGTTTGTCGCAAATACGGTGTTTGATGTCAATGTGGTGGTGGTCATCCTTGCCGCTGCAGTATTCGGCGTGGTGCTGGCTCTGGTCCAGTGGAAAAAAGGTGGTGCAAAATGATCTACTTACAGCTTTTTCTCAGCTTTTTGCAGGTGGGTATGTTCAGCGTAGGCGGCGGCTATGCGGCCATGCCGCTGATCCAGAGCCAAGTGGTGGAACAACATGGCTGGCTGACGATGCAGGAGTTTACTGACCTCATCACGATTGCAGAAATGACCCCTGGTCCCATTGCGGTCAACTCGGCAACTTTTGTTGGTTTGCGTATCGCGCAGGTACCCGGAGCCATCATTGCAACACTAGGTTGCATTACACCGGCGCTGTTCTTTGTTTCACTTCTATCCTACATCTATCGTAAATACAAGGATATCTCTCTGCTGCAAAGTGTTCTGGCATGCCTGCGTCCGGTCATTGTAGCGCTTATCTTTGGTGCAGGTCTTTCTATACTGTCTATGGTGGTGTTCGGAGAGAGTGCAAAGGCGCTCGCCAACGTAGACTGGATCGGCATCGGCAGTTTTGCATCGGCATTTTTTGTCCTACGGAAGCTCAAGTGGAATCCCATCCTGACCATGTGCCTGTGCGGCGTGGCCGGGCTTGGACTTCACATTTTGCTCGGAATATAATCTTAAGACAATTTGTCTGTTGGAATCATGAAAATAAATCATTGGGCTTGCAATCAGGGCAAAGCTGTGGTATATACATTATACGAAACATTGCTTTGATGAACGTATTACCGTTCAATGACGTATAAAATGGAGGTGCCCGCCATGACTGCCGTGATCTATGCTCGCTATTCCTCGGACAACCAGCGCGAAGAATCCATCGAAGGCCAGATCCGGGAATGCACGGCTTATGCCGAGAAAAACGGCATCACCATCGTCAAGCACTATATTGACCGTGCTATCTCCGCCAAGACGGACAACCGCCCGGAGTTCCAGCAGATGATTAAGGACAGCGACAAGACGCTGTTTGACATTGTGCTGGTCTGGAAGCTGGACCGGTTTGCTCGGAACCGCTACGACAGTGCCCGGTATAAGACCCAACTGAAGAAGAACGGCGTCAAGCTCATGTCTGCCACCGAGATCATCTCCGAGGGGCCGGAGGGCATTATTCTGGAATCTGTGCTGGAAGGTTATGCCGAGTATTATTCCGCTGACCTTGCCGAGAAGGTCGTGCGTGGACAGACCGAGAACATCCTGAAAGGCCGCTGCAACGGTGGCCGTGGAACCTTTGGGTACACGCTGGATTCCGAGCGGAAGTTCCACATCGACCCTCTCACCTCGCCTTTTGTGCTTGAATCGTTCAAGAAGTACAATGAAGGCTCCACTATGAAGGAGATTCGGGACTGGCTGAACGAAAACGGCATCAAGAACCCGGTGGGCGGTGCATTTACTTATAACAGCGTTGAACATATGCTCAAGAACCGGCGGTACATCGGAGAACTGAAATTCCGGGATGTTGTCGTACCGGATGCTATCCCGCCCATCATTCCACTGGAACTGTTTGAGGATGTGCAGGAGAAGATCGCAAAAAACAAGAAAGCCCCTGCCCGTAGAAAGGCAGAGGACGATTATCTGCTCACCACCAAGCTGTTCTGCGGCTACTGTGGGGCGTTGATGTTTGGCGAGAGCGGCACAAGCCGGACGGGTGAAATTCACCGCTACTATAAATGTGCTACTGCCAAAAAGCACAAGGGCTGCAAGAAAAAGACCGTCCGCAAACAGTGGCTGGAAGATTTGGTAGTCAACCAGACCATGCAGCTTGTGAAAGACGATGCCGCTATGGAATCCATCATCGCCAAGGTGATGGAACTGCAAAATAAGGAGAACACTAACATTCCACTCTATGAGAAGCAGCTTCGGGATGCGGAATCTGGTATCCAGAATATGCTGAACGCGATTCAAGCTGGAATCCTAACCAGTTCCACCAAGGAGCGGCTGGAGCAGCTGGAAGAAACCAAGCGTGAGCTTGAAGCCCGCATTGCGGAAGAAAAGCTGGCGAAGCCGAAAGTGACCGAAGAATTCATTCGGTTCTGGCTGCTGCGGTTCCGTAAGCTGGATATGAGCCTGAAAGACCAGCGGCAGGCGTTGGTGGATACCTTCATCAATTCGATTTACCTGTATGATGATAAGGTTTTGATAACCTTCAATTATAAAGAAGGCACACAGACCGTGACCTTTGGAGAAGCGACAGAAGTTGCATCCGAGGGAAATGGTTCGGATTTGGATTGCTTTACTGCACCAAGGACTGCTGCACAGGTTATGTGCAGCAGTCCTTTTTATTTATTTTATCGAATCCATCTTGCAAAAGCAGCGCAGTGCCTTATAATAGAGGCTGTGCCCCGGTGTGCGCGGGTACGGTTAGGATGTATAGGATAAAGGAAAAAAGTATGAGTTCTCAAACGAATACGCTGACGGAAGGCCCTCTGGCCAAGCAGATCTTTCTGGTCAGTCTGCCGCTGGCGCTTTCCAACCTGCTGCAGGTGCTGTTCAATATGTCGGACGTGGCGGTGGTGGGGCGCTTTGCCGGGTCCACGGCGCTGGGCGCCGTGGGCTCCACCAGCACGCTGGTGACCCTGTTCACCGGCTTTCTCATCGGCCTGAGCAACGGCATCAACGTGCTGGTGGCGCGTTTTTACGGTGCGCGCCACCCCAAGGACGTGGAAAAGACCGTCCACTCGGCGGCCATCATCAGCGCCGTTGCCGGTGTGGCGTTGCTGCTCATCGGTCTGCTGGGTTCCCCTGCCATGCTGCGGCTGCTGAACACCAAAGAGGATCTGCTGCCCGGCGCGATTTTGTATCTGCGGGTGTATTTTCTGGGTATGCCGGCGCTGGCGCTGTACAACTTCGGCAACGCGGTGTTCAGCTCCATCGGCGACACCAAAAAGCCGCTGATATATCTGTCCATTGCCGGTGCCCTGAACATTGCACTGAACCTGTTCTTTGTCATCGTGTGCGATCTGAGCGTGGTGGGCGTGGCGCTGGCCAGCGCCATCAGCCAGTGCGTTTCCGCGTTTCTGATCCTGCGGGCGCTGACCCGGGTGCAGGACTGCTACGCGCTGGACCCGCACAAATTACAGCTGGACCCGGTGCAGGCCAAGAGCATCCTTGCGCTGGGCGTACCTGCCGGGCTGCAGAATGCCATTTTTGCCATTGCCAACCTGTTCATTCAGGCGGGCGTCAACTCCTTTGACTCTTTGATGGTCAAGGGCAACAGCGCCGCCGCCAACGCGGATGGGCTGATCTACGACTGCATGGCGGCCTTCTACATGGCCTGCGCCAGCTTTATGAGCCAGAACTACGGCGCGGGACGGCCTGACCGGGTGAAGAAGAGCTACTTCATCAGTCTGGGCTACTCCTTCGGCGTGGGGCTTGTACTGGGCGCGGCGCTGTTCTTCTGCGGGCCGGCCTTCCTTGAGCTGTTCACCACCGAAGCGGCGGTCATTGATGCCGGCATGAAGCGTGTAGCTGTGATGGCCTTTGCCTACGGCATCTCGGCCTTTATGGACTGCACCATCGCCGCCTCCCGCGGGCTGGGCAAGACGGTGGTGCCCACCGTCATCGTGGTGCTGGGCTCCTGCGTATTCCGGGTGATCTGGGTGTACACCATCTTTGCCCACTTCCACACCATCCCGGCACTGTACCTGCTGTACCCGTGCAGCTGGATACTGACCGCGCTGGCGGAGATCGCCTATTTCGCCAGCTGCTACAAGCGTGCCATGGCGATTTTCCGCAAGCCCGCGGCGGCGTAAGAGGAAATATGATATAAAAAGGGCTGCTGCACGGTTTGTGCAGCAGCCCTTTATTTATGCTTTTGTCAGGGGGTCAGAGCGCAGCTCAGATCTCCTTCTTCAGGGTCTCGCCCATGATGTAGCCGTAGGTCAGAGCGGCGTCGAAGCCCATGCCGTACTGCTTGGCGTCCTTCTCCTCGATGGAGCCGCAGACGTCGCCGGCAGCGTACAGGCCGGGGATGGCCTTCTTGTCCTCGGTCAGGACGTGGCAATCGGTGTCGATGGCCAGACCTGCGGTGGTCAGGTAGAAGGTGGGGTCAACGCGGATGGCCCACAGACCGTCGCGGGTCTCGATGTAGGGGCAGTTGCGGCGGCCGAACTCATCGGGCTCGCCAGCCAGAGCGGCGGCGTTGTTTGCCTCGATGGCGTCTGCCAGATTGGGCAGGTTCAGCTCCTCAGAGGCCTTCTCCACGCTGTCGTAGTGCACAGCCTCGCCCTTCTCGAACATGGCAACGTAACCGTTGAAGCCGTAGGACTCGCTGTCGCGCAGCTTGACGGCAGAGGACTCGTCGAACACATAGTAGAAGGTGTCGCCGTTGTCCTTGTTCAGCTTTGCCTTGGCCATGGTGTAGTGGTTATCGGAGACGATGTTGCCGATGTTGTCGCCCTTGATGTTGACCATGATGCCGGGGGCAGACTGGTGGATGAAGGCCAGCTCGAACTTGCTCTTGTAGCTGGACAGGAAGGCGGGCAGAGCGCGGTTCTCGCACTCCACATAGCCGCCGGCGTCGATACCCATCTGGATGCCCTCGCCGGTCATGCTGGAGGCGCAATTGAAGAAGAAGTCGGCGTAGTCGGGGCTGTACTTCTTCAGCATTTCGGGGTTCTTGGCAAAACCGCCGGAAGCAAGGCAGACCGCCTTGCCGCGCAGGGTATAGCTTGCGCCGTTCTCGCCCTTGGCGTGGAAGCCCACAACACGGCCGCTTTCGTCCTTGATCAGGTCGGTGACGCTGGTGGAGTAGATGATCTTGCCCTTCTCGTACTTCTCCACGCGCTGTGCCATGAACATCATGGCGTAGCCTGCGCCGCCCTCGTAGCAGCCGGGTGCCAGATACGGGGTGGAAGCGCCGTACTGGGTAGCGCTTTCGTAGTTGCCCATGGTGTTGAAGCCGATGCCGATGCCTGCCATCCAGTCCACCAGATCACCGGCGACGGTGTACTGCTTGGTCATGTAGGGCATTTCACCGTTGAAGAACTCGGTGCGGTGGTACTTCTCCATGGTCTGCCAGAAGTTCATCATGCCCTCCAGCGTGCCCATGGCAGAGCTGCGGAAGCTGCCGTCCACATCGTAGTTGTACTGCAGCTTGGAGCCTGCGGTGGCAACGCCGCCGTAGGTCATGGACATGGAGCCGCCGGGGATATCGCGCTTCTCCACCAGAATGACGCTGTAGCCGGCCTCCAGCAGGCGGCAGGCGCAGGTCAGGCCGGAGGTGCCGGCACCCATGATGACGACATCAGCCTCTTCCTCGATGACCTCGTTGGAAGCAGCGATGGTGACCTCCTTGGAGAAGTCGTCCACGTTATAACCGGCCAGCTCGATGGCCTCCTTCACAGCTGCCTTGACAGCCATGGAGGTGATGGAGGAGCCGCGCAGGTTGGGCACGTTGACACTCTGGTGCTCGACGATGGCGGCGGGGATGCGGGAGCAGGCATAGTTGCCGATGCCGATGGTCTCCTCGTGAGACAGCACCTCACAGGCAGTGATCTTGCCGTCAAAGAAGGTGGTGGCAACGTGCACCCAGCTTTCGTGACCCATTGCCTTGGTGACGTACTTGCCGTCTACCGGGGAGGAGGGCTTGGTCACAGCGGAGGAGGCAGCAGAGGAAGCTGCGGAGGAAGCGGGAGCACCGGTGGTGCTGGAAGCGGAGTTGCCGCAGGCGGTCAGCAGACCGGCAGCAGCTGCGCCCATGGTGCCCACAGCGGCACCGCGCATAAAGTTGCGACGAGAGATCTTAGCCATAAGGTTCGCCTTTCTTTTTCTTTTCTCTTCTTTTTTGCGTTTTTCCTGTTCCTTCGTGCATTTTGAACATTGATACGATTATAGCAAAGTTTTGCCCCGGTGTGAAATACAAATTTGTGTCAGAATTTATCAAATCTCTTTATAAATCGTTTTCCCTTTACGGCCTGTGCGGAATCCTGTATAATAAAGATGACCAGCTTTTTACACAAGGAGGGGCGCCGTTCTATGACGATTTACCAGTTGGAGTGCTTTATTGCCGTAGCAGAGGAGCTGAATTTCAGCGCCGCCGCCGAGCGGCTGTTCACCACCCAGCCCGCCATCACCTACCAGATCAATGCACTGGAAAAGGAGACCGGGCTGCGCCTGTTCGAGCGCACCACCCGCCGCACCAAGCTGACCGCTGCCGGGCAGTCCTTTTATCTGGACATGGTGCAGATGACCAGCTTTGGGCGGCAGGCGCTGAAGAAGGCGCAGGATATTCAGGACGCCGACCGCTCCCACCTGACCGTCGGGCTGCGGCAGCTGTTCGATTACAGCACCTTTTCCAGCATTCTGGCCCAGTTCCAGCACCAGTTTCCCAACGCCTGCGTAGACGTTGTGCCGCAGGACAACCGCCGCCCGCTGGAACAGCTGCGCTCCGGGCAGCTGGATATCGGCTTTTTCTACGCCACCGAGCACTCCCGCGACCGGGACATCTCCTTTACGCCCCTGTTCGCCCTGGGCTACCATGTGCTGATGAATCCCAACTCTCCCCTTGCCGACCGGCGGGCGCTGCATCTGGCAGACCTGAAGGGGCAGAGCGTGGTGTCCTCCGGCGCGTTCGACAGCTTTCTGTCCGCCTGTCAGGGGCCGTCGCTGGAGCAGCTGGCGCAGGTGGGGGTGGATTGCAGCAAGATCACCCCCAGCTTTGAGGGTGCGCTGATCATGATCCAGATGGGCACCGCCATGTCCATTGTGCCCTGCCTGTCCACGGCGGTGATCCCGGGCATCGTCAAGGTGCCGCTGCTGGATTTTCCCCCGGTGACTGTGGAGATCGCCGCCATGCGCCACGCACCCCGGCTGGAGGTGCAGTCCTTTATCGAGATCGCCAAGCAGAAATACGCCCATCACCCCGACCCGCTGCGGATGGAGGCGCTGATCTGAGACGCAGCTGCTACTGTTCAAAAGTCCCCTTGTGTCATAGGGCTTCGCCGCCTGTTCTGAACAGCAGCTCCTGCCCTGTAAAAGCAGAAAACCGGACAGCCTGCGGGCTGTCCGGTTTTCTGTGCTATCGAAAGGTTTTACTGATAATCGTGGTTGAGGAACAGGGCCTTGATGACCACCACCTCGTCATATTCCTCCTGCTCCACCTCCACGTCCGCGTTCAAGGATTTCAGGCGCGCCTTGACTGCATCCAGTGCCTCGGGCACGGTGACAGCACGGCCCTCCTCCACGGCGTCCATCATCTGCTTAAGCACGATGGGGTGGGCGTACCAGCTTTTCACCGGGAAAGCACCGTGGGGGTAGTGCTTGACATACTCTGCCATGGCTGCCTCGGCCTTTTCAGCACGCTTCATGATGGCGTTGTTGTTATTGTGGGCGGTGGGCAGCATATTGTAGCTGGAAAACAGGAAGATGGCGGCAAAGCCGAACAGCGCAAAGTACACGCCGTAGCTGCCGGTGTGGCTGAACACGGAATACAGACCGTAGGCCGCAGCCGCAACGCCCAGCACAAAGATGGCCAGCGCCACATAGCGGTACACCGGCTTGCTTTGCAGCTGCGCACGCTTGCGGCGCTGGGCAGCGCTCAGCTCGGCAGAAAGTTCCGGCTTTGCATCCAGATACTCCTTTGCCCGGCGCAGCACGGTAAGGCTGTGCTGCGCGTCCTCGGAAAGCTCCGGCAGCTTGCGGGCGGCCTTTTCGGCAGCCTTTTTCTCCAGCGCCTGCTCACCGGCAGCGCTCAGCAGATGCAGCTGCGGCTGCTCCTTGGCAAGCACTTCCAGCAGGGCGTCCACGTCCCGCTCGTCCTTGAAGTTGCACTGCTTCTGCTTGCCGCCGTCGTACTCCACCACAAGATAGGCCATGGAGGCAAACACGCCCTTGCCGGAAAAGCCGCCGGAGCTCATAGCCACCCGCTTGAACACCCGGGTGATGCTGCCGTAGGGCAGATAATAGCGGCGGTCGATGTAAAAGCTGTTCAGGTACAGCGCCTTTTTGCCTACGCCGCAGGGGCCGATCTTCCGGCAGGCTTTTTTGTCTGCCTCCAGCTCCTGCGGGTCAAGCTTTGCCATGCCCAGCTGTGCGGGTTTGAAAATCATGGGTAGTTCCCTTCTTTGCTTTAAATTCTACGCCCCTATTTTCCCACGGGACGGGGGCAATTGCAAGCCCTGATTTTTTCAAAAAACAGCGCCCGCCGCTGTACGGTCAGGCAGCGGCGGGCGCAAGTTACTTACGGAAATATGGAGCCGTCAGTTCCTTATGCCTTGGAAGTAGAGCTCTTCTTGGTAGCATGGAGGAACAGAGCCAGCATTGCGATGGCAAAGACGATGCCGATGGGGTAAGCAACGGCGGTGTTGTAAGCCACCAGCTTGCCGTCCGCATAGGTGTTGATCATCTTGCCCAGGCACTCGGGAGCCAGCACGAAGTAGGTGCAGGACACAGCGCTCATGAAGGTTGCAGGCACGGCGGTGATCCAGAAGTTCTTCTTCTCCTTGAACAGGTACATGGAAGCAGCCCACAGGACGATCATAGCCAGCGTCTGGTTGGTCCAGCTGAAGTAACGCCAGATGACGGTGTAGTTGATGAAGCCCAGTGCGTTGCCGATGCCAAGGAAGGCACCAACGCCCAGCACGGGGACACACAGCTTCAGGCGGTTTGCGTAGCTGTCCTGATCGATCTTGAGCCAGTCGGCCAGAGTCAGACGAGCGGAACGGAATGCAGTATCACCAGAGGTGATGGGGCAGATAACGACACCGATCATAGCCAGTGCCACGCCGACATTACCCATGGTCTTGAGGCAGACGTCGTAGATAGCAGCAGACTGACCGGCAGCCAGAGCCTCGGCCAGACCGACCATCTTGCCATCGGTGATGGTGTACAGTGCGCAGCCGGCAGCAGCCCAGATCAGAGCGATGATGCCCTCGCTGACCATTGCACCGTAGAATACGAAGTGACCCTGCTTCTCACTCTTCATGCAGCGAGCCATCAGAGGCGACTGGGTGGAGTGGAAACCGGAGATAGCACCACAGGCAACGGTGATGAACATGAAGCTCCAGATAGGAGTGTTGGAGGGGTGCATATTGCTGAAGTTTGCCCAGATCTCGGGGATGGTGTAGGCGGGGTTGGTGAAGATACCAAAGATAACGCCCACAGCCATGATGATCAGGCAGATGCCGAACACAGGGTAGATCTTACCGATGATGGCATCAATGGAGATAAAGGTTGCGATGAAGTAGTACACCAGAATGATGATCAGCCAGAACAGGGTGGTGGTCAGCACGCCGGACATACCGCCGTTCTTGCACAGGGTAACGATCAGGCCTGCGGGGCCGACTGCGAACACAGTACCGACCATGATCAGCAGCACCACAGAGAACACACGCATGATGTTCTGCATCACGGGGCCCAGATAGCGGCCGGTGACCTCGGCGATGGAAGCGCCCTCATTGCGCTCACTCATCATGCCGGAGAAGTAGTCATGTACGCCGCCGGCAAAGATGGTGCCGAAGGTGATCCACAGGAACACCACGGGACCCCACAGAGCACCCTGCAGTGCACCAAAGATGGGGCCCAGACCTGCAATGTTCAGCAGCTGGACGAGGAACAGCTTCCACTGGGGCATCACAACGTAGTCAACGCCATCGTTGATGCGCACAGCAGGAGTTTCGCGGTCGTCCGGTCCGAACGTGTTGTCCACGATCTTACCATAGACAAAGTAGCCTACGATCAGAAGTGCCAGACACAGTAAGAAACTAATCATACCAGAAACCTCCTTTTGAATTTCAGCCGCCGACAGCTTATGCCATACTGCGGCTATGACCGATCTCTGGCTTCATGTTAACACCTTTTTCATAATTGTGTTAATATTTTTTAGGTATGGTTCCTATATCAAAAAGTATATGGCCGCTCATTTTATTTGTTTGCGTAAACTTTCATTTTGTGGCGATGGTTCGTTTTAATTTGCTCTATTGTTTCTCAAAAATATTCTTCCGGGAACGGTCAAACCCGCCCCCGCCAAACTTTGCGCCGCCTTTTTGTGCACTTTGCTTAATCGTTTGCGATTTTCTCCCCAAAACGTGGAATTTGAGACGAAAAGAAGGGAAATCTGCCCCCTCTCGTGAAAATGCAATGTCGGGCAGCCCGCAGGCTGCCCGACATTGCTCTAATTAATTATAAATAATTCTTCCGCTGCAACAACGACGACCGCCGCCAGCGGCGGAAACAGGGAGGAGTTGTTGGGGCAGCGGCCAGCAAGACGCGCGTGCCGCCCAAGGCACGATGCGGATGCTGGGTGCCGCAACCCGGAAGACGCGGCGCGCATTTCAAATCTTCTTCCACCCGCTGTCCTTAATGGTGGCATCCGCCTGCTTGTGCAGCAGTTGCACAAACAGCTGCTCCTCCGGCTGCAAAGGCTCCCGCTCCGGGTACACCAGCACATCCCGCATCTGCTGCTTCTGCGCCGGGCAGTTATGCAGTGCCAGATGGTACTGCTCCAGCGCGCGCTGCGGCATGGGAGACGACCACATATAGGCCGTGGGCAGGTTTTGCAGAATGGAGAACTGGCTGCACCGCTCGTACACATGGATCCGGCGGTTGGGGTTCGCCTGCCAGCGGGAGACGGTGCTCTCCTCCCCGGGCAGATGGGCGTCGCCGTGCAGCACCTCGATGTAATCGTTCAGTTCGTCCAGCTCGCGCACCTGCCGCCGCGCCAGCGGGCTGTCCTGACTGGTGAGCAGCAGGTAGGAAAACTCCATGATAGGCTCCTGCCGCAGACCGTGGCGCTGGCAGTAGCGCAGATAGTAGTCCTCGTCCTCGGCGGCATAGCGCAGCAGCGCTATGTGGTAGCCCTGCCGCAGCACAAAATCCAAAGCTTCAATGGCACCGCTCTCCCGGATATGCACCCGCAGCTGCTCGCTGCGGGCTGCCTGCTGCAAAAAATCCACCGCCGCATAGGAGGCGTAGGTGGCATGGGTCAGCACCACCCGCAGCTCGGCGCAGCTGCGCTGCTGGTGCGCCTCCTGCTTCAGCTCGTCCACCTGCTGCAGCACCCGCTGCGCCTGCCGGATGAACCGTTTGCCCTGCTCGGTGGGGATCATACCCGTGGAGGAGCGCTCAAAGATGCGCAACCCGTATTCCTCTTCCAGGTTCTTCAGTGCCTTGCTGACGTTGGGCTGCGCCGCGTACAGCTGCTTTGCCGCCGCCGACACCGACCCCCATTTCATGATGGCTACCAGATACCGCAGTTCCGTAATATTCATGAACCCCTCCACGTTGTTTGCAGTCGTAACTGTATTGTAACAATTTCTCCGCATCGCTGTCAAGCGGGGGAGAATAAACCCTCTCAGTCCGCTCCCCCTTGCACCAAAGCCCACGGGTGCTATATAATAAGGAAAAACACAAAGGAGGGGCTGTACCATGCCGGAATACCGCGTGCTGCGCATTGACGAGCAGCTGTACGGCTGCGAGGAGCTGCCCGCCGGGCAGCCGGTGCTGTGCGATGTGACCCTGACCGATGCCGCCGGGGCTGCCTGTATTCTGCCCTACCCGGACAGGGAGCTGACATGTCTTGGCATCGACGAGGGAGACACCGTCTGTCTGCTGCCGGACGGCACCCTGCACAAGCTGTAAGGAGTAATTTTATGCATAATATCTATTTCACCCGCCACGGCGAGACGGTATGGAACGTGGAAAATAAGATCTGCGGCATGACCGACAGCCCGCTGACCGCCCGCGGGCAGCAGCAGGCGCGGCAGCTGGGCGAGCTTGTCCGGGACAGCGGCCTGCACATCGACGAGATCTTGTACTCTCCCCTCTCCCGCGCCGCCGACACCGCAAAAGCCATTGCCGCCGCTACCGGTCTGCCCGCCCGCTGCGAGCCCCGCCTGCGGGAGCAGTGCTTCGGCAAATACGAGGGCACGCCCCGGGACGGTGCGGAGTTCCGCATCTCCAAGACCCACTTTGCCGACCGCTATGACGGCGGCGAAAGCATGATGCAGCTGGCGCAGCGCATCTACAACCTGCTGGACGAATTGAAAGCCGACACCGGCAAGACTTATCTGCTGGTGGCGCACAACGGCATCGCCCGGGTGGTGCACTCCTATTTTTACGACATGACCAACGAGGAGTACGCCGCTGCGGGCATCAAAAACTGCCAGCTGGTGGAGTACACCTTTGAATAACAGGAAAGCCGCCAGGGTCCCGGCGGCTTTTCTGTTATGGCGCGTCAACCATGACGGTAATGGAATTTCTGGTCTTTTGTCACAAACATATACACGCTCACCGCCAGCGCGGCAAGCTCGGCGGCGGTGACAGCCAGCCACACGCCGTCAATGCCCCACAGGGCGGGCAGCAGGAGCAGCGCGGCAAGCTGGAACACCAGCGTGCGCAGAAAGGAGATGAGGGCGCTGGTCACGCCATCGCCCAGCGCCGTGAAGAAGGAGGACGCATACACGTTGAAGCCCATGATGAGGAAGCTCAGCGCATACAGCCGGAAGGCGCGGCTGGTCAGCGCCAGCAGCTGGGCGTCGTAGCCCACAAAGATGCGTGCCACATAGGGAATGAGCACCATGGATACGGCGGTCATGCTCACAGCTACCACGGCGATGAGGCGCAGGCTCTTCTGGTAGAGGTTATGCACCTCGGCATGGTTGCGCGCGCCGTAATGGAAGCTGACGATGGGTGCGCTGCCCACGGCATAGCCCACGAACACCGCCACAAACAGGAAGGCAGCGTACATGATGACGCCGTAAGCCGCCACGCCGTTTTCTCCGGCAAGCCGCAGCAGCTGGAAGTTATACAGGATATTGACCAGCGACATGGAAAGGTTGGTCATCAGCTCAGAAGAACCGTTGATACAGGCATCCCACAGCACGCGGCCGTAAAACTGTGTTCTGCACAGGTGCAGGCGGCTGGTATTGTGGTGGTCGATAAAGTAGAACACCGGCAGCACGCCGCCCACCAATTGGCTGATAAGGGTGGCAACGGCAGCGCCCTCCACGCCCCAGTGCAGCATACCCACCATCACCACGTCCAGCACCATGTTGGTGCAGCCTGCACCTACGGTGAACCAGAAGCCCAGAAGCGGCTTTTCGGCGGTGACGAAAAAGCTTTGGAACATATTTTGCAGCGCAAAGGGCGGCAGCGCCAGCATCAGGATGCGCCCGTAGCGCACGGCGTAGTCCAGCAGCTCTCCCTTTGCGCCCAGCAGCACGGCGACCGGCCGCAGGAACACAAAGCCCAGCACGGCCAGCACGCTGACCGAAACAAGCGCCGCCAGCAGAAACATGGTAAAATAGCGGTCGGCTTTTTCCTGGTCGCCCTCGCCCAGCGTGATACCAACGATGGCGCTGCCGCCGGTGCCCAGCATAAAGCCGACAGTGCCCAGCAGCTGCGGCAGCGGCATGATGAGGTTGACCGCCGCAAAGGCCGTTTTGCCCACAAAGTTCGAGACGCACAGGCCGTCCACGATGCCGTAGATGGAAGTGAACAGCATGGTGCCGATGCAGGGCAGCACGAACCGCAGCAGGCGGGAATAGGTAAAATGATCGGACAATTGGATGGTTTTCTTTGGCATAGCTCCTCCTTTTTGAACTTCACATATGCAAAAAGGCCGGATAAGAACCACCGCTCCGGTGCGTTCCCTCTTCTGCTGCGGCACTACGGTGCCCACAGCCTCCGGGAAGCGCGAACGATGACATCTTATCCGGCCTTTCAATTACGTTGAAACAGCCCTCCGATGAGCGAAAAACAGTATAGCAAAGTTTATTTTTTATGTCAAGCTCCGTTTTGCATCATTCTGCCGCAATGCGGACAAAGGGCGCGATGGCGTTGGCATCGCCGTGGCGGACGATGGAGTAGGTGATATCGCAGTAGGGCTGGATGGCGGTGCTCTTTTCCACGGTGGAGATGAGCAGCACCTGCAATTGCAGGCGGCGGAACAGTTCCATCATGGGGCGGATGCGGTCGCTGGTCATTTTACTGAACGCTTCGTCCAGCAGCACCAGACGGATGCTGTTTTCGCTCTTCTGGTAAATTTGCAGAAGGCTTGCGCAGATGGCCACATAGAAGGGTGCCTGATTCTCGCCGCCGGAGGAATCGCGGCTGACGCGGGACAGATACGCCTGCTGCCCGGTGACCTGATTGGTCACCTTGATATCGTAGTCCAGATAGGTGCGGTAGTCCACATAGTCCGAAAGGGTGGCACCGGCGGCGGTGCGTCCCTCCTGCCGGGCGCGGGTGTTCTCGTCCACGTCCGTCATGATCTTTTCCATCAGTTCGTCCACCTGACGCTCGTAGGCGGGGTCGGCGGTGGCGGCAAGGTTGTCCAGAGAGTCGCCCTCGGTCATCTGCTGGTTGCCCTTGTCCACGATGACCTGATAGAACGCCGCCAGCTGCGGGTCGCGGCTGGGCTCCAGCTCAAAGCGGTAGACTTCCTCGCCGTAGGTCAGCTGCTCCATGACCTTGTTCAGCTCCCGGAACTGCCGCCGGGCGTTGAAGATATCGTCCTTCATGCGGAACAAAATATCCTTGCGGAAGCGGTCCTTGCAGTCCCGCTGCGCCTGCTCCAGGCGGGCGGCGTAGCGCTCCAGGTCGATGCGCACAAGGCTCTCATGCTGGGCGCGGTACTGTTCCAGCCCGGCAAGCCCCAGAGGATAATCGCAGACGTAGCGCCGGTTGTATTCCCGCTGCGCCGGTTCCAGCGTGCTGTTCAGGTAGACGGTCAGCGCATCGTCCAGCTTGGCCTGTGCCTTTTCGGCAGCCTGCGCGGCGGCGCGGGGAGACTTGTCCGGCCCGGTCAGCGCCTGCTGACGGCTGCGGGAGAGCGGCTCCACCAGCGGGTGGGCGGCAAAGAAGCTTTCTGCGGCCTGTGCGCTCTTTTCGGCGGTGTCCACCGCCTTTTGCTGCTCCGCCTCACAGGAGGAGATCTGTTTTTCGCATACGCGCAGGTCGCCGCCGGTCTGCTCCACGGCAGTGCGGGCGGCTTCCCATGCGGCTTCGCGCACCTCTTCCTCCTTATACAGCTGCTGCAAAAGCGGATTCTCGCGGCACTCGGCCAGCTTTGCGGCCTGCTTGTCCACCGCCGCGCGGGCGGCGGTCAGGGCGGCGCGGGCGTCCCACAAAGCGGCAAGTTCTTCCAGCGTGGTGCCGCGCAAAAGGGTCTGGTACTGGCTGTATGCGGCTTTCAGGTTCTGCTCCGCCTGTGCGGCGGCGCGTACTTCTTCGGCAAGGGCGTTCATCTCCCCTGCCAGTGCCCCGGCGCGGGCGCGGCGGGCTTCCAAGCCGATATAGCGCTGCGGGGTGCGCAGACGCTCCAATCGGAAGGGATGGTGGCGCAGAAGGTCCCGGGTGGCGCTGTCGGGATAATTTTCCAGCGTGTCGGGGGTATCGCAGCAGACGATGCGGCGCAGGATGGTATCGGCGTACTGCGCGGCCAGCGGGTTTTCGCTGGTGACCTGTGCCGCCAGACTGTCGGCGGGGGCGGTGTCGGCGCGGCGGTTTGCCTTGCGCAGACCCGGGGTGTCCAGCAGACTGATGGGGCCGACTTTCTCTTTCAGCGCCACAAAAGCGCTCTTTGCGGCGGCGTAGTGGGCGGGCGGCACAAGGATATCGAACCGGCGGTCGCCCAGACAGGCTTCCACGCAGTCCTGCCAGCTTTCGTCCTCCACGTTCAGCAGCTCGCAGAAGATGCGGGCGTCCGGCTCCATGCCACGGCTCTTCAGCTCGGCGTTCACGGCGTCCCGCACCCGGGTGGCGGCGTCCCCGTGGGGATACACCCACTTGCCGCCGGATACGGCGTCCAGCTCGGCGCGTTTCTCGGTCTGCTGCCGCTGCAAGGCGGCGGTGTGCTGCCGGGCAGCAAAATAAGCTTCTTCCAGCGGCTTTTCCTGTGCGGTCAGCCAGTCGGTCAGGGCGGGCAGGGTGTCCGGGGTCAGGTCTGCCAGCTTTTGCCCGGCGGCAAAGCCGCTGCGGCGCAGCACCGCCAGCAGGTTGCCGGTCTTTTCGGCGGCTTTTTCGGCGGTATCGGCGCGGCGGGCGGCGGCATCCAGTGCGGTCTGCCGGTGCGCCAGCTCCTCGCTGAGGGCATCCAGTGCGCGGCCCTCGCCGCTGGCACCGGCGGCGCTGTGGGCGGTCAGGTAGGCGCGGCGGGCTTCCGCTTCGGCGGTCTTGGCTTCGGCGTAGCGGGTGCGCAGCGTTTCCTGCTGGCGGCGTCCGGCGTCTACCCGCTCCTGCCAGACGGCCTTTTCCCCGGCATCGGCAGCAGCCCGCGCCAGCAGGGCGGCACCCCGGTTTACAAGGGCTTCGGTCTGTTTTTCGGTGGCTTCGCGGCCATAGCGCACGATCTCGTCCAGCGCATCGGCGCGGGTCTGGGCTTCCGCCAGAACGGCGTGCAGGTTTTCCAGCTCCAAGCGGTCACCCTGCAAGGCTTCCAAGTCCAGTTCCGGCTGCGGGAGGATGTACTGGTACAGAAACTCCCGGAAGTTCGGGATCTCGTCCATGCTGGTGCCCATCTGGAACACCTCGTTGAACTTTTTACCCAGCGGGCTGGCTGCACGTCCAATGCCCAATGCGCGGCAGATGCGGTCCCGCGCTTCGCTGGGGCTGCGGGTATAGGAAAGCCGCCCCTCGGCGGGCTTGAAGTCCTCCTTGGCGCTGGGCGCACCGGTGCGCGGGTCGATGAAGGGCAGCTGTTCCAGCGTGATGCCGTCCTCCGAGATGTACCACGTCTGGTCGCCGGGGTGCAGCTCCTGCATGGGGCCTTCGGACTCCACCCGCACCGCGATGACAAAGCTGGTGTGCTTTACGCTGTCCCAAAACTCCGCCCCGATATAGGCCACGGTATGCCCCGGGCGGCGGTAGGCGTTTTCGCCGCGCTGCTTGGCGTGGACAGAGCCCTGCAGGGTGCGTCCGCTCTTTTTATTGCCCAGCGCATTGAAGTTGCGGTTGGTGGTAAGGCAGTAGCGAATGGCGTCCAGAATGGTGGTCTTGCCCACGGCGTTCACGCCGATCATATAGGTCAGGCGGGCGCAGTCGAAGGTGGTATTTTCAAAGTTGTGCCAGTTGATCAGTTTCAGGCGCTTGAGTTCGATCATGCTTCACCCTCCCCTGCTTCCATGTCTGCGCCCTCCGGGCGCTCGTACAGGCCAAGCTCGGTGCGGGTGCGGGCGCTCTCGGCGGCGGCATCTGCAAGGTCAGCGTCCGGCAGCGCCAGCAGCACCGTGGGGAACACCTCAATGCGGCTGTCCAGCCCGGAGAGCCGTCCCACCGGACGCGCCAGATTGTACCGGCGCAGGGTGCGCATGAGCTTTTCCAGCGTTTGCTGATCCAGCTTGCGGGGCAGATTCATCTTTTGCAGCTCTGCCTGTACTTCTTCTACGGTCACCAGCACCTCGTCTGCGCTGGCGGCAAGGCTTTCCCGCTTTTGCAGGTACAAAAGCCGCAGCACCAGCAGCAGAATGCTCTCGTACTTGAGCAGCCGTGCCTGACTGCCCTCGTGCTCGTTGACCAGCGCCGCCGCCTGCATGGGCGCGGGGTACAAAAGCACCGCGTAGCCCAAGGGTTTGAACACCGCACGCACCTCGTTGAGGTGATCCTGAATATACAGATATTTTGCCCGCTGTTCCTCTACGCAGCCCAGCACAAAGCAGTGGTTGAGCAGATAGTTTGCGGTTTCTTCCAGCAGATCAATGGTTGCCATCCGTGTTTACCTCCTTGCGGCGGGTCAGGACAAAATCCTGAAACCGGAAGCCGCCGCGCTCCACCCAGTTTCCGGTCATGGTGATATCATACTCCCGGTGCGGCGACTGGGAATAGGTGTGCAGGCCGATGATGCCTGTAAAGTCGTTCGGGTATTCCTCCACAAGGGTGGAAGCGTTCACCTGCCCGCGGGCAGCCAGTGCCTGCCGCGCCAGCAGCGCCACGTTTTCCTCGGTGACGGCAAGGCGGGCGTAGTCCAGCAAAAGCTGCTGCTCCTGCCGCAGCCGTTCGGGGTCCAGGGGTTCGGTGCGCACCGGGGCAAGAGGTGCTTCGGTGCGGGGCGCGGCGGGGGGATACAGCGGCTTTGCGCCGAACACTGCCGCCGGGTACAGGTGCAGCCGCGCTGCCACCGGGCCATCGTCCGGCTCAAACAGCTGTTCCGGGCTGCGGATGTCCTCGGCGTAGCGGCGCAGCAGGGCGGTGACGCTGCCCTGCGCCGAGCGGTCGCTCAGCAGCAAAAACTGTGCCCGCTGCACCGCCCGCTTGCGGTAGCGGATGTGGCTGGCGTCAATTTCCTTCATCAGGGTGCTCATCTCCTCCAGCGCGTCCCGCTGCTGCTGGATGAGGGCACGCACCCGGGGTGCAGCCTCGCCGGGGGCGCAGCGCTCCACCCGGGCGTAATCCAGCGCCAGACGGGGCAGCTGGTTCTGCTCGCAGTCGTCCAGTTCTTCTTCCAGATAGGCGCGATAATTGAACAGGTTATCGCTGGTTTTAAAGCGATGGTACGCTGCTGCCACCACCTTTTCCTCGTACTGGTCGAACAGTTCCAGCACCTCCTGCGGGGTGCGGTTATGGGTCAGGCGGTCGATATAATGCCCGATGGAAGCGTTGAGGGCGCGCAGGGACTTGTTCAAGGTCTCAAGGTCTGCCGCCACCTCCCGCAGCACGTTCTCGTAGGGGCTTTTTTCCTGCCCGATGCTGCCCAGCAGCTGCCACGCCTTGTACAGCTTGCCGGTATAGGTGACCACCCGGGGGTTCAGGATCTCTTCCAGCGCATCCAGCAGCGGGGTGACCTCCGGCATAAAGGCAAGGGTGGGCTCCGTCTCGTAGCTGCCGGGCTGCTCCTCCAGCCAGCCGGTGCGGCGCAGACGCAGCAGAAAGCCCACCGCCAGCGTGTGGGGGTCGCGGGTGGGCTGCTCGTCCTCATCGCCCGCACCATCGGCATCCAGCGCCAGCGGCTTTGCCAGCGCGGCAAAATAATCCTCGGCACGGGAGACGGCTTCGGCGCGGGAAATGCTGTAATCTGCCGTATGGCGGCACTCTTCCCAGAGCAGCAGCAAAAGCTCTGCATAAAACGCCCGGTTGGGCCCCGCCAGCGGGCGGAACAGCCGTGGGCTGACCAGTTCAAACAGCTGCATGGAAACGTCCTTTCTGTGTGAGTTCGATACCCTTTTATTGTACCACAGCGGGCGGGGTTTGTCACAAAAAGGCGCAAAAAAGCAAACTCCCTCAGTCAAAGCCTGACGGCTTTGCCAGCTCCCTCGGGGAGGGAGCCTCTGGCGCACCCGGAAACTTTGCGCTTTAGCCGGAAACTTTACCGCCATGCCAAAGGCCCCATCCCAGAGGGGGCTGTCGAGCGAATGCGAGACTGGGGGAGTTTCTTCGGGAGCGCCTGAGAGGGCACGCAAAAAAGCCCGCCGGGCAGGCGGGCTTTGGGAGCGTATTTCACCCCAGCACTTTGAGGGGAGAATTTTCCACCCATAGGGTATCGTCCAGCAGGCGGGTGACCGCAAGGCGGCCATTGGCGGTGACCCGGGCAGGGTCGAGGGCGTAGAAATCGCTCTCGGTCAGGTTTTCCGGGTCGGCAGTGGACGAGATGCCCGCCACGCACACCCAGTGGCCGTAGGTGCTGCTGGTGGCAATGTGGGGGTAGTTCACCTCGCTCCAGCCGGAGGAAGTCAGGTGGTATTCATAAGTAGAGGTGCGGTTCGTGTGCCTTTTGACCCCGCTCACCGTGGTGTTTTTCAGGTGCACGATCACCGGACGCCCGGCGGCAAGCTCGTTGTACAGCTTTTTCAGGCACTCGGCGCGGGTGCCGGCGTACCCCGTGTAGCCCGCAGCGGACCACACCGCACCGTTTGACCACATCCCGCTGCCGGAGCAGACCTTGCCGTCCAGAATGGTGCGGGCGTAGCGCAGTGCGTACAGGCTGCACTTGCCGGAGGTCTGGTTGCCGATGGAAAGGATGTGGCTGGTGTCAAAGCTGAGCAGCCGGATGCCGTTTTTCTCCTTCAGCTCAGCGGCGTGGGCACGGGGCAAAAAGGCACACAGCAGCAAAACCAGCGCCAGAACTGCCGCCGCCAGCCGCTGTGCCGCGCGGGCGGGACAGTGTTGCATGGGTACTTCCTCCGAGTTCGTTTCAATTCAGACATGATTTTACCACTAAAACGTGGTGAAAATGTGTAAAAAGGCAAAATAGAGGTTTGACACAACATATGTCCAAATTTAAGTATTTCCGTGCCCGGCAAAGCCACGCCGCCGGGGCGGGGACAAGGGCGTTTGAAAAGTTGTCGACAAAATCAGCCTGAAAATATACCAGAACTGCAACAAACCCGACCTGTTTTCATCCTTTTTCACGAAACTGTTTCAGGAAGTTTAGCTATATTCCCGATTGACAAAACCGTCACCGGTCGGATATAATCAGGGCAGAAAGACGACAACGGTTGCGCAAAGTCTTTCCGAAAAAAGAAACATAACCACAAAAAGCTGATTGGAGGGATACCCTTATGAAGAAACTTTCAAAGATCGTCGCTCTGCTGCTTGCAGGCGCAATGGCCATGCTGATGTTTACTGCCTGTTCCGGCGGTGGCGGCGGCGCAGACACACAGAAGGAAGAAGCGATCCGGAAGCAGCTCGGTACAAAGAGCGAAGCTGTAAAGCTGTGCGATAACGATGGCAAGGTCAAGAATGACAGCAAGCTCTATAAAGAGACTGCAGAACTGCTGGATGCACGAATCAAGGCTGAAACCAGTGCATTTGGCATTCTCCTTGTTGATTTTGATGTCAAGGGCGTCAATCCTGCAGAGCCGTATGTGACTGTTACCCTGTCGGCAGACTATAAGACTGCAGGTCTCGTAGCTGGCCTTGTCAATTTGATCACCGAGAAGCTTGGCAAAATCGATGCTACCAACAGCAACGTGAAGCTCGACACCGAGTGGGCAAAGGCTGCTGTCGTTGTCAGAACCAATGAAAAGGGCAGCTATGCTGCAATCGCAATTCAGGTCAAGAACCTCGCATACCCCAAGACCTGATAATATTAACATCGTTCCCCGGAGAGCAGCCGCCCTCCGGGGCTTTTTTGTTTGTATCGCGGTAAATACCGCTTGCTTTTACAGCTCTCTCCCGGGAAAAGGCAATGCCGGAAGATCCACAGATCTTCCGGCATTGCAAATTTAGAATAATTTTTCCGCTGCTTATGCGCACAGCACACGCGGCGCGCATTTCAAATCGTCTTTTTTAATACCCCTTTACCGAGAACCCGCGCTCCCACGGGTCGGGCGGGATGTCCTTTTGGCGGATGCCGGTGATCTGGATATAGTCGCTTTTCTGGATCATGGCGAACAGGGTGAGAAATTTGTCCGGGTCGCCCTGCACTTCCAGCGTCACGCTGCCGTCATCCTCGTTCTGCGCCCAGCCGGTCAGGTCAAGGGTCTGCGCGGCGTACCGCGCACGGTAGCGGAAGCCCACTCCCTGCACCTGCCCGGTGATGATGTAGCGCCGCCGCACTGTGCCTTCCGGCAAAACGGGCGGGGTGCGGTCCTTTTTGTTTGAAAAGTTGAACATAGCATTTAAACCTTTACCGGGCTCGCCCTCTCCGTCATTGCTCCGCAATGCCACCTCTCCCAGAGTGAGAGGCTTTGGCAGTCCATGCAACGTTTGCTGTTTTGCCAAGGGCTCCCCCTTTGAGGAAAGACTTCCCCCGCACCGGGGGAAGATGTTGCGTAAGCGACAAAAAGGGGAATCTGTCGAGCAAAGCGAGACTGAGAGGGCGAGGAAGCTTTCCTTTCCCTCAAAGCTCCTGATAAGCGGTCATCAGGGCGGGGATGAACTGCTTTTTGCGGCTCACCACGCCCGGCAGCGTCCAGCTGGCATCGGCGGCGGGCTGGGTGTCAAAGCCGTCGGACAGCACCTCGGCGGCATAGCGTCCGTTGCAGATGACCACGCTCTCCTCCTTGGGCACGTCGGTCAGCAGCATATAGATATCTTCCACGTTCTGCTTGTTGCGTGCTTCCTCGAGATACGGCTTCAGCAGCGCCTCGGCGGCGGTCAGGTTCTTGCGGGTCATATAGCTGCCCTGCGCCACGCCAAAGCGGATATCGCCGCACATGAACACCTTGAAGTCCTGCAAAAAGACCTCTTCGGCGGTCTTGCCGTCCAGCTTTTCGCCGGCTTCAAACATTTCGTTGGCAAACTCGTTGATGTCCACCCCGGCGATCTTTGCCAGACGGTTGGCGGCGTTTACGTCGATGGGGGTGCAGGTGGGGCTGCGGAATACCAGCGTATCCGACAGGATGGCGGCCAGCAGCAGACCGGCTGTCTTTTGCGGGATGGTCACGCCGTTTTCATCGTACATCTGGGTGACGATGGTGGCGGTGCAGCCCACCGGCTGGTTGCGGAAGTACACCGGGCCGCTGGTCTCCAGACTGCCGATGCGGTGGTGGTCGATGATCTCCAGGATCTCGGCCTGATCAAAGCCCTCCACCGCCTGTGTGGCTTCGTTGTGGTCCACCAGAATGATGCGGCGCTTGCGCAGGTTGATGATGTTGCGGCGGCTGATCATGCCGCAGTACTTACCGTCTGCGTCCAGAATGGGGAAATACCGGTGGCGCACCTTTGCCATCACGCGGGTGACGTCTGCCACCGGGCTGACGAGGGTGAATTTAATGATATTGTCCCGGGTCATGTAATAGGAGATGGGTGCACACTGACTGATGAGCTTTGCCGCCGCATAGGTATCGCAGGGGGCACTCATAATGGCTACGCCGGTCTCGGCGGCGATATGCTGGATGGTGCGGCCTACCTTTGCGCCGTTGCAGATGATGATGAGAGAAGCTTCCTTCTCGATGGCGCAGAGCTGGCTTTCGTAGCGGTTGGTCAGGATGACGATATCGCCCTTTTCCATGCTGCTTTCCAGCATTTCCGGGGTGGCGGTGCCAATGCGGATGTGGCCGGTGGTGCACACTGCGTCCTCGCTGCCCACCACCATGGTAGCGCCCAGTGTTTCCAGAATATTGCGGTAGCTGGTGCGGCTCTTGGCAAGGATGCCGGTGTCGAACAGATCCATGTTGGCGGTGGCGATATCCTTCACCGTGATGACGCCCTGCAGTTCATCCTCCTCGCTGGTCACGGCAAGGGTGTCGATCTTCTGGTCGCGCATGATCTCCCACGCCTTGCGCAGGCTGGTAGAGCCGGGGATGCCGGGAATCTGGCGGTAATCCACGTCCCGAATTTTAGGGTTGACATCGGTGCACATCCGGGGCGGCGTGACCCCGAACTTTTTCAGCACGAATTCTGTTTCCTGATTCATCTTGCCCGCACGCCGGGCTTCGCAGACCAGATCACTGGTCTTGTTTTTCAGCTCTGCATAGGCAATGGCAGAGCAGATGGAGTCGGTGTCCGGGTTGCGGTGCCCGATGACAACGACCTTGTGCGCAGTTTGCTGCATAGTTTACCCCCTTATGGGTCCTCAACTTCTTATCATATATCTTATCATTTACCAAACAGCGCCCCTCTCCTGCACAGCGGGGCGGGCTGCAACCTTATTTTAACACAACTATGTCCGGGGGTAAAGGGAAACAAACGGCTTGACCTGACCGGCAAATTGCTTTAAGCTTATAGAAAATATTGCTGATACGGAGGAACACCCATGAAAAAGCTTTCCCGCCTGCTGCTTGTCCTCGGCCTTGCGCTGTGCATAAGCCTTACCGCCTATGCCGAGGACGCGCCCGCTGCCCAGCCCACAGCCAAGGAGCCCCGCACCCTGACCGCCCGCACCGGCACCGAGACCTCGCTGTGGAACGCTTACGCCTTCCTTGCCCAGCACGGCACAGCCTACCGCTTTGCCCCCTGCGCGGTGCAGACCCCGGCAGACGCCGCCGGTACCGCCCCTGCCGAGGATGCCGTGGCGGTGCTGCGGCTCTACACCACCTATGTGGAAAAGGATACGCCCGTCAACATTGACGGTCATGTGTTTCTTGCGGTGACCAACAACACTGACGCCGACCTTGTGGTGGGCGGGCTTTCCATTGCGCCGGGCACCAGCATTACCATGGGCACCCGGGGCAACAACCGGGAGCACGCCGGGCTGTGGTACAACGTCGAAAGCTATAATACGCACTATCTCCCGGATTTTTATGTCAACCTGACCTGTCTGCAGCTGTCCATGAACGCCGAGCAGCTGGCAGCTGTGAACGCCGCCCTTGCCAAGGCGGACAAGTGGTCGGCATGGCACAACTGCGCCGCCTTTGGCGCGGCGGTGTGGAACACCGTGTGCACCGACAAGGTAGACCCCGGCACTCCGCCTACCCCGGCAAGCCTTGCCGAAAGCGTGCGCAGCTGCACCGGCAAGTGGAATGCCGACCCGGCAGTGCCCTTTGACTACGTTGTTTACTACGGCTACCCTGCCGTGCCCAGCAAAGAATTTGCCTGAGCAGGAAAATTATTGTATACAACACTTGCATTTCGACAGCTTCCGCTGTATGATAGGAGCATTCGAGCTTTTTTGTCATTTGCAACGGAGGACAGCATGAAATCGTCCAAATTTACATCCACTCCCCTGTTTCCACGGCAGGCGCTGGTGGCGCTGCTGCTGCCGCTGATCGCGGAGCAGGCGTTAAGCGTGACCATTGGTCTGGCTGATACTTTGATGGTATCCTCGGTGGGCGAAGCCGCCGTGTCCGGCGTGAGCCTTGTGGACAGCTTCAACACCCTGATGATCCAGATCATGAGCGCGCTGGCCACCGGCGGTGCGGTGGTCACCAGCCAGTACATCGGCCATCAGGAGCCAAAAAACGCCAAGGCGGCGGCGGCGCAGATTTTATTCGTGCTGTCCAGTTTCAGTGTGCTGGTGGCGGCGGTGGTCATCGGCGGGCGGCACGCCATCCTGCGGGGCATCTTCGGCTCCATTGATGCGGACGTGATGCACTACGCCGAGACCTACTTTCTGCTTTCGGCGCTGAGCTATCCCTTCATTGGCCTGTACAACGCCGGTGCGGCGCTGTTCCGGGCGCAGGGCAACAGCAAGATCAGTATGCTGTCCAGTCTGGTGATGAACGTGGTGAACATCGGCGGCAACGCGGTGCTGATCTACGGCTTCGGCATGGGGGTCATGGGCGCGGCGCTTGCCAGCCTTGTGTCCCGCGCCATTGCCTGCGCGGTGGTGTTGTATCTGCTGCAAAAGCCGGGCTGCGCCCTGCGGGTGGACAGCCTGCGGGCAATGGTACCGAACGGCGGGCTGATCCGGCGCATCCTGCGGGTGGGCATCCCTGCCGGCATTGAGAACGGGATGTTCCAGATCGGCAAGCTGTCGGTCTCCAGCCTGACCTCCACCCTTGGCACGGCAGCCATTGCCGCAAATGCGGTGGCAAATACCACCACCACCTTTTTGAACATCCCCGCCAACGCCGTGGGCATGGCTGCCCTGACCGTGGTAGGCCAGTGTCTGGGCGCAGGCGAAAAGGAGCAGGCAGTGTACTACTCCCGCCGCCTGATGCTGACCGCCTACTGCGGTGCGTGGGTGATGAACCTGTCGGCCTTCTTCTTCGCCAACCGGTTCGCGGTGTCCCTGTTCAACCTCTCGCCGGAGGCGCAGGCCATGGCGCTGGACATCATGGTGTGGTTTAACATCGTTTCCCTGTTCGTGTGGCCGTCCAGCTTTACCCTGCCCAACATCCTGCGCGCCGCCGGTGATGCCCGGTTTACCATGACCGTGAGCATCGTGTCCATGTGGACGTTCCGGGTGGGCTTCTGCTATCTGGCCGTGCTGTGCTTCGGCGGCGGGCTGCTGAGCATCTGGATGGGTATGTATCTGGACTGGGTGTTCCGCTCGCTGTGCTTCTATCTGCGCTTCCGCCGCGGCAGCTGGCTGGAGCAGAGTGTGATCTGATTTTTTCTTTTTGCAGGAAACCGCCGCTCTGATTCGTATTATCAGCAGAAGAACGATGGTATTTTTTACAAGTTCCACAAATTATTTTTTCAGCACTTGACAAAGTTTTCACCTTTCGTTCTTGCAATCTTCATCGTTCGGGCGTATAATTTCTCAATGCTATCGAGTTCTGCTCTTCTGCAAAAGGAGGCTATTCTATGAAACGCAGCTGGCTTGCGCGCCACCCGGTCGGGTTCATGGCGCTGTATTCTATATTTTATCTTTCCGTTTTTCACTATCTGGAGGCAAACGTCCCCCTGCGCAGCATTCTGGTGCACTGCCGTCTGGACGATCTGATCCCCTTCTGCAAATATGCGGTGATCCCCTACTTTGCATGGTTCGTATGGATCCCCTTCACCCTGTTCTATCTGCTGTGGAAAGCCCCGCGTGAGGACTTCTGGCGGCTGTGCCTGCCGCTGTTCTCCGGCATGACCATTGCACTGGCGTGCTACGCCGTGCTGCCCACAGCGCTGGACCTGCGCCCCTACTGGGTGCCGGGCAGCGATATCTTTGCGCGGGTGGTGCGCTTTTTGTACCGCACCGACACCGCCACCAACGTCTGCCCTTCCATCCATGTGTTCAACTCGGTGACACTGCTGCTGGCGTACTACCGCAGCCATATCTTTGATGCACCGCGCCGCCGCTGGATGCGTCCCGCAGCCGCTGTGCTGTGCATTTCCATCGTCTGCTCCACCGTGCTGCTCAAGCAGCACAGCTGCATCGATGTGGCCTTGGGTGCGCTGCTGGCACTGGCGCTGGACAGTGCCTTTACCGCCGCCGAGCGCAGCCAGCTGCCCCAGGTGCGGAGAGCTTAAGGAAGAAAGAAAAAGCGACTCCTGTCAGCGCCTTTGGCGCTGGCAGGGGTCGTTTTTTCATTTCCTTTTTTAAAACAGCCCCTCGGGCAGGCAGATATCCTGCTTGGGGACTTTTGTCCACGCAAAGTCCGGCACAAGGCTTTCCGGGGTGCGGGGTGCCGGCTCCGGCTGCAAGCCGTAGGCATACGCCAGCTTACCGATGATCTCCGGGGCGGTGTACTTTGCCCGCAGGTTTTCAAGGCTCTGGTCGCCGTCCCGCTTGGACAGCCGCCGCCCGTCCGCTGCCAGCAGCAACGGGCAGTGGGCAAAGCGGGGCGGCTGCAGACCCAGCAGACGATACAGGTACAGCTGCCGCGCCGTGGAGGATAGCAGGTCTGCCCCGCGCACCACCTCGGTGACGCCCATGCGGGCATCGTCCACCACCACCGCCAACTGATAGGCAAACACGCCGTCTGCCCGGCGCAGATAGAAATCACCGCAGTCCCGCAGCAGGTTTTCCGTGTGGGTGCCCATGCAGCCGTCCGTAAAGGTGATCTCCTCATCCGGCACCATCAGGCGGTAGGCAGGGGCTTTCTTTTTGCGTTTTTCCGCGATCTCTTCCGGCGTCAGCCCCCGGCAGGTGCCCGGGTAGATGACGTTGCCGTCCGAGGTGTGGGGTGCGCTGGCGGCGTGCAGCTGAGAGCGGGAGCAAAAGCAGGGGTACACCAGCCCCCTCTGTTCCAGCTTGCGGTAGCTTTGGGTATAGATGTCCCCGCATTCGCTCTGGTAATAGGGTGCGTGTGCGCCGCCGGTGCTGCCGCCCTCGTCCCATGTAAGCCCCAGCCACGCAAGGTCCTGCTCCAGCAAGTCGGCATAAACGCGGGGACAGCGCTCGGCGTCCAGATCCTCGATGCGCAGCACGATGCGCCCGCCCTGACTTTTTGCGCTGAGCCATGCCAGCAGGCTGCACGCCAGATTGCCCAGATGCAGCCGTCCGCTGGGGCTGGGCGCAAAGCGCCCGGTGACCGGGCGGCTGGTGGATACAGGGGCTTTGTTTTGCATGGGTGTGCTTCCTTTCGCTTTTACTGGTTTTTTCTCATTATAAGCCCTTGCTGTGCAAAGGTCAATGCGCATAAAAAAGCCGCCGCAGGCGGCAATGCCTGCGGCGGCTGTAAGGTCGGCTGCTCAGTGCAGCTCCGGCCAGTAGCCCTTGTTGGCTTCGATCATATCGTCCAGAATGGCCTTGGCAACGTTCATGCTGGGCACAGTCTTGTTCAGGGTGAAGGCCTGCAGCACCTTCTCGTAGCTGCCTTCCACGCAGCCCTCCACCAGCAGCTTTTCGCTGTTGAGCTGCTGCATCATCAAGCCCTGCTGGAACAGCGGGATGTTGTCCCGGGCAATGACCTCCGGGCCGTTCTTGCCGATGTAAGCGGGCAGCTCCACCATTGCGTCATAGGGCATATTGGGGATCGCGCCGCGGTTCTCGGTGATGATGAGGAAGCGTGCCTTGGTGTCGTTCTTCAGCGCAGCGGAAAGATCTGCGATCCAGTCGCCGTGGCTGCCGGCATAGAAGGTGTTGGCGTCCACTTCGCCGGTCTTGAGGTAGTGGTCGATGCCGTCGAACAGGTTCTTTTCGCGGGTCTCCTCCACCTCGTTGGCGCGGGTGTGGTTCGGGTCCGAGTGCTCCACGAACTCCTTGGCCTGCAGATAGTAGTTCAGGTAGGTGTTGGGCAGGTACTCCGGGAAGTTTTCCATGATCTCGTACTCGCCCTTCCACACATAGTACCAGCTGCCCTTGGTGTGGCGGTTCTGGCTGCTGGAGGAAGTCAGCGCGCCCATGCCCTTGAGGTAGCTTTCCGGCAGAAGGATCTTGTTCTCCTTGATGTAGGCGCGCAGCTTGGGCATCAGATCCTCGCCGTGGTACTGGATGGAGGTGAACCAGCCGAAGTGGTTCAGGCCAAAGTAATCGTAGACGATCTCCTTCTTGTTCTGGATGCCCATGGCAGCTGCCACCACGTCAATGATGGCGATGGGCATATCGCAGATGTTGATGATCCGTGCCTTCGGGCGCAGCTTGCGGCAGGCTTCGGATACGATGGCGGCGGGGTTGGAGTAGTTCAGGATCCAGTAGTCCTTCTTGGCATACTTTTCCACATCGTCGATCAGCTTGATCATGGGGAAGATGGTGCGCATTCCGTAGGCCATGCCGCCGCAGCCGCAGGTCTCCTGTCCCACGCAGCCGTGGCGCAGAGGGATCTTTTCGTCCTGCTCCCGCATGGCGTAGCCGCCCACGCGCATCTGGGCAAACACAAAAGAGGTGTCCGTGTAAGCCTGCTGCACATCGGTGGTGACCACCAGCTTGATGTCGGTATTCAGCTCCTTGTGCAGGACCCAGTCCACCACAACGGCAACCTTGTCCTGCCGCTCCTTGTTGATGTCGAACAGACGGATCTCGTCCACTTCCAGTTCTTCCCGGCGCAGGGCGATGGATTTGACGATACCGGCGGTAAAAGTGCTACCGCCGCCAGCGATGGTAATGACCATAGTTAAACGCTCCTTTTTTGTATTTTTCAGGTTAGCCCGGCGCAGTCCGCCGGGGCGCGGAAAAGCGGTTTACTGGTTTTCCAGCTGTGCTTCCACAGCACGCTTGATATCGGCTACCTGCAGACCGTAAACGATCTGGATATCGGTACCCTTTTTCACGATGCCGCTGTTCGGCAGTTTGTTGATGGCAGCTTCGTCCAGCTTTGCGGGGTCCTTGATGTTTACCCGCAGGCGGGTGAAGCAGTTGTCCACCGACAGGATATTCTCCTTGCCGCCCAGACCGTCGATGACGCACTGCACCTCGGCAGCGTTCTTCACGCTTGCCTTCTTGGCGGGTGCATCGCTCCCCGCGGTCTCGGTGCTCACCTCTTCCCGGCCGGGGGTGTGCAGGTTGAAGGCCTTGATCAGCAGGGTGAACACCACAAAGTACACTGCGATCTGGCACAGCGCCAGCAGGTACAGGGTGGGATAGTTGGTCTTATCTGCACCGGCGGAAAGGTTCATCAGAATCGAGCCGAGGAGGTTGGTGGTAAAGCCGGTGACATGGAAGATGTGCAGCAGCACGATGAACAGGCCGGAAATGCAGGCGTGTGCCACCCACAGGATGGGCGCAGAGAAGCAGAACATGAAGTCCAGCGGCTCGGTGATGGAAGCCAGAGAAGCGGTAAAGGCCAGCGGCACCAGAACGGCAGCGGTCTTTTTGCGGTTCTCCTTGCGGGCGCAGAAGATGAAGGCCGCCACGATGCCAAAGTAGCCGAAGGTCTTGGTGAAGCCGGTGTACATCCACACGATGCCGTCCGAGAAGGGCAGACCCATGCTGTACTCCATCATCATGACGATGTAGGAGCCGGTGTAGGTGGCATCGCCCACGGTCAGGCTGTTGCCCAGTGCAGAGAACTGGAAGGGGGTGTAGATGAGGTGGTGCAGGCCGGTGGGGATGAGGAAGCGCTCCAAAAAGCCGTACAGGAACAGGCCGAAGTTGCCGGAGGTGGCGATCAGGTCGGTCAGTGCGCTGATCACGTTCTGCACCGGCGGCCAGAAGAAGCAGGAGCCAAAGCCGAACAGGATGGAAAAGACCACCATGCAGGTAAAGGACCAGCGGTTGCCGGAATAGATCTGGGTGATGATGCCCTTGAACTGCTTTTCACAGGTGCGGTTGTACACCCAGCCGCAGACCAAGCCCAGCAGGATGCCGCCGAACACGCCCATATCCACCGTCTGGATGCCGAACACGGTGGACTGACCGGTGCCGTACAGACCCACCATCGGGTCAGGCTCTGCCAGCATACCCAGCTGGGTCAGGGTGACGTTGCCGGCGGTCAGGTACATAAAGTAGCTCATCAGGCCGATGATGGCAGCCTGCTGCTTGTTCTTTTTGGCAAGCGCCGCTGCGATGCCCACGCAGAACATCAGGCTGAGGTTGTTGATGATGACCATGATGCAGTTGTAGATCAGCTGTCCCAGCAGCTTGATAGGGGTCCACTGCAGAACGGGGATCATCGCACTAAGGCTTGTGCTGGTAAGCAATGCGCCCAGCACAAGGATCAGGCCTGCTGCCGAGATATACGACAGCGGTGAGAGCATGGCTTTGGAGAACTTTTCCAAGCCATTCATGACTTTTTCTTTCATCGTGTAATACTCCTCACTTTTTGACTTGACTGTTTTGGGGGATGATTTCTATTCCGCAGGGCTTCCGGACGCCCTGTTGAAGCGTTTTATCCTACGATCTTGGTCAGGTGGATGAGCAGATAGACCTGCTCCTGATGATCCAGCTCGTAATCAAATTCCTGCCGCAGATAGGCATTGATGCGCTGCAAGCACACCTCGTTGCGGCTGTCGCGCTGCAAAAGCACCGTGTACATGGACTCCAGCCCGGCGTCCTGCCAAGGAGTGTGCCGCAGAATGCGCGCCGCCAGAAACTTGAGGTGTACGGTCAGGCGGGTGGTCTCAAGGCTTTCTTCCTCAAAGGTGCAGTGATAGGTATCACAGATGATCTCCTTGACCGCCTTGACGAACTTTACGGTATCGTAGGCCAGCGCGCCGTCCGCCGCACCGGCTACCAGATGCAGGGCAATGTAGCCCGCTTCGTCCTCCGGCAGCTGTACGCCGCAGAACTGCCGGACAAGTTCCAGCGCCCTTTGCCCCACCGCGTACTCCTTCGGGTACAGCATCCGGGTCTCCGAGAGCATGAGGTTGGGCAGAAAAGTACCCTTTTCCACACGTTCCAGCGCAAAACTGATGTGGTCCACCAGCGAGATGGTGCTTTTGCTGCTGAGCAGGATGCCCTGCTCCTCTGCCGCCAGCGAGATGCGCTCGGCGGCCTGCATCACCTGCGGGGTAACGTTATCCAGCATCTTGAGGAACTTGGTCTGCAGCTCGTTCTGCACATAGTACACCTTGGAAACGCGGCTTTTGTCGATCACGTCCCCCGGGCGGCGGCCAAACCCAAGCCCGTTGCCCACGAGAATGGCTTCCCTGCCGTCCGGCATGACCACCGACACCGCATTGTTATTGAATACCTTTACAGCCTGCATCGCCGCACTCCTCCGCTTCCATGCCGCAGCTTTTATAAAAAGAAAAGGGCACAAGAACCAAAGGGATGCCGTTGCCGCCTTCCCTCTGATGCTCATGCCTGATCGAACAGTTACACGCACTGATAAATTCACTTGTCTGCCTTTGATTATACGAGCCAGCGCGGAGAATGTCAATGCGTGGAACTGCCCGAAATTCAAGCTGCATTTTTGTATATCCTGCACAGGTGCTGCTTGAAATTCGTCCTGCGCGGAACGATTGACAACGCCGTGCGCAGAACGTATACTTAGGGTGTAGATCCCGCATTGCTCCGGCGGCTTGCCGGGGCACCAGTTACGGAGGTTTTTCTTATGACATCGAAATATATCCGCTCCCTTGCGCTGCTGCTGTGCGCCGCTTTACTGGGCTGTCTGCTGGCAGCCTGCGGCGGCTCTGCAAGCAGCCCCGCATCCAGCGCTGCGCCCGCCTCGGACAGCGCATCCGCTTCCGGCAGCAGTGAGCTGCCTTCCTCCACCACAGAAGCCAACACCGGAGAGCTGAACCCCGGCAACTTTGACGAGAACTCGGTGTTCTCCATCACCGGCACGGAAAACGCCTTTGCGCCCTGTCTGGGCTGGGGGCCCGGGGTATCCGGCTGCTCCTTGAAATCGGTCATCGCGGCGGCATCGCTGCTGCACTGGGCCGAGGACGCGCGGATGTCCAGCCGCTCCCCGGAAGCCATTCAGGATGCCTTTTACAGCTGGTACGACGGTCTGACCGACAACCAGCAGGAGGGCTTTGCCGAGGCATGGCCGCTGGTCAAGGACGCCGCGCTGGACCTGCTCAGCGACAAGGACAGCATGACCGGCCGCATCGCGGACGCAGGGCTGGACGCTGACACCCTGCCCGGCTGCACCCTGAAAAACTGGCAGGCGCTGCAGACCGTGCTGGACGGCATTGTGCCGGAGACAAACGGCGAAGCTTAATAAAACAAAAAAGCATCTGCAACCATCGCTTCTGAATTTCAGAATCAGCGATTTTGTTGCAGATGCTTTTTCTTTAGCGGGCTCGCCCTCTCCGTCACCTACGGTGACACCTCTCCCAAAGGGAGAGGCCTTGGCAGAAAGATGAAGTCTGCGTGGACTGCCAAGGGCTCCCACTTTGAGGGACGACTTCCCCCGGTCGGGGGAAGATGTCGCGCAGCGACAAAAGGGGGAGTCTGGCATCGCGAAGCGATGGCTGAGAGGGCGAGGATGCTGACCATGTGCAGCATCCCTTCTGTTTCTGATTTTTATACCTTTTTCAGCACATACTGGCGGGTGCCCATGCCCACCTTCTCGGCCTGGTCAAGGGTGGCCTTCCACTCGATGTTGGGGTTGGAGTCCTTGAAGTTGTCGTGGTAGCAGTTCCAGCCCGGCTTTGCAAGGTTTGCGCCCAGCTGGCTGTTGGGCAGCGGGGCGGCGTTCAGGCAGGCGTCCACGCAGGCTTGGTCCAGCGCCACCGGGTCAAAGGATGCAAAGATACCGATATCCGGCAGGATGGGTGCATCGTTCTCGCCGTGGCAGTCGCAGTTGGGGCTGATGTCCTGCACCAGAGAAACGTGGAAGCAGGGACGGTCGTGGCAGACTGCGGCGGCGTACTCGGCCATCTTGCGGTCCAGCAGCTCGTTGGCGCAGTCGTTGGGAGAATAGATGGCGTCAAAGCTGCAGGCACCGATGCAGCGGCCGCAGCCCTTGCACTTGTCGTAGTCGATGACCGCCTTGTTTTCGGCATTGTAAGTAATGGCGTCCGAGCCGCACTCCTTGGCGCAGCGGTGGCAGCCGCGGCACAGCCCCTCCTGCACGGCGGGCTTGCCGGCAGCGTGCTGCTCCATCTTGCCCGCGCGGGAGCCGCAGCCCATGCCGATATTCTTGAGCGCACCGCCGAAGCCGGTGGACTCGTGGCCCTTGAAGTGGGTCAGGCTGATGAACACGTCCGCGTCCATGATAGCACGGCCGATTTTCGCGGTCTTGCAGTATTCGCCGTTCGGCACCGGCACTTCCACCTCATCCGTGCCGCGCAGACCGTCACCAATGATCACCTGACAGCCGGTGGTCATGGGCCAGAAGCCGTTCAGCTGGGCGCAGCTCAGGTGCTCCAGTGCATTCTTGCGGCTGCCCGGGTACAGGGTGTTGCAGTCGGTCAGGAAGGGCATACCGCCCTGCTCCTTGCACAGGTCTGCCACCACCTTGGCGTAGTTGGGACGCAGAAAAGCCAGATTGCCCAGCTCGCCGAAGTGCATCTTGATGGCCACGAACCGGCCGTCCATGTCGATGTCCTTGATGCCGGCGGCAATGCACACCCGGCGCAGCTTTTCCAGCAGGCTGGTGCCCACCGGACAGCGGAAATCCGTATAGTAAACTTTGGATGCTTCCATGGTGTTTTTCCTCCCATATCCTTCCGGCGGCGTCTGCCGCGCGGTCTCTCTTTTGTTCAGTATAGCACACCCGGCCGAGCGGTGTAAACAGAAAATGGAGCAGCGCCGTTTTTCTCTGCCCATTTTGGGGTTGACAGTCCTGCCCTGCGGTGTTATCTTATATCGGTTCCAAAAAACAGAACGGATGTCAAGATACAGGAGTTATTTCTATGAACGATTTTGATACATTCCGGCGCGAAGCCGTAGCCGCCGTCCGGGTGGCGCTGCAATGGTTCTTTCTGGCGGTCCCCATGGGTCTGCTCTGCGGATTTCTGGGCACCTTGTTCCATCTTGCTGTCGAGCACGCCACCGAGCTGCGTGCCGCGCAGCCCTGGCTGCTGTTCCTTTTGCCTGTGGCGGGTCTGCTCATCACCGCCCTTTATAAAGTAACAAAGTGCGAGGGCGTGGGCACCAACAACGTTATCCGCGCTGTGCAGAGCGGCGAGCCGGTCAGCATTCTGCTGGTGCCCGCTATCTTTTTGGGCACGGTGCTCACCCACCTGTGCGGCGGCTCTGCCGGCCGCGAGGGCGCTGCGCTGCAGATGGGCGGCAGCATCGGCTGGAACCTTGGCACCCTGCTGCGGCTCAAGGACCACGACCGCCGCACCGCCACCATCAGCGGCATGGCTGCGTTCTTCTCTGCCCTGTTCGGCACCCCGCTAGCGGCGGCCTGCTTTGCTATGATGGTGGAGGATGTGGGTCTGACCTTTACTTCTGCCTTTGTCCCCGCCTTTACCTCTGCCCTCATCGCCTACGGCTGCTCGCTGGTCTTTGGCATCGCGCCCACCCACTTTGCCCTCACTGCGCCGGAGCTGAATGTCCGCACCGCCCTGCTGGTCATCCTGCTGGGCGTGGCCTGCGCTGCCGTTTCCCGCCTGTTCTGCTATACGCTCCACTTCATGGAGCACACCGTGCCAAAGCTTCTCCCAAACCCGTGGGTGCGGGTCTTTGCGGGCGGCGTGCTGGTCGTCGGCTTTTCCTATCTCTTCGGCGTGGGGCGCTATAACGGCGCGGGCATGAGCGTCATCACCGCTGCCGTGGAGCAGGGACAGGCACTGCCGTGGGATTTTCTGTGCAAGATCTTCCTTACCGCGCTGACCCTTGCCTGCGGGTTCAAGGGCGGCGAGGTGGTGCCCAGCTTCTTTGTGGGCGCTACCTTCGGCTGCGTGGTCGGCCCGCTGCTGGGTCTACCCGCCGAATTTGCGGCGGCGGTGGGGCTGGTGTCCATCTTCTGCGGTGCCACCAACGTCCTGATCCCCTCCATCCTGCTGGGCTTTGAGCTGTTCAGCGGCGCCGGGCTGGAGCTCATCGCGCTGGGCTGCGGTATCTGCTTTATGCTCTCCGGCCACCACGGCCTGTACAGCAGCCAGACCTTTGTTACCAACAAACTGCGCTCGGAGTATATGTCCCACAAGTGGCGCGTAAAGGTGAAAAAAGCGGAAGAGTGAGCGTTTAATACTAAAAAACAGGGGCTGCTGCACCGAATGCCGTGCAGCAGCCCCTGTTATCATTATTAAGATTTTCTCTTATGCCAGCGCGGTGATGGCTGCCACAGCCAGCACGATGACACCCAGCACGATGCGGTAGATGCCGAAGAACTTGAAGTCGTGGCGCTTGACGTAATCCATCAGGAAGCGGATAGCTGCAAGGCTGACGGCAAAGGCCACAACACAGCCCACCAGCAGCACAGCGATCTCGGTGCCGGTAATGGCCGTACCGGAAAACGCGAACTTGACCACCTTGAGCAGAGATGCACCCGCCATGACCGGAATAGCCAGATAGAAGGTAAACTCCGCCACGCAGGCGCGGGAGAGCCCCAGCAGCAGACCGCCCACGATGGTAGCGCCGGAGCGGGAGGTGCCGGGGATGATGGCAAGGCACTGCCACACGCCGATGAGCAGCGCATCCCGGTAGCTGATCTGTTCCAGCTTTGTGACCCGGGGCGTGGTGCGGCGGTTCTCCACCACAAGGAAGAGCACGCCGTACAGGATCAGCATGGCGGCTACGGTGATGTAGTTATAGAAGTGTGCCTCCATCCAGTCGTCCAGCGGGCTGATGACCAGCACCGGCAGGGTGGCGGCTACCACCTTGAACCACAGGATCCACACGCTGGGCTTGGAGATGACCTTGCCCTGCCGCAGCCCGAAGGGCCACAGCTTATTCCAGAACAGCACCACCACGGCCAGAATGGCACCCAGCTGGATGACCACCCGGAACATGGACATGAATTCTTCACTGGCATTGAACTTGACGACCTGCTCCACAAGGATCATGTGACCGGTGGAGGAGATGGGCAGCCACTCGGTAATGCCCTCCACGATACCCATCAGGATCGCTTTGATGATCTCGAAAAACGTAATAAATCCCTCCTGCAGCACCCGGTTGGATGCGTAGTTTTTTCAAAAGCAGTTTCAGTATACCATACTATGAGCCCCTGTGCATACAGATTATAGAAATTTTCCCCCGGGCGCTGTATTTATCTGCCCCGGGAAATGTGCTATACTATAAAAATAAGAAGTCTGTCCGCTTTCTGCGCCCGACGCTGAAAGCACTGAGAACAACGAGGTGAACCTTCATGAACATACTGGTGATCGGCTGCGATCAGGTGGGTGCGGCGCTGATCCGCGATCTGGAGCGCATCGGCCATGATATCTCGGTGGTGGAAAAGGACCCTGAGCAGCTCAAGCGTCTGGATGCCTTTGACGATTATACCTTTCACGGCACTGCCCTTGTGGGCGACCCTACCGACCCGGACACCCTGCGCCGGGGCGGCGTGGAGAACTGCGACGCCGTGGCGGCGGTGACCGAGGAGGACTCGGTGAACCTGATGGCGGCGCAGCTGGCAAAGAACATCTTCCGCCGGGATAAGGTCATCTGCCGGGTATCCGACCCGCATCTGCAAATTTTATACCACAAGGCCTACGAGCTGGAGACCATCTGCCCCACCGTGCTGACTGAGCAGGCGGTGTTCCGGGCTCTTTCCAAGTAAAACAGCCTGTTTTCACTTTACAAGCCGTAGAATGAGGTAACGATATGAAAGTTTGTATTGCCGGCGGCGGCCGGGTGGGCATGTATCTTGCCCAAAGCCTGCTGTCCCACCGCCATAAGGTGACCATCATCGAGCCGCAGGAGGCGCTGTGCCGCACCCTTGCGGATACGCTGGATATCCCGGTCATCTGCGGCGACTCTCTGAGCTTTGACACCCTGCGCACCGCCGATGTGGCCAGCTGCGACGCCTTTGTGGCGGTGACCAACACCGACGAGACCAATCTGGTGGCGTGCCAGATCGCCAAGCGGGAGTTCGGCGTGAATCGCACCGTGGCGCGCGCCTCCAACCCCAAAAACCGGGACATCCTGCACACGCTGGGCGTGGACACCGTGGTGTGCGGCACCGACAACCTGAGCCACATTCTGGAGCGGGAGATCGAGACCGACACCATCCGGCAGCTGCTTTCTCTGGGCGGCGGCACTGCCAGCCTGAATGAAATTTTGCTGCCGGAGGACTTTCAGTTTGCGGGCAAGGAGATCAAGGAGATCCCCATTCCCGGCGATGCCATTCTGGTCAGCATCACCCGGGATACCGAGTTCATCATCCCTCACGGCAGCACGGTGCTGCTGCCGTGGGACCGGCTGCTGTGCCTGACACAGGACGACACCCTGCATCTGCTGATGGATGCGTGGGGTCTTTCCTCCCACAAATGAGCGAGCAGGAGCTGCTGCACACCGCGCTGGTGCTGCCGCCCCGCGCCCGCCGGGTGCTCTGCGTCTGGGCAGCCGTGCCCGGGCTGCTCTGTGCGCCCTTTGCCTTCTGGCAGAGTGTGTGGGCGGGCGCAGTCTTTTGCGCTGTATGGGCGGCGCTGGTGGCGCTTGTCCGGGCGCGCTGCTGCAGCTTTGTCGCCGCCCTGACGGCAGACAGCGTCACGGTGCAGTCCGGAATAGCCATCCCTGTGCTGCACCGCATCCCGCGCCGGGCGGTCACCGGGGTGCAGCTGCTGCGCACCCCACTGCTGTGGGCGGCAGGGTGCACTGTGCTCCTTGTGCGCAGCCCGGGGCTGCAATTGGTGCTGCCCGGCATCCCCGCCGCACAGGCCACCGCGCTGGCGGCGGTACTGATGGAGGGCAACGTATGAACCGGGAAAAGCACTTCCACCCGCTGGCGGCACTGCATCTGCTGCGCAAGACCCTGCTGGTGTACCTTCTGCCGCTGGTACAGGTGCTTTTTGACCGCAACTGGGACGCTTTGCGTGCGGCGCTGCGGCAGGAGCTTGTATTGCTCTTCTTTATCAGCGCCGTGTGCTGGGCGGTGTACTATGGCGGCCGCTGGCAGGTGGATGCCAAGGGCACGGTGCACGTCAGCTGGCGGCTGGGAGTGCGGCTGGACCGCGCCCTGCGCGCCGAGGGGCTGGCGGCGCTGATGCTGGAGCAGCCCCTGCTCTACCGCTTGACCGGTGCCTGCCGGGTGGTGCTGTACCCTGTGGGGCAGACCAAGACCATTACTTTGTATCTTACCCGGCAGCAGGCCGAGGAGCTTGCCGATGTGCTGCTGCCGGTGACAGACCCGCTGTGGCACGCGCCCAAGGGCGGCGAAAAGCTGGCCTTTACGGTGCTGGGTGCCAATGGCCTGTCTACCCTGATTTTATGGTGGCTGGCCATCCACCAGACCCAAAGCTACGCCCCGGACGCCCAGACCGCTGCCCTTGCGCAACTGGGACAGCTGGCGGCGTTTGCCGCCCGCTGGCTGCCGCTGGGCACGGCGTGGCTGCTGGTACTGGCGGGCACCCTGTTCTTCATCAGTCTGGTGCGCAGCGCTTTGCAGGCGGTGCATTACACCGTCTGGCGCACCGACACCCAGCTGGGCAGTCGGGGCGGGCTTGTACGCCGGTACGAGATGCGGCTGCGGCTCAGCCAGCTGAACTACGCCGACCTGCGCCGCTCCCCCGCCACATGGGCGCTGCATTACTGCCCGGTATTTGTCTCGGCAGGGGCGTGCCGCCCGGAGCTGCCCTTGTTCGTCTGGCGGGAGGGCACCCCGCTGCTGCGGGAACTGCTGCCCGAGATGGCGCAGCTGCCTCCGGATACCCGCACCGACACCACTGACCGCAGCATGGTATTTTTTCTGCCGGCGGGCATCCCGCTGGCGCTCTGCCTGCTGCTGACGGCGGTATCCCGCACCACTCTGCCTGCCCTTACCCTGCCGCTGCTCATCCCCACCGGGGTATTTGCCGCCCTGCTGGGCGCTGCCGCCGTGGGCTGGCACCGAGAGGGCGTATGGCAGCAGCAGGGACAGCTGCTGCTCTGTCGGCAGCACCAGTTCCATCTGCACCAGCTGTGCGTGTTCCACCCGGACACCGGCTTTACCGCGTTGCAATCCCCTTGGGCGGTGACGGTACAGCGTGCCAACCTGACCCTTGTATTTCCCGGCAAAGAAAAGGTCACCGTGCGCAGCGTGCCGCTGGCGGCTCTTGATTTTCTGGAGATATAGAAGTATACTTGCGATGCCCCGCTGAACCTACGGTCGGCGGGGCATTTTTTGTATCACAGACCAACGGAGACTATTTTATGATAAAGACTGTATTATTTGATCTGGACGGCACCCTGCTGAACACCATCGACGACCTTGCCGATGCCGGCAACTGGGTGTGCGCACAAAACGGCTGGCCCACCTTTACGGTGGCACAGTTCAAGCTGATGGTGGGCAACGGCATCCCCAAGCTGGTGGAGCGATTCTCTCCCGCCGAAGCCCGCACCCCGGCGCAGCTGGCGGCGACGCTGGCGCAGTTCACCGCCCGGTACGACGCCCACAAGGAGGACAAGACCGCGCCCTACCCCGGCATTCCGGCACTGCTGGACGCACTGAAGGCCGAGGGCATCCAGTGCGCGGTATTCTCCAACAAAGCCGATGCCCTGTGCGGCGGCATCATTGCCCACTACTTTGGCACCGGCCGCTTTGACGCCGTGCGGGGCAACCGCCCGGGCGTGCCTACCAAGCCCGACCCCACCGGGCTGTACGCCCTGATGACCGAGCTGGGCGCAGACCCCGCCGCTACCCTTTTTGTGGGCGACAGTGACGTGGACATCCTCACCGGGCACAACGCCCACCTGCCCGCCATGGGCGCGCTGTGGGGCTTCCGCGGTCGCGCCGAGCTGACCGCCGCCGGTGCGGATGCACTGGCAGAGGTGCCGGAGGATATCCTGCGGTATGTGCAGGAGCAGAATAAATAAATAAAAACACGGGAAGGTCTGCGGATCTTCCCGTGTTTTTGCGTATTTTTGCGGCTCAGGATGCCGATTCCAGCGGGTCTACCACCACAGGGCAGGTCTCGTACAACTCGATGGGGTCCAAGTCCACACAGCTGCCCGGGTCCCGGTCACCGGTCACATCCCATGCTGCGGTATCGTTCAGGACGGTCAGGCGGCTTTTGAAAAAAGCTTCATCCTGCAAGGGCGCAAAGACCCCGCCCAGTGCAAGCAGCGGCTTTGCGTCATACAGACGCACAGAGCCATCGTTGAAATAGAGGTACACCGTAAAGTCCTCGCCCGCAACAGCCTGCAAGACCTTGGGGAACAACGTATCCATAGAGATGCCTCCTTTTTTTAGATCAGCGGTGCAATGTGATTGAGCGGTGCAGCAGTTCTGGCCAGTTCCCAGTTCTGCATCAGCTCATCCTTATGCAGCTCGCACCATGCAAGGATCAGCTTTAGCTGCCGCCCCGGCAATGCACCACGGATCACACAGGAATTTTGAATATCGATCAATGCCTTGAATCCGCCGTATTCGGCGTGAAAATGCGGCGGATTATGGTCACTGTAAAACATTGTGACCCGTATCCCGCAAAACAAACTGATCTCCGGCATAACACATCCCACCTTTTCAACGTAAGTATATCTTATTTTTTGAAAAAAGTCTATCCTGTATTATGTAGCCAGGCTTCCCATCCGGGACAAAGTAAAAACGCCCTTGCGCATTGCGCAAAGGCGTTTTTATGACCCGTACGGGAATCGAACCCATGTTACAGCCGTGAAAGGGCCGTGTCTTAACCGCTTGACCAACGGGCCTTACAAATACAGAGCTTCGCTAAAACCTCCGACTTTCATCGTCCACTACTGCGGACGACCGTCCCCCTTATCTTAGCGAAACTCTGTAACGTGGTAGCGGTAACTGGATTTGAACCGGTGACACTTCGGGTATGAACCGAATGCTCTAGCCAACTGAGCTATACCGCCACATATTTAACTTGCACTCGAACGGTGCTTTATTATTATATCCATAGATGCCCCTTTTGTCAACACATATTTTCAAAAAATTTTGCAGTTTTTTGATATTCTTAATTTATTTACATAGGTGCGTTGAAATACGGGTTTTCTCGCCGCTTTTGCGGGTAAAAAGCCCTCTCAGGCGCTCCCGCGCCAGATTCCCCCTTTTGTCACCTACGGTGACATCTTCCCCCGGAGCGGGGGAAGTCTTTCCTCAAAGGGAGAGCCAAGGTCTAAGGCTCGTTGCTAAAGTATCAGGTGTAAAGAGAAAGTTTCCGGCAGTGCTCTTGCCTCTCCCTTTGGGAGAGGTGTCACCGCAGGTGGCGGAGAGGGCGCACGCCGTTAGCACTGTCGCTAAAGTATCAGGTGCAATGAGAAAGCTTCCGGCAGTGCTCTTGGCTGAAAGGGTGCTCCCGCTTCCCATGCAAAAAGCACCGCTTCCCTGTGCGGAAAGCGGTGCTTTTTTCAACCTTTTTCTGCCCGGTTGTGGAAAACCCGGTGCAGTTTTAGTTCTTCTTATTGGTGGGGACCATGACCTTCAGGCCGCCCATGTACGGCTGCAGCACTTCGGGAATGGTCACGCTGCCGTCGGCCTGCAGATGATTCTCCAGGAAGGCGATCAGCATACGCGGAGGTGCCACGCAGGTGTTGTTCAGAGTGTGAGCCAGATAGGTCTTGCCGTCCTTGCCCTTGATGCGGATGTGCAGACGGCGTGCCTGTGCGTCACCCAGATTGGAGCAGGAGCAGACCTCGAAGTACTTCTGCTGGCGGGGGCTCCAAGCCTCGATATCGCAGCTCTTGACCTTCAGGTCAGCCAGATCGCCGGAGCAGCAGTTCAGCTGGCGCACGGGGATCTCCATGCTGCGGAACAGCTCCACAGACATCTGCCACAGCTTCTCGTACCAGTCGGCGCTCTCCTCGGGGCGGCAGACCACGATCATCTCCTGCTTCTCGAACTGGTGGATGCGGTAGATGCCGCGCTCCTCGATGCCGTGTGCGCCCTTCTCCTTGCGGAAGCAGGGGCTGTAAGAGGTCAGGGTCAGAGGCATCTTGCTCTCGTCCAGCGTCTGGTCGATGAAGCGGCCGATCATGGTGTGCTCGCTGGTGCCGATCAGGTACAGATCCTCACCCTCGATCTTGTACATCATGGCGTCCATCTCGGGGAAGGACATGACGCCCTGCACCACGTTGCCGTGCATCATGAAGGGCGGGATGACGTAGGTGAAGCCCTTGTTGATCATAAAGTCGCGGGCGTAAGCCAGCACAGCCTCGTGCAGGCGTGCGATGTTGCCCAGCAGGTAGTAGAAGCCGTTACCGGCCACGCGGCCTGCGGCGTCCATATCGATGCCGTCAAAGCTCTCCATGATCTCGGTGTGGTACGGGATGGGGAAATCCGGCACGACAGGCTCGCCGAAGCGCTGGGCTTCCACGTTATAGGTATCGTCCGGGCCGATGGGCACGCTGGGGTCGATCATCTGGGGAATGGAGTACATGATCTCCTGAATGCGGGCGGACAGTGCCTCCTCTTCCTTCTCCAGCTCTGCCATCTTGTCGGCGTCCGCCTTGACGGCGGCGTTGTTGGCGTCGATCTGTGCCTGCAGCTCAGCCTTCTGTGCCTCGTCGGTGCACTTCTTCAGCTGACCGAACAGCGGGCCGTTGGCCTTGCTCAGCTTGTTGCGGGCGGCCTTCAGGGCCTCCACTTCCTTCAGGGCTGCACGGTACTTGGCATCCTTTTCGATGACCTCGTCCACCAGCGGCAGCTTTGCATCCTGAAACTTCTTTTTGATGTTTTCCTTAACGGCGTCCGGGTTCTCGCGGACAAATTTGATATCCAGCATGATTGACTCTCCTTAACTCTATTGGGCTTGCAGCGGTGCACTTGCGGCTTTCCGCTGCCGTTCAAAGGCGGCAGTTCCCGCCTTGGATCGCATGATTATTCGGTTTCCATCTGGTACTGTCCCAGCAGGTTTGCAAAGGCGCGCAGCTGCTCGTCGGAGTAAAAATGCACCGTCAGCTTGCCCTTACCGCCGTGGTAGGCCACGTTCACCTCGCTGCCCAGCACCTGTTTCAGGCTCTCTTCCACCTCCACCGGCAAAGTGCCGCGGGGTGCGGGTTCGCGGGGCTCCTTGGCGGGCTTTGCCATCTTTTTGCAAAGCGCCTCGGCCTGCCGGACGTTCAGCTGGTTGTCCGCGATGATCTGCGCGGCTTCGGCCTGCAATTCCGGTGTAGGCAGACCCAGCACCACCTTGGCGTGGCCGGTATTGATAAAACCGCTCTTCAGCAGCTCCAGCACCGTTTCCGGTAAGTTGAGCAGACGCAGGCTGTTTGCCAGCGCGCTGCGGCTCTTGCCCAGCTTGCGGGCGGCCTGCTCCTGTGTCAGGTCGCAGCGGGTCATCAGCTCCCGGATGCCGGCAGCTTCTTCCACCGGGTCCAGATCCTCGCGCTGCAGGTTCTCTACCAGCGCCAGCTCCATGGCCTGCTCATCGGACACATCCTTGATGACCACCGGCACCTCCGTAAGACCCGCCATGCGGGAGGCGCGCCAGCGGCGCTCGCCTGCCACGATGCTGTAACCGCCCATGGGTCTTGGCCGCACCGCGATGGGCTGCAGCAAGCCGTGCTCGGCGATGCTGGCAGCCAGCTCACTGAGGGTCTCCTGCTCAAAGGTCTTGCGGGGCTGGTCGGGGTCCGGCTCGATCTCGCGCAGCGGCAACGTTTCCACCGCTGCGTGCTCTGACTCAAAGACCGGTGCTGCGTCCTCAAACAGACTGTCCAGCCCGCGTCCGAGCCCTCCTTTTCCTCTTGCCATTGTTTACCTTGTTCCCCCTGTTTTAATCTTCCAGAGCATTTTTCGCCGGCTCTGCGGCGGGTGCAGCCTTTGCGCGGGACTTTTTAGGTTCCTGCGGGCGGTTGTGCTTGACGAATTCGATGGCCAAGTCCATATAGGCTTCGCTGCCCTTGCCCTTCGGCTCGTAGAAATTGATGGGCTGGCCGTAGCTGGGCGCTTCCGAAATGCGGATGGAGCGCGGGATGGTGGTCTTGTACACCTTGGAGCCGAAGTACTTCTGCACCTGCTCCACCACCTGCACGGTCAGGTTGTACCGCAGCGAGAACATGGTGAACACCACACCCTCGATATCCAGATACGGATTATACTTTTTGCGGATGGTCTTGAGGGTGCTGATGAGCTCCGACAATCCTTCCAGCGCATAGTACTCGCACTGCACCGGGATGAGCACACTGTCGCAGGCGCTCAGGCCGTTGAGGGTGAGCAGATCCAGACTGGGCGGGCAGTCGATAAAGATGAAGTCGTAATCTTTCTGCACCTCAGCCAGCGCCTTGCGCAGACGCCCCTCACGGCCGGGCAGGTCGATCATTTCCAGACTGGCACCGGCCAGACGGGTGTTGGAGCCGATGACATCGGTGCGGTACTCGGTGTGCCGGATGGCCTGTGCCGCCGTTGCACGACCGATGAGCACCTCATAGGTGCCCGCCTCCACGCTGCGCTTTGGGATGCCATAGCCGGTGGTGGTGTTGCCCTGCGGGTCAAGGTCTACGATAAGCACCTTTTTGCCCAGTGCCGCTACGCAGGACGAAAGGTTGACGGCGGTGGTGGTTTTGCCCACTCCGCCCTTCTGGTTTGCGATCGCTACAATTTTTGCCACGCGCTTTTCTTCCTCCCGGGGAAAGATTTGTTCCACGTGGAACACGCAGTCGTGCCCGCCGGTTTCCCCGTCCGGCAGACACCTTGGCTTCTAGTATAACACATCCAAATTGTTTTTTGAACCATCTGGAGCGTTTTTCAGCTGGATTTTTAACTTTTGGGGGTGGGAAAGTGGAAATTACCCCTTCCGTCATCGCCTACGGCGATGCCACCCGCTCCCCACTCTGTCGCTAACGCGACATCTCTCCCCGGCCGGGGAGAGTCTGTCCAAGGGGACGGCTTTTGGTGGTGGCGATAAGGTTTCCGGCATAGCGCAAAGGCGTCCCCTTGGGGGAGCTGGCGCGTAGCGCCTGAGGGGGTATCTGCCGAAACTCCCCCAGTCTGCTGCGCAGACAGCCCCCTCTGAGATGGGGCCTTTGGCATGGCGGGAGAGTTTCTGGCTGAAGTGCAAAGCTTCCGGGAGCGCCAGAGGCTCCCTCTCCGAGGGAGCTGGCAAAACCGTCAGGTTTTGACTGAGGGAGTTCGTTCCCTCCCCTGTTCCACATGGAACAATTCACTTCTCCGCAGCGGCGGTGGGGATGCGGACGGTGTACTCGATGTAGCCGTCCTTCTCTTCCCGGTGGGCGGTGGCGGGCACGCCGTTGTCGGTCATCAGCCGGATGGCGTGGTCGATGGTATTGACAAAGATGCGCACGTCCCGCACCATGGAGATGCGGTGCCCGGCCTTGGGCGGGCTGTTCAGCAGCTGCTCGATGTAGCTGTCGGTTTGGCGGGCGTTCAGGCGGCGCTTGGCAATGGTGATCAGCGCTTCGCTGCGGCGGTTCTCCGGCAGGCGCAGCACCGCGCGGGCGTGGCGCTCGGTGAGGTTATTGTCCAGCACGAACTGCCGCTGGTCTGCCGTCAGTTGCAACAGCCGCAGCTTGTTGGCAAAGGTGGGCTGCGCCATACCCAAACGCTTGGCGGCTTCGGCTTGGGTGCAGTCCCACAGCACCATCACATCCCGCAGCCCCTGCGCCTGCTCAAAGGGGTTCAGGTCGGCGCGCTGGATGTTTTCCAGCAGACCCAGCGCAGCGGTGCGGTCGTCGGCGTAGCTGCACAGGATGGCGGGGATGGTGGTCATCTTTGCCAGCTGACAGGCGCGCAGCCGCCGCTCCCCTGCCACCAGCTCGTAGCCCTCTGCCGCCTTGCGCACCGTGACCGGCTGGAGCAGACCGTTTTCCCGGATGCTCTGCGCCAGCGCCGTCAGCTCCTGCTCGTCAAAGCTTTTCCGCGCCTGAAAGGGCGATGGGTGGATCTGGTCGATGGGCAGAGAGAGTAATTTCCCGGACGGTTTCTTGCGTTCAAACATGATGCTGCCCCTTTCCTGTGAAATAAACCTTCGGTTTTTCCACATTTCTCCGGGAAATCGTGGAAAACCTGTTCAGCTTCAGTGTAGCACACAAAGAAAGACCCCGCCAGAAATTTCGTTCGGCAGGGTCTTACAGGTTGCGTCAAATTATGCGTTATTTCAGCGGGCTTTTTGCAATTTTACCGCCGTTTCTGGGGTATGCTGTCGGAGTTTGCGAAATCTTTTTGCACAAAATCAGCGTGCGGGTGTCGCCGCCGGGCAGGTGCAAAGTGCGGGTCTCGCGGTACTCGCCGCCCAGCTTTTTGATGGCACCCCGGGCGGCGGTCAGCTCCTCTTCCCCGGAGGCACCCTTCATGGCAAGGAAGTTGCCGCCCACTTTTACCAGCGGCAGGCAGTATTCTGCCAGCATGGGCAGGGCTGCCACGGCGCGGGCAGAAGCAAGATCAAACTGCTCCCGCCACACCTTGCGGGCAGCTTCCTCGGCGCGCTCCTTGGCAAACTCTACCCCGGTCAGCCCCAGCTGGGCGCAGGCGTACTTCAAAAACTCCACCCGCTTGCCGGTGGGTTCCATCAGGGTCAGTTCCAGCTCCGGTTTGAAGATCTTGGTCACGATGCCCGGAAAGCCCGCCCCGGCACCCACGTCCACCATGCGCCCGGCTACCTCCGGCTGGCTGGCAAACAGCAGGCTGTCGAGGAAGTGTTTGTCCTCGATGCCCTCCGGGTCGGTGATGGCGGTCAGGTTGACCTTCTGGTTGTAGTCTACAAGGATCTGGGCAAAGGCGTCCAGCTGATCCAGCTGGGTGCCGGTAAGGGTGATGTTCCATGTGGAACATTTTGCTTCCAGACGCTGTTTGTCGATCATTGGTGTTGTCCTTTCTGTCAGGTGGTTGGGGTAGCACAATCGTTTATTTTATCGCAATTTCGTATTATTTTTGTTGTTTCCCTGCCAAGGCGATGCTCAGCTGCGCCACATCGGAGGGCGAAACGCCGGGGATGCGCCCTGCCTGCCCCAGATTGCGGGGACGGATGCGGGCAAGCTTTTCCCGGGCTTCCAGCGTCAGGCCGGTCAGAGCGGCGTACTCGAAATCCTCCGGGATGAGGGTCTTTTCGTGGCGTGCCACCTCCCGGATCATCCTGTCCTGCCGGGCGATGTAACCGGCGTACTTGATCTCGGTTTCCAGCCGCTCCGCCAGCATGGGGGTGATTTCCTCTCCCCAGCCGATGATGCCCGCCACCAGCGGGTAGCTGATCTCGGGACGGCGCAGCAGCTCCTCGGCAATGCCGCCCTCGGCGGCGGGGGCAAGACCGGCGGCTTCCATGGCGGCGCGCAGGTCTGCGGTGCGCAGATGCGCTTCGTGCAGGCGGCGGCGCTCGGCTTCCAAAATGTTCTGGGTGTGCTGGTACTTTGCCCAGCGGTCATCCTGCACAAGGCCGTATTCCCTGCCGATGGGGGTCAGGCGCTGGTCGGCGTTGTCCTGCCGCAGGGTCAGCCGGTACTCGCTGCGGCTGGTCATCATGCGGTAGGGGTCCATGACGCCCTTGGTCACAAGGTCGTCCACCAGTGTGCCCAGATAGCTGGTGTGCCGGGGCAGCACCAGCTGCTCCTTGCCCAGCGCGTTGCGGGCGGCGTTCAGCCCCGCCAGCAGACCCTGCGCGGCGGCTTCCTCGTAGCCGGAGGTGCCGTTGAACTGCCCTGCCCCGTACAGACCCCGCACCACCTTGCTTTCCAGCGTGGCTTCCAGACTGGTGGGGTCTACGCAGTCGTACTCGATGGCATAGGCGGGGCGCATGATCTCCAGATGCTCAAAGCCTTTGATGCTGTGGTAGAAGGCGTTCTGCACGTCCTCCGGCAGGCTGCTGGATGCGCCCTGCAGATACATTTCCTCGGTGTTCTCGCCGCAGGGCTCTACAAAGAGCGGGTGGCGATCCTTGCCGGAGAAGCGCACCACCTTATCCTCAATGGAGGGGCAGTAGCGCGGGCCGACGCCCTCGATCATGCCACCGTACAGCGGGCTGCGCTGGATATTATCCAGAATGATCTTGTGGGTCTCCGGGTTCGTGTAGGCGATCCAACACTCCACCTTGTTGTGCATGGGTGCATCGGTCAGAAAACTGAAGGGCTGCAATTCGCTGTCCGGGTCGCCGGGCTGGCATTCCAGCTTGGAAAAATCAATGCTGCGGCGGTGCACCCGGGCAGGGGTGCCGGTCTTGAACCGGCGCAGCGGCAGACCGGCGGCTTTCAGGCTGTCGGTCAGGGCGTTGGCGGCGTGCATCCCGTCCGGGCCGGACGCATACCACGCATCGCCCACAAATATTTTGCCACCGAGGTTCGTACCGGTGGCAAGCACCACGCACTTGGCGGTGTACTCGCCGTGCAGCTGGGTGACAACGCCCTTCACATGACCGTCCTCGACTTCCAGCGCCACTACCTCGGCCTGATGGATGGCCAGACCCGGGGTCTGTTCCAGCGCGTGCTTCATGTATTCGTTGTAGCGGCGGCGGTCGGTCTGCACCCGCAGTGCGTGCACGGCGGGGCCTTTGCCCTTGTTCAGCATCCGGCTTTGCAGATAGGTGGCGTCTGCCGCCAGACCCATCACGCCGCCCAGCGCGTCCACCTCCCGCACCAGCGTGCCCTTGGCAGTGCCGCCGATGCTGGGGTTGCAGGGCATATTGCCGATGGCGTCCAGACTCATGGTAAAGACAGCCGTTTTTGCGCCCAGCACAGCAGCTGCGTGGGCGGCTTCGATGCCCGCATGGCCAGCGCCGATGACGATGACATCATAATCTCCTAAGTGGTTCATATACTTTCGGGTTTCCTCTAATCAATGATTTGAATTTATTTCCCCACACAGAACCGCTCGAACACCTGTTCAATGACGGCTTCCGAAGCGTTTTCGCCGGTCAGGTCGCAGAGGGCATCCAGTGCGTCATCCACGCAGACCGAGACGGCGTCCAGCCCAAAGCCACCGGCGGCGGCATCCAGTGCCCCGGCTGCGGCGTCCCGGGCGCGGAGGGCAGCGGAAAGCTGCCGCTGCCCGGACAGGCTGGCGGCGTGGGGGTCGATGCTGCCGGTGCCCAGCAGCCGCGCCACCGCAGCGGCGATGACCTTGCGGCTCCCCTCTTCCCGGCAGCAGACCGGCAGCACCATGGCAAAATACGGGGCGATGAGCTCTGCATCGAACCGGGTGGGCTTGTCCTCCTTGTTGACAAGGGCGATGGCGGGGCGACCGGCGCAGCGCTGTGCCAGCGCCAAGTCCTCCCGGCTGGGCGGCTCAGAGCCGTCAAAGACAGCTAAGATCAGTCCCGTTTCTTCCAGCTTTTTCCAGCTGCGGCGGATACCCTCTGCTTCAATAGCGTCCTCGGTCTCCCGCAGACCGGCGGTGTCGAAGAGGTTCAGCCGGATATCTCCCAGCTGCACCGCCTGCTCCACCACATCGCGGGTAGTGCCCGCTACCGGGGTGACGATGGCACGGTCGAAGCCTGCCAGCAGGTTCAGCAAGGTAGACTTGCCCGCGTTGGGGCGTCCCACGATGGCGCAGTCCACGCCCTCGCGCAGCACCGCACCGGCATCGTAGCTGCGGATCAGGCCGTCCAGCTCCTCCCGCACTGCGCCCAGCACGGTACGCAGGTGGGCGGGGTCCAGCTCCGGGACATCCTCCTCCGGGAAGTCCACCCAAGCGGCCAGATGCGCCTGCAGGGCGGTCAGCTGGGCTTTCTGGGCGTTGATCTTTTTCGCCAGCGCACCGCCCAGCGCGGCGTTTGCCAGCGCTGCCCCCTGCCGCCCGTCTGCCGAGATCAGATCCATGACCGCTTCGGCCTGGGTCAGACCCAGCTTGCCGTTCAGAAAGGCGCGGCGGGTGTACTCGCCGGGGGCGGCAGGCTGTGCACCCGCTGCAAGACAGGCTTCCACCAGCCGCCGCGCCACCGCGCTGCCGCCATGGCAGGAAAGCTCCACCACGTCCTCGCCGGTGTAGCTGTGGGGTGCGCGGAAAAACAGGGCAACGCCCTCGTCAAAGGCTTCTTCCCTGTCCACAAAATGCCCGAACAGCGCGGTGTAGCCTTTGGCCTCTTCCACTTTTTTTGCCGGGTTTGCCGGGTGGAACACCCGGGCCGCCACCTGATAGCTCTCCGCACCGGAGAGCCGCACCACGGCAATGCCGCCTGCACCCGGTGCTGTTGCAATTGCTGCAATGGTCGCTTCCTGCATGGTTTTTTCTGGCTTCCTTTCCGCGCACCCGTCCTTGCGGGTGTGCTATTCGTGCGCCCGGTACGGCAGAGCCGCCGCAGCGCACACTTTCTGATTTTACAGTTTATTTTACCACGTTTTTGCGCAAAAAGATACACCCGCCACGCGGTTTTTCCACATCTTCCAAAATGTTTGTGGAAAAAGAGATCGAAAATGGCGGGTACTTTCTCTTTGTACTTAATACTTTAGTGCTAAACTTTACGGCTTGAACCCTCTCCGTCATCGCCTACGGCGATGCCACCTCCCCCGAAAGGGGGAGGTTTTGCTCTACTTACCGCCAGATGGCGAAAAGCTCCCCCTTCGGGGGAGCTGCTGAGCGCAGCGAAGCGGAGAGGGTTTACCCCGCGAGAAACTCCCCCAGTCATCTCGCTTTGCTCGATGCCAGATTCCCCTTTTTGTCGCTGCGCGACATCTTCCCCCGCTCCGGGGGAAGTCATCTTCGGAGATGGGGCCTTTGGCATGGCGGCGAAGTTTTTGGCTAAAGTGCAAAACGTCCGGGCGCGCCAGAGGCTCCCTCCCAGAGGGAGCTGGCAAAACCGTCAGGTTTTGACTGAGGGAGTCAAGGGGCTGTTGCAAAAAGCAGCGTCCATATTTTTAACGGTAACATGCGATAATCTTTAAGAAATTTCACAAAAAACAAATTGAAAATTAGTTTAAACAGCGGTATACTGATGACAAGAAAGGCTTTCCATAGAAGGAGGAATCGACATGAAAAGAAAACTTTCTGCTGCACTGCTTACAATAGTACTGCTGTGTATGTGCTTCTGTGGCAGTGCATTTGCGGCTAAAAAACCGAGTATTGAAATTATAACAATGCAGGTCAACTGGGAAGATAATTATGTATGCGACCCGACAATTTATAGCCGCAATAATACGAACAAAACAATGAAATATGTTGATTTCTATGCAACTGCATACAATCGCGTCGGAGACCCTATTCCGGGCGTGGCGACAAAAAAATTAACAGTAGTTGGGCCAATAGAACCTTTTCGAGTGGCGAGAAATAATGGGGCACAGTTGTATATGGATCAGAATTTCTCAGATGATAGTCCGTTTAAATACTATACAGAGTCGGACTATGCCGTATCAATTGGAGAAGATGACGTTTTGACGAGGGTTTATTGTGATTCGTATGGGAATTTCTTTGTTATGCCAGATACAAACAACATTGACAGTTGTACATATCTGTCCGAAGATGAGGTTCAAAATGCAACATGTGACGGCGGATGCAGATTTGATAACGTAATGTGGACAAGCAATATTATCGACCACATTAATGTGGATTATGCGGTAGTTACTTATATGGATGGAAGTAGAGAAACTGTAAGAAATGCCGATAATGGCGCTCATCGGGGAATACGGTTGCAGAACCCGCCGTTTGTACAGCAGTTGGCACAGTACCAAGCAGTTTACAATTACAAGGATTATCTGAAACTGAACCCTGACCTTGCAGAGGTATTTGGGACAAATCAGAAAGCACTTTTTGAGCATTTTGTTACAAATGGCATGAAAGAGGGGCGGCAGGGAAATTATCAGTTCAACCTGGCTGCCTATAAGACAAATAACCCGGATCTTGTAGCAGCGTTTGGCAATAGTAATGTGAAATACTACGAACATTATATTTCTAACGGAAAGGCAGAAGGCAGAATTGCAAGCTAAGGCAATACCGCACAATGGCAATATAACCACAGAAGTGATATAATACAGATATGAACAAATAAATGAGTCTGTCGGCGCTGAGCGATGAGTTGTCGCAGGTGCTGACAAAGAAACGCGAATTTCTAGCAGAGATAGACCGCATCGTACCGTGCTGAACGCAGCGAAGCTGAGAGGGTTCAGCCCGCTGAAAACCTGTGCAGACTTTTCCCGCAGCGCTGCGCTTTCGCAGAAAGCGGCGCTGCAAATGCCGTTTTACTCCACGACCCTCTCCTGTGAAACCAAAAAAAGCGCCCCGCACTTCCGGTGGAAATGCGGGGCGCTTCATGGTTCTGTTTCGGGTTACAGCTTACAGCTCGATCTTGCCGAAGCTGAAATCTGCAAAGTCATCCACGCGCTCGGTGCGCTTGGGTGCTACGGGTGCTGCGCTCTCGGCGTCGCGGGGGGCGTAGGTGCGCTCCGGCACACTGGACGAACGCGGGCCGCGGGGTGCACCGCTGCGGTTGCCACGGTAGCCGCCATTGCTGCGGCGCTCACCGCGATAACCGCCGTTGCGGTTGCCGCCGGGACGACGGCCATTCCGGTTGCCGCCACGGCCACGGCGCTCGCCGTAGGTGTTCTCGGTCTGAGCATCCGGTGCGGTGGAGTAGATGACCACGCGGCGGTCACGGCCCTCGCCCTTGCTCTCGCTGCGCACACCCTCCATCTTGCTGATGGCAGAGTGGATGATGCGGCGCTCGTAGGGGTTCATGGGCTCCATGGCAAAGCTGCGGCCGGTCTTGCGCACCTTGGCGCCAATGCGCTGTGCCAGTGCGGTCAGGTCGCTCTCGCGCTTGTCGCGGTAGCCGGCAACGTCCAGACCCAGCTTGATGTAATCGCCCTCCAGACGGTTTGCCACAAGGCTTGCCAGATAGGACAGGCTCTCCATGGTCTCGCCACGGCGGCCGATGAGGGCGCCCAGCTTTTCACCGTCCAGACGGATGATGGTGGCTTCGCCCTTCTGCACGGCGCTGAAGGTCACATTCTCCACGCCCATCAGGGTGATGACCTCCCGCAGATAGTCCACAGCGGCCTTCACCTTGGCGTTCTCCTCGATGACGATGGGCTCTTCCACCTCTTCTGTCTCCTCGGCAGCTTCGGCGGGCTGCTGGGCAGCGGGGGTCTGCTCTGCGGCGGGAGCGGCAGGCTCTGCCACAGCAGCGGGAACTTCCTCTGCCACAGGAGCAGTCTCCTGCACGGGGGCGGCAGTCTCAACAGGCTGCTCTGCCACCGGCTCCACCGGCTTTGCGGGCGCAGCGGCAGGGGCATCCGGCAACTCTACGCTCACGCGCACCTTGGCGGGGGTGGTCTTTAAGCCCAGAAAACCGGTCTTCTGGGGCATTTCCAGCACTTCATAGCTGACATTCAGATCGTCGGCCTGCACGCCCAGCAGGGCGCAGGCTTTGGCGCGGGCTTCATCCACCGTCTTGCCGGTGGATTCCTGTGTACGGATCATAACCGTTTACCTCCCTTGTTACTGTTTATCCTGCTTGTTCAGCTCGCTCAGCGGCACGGTGCGCTCGTCCTTGTAGCGCTCGGCGTCCAACTGACGGGCATACTCCAGCCGGCGCTTGTTCATCTCGCTGGCGGAAAGGTTCTTTTCCACGCTCTTGCCGGTCTTGGGGTCGGTCACCGTGATGGTGGTGTTCTTCACACCGCGCTTTTCCTGCTTGCGTTTGGCGGCGATCTCCGCTTCCACTTCCTTGCGCATCTTCTCGGGGTCGTAGAACTTGCGCATGATCTGGGTCTGTGCGGTCATGACGATGTTGGAAATGACGTAGTACAGAGAGAATGCCAGAGGGAAGGTAAAGCAGAAGAACAGGTACATCAGCGGCATCATGTACATGGTCAGCTTCATGCTGCCCTGCATCTGCTGGCCGGAAGCCTTCATGCTGATGTGGGTGGACAGGAACATGGTGATGACCGACAGCAGCGGCAGCACGATATCCAGAGACAGACCGATCTGCGGGATGCGGGTCAGGTCGATGCCAAGGAAGTTCATGTGCTGGCCGAACTCGGTGATGGTAGCGATCTGCTCGACGCTGAAGCAGCCCAGCACGCCGCTGTTGCCTGCCAGTACCTCGGCGATGATGTTGGTATCGCGGGTGATGGCGGTAAAGGAGATGCCGGCGGCGGTCATAGCCTCGCCAGCGCTGGCCAGTGCAGCGGCGCTGATGTGGAAAATGCGCTCCAGCGGGTTATACACCACGCCGATAACACCGAACATGACAAGGAAATTCAGCAGCATGGGCACGCAGCCGGCCGTGGGCTTATAGCCAAAGTCCTGCTGCAGCTTCATCAGCTCAGCCTGCTGCTTTTCGGGCTTGTCCTTGTACTTGGTCTGGATCTCCGCGATCATGGGCTGGAACGCAGACATTTTTGCCATGCTCTTCTGCTGGCTGGTCTGCAGGGGGATCTTGACGAGGTTGATGAGCAGGGTGAAGAGGATGATGTCCCAGCCGTAGTTCGGCAGCAGCTTGTAGATCCACTCCATGACATAGCCGAGAGGACCGCTCAGGATGTAAAAGAAGTTCATACCTTTGTCCATTCTGCCCCGGCTGTGGCCCGGGACGCATTATTTTTTTATCGTAGGACACGCCGCCCACAGTGCAGCGCGTCACAAGAAGCGAAAACTTTATCCCCTATGCCGCTTTTCAAACAGCTTTGCGGGCTGCAGGTTGCGGGCGGGGCTTTGCCAGCGGCCGGGCGGCGGCACGGGGTCGTATCCCCACTTGCCCAGCGGATTGCACCGGGCAATGCGCCATGCGCCCAGCAGAATGCCCTTTACACAGCCGTGGGTCAGGATGGCCTGCATGGTGTAGTTGCTGCAGCTGGGCGAAAACCGGCAGCTGCGGCCGATCCATGGGCTGAGGGTGTGCTGGTAGATGCGGATGGGCACGCACAGCGCCCTGCGGCAGAGCATTTGCAGCCGGTTCACACGCGGGGCTCCGGCTTTTGTTTGCGAGCGGGGGGCACGGTGGCGGGCGGCTTTGCGTCCGGGCGCTTGGCCTTATCCGGCAGACCGGCCTGGGCAAACAGCTTTGCCACAACGCTGCTCAGCTGCCAGCTTTTCAGCTTGGGGGTCATGCCCCGGGCCACGAAGATCAGGTCGTAGCCGCCGATATTGTGATCCAGATGCTCGTCAATCGCGGCTTTCATCACGCGGCGGGCGCGGTTGCGCTGCACGGCGTGGCCTATTTTTTTGGTGGCGGTCAGGCCTACCCGGGTGTTGCGGCCCCGGGTCTTGAGCACATACAGCACAAGTGCCGGGTTCACATAGGACTTGCCGCGGGCGTACACACGGCCAAACTCGCTGTTGCGGCGGATCGGACGATAGCGCATAACGTCGGCACCTCCTTTCGTCCGGGTGCACATGGGTGCACTCTTTAGCCAGTATATCAAAAATTTTTGCAGTTTAAAAGCCCATCCGGGCATTTTTACGAAAAAACTTTTGACGGGTAAAAAAATAAGACCGCCAATGGGATATCAGCGGTCTTTTGTGCGCATATTCATTTCTGCGCCGGATCTCACCTGCAAGGTTTAAGATCAGACAGTCAGGCTCTTGCGGCCCTTTGCACGGCGAGCATTGATGACCTTACGGCCGTTCTTGGTGCTCATGCGGGTCAGAAAGCCATGAACTTCCTTGCGCTGACGCTTCTTGGGCTGAAAAGTTCTCTTCATGGTTGTATCCTCCGTAAAAACTTATCCCCGGTATGGGGTCTTGATCGGTCCCAGATTGGGGACAGGCTTGCAATTCAACAGTATATCGCATAGTATGACGTTCTGTCAAGCATTTTTTGCAGTTTTCTGCAAACTTTTTTCTGATTTTTCTGTTAAAAGCTTTTCAACTTTTTCACCATTTTGCTGTGGAAAACTTTTTTCTACCAGATATTGTGGTCTTTTTGGCGTGTTTCCACAAGGCTGCTGTACCATCTTATCTTATGTATTATAAATTACATTATAGTAATATAGACGCAGGGAGATTTTTGTGGTATACTAACGTGGTATCAGCAGCATTGTTGAAAACTTCGACCGATTCAATGGAGTGGATGTTTTATGGATTCTTTCAAGGACGTTTTAGAAGCGGCCCAGATGTACTGCAAGGCGCAGATGGCCGAGCCAACGTACAATCTCTATATCGACGGGTTGGAGCCCATCAGCTTTGAGGACTCCAGCCATATCACCCTGTCGGTGCGCAACGATTTTATCTGCAAGATCGTCACCGACCGGTACCTTGGCCTGCTCAAGGAGGCCTTCAAGTCCGTGCTGGGCTTTGATGTGGACATCACCCTTGTGGTGCCCAGCACCCCGCCCCACGAGGTAGTGCTGGCCCAGCAGTACGAGGCAAACCCCGCCTCCCCGCAGGGCAACTACGAATTCACCTTCGAAAACTTCATCAAGGGGCCGTCCAACCAGTTTGCGTTTGCTGCTGCGCAGGCTGTGGCGGCAAACCCCTCCGGGGCCTATAACCCCCTGTTCATCTACGGCGGCTCGGGCCTTGGCAAGACCCATCTGCTGACCGCCATTCAGACCGAGATCAAGCGCACCCACCCCGATTTCGTCATCATGTATGTCACCTGCGAGCAGTTCACCAACGAGCTGATCGCCGCCATCCGCGCCGGCAGCACCGAGGACTTCCGCATGAAGTACCGCGTGGCAGACCTTTTGCTGGTGGACGATATCCAGTTCATCGCAGGCAAGGAGTCCACACAGGAAGAGTTCTTCCACACCTTCAACTCCCTGCATGACGCCCACAAGCAGATCGTCATCGCTTCCGATCGTCCCGCCAAGGAGATCAAGAGCCTGGAAGAGCGTCTGCGCACCCGCTTTGAGTGGGGTCTGACCGCCGATGTGCAGCCGCCGGATTTTGAGACCCGCGTTGCCATCGTGAAGCGCAAGGCAGAGCTGCTGCATCTGGACCTGCCCGAGGACGTGGCAGAGTTCATTGCCAACCACCTGAAAAACAACATCCGCCAGCTGGAGGGCGCAGTGAAAAAGCTGAACGCCTATTATATGCTGGAGGGCATCCAGCCGGTGATCAGCGTGGCGCAGAACGCCATCAAGGATATCCTCAACGAGACCCAGCCGGTACCGGTGACCATCGAAAAGATCATCGGCGAGGTATCCCGCACCTTCAACGTGTCCCCTGCCGACATCCGGGGCACCAAGCGCAACGCCAATGTGGCTTCCGCCCGCCGCGTTGCCATCTATATCCTGCGGGAGGTCACCGGCATGAGCATGGAGGAGATCGGGCGGGAATTTTCCGGCCGTGACCACTCCACCATCGTCTACTCCCTCAAGACCATGGAACGGGACATGAAGAACGACCAGCATCTGCGGGAGACCGTGAGCGATATCATCAAGAACGTGAAGGCCTAAATCGGGGAAAACCGGGTAAAAGTCATACTCATTTCAGGGTATGACCCCAAAATATGGGGAGAAAACGGAACAAAAAGGGGAAAATACGCCTATATCTTGTGGCAAAAAGGCGAAGCTTTCCACACTTTCCACTTAGTTTTCAACATTTAACATCAGTTCTTCACATCGGCTGTGGAAAGAATCACCGTTCCCCACCTTTCAACATTTCCTTCACGAGCCTTCCACAACCCGGTGGAAAGTCAAAGCCCCGCATCCCGGCAAGACATTTCCGGGTTTTCAACATCTTCCCCACCCCCTACTACGATTACTACAACAAGTTCAATATATTACTGCCTTCCGGCAGCAGCCCAAAGGACAGATATTCCGCCGGAAGTGTGAAAAAAGGAGAGATACTGTTTTGAACATCGTCTGCGATAAAACACTGCTCAGTGCAGCCATCGACGGCGTTTCCAAAGCTGTCACCATGCGCTCGTCCATCCCGGTGCTGGAGGGCATTCTGCTGAAGGCCGAGGGTTTTCAGCTCACCCTGACCGGCTACGATCTGGAAATGGGCATCGTGACCACCATCGAAGCCAACATCAAGGAGCCCGGCGAGATCGTACTGAATGCAAAGCTGCTCAGCAGCATGATCAGCCGGATGCCGGCAGGTCAGATCAGCATCGTGGCTGCGGATAACGGCAAGACCACCATCCAGAGCGGCGTGGCACAGTTCGAGATCCAGTCCATGCCCGCCACCGATTTCCCGGATCTGCCCAACACCGGCGCGGAGCAGACCCTGACCATCAAGACCGGCGTGCTGCGGGACATGATCGATCGCACCCTGTACGCCGTCAGTCAGGACGAGAAAAAACCCGCCCACACCGGCGAGCTGTTCGAGATCGAGCTGGACAAGCTGACCATAGTGGCGCTGGACGGCTATCGTCTGGCCATCGTGGAGCGCCCCATCACCGCCGTGAAGGATATCCGCATCATCGTGCCCAGCAAGACCATGACCGAGGTGTCCCACCTGCTGGCCAACGATGACGAGGAGGATGTGCACATCAGTGCAAACCGCCGCTATGTGGTGTTCACCACCGCCGGTTACACCATCATGAGCCGCCTGATCGAGGGCGAGTTCCTGAATTACCGCAACGTCATCCCCGCCGGAAGCCGCACCCGGGTGACCATCGACACCAAGGACTTCATCTCCACCATCGAGCGCGCCTCTCTGATTATTACAGAGCGTTTAAAAAATCCCCTCCGCATCTCCTTTACAGAGGGTAAAGTCGTGGTGCGCTGCCAGACCAACCTCGGCCGCGTGGTGGACGAGTTCAGCGCCGCCTGCGAGGGCGACGAGGTGGAGATCGGCTTCAATAACCGCTATCTGCTGGATGCTTTGCGCAACGCCCGCACCGAGCAGGTGCGCATGGAGATCAGCGGACCTTTGAGCCCGGTGAAGGTGCTGCCGGTAGAGGGCAACGACTTTTTGTATCTGGTACTGCCGGTACGCTTTAAAAACGACTAAGGAGCGCGTTTTATGCAGAAGATTCTCATTCATACCGAGTTTATCAAGCTGGATGCCCTGCTCAAATTTGCCGGTCTGTGCGAGACCGGCGGCGAAGCCAAGGAGCTGGTGCAGGGCGGTGCCGTGAAGGTGAACGGCGAGGTGTGCACCATGCGGGGCAAAAAGTGCCGCGCCGGAGACGTCATCGAGCTGGACGGGCAGAGCGTAGAGATCGGGCAGGGTCAGTAAATGCATCTGCTTTCGCTGGAAGTACAGAACTATCGCAATATTTGTGCGGCACGGCTGGAGCCCGGGCGGGAGCTTACCGTCATCTGCGGCAACAACGGGCAGGGCAAAACGAACCTTCTGGAAGCCATCTGGCTGCTGACCGGCGGCAAAAGCTTCCGGGGCGGCAAGGATGCCGAGCTTGTGCGCCGGGGAGAAGCATTCGCGGTGCTGGAAGCCGACACCCAGCGGGACCGGCCGGAGGGCTGTGAGCCCGCCGAGCCTGCCCACATCCGCATGACCGTGGGCACCCCGGAGGCCGCAAAGCCCGGGCGCTATGCGGCGGTGAACGGCGCAGCGCCCAAGCGGGCGGCGGCACTGGCAGGCAGCTTTCCGGCGGTGGTGTTCGACCCCGGCCACCTGAGCCTTGTCAAGGGGGCTCCGGAAGGGCGGCGCAAATTTCTGGACGCTGCGCTGTGTCAGCTGTACCCCGGGTATCTGGCCAGTTACCGCCGCTATGTGCGGGTTTTGCAACAAAAAAATGCGCTGCTGCGCCACTCCGCAAACGGGCAGGAACGCCCCTACGCGGAAAAGCGCACCCTGCTGGAAGTGCTCAACACCGAACTTGCCGCGCAGGGCGAAGCCTTGCAGCAGCGGCGGCGGGAGTATCTGAAACTGCTGGCTCCCCGTGCCTGCGCCAACTACGCGGAGCTTTCCCACCGGGCAGAACGGATGAGCATCCGCTATGCCGCCCAGTTTGCGCCGGGCGGACTTGCCGACCTGCTGCGCCAGCGGCAGGAGGAGGAGCTGCGCGCCGGGCAGAGCCTGTGCGGCATCCACCGCGAGGACTTGGAGCTGCTGCTGGACGACCAGCCCGCCCGGGTGTATGCCAGTCAGGGACAGCAGCGCAGCGTGGTGCTGAGCCTGAAAATGGCCGAAGCCGCGGCGGCGGCGCAGATCACTGGGGAGCACCCGGTACTGCTGCTGGATGATGTGCTGAGCGAGCTGGACGAGGGGCGCAAGCAGTATCTGCTCACCTGCATGAAGGAAAAGCAGACCTTTGTGACCAGCTGCGATGACACGGACTTTTTAAAGACCGACGGCGAGGTGTATCGCATGGACGGCGGGGTGCTGAACCGGGTCTGACGGCATGGATAAATGTTGTGAGCAATACTGCATAAAAGCTGCATTTTCGTGGACTTTATGCAAACAAAAGACACGGGAGAAAATACAGTATGTATATTCATCTGGGGCGGGACTATGTCCTGAACGACCGTGACATCATTGGTATCTTTGATCTGGAGACCACCACCATCTCCCCCCGGGGGCGGGAGTTTTTGAACTACGCCCAGAAGAACGGGGCGGTGGTCAGCCTTTCGGACGAGCTGCCCCAGTGCTATGTGCTGGCAGACGGAGGGCTGGTGGATGCGGTGTATCTTTCGGAGCTGTCCAGCGCCGCCATGCGCCGCAGAGCGCAAAAGATGGTGGAGTGAAATTTGCGAAAAACGGGCGGAAGATCCACAGAAAAAGAGGGATGGGAAAGCCCCGGAACTGCCCGGAAAGCCGCACCGTGCCAGCCGGAACGCCCTCTGCGGGCAGCGCGTGAAAACACAACAAAACGGCGAGAAAAAAGTACACCATGGTGTACCGGTTCCCGCTTTGCTATAATTTGAAAAAACAAACGCAAAAATGAACAAAAGGGAGAAAGGATATGGCAGAAGAAATCATTACCAGTACAAATGCCGATACCGTAACCGACCACGAGTATAACGCCAGCGAGATCCAGGTGCTGAAGGGTCTGGAGGCGGTGCGCAAGCGCCCGGGTATGTATATCGGCTCCACCGGTGAGCGCGGTCTGCATCATCTGGTGTACGAGATCGTGGACAACGCCATTGATGAGGCGCTGGCGGGTTACTGCGACCACATCGAGGTCAAGATCCTGAAGGACAATATCATTCAGGTCACCGATAACGGCCGCGGCATCCCCGTGGACATTCAGGCCGATACCGGTCTGCCCGCCGTCACCGTGGTGTACACCATCCTGCACGCCGGCGGCAAATTCGGCGGCGAGAACTCCGGCTACAAGGTGGCCGGCGGTCTGCACGGCGTGGGTGCTTCGGTGGTCAACGCCTGCTCCGAGTGGCTCACCGTCAATGTGCGCCGCGACGGTAAGGAGTACGAGCAGACCTTCCGTCGGGGCGACCCGGACGGCGCGCTCAAGTGCATCGGCACGGTAGCCGAGGGCGTCACCGGCACCCGGGTCACCTTCAAACCCGACCCGGAAATGTTCAAGGACACCACCGTCTACGACTTCGACACGCTGGAAAAGCGCCTGCGGGAGGAAAGCTTCCTGAACGCCGGTGTCAAGATCACCCTGACCGATGAGCGCCAGCTGTACACCCCCGTGCTGGAGGACGGTCAGGAGGGCGACCCCTGCTACCGCTCCGAGGTGATGTGCTACGAGGGCGGCATCAAGAGCTTTGTCACCTATCTGGGCGAAAAGCGCAAGCTGGAAGTGCTGCACCCCAACGTCATCTACCTCAAGGGACAGACCGACCGCGGCGTGGCAGAGATCGCTTTGCAGTACAATTCCAGCTACAACGAGCTGCTTTTGAGCTTTGCCAACAACGTCAACACCCCGGACGGCGGCACCCATGAAGAGGGCTTCAAAGCCAGCCTGACCCGCGTGTTCAACGATTACGGCCGCAGCCACGGCCTGCTGAAGGACAAGGACGAGAACCTGTCCGGCGCAGACGTGCGCGAGGGTCTGATCTGCGTCATCTCGGTCAAGCTGCAGGAAGCCGAATTTGAAGGCCAGACCAAGGCAAAGCTGGGCAATACCGAGATCCGCACCCTCGTTTCCAACATGGTCTACTCCAAGCTGATGGAGTTCTTTGAGGAGAACCCCGGCGTGGCAAAGGCTATTTTTGAAAAAGCAACGCAGGCCGCCCGCGCCCGCGCCGCCGCCAAAAAGGCCCGTGAGCTGGTGCGCCGCAAGAGCGCGCTGGAGACCAGCCGGATGCCTGGCAAGCTGGCAGACTGCCGCGAAAAAGACCCCAGCCGCACCGAAATCTTCATCGTCGAGGGCGACTCTGCAGGCGGCTCTGCCAAGATGGGACGCGACTCTGCCATTCAGGCCATTCTGCCGCTGTGGGGCAAGATGCTGAACGTGGAAAAGGCCCGCGCCGATAAAATTTACGGCAACGACAAGCTGATGCCGGTGGTGCTGGCACTGGGCTGCGGCATCGGCGACGAGTTCGATATCTCCAAGCTGCGGTACGACAAGGTGTTCATCATGGCCGATGCGGACGTGGACGGCTCCCACATCTGCACCCTGATGCTGACCTTCTTCTTCCGCTATATGCGCCCGCTGATCGAGCAGGGTCATGTGTATGTGGCACAGCCGCCCCTGTTCAAGGTGCAGAAGGGCAACACCATCAAGTACGCCTACAACGACGCGGAAATGGCCATTCTCTCGCAGGAGATGCCCGGCGCAAAGGTGAACCGCTACAAGGGCCTTGGTGAGATGAACCCCGAGCAGCTGTGGGAGACCACCATGAACCCGGACAACCGGGTCATCGTGCAGATCACCATTGAGGATGCCGAAAAGGCCGATGAAGCTTTTACCATCCTGATGGGCGATCAGGTGGAGCCCCGCCGCCGCTTTATCGAGACCAACGCCCAGTACGCAAAGCTGGACGTGTAAGCGTGCTCGCCCTCTCCGTCAGTTCGCTTCGCTCACTGCCACCTCTCCCAAAGGGAGAGGCCTTGGCAAAAAGATAAACTTTGCGTGGACTGCCAAGGGCTCCCACTTTGGTGGAGCTGGCGCGTAAGCGCCTGAGAGGGCGAGGCTGTTTTCCGAGAAAAAAATCCCTTTCCTGTACAAAAGAGAGGGTCAAACCCTACGGAGGAACAAATGGAAGAAGATTATGTGATGATACCGGGCAGCGGAACCAAAAAGATCATCCGCGATGTCAAAAAGGAGATCGAGACGGCCTTCCTGGATTATTCCATGTCGGTCATCGTGTCCCGCGCCCTGCCCGATGTGCGGGACGGCTTGAAACCCGTCCACCGCCGCATCCTGTACACCATGCATGAGCGCGGCAACGACCCCAGCCATGCATACCGCAAATCCGCCGATACCGTTGGTGCGGTGCTGGGCTCTTACCACCCCCACGGCGACGCATCGGTCTACGACGCCATGGTACGTCTGGCACAGGACTTCTCGCTGCGCTATCCGCTGGTGGATGGTCAGGGTAACTTTGGTTCTGTGGACGGCGACCCCCCGGCTGCTTACCGTTACACCGAGGCCCGCATGAGCCGCATGGCGGTGGAGATGCTGACCGATATCGAGAAGGACACCATCGACTGGGACCCCAACTTTGACGAGACCAAAAAGGAGCCCAGCGTGCTGCCCTGCCGCTTCCCCAACCTGCTGGTCAACGGCAGTCAGGGCATCGCAGTTGGTATGGCCACCAACATCCCGCCCCACAACCTGAGCGAGGTCATTGACGGCTGCATCGCCTATATCGATGACCCGGACATCGACCTGCCCGGCCTGATGGAGCACATCAAGGGCCCGGACTTCCCCACCGCCGGCATCATCATGGGACGCAGCGGCATCCGCGCCGCCTACGCCACCGGACGCGGCAAGATCACCCTGCGCGGCCGCGCCACCATTGAGGAAACCAAGAACGGCCGCACCCAGATCGTGATCACCGAGATCCCCTATATGGTCAACAAGGCGCGTCTCATCGAGCACATGGCAGACCTTGTCAAGGAAAAGCGCATCGAGGGCATTACCGGCCTGAACGATGAGACTAACCGCAAGGGTATGCGCATCGTGGTGGATATCCGCAAGGACGCCAACGCACAGGTCATCCTGAACCAGCTGTACCAGTACACTCAGCTACAGGATACCGTGGGCGTCATTATGCTGGCTATCGACCATAAGGTGCCCAAGGTGCTCACCCTGAAGCAGATGCTGCAGAAGTATGTGGAGTTTCAGGATGAGGTGGTGCGCCGCCGCACCCAGTACGACCTGAAAAAGGCCAAGGAGCGCGCCCACATTCTGGAAGGTCTGAAGAAGGCCACCGACATCGTAGACGAGCTGATCGCTACCATCCGCGCCTGCAAGGGCGGCATGGCAGAAGCCAAGGCAGCCATCATGGAGCAGTTCGGCTTTGACGACCCGCAGGCAGACGCCATCGTCAAGCTGCAGCTGGGTCGTCTGGCTGGTCTGGAGATCTTGAAGATCGAGGAAGAGCTGGCAAGCCTGCAGGCCAAGATCGAGGACTGGGAAGCCATTCTGGCGGATGACGCCCGGGTGCTTGCCATCGTCAAGGACGAGCTGCTGGAAATGAAGAAGCGCTTCGGCGACGAGCGCCGCACCGAGATCCAGTCCGTGACCGGTGAGGTGGATATCGAGGATCTGATCGCCGAGGAACAGTGCGTCTACACCCTGACCGAGGCCGGTTATATCAAGCGTCAGCTCAAGGCCACCTATCAGGCACAGCGCCGCGGCGGACGCGGCATCTCCGGCATGACCCGCAAGGAAGAGGATATCGTGCAGGAGATGTTCGTAGGCTCCACCCACGACTATGTGCTCTTTGTCACCGACCGGGGCCGCCTGTTCCGCATCAAGGGCTACACCATCGCCGAGGGCAGCCGCACCAGCAAGGGCATGAACATTGTCAACCTGCTGCAGCTGGCGGAGGGCGAAAAGGTCACCAACATGATCTGCCAGAGCAAGGATGCCGAGCAGTCGGGCGGCTATGTGACCATGGTCACCAAGCAGGGTCTGATCAAGCGCACCCCGCTGGAACAGTACGCCAACATCCGCAAGAGCGGCCTGATCGGCATTGCCCTGAACGAGGGCGATGCGCTGGCATGGACCCGCCTGACCTCCGGCCATGATATGCTCATCGTTGCCACCCGCAACGGTCAGGCCATCCGCTTCAACGAGGAAAACGCCCGCCCGATGGGCCGTAACGGCCACGGCGTGCGCGCCATCCGTCTGGCGGAGGGCGATGAAGTTGTCGGCGTGTGCATCTGCCGCGAGGGCGGCACGGTGCTGACCGTGACCGAGAACGGCAAGGGACGCCGCTCCGATATCGACACCTACCGCATCACCGCGCGCGGCGGCAAGGGCATCCGCAACTACGATGTGAGCCGCGACAAGGTTGCCGCCGTGAAGATCGTGGATGACGTGGATGACGTGCTGCTGAGCAGTCAGGAGGGCATCATCATCCGTCTGCACGTCAACGAGATCCCGCTGCAGAGCCGCTACGGCTCCGGCGTGCGGGTGATGCGTCTGGGCGAGAACGACAAGGTGATGGTGCTGGCACGCACCGACCACGACGACGAGGCACAGACCGAGAAGATCGACGCTTCTGAGGCCGATGCCGAGCCCACCGCCGAGCAGCTGGCCGAGATGGAGGCTGCCGACGCAGCCGCCGCCACCGAAGCCCCGGAGGCAGACCCCGAAGAGAAGGAATAATCTGCCTGCGCAATAATATTTCCTTTCGTGGGACGATTTGGAATGCCCGCCGCGTGCGCTTTGGGCATTTTCAGCGGAAAATTTATTTTATATTTTCGGGATAGCGGAACGCCTGCGGGCGTTCCGCTATCCCATTTTCACGGGAGAAGATCGTGTTCCGCAGCGCCGCGCTTTCGTAGAAAGCGGCGCTGCAACTGCCGCTTGCCGTTACGACCCCTCCGGTGAAAATGCGTTTGGAGCGCTCCGCAGAGCGCGACAAACGCGAAATTATAAATAATTCTTCCGCTATTGATGTGCAAAGCGCAGCGGAGCACATTTAAAATCGTTTCACCGTCAGGTTTGTCTGGACTTTGCCTTGAAGCTGTGCTAAAATAAACAAAATCACAATACCCGTGGGGGAGTAGCAGGCGCTTTGCAGAGCGCAGCAAGTCAACATAATGACTGTTTCGGTCTGGCTTGCTTTCATTTGCGAGACTCATGTGTTTTGGTGCGTGTTTGCTGCGCCCGTGCACATGGAGTGGATCTCAAAAAATCACCCGGTCCCGGACGTACAATGCGCCCGGGGCCGGGTTTTGTTTTGGTTTGGATTACGGTCAACAAACAGGAGGCAGACAGAATGGAATGGAGTTTTGTATTTTTTCTCAACAGCGTTTTGCTGGGCGTGGGGCTTGCGATGGATGCGTTTTCGGTGTCCATGGCAAACGGTCTGCACGACCCGAAGATGACGAAAAGCACCATGGTGAAGATTGCGGGCACTTTCGGCATTTTTCAGGCCGCAATGCCTATGATCGGCTGGGTGTGCGTGCATACCATCGTGGAGCTGTTTGCGTCCTTTGAGACCCTGATCCCGTGGATCGCGCTGGCACTGCTGGGCTACATCGGCGGCAAGATGCTGCTGGACGGCATCCGGGGCGAGGAAGCCGAGGAGGCGGCGCAGCTCAGCGCCGGGGCGCTGTTCATGCAAGGCATTGCCACCAGCATCGATGCCCTTTCGGTGGGCTTCACCATCTCGGAATACGGCTGGTTGATGGCACTTACCGCTGCCATCATCATTGCGGTGGTCACCTTCATCCTCTGCATGGCAGGCTTGCGCATCGGCAAAAAGTTCGGCACACAGCTTTCCGGCAAGGCAAGTATTCTGGGCGGTGTCATCCTCATCGGCATCGGTCTGGAGATCTTCATCACCGGAGTGTTCTGAATATAACAAGCCCGGAGCGTCTGCGGACACTCCGGGCTTTTGCCTGTGATGGATACCCCTTTATAATTACTTCCGTGAAAAAGCGAAATGGGAAAATCCGCAGATTTTCCCATTTCGCAAATAAAAAATAATTTTTCCGCTGAAGATGCCCAGAGCAACGCGGAGGGCATTTTAAATCGTCTTTGTTCCCCGTGGAACAATTTGACTTATTTCATGTTTTCCGGCTCAAAAAAGTCGGCATATTCCTTGGTCAGCTTGCTGCCAAGGCGGCGGATGCCGCCGTACAGGTGGCGCTCCACCAGCGGCTCAAAGGCGGCAAGGTCGCACCGCTCGATGGCGTTCAGCAGGTTGCGGTGGTCTGCAATCACCTCGTCCAGCCCGCCGGTGGTCATGGTGTCCAGCATACGGAACCGGCTGTAATCGGCGTGGGCATTCTGCAGGGTGCTCCACAGGTACATCTTATCCATGGCGGCAAACCACGTCTCGTGCAGGCGGCAGTCCATCTCGTACAGCTTGTTGAAGTCCGGGTTCTCGGCGCGGGCCAGCGCCTCGTAGGCGTCCACCCGCGCACGGATCTGCGCCCGCTGCGCCGGGGTGGCGATGGGGGCAAAGTCCCGCAGAATGCGCCCCTCCACGGCGGTGCGCTCGTAGATCAGCTCGTCCACGATGCGCCGGTTCAGCCGGGTGACGGTGGTGCCCTTGTAGGGCACGATGCGCACCAGCCCGTTTTCCTGCAATTTTTGCAGCACCACCCGGATCAGGGAGCGCGGCGCACCGAACCGGGCGCACAGTGGGTTCTCGCTCAGCGAAGAGCCGGGACGGATGGTCAGGTCGATGATCTCCCGTTCCAGCACGGCGTAAATTTCGGCATCAGTCTTGTATTGCTGTTCCATATCACTCACCTAGTTCCAAAAACTCCTTCCACGGTGCGGCGGCGGGCAGGGGCAGAGAAAAGGCCATGGGCTTGCCGGTGTCCGGGTGCACAAAGCGCAGGCCGCAGCTTTGCAGGGCAATGCTGCCCTTCTGGCGGCTGCCGTATTTGCCGTCGCCGTACAGCGGGTGCCTGCGGCTGGCAAACTGCACCCGGATCTGATGGGTGCGCCCGGTGTGCAGGGTGATCTCGGCAAGGCTGTTCTCCCCTGCCGTGGCAAGGATGCGGTATTCCAGCACCGCCTCCCGCACCCCTTTGCGGGGACGGCTGACCGGGAACACCCTGCCCTTGCGGCTGTCCTTGAACAGGTAATCCCGCAGCACCCCGGCGGCGGGCAGCTGCGCGTCCGGCGCACCGGCAATGATTGCGCGGTACTGCTTGACGAACTGCGGCGCGGCGGCTTTGCCCTCGGCGCGGCCATCCTGCACGGCATAGGCGTCCTGACTTTGGGTCACCTGACGGCTCAGGGCGGCGGCAGCTGCCGGGGTGCGGGCATAGACCATCAACCCGGACACTCCGGTGTCCAACCGGTGCACCACCCCCACAAAGGCATCAGGTGCGTTCCAGTGCGCCCGCAGCGCGGCGGGCACGCCCTCCTCGCTGGAAAGCCCGGCGGGCTTGTCCAGCACCACAAGGGCGGCGTCCTCGTATAAGATCACAGCTTGCCCTCGGCCAGCAGAGCCTTCAGCTTCAGGATGCCCGCAATGGTCTTGCCGTCTTTAATTTCGCCGCTCATGACCATCTGATACGCCTTTTCCAGCGGCACACGGTCGGGGGTCAGGAACTCGTCCGCATCAAGGTGCATCTTGGTCTCGTGCAGACCGGTGGCTACCCAAGTATAGATGACCTCGGTATCGTAGCCCACGGTGGGGTAGAATTCGCCCAGCGAGATGTAGTTGTCGGCGGTCAGGCCGCACTCCTCTTCCAGCTCCCGCTTGGCGGCTGCAAAGGGGTCCTCGCCCTTTTCCAGCTTACCGGCGGGCAACTCCCACAACTGCTGCTGCATGGCATAGCGGAACTGCCGCACCATGCAGATGGTGCCGTCTGCAAAATAAGGCAGGATGCAGGCACCGCCGTGGTGATGCACCACCTCGCGGGTAGCGGTCTTGCCGTTTTCCAGCAGTGCGGTGTCCTTGGTCAGGGTGATGACCCGCCCCTCGAACAGGGTCTCGCTGGAGAGAGTTTTTTCAAAGTGTACTGTATCGTTCATTTACCTTACGCCCCTTTTCCGGCGCTGCGCCGGTTTTATGCTCTCAGTTTACGGCAAAGTACGGTTTGTTGTCAATAAAGATATGATAAATACAAGGGGAGGGAGTTCCCTCTTGCGAAAAAATCACAATTTCTGGAAGAGCCCGCCCCCCAAAACCGAAAATCTGCATCACTGCTTGCTTTAACGCACTAAAGAAAGTACAAAACCGCTAAAAAATTTCTTAATTTTTGGTGCGTTTGTCGGGCGGTTTGCGTTTACTTTATTGCCGGAATCTGCTATTATAGTATACAAGCAATAGTGCCTTTTATGGGGTTCTCCGGTCCCAGCGGGCATATTGCCCCGCGCAAAAGGTACCAAATTCTGAATAATGGAGGAAGAAAAATGCCTAGAGCAAAGCAAACTATGGATGGCAATACCGCTGCCGCCCATGTAGCGTATGCCTACACGGACGTGGCTGCCATCTACCCCATTACCCCGTCTTCTCCGATGGCTGACTCTGTGGACCAGTGGTCTGCAGCCGGCCAGAAGAACATCTTCGGCAACCAGGTCAAGGTCGTTGAGATGGAGTCCGAGGCCGGCGCCGCTGGTGCTGTCCACGGCTCTCTGGGTGCAGGTGCTGTTACCACCACCTTCACCGCTTCTCAGGGCCTGCTGCTGATGATCCCCAACATGTACAAGATCGCTGCTGAGCAGCTGCCCTGCGTGTTCGATGTTTCTGCACGTACCGTTGCTACCCAGTCCCTGAACATCTTTGGTGATCACAGCGACGTTATGGCTTGCCGCCAGACCGGCTTTGCAATGCTGGTCGAGAGCAGCGTGCAGGAAGTTATGGATCTGTCCCCTGTCGCACATCTGTGCGCCATCGAGGGCAAGGTTCCCTTCCTGAACTTCTTCGATGGCTTCCGTACCTCTCACGAGTACCAGAAGATCGAGAAGTGGGACTACGCTGATCTGAAGGAAATGTGCAACATGGAGGCTGTTGAGGAGTTCCGCAAGAAGGCTCTGAACCCCGAAAGCCCCAAGATGCGCGGTTCCCACGAGAACGGCGACGTGTTCTTCCAGCACCGCGAGGCCTGCAACAGCGTTTACAACGCTCTGCCGGCTGTTGTTGAGAAGTACATGGCTAAGATCAACGCAAAGCTGGGCACCAACTACGATCTGTTCAACTACTACGGCGCAGCCGATGCTGACCGCGTGATCGTGGCTATGGGCTCCATCTGCGACGTTGCTGACGAGGTCATCGACTACCTGAACGCCAAGGGCGAGAAGGTCGGTATCATCAAGGTCCGCCTGTACCGTCCCTGGGTGTCCTCCGCTCTGCTGAAGGTCCTGCCCAAGACCGCCAAGAAGGTGGCTGTGCTGGACCGCACCAAGGAGCCCGGCTCTCTGGGCGAGCCCCTGTATCTGGATGTTGCCGCTACCCTGCGTGAGGCTGGCCTGAACGATATCGTTCTGACCGGCGGCCGCTACGGTCTGGGCAGCAAGGACACTCCCCCGTCCTCCATCTTCGCTCTGTACAAGGAGCTGGAGAAGGATCAGCCGAAGGAGCGTTTCACTCTGGGTATCACCGATGACGTCACCTTCCTGTCCCTGCCCGAGGTCAAGCCCGCTCCCATCACCGCAGCTGCTGGCACCAAGGAGTGCAAGTTCTGGGGTCTGGGCGGCGACGGCACCGTCGGCGCAAACAAGAACTCCGTCAAGATCATTGGCGACCATACCGACAAGTATGTTCAGGCATACTTCCAGTATGACTCCAAGAAGACCGGCGGCGTGACCATCAGCCACCTGCGTTTCGGCGACAAGCCCATCCGCAGCCCCTACTACATCAACCAGGCTGACTTCGTGGCCTGCCACAACCCCGCTTACATCCACATGGGCATGAAGATGGTCCAGGATGTCAAGCCCGGCGGCGTGTTCATGATCAACTGCCAGTGGTCCGATGAGGAGCTGGGCCAGCACCTGAACGCCGAGGCAAAGAAGTATATCGCTGACAACAACATCCAGCTGTATACCATCAATGCTATCGATAAGGCTATCGAGATCGGCATGGGCAAGCGCACCAACACCATCCTGCAGTCTGCATTCTTCAAGCTGGCTGACGTCATGCCCATCGAGGATGCCGTCAACTTCATGAAGCAGGCCGCTCAGAAGAGCTACGGCAAGAAGGGCCAGGACGTCGTTGAGATGAACTGGAAGGCCATTGACGCAGGCGTTGACGCTATCCACAAGGTAGACGTGCCCGCATCCTGGTCCAACCCCGAGGCTGATCCCGCACCCAAGGCTCTGGCTGGCCGTCCGGAACTGGTCAAGCAGATCCGCGAGGTCATGGAGCCCATTGCCCGTATGGACGGCGACAGCCTGCCTGTCTCCTCCTTCGTGGCAAATGCAAACGGCGAGTGGGAGCAGGGCGCTTCTGCATACGAGAAGCGCGGCACCGCTGTCAACGTCCCCGAGTGGGATGCTGCAAAGTGCGTTGGCTGCAACCAGTGTGCATTCGTGTGCTCTCATGCAACCATCCGTCCCTTCCTGCTGACCGCTGACGAGCTGGCAGCTGCTCCTGCCCAGACCAAGAGCCGCGATAACAAGCTGACCCCCGAGTACAAGTTTGTTATGGCTGTTTCTCCGCTGGACTGCATGGGCTGCGGCGAGTGCGTCACCGTCTGCCCCACCAAGGCTATCACCATGGTTCCTCAGGACAGCCAGGCCGATCAGCAGGCAGTCTTTGACTACTGCGTGGCCAACATCTCCAAGAAGGCTACCAAGATGGCTGATGACACCGTCATGGGCTCTCAGTTCAACCAGCCCCTGCTGGAGTTCTCTGGCTCCTGCGCAGGCTGTGCCGAGACCTCTTACGCTCGCCTGATCACTCAGCTGTTCGGCGAGAAGATGTACATCTCCAACGCTACCGGCTGCTCCTCCATCTGGGGCGGCACCGCTTCCATCTCTCCGTACACCGTCAACAAGGACAGCGGCCATGGTCCTGCATGGTGCAACTCCCTGTTCGAGGATAACGCAGAGCATGGTCTGGGCCTGTACATCGGCCAGAAGACCATCCGCGAGAACCTGATCAAGGAGATCGCAGAGGTTGCTGGTTCCGACAAGGCTTCTGCTGAGCTGAAGGCTGCTTACGAGAAGTTCATCGCAACCAAGAACAACACCAAGGCCAACGACGAGCCCGCAAAGGCCCTGATCGCTGAGCTGGAGAAGGCTGCTGCTGCCGGCTGCGAGAAGTCTGCAGAGATCCTGAAGAGCAAGCAGTACATCGCCAAGAAGTCCGTCTGGATCTTCGGCGGCGACGGCTGGGCATACGACATCGGCTTCGGCGGTCTGGATCACGTTCTGGCTTCCGGCGAGGATGTCAACGTGATGGTCTTCGATACTGAGATGTACTCCAACACCGGTGGACAGGCTTCCAAGGCCTCCAACATCGGCGAGGTCTGCCAGTTCGCTGCTGCAGGTAAGGAGATCAGCAAGAAGAGCCTGTCCGAGATCGCAATGACCTACGGCTACATCTATGTTGCTCAGATCGCTCTGGGCGCTAACATGAACCAGGCTGTCAAGGCTATTGCCGAGGCTGAGGCTTACCCCGGCCCCTCTCTGATCATCGGCTACGCTCCCTGCGAGCTGCACGGTGTCAAGGGCGGCATGACCAACTGCCAGAACGAGATGAAGAAGGCAGTCGAGGCTGGCTACTGGAACCTGTTCACCTTCAACCCCGCCAACAAGGCACAGGGCAAGAACCCCTTCACCCTGACCTCCAAGGCTGTGGACAACGAGAAGTATCAGGCTCTGCTGGCAAACGAGACCCGTTACAGCCGTCTGACCCGCGCCTTCCCCGAGCGTGCTAAGGAGCTGTTCGCTCGCAACCAGGAGGTTGCAAACGACCGCTACGAGCACCTGACCCGTCTGGTCGAGCTGTACAAGTAAGCTGTTTTTAAGCGGCGGCAAAGACACCAAATGAACCAGCGGCCCCTGCTCTTTCCCGTGTGAAGAGTGGCAGCCCCGCATCGGCGGTTACTGCGCAATGCAGCGGTGCGGAACTGTGGAATTTGCCTTTGCCGTGCACAGAACAGGCTGAACGTTTTGCCCTGTACCTGACAGAACGGTCGAAAAACCTGATTTCATTCCCCTCCTTTTGCGCAGGGGCTTGAGATACCAAAGCGCCCGCGAGGGCCCTTGAGAGCACACCCCGCGTGTGTCAGGAGCATAAGGTCTGCGTGCAGATACCTTGCTCCGCCTGCGGCATAAGACCTGCCTTGCAGGGATCTTGCCTCAGTGAAAAAACTGCATCAGTTTTTAGCGCCCCGCTCACCGCAAGGTGACCGGGGCGTATTTTTGTGTAAATGAAACTATAAGCCCGGAGCGTCTGCGGACGCTCCGGGCTTATATATTGACGAAAAAAAGTTATTTGTTCGTCACAAATTCAATTTTGACATTCATCCCCATCCCTGCGGCAAGGCGCTGCAAGGTGCGCAGAGAAGGGTTTGCATTCCCTCGTTCCAGTTTGCTGATATCGGCCTGTGCAATGCCGGTGCGCTCCGAAAGCTGTTTCTGTGTCAGACCGCTTTCCTTCCGGGCATCGATCATAGCTTGCGCAATGGTAAGCTCCGGCTGAAGAGCATCCCATTCTGCCTTAAAAGAAGGCCGCTGTAATTGTTCATTCAAATAACTCCGAAAATCACTCATGAGGAACTCTCCTTTCGATAAAAATAGTCCGCACGATACTTTTGCGCCAGTGCAATTTCCTCCGGCGGTGTTTTTTGTGTCTTTTTGACAAAGCCATTTGTCAGGATGATCTGATGTCCGACCACGAAGAAATATAAAATGCGCGTAATGTTGCTGCTTTGCTTGGCACGCAATTCAAAAATGCCATCTCCCAATGATTTGGAATAAGGCTCCCGCAGTTGTGTGCCGTTGGTTTCCAATAGGGAGATCGTGCCTAAAAGCTTTGCCAGCATTTTGTCATCCAGTGTATCCAGAAAATCACGAACCGGGCAGCTGCCGTCTGCTTTATAATAAAAATTTACTTCAAAAGCAGACATTTTCAGCATCCTTTCCGTTTGGTGGTATCCTACTATTATAATATAGGATAAAACAAATATTGTCAAGAAGATTTTTTATCACAAAATCTTCCAGAATTTTCCGCTTCCTTTTTACAGTTTCTTCATAGCTTCTTAACGAAATGAATTGTGAAAGCTGTTATACTTTTGCCATGGGAAGCGGGGCCGCAACCACTTCCCAAGTAACATGATTCCTCCTCACACCAAGGCAATATCCAAGCAAAACACCCTTCTCTGTGCGCCGCAACACGGAGAAGGGTGTTTTGTTTCTGTAAGACGCCGTAAAAATCTTTGCAAAACTTCGCTTTAGGGTTGACCCCATTTTTTTGCGGCGCTATAATAAAAAAGGATATAGCCAGTGCAGCGCCCGGCGCGGGTGCTGCGGCTGCGGAATTTACGAAAACTGGGAGGTGAACGCAGGACAATGGACCCTGATCATAGTCGAAGTAGATCCACCGATGCGGTAGATCGGACAACAAAAAGTACTGCGTTCGCCTTTTTGCCCCCGGCGGCTTAAAAAGCCCCCGGCATAGGAAAGGCGCGGCTTTGCGTGCGCGGAAACGGCTGCTTTTGCAGCATTCCGGCACCGGGCGGCGCGTTTTTTGTTTCCCGACCTGCTGCATCCTCCGGCGCGGAGAAAGCCCTCCGTGCCGTATAGTGCCCAGAGGAGGTAGCCCATGGATATGGAAGAAAAGAAGCTGGAAACCAACACGGAACAGAACCTGCCGGTGCAGGAACTGCCCTCCGATATCCCCGCCGAGGTGCGTCAGAAGCTGGCGGAGGATCTGAACGAGGAAGCCACCGAGGACCTGAAGCAGGATATGCGGGAGGCAGAGCGGGAGGAAGCCAATGACGAAGAGGTCAAGGCAAACCCCGAGATGCTGACCAAGAGCCGTCTGCTGAAGCTGCTGATCAAAAAGCAGTACGTCAAGCTGCGCGAGGTGACTGAGGAAGAGCAGCCCGCCGACCTTGCCGAGCTGCTGGAGGAGCTGGACGAGAACAACCGTCTGGTGGTGTTCCGTCTGCTGAAAAAGGAAGTTGCCACCGAAGCCTTTGCCTATATGTCCGACGAAGCCCGGGACGATCTGGTGAACGCCTTCTCGGACGTGGAGCTGGTGAGCGCCATCGAGGAGATGAGCCTGGACGATGCCGCCGACCTGCTGGAAGATATGCCCGCAGGCGTGGTCAAGCGGGTGCTGGAAAAATCCTCCCGGGAGACCCGCGAGAGCCTGAACAAGCTGCTGAACTACCCGGAAAGCTCTGCCGGCAGCCTGATGACCCCGGAATATGTGCGTCTGCGCATGGATATGACGGTGGAACAGGCCTTTGCAGCCATCCGCAAGCAGGGCGAGAATGCCGAGACCGTCTACACCTGCTATGTGGTGGAGAGCAACCGGCTTGCAGGGCGTTGTCTCGGCCCGCAATCTGCTGTTGGCAGACCCCAAGACCCCCATCACGGAGATCATGGAGGACAATCTGGTCACCGTGAAGGTCACCGACGATCAGGAGTTTGTGGCGCGTGAGATGCAGCGCTATGACTTTACCGCCATGCCTGTTCTGGACAACGAGGGGATGTTCGTGGGTATCATCACCATCGACGATGCCATTGACGTTCTGACCGACGAGAGCACCGAGGATATGCAGAAGATGGCTGCTATTCTCCCGGATGACGACGCCACCACCTACTTTGGCACCAGCGTGTGGACCCACGCCAAGCAGCGCATCCCGTGGCTGCTGATCCTGATGCTGTCCGCTACTTTTACCGGCATGGTCACCACCCACTACGAGGAAGCCTTTGTCAGCCTGCCGCTGCTGGTGTCCTTCATGCCCATGCTGATGGATACCGCCGGTAACTGCGGCAACCAGATCAGCACCCTGATGGTGCGCGGTCTGGCACTGGGCGAGGTAGAGCCTGCCGACTTTATGCGGGTGCTGGGCAAGGAGCTGCGGGTGTCTGCCATCGTGGGCGCAGTGCTGGGCGTTGTGAACGGCCTGCGCATCTACCTGATGTACACCTTCCTCTTCCCCGGTCAGTACGCCAACGTGATGGGCTACGCCATCGTGGTCAGCGTGTCGCTGTTCTTCAGCGTCATTTTGGCAAAGCTGGTGGGCGGTATGCTGCCGCTTGCCGCCAAAAAGCTGGGTGCCGACCCCGCCATCATGGCTACCCCCTTCATCACCACCATCGTGGACGCCTGCAGCCTGATCCTCTATTTCCAGATCGCACAGCTGGTGTTCCGCAATATGATGTAAGCTGTCAGCTACTGCACCCCGGACAAGCAAACTCGCTTGTCCGGGGTGCTTTTTTAGCATCCTCGCCCTCTCCGTCTGCTCACTGCGTTCGCATCCACCTCTCCCAAAGGGAGAGGCCTTGGCAAAGAGATGAAGTTTGCGTGGACTGCCAAAGGCTCTCCCTTTGGGAGAGCTGGCACCGAAGGTGACTGAGAGGGCGAGGATGCTACCCTTGTGCAGCAGCTTTTTCCAGTGTGGAAAACCGCTGTTTGTGTCCGTTTTCCACACCGGGTTTTTCTCCCCGGCGGTTTGTGGAAAACTGCCTTGGGGGAGATTCCAGATTGGAGAAAAGCAAACCCGTAAGCCGGAGTAAACTGTAAAAACGAAAGAAAAACCTTCGACTTTCTTTTTTATAAAAGGCAGAATGCCCACATTTTTGCCCACGAATTTCCAGAATGCGGCGGCATCCATTACGGCTTGTATAGGACTTTCCTCCATCGAATGTGGAAAACTATGTGGAAAAGGTGGAAAACATCGTTGGAAACTGCGCTTCTTTTTCACAAAAACGGTGGAAAACCCGGTGGAAAAAGTGAAAAGTTCATTCCAGAACGGATAGTCCATACAATTTTCGGTTGTCGTTTTGGGACTTAAAACCCGCATGAATGCTGTGCTTTTCCCGCCTTTTCCACACCCCGGCGGCTGCGGTGTGAAAAAACTGCGCGTGCAGCCTGTCTGCCGGGAAAGAAAGTGCAGTTTCAACGCCTTCCGCGTGGATTTTCTTGAATGCGGGGGCCTGTCATGGTAAAATAGGGGTAACATGAAACTGGCGGGGCATCCCGCAACGGAGGCGAAACACATGAACAACTGGCTGAACAGGCTGGAGCGCAAGTATGGCCGCTACGGCATCCCGAACCTGACCAATATTCTGGTGGCGGGGCAGATCTTAGTGCTGGCCATCGAGCTGTTTGTTGACCGCACCATTTCCTTCTGGCTGGGGCTCAGCCGCAGCCTGCTGCTGCAGGGGCAGGTCTGGCGGGTAATCAGCTTTATATTCATCCCCTTTTCTGGTGGCAGCATCCTTAGCGTGGTGCTGGGCATCTACTTCACATGGTTCATTGGCACGGCGCTGGAACGGGAGTGGGGCGATTTCCGCTACACGGTGTATCTGCTGTCCGGCGTGTTGGGCACGGTGCTGGGCTGTCTGCTCACCGGTGTGACCGCCAGCACCTACTGCCTGTCTCTTTCGCTGCTGCTGGCTTTTGCCATGCTGTACCCGGAGGTGCAGCTGCTGCTCTTCTTCGTCATCCCCATCCGGGTGAAGTATTTCGGCGTTTTCGCAGCGGTGCTGTGGGTGTTCAGCTTTCTGGGCGCATCCCTGCCCGGCAAGCTGGACTACCTGTTGTCCATGCTCAACGTCTGGCTCTTCTTTGCCCCCATGGTCTACCGCTCCCTCCGCGCATGGGTGCGCCGGGAGCAGTGGAAACGGAAGAACAGGAGATAAACCCTCCCGTGAAAATGGAATACCGGAGCGTCCGCAGACGCTCCGGTATTCCGAAATATAAAATAAATCTTACCGTCTCACAAAAGGAGTACCCCCATCATGATGCTGGACCGCATGGAAGGCAACGCAGAACTGAAAACCAGCGTGCAGCAGATGCTGGCCACCCGGCGGCTGACCCATAGCGTTTTGCTGGTGGGCGAAGCCGGGCTTGGCACCGGTTTTGCCGCCCGCTGCATCGCCGCCGACTACCTCTACCCCGCCGGCGGTGCCGCCGCCGAAGCCCTTTTGCGGGGCGAGTGCTGCCGCGCCGTGGCAAAAGCCGGTAAGCGCGACAGCGGCACGGTGGAGACCGGCATCGTGCGGGAAGCCATCTCGGTGTCCGGTATGGGCAGCGGCGGAAAGTATCTGGTGGGTCAGGTCACTGCCATGCGCAGCGAAATTTTCAACACCAGCCTTTCCGCCGAGGGGCGCGCGGTGCTTTTGTACCATGTGGAGCGGATGAACGAGGAATCCGCCAACGCCCTGCTGAAGGTGATGGAAGAGCCCCCGGAGGGGGTGCTGTTCCTGCTCACGGCAGATTCGCTGGCCAGCGTGCTGCCCACCATCCGCAGCCGCTGCGTCAGCTTTGCGGTGGCGCCGGTGTCCCCTGCCGACTGCACCCGCTACTGCGCAGCGCAGGGGGTGGACAAAAAAACAGCTGCACTGTACAGTGAGCTGTTCGATGGTCATATTGGCACGGTGCTGGCGGTCGCCCGGGACGAAGGGCGCGCCGCACAGGTGGAAAAGGCGCTGGAGCTTGCCCGCGCCGCTGCCGCCCGCGATAGCTACACCGCCGCTGTGCTGCTTGCCGCCTACGAAAAGGACAAGGCGGCGGCCGCTGCCCTGCTGACCGATTTCCGCGCCGTGGCAGCGGCAGGCCTGCGCAGCAGCCCCCACGCCCCGGTGCAGGGCACACAGGCGCGGCAGGCGGTACGTCTGGCAGACGCCGCTTTGCAGCGGCTGGGCGCACAGGTGAACCCCAAGGTGGTGCTTTCAGTGTTCGCGGCAAAGCTGCGCACCCTTTAAAAATAACGAAACAACAAGAAACCCCTCCGGCGCTTGCGGTACACCGGAGGGATTTCTTGTTTGGGGTATTGCTTTGGTGTGAGGAGGAATCATGTGCGGGGAAGTGGTTGCGGCCCCACTGTCCCTGCAAGATACAGTATACCCGATTTTACGAAAAAAGTCATTACATTTCTGTGAAAAATCAAAAAAGTTCTTGAAACTTTGTACCGCACTGCGAAAAAAATACAAAATGAAACGTTTGAGGAAGCCCTCACCCGTTTTTCATCTGCTCTGCGTGCAGCTTTCCGTGCTCTACATAATGCGCGGCGTTGTGCAGGTTGGCTTCCACCTGCGCGGCACTCACCTGCTTGATGACCCGGGCGGGCACGCCCACCGCCACCGAGTTGTCCGGGATGACCATGCCTTCCGGCACAAGCGCCCCTGCCCCGATGATGCAGTTTTTGCCCACCACGCAATGGTTCAGCAAGGTGGCGTGCATCCCGATCAAACTGCCGTCCCCTACGGTGCAGCCGTGCACCAGTGCGCAGTGCCCTACCGTGACGTTTTCGCCAAGGGTCACGCCGCCGCCGATGTCGCAGTGCAGCACCGCGTTGTCTTGTACGTTGCTGTTTTTGCCGATGGTCAACGTGCCGTCATCCCCGCGCAGCACCGCACCGTACCAGACGGTAGAGCCGGGCTTTAAAACCACATCTCCCTGCACGGTAGCGCTGGGGGCTACAAAAGCTGCGCCCTCATCGCGGGGCGTTTTTCCACAAAAGGATAAGAACATTGTTAAAAACCACCTTTCTCTTTTGGCTCTTTTATGGTATTCTTATAAGTAAGGAACAAAAATGTGCGCGCCGGTTTTGCCGGAGCGGGATTCAAGGGGGTACGCTCATGCTTCATAACACGTTCTGCCGCTGGCTGGCGGCGCTGGTGCTCACACTGGCAGTGGCTCTTTCGGCAGTGCTGCCAGTATTTGCAGTATACCCCATGCCCGTCCAGACTGCAACCGAGACCGAGGCGGTGTATCTGTTCAACGCGGACACCGGCAAGACCATCCTGAGCCAGAACGCCGACCAGCAGAAATATGTGGCAAGCCTGACCAAGCTGATGACCGCCCTGCTGCTGGTGGAAAGCGGCAAGGACCTGAACGGTGAGGTGACCGTGCCCACCGATTTAACGCAGGAGTTCAAGGATATCCAGAACGCCAACGGCACCACCATGGGGCTGCGCATCGGCGAGACCGTGCGCCGCATCGACCTGCTGAACGCTATGCTCATCGTCAGCGCCAACGACGCCGCCAGCGTCATTGCGTGGGACGTGGGGGGCAGCGTGGTGGGTTTTGTGCAGCAGATGAACGCCCGGGCGGCAGAGCTGGGCTGCACCGGCACGAACTTTACCTGTGCTCACGGCCTGTTTGACTACGGCAACGTGTCCACCGCGCAGGATCTGGCAAAGATCGCCGCCGCCTGCGCGGAGAACCAGACCTTTGCACAGGTGGCGGGCACCGCCAGCTATGTGCTGCCAGCCACCAATCTGCGCAAGGCAGAGCACACCATCAGCAGCTCTAACAGCCTGATGAACAGCGAAAGCACCAACTACCGGGAGTATGTCAAGTGGGTCAAGGGCGGCTTTACCACGCTGGCAGGCCGCTGCATCGTGGCTTTTGCCCAGCAGGACGGCCACAACTATGGGCTGGTGATCCTTGGCTGCGACACGCCGGACCATCTGTTTACCGCGTGTGACGACCTGTTCGACTGGGCCTTTGCCAGCTTTGCAGACCGGCCGCTGGTGGATACCCAAACCGTGCTGACCACCGTAGACCTGAACAAGTGCCGCACCGAGCCGGCTGTGGAGCTGTACGCCGCCGCGCCGGTCAGCGGCTACGGCCACAGCGACGATAAGGTGAGTTATTCCTTCGACCTGCCCGAGAGCGTCTCCGCTACCGTCAAGGAAGGCCAGAAGCTGGGCACCGCCACCGTCTATCTGGACGGCTACGAGGTGGGACAGGTAGACCTTGTGACCCACCGGGAGTATGTGTCGGACTTCCGCACCGATATCAAGGCCACCCTGCTGCTGCTCTGCGCCCTGATTTTGATTTTGTGCGCACTGGGCTTTGTCACCCTGCGCTGCGGCGGCGGGATGACCCTCAACCAGCGCCGCCGTCAGATGAAAAAGAGAAGATAAGAAGCGTAAAGCGCCTGTCCGGCGAAGCCGGACAGGCGCTTTTATCCTTTATACTACCCCGTAGATGCCGTGCACCGACACTTCCCCGGTGAAAACGTGCTGCTCCCCGGCATCGGTGCGCACCACTAAACGCCCCTCGGCGTCCACGTCCACGGCCTCGCCTGCGCCCTGACTGCCGTCCGGCAGGTCAAAGGTGACCCGGCGGCCCAGATTGATGCAGGCAGCCTTGTACTCCTCCCGGAAGGGCGCAAAGCCGTCCCGGGCAAAGGTGTACAGGTTGCGGTCAAAGCCGAAGTCGGTCAGCCCCTCGGCCAGCCATGCGGGGTCTGTGGCAAGATCCACCGCAGCGCCCTGCAAGGCCAGCGAGGTGCCGTGGGGCAGATCGGCGGCGTCAAAATAGCTCTGGGGCTGGGCAAGGTTGATGCCGATGCCGCACAAAATGCCCCGCCCCTGCTGCTGGTAGCCGTAGCTTACACTCTCGCACAGGATGCCCACGATTTTTTTGCCGTTCAGCAAAAGGTCGTTGGGCCACTTGATCTGGCAGTCCACGCCGTAGCGCAGCTGCAGCTGGCGGCGCACCGCAAGGCTTGCCAGCAGCGGCAGGGTGGCAGGCTGTGCCAGCGGCTCTTTGATGGCCACCGTGTAGTACAGCGCCTTGCCCTCGGCGTTTACCCAGCTGCGGCCAAGCCGCCCGCGCCCGGCGGTCTGGTTTTCGGTATATACCGCCGCCACCGGGCCGAACTCCTCAAAATGCTCTTTTACATAGGCGTTGGTGCTGCCGCATTCCGGCAGATAGCGCACCTCGTTGATGCTCATTGCTTGGGTACCTCTTTGTGCTCATAGGCGGTCACTGCGCCGTTTTCCAGCGTCAGCAGACCGTAGGTGTCCGGGCCGGTGTAGCAGCGCCCGCAGGAGCCGGGGTTGAACAAAAATACATTGCCCCGCTGCTCCGCGTGGGGAATATGGGAATGGCCGAACAGCGCCACCTCTGCCCCGCGGGCTGCGGCAGCATCTGCAAGCGTGTCCAGATCGTATTTTACACCGTACATGTGACCGTGCGTATAGAAAACCACCGTCTGATCGAAGCCCGCCAAGCCGTCCAGCGGCTCCAGCGCACCGTAATCGCAGTTGCCGGCCACGGAGTACACCCGCAGATGAGGGAAAAAGGCCAGCGCCTGTTCCAGATCCCGCAGGCCGTCCCCCAAAAAGATCACAGCATCCACGTTGTTCTGCTCTTTGTTCAAAATGCGCTTAATGGCGTCACGCGCGCCGTGGCTGTCGCTCAGGACCAGTAGTTTTGTCACGGAAAAATATCCTCCTCTATACTCATTCGGCAGTCTGCTGCAACAACAGCAGCTGCTTGTAAACTTCGCTCTTGGAATAGGCTGTGCCCTGTGCAGCAGTCTTGGCGGCGGCAGAAGCGCTGAAGCCCTCAATGGTCAGCGCAAAAGCGCGCTGCGCCGCCTGTTCCAGGGTCAGCTCCTCTTCCTCGGCGGCACCGGCGGGTGCACCCGCCATCACCAGTACATACTCGCCCCGGGGTTCGGCGGCGCGGTAGTGCTCCACGGCTTCGCCCAGAGTGGTTTTCCAGATCTCCTCGTGGAGCTTGGTCAGCTCCCGGCACAGGGTAATGCTGCGGTCTGCGCCAAAGGCGGCGGTCAGATCGTCCAGCGTGGTGCGCAGCTTGTGGGGCGCTTCGTAAAAGATGACGGTGCGCTTTTCCTGCAAAAGCTCGGCCAGACGCTCTTTTTTCTGCTTGCGGTTCACCGGCAGAAAGCCCTCGAACACCCAGCGGGAGGTGTCCTGCCCGGAGACCGCCAGCGCCGTGACGCAGGCAGAAGCGGCCGGGATGGGCACCACCTTGATGCCCCGCGCCAGTGCGTCCCGCACGATGACCTCGCCCGGGTCGGACACGCAGGGCATGCCGGCGTCGCTGCACAAGGCACAGCTCTCCCCTGCCTCGATGCGCTGCAAAATGGCTTCGCCCTTCTGCAAGGCGTGCTCGTAGTAGCTGACCATGGGCTTTTTCAGCCCCAGATAATTCAGCAGCTTCATGGTCACACGGGTGTCCTCGGCGGCAATAAAGTCAGCCGCGCCAAAGGTGGCAGCCACCCGGGGCGGCATATCCTCCAGATTGCCGATGGGGGTCGCCACGATGTAGAGAGTTCCTGCCATAATTACCTCCTGAATTTATCGTCCGTACAGCGCCGCTCCGGCGCGGATGAGCACGTCCGGCTCCACCCGCAGGCCGGTCCTGCGGTTCTTCTGGGCTTCCACAAGGAACAGCCACGGGGCGTTTTCCGGGGCGTTCTTTACAAAGGCCAGCCGCTTGGGCTCCAGCCGGTGGGCGCGCAGCACGGCAAGCACCTCAGCCAGCCGCTCGGGGCGGTGACACAGCGCCAGACGCCCGCCGTCCTTCAAAAGCCGGAAGCCGCAGGCACAGACATCCTCAAGCGCGCAGGTGTTTTCGTGCCGGGCAAGGGCGTGGGCGGCGTTCTGGCTCTGCGGCCCCTCGGTAAAATAAGGGGGATTGCACGCGCACACGTCAAATTGCCCCTCGTCCTGCCGCCATGTGCGCAGGTCGGCACAGACGGGAATGATGTGGGTGAGCTGCTGCTCTTCCACCGCTGCCGCCAGTAGGGCGCTGCCCTCGGGCTGCAGCTCCAGCGCGGTGCAGGGGCCGCGGTGCCCCCGGTCGTGCCATTCCAGCGCTACGATGCCGCAGCCAGAGCACAGGTCTGCGGCTTTCTGGCTGCGCTTCGGCTCGCAGAAGCGTGCCAGCAGCAGCGCGTCCGAGCCGAACCGGTGCTCCGGGGTGCAGTAGACCATAGTTCTATTATACAAAACTTCCGTAGAATGTTCCATAGACAGTGTGCCGTTTCCCTTCCAAAAAATGCAGGGTATTTTCCTGCGGAATTTGTGCATGAAACAAAAAGGGCGGCGGCTGCGCAGCATTTTGTGCAGTGCCTCTTTTGCGGTGGACGATCAGGAATGGCCGCCGCGTGTGCTTTGGCCATGTGCGGCGGAAAAATGTTTTTGATTCAGCAGTTCGGCGCGTCTGCGGACGCGCCGAACTGCGTTTTTCATGAATTTACTTTATGATACCACAAAAAAGGACTGCTGCACAGGTGTGCAGCAGTCCTTTTTGATGCGTTTTCAGCAAAAACTACTGATTATTCAGCAGCGATTGCACCAGTGGGGCAAGCACCCTCGCAAGCACCGCAATCGATGCAGGAATCAGCGTTCACAACTGCAGCGCCGTTCTCGATGGTGATAGCGCCAACCGGGCAAGCGCCCTCGCAAGCGCCGCAGCCAACACATGCGTCAGAAACCTTGTGTGCCATAATAAACTCTCCTTTTTTATCCCGTGCCGATGTAATTATGAAGAAACGTACCTTGGCACGGCCACGCACGCCCCCCGGAATTTGTATCCTTGTCTGCATTCTAACAAAGCAGGCCGGAAAAGGCAAGACTAACCGTGCCGCCACAACAATAAAATAAAATATTTTGTGGGGTTGCACAAAAGCACGGCCTAACTTATAGCCAAAATTGCCGGAGATTTTTAGCGAAAATCACGAAGTCTGGTTAGTTTTGTGATACTAACCACTCGGACACTCATTCCTTTTCGCTTGCGCGGCGGCGGGGGCAGGCGGGGCGCTTTTCGTCGTCGGAGCTTGCCACCACCGGGGCGGGGTTGCGCACGCCGGAGTAATCATCGTCCGGGTCGGGACGGCGGGGCGGGCGCTTGCCGCCGCTCACATACTCGCACACGCCCACCTTGTAATACCGGGGCGCAAGGCTCTCGGTGCCGCAGCGCACCCGCAGGTAGCCGGATACCGGGTTCACCTCCAGCACAGTGCCCAGACCGTCCGGGGTGCGCACCGTGCTGCCCACCATGGGCATGATGCTGTTCAGGTACTCGTAGGCGCTCTCCTCGTAGGCAAGGCAGCACATCAGACGGCCGCAGGCACCGCTGATCTTGGTAGGGTTCAGCGAAAGGCCCTGCTCCTTGGCCATCTTGATGGAAACGGGCTGGAAATCCTTCAAAAAGCGGCTGCAGCAGAAGGGCTGACCGCAGATACCCAGACCGCCGATCATCTTGCTCTCGTCGCGCACGCCGATCTGGCGCAGCTCGATGCGGGTGTGGAAGATGCCGGCCAGATCCTTGACCAGCTCCCGGAAGTCCACCCGCCCGTCGGCGGTGAAATAGAACATGATCTTGGAGCGGTCCAGCGTGTACTCGGCCTCCACCAGCTTCATCTCCAGCCCGTGGCGGGCGATGCACTCCTGACAGGTGCGGTAGGCGCGCTTTTCGTCCTCGCGGTTCTGGCGCATCCGGCGGATATCCACGCTGTCGGCCATGCGGGTGATGGGTTTCAGCGCCTTGGGGACGGCGGCATCCGCCAGCTCCAGCACGCCCTGCACCACCTCGCCGCACTCCACGCCGCGGGCAGTCTCCACGATCACATACTCCCCGGCATGGATGACAGCATCACCGGGATCAAAATAATAGCTTTTGCCGTTTTCCTTGAAACGGACCGAAATGACTTTTTTCATAGTGTTCCTCGTTTTTGTATCGGATAAGCCCCGCAAGGGGCAGCTTTTTCAGTCTGCTGTTAGTATACCATAATCAAAAGCACATTTCTATGCAAAAAGAAAAGTCTTTATATCCCCTGAATTTTCCCTCCCCTGCAATGATCCGCCCCGCTCAACCGTATGCAGTATGGAAAAGGTGTCGAAATTTTGTCCGGCGGCAGAAGGGAGGAAAGCGGACAGAATGCCGGTTTTGGGGCGGCAAAGTTGTGCGTTTCGCAGATTTTGACAAAACTTTCGCAAAAAGATTCGCCGCACCTCTATTGAAAGCGCGCGCCTTGCGTGTATAATAGGAATGTTAGGAACCCATTGCCCCCAAAGAGGGAGGAACTGTTGCGCCGGGCGGTGCGGCAGAGAAACGGTAGGATAAGATGGAAAAATTCAGTGTCAAAAAACCATTTACGGTGCTGGTTGCAGTCATCATGGTGCTGATGCTCGGCTTTGTGTCGATCACCAAGATGAAAACCAACCTGCTGCCGAATGTCAGCACACCGTATCTGATGGTGGTCACCGTGTATCCCGGTGCCAGCCCGGAGCGTGTGGAGACCGAGGTCTCGGACGTGCTGCAAAACGCGCTTACGGTGCCGGGTGTTTCAAAGATCACCGCCACCTCGGCTGAAAACTACAGCCTGCTGCTGATGCAGTTCGTGGATGACACGGATATGGACAGCGCACTGGTGCAGGTGTCCAACAAGCTGGATCAGGCCAAGAGCGACCTGCCGGAGACGGCGCTGACCCCTTCTGTGATACAGTACAGCATGAACATGAACGCCTTTATGACCGTGGCTGTCAGCCGCGAGGGCAGTTCGGTGTACGACCTTTCTGATTTTATCAAGAACACCATGACTCCCTACGTCCAGCGCAAGGGCGGCGTGTCCAGCGTATCCTCCAGCGGCCTTGTGGAGCAGCTGGTGCAGGTGCAGCTGAATCAGGAAAAGGTGGACGCCATCAACGAAAAGCTGATGGAGCTTATCGACACTCAGCTGGAAGTGGCGCACACACAGTTGGAGGAGGCCGAGGCCAAGATCAAGGCCGGCCGCGCAGAATACGATAAGCAGTTCAAAAACTTCGGCAATACCGTGTCCAACACGGTCATGGGCACCCTCAGCTCCGAGGTCGGCGAAGCCGTAGAAGTAGTGCGCAAGCAGGCGGAGGCGCTGCTGCAAAGCGTCAACAACCTGATCGCCGTGGTCAAGGAGCCTGAGGTGCAGCAGGCACTCATCGAGGTGCAGGCTGGTTTGCAGCGGGTCATGGACAAGTTCAACAACACCGGTATGCGGGATATCGACTCCCTGATCGAGATCGTGTCCGAGCTGCGGGATATCACCGATAAGCTCTCCTCTGCTTTGCAGACCCTGCAAAACCGCATCAACACCGAGACCGGTACGCAGGGCGAGGGCGCTGCGGATTTGGCAGACGAGCTGCAATTGCAGGACAGCCTAAACGTCATCTATAAGACGCTGGAAGATACCATCAAGGCCATGGACAACGTGCCCGGCATGATGAGCGAGTTCTCCAAAGCGCTGGGCAACTTTACCCAGCAGCAAATGGTCGCCTATATGCAGTTTACCGAAGCCCGCGAGCAGCTGAATGAGTACGAAAAGCAGCTCAGCGAGGCCAAGACCCAGTACGAGGCCGCCAAGGAAAAGGCGCTTGCCAGCGCCGATGTGACCAAGCAGCTGGATATCAAGACCCTTGCCACCCTCATCTACGCCCAGAACTTCTCCATGCCCGCCGGTTACGTTAAGGATGAAAGCGGCGAGTCGTGGCTGCTGAAGGTGGGCGAGGAATACGACAGCGTGGACGATATCCGCGGTGCACTGCTGCTCCATGTGGAGGGCTACGGCGACGTGCGCCTTTCCGATGTGGCAGACGTGGAGATCATCGACAACGCCGCCGACAGCTACACCCGCCTGAACGGCGAGCAGGCTTCGGTGCTGAAAATTTACAAGGACGACAGTTCCAGCGCAGGTGACGTATCTGCCAACTGTCTGGACGCTTTCAAGGAGCTGGAAGCCCAGTACGAGGGTCTGCACGTTGTGGTGCTGTCCAATCAGGGCAACTACATCAGCATCCTGATCAAGAGCATCCTCACCAGTATGCTGGTGGGTGCCGCACTGGCCATCGTCGTGCTGGCCATCTTCCTGAAGGACGTCAAGCCCACGCTGGTGGTCGGCGTCAGTATCCCCCTGTCGGTGCTGTTTGCCGTGGTGCTGATGTACTTCACCGGGCTGGACCTGAACGTCATGACGCTGGCCGGCCTGTCGCTGGGCATCGGTATGCTGGTGGATAACTCTGTCGTTGTCATCGAGAACATCTACCGTCTGCGCGGCCGCGGCGTGCCCGCCGCCCGCGCTGCGGTGCAGGGTGCGCGTCAGGTGGGTATGTCCGTTGTGGCCTCTACCCTTACCTCGGTGTGTGTGTTCCTGCCGGCAGTGTTTTCTGCCAGCCTCATCCGCAGCCTGATGGGTCCCATGTCCCTGTGCATCGGCTACTGCCTGATGGCTTCCCTCATCGTGGCACTGACTGTGGTGCCTGCTGCCTCGGCTACCGTGCTGAAGAATGCCCAGCCCAAAAAGCTGGCATGGTTCGATAAAATTCAGAACGCCTACGGCCGCAGTCTGGAAAAGGCGCTGAAAAATCGCTTTGTACCGCTGGCAGCCGCAGTGCTGCTGCTGGTGTTCTGCTGCTGGCGGGTGGTCTCCATGGGCATCGTGCTGCTGCCCACCAGCACCAGCAACGAGGCCATGATCACCCTTTCCACCACCGATACCCTCTCGAAGGAGGAGTCCTACGATGTAGCCGGTAAGGTGGTGCAGGCTGTGATGGCTGTGGACGGCGTGGAGGAGGTAGGCATTACCCCCGACAACACTGTGGCGGGCATGGATGTTTCCAACCTCGGCCTGCCCTCCACCATCACTGACCTGCTGAACGCCGCCAACGGCTACGGCAAGTATAAGATCAACGTCAAGCTCAACGAGGAGCTCTCCTCTTCCAAGATCGACGCCGCCTGCAAGGCCATGGAGGACGCTGTGGCCGGGGTGGCGGATTGCACCGCCACCGTCCAGCAGTACGGCATGACTGATGACCTGACCAGTCAGCTGTCCACCGGTCTGACCATCAAGATCTACGGCACCGATGCCGAGACCCTGACCGCTCTGTCCGAGAAGGTGGTAGACATCGTGAACAACACCGAGGGCTTCCAGAACGCCACCAACGGTCTGGGCGCGGGCGATTCCACCATCATCCTGCAGGTGGACCGCGATAAGGTACGCGCCAACGGCCTGACCGTTGCGCAGGTGTACCAGCAGATCGCGGCAAAGCTGACCACCACCACCACGGCACAGACCCCTGTTACCGTGGACGGCACCACCATGGATGTGCAGATCAGCAACAATCTGGACCCGCTGACCAAGGAAAACATGATGGACATGACCTTTGAGACCACCGTCATGTCCGCAGACGGCACCACCGCCACCGGAACCTGCAAGCTGTCGGATATCGCCAGCTGGACCACCGGCACCGCACCGGACTCCATCACCAGCGAGAACCGGAACCAGTTCGTCACCGTCACTGCCGAGACTGCCCCGGGCTACAACACCACGGTGCAGGCGCGTGCCGTGAAAAAGGCGCTGGATGCCTTTGCCCTCACTGATGAGATGCCGGAGGGCTGCTCCTTCTCCATGGGCGGCGAGAGCGACAGCGTCAACTATATGACCGACGAGATGATCCAGTGGATGGCCCTGGCCCTGCCCTTTGTCTACCTTGTTATGGTGGCACAGTTCCAGAGCCTGCTGTCCCCCTTCATCGTGCTGTTCACCGTGCCGCTGGCCTTTACCGGCGGTCTGCTGGGTCTGCTGCTCACCGGCCAGCAGCTGACCATGATCTCCATGATGGGTTTCATCGTGCTGATGGGTACGGTCGTCAACAACGGCATCGTGTTCGTGGACTACGCCAACCAGCTGCGCATGGGCGGCATGGAGCGCCGCGCCGCACTGGTGGCTACCGGCAAGACCCGTATGCGCCCCATTCTGATGACCACCCTGACCACCGTGCTGGCCATGCTGCAAATGGTGTTCAGCAACGATATGGCAAGCCAGCTGATGAGCGGTATGGCCATCGTCATCATCTGCGGCCTGAGCTATGCCACCCTGATGACCCTGTATATCGTGCCGATCCTGTACGATATCCTGTTCAAGAAGCCGCCGCTCAACGTGGACATCGGCAGCGACGAGGACTTGGACGACATCCCGGACGATGCCGCCGAGTTCATTGCCGCCCAGTCCTCTGCGGCACAGCCTCAGCCGGAGGCATAAGGCTTACAGCCTGTATCACCAAAGCGCCCCGCATTTCCACCGGAAGTGCGGGGCGCTTTTTGCTATTGTAGGCACTTTCGATGATTCCAACAAAAAATCGCCGCAAAAATTGGATGGTAATTCTAAAAGGATTCCAACACAAAACTGTAAAACTGTGATATAATCATAAATACAGACAAGATGCAAAAGGGGGCAGTCTGCCCCTTTTGCATTTCCGAAAAAAGCTTTAGGAGGCGAGGCCCAATGGCACAGATCCGTTCCAAGCCCTTCGGTGTGACCAAAGAGGGCGCTAATGTTACCGAGTACATCCTCTCGAACCCCGGCGGTATGTCCGTCAGTGTGCTGGATTACGGCTGCGTGATCAAAAATATCATCGTCCCGGCCAAGAACGGCCCGGTGGATGTGGTGCTGGGTCACGACACCATGGCAGATTACGAGAACGACTTCACCTCGTCCGGCAGCACCTGCTGCGGTGCTTTTGTGGGGCGCTACGCCAACCGCATCGAAAACGCCGTCTTTACCTTGGGCGGCAAGACCTACCAGCTGGAAAAAAACAACGGCGAAAACCACCTGCACGGCTGTTTTTCCCGGAAAATCTATGAGGTGAAGTACTTCGGCGACACCCTGCTGATGGAGGCTGTAAGCCCTGACGGCGAGGACGGCTTTCCCGGCACCCTGAAGATCGCGGTGCGCTATACCCTCACCGATGACAACACCTTCCGCATGGACTACCGTGTGTCCTCGGACGCTGACACGATCGTAAACCTGACCAACCACAGCTACTTCAATCTGGACGGCGGCGGCGACGTGCTGAACCAGAAGCTGCGCATCTACGCCTCCCGCTATCTGGAGGGCAACAATACCACCTGCCCCACCGGCAACATCCTGCCCGTGGCAAACACCCCCATGGACTTTACTGCCGGTAAGACCATCGGCAAGGAGATCGACACCGGCTTCTCCCAGACCACCATGGTGGGCGGCGGCTACGACCACTGCTATGTCATCGACCGCGCACGCGGCTCCAGCCAGAGCATCTGCGCATGGGCGACCAGTGATAAGACCGGCATCAGCATGAAGCTGTACACCACCCAGCCGGGCATCCAGCTGTACACCGGCAACTTTTTGCAGGACTGCCCCGCCCCGGGCAAGGGCGGCGAGCCCATGCGGAAGTACGGCGGCTTTGCCTTGGAGACCCAGCACTATCCGTGCAGCCCCTCTCACCCGGAGTTCCCCTCCACGGTGCTGCGGGCAGGCAAGGTGTTCCGCGCCACCACCACCCTGCGGTTCTTCACCGGCAAGCAGTGCGGAAAGCTTTAAAAATGATACACCATGCAAAAACGTCTGCCGAAGCAGACGTTTTTGCATGGTGGGAGGATGCGACTGAGGGAGTTTCCCTCTCCATTTCTATGTTTTGCACAAACAGCGCATTCTCTCCATGTGAAAAGTGCGAAAAATCTCTGTCAATCAAAAGTGCAATGCGCGAAGATGCAACAAAAATATATCTGAATAAAGAAAGCGCCCCTTGCAGTCGGCGGCAAAAAGCGGTATGCTTTAAGCAGACCGGGCAGCGCCCGGCGCAAAGAGAAAAAGCAAGAAATACTATGTGAGAGAGGTACTCGGCTATGGCAATTTTGGTTTCCGGCGGTGCCGGCTACATCGGCAGCCACACCTGCATTGAGCTGTTGAACGCTGGCTACGATATCGTAGTGGCAGATAACTATTATAACGCTTCTCCCGTGGTTCTGGATCGGGTCAAGCAGATCACCGGCAAGGATTTCCGCTTCTACAAGGCAGACATGACCCGCCGCGAGGACGTGGAGAAGATCTTCTCCGAGTGCCCGGACATCACCGCTGTCATCCAGTTTGCAGCCTACAAGGCTGTGGGCGAGAGCGTGTCCAAGCCCATCGAGTACTACTATAATAACCTCAACTGCACGCTGGTCATTCTGGACGTGATGCGCCATCACGACTGCCACAACTTCGTGTTCAGCTCCTCCGCTACCGTCTACGGCGACCCCGCCAGTGTGCCCATCACCGAGGACTTCCCTGTGGGTGCTACCACCAACCCCTACGGCACCACCAAGGCCTTCACCGAGCGCATTCTGCAGGACGTCTGCAAGGCTGACCCCAGCCTGAATGTGGCGCTGCTGCGCTACTTCAACCCCATCGGCGCCCACAAGAGCGGCCTGATCGGCGAGGACCCCAACGGCATCCCCAACAACCTGATGCCCTACATTGCCAAGGTGGCTGTGGGCAAGCTGGAAAAGGTGCACGTCTTTGGCAACGACTACCCCACCCCGGACGGCACCGGTGTGCGTGACTACATCCACGTTGTGGATCTGGCCCGGGGCCATGTGTGCGCCATCCGCAAGCTGGAGACCGGCTGCGGCCTCTTCATCTGCAATCTGGGCACCGGCAAGGGTTACAGCGTGCTGGATGTCATCCATGCCTTCTCCAAGGCCTGCGGCAAGGAGATCCCCTACGTCATCGACCCGCGCCGCCCCGGTGATATCGCCGAGTGCTACGCAGACCCCACCAAGGCCAAGAACGAGCTGGGCTGGGTGGCCGAGTACGGCATCGAGGAGATGTGCGCCGACAGCTGGAACTGGCAGAAGAACAACCCCGATGGCTACCACACCGTGAAGTAATCATGATTTGAACCGGAGCACCGCATATTCTCGCCTGAGAGTGTGCGGTGCTTTTTTTTGTGTCTATATTCTCTATTGACATCCGCTGTCAGTTAGCCTATACTACATTTGTTAACACAGACTAACACATAAGAACAGTACATATAAAAGAAGGCAACGGATATGACGTTAAAAGAGTTACAGATCGGCAAAAGCGCCATAGTGGACGCTGTGGGCGGTGCAGGCGCACTGCGGCAGCATTTTCTGGATATGGGTCTGATCCCCGGAGCAGAGGTCACGCTGGTAAAGCTGGCGCCCATGGGCGACCCCATGGAGCTGCGCATCCACGGCTATGAGCTGACCCTGCGTCTGGACGACGCGGCACAGATCACCGTGACCCCCACCGAAAAGACCCCGGCGGTGCACGCCCCGGTGGCAGAGAAGATGGTGGAGCACCCGGGTCTTGGTGAGGGCGGCAAATACCACACCAAGGAGGGGGAGCATCCCCTGCCGGAGGATAAGACCCTGACCTTTGCGCTGGCGGGCAACCAGAACTGCGGTAAGACCACCCTGTTCAACCAGCTCACCGGTTCCAACCAGCACGTCGGTAACTTTCCGGGCGTGACGGTGGACCGCAAGAGCGGTGCCATCAAGGGGCACCCGGAGACTGAGGTCACCGACCTGCCGGGCATCTACTCCATGTCCCCCTATTCCAGCGAGGAGATCGTTACCCGACAGTTCATCATCGGCGAAAAGCCCACCGGCATCATCAATATCGTGGATGCCACCAACATCGAGCGCAACCTCTACCTGACCATGCAGCTGATGGAGCTGGATATCCCCATGGTGCTGGCGCTGAACATGATGGACGAAATGCGCGGCAATGGCGGTACGGTGCGCATCAACAAGATGGAAGCCATGCTGGGCATCCCGGTCATCCCCATCTCTGCCGCCAAGAACGAGGGCGTGGACGAACTGGTAGACCACGCTGTCCATGTGGCAAAGTATCAGGAGCGCCCCGGGCGCATGGATTTTTGCAGCGAGGATGACCACGGCGGCGCGGTGCACCGCTGCATCCACGGCATCCTGCACCTCATCGAGGATCACGCCAAGGCGGCGGGCATCCCGGTGCGTTTCGCCGCCACCAAGCTGGTGGAGGGCGACCCCCGCATTGAGGAAGCGCTGAAGCTGGACCCCAACGAAAAAGAAATGATCGAGCATATCATCGTGCAGATGGAGCAGGAGCGCGGGCTGGATCGCGCCGCCGCCATTGCGGATATGCGCTTCTCCTTTATTCAGGAACTGGTGGCGCAGACGGTAGTCAAGCCCCACGAAAGCAAGGAGCAGCTGCGCTCCAACCGCATCGACAAGTTCCTTACCGGCAAGTACACCGCCATCCCGGCGTTTATCGCCATCATGGGTCTGGTGTTCTTCCTCACCTTCAACGTCATCGGCCTGTTCTTCCAGAACCTCATGGAAATGGGCATTGATGCCCTGACCGGCGTTGTGGACACCGCCCTGACCAACTGGAATGTCAACGCGGCGGTGCACTCGCTGGTCATCGACGGCATCTTTACCGGCGTGGGCAGCGTGCTGAGCTTTCTGCCCATCATCGTGGTGCTGTTCTTCTTCCTCTCCATGCTGGAGGATACCGGCTACATGGCGCGTGTGGCCTTTGTGATGGATAAGCTGCTGCGCCGCATCGGCCTGTCCGGCCGCAGCATCGTGCCCATGCTCATCGGCTTTGGCTGCACTGTGCCCGGCGTGATGGCAAGCCGCACCCTGCCCTCGGAGCGCGACCGCAAAATGACCATTCTGCTCACCCCGTTCATGAGCTGCTCCGCAAAGCTGCCCATTTACAGCCTGTTTGCGGCGGCGTTCTTCCCCAAGTACGCAGGGCTTGTGATGGTGCTGCTGTACTTCACCGGCATTCTGGTGGGCGTACTGGCGGCGCTGCTGCTCAAGAGCACCGTGTTCAAGGGCGAAGCCGTGCCCTTTGTCATGGAGCTGCCCAACTACCGCCTGCCCGGCCTGAAAAACGTGGCGCAGCTGCTGTGGGAAAAGGCGCGGGACTTTTTGCAGAGAGCCTTTACGGTCATCTTTGGTGCCACCATCATCATCTGGTTCCTGCAGAACTTTGACCTGCGCCTGTCGCTGACCGCCGACCCGCAGACCAGCATTCTGGCGCGCATCGCGGGCGATATCGCCCCGCTGTTTGCCCCGCTGGGCTTTGCGGACTGGCGCATCTCCACCGCCCTTATCTCCGGCTTTATGGCCAAGGAGAGCGTGGTGTCCTCGCTGCTGGTCCTCTTCGGCTCTACGGCTGCCCTGACCACAGCCCTCACCCCGGCACAGGCCGCACCGCTGCTGGTGTTCTGCCTGCTGTACACCCCCTGCATCGCGGCGGTGGCCTCGGTCAAGCGGGAGCTTGGCGGCAAGTGGGCCACCATCATGGTGGTCAACCAGTGCGCCGTGGCATGGCTGTGTGCCCTGCTGGTGCGTCTGGTCGCTGTGGCGGTGTTCTGAACGCAATCATCATATTGAAAAAGAGAACCGGCGCGTCCGCAGGATGTGCTGGTTCTCTTTTTCTCTTGACATCTCCCTGCATCTGCACTATAATACTTCAAAAATGAACTGTCCATATAAGAACAAAAGGAGCATTCCATGAACCCTACCATAGAAATCAGTTTCAAGACCGCGCAGGCGTACAGCGCCATGTGCAAGCCGTTGTGTCAGGAACTAAAGCTGCCCCAGACCGCCTTTGATATCCTGATGTTTTTAGCCAACAACCCGGACTGCACCACCGCCCGGGATATCGTGGAGATCCGCAAGATCAAAGCGAACCTTGTGTCGGTAAACGTGGACCGCTTGGTGCAGGAGGGGTATCTGGAGCGCCGCGCCGTGGCGGGCGACCGCCGCAAGACCCAGCTGCTGTGCACCGAAAAGGCGCAGCCGGTCATCGCACGGGGGCGCGAGGTGCAGGAACGCTTTTTTGCCCGTCTGCTGCAAAACACCGATGCCGCCACCCGGGAGGCGTTTTTCCGCACCATGGAAGTCATCGGGAAAAATCTGGACGAGATCCTGCTGCAATTTTCATGATCTATAACAAAAAACAGCCAAGCCCGCAGGCTTGGCTGTTTTTGTATCTTAAGCTTACTTGCTCTCTACCTTTTCCTCGATGGTGGAGTGGTCGATGACCCAATCGGCAGCCTTGCGGATGCCCTCGTTGCGGCGCAGGGCGGCAACGTCGGTGCCTGCCTTGATCTCTTCCACCGTCTTTTTAGTCTTTTCAGCGCGCTCAGCCAGCTGCTTGTCGATCTCCTCATCGGTGGGCAGCAGGTTCTCCTGCTGTGCGATCTGCAGCAGTGCCATGCGGGCGCGGGTGTTCTTCTCTGCGGCGGCACGCACCTTGGCAGTAAAGCTCTCGCGGGTCTCGTGGATCTGGCTCAGATAGGTGGTCAGGCTCATGCGCTGCATCTGCAGCTGCTGCTGGATGACCTGCATCTGCTGCTGGTAGGCGTTTTCCACCAGAATGCTGGGGATCTCGCCCTCTGCGGCATCGGCCAGCTGACCAAGGATCATGTCCTTGGCGTGGTTCAGCGCACCGCCGTGGCGGCCGTCGAACAGCTGCTGCTTCACGAAAGCGCGGTACTCCTCCATGGTCTCCTTGCCCATCTTCTTGGCAAAGTCGCTGTTCAGGGCAGGCAGCTGACGCACGCACACGTCATGCAGCTTGATCTTGAACACAGCAGGCTTGCCAGCCAGCTCCTTGTTGGGGTAGTTCTTGGGGAAGGTGACGTTGATCTCGAACTCGTCCCCTGCCTTGTGGCCCAGAATGCCATCCTCGAAACCGGGGATCATGCGGCCGCTGCCCAGCTGCACCGACTGGTCCTTTGCCGTGCCGCCCTTAAAGGCCACACCGTCCAGAAGACCCTCAAAGTCCATGTGCACCACATTGCCCTTTACAGCGGGGCCCTTGTGGGGCACCAGCTCTGCGGCGTAATTGCGGCGGCGCTCCAGCACCGTGTCGATCTCCTTGTCGGTCACCTCCGGGGTGACGCACTGGGAGGTAAAGCCGGTGGTCTTGGTCAGCTTCAGCTCGGGCTGCAGCGCCACGGTGGCGGTAGCCACAAAGCCCTCGTCCTTCTTCACGCTTACCAGATCGTAGCTGGGATCATCCACCGGCGCAAAGCCGTGTTCCTTCAAAGCAGCCTCGTACAAAGCAGGCACATCCTGATCCATCAGGTCGTTGATGGCATCGTACCAGAAGGTGTGCTCGCCGCGGTCAGCCTCGATCTGTGCGCGGTCGGCCTCGCCCTTCTGGAAGCCCTTGATGGTATAAGTGGCGCGGGTGCGCTCATAGACCGCATTGGAGGCGGCCTCCAGTTCCTCAGCCGTAGCGCTGAAGGTCATTTTGCAGACACTCTTTTCAGGAGTTTCCACGCTTACCAGTTTCATAGGATCTACCCTCCGTGTTGTTCCCTTGGCGGCGGGGCGGCGCTGCAAGGCAGCAGCCAGAACGCCATTTTGGGGACATTTTCAAACATTAATAAAGTTATTATAGCACAAGTGCAGCAAAAGCGGTATAATAAACTTGATAAAAATGTGCCGTTTTGGCAATTTTAGTCCATTCAAGCAGGAAAAAAGCGCGTTTTGCGGCAGCAGCTGCCGCGCAAAAGTGGGAAAACCCTCAGGAAAGGAAGGCTGTCCCCTATGCGATTATTTGATGTTCTGGGCCCGGTGATGATCGGACCCTCCTCCAGCCACACCGCCGGTGCGGCAAAGATCGGCTATACTGCACAAAAGCTTCTGGGCGAGGTGCCGGCGCAGGCAGACATTGGCCTGTACGGCAGCTTTGCCACCACCGGCAAAGGCCACGGCACCGACCGTGCACTGGTGGCGGGGCTGCTGGGCCTGCGCCCGGACGACCCCCGCCTGCCGGACAGCTTTGCACTGGCCGCGCAGCGGGGGATGCAGTTCAGCATCCACCCGGTAGAGCTGCGCTCTGCCCACCCCAACACCGCCGTGCTCACCCTGACCAGCCGCACCGGGCGGCAGCTTTCGCTCAAGGCGGCGTCGGTGGGCGGCGGACGCATCCGCGTCACGGAAATTGACGGCGTCCCGGCGGATTTCGGCGGGGACAGCAACACCCTCATCATCCACAACGAGGACACCCCCGGCTGCATTGCCGAGGTGACCATGGCGCTGGCACTGCGGCGCATCAATATCGCGTCCATGCAGGTGTTCCGCGCCGCTGCGGGCGGCTATGCGGTGATGGTGCTGGAATGCGACTCCCACATCCCCCACGCGCTGGAGCGGCAGCTGGCGGTGATGCCGGGTCTGCTGAAGGTGACCTGCCTGAACGTGGACGAGCCGGAAGAAACGGAGGAATGAGCCATGGCATTTTTGTCCTGTGAAGAGATGCTGGCTGCCGCCCGCAGCCAGAAGATCACGCTGGCAGAAGCGGTGCTGCGCAGCGATTTGGAGGAGAGCCGCCTGACCGAGGCGCACAGCCGCGCCGCCATGCGGCATTTGTGGCAGGTGATGCAGGCCACCAGTCAGGAATACGACCCCGTGCAGCGCAGCCGCAGCGGCCTTTCCGGCGGCGATGCCGCCAAGGTGGAGCAGGCGTGGCAGCAGGGGCGCCTGCTGGGCGATGATTATCTGGCCGCTGTCACGGCAGAAGCCCTGAAGACCGCCGAGTGCAACGCCTGCATGAAGCGCATCGTGGCCGCGCCCACGGCGGGCAGTTGCGGGGTGCTGCCGGCGGTGCTGCTGCCGCTGGCGCGCGCCGGGCAGGCAGACGAGGACGCCGTCTGCGACGCACTGTATGTGGCGGCAGGCTTCGGGCAGGTCATCGCCGCCCGCGCCACGCTGGCGGGCGCAGAGGGCGGCTGTCAGGCCGAGGTAGGCGCAGCCAGCGCCATGGCTGCCGCCGCCCTGTGTAACCTGAAGGGCGGCACCCCGGAGCAGTGCGCCGCTGCTGCCGCCATGGCACTGGGCAACCTGCTGGGTCTGGTCTGCGATCCCGTGGCGGGTCTGGTGGAAGTGCCCTGCATCAAGCGCAACGTGGTGGGCGCGGTGAACGCGGTCTCCTGCGCCAACATGGCACTGGCCGGGGTGGACTACGCCATCCCCTGCGACGAGGTCATCGACGCCATGGGCCGCGTGGGCAGTCTGCTCTCCCCCGACCTGCGCGAGACCGGTCAGGGCGGCCTTGCCGCCACTCCCACCGGTGTAAAGATCGCCCGTCAGCTGGCGCAGGAGGGCTGAGCGCCACGCCCACTCTCCCCCGCCCGGCGGGCAAAAAGCAGCCGTAGAAGCCGCTTTTTGCGCCGATGCGGCAGAAGAATTACAGAAAAGCCGCAGTAAAATCAAAGAAAAGACGTTCTTTTTTGGAAAATATAAAAATATTTTAAAAAAGCTGTTGACAAACCCCGCCCTTCGTGATAAAATACATCATGTTCCGAACGGAACGTATGCGTTGGTAGCTCAGCTGGATAGAGTGACTGACTACGAATCAGTAGGCCGGGGGTTCGAGTCCCTTCCATCGCACCAGAAAATGCCGTGAAATCGAAAGATTTCATGGCTTTTTTGTTTTGTAAGCCATGGTTGCACGGTTTCTGCACGGTTTTTGCACGGTCGGTGTTATCCATGTCCGATGATGTAGGGCGCTGTATTGCATTGCAATCAGTGCCCTTTTTTGCATCAGGTGAGCAGGGCCAGGCGGAGCTTTGCCTTCATTTCCGGGTCGGCATCCTTGAGCAACTCCAGCAGAGCCGTCATGGAGATGGTGGGTTCGCCTGCGGCGGGTACAGCCTGCGGGCTGGGGGTGTCGGGCTTGGCATAGAAGCCGCTTTCAAACTTCTTGCCCAGCTCCACACGGGAGGACTGCTGGATATGGGCGTAGGTGTTCACCAGCATATCCGCACTGGCGTGTCCCGTAGTCCCCTGCACCGCCTTGATGTCGCCGCCGGAGATCATTAGTTGGTAGGTGGCACTGGAATGCCGCAGACCGTGGAACACGATGCGGGGGAACTCCGGGTGTGCGTCCTGCCACTTCAGGAACTTCTTGCGGATGAGCACCGGCTCCACCGCCAGACCGTTGGGCAGCCGCAGCAGCATCCCGCTGTTGCGGTACCGCTCCGGGTCGAGGGCTTCTTCCCGCTTCAGCCGTTCCAGCCACTGCTTCAGCTCCTCCCGCAGGGCGGCGGTCATGAAGATGGTGCGGCAGGAGGCCTCGGTCTTGGTGTCCTTCAGGATGAGGGAGGTCTTGCTGCCCTCCAGCTTGTCCGGGAAGATGCGGAGGATGCAGCCCTTGTCCACCTGTGCCAGCGTGTCCTTCTGCACCCGCTGCATGGAACGGTTGACGGTGAAGGTGCCCATGCCGTTGGCGGCATCAAAGTCGATGTCCTCCGGGGTCAGACCTGCCACCTCCCCTTCTCGCAGCGCACCCACCAGCGTCAGGTGCACCGCCAGATGCAGGATGGGGTCCTCCATGCTGTCCAGCGCTGCCCGCATCTCGTCCACCTCCCAGATGCTGCGCTCTTGGGTGGTCTTTTTGGGTGCTTCCACCGGGACGGGGCTTTTGATGAGGATGCCCCACTCCACCGCCAGCAGAAAGGAATTGTGCAGCAGTTGGTGGACTTCATGGAGGGTAGTGCCGGAGAGGGTGCGCTTCTGCTGCTTGGGCGAGAGGTCTCGCCGCTTGCCGCCCACATACTGTCCGCAAGGGGTCTTGCTCAGGGTGTCGTACAGGGCTTCGATGTGGTAGGGCCGCAGCTTCTGCATCTGCATCTCCCCGATATAAGGGATGATGAGGTTCTGGATGAGCGCCAGATTGGACTGGTAGGTCTTGGGTGCCCACTTGTGCTTGCTGCACTGCTTGGGCAGCCAGTCCATCAGGAACTCCGCCACCGTCACGGTGGACGGGATCAGGAAATTGCCGGTCGCCAGCTCATGCTCGATCTGTTTCTGGCGTTTCACCGCCTCCTCCTTGGTGGGAAAGCTCTCCCATTTGTCGCAGCTCTTGCCGTGCTCGTCCTGATAGGTGTAGCGGACGCTGTAAGAGCTGCCGCGTTTCGTGATATATGCCATAGATTTGCCTCCTTATCAAGCTGCCCGGTAGAGCCACGCATCGAAGCTGTCTTTCGGGATGCGGATGCTTCCGCCTGCCCGCAGGACACGGAACTCGGTGGTGCTGTTGCACAGGTTGTAGGCGGCACGCTGGCTGATGGCCAGCATCTGTGCGACCTCCTTTACCGTGTACACCAGCGTCGGGGCTTTAGGGCTGTTGGTCGGAGACTTGACGGCATTGGTTCGAGTGACCACCTCCATTGTAGTCGGATCAGAGTCCGACTGCAAGGACTTTTTCGTATAATCCAAAGATTTCACATTCTCGTACATTTTATTACACATAGGCATTGCTCCTTACTTATCATGGTGCATCGCAGGCTCCTGCGTGCGGTTCTCATAAAATCGAATGACCTCCGGCGGGATGCTGTCCAGCGTTTTCAGGGCGGCTTCATAGTCCTGTCGCAGCTTGGCATCCTCCAGACGCTTCAAGACGCTCCCCTCCTTCGCTTTGTCCAGCGAGGCAGAGAGCGTCTTGTTCTTCTCTTTCAGCTTTTCGTTTTCGGCGGCGGTCTTGGTGAAGGCTACATTGTACTTCCGCAGCTGGTCCTTCATCCGTGCCACGTTGGGGATATAGCTGTCCAGCACCTTGCTGATCTCCGCCGCACGGCTCTTGCCGTTGAAGGGGTTGATGCCCACCAGCAGGGCGTCCAACTGCTCCTTCTGCTTGGTCAGCTGGGTCATCTCCTTGAAGATGCGGGGCGGGATGTGCTCTCGCCCGGTCTGACTGGCGCTTTCACCCCGTTCCAGTTCCGGGTACTGCTTGACCATGTGCTGCCAGAACTCGTCTTGCCACTTCACAAGGTTCTTGCGGTTGCCGATGATCTCCTTAGCACTCAACCGCCCGTCTGCGGTCAAGGGCACAAAGCAGAGGTGCAGGTGGGGCGTTTTCTCGTCCATGTGGACAACGGCAGAGAGAAAAGTGTCCGGACGCTGTCTGCCCTCCAAAAATTTCAAGGCGTACGCAAAGTACGCCCTGATCTCCCGGTTGCTTTTATCCTTGAAGAACTCCGGGCTGGCGGTGACGAGAGCCTCCACCACCCGCACGCTGTCCTTGCGGACACGGCAGTGGGCGGCGGCTATCATGCGGTCGGCTTCTTCCCGGTATTTGCCCTGCGGCTGCACCAGATGGAGGTTGTAGCGGCTCCGGCTCGTGTCGATATCCGGGTTGCTGGCGTACTGCTCCTTGGTGCGCTCGTTATGGGCCTCGATGGGGCTGATGGCAGGCCCCTTGTATTTTTTGAATCTTAAAATGCCGTATTGGGCTTTCATAGATCACGCTCCTTCTTTGGGTGTACAAAAAATCTGTACGAACTTCAAATAACCCGTACGGTCTGTACGGCGTACAGAAATCTAAAATACAAACGATGACACGTTTTAATTTGTTTCGATTTGCCGTACAGATGCGTACAAGTACAGACCGTACAGGTTGTACGAACTTCTTCCGTAAAAAATGCACTTTTTACGGGCAGGGGTGGACAAGCGGCTCGATGCCCACGAAACCCCGCACCCTGCGGCCACCGGGCAGGTAGATGTTGTTGGTGGCTTCAAGGTTATAGCGGCGGTCGTTCTGGCGCAGTTCTGCGCTGAAACGGATGGCCGACACGCTGTGACAGGCGTTGTCCTCGCACCACTGCTTGTAAATGTCGTAGAACTCCTTGGAGCTGATGGAGTAGTCCGCCTTGAAGCGGAAATAGCCCTCGGATTCCATGAAGTCGATGACATTGTTGCTGCTGCGCTTGATGGTGTCCACGTTGGCGGCGGCACGTTCGCTGACCGTGAAGCGGAAATCGTTCTGCACCAGCCGGTGCAGCCCTTCCAGACACCAGAGCAGGATGCCTTCCAACTCGGCGCACATCTTCTCCACAAGGAAGGGGTCATCCGTGCGGTCGGCAGGCTTGTCCTTGGTGGTCAGGATAAGCTGGCGGCGGAAGAAGCCGTCCGAATGGTCGTACAGTGAAGTCAGCGCACCGTTGCCAAAGCAGAGGAACCGGGCGTAAATGTCCCGCTGGTAGCTTTGGACACCCTTGCGCTCCAAGTCCAGCTTGGCTTCGGCGGTCACAATGGTCTTGATATAGTTGGTCTTGGGCAGGGCGTTCATGTCCATGTCGTCGTCGATCATCAGCAGGCGGCGTTCCAGATCGGCACGGGCAAAGCGGTTGTTCTCCACTTTCTGGACGCTGCCATTGCTGGCGGCATCTCCCATGAGCCGTTTCAGCACCAGCCCGATGCGGGACTTGCCCTCGCCGCCCTTGCCGACAATGAGCATCATCTTCTGCCCCTTGGTGCTGGGGATAAGGCAGTAGCCCAGATATTCCTGCAAGGTGGGAATGTCAGCATCGTCCAGCAGCTCGTGCAGAAAGGTCAGCCAACGGTCCGGGCTGGCAGCTTTCGGGTCATACCTCACAGGCAGACGGTTCTGGCAGAACAGCCGACTCTCCTGAAAAGAGCCGTCCGGCAGATGGTACACGCCGTTCTGGAGGTGGATGCAGTCCTGCTCGATGGGAAACGGGTCGGAAAAGGCCAGCAGCTTGATGGTCTCCAGAATGTTGGTGACCTTTTTGGACAGGCCGGAGGTGACGTATTCCTCGATGTTCTCCAAGATGCGCTGCTTGATCTCACTTTCGTCCTCCACCGGTCCGTCCAGCGTGTACAGCGTTCCGTTGACGCATTTCAGCGGCCACTGTTCCAGAAAGGCACGTCCAAACTGGACTTCGTCAATTTTCTTGCCGTTGTACCAGTCCGGCCATAAGGGGTTGCGGGAAATGTTTTTCTTCATAGGGTGGTTCTCCTTTAGAAAAGTGAAGTGGCGGGTCTCACGGTGAGACCTACCACTTCAGGTGAATCAATCGTCAGGCGCACTTTGCCTGAGCAAGGCGGTCGGTGCGCTCCTCCAGCATCAGCAGGTACGACCCGGACAGCAGTTGTGTGGCGGCAGCGGCCTTCTGCTGGGGCGTCCCAAATGCAACGCAGTCCGTCAGGTGCTCGATGGTCTCGGTCGTGTGGAGGGCTTCTTCAAACCGTGGGTCATGCGGTTCCTCCGGGGTGGCGGGCTTGTAGCGCTCCTGCCAGTCGTGCAACAGGTCGAGATAATCGGTCAGCACCCGCAGGCAGTAGGCGATGTCTGCCCACTGCTCGTCTGTCAGGCCGCGCTTGGGCGGCAGCAGAGCGATGGCATTGGCGGGCGGCTTGTCCGGGTCAAGCCCGAAGTCGTGTATCAGCTTCTCGGCGGCTTGCCGGGGGTTCAGGTCAAACAGCTTGGCGGTGAGGTCGATGGCATCTCCATTGGCCCCGCAAGCGAAGCAATAATAGTAGGATTCGTTCAGCATCATACTGGGGTGGTTGTCGGAGTGGAACGGACAGCACACCATGCCATGGCGGTCGGGTCCCATGCCGTACATCTCTCCCACCTGCCGAACGGTGATGGCGGACTTGATCTTTTGATATAAACTCAAAATTTCTCCTTTGGTCAAAGGCTCTGGCACGGATCGATTTGATCCCTGCCACGTTCAAAGTCACCGGCGTTCCCCAAAATGGGAACTTCGGTGAAGCCGGTCTCCCTTGCTGTCTCCCGACAGGAAATCTTTTTGGACTCTGTGTCGGCCCTATGCAGGGCGCTCGCTCCCCCGATGGGAGGTCTTGGCGGTCTGGGCAGTTCGGACGGTCATTCTGTTGTCAAGGTCCTGTTATGAAAGATATTTCAGAGGGCTTTCGCGGGAAGCCCTTAATATGTTCGCTGCCGGGGAGTTAATATGTTTTCTTTCTGTCTATAGGATAGCACCGCAATGGCCGCTGTGCCGTATATCCATAATGTCGGAAAACAGGTGCAGAAACTGCAAAATTCCACGCTTATGGACAGGAACCGCCGGAAGTGGTATACTGTGCAAAAAACATCGGAGGTGCGACCATGAACATCAAGCTGACACTGGGAGAACGGCTCAAAGACCTGCGTGTGGAGCGGAATCTGAAGCTGGAAACGCTGGCAGAGCAGACGGGTCTGTCCAAATCGGCACTGTCGAAATACGAGAGCGACGACGTGACCGATCTCAGCATTTATGCAGTGACAACGCTGGCTGAGTTCTATGGCGTGACCACGGACTACCTGCTGGGGGTGACGGAAAACAAAAAACGCCCAGATGCAGTCCTTTCGGACTTGCATCTGAGCGATGGCGCAGTGGACGTATTAAGGAATGGAAAATTCAATCATCGGCTGCTGTGTGAGCTGATCGTGCATGAGAATTTTCAGAGGTTCATGACCGATCTGGAGATCTATGTGGACGGATATGTCAGCGCAAACATTCAAAACCTCAATGCTGGTCTGGAAGCGACCCGGCAAATGCTGAAAAAGAAGTATGCAGCAGATGAAAACGATCTATACATGAGCACCTTGAAGCTGGGGCAGATCGATGAAGATGAGTACTTTGGCCGGGTCTTGTACGATGAGTTGGTGGCCATCCTGAAGAACATCAAGACGGAACACCGCAAGGACAAGACCACTTCGGATGGTTCAATGATCGACAACCTGATGAAGGAACTGGAGGATGCACAGAAACATGAAGGGTCTGCGGATGAAAAGAAGATTCGAACAGCATTGAAGGCGATCGGCATCAACTACGATAAGCTGACAGAAGATGAAAGAAAGCTGATAAAGAAGATCCTTTATAAAACGGCAATGCTGAAACCGGGGACACTTGCAGGCAACCGGGGCAAGCACAGACGCTGATCATTTGCTCTGCGCCAGATAGGGAAAAACGCTGCTGCGGCAGGAAGGAGAACGTACACCATTGGTTCCTCTGAAAGCCTGCGCTGGGTGGGCGGAGATCGTCAACTGCCATGCCCATCCGCGCATCCTTCTGCCACAGAACAGGTGCTTGCCGGAGCCTCTCGCAGCCCCTTTTCCGCATCAGCCGGAACCAAGGTGTAACACACTAGACTTTGCAGGCAAAGTCGTGTGCCAACGAGCGTTCCGCCGCTCTTTGGATTCTTCCCGGCAGGGCACTGGAAAATGGGGTGCCCTGTGCAGCACGGGGCGCATCCGTTACCTCGCACAAAAAATTGACTGCAAGTTTTACTTGACAATTCGCGGAATATGCACTATCATAGCCATAAGATGAATATAATGTTTATAACGATATACTCAATTTGAGGGTGAGGTATTTCATGGCGATCAATGATAGTGCTGTCGTCCCGCTTTACCAGCAGGTAAAGGATGACATTCGTGCCGCGATCGAGAGCGGCAAGTACAAAACCAACGAAAAGATCCCTCCGGAGCCGGAACTGAGCGCGGAGTATTCGGTCAGCCGCATCACGGTGCGCCGTGCCGTGGAAGAACTGTGCGCCGAAGGGTATCTGGTCAAAATGCAGGGGCGGGGCACCTTTGTCAGTAAGCCCCGCATCCATCGCAAGTTTACCAGCGGCAGAGGTGCTGCCAGCTTTACGGAGATCTGCAAAGAAAACGGCATGGTGCCGGGTGCCCGGCTGCTGAACCGTCAGATCGTGCCGGTGCGTAAGGATGAGGAAGCCTTCTTCCATGTAGGCCCGGAAGCCTTGCTCATCTATATCCAGCGTCTGCGCACCGCCGATGGTCAGCCGGTTTTTCTGGAGAACCTGTTCCTGCCCTACGAGCCTTATAAGAGCCTGATGAGCGAGAACCTCAATGATGTTTCCATGTTTGACGCCATTGAGCACATCTCCGGGCTGCGCCCTGCAACGACCTCCCGCCAGCGTATCGAGGCAGTGCGAGCCACAGCAGAACAGGCACAGCTGCTCAACCTTTCGCTGGGCGAGCCGCTGCTGTATCTGAACGCCTACTTCCATGACCAATATGACCACCCGCTGTGCATCGGGCGGCAGTATTACATTGGAAGCCGGTATATGTTTGAGTTTTAAGGGCAGAATTCTGTCCAAAAAGAGCGTCTTTTCCACCCGGAAAAGACGCTCTTTTTGTCGTTCCAAGGAGAATTGTTGGTGAAACTGCTAAAATATAGGGGAGATGCTTTGTGCACTTTACCAAAGTAAAGATTTTTTTAGAAAAACCTCTTGACGTCTGTGCAAAATGTGGTACTATGTACATGACGATTATGACGTCTATAACGAATAGGATGATACAGACGTCGAAGAGATGAAGGAAACACAAGAAAGGTCGTGGATGCGTATGAACCGAATCATTCTTGCTTCGCACGGAGGGCTGTCCGCCGGAATGAAGGACACCGTGCAGATGATCCTTGGTGAGTTGCCGAACCTTTATGCCCTTGCCACCCTGCGGGATGAGACCGAGCCTATCACGGTGGCGGCACGCCGGTTGCTGGATGGCTTTGCAGCAGAGGATGCTGTGTACATCGTGACCGATGTGATGGGCGGCAGCGTGAACAACGAGATGCTGACCCTGCTGCCGGAGTATCCGGCGGTGCACCTGATCTGCGGCATGAACGCTTCTCTGGTGCTGACCCTTGCTTCCAACGACGAAGCCCTGACACAGGACGAACTGGCCGAGTGCATTGCAGATGCCAAGGCGCAGATCATTGATTGCAACCTGCTGCTGAAAAACGCAGCCCAAGATGAGGAGGATGACCTATGATCAAATTAGTACGTCTGGACTACCGCCTGCTGCACGGTCAGGTGGTATTCTCGTGGACCGGCCATGTGGGCGCACAGCGCATCATCGTGGTGGACGATGACGCTGCCAGCGACGAGATGAAAAAGTCCGCCCTGCTGCTAAGCAAGCCTGCCGGTGTCCGGGTGAACATCTTTACGGTGGACAAGGCCATCGCCAAGATGCCAAAGGTGGAGCAGCTGGACGAGAAGATCATGATGATCTTCGGCAACACCGCTGCGCTGCTCAAGTTCTGCCAGGCATACCCCAAGATCAAAGAGATCAACTACGGCGCTGTGGCAAATAAGCCCGGCTCCAAGGCCTTTGACCAGTCGGTATTCCTGACCCCGGAGGAGCAGGCAGACACCCAGAAGCTGCTGGATATGGGCATTAAGATCTACAGCCAGCAGACCCCCACCTTTAAGGTAGTACCCATCGATCACACCTGATCGTAAGGAGATAAGAAGGAGGATTTGACCCATGTTTGTTACCGCATTGCTTCTGGGTCTGGTTGGCGTGTTCTGTATTCTGGACTCGCGCATTCTGGGCCGCATGAACTTCGAGCGTCCGCTCATCACCTGCACCATCGTCGGTGCGCTGCTGGGTGATCTGCAGACCGGCCTGACCCTTGGCGCATCCATCGAGCTGATGAGCCTTGGCATCGTGAACATCGGCGCAGCCGCACCCCCGGACATGAACATGGCTGCCATCATCTGCGCAGCTTTTGCCATCCTGACCGATGCTTCTGCCGAGACTGCACTGGCGCTGGCCATCCCCATCGCTGTTCTGGGCCAGATGCTGGGCGTGCTGATGCGCACCATCCTGTCCAACTTGACCCACGTTGCCGACCACGCCATTGCAGAAGGCAAGTTCCGCAAGGCATGGAGTATGCACATCGTCTGGGGCACAGTGCTGTACAGCCTGATGTACTTCATCCCCATTTTCCTGTCCGTCTACTTCGGCACAGATCTGGTGCAGAAGATCGTGGCTTTCATCCCCGCATGGCTGACCGATGGCCTGAACCTCGGCAGTAAGTTCCTTACCGCTTACGGTATTGCCCTGCTGCTGTCCACCATGCTCAACCGCGACCTGACCGTCTACTTCCTGCTGGGCTTCTTCTTTGTGGGCTATCTGGGTCTGGATGTTACCGCTGTGGCAATCTTCGCCGCAATTCTGGCTGTGATCCTGACCGGTCTGAAGTATGGCAAGGGCGCACCCGCCGCAGCCGCTGCCGGTGCAGCTGCTGCCAACCCGGATTACGACCCGCTGGAAGATGACGACGATCTTTGATAGGAGGAAGCTGAAATGAGCAACGCAACCAAGACTGCAAAGCGCAGCGACTTCAAGAAATACTTCCAGTTTATGTGGCGTTCCCTGAACATTCAGGCCTCCTGGAACTACGAACGTCAGATGAACATGGGCTTTTTGTACGGCATCGCTCCCACGCTGGACGAGCTGTACCCCAACGAGAACGACCCCGAGCAGCTGGCGCACAAAAAGGAAGCCTACGAGCGTGAGATGGCGTTCTACAACTGCACCCCCCAGACCAGTGCCTTTACGCTGGGTCTGGCTGCTTCCATGGAGGAGCAGTACGCCGCCGACCGTGAGAACTTCAACCCGGAGACCATCAACGCCGTCAAGACCTCGCTGATGGGCCCCCTGTCCGGCGTGGGCGACTCCTTCTTCCAGGGCACTGTCCGCCTGATCGCTTTTGGTCTGGGCATCTCTCTGGCACAGCAGGGCAGCGTTCTGGGCCCCATTCTGGCTATGATCATCTCCATCGTCCCCTCTGTGCTGGTCACATGGTTTGCCGGTAAGCTGGGCTACACCATGGGCAGCAAGTACCTGACCAAGCTCAACGGCGGCATGATGGACAAGTTGATGTACGTCTGCGGCATCGTAGGCCTGATGGTCATTGGTGCCATGGTGGCAAGCATGGTGGGTTTGACTACCCCCATTACCTTCGCAAGCACCGGTCTGGTGCTGCAGGATGTGCTGAACAGCATTCTGCCGAACCTTCTGAACCTTGGCATCGTGATGCTGATGTACACCCTGATCCGCAAAAAGGTCAAGACCGGCTGGCTGCTGGGCATCTGCATCGTGGGCGGTGTTGCCATCAACGCCCTTGGTCTGTTGGTGTAACCGGGTTTCCGGCTTACATAGATATCCGTACGCCTGTAATTTGTGATTCATCAGAACAAAAAGAAAAATAATTTGGAGGATTGCATTATGTATAACATTGATCTGGCAAACGTCAAGTCCATCGTGGCAGACATCGTGGCAAAGCACAACGTGGAGAACGTGGCCTTTGTTGGCTGCGGTGCTTCCAAGGCAGAGCTGTACCCCGCAAAGTACTTCCTTGCAAACTGCAGCAAGAAGCTGCGTGTAGCACACTACACCGCCAACGAGTTCAACTACGATACCCCCGATTGGCTGGGCGATACCACTGTGGTCATCACCGCTTCTCTGGGCGGCAGCACCCCTGAGACCGTCAAGGCCAACAGCGTGGCAAAGGCCGCCGGTGCAACCGTTGTCAGCGTTACCCACGCTGCCGGTTCTGCCCTGACCAAGGAAGCTGACTACACCATCGTCCACGGCTTTGAGGCAAACTACGCCGCCAAGCTGGAAAAGATGGGCTACGTTCTGGCACTGGCTGTGGAGATCCTGCAGCAGGTGGAGGGCTTTGACAAGTACGACAAGATGATCGAGGGCCTGACCAACGTGTTCGAGGCTGCCGAGAACGCTGCCAACTCTGCCCGCAAGTCTGCCAAGGAGTTCGCTGAGAAGTACAAGGACGCTCCCGTCGTCTACGTCATGTCCAGCGGCGCTTCCATGGAGGTCGCTTACTCCACCTCCATCTGCCTGATGATGGAGATGCAGTGGGTCAACTCCGGCTCCTTCCACAGCGGCGAGTTCTTCCACGGCCCCTTCGAGATCGTGGACAAGGACGTGCCCTTCATCCTGCTGATGAACGACGGCAAGACCCGTCCCGTGGATGCCCGCGCACTGACCTTCCTGCACCGCTTCGATGCTCTGACCACCGTTGTGGATGCAAAGGATTACGGTCTGGGCAATGCTGTGGACAGCAGCGTCATCACCTACTTCAACCCGCTGATGCACACCGCTGTGTTCCGCGTCTATGCTGAGGAGCTGTCCTACGTTCGTCAGCATCCGCTGACCCTGCGCCGCTATATGTGGAAGCTGGAGTACTAAGCGGTCATCCGGGATCAATAGACCCATGCTTGGGGGAGGGGCTTGCCCCTCCCCCTTTTTTGATGAAGAGGGAAATGAAGAATGATTGAAGCAGTGATTTTTGATATGGATGGGGTGCTGGCGGATACGGAATATTACTACGAGAACCGCCGTAAAAACTTTCTGCTGGAAAACGGCATCCCCATCCCGGAGGGCAACTTCATCGGCTCCAACGAAAAAGCCATCTGGGAAGCCATTGTTCCCAACGACCCTGTGCGCCGTCAGGAGATGCTGATGGCTTATCGGGAGTACCGCAAGGCTCGCCCCACTCCCTACGGCAAGCTTACCGATCCGCAGGCAGAGCCGCTGATGAATGCGCTGCGCAGCTGCGGGCTGAAGGTGGCGGTGGCGTCCTCCAGCGCAGCACCGGATATCATGAAGATGCTCACGGAGGGCGGCTTGAAAGCCATGGTGGATTTTGCTTTCAGCGGCGAGGACTGCGCCGCCCATAAGCCTGCACCGGACATCTATCTCAAGGCGCTGAATGCACTGGGGCTGACGGCAGACAAGGCCATTGCGGTGGAGGATTCTCCCACGGGTATCGCCTCCGCAAAGGCGGCAGGATTAAAGGTTCTGGCACTGAAGCCCCGCCACGGCGAGCCGCTGGACCAGTCCGCCGCAGACTGCATCATCACCCAGCTGATGGATGTAAAGGAGCATCTGGACTGAGATGGAAGCGATCAAGAACGGCCTGCGCAAAAACCTGACCCCAGCACAGCTGTGGAGCGGCGCACGCTTTTTTCTGCTGCTGAATCTGGGACTTATCATCTATGCAGTAGCACTGAACTTTTACTGTGCGCCCAACCACTTTGTATTTGGCGGCACCACCGGTCTTTCCATCGTTCTGGCCACCTGCTTTCCGGCTCTGAGCGTCAGCACCTTTATGTGGATCACCAATGCGGTGCTGGATGTGCTGGGCTGCGTCTTTCTGGGCATAAAGACCATGGGTTGGACACTGTACTCCTCCTTCATGCTCAGCTTTTATTCCAGTATGTGCGAAAAGATGTTTCCCGTGTCGCAGCCTTTGACGGATGACACTCTTCTGGAGCTGTGCTTTGCGGTGGCGCTGCCTGCCATTGCCAGCGGCATCGTATTCAACATCGGGGCATCCACCGGCGGCACCGAGATCGTGGCGATGATCCTGCACAAGTACATCAAGGTGGAGATCGGCAGGGCTCTGCTGCTCAGCGATATCGGCACAGTGCTGTTTGCGGCTTACCTCTACGGCCCGCAGACCGGGATGTACTGCGTGCTGGGACTCATCGGGCGCAGCACCATCGTGGATACAGCTATCGAGAGCCTGAATCTCCGCAAGGTGTGTACGGTCATCACCTCAAGGCCGGAGCCCATCCGGCATTTCGTTACGGAAACACTGGGACGCACAGCGACCCAGCAGAACGCCACCGGCGTGTACACCGGCGAGCCCCGCACCATGATTATGGTGGCGCTGACCCGGCGGCAGGCAGGGCTGCTGCGGGATTTCCTGCGCCGGGAGGACCCGGAGGCCTTTCTGACCATTGTCAACTCCAGCGAGATCATCGGCAAAGGGTTCCAGTCCATCTGAAAACGCAGAATGCCCGCCCACTGTGGCTTTCCACAGGTGGGCGGGCATTATTATATATGGTAAATGGTTGTTTACGCTGACTTCCCGGGATTTACGCTGAAAATACGCTGACTTGGCATGGTTTACGCTGAATTTACGCTGAAAACGCGCAATCGCGCGAACAAAGCGCGAATAAATCCGGCTGACCGCGAATAAACCGCGAACAAAGATCGCACGGGCGTGCATTCTTCATGCGTGGGAAGGTGCGACGTGAAAGTTGGAACTTGTAAAAATAAACTGTAATACGATTGAATTTCGGAAAAGTGGAATCGCACGCTGGAATGCGCGCGTGCAATGTTGCCTGAATAAAAGTCAGCGATAAAAACGCGCGCCGCGCGATTAGCATTTTTGCCGCGCGTTTTCTAAGGCTCAATCTTCCAGCCTGCTATGGTCACAACCCAGCGACAGATAGTGCTCCATCTCCCCTCTCAGCACCATCCGTGCATACTCCAAGGGCTTATTGTACAGCAACCAGTCCAGCTCTGCCCGCTGTGCCGGGGTGGTGCCGTATTCGTCCTCCACAGCGGCGCAGTCGATGGCAAGAGTGGTGCCATCCTCGAACCGGGCTTCCACCCGGTTGGTGTCCATGTTGTAGCGGCAGGAAAGCAATTTCGTCATAGTCGTATCCTCCAAGACTTGATTTTTGGTGTGCGGTCACTCGAACCAATGCCGTCAAGTCGTTGTCGGATGAAGTGGATTTTAGTTTGTCTGGGAGTAAGTGCACGGTTTCTGCACGGTTTTTGCACGGTTTCAAAACGTGCAAAGGGTGCAAATCGTTGCAAAATCGGACAAAGGGTGCAGAAACTCGAAGCTCAAAACCTGCGATGTATCGCAAAGAAATGACGCTAAAACGTAACTTCCAAAAATTGAGGGAATCGCCCGGCGTGCGCTACGAATCAGTAGGCCGGGGGTTCGAGTCCCTTCCATCGCACCAAACCATGAAAATCCGAACCTTTTCTCAATAGGAGAAGGGTTCGGATTTTTTGTTTCTTCGGAAAGCAAAATGCCGCGTTTGCGCAGCAACAAAAGCCCCAGTGGGGCTTTTGAGCGACCGAACGGTCTTGCGTTAGCAAGATGGAGGGGCCTCCGCCCCGACAAGTGACCATAAAAGAAAAATACCGCCCATGCAGCGTAGCGATGATTTTGTCGGGTGAAGTAAGCGGCAAAATGAATCGGGTATGTTGCGGGACGGTAAGTTCTTTCGTGGACTTTTCCTCACGGAAGTGGTGGGTCTCACGGTGATAACCAACCACTTTCTGTGCCTGTGTTCAAAATGAACACGACCACATTTTGTGGGTGGTTTCAAACCAATCCACAAAGACGGTGGGATTTACAGAAAAAATACTACTGTATGTGAAATTCGTCAAGAGGGTTTTGGAAAACCCCTATTCTCACACTCATCCACCCTATCATGTGGGAAACCACGGGCATGATCTTGTGATCATGCGTTCTCCCAAAATGCTGACCCCAAATGAATACGATGTGTTTTTCAGCTTTCTGGAAAACACGGTGATGAAAAACGCATACTGACAGTAAAACCGCTCCGAGCGTTCTGCCCGGAGCGGTTTTGCGTCAGCAGTATTTATGCAGAACGGTCATAGACGGAGGGAGAAGTCATGCGTCCTTGCACAGCTTGGTCAATTCTTCGATGGCGGCATCCTCGTCCAGGCCATCGGCGGCGATGGTCACGGTCTCGCCGCACTTCACGGCCAGACCCATTACGGCAAAGATCTTCTTCATGTCGGCGACTTTGCCGTTCTTAGTCATAGTGACTTTGCTCTCAAAGCCTTTGGCAGCTTTGCTCAGGATACCGGCGGGACGGGCGTGCAGGCCTTCTTTGTCCTGAATGGTGATATCGATGCTCTTCATAAAAATCTCTCCTTCTTGGAATCGTTATTGTAAGTGCTCCAGCACATAGTTCATATCGGAAGTGGTCTTGAGCTGTTCCAGCGCATCCTCGTCTTCAAGGATCTCGCAGACATTGCCCAGCAGGTCAAGATGGTCGTTGCCGACACCGGCAATGCCGAACACGAGGTAGGCTTTTTCATCGCCGAAGTCCACGCCCTGCGGATATTGCAGCAGGACAACGCCGGACTTTTTAACGGTGCCCTTCTTCTGGCTGGTGCCGTGGGGAATGGCTACGCCCATGCCCATGTAGGTGCTCACCAGCTTTTCGCGCTCCACCATGGCATCGGCGTAACTGTCATCCACATAGCCCCGCTTTGCCAGCAGCGCACCGGCGGCACGGATGGCCTCCTCCTTGGTGACGGAGGGCAGACCCAGCTGGATGTCCTCCGCCTGGATCTTCATCACGGAACCGTTGGCTTTGGAAGCCTCGGTCACGGCAGCCGCCAGAGGGGCTACGGCTGCATTGCGCAGGTCGGATACGATCTCCTCATTGGCGGCAGCTTCGGCCTTGGCATCCAGTGCCGGGGTAGTGGAGGTCAGTGCATTGTACAATGCGTCCAGATGCGGATCTGCAAGGAAGTTGTCCAGCGTGATGAGCTGTGCCTGCGGGGCGCACTTGGCGGCACGGTCAGCCAGAACGCGCTGGCAGACCACCACGTCCGCGTCGGCGGGGATGGTATCCACGCTGGAGTTGGTCACGGTCAAGTCGGGGCGCTCCGCCTTAATGCGGTTGTGGAACTTGGTAGCACCCATGGCGCTGGAACCCATACCGGCATCGCAGGCAAAGACGATCTTGCGGATCTGACCGACATTTACGGCAGTAGGCTCAGGAATCTCGCCCTTAGCCTGTGCCTTCATCTCCTTCATTTCGTTCTGGGCGTCGGTCAGGCTCTTGGTGTGACCGGAGGTCGCTTTCAAAATGACCGAGGACAGAACAAAGGAAACAGCACCGGCGATGACAACGCCCAGCAGAACGGTGAGAATGGAATCCCGGGGAGCCATTGCCATGTAGGCGATGATGGAACCGGGAGAAGCAGGACCGGACAGACCTGCACCGGTCATAGAGTAGAACAGGATGGCGCAGAAGTTGCCCACGATGGGGGCGATGATGATCACGGGATTCATCAGGATGTAGGGGAAGTAGATCTCGTGGATGCCGCCCAGCAGGTGGATGATCACAGCACCGGGAGCGGACTGGCGGGTGGTGTCGTCCTTGCAGAAGAAGCAGTAGGCCAGCAGGACACCAAGACCGGGACCGGGGTTGGCTTCCAGCATATACATGATGGAACGACCGGTCTCAGCGGCCTGGCTTGCACCGATGGGGCTGAAGATGCCGTGGTTGATGGCGTTGTTCAGGAACAATACCTTGGCAGGCTCAATAAAGATGGACACCAGCGGCAGCAGGCTGTGCGCCACAAGGAAGTCCACACCGGCGGTCAGCACGGTGAGGATGGCAGTCATGAACGGGCCGATGACGTAGTAGCCGAGGATGGCCAGCAACATACCCAGAATGCCGATGGAGAAGTTGTTGATCAGCATCTCGAAACCGGCGGGGATATGGCCTTCCACCTTCTTGTCGAACTGCTTGATGACCCAGCCGGCCAGAGGGCCCATGACCATGGCGCCCATCAGCATGGTGTAGTCCGAGCCGCAGATGCAGCCCACCACGGCGGCGCTGGCTGAAAGCATCGGGGTCAGCCGCCGCACCGTGCTGCGGGAGCTGCCCGCTGTGGAGCAGTGGATGCAGGCTGCCGGGGCGCATTTTGTGCGAAATCCCGGCAAGGGTCTGCTGCTGGATGAAGCGCCGGAGCGGCGAGACGCACTGCGCACCCAGCTGAACAGCGGCGACAGGAAAGAACTTTCCCGCGCAGAGCGGCGGCAGCAGCTTTTGACAAGGCTGCTCAGCGAACAGGAGCCCTGCAAAACAGCGGTACTGGCACGGGCGCTTGGCGTTTCGGAAAGCACGCTGTCTGCAGACTTGGATGAACTTGAGACTAAGCTACACCCCTACCGGGTGGAGATGTTCCGCCGCCCCGGCGTGGGGGTCTGGCTGCAGGGGGATGCTTCTTCCTACCGGAGGGTGGTGTCTGCCCTGCTGCGCAGCAGTATGCCGGAAAAGGAACTGGCAGAGGTGCTCTGCGGACGGATGCCGGAAAACGAGATCTTCTCGACCCTGCTGGATACAAAAACGGCCGAAAAGGTCTGGGCGGTTTTGCAGCAGTTTGAACAGGAAGAGCAGCTCCATCTGCCGGATGCAGGCTTTCTGGCGCTGGCGATCCATTGCACCCTGACCATTCAGCAGCTGCGGCAGGGCGGCGACAAGGGCAGCGCCCCCAGAGGGCTGCGCCCGGCGGGCAATCATGCTGCCCGGCTGGTGGCGGCGCTGAACCGCGCCTTCGGGCTGACCCTGCCGCCTGAGGAAGCGCAGTATCTGGAACTTTATCTCGCTGCTTATCTGGGTGCGGAGGATCCTTGGGGCAGTGCGCAGGAGATGGAACTGCGGAATCTGGAAGCCGCCCTTATCCGGGAAATGGAAAAGGCGCTGCACACAGACCTTTCCGGTTACACCTCCCTGCGGGATGACCTGTACTGCCACCTGCGCCCCATGCTGCTGCGGGTGGAGCAGAACATTCGTACCGAAAACCCCCAGCTGGACACCATCCGCACCGCCTACCCCGGCCTGTGGAAAGCCACCCGCGCCGCCTGTGATGCGGTGCAGCAGCAATTCGTCCTGCCCGCCATCTCGGACGACGAAGCGGCCTACCTTGCCATGCACTTTGGCGCAGTGCTGGAACAGAATGCCATGTTCCGGCTGCGGCTTCGGGTGGTAGTGGCCTGTCCGCTGGGCATGGGCTCCAGCCGCTTTCTGACTTCCCGGCTGGGAAACGAGTTTCCCTCTTTGCAGGTGGAGGGGTGCTGCTCGGTGCGGGAGCTGAACGCCGCCGACCTGCGTCGGAGAAAAATCGACTTCATTATCTCCACCGTGCCGCTGGAACTGGATTACCCGGCGGTGTGCATCAGCCCTTCCCTGCTGGAACCGGATCGCGCCGTGCTTACTACGAGGCTTCTCTGGCCGAGCCTATGAGCTGCTCCATCGGTGCTTTCAACGCCGCCTACCACACCAAGATGGGTGTGTACCATCACGATATGGGCATCAAGAAGGGTGGCAAGCTGGCGATTCTGGCCGGTGCAGGCCCCATGGGTCTGGGTGCTCTGACCTACGCACTGCACCGTGATGTGCGCCCCGGCATGGTGGTGGTCACCGATATCAACGAGGATCGTCTGGCCCGTGCGGAGTCCCTCTTCCCCCCGAAGGAGGTCAAGGAGAAGGACGGCATCGACCTGTACTTCGTCAATACCGCCAACATGGCAGACCCCGCTGCCGAGCTGCGGGAGCTGACCGGCGGTACCGGCTTTGATGATGTGTTCTGCTACGCCCCCATCGCGCCGGTGGTGGAGCTGTCCAGTGCTGTGCTGGGTCGTGACGGCTGCCTGAACTTCTTTGCAGGCCCCACCGACAAGCAGTTCAGCGCCAAGATGAACTTCTACGATGTGCACTACAATTCTACCCATGTCATGGGCACCACCGGCGGTAATACCGCCGACATGATCGAGTCGCTGGAGCTGACCGCCGCTAAGCGCATCGATCCGGCTGTGATGGTCACCCACATCGGCGGTCTGAACGCCGCTGCCGAGACCACCCTCAACCTGCCCAAGATCCCCGGCGGCAAAAAGCTGATCTACACCCACCTGACCATGCCCCTCATCGCCCTGACCGATCTGCGTGCCAAGGGCGAACAGGACAACGACCCCCGCTATACCGCACTGGCTGACATCGTGGATGCCCACAACGGCCTGTGGTGCCCGGAAGCAGAGGAATATCTGCTGGCAAACTTCAACCCGGAGGACTAAGCAGAACGTGCCATGGGACAGGACAAACGCAGACAGGAGGAATCCCCCATGGAACAACGCCGCAATCAGATCGTGGAGCTGGTGAACCGCAAAGGCAGCATTAGCTTTGCCCAGCTCAAGGAAGCTTTCCCTTCCGTTTCGGAAATGACCCTGCGCACCGACCTGAAAGCACTGGATGAAGCCCGCCGTGTGGTGCGGGTGCATGGCGGTGTCAAGTCGGTGGAGCAGGTGGTAGGCACAGACGACCTGCTGAGCCGCCGTTCCGCCCGCAATGCCGAAGCAAAGCAGATCATTGCCGAAAAAGCCGCTGCTCTGCTGCGCCCCAACACCACCCTGTTTCTGGATTCCGGCAGCACCGCCACAGCAGTGGCCCGGTGCATCCCGGATCAGCCCATGCTCATCTACACCAGCGGCCTGAGCTGCGCCATGGAGCTGGCAAAGCTGGAAAAGCCCCATGTGTCCCTGCCGGGCGGCAGCCTGAACCGGTTCAGCCTGAGCGTCTGCGGTGCACAGAGCATCCAGACGATGGAGGGCATCAACTTTGATCTGCTGCTGCTGGGCGTGACCAGTTACAGCCCGGAAACCGGTTTTACCTGCGGCGTGGAGGATGAAGCACGGCTCAAGCAGACCGTGCTTCGCCGCTGTGAGCAGAAAGCCGTGCTGCTGGATTCCTCCAAGATCGGACTGAAAAGCACATTCCATATCTGCGGGCTGTCCGATATTGATATTGTGATCTCGGACGGAAAGCTGCCCGTAGAATTTTTACAGGCCTGCCGGAACGCAGGCGTAACAGTACTATAAAAGGAGCATTATTATGAAGATCATCCGCGCAAAAGATTATCAGGATATGTCCCGCAAAGCGGCCAACATCATCTCCGCACAGGTCATCATGAAGCCGGATTGTGTACTGGGTCTTGCCACCGGCGGCACCCCGGTGGGCACTTATGCCCAACTGGTGGACTGGTACAACAAAGGCGATTTGGATTTCTCCGAGGTCACTACTGTCAATCTGGACGAGTACCGCGGCCTGCCCAAGGAGCATCCCCAGAGCTACTGGTATTTCATGAATGAGAACCTGTTCAGCAAGGTGAATATCGACCCGGCCAAGACCAACCTGCCGGACGGCACCAATCTGGACACTGCCGCCGAGTGTGCCCGTTACAACGGTATCATCCACAAGCTGGGCGGCATCGACCTGCAGCTGCTGGGCATCGGCCCCAATGGTCATATCGGCTTCAATGAGCCGGGCGAAGCCTTTGAGCTGGAGACCCACTGCATCGACCTTGCGCCCACTACCATCGAAGCCAACAAGCGCTTCTTTGACGGCAACGAGGCCCTTGTCCCCAAACAGGCATACACCATGGGCATCAAGACCATCATGCAGGCACGCAAGGTGCTGGTGGTAGCCAACGGTAAAGCCAAGGCACAGGCCGTCAAGGACGCCGTGACCGGCCCTGTGACCCCTGCCTGCCCCGGCAGCATCCTGCAGCTGCATCCGGACTGCATCCTTGTGGCAGACGAGGAAGCACTGAGCCTGCTGTAAAATCCCAAAGCCAACTTCTTCATTTACCATAACTTTGCTCAAGATCCAACCAAAGCACAGAAAGAGCCGGACTCGTTGCACGGGTTCGGCTCTTTCTGTCAGAAATAAGATTTATCTTGCAATCTTACGCAAAGAGCAACTCCAAAAGAGCCGTCATGGAGATGGTGGGTACCGGGAGTACCGCAAAGCTCGCCCCACCCCTTACGGCAAGCTTACCGACCCGCAGGCAGGGCTGCTGCGGGATTTACGCTGAAAATACGCTGAAAAGAGGTCGCCCCGATCGGTGGCCTCTTTTTTGCTGCCGCGAACTGTCTGGCTGCGGCAGCGGATAACAGCAATGTCCATTGCGCTTTGTTTTGCCCGGATGCGCACCCGCAGAAAGCTCTCCCTCGTCAAACTGCCCAAAATACGCCCTTAAAAGTTTACTTGACGCAATTCTCAAATCAATATATAATTGGGTCAGAAACCAATCATAGAAAAGGATGATTCCCAATGGCGCGCAGATACGACAGCAAGGAAGCAAAACGGCGGATATTGACCGCCTGTGTCCGGCTTTTTCTGGAAAAAGGCTACACGAACACCAAGGTGGCAGAAATTTTAAAGGAAGCAGATGTTTCCGCCGGGTCGTTCCAGAATATTTTCCGCACCAAGGACGGTGTGCTGACCGAGCTGATCGGCATGATGTTCAGCAGGCAGTTCGGCGCGGTAAGGCCGCTGGCGGCAAACGCCCCCTCGCCGGTGTACCTCTACGCGGTGGAAACGGCTTTGCAGTTGGCGCTGAGCGAGTTAAGCGAGAATCTGCGGGATATCTATGTGGAAGCGTACACCTTCCCCGCTACGGCGGAGATCATCCACCGCAGCACCACGGCGGAGCTGCAGGCGGCGTTCAGCGCGTATCTGCCCGGGTGCGCCGAGTGTGATTTCTACGAGATGGAGCTGGGCACGGCTGGCATGATGCGCGGCTACATGGCACGGCGGTGTGACCCCTACTTTACGCTGGAGCGTAAAATACGGCGGTTCCTGAGCATGAGCCTGAGTGCGCTGCAGGTCCCCGCGCAGGAGCGCGAGCAGGTCATCGCTTTTGTGGCGGAGATCGATATGCTTGCCGAGGCGCGGAAGGTGGTAGATGCCGTGCTTGCATCGCTGTCCGTGCAGTTTGATCTGAAAGGATAACAAGGTTTGATGACAAGGAGGGAGTAACATGAAAAAATGGCTGATCCGGTGTTTGACGGTGCTGGCAATGGTGTGCCTGATACCGGGGACCGTGTTAAACGTTAAAGCGGCAGAAACAGTCCAGAGGCGCTGCGCCCGCTGTGGGAGTACGGAGACACGTGAGATCCTCGGATACAGAAAATATGATTCGAACAGTCATAGGGTTTATGTAACTGAATGCCAGAACTGCCACAACGATGGCAATGTTTCGTATTTACAGGTACATACCGGCGGTACCGAAACGCCCACCTGCACCAAAGGCAAAACCTGCGAAAAATGCGGCGCGGAATACGGCGAAAAAGACCCAAATAATCATGATTTGGTGCATCACGATGCAAAAGCCCCCAGCTGTACGGAAATCGGCTGGGATGCTTACGATACCTGCTCCCGCTGCAACTATACCACCTATGCGGAACTGCCCGCGCTGAAACATGATCTGAGGCAGCGCGTGATAAAAGCCCCCACCTGTACGCAAATGGGCTGGGCTTACGAAACCTGCTCCCGCTGCGACTATTCCGCCACTCCGTTGCTGCCCGTACTGAACCATGATTTGAAGCAGCACGCAGCAAAAGCCCCTACCTGTACGGAAAAGGGCTGGGACACTTACGATACCTGCTCTCGTTGTGACTATACCACCTATGCGGAGCTGCCCGCGCTGAAACATACTCTGGAGCAGCACGAAGCGCAAGCTCCCACCTGTACGGAAATCGGCTGGGATGCTTACGAAACCTGCTCCCGCTGCGACTATACCACCCGCAAAGAGCTGCCCGCACTGAACCATGCTCTGGAGCAGCACGAAGCGCAAGCTCCCACCTGTACGGAAATCGGCTGGGATGCTTACGAAACCTGCTCCCGCTGCGACTATACCACCTATACAGAGCTACCCGCGCTGAACCATGATTTGGAGCAGCACGCAGCAAAAGCGCCCACCTGTACGGAAATCGGCTGGGATGCCTACGAAACCTGCTCCCGTTGTGACTATACCACCTACGCGGAGCTGCCCATCTTGGGACACGACTATCAGGCTGTTACCGTAGATCCCACCTGTGAAGCAGACGGCTATACCATCTTTACTTGCAGCCGCTGCAAAGACAGCTACACCGCAGACCCGACGGATCAGCTGGGACACCAGTTCGGTGCATGGTCCCCGAACGGAACCGGCTCTCAGAGCGCCAGTTGTCTGCGGCAGGGCTGCGCGCACACTGGCAGCACTGATTGCCGGAAGTTTACTTTCCGCACTGCGGAAGGCGAAACGCTGACCTTCTGCCCCGTGTGCGGGCAGGCAGAAAACGCCGCGCAGCTGGAAAAGATCGAAGCCGCAACGGCGTGGGCTAACAGCGGCAGTCTTTCTGCGGAGGATGTGACCGCACGGACGAATGGGGAATACCTGAGTGTGGCCTTTGAGACCGCAGGCAGCCTGACGCAGCCCACCGGTCGGGTAAGACTCGCGCTGCCCGCCGGATTGCTGGAAGGCAAAACGCTTGTGCGCATTGCCCCGGACGGCACACAGACGGAGATGCCGTTTGAAACAGAGCGCGGAACGATCATCCTTACGCTGGATTTTGCAAACAGCGCGCTGCCCGTAATGCTCTTCCGGCTGGTACCCCAGCCCACCGCCCTCTGAACGCTTTTACAGCGGCACAAACAATAAAACGCAAAATGCCCGCTCACCGTGGTTTTCCACAGGTGGGCGGGCATTCTTTTGTGCCTTTTGGGGCATAAAAATACCTCCGGAGGATGCAGCGTTTTTTACGCTGTCTACTCTGGGGGCAGGATAGCAAGCGCTGCGCGGCAGCTCCCGGAAGCGGACACTGTCTTGCTGAAAAAGCACTTCCTAGCGCTGCTCCTCCGGCGGGCAGCAGCTCTCCCGGGGGATGAGCTTGTGCGGCACGATGATCTTTGTGGCCAGAAGGTTCGGGTTCTCGATGTGGTTGATGGTCTGGCTGGCAGCCTCCATGCCCAGCTGGTAGGGGTTCACGTCCACGGTGGTCAGCTGTGGGCTGCCCTGCCCTTTGTTGCGGAGTGCCCCCTTGGCAAACCGGACGGGATTGCGCTATAATAGAGCCGTAACAGTTCCACAAAGGTGTGGTAAGGGAGGTGCGGTCATGATCCGGGTGGCGATCGTAGAGGACGACGCGGAGGTGCAGGGGGTATTGCAGGAGTATGTCCGGCGGTATACCCGGCAGTACGGGACAGAATTTGAAGTGACGGTCTTTGCGGACGGCGTGGATATTCTGGAGGATTACCGCGCGGTCTACGACATTATTTTTCTGGATGTGGAGATGAAGCATCTGGACGGCATGACCACGGCAGAGCGCATCCGGCAGATGGATGCAGACGTCATCCTGATCTTCATCACCAATATGGCGCAGTACGCCATCCGGGGCTACTCGGTGGGAGCGCTGGACTATGTGCTGAAGCCGGTGCCCTACTTTGCCTTTTCGCAGCAGCTGCTCAAGGCGGTTGCCCGGCTGGAAAAGCGGGCAAAGCACTACCTGACCGTGCCGGTGGAGGGCGGGCTGCGCCGGCTGGACACCGCAAGCATCTATTACTTGGAAAGCGAGGGGCACCGGGTGCACTTTTACACCGATGAGGGCGATTTTTCCGCCCCCGGCGCCCTCAAGGCCTTTGAGGAAAAGCTGGCAGACTGCCCCTTTGCCCGGTGCAACAGCGGCTACCTTGTCAATCTGGCACAGGTGCGGGAGCTGCGGCAGAGCACCGTGCAGGTGGGCCCCTGCGAGCTGCAGGTCAGCCGCCCCAAGCGCAAGGCCTTTCTTGCCGCACTGACCGACTACATCGGAGGTGAAGGCTCATGACCGCGCTGCCGGATATCCCCCGGCTGTACACCGCCCTTGCCGAGTGTCTGGCGGTGCTGCTGTTCACCCCGGCGCTTGCGCCCCGCTTTTCCAGAGCGGTCACCGGGGGTATCACCCTGCTGTGGGCGGCGGTGCTGTCGGCCTTTCTGGGGCTGACGGGCAATGTGCCCGGCGGGCTCTGGATCCCCTGCATGGTAACGGCCATCGGGCTTTCTTACTTATATTTATGGGGCGTGTGGAGCATTACTCTGCTGGAAGCCGGGTATCACTGCGCACGGGCGTTTATTCTGGCAGAGCTTGCCGCCAGCGTGGAGTGGCAGCTGCACTGCGCCCTCTGGCCCGCCCGCGGCCCATGGGAGCCGCTGTCTTTGCTGCTGCTGGCGCTGGTGTATGGGGCGCTGTTCGGCATTATGTGCTATCTGCAGCACCGCCGTCCCCAGCCCGCCGGGCACTTACAGATCGGCGGCAGCGCCGCCCTGACGGCGGTCATGCTGGCGCTGACTGCCTTTGCGGTGAGCAATCTGGGCTTTCTGCCCGGCAGCGAGATCAACATGAGCATTTTTTCCATCCGCACCTTGGTGGATTTTTCCGGCGTGCTGATCTTATCTGTGCAGCACGAGCAGCTGCAGGAGAACGCTTTGCACAGCGAGCTTGCCGCCATGGACGAGGTACTGCACCGCCAGTACGAGCAGTACAAGCGCAGCAAGGAGGGCATCAACCTCATCAACCGGCGGTACCATGAGCTGAAGATCCAGCTTGCCCGCATCCGGGAGGAGCAGGACCAGACCAAGCAGAACGCCGCCATTGCCGCCATGGAGCAGAACATCCGCCAGTACGAGGCCGAGAACAAGACCGGCAACCCGGTGCTGGATACCCTGCTCACCGCCAAGAGCATGGAATGTCAGGAAAAGCAGATCCGCATGACCAGCGTGGCAGACGGCAGGATGCTGGGCTTTCTCACCATCCGGGAGCTGTGCACCATCGTGGGCGTGGCGCTGGACAACGCCATTGCCGCCGTGCGCGCCGAGCCGGACCCCGAAAAGCGGCTTATCAAGGTGGCGGTGTACAGTCAGGGCGGCTTTGCCATGCTGCGGTTCGAGCATTATATAGAGGCCGCCCCCGCACTGGATGCGGACGGTCTGCCGCAGCAGGGGTCGGACCTGAAAAGCGTCCGCACCACCGTCGGGCAGCACGGCGGCAGCATGACGATGCACTGGGAAAACAACTGGTGCACCCTGCGGATCTTATTTCCGCTGCCCAAAAACAAATAATTTTTACGGCAGGTATCCCCTGCCGTTTTTTTTGTTGTCTGGCAGGGTGCACAAATGCAATACGGTGATATTTGTGTATGTGCACAATAAAATTTGAAACATTATTGTAACTTCTGCAAATTATGCATCCAAAACGACAGATTGTGCGGCGAACGGTTCGTTTTGCGGTTTATATGATAAAATGACATCAAGCAAAGGAGTGGACGCACTCCTGAGAACAGCCATGAACCGGGTCGTGTACACAAAAGAGAAGGAGTTAACAGTTATGGCACAGAAAAAGAAGGACGGTAAGATGATGGGCAAGATCATCAAAACTGCCGTTTCGGGTGTGTTGTGTGTCGCATTGGCGGGCGGTATAGTTGCGGCCAATGTGCTGATCCCGCCCAACGCCAGCAGCGTGCAGAGCATTTTGGGCCTGAAGAGCGGAGGCATCGACAACAGCAAGGCAAAGACCGAAGGCATTAATATGGAATACGGCAAGCCCGGCTTTGACACAGAGGATGCGCTGGTTGAGGATGAGATCGCCCTGAACAAGCAGATTGCAGCAGAGGGCATCGTCCTGCTGAAGAACGATGAAGGCAGAATGCCGTACAGCACGGATACCACCTTCAGTTTTGTCAGCCATTCGGCAGTCAGCTACATCGGCGGCAACAAAGTCGATATGAAAACGGCCTTTGAAGATGCCGGGTTCGGTGTCAACGAGGACCTCTGGAAATTCTATTCCGAAGGCAACGGCAAGGATTACGGTCTGGGCGTTGGTTCCGTTTCCTACGGTGATGACGAGGACTTTTCCATCAACGAATGCCCCTTGTCTGTTATGAAAGCAGAGCCGGGTCTGACCGATTCCATGAAGAATACGGTTCCTGTTTTTGTGTTCAGCCGTGTGGCGGGCGAAGGCCGTGATATGCCCCGCTCCATGTACAACCACACCGATGTGGAAGAGGACAAGACCAAGACTTATCTGGAGCCGGATTCTACGGAACTGGAGATCCTGCAGTATCTGAACGACAACTTTGACGATGTCGTGCTGCTGCTCAACTCCAGTGCAGCGGTCGATCTGAGCTGGGTGGAGGATTATCCCAGCATCCACACGGTCATCTCGGCTCCTGCCATGGGCGACTACGGCCTGTGCTCTCTGGCTGAGATCTTCTCCGGCAAGGTCAATCCTTCCGGCCGCACCGTGGATACCTATGAAGTGGATGCCATGAACAGCCCGGCGGCGCAGAACTTCGGCGACTTTGCCTACTACGATGAGAATGGCAACCTCACCAAGTACAACTACGTCAGCTACAAAGAGGGCATCTATGTTGGCTACCGCTACTACGAGACCCGTTACGAGGATAAAGTCCTCGGTCAGGGCAATGCGGGCGATTACAACTACGACGATGCTGTGATGTACCCCTTCGGCTACGGCCTGTCCTACACCACCTTTGACTGGTCGGATTACAACACCAGCTGGGATGGCGATACCTGCACCGTGACGGTCAAGGTCACCAACACCGGTTCTGTTGCAGGCAAGGACGTTGTGGAAGTCTACGCACAGAGCCCTTACACCGATTATGACAAGGCCAACAAGGTGGAAAAGGCTGCCGTTGAACTGGTCGGTTACGCCAAGACCTCGGAGCTGGCTCCCGGTGCAAGCGAGACCGTGACGGTCACCTTCGACCAGGAACAGCTGAAGTCCTACGACTACGTCAATGCCAAGACCTACATTCTGGACGCAGGTGATTACTATATCACTGCGGCTAAAAACGCACACGAAGCGGTCAACAACATCCTCTCTGCCAAGGGAAAGAGCGTGGCAGACGGTATGACCGCGGATGGCGACACTGCTTTTGTTGAAATCTACACCCCGGCCAACGGCACCGTGGATACCACGACCTATAAGAACGACACCACCACCGGCGTGGAGGTCACCAACCAGCTGGATCATGCAAACGGCGGGCTGCAGTATCTCTCCCGCAGTGACTGGACTGGCACCTGGCCGACCGTTGACGGCGAGGTCAGCGACCAGATCAGCACCTGGGGCAACCCCATCAATGGTACCGATGCCAGCGGCAAGGCTGCATCCTATACCTACCGCAAGACGATCAGCAAGGAGGACCTTGCAAAGCTGGATTCTTTTGATTCCCTGAACCCCACCGACTTCTCCACCCTGACCGATGAGATCGTTTACGGCAAGGACAACGGTCTGGGTCTGATCGATATGCGCGGTCTGGATTACGATGATGAAAAGTGGGACGCACTGCTCGACCAGCTGACCCCCAGCGATTATCAGACCCTGATCACGCAGTCCGGCTATGGCACGGCTGCCATCAAGTCGGTGGATAAGCCCTCCACGACCGACCGCGACACTGCCACCGGCCTGATCAACTACGGCTTTGATGCAAGCGGCAACCTCTACTTCAAGGGCAACATCACGCACTGCGGCGTGATCGTTCTGGCACAGACCTACAACGATGATCTGGCCACTCACTACGGCGAGAACATTGGCGACGAGTCCTACTATCTGGATGTCGATGGCTGGTATGCACCGGCAGTCAACATGCACCGCACTGCATTCTCCGGCCGCAACAGCGAGTATTACTCCGAGGATCCGTTCATCGGCGGTCACATTGCTTCCCTCGAGTGTGAGGGTGTCGCCTCCCGCGGTATGTATGTCTTTGTCAAGCATTACGCCATCAACGATCAGGAGGACCACCGCGGCGACCGTGAAGGCCAGTACAGCATTGCGACCTTCCTGAACGAGCAGGCGGCCCGCGAGATCTACCTCAAGCCCTTTGAGATGTGCGTCAAGTCTGATAAGGTCGAGATGAACTATGCAAAGGACAACGGCGACGGCACTTACAGCAATGCCACCACCGAGATCCCGTCCGTCACCGGCATCATGACCTCCTTCAACCGCGTTGGCTATACCTGGGCCGGCGGCAACTACAACATGATCACCGGCCTGCTGCGCAACGAGTGGGGCTTCCACGGCTTCATTATCACCGATAATGCAAATACCGGCGTGTTCATGGATGCGGGTCAGATGATTCGGGCTGGTGCAGACGGAAAGCTGACGAACCTGCCCACCGGCGCACGGTACACCTTTAACAAGGATGACGTTGCAGACTACCACTACGGTCGTGAAGCAATCCATAACATCCTGTACACCATTGCAAACTCCAAAACGATGAACGGCGGTATGCCGGGCAGCCGCTATCTGGCAAAGGTTGAGCCTTACCAGAAGGTCATCTACGCAGTGGATGGTGTCTGCGGCGGTCTGATCGCAGTTCTGGTCGTTCTGACGATCCTCCGCTTCCGTAAAAAGAAAGAGGACGTAAAAACCGTCTGATCAACACATAGGAACAGAAGGGGCGGCGGGCAAACGCCCGCCCCCTTTTTTGATTGTCAGGAGAGACCCATGAAACACACAGATATCATCAACAGCCTGGATCTGGAACAGAAATGCGCCCTGCTGAGCGGCGGCACGGTGTTCACCACCCGGGCGCTGCCGGGCAAGGGCATCCCGGCCATTACCCTGTCGGACGGCCCCAACGGCGTGCGCAAGCAGGCCGGTGCGGCGGACCATCTGGGCCTGAACCCCAGTGTGCCCGCCACCTGCTTCCCCACCTCAGCCACCGTGGCCAACAGCTGGGACCCGGAGCTTGGCGAGGCTGTGGGCGCAGCCATGGGCGAAGAGGCAGCGGCACAGGGCGTGTCGGTGCTGCTGGGCCCCGGCCTGAACATCAAGCGCAGCCCCCTGTGCGGCCGCAACTTCGAGTATTTCTCGGAGGACCCCTACCTTGCCGGTAAGATGGCGGCGGCCTACGTCCGCGGCATCCAGAAAAACGGCATTGCCGCCTGCCCCAAGCACTTTGCCGTGAACAGTCAGGAGCTGCGCCGCATGGCCTCGGATTCCATTGTGGACGAGCGTACCCTGCGGGAAATTTACCTGACCGGCTTCGAGATGGTGGTCAAAGAAGCGCAGCCCAAGACCATCATGTCCGCCTATAACCTTGTCAACGGCACCTACGCCAACGAGAACGCCCACCTGCTCATGGATATCCTGCGCAAGGACTGGGGCTTTGACGGCGCAGTGGTCACCGACTGGGGCGGCAGCAACGACCACGCCCTCGGCGTAAAGAACGGCTCTACGCTGGAAATGCCCGCCCCCGGCGGGGACGCCATCCGGGAGCTGATGAAAGCAGTGCAGACCGGCAAGATCACCGAAGCGGACGTGGACGCCCGGCTGGAGGAACTGCTGGAACTGGTGTTTACCACCAAGGCGGCGGTGGACGCCGCACCCAGCAAGTTCGATGCCGACGCCCACCACGCACTGGCACGTCGGGCTGCTGCCCAGAGCATCGTGCTGCTGAAGAACGAAAACAGCCTGCTGCCCCTTGCAAAGGGGGAAAAGGTGGCGGTCATCGGCGACTTTGCCCAGACGCCCCGCTATCAGGGGGCAGGTTCCAGCGCCGTCAACTCCATCAAGGTGGATTCCTTCTTGGACTGCCTTGCCGAGAGCGGCCTGAACAGCGTCGGCTACGCCAAGGGCTTTGACCGGCAGGGCAAGCCCGATGAGGCACTGAAGGCCGAGGCGGTGCTGCTGGCAAAGAACGCCAATGTGGTGCTGCTGTGCATGGGTCTGGACGAGATCAAGGAAAGCGAGGGCATCGACCGCGCCGACATGAAGCTGGCAGAAAACCAGCTGGAACTGCTGGCCGCTGTGGCGGCGGCGAACCCCAACGTGGTGCTGCTGCTGAGTGCAGGCTCCTCGCTGGAAAGCGATTGGGTCAAGGACTGCAAGGCGCTGGTCTACGGCTGCCTGGGCGGTCAGGCCGGTGCGGGCGCACTGGTCGAGGTGCTCACCGGCGCGCAGAACCCCTGCGGCAAGCTGGCTGAGACTTGGGCGCGCAGCTACGCCGACACCCCCGCAAAAGCGCATTTCGGCGGCGACGGCCCCACTGTGGAGTACCGCGAGGGTCTGTATGTGGGCTACCGCTACTACGACACCGCCGGTGTGCCCACCGCCTTCCCCTTCGGCTACGGCCTGAGCTACACCAGCTTTGCGTACAGTGACCTGAAAGCAGACGAAACCGGCGTGACCCTGACTGTCACCAACACCGGCAGCTGTGCAGGTGCCGAGGTGGTGCAGCTGTATGTGGCAAAGCCGGATGCAAAAGTTTTCCGCCCCGTCAAGGAGCTGAAGGGCTTTACCAAGGTGCAGCTGGAAGCCGGAGAGAGCAAGACCGTCACCATCCCGCTGGACGATAAGGCGTTCCGCTACTGGAACGTCAAGACCGACCGCTGGGAGGTGGAGGGCGGCAGCTATCAGCTGCTGGTGGGCGCTTCCAGCGCCGACATCCGCTTGACTGCCGCTGTCACGGTGGCGGGCACCGGCGCACCCGACCCCTACGCGGGCAAAGACCTTGCACATTACCGCACTGCACAGGTGCAGAACGTGCCGGACGCGGAGTTTGAGGCGCTGCTGGGCCGTCCCATCCCGGAGAACAAGGTGCACATCGACCGCAACATGACGCTGGGCGAGATGGGGCACGGACGCAGCCCCATCGGCTGGCTGGCGGCTGCCGTGCTGGGCACCCTGCTGCGCCGCAGCATCAAAAAGGGCAAGCCCGACCTGAACATCCTGTTCCAGTACAATATGCCTCTGCGGGCGCTGGCCAAAATGACCAACGGCGCCATCAGCATGGGCATGGTGGACGGCATCGTGATGGAGCTGCAGGGCTTCTGGATCATCGGCCTTGTGCGGGTGATCGTGGAGGCCGTGAAGAACCTCGTGCTGAACAGCCGCATGGAAGAGCGCTTGAAAAACAGCTGAAAGGAAGCAGGCTATGAATTTCTGGAATAACTTCGCGGCAAAGCACCCCGCCGCTGCCAAGTGGGTGCGCGAGGGTGGCCTGTTCGTCATCGTGTCCAACCTCATCACTGTGTTCAAGTACCTGCTGCTGCAATTTCTGCCCAAGGCCTTTGCAAGCCTGCCGATGGTGGATTTCGGCTGGCCGGGCATCGACATTACCCTGTTCGGCGAGACCTTCAAATGGAACATCCTCGGCTACGATGCCGCCCACGGCGGCCTGCCCTACTTCTGCGCCTACATGATCGCCATGGTCATCGGCGAGTGCATCAACTTCCCCATCCAGCGCAATTTTGTGTTCCGCAGCAAGGGCAATCTGGCAAAGCAGATCGGCTGGTATGTGCTGGCCTTCTGCATCATCACCTGCATCGTCAACTCCATCAACTGCATCTGGGTGGCAGTGGCAGGGCTGCTGGTACCGGACTTCATCTACAACATCGGCACCACCGTGCTCAACGGCGGCATCTCCATGGTGATCTTCTTCTTTGTGAATAAGATCATCTTCCCGGAGGGCGAAAAAGCCGCCAAATAATAAGCTATTCTCCTTCATTTTCTTCTCTTCATCATAAACCAGAAGGGCTGCTCCGTTCTCCGGGGCAGCCTTTTTGGTTTGGGAAGAGAACCCTCTCAGTCACGCCTGACGGCGTGCCAGCTCCCCCCTCGGGGAAGCTGGCATCGCGCAGCGATGACTGAGGGGGTGCCTGCCTCAGTCATCTTATTTTTGTTTTTCTGCACAAAATGTTCTGCGGGCAGGGTTTTCCTCTTGACAAGCGGGCAAATGTTTCGTACTATATTTAGTAGTATGGAATCAAAGACGCTGTACGCAGGTTTCAGTGTGACCCTGTACCCGTTTCAGGCAAAGCGTGCCTGTTTGATATAAAATGGAACCGTAAAGAGAAAAGCCGTATGCTTTTGCCCGTGCCGCCGGTTTTGGGTGGTGCGTATGGTTTTGGTGTCACTTTTTGCATTGAAAGCTCTTTCTATATCATTGCCCGTGTCCTGCTGCGCAGCGTCTCCTGCTTTTAATTTTGCATTGAATTGAAACAAAGGAGAGTGAACGCAATGACCGCGATCGGAGTGATCGTGGCCTTGATCGTTGCTGTTGTCGGTGTGGCTGCGGGCTATTTTATTGGTTACAACAACCGTAAAAAGACCGCCGAAGCCCAGATCGGCAGCGCCGAGGCCGAGGCTACCCGGCTGGTGAACGAGGCGATCAAGACCGCCGACCAGAAGCGCAAGGAAGCGGTTCTGGAAGCAAAGGATGAGGCTTTCCGTCTGAAAGCCGAGGTCGATGCCCAGAAGGCAGAGGCCGACAAGGAGATCAAGCAGCGCCGTGCGGAGATCAGCCGTCAGGAGAACCGCATCGACCAGAAGGAGACAGCGCTGGACCGCAAGACCGAAGCGCTGGAAAAGAAGGAAGAAGAGCTGAAAAAGCGCGCTGCCGAGGCCGAGGAGCGTCTGGCAGAGATCGACGCTCTGCGCGCCAAGGAGATGGAGCGTCTGGAAACGCTGGCCGGTTTGAGCCAGGAGGACGCCCGCGAGGTGCTGCTGCATAAGGTGGACGAGGAGCTGACCCACGAAAAGGCCGTGCGCGTTGCCGCCTACGAGACCGACCTGAAGGAAAACTGCGATAACATCGCCCGCAACCTCATCGGGCAGGCCGTCAGCCGCTGCGCTGCCGACCATTGCAGCGAGACTACCGTCAGTGTGGTGCCGCTGCCCAGTGATGAGATGAAGGGCCGCATCATCGGCCGCGAGGGCCGCAACATCCGCGCACTGGAGACCGCTACCGGCGTGGATCTGATCATCGACGATACCCCGGAGGCCATTACCCTGTCCTCCTTCGACCAGACCCGCCGCGAGGTGGCCCGCATGACGCTGGAGCGCCTGATCGGCGATGGCCGTATCCACCCCGCCCGCATCGAGGAGACGGTGGAAAAGTGCCGCCACGATCTGGAACTGCAGATGAAGCGCGAGGGCGAGCGTGCGGTGATGGAGCTGGGCATCCACGGCCTGCACCCCGACCTGATCAAGCTGATCGGTCGGCTGAAGTACCGCACCAGCTTTGGCCAGAACGCCCTGACCCACAGCATGGAAGTGGCTTGGGTGGCCGGTCTGCTGGCAGGCGAGATGGGCGTGAACGTTACCATGGCACGCCGCGCCGGTCTGCTGCATGATATCGGCAAGGCACTGGATCACGAGATCGAGGGCAGCCACGTCCAGATCGGCGTGGACATCTGCCGCAAGTACAAGGAGAACACCCAGATCATCCACGCCATTGAGGCACACCACGGCGACGTGGAGCCCAAGACCCCGCTGGCCTTCATCATTCAGGCTGCCGACGCCATCAGCGCCGCCCGCCCGGGTGCCCGCCGCGAGAACGTGGAAAGCTACGTCAAGCGTCTGGAAAATCTGGAGGAGATCTCCTCCAGCTTCGAGGGCGTGGAGCAGGCCTTTGCCGTACAGGCAGGCCGCGAGGTGCGCATTCTGGTCAAGCCCGACGTCATCAGCGATGATCAGGTCATCCTGCTGGCACGCTCCATTGCCAAAAAGATCGAGGATACGCTGGATTACCCCGGCCAGATCAAGGTCAACGTCATCCGCGAGAGCCGCGCTGTGGAGTACGCAAAATAAAGCTTTTTCCGCAGGCTGCCGTGTTTTTTGCACGGCAGCCTGTTTTTTTGCGCCAAAATGATTGCATTTCCTGTTAAAAAAAGGTATCATGGATGCAGAAGAAAGCAAAAAGAACTGCGTCCGTGCGGACGCAGACCCGCAACGACCCCGGAACGGAAAGGAGCATCGTTCTATGAAAAACTGGAAGAAATTACTGGCCTGCCTGCTGGTCGGCTTGATGGCACTGACCGTGTTCACCGCCTGCGATGCCAGCGTTGGCGCACCGATGAGCCCCAAGCGCTCGGACGCCGAAAGCGCAAAGGCGCTGTGCGATAAATTCAAAATGACATACAACGTGGAAATGACTTACAACGAGGACCTGAGCGAAAAAGCTTACAGCATTGCGAACTGGATCGCCGGCACCTCGGTGTCCTGCTCGACCAATGCTAATAAGACCGAACTTTACCGCGTCGGTAATGCAAATAATGAGGCACGAGCATTTTTGAAAGAGGAAAACTATGCCGCCGCGTTTGAAAACCTGAGCATGGGGACTTTTGGTCTGAACGATTTTGTTCCGGGCTTCGATATCAAAACCGCCGAGTGGTCGTCGAAGGACGAGTCTATCACCTTTGTTCTGCCGAAGGACGGCACTTACCCCGAAGCCATGACCAAAGCCGCAAAGGGCAAGACCAAACTGGGCGTTGCCTATGTGGTAAAGGACGGCGTAAGCTACGCCGTGGTGCTGTTTGGGTGAATTTCATTACAACAAACAAAGCAGCCGCTGCACTTTCTCGTGCAGCGGCTGCTTTGCTTATGTTGTAAAGGTTATCAGCCCTTCAGGAAAGCCGGCAGGGGCTTGCCCTCCTTGAGCCACTGGTGATACTCGGCGGTGGCGGCAAATTCCACGTCACCGGCAGAGTTCAGCGCAGTTTCCACCGAGTCCTGCACCACGCCAATGATGAAGCCTACGCCCACCATCTGCATGGCGATGTCGTTGGAAATGCCGAACAGCGAGCAGGCCATGGGGATCAGCAGCAGGGAGCCGCCAGCCACGCCGGAAGCGCCGCAGGCGCCCAAAGCGCTCATGGCGCTCAGCACGATGGCGGCGGGCAGGGACACCTGAATGCCCAGCGTATTGGCCGCTGCCAGCGTCATGATGGTAATGGTGATGGCGGCACCGTCCATGTTGATGGTAGCGCCCAGCGGGATGGACACGGAGTACATATCCTTGTCCAGACCCAGCTTTTCACACAGGGACATATTCACAGGGATGTTGGCTGCAGAGCTGCGGGTGAAAAAGGCGGTCAGGCCGGATTCCTTCAGGCAGCGGAATACCAGCGGGTACGGGTTGCGGCGCAGGTAAACGAACATGATAAAGGGGGAAACGATCAGCGCCATGAACAGCATGGTGCCCACCAGCAGCGCCAGCAGTTTGCCGTACTGGGTAAAGATGGCCAGACCGTTGCCGGAAACGTTGGTGTACACCAGACCCATGATGCCGAAGGGTGCCAGATTGATGATCCAGCGCACGATCTGGGAAACAGCATCGGCGGTGTTTGCCAGAAAGACCTTGGTACTCTCTGCGCCGATCTTCTTCATGGCAATGCCGAACATACAGGCCCAGAACAGGATGCCGATGTAGTTGCCGTTCATCAGGGCGCTGACGGGGTTGGCCACAAAGTTGGTCAGCAGGGTGCTCAGCACTTCGCCCAAGCCCTGCGGGATCACGTCGGACTGTGCCGCATCGGCCAGCACCACCTTGACCGGGAACATAAAGCTGGTGATGACCGCAATGGCTGCCGCCAGAAAGGTGGTGAGCATATACAGCCAGATCACGGTGCCGAAGCGGCGGTCCAGCTTAGACGAGCCCTGTGCCAGTGCGCTTGCCACAATGACGAACACCAGCACCGGGGCAATGCCCTTCAGCGCACCGACGAACAGGCTGCCCAGCTCGCCGACCCAACCTGCGCCCGGCGCAACAAGCGCCAGCACCGAACCGACTGCCAGGCCGATCAGGATGCGCAGGATCAGGCTGGTCTGGTTGTATTTTGCTACAACCGCTTTCAAGGTTTTCATATCGTAACACTCCTCTTGAACTGTACGCCTATCGCGTACATTTTCCTGTTTCTTGTACGAGAACAGTTGTCATTATAGCATATACGGCAAAAAAGAAAAAGTGTTTTCAGGCATTTTACAGCCAAAACCGGCGTTTTTTGTAAGCTTTTGCAAAACTGCCCTGAAAACTGTACTTGTAGAAAATACAGTTTTGCGGTTTTGACGAGGAACAGAACCCTCTCAGGGAAGTACCCCTTCGGTCTGCATCTCCGGCTCCCCTGCCATACCGAATTTACATATAATGCAACTTTTACTTGCCAAACTATTGTCTTTTACTGGAAAGTATTGTATACTTATCACGTTAGAAGCAAGTATTACTTGCCAAAATGTTCGCATATTTGAAAAGAAACACTTGTCAATACAGACGAGAAAGAGAGGACACCCCTATGAACGAGACCGTAACCAAGCGCTTTCTGCTTTACTTCCGCCTGATGCTGCTGGTCTGGATCCTGGTCGCAAACGCCGTCATCCACCTGACCGGCATGGAGTACAGCTGGCTGATCTTCCTGAGCAACATCATGATGTTCACGCTGGAGGGCGATGTGAAGGATCGCCTTGTCACTGTGGAGCTGGGCGGCCTTGTGGGTCTGGTGCTCACTGTGGCGGCGCTGCTGTCCATCAGTGCCTTGACCCCTGTTCTGGGCGATTTCCTCGGCTTTATCCTGCCGCTGGCCGTGGTGCTGTTCATCCTCATCATCCTGCACCCCTACGCACCCAAGGTGCTGAACAACGTGGGCTTTGCCTACCTGACCGTGGCCTGCATTGATATCCCCGCCCTGACCGCCCATCTGCCGCAGTTCTTTATCATCTTCATCGTGGGCTCTGTGCTCTTTAACGGTGTCTGCGTGCTGCTGATGAAGCCCGCCAAGGCGCTGGCTGTGCGCAGCGCGGAGAAACAGAACGCATAAAAAAGTATATTTCTGCCGCTATCCCTTGATTTTTTTGCTCCGGCGTGCTACAATCAGCGTAGTTTCATCCTGTCCAAAACATTGATGCGGACAAACTGAAGCCCCGCTTTTCATGCCGCAGAGAGGGCTGCCCCGGGTTTCCGGGTGCTGCAAGCAGCCTGCCATGACCCCGGCTTCTACCACCGCAGAGTGCAGAGGCGAACCTCTGCCGGGCGTGCCCGTTACAGCACTGCGAGGGGCGCGTTTCCCCGCCGGGGAGCGCGCAATTCGGGTGGAACCGTGGAACGCAGACATTTGATCGGCGCTTCATCCCGTGAGTTTTACGGGGTGAAGCGCTTTTTATTTTTGTTCAAAACCACATTGTCAAAGGAGAATCTACTATGAAGATCATCTACAAGGACGGTCATGTGGACGAGTGCCCGCAGGATCAGGAGCTGCACGTTATCCGTCACACCGCTGCTCACGTTATGGCACAGGCCATCAAGCGCCTGTATCCGCAGGCTGATTTTGCCTTCGGCCCTGCCACCGAGAACGGCTTCTACTACGATGTCGATCTGGGCGACCAGAAACTGAGCGACGAGGATCTGGCCAACATCGAAAAAGAGATGCGCAAGATCGTCAAGGAGAACCTGCCCATCAAGCCCTTCATCCTGCCCCGCGCCGAGGCCGTGAAGCTGATGGAAGAGCGCAAAGAGAACTACAAGATCGAGCACATGGCAGATCTGGCCGACGAGACCGAGTTCAGCTTCTTCCAGCAGGGTGAGTACGTGGATATGTGCATCGGACCCCACCTGACCTACACCAAGGCACTGAAGGCTTTCAAGATCACCCAGCAGTCCGGCGCATACTGGAAGAACGACAAGGAAAACAAGATGCTGACCCGTATCAACGGCGTGGCTTTCCGCAATCAGGAGGAGCTGGACGCATGGGAGAAGGAGCAGCAGGAGGCCCGCGAGCGCGATCACCGCAAGATCGGCAAGGAGATGGGCCTGTTCATGACCGATGATCTGGTGGGCCGCGGCCTGCCCATGTTCCTGCCCGCAGGCTACACCGTCTGGCAGGAGCTGGAGAACTATATCAAGGAGAAGGAGCGTGCACGCGGCTATCTGCACGTTATGACTCCCTGCATCGGCACTGTGAACCTGTATAAGACCTCTGGTCACTGGGATCACTACCGTGAGAACATGTTCCCCGCCATGGAGATGGAGGGCGAAAGCTATGTTCTGCGCCCGATGAACTGCCCCCACCACATGATGATCTACGCAAATCGTCCCCACTCCTACCGTGATCTGCCCATGCGCATCGGTGAGATCGCCCACGACTTCCGTTACGAGTCCTCCGGCACCCTGAAGGGCATCGAGCGCGGCCGTCACTTCTGCCAGAACGATGCTCACCTGTTCTGCACCCCGGAGCAGATCAAGAGCGAGGTCGCAGACGTGTGCAACCTGATCTTTGAGGTGTACAAGGACTTCAACATCACCGATTACCGCTGCGTGCTGAGCCTGCGTGATCCTGCCGATAAGAAGAAGTACCACGACGATGATGCCATGTGGAACCATGCAGAGCAGGCCCTGCGCGAAGTGCTGACCGAGCTGGGCATCCACTTCACCGAGGAGATCGGCGAGGCCGCTTTCTACGGCCCGAAGCTGGACGTGAACGTGAAGCCCGCCGTGGGTGCCGAGTACACCCTGTCCACCTGCCAGCTGGACTTCTGCCTGCCCGCAAAGTTCCACCTGACCTATGTGGACAAGGACGGCTCTGAAAAGACCCCTGTGGTGCTGCACCGCGCAATTCTGGGCTCTCTGGACCGCTTCATGGCCTACCTGATCGAGGAGACCAAGGGCAAGTTCCCCACCTGGCTGGCTCCCACGCAGGTCAAGGTGCTGCCCGTGTCCGAAAAGACGCTGGAGTACGCACAGGACGTGACCGAGAAGCTGTCTGACGCCGGTATCCGCGTTGTGCTGGATGACGACAACCAGAAGATCGGCTACAAGATCCGTGCCGCACAGCAGGTGGACCGCGTGCCCTATATGCTGGTGCTGGGCGCCAAGGAAGCCGAGGCCGGCAACATCTCCGTGCGCGACCGCAAGGGCGAGACCACCGAGATGAGCCTTGAGGACTTCATCGCCAAGGTCACCACCGAGATCCGCACCCGCAGCCTGTAAGGTATAAATGATAAGTGCCCCGGAAACGCCGACAGGCGTTTCCGGGGTACTTTTTTCACAGCAAAAGCCCCGCTCCCTTGTGCGCAAGAGCGGGGCTTTCGACTTACTGGTGACTCGAACAAAAAAAGGAAAAAGGAAAAGGAAAAAGGAGAACGATCTATCTGTCACGCCGGGCGGCGGGAACTGTGTCGGAGCAGCCGGGCTGCCGCCGCAGCGGGAACAGCAGAGAAACTTGTGGAGCATTACTCCACATCCTGCAGCGCGGCGTAGTTCTCTTCGCCGGTGCGGATCTTGACCACGCGGGTCACGTTGTAGACAAAGATCTTGCCATCGCCGATATGGCCGGTGTACAGCGCCTTCTTGGCGGCTTCCACCACAGCGTCCACGCTGATGCGGGAGACGATGACTTCCACCTTGATCTTGGGCAGCAGGGTAGTATCCACCGGCACGCCGCGGTACTTTTCAGGGGTACCCTTCTGGATGCCGCAGCCCATGACCTGCGTCACGGTCATGCCGGTGACACCCAGATCATTCAAGGCAGTCTTGAGCTGGTCGAACTTTGCCAGCTTTGCAATGATGGACACCTTGTGCATACCGGTGTCGTAGACGCCATCGTGGATCACAGGCTCGCGCACCACCGGCACGGCAGCATCCATCTGCTTTGCCGAAGCCTTGGTGATGTCATCCTCGCCCAGATCAGTGTTCTCGTTGGGGGTCATGGCAGCGGAGTTTGCATCCGAGATGGCAAAGCCTGCATAAGCGGAAGCCAGACCGTGCTCGTGGATGTCCAGACCGTCGATCTCCACCTCGGCGGGCACACGCAGGCCAAGGGTCTTATCAATGATCTTGAAGATGATGAACATCACGATCACAACATAGACATCCACGCAGACCAGACCCAGCAGCTGGGTGCCCAGCTGTGCCAGACCGCCGCCGTAGAACAGACCGGCGTGGGCGGTGTTGGAGCCGGTGGAGAACAGACCCACCGCAATGGTGCCCCAGACGCCGTTTGCAAAGTGGACGGAAACAGCACCTACGGGGTCATCCACCTTGGCGATCTTATCGAAGAATTCCACGCTCAGCACCACAAGGATACCGGCCACAAAGCCGATGAAGAAAGCGCCAAAGGGGGAGACAGTATCGCAGCCTGCGGTAATAGCCACAAGGCCAGCCAGAGAGCCGTTCAGGGTCATGGAGACATCCGGCTTGCCGTAGCGCAGCCAAGTGAAGATCATGGTCACGCAGGTAGCAACGGCTGCGGCAAGGTTGGTGTTGAAGCAGACCAGACCGGTCAGGGTCATAGTGGCATCGGTGGACAGGCTCAGGGAAGAGCCGCCGTTGAAGCCGAACCAGCAGAACCACAGAATGAACACGCCCAGAGCACCGGCGGTCAGGTTGTGGCCGGGGATGGCGTGGGGGTTGCCGCTCTTGTCGTACTTGCCAATACGGGGACCCAGCATCCATGCGCCCAGCAGAGCGATGACGCCGCCCACGTTATGCACGGCTGCGGAGCCTGCAAAATCGTGGAAGCCCATGCTCTGCAGCCAGCCGCCGCCCCACATCCAGTGGCCGCAGATGGGGTACACCACCAGCGAGATGGCGGCGGAGTACACGCAGTAGGCCTTGAAGTTGGTGCGCTCGGCCATGGAGCCGGAGACGATGGTGGCTGCCGTGGCGCAGAACACAGTCTGGAACACGATGTACACCCACAGGGGGATATCCAGACCCAGATGGCTGTAATCGCCCTGAATGAAGGGATCAAAGCCGCCGATCAGTGCGCCGGTGCCGCCGAACATCAGGCCGAAGCCGATGAGCCAGTAGCAGGGCGTGCCGATGCAGAAATCCATCATGTTTTTCATCAGGATGTTGCCGGTATTCTTTGCCCGGGTGAAGCCGGCTTCGCATAGGGCGAATCCGGCCTGCATGAAGTACACTAGAAACGCTCCTACGAGCGTCCAGCAGGTGTTGACGGAGCTAAACATACTTTCCTACCTCCTACGGTCGTTTTTTTGCACAGGGAGCCCTCTATTCTCTCCGTGCGGCAGTATCCCCGAAAACACAAAAGGCGCTGGCGGAATTGCTTCCGTCAGCGCCTTTGCTTTCGATGGCACGAGTATAGTCTCTTTGTGCAAACCTGTCAAGTATTCATCTCAAGGTTTTACGTTTTTCACAACACGGTGAAACTCTGCCGTGCTAAAGTTTGGCAAATGTTTTGCCTGTCAGCCGTTTTTGCCGTCCTTCGGGGAGCCGGACTTGTCTTTTTCCTTGGCGTTGGCCGGGCGGTGGCCGCCCTCCATCTCCCAGTGCAGCAGCATACTCATCAAAGCGCGCAGCGCAAAGGTGGCCGCCAGCGGCACCACGGACTCCAGATTCTGCAGCAAAAAGGTCTTGGCGATCTCTGCCGACATCAGAAATTCCAGCGCGGTGGTCAGGCCGCTGCTCATTTCATGGTGGAAGTCCCGGTGGTCGTTGAAGAAGGTGGCGCGGACATAGTAAAAAGTGGCCTTGGCCAGACTGGTGATGATGATGAACAGACCCACCACCTCGGCAAGACCGGCGATCATGGGCACTGCAGTTTCCAGAAAAGCATCCAGCAGGTGGGTGAGGTTCAGGTTGAACAGGGTCAGTCCTTGCATGATCTCCTCCGCAGCTTACAGCAGGGTCTTGACGTAAGCGGCCAGCTCCTCGTCCTTGCAGGAGGCGAAGAACAGCTCAGAGAACTTGGCACCCGCCACAGCGCCCTTCAGCAGCTCCTGATCGATGCTCTTCAGGCACTCGATGAGGGGCTTGAAGGTGGCAGCGCGCACGCCGTCCAGAATCTTCTTGTTGCGCTGCTCGGGCACAACGCGCTCCTTGGGGTAGCCCTGACCGTGGCCAAAGCCGAACAGCTTCTCGAAGCAGTACTCGAGGTTCAGCTCGCCGCCCCAGCCGAAGCCCTTGGCAAAGGGCATGGCAACGGCGTTGCCGTCGTTGACGTGGGCAAAGGTGTAGGCATCCACGGGGTCCTCCACGTGGCCGCAGATAACGCCGGGGAAGCTGTTCAGTGCCAGCATAGCGCCCTCGCCGGTGCCGCAGCCGGTAACAACGTAGTCCGCAGCGCCGCTGTTCAGCAGGATGGCAGCCAGAATGCCGCACTGCACATAGGTCAGCTGTGCAGCATCGTCGGCGGCGTACATGCCGTAGTTGACCACCTCATGACCCATGGGCTCCACCACCTTTTTCAGGGCGGCTTCAATGATGCCGTTCTTGGCGGCCTGACTGTTCTCGTTGATAAGTGCGATCTTCATAACAATGGTTCTCCTTCTTATTTTTCCCTGCGGTGCGCAGGGATTATACAAAGTCCTCCCGCATGGGGGTAAAGAAATCCAGCATCACGCCGCCCTCCAGACAGACGCAGCCGTGCATGACGCCGTTCTGCTTGAGCAGGGTGTCGCCGGGGCCTACCTCCCGGGTCTCGTCCCCGATGGTAAAGCGGTATCGCCCGGAGACGATATAGGTGATCTGGGTGTGGGGGTGACAGTGCATGGCACCCACGCCGCCGGTCTCAAAGGTGTTTTCCACACACATGGCGTCCTTGCTGTAGGCCAGCACGCGGCGCTGCACCCCGGGGCCGCAGGGCTCCGGGGAAATCTCGGCATGGGGCACCCATGGGATATCCTGATGTGCTTTTTCCATTATAGCATAACATCCTTTCCCGTACAAACAAAAGGGGACTGCCACACAACGCTGTGCGGCAGTCCCCGGGTTCAGAACTGCGGAGTGCCCTCAGCGCTTACTGGGGCTGCTTGCCGATGTAGGCCAGAATGCCGCCGTCCACATACAGGATCAGGCCGTTGACAAAGTCAGAAGCCTCAGATGCCAGGAACACAGCGGGTCCGCCCAGATCCTCGGCCTCGCCCCAGCGGCCTGCGGGGGTCTTGGCAACGATGAACTGGTCGAAGGGGTGACGGCTGCCGTCGGGCTGGATCTCGCGCAGCGGTGCGGTCTGCGGGGTAGCGATGTAGCCGGGTCCGATGCCGTTGCACTGGATGTTGTAAGCGCCGTACTCGGAAGCGATGTTCTTGGTCAGCATCTTCAGGCCGCCCTTTGCTGCTGCATAAGCAGAAACGGTCTCACGGCCCAGCTCGCTCATCATGGAGCAGATGTTGATGATCTTGCCGCCGCCCTGTGCGATCATATCGGGGATGATGGCCTTTGCCACGATGAAGGGAGCGTTCAGATCAACATCGATGACCTGACGGAACTGGGCAGCGCTCATCTCGGTCATGGGGATGCGCTTGATGATACCGGCGTTGTTGACCAGAATGTTGATGTGGCCGACTTCCTCGGTGATCTTTGCCACCATGGCGTTGACGGCGTCCTCATCGGTAACGTCGCAGACGTAGCCGTGCGCCTTGATGCCGGCCTCTGCATAGGAAGCCAGACCCTTGTCCACCAGCTCCTGCTTGATATCATTGAACACGATGGTAGCGCCGTTGGCTGCCATAGCCTTTGCAATTGCCATGCCGATGCCGTAGGATGCGCCGGTGATCAGCGCCACCTTGCCGGTCAGGTCAAAAGATTTGGGAGTGCACTGTGCCATAATAAAGTCCTCCTGTCAAAAATCGTATTCTACACGGCGCAAATTGCAGCCGTGCTGCTTTGCAAAGCGCGTCGTATCCGGCCGTGCCGGAGTGCGCTCTTACTTGTATACCAGTCTAGCATCCTTTGCAGGAAGTGTCAAGGCACATTCTTGTGAAGTTTTATTGTACTTTCTTTAGATTTTCGCTTTTATGCCGAAAAACAGCACGAAAAACCGTCGCTTTTCAGCGCGATAGTTTGTGCAGGCTGACGCACCTTGTCACGGTGCACAAGATATCCCGGCTTAATTTGGGCTTGTTGACAAGTTTGGACGACCTTTGTCTTTTACCCCAGCTTTTTCTTCTGCTGGCGCGCCACGATGGGCATCAGCAGGGGGATGGGTACAAGGCGCTGGGCGCTGGTGCACAGCCGCATAAAGGCAGAGGGCACGATGATGGTCTTGCGGTGCATCATGCCCAGCAGAGCTTCCTCCACGCACAGCTCCGGGGTAATGCCCCGCAGGGCAAACACCACCCCGGCGTGGTCGTTGAACTCGGTATCCACCGGGCCGGGGCAGAGGGCGCAGACATAGACCGGGCTGTGCATCTCCCGCAGCTCCTCAGCCACGCCGCGGGTCATGCTGACCACATAGGCCTTGCTGGCGTAGTAGCCCGCCATATAAGGCCCGCCGGGCAGAAGCCCCGCAGAGGACGCCACATTCAGGATGGTGCCGCCGCCCTGTGCGTTCATCTTGCGCACCACGGCGCGGAACAGCCGCGCCATAGCGGCTACGTTCACTTGGATCATCTCTTCTTCGCGGGCTTCCTCCGTTTCCAGAATGCTGCCGCAGACGCCGAAACCGGCGTTGTTGATAAAGATGTCGATGTGCTCGTCCGCCAGCACCTCGCACAGGCGGCTGCACTCCTCGGCGCGGGAGAGGTCGGCAGTCTCGATGCGGCATTCCGTGCCATGGGCTGCGTGCAGCTCCTCGGCGAGAGCCTGCAAACGGTCGGCGCGGCGGGCGGTCAGGATGAGCCGGCAGCCCATGGCGGCGTACCGGCGGGCGAACTCCCGGCCGATGCCGGAACTTGCGCCGGTGATCCAGATGGTCTTTTGCATGGTGGTTCTCCTTTTTCTTCTCGCCCCCAGAACGGGGCTTTCTGTACCTGTTGCCGCTATTTTAGCATAGTTTGACCGCATTTTCTATGCAATTTTCGTAAACGATGCAAAAGAGAGCCCGAAACGCCGCAGGCGTTTCGGGCTCTCTCATAAATTTTACTTCAGCAGGTTATCGTTCTCGAAATAGTCGATGCGCATGGCCTTGCGCACCTCGTCCAGTGTGGCGGCAGCGGTCTTTTCGGCGTAGGCGCTGCCCTCCTTGAGGATCTCCACCACCTCGGGCAGGCGCTGCTCCCACTCCTTGCGGCGGGTGCGGATGGGCTCCAGCTCAGCCTGCATGACGCTGTTCAGGAACTTTTTCACCTTCATATCACCAAGACCGCCGCGCTGATAGTGCGCCTTGACCTCGTCCAGATTCTGGTACTCCGGCCAGAACTCGGCAAAGTGCTCCGGGCGGCAGAAGGCGTCCAGATAGATGAACACCGGGTTGCCCTCCACCTTGCCGGGGTCCTGCACGCGCAGGTGGTTGGGATCGGTAAACATGGACTTGACCTTCTTCTCGATCTCCTCCGGCTCCTCGGACAGGTAGATGCAGTTGCCAAGGCTCTTGCTCATCTTGGCCTTGCCGTCAATGCCGGGCAGACGCAGGCAGGCGGCGTTCTGGGGCAGAACGATCTGGGGCTCTACCAGCGTCTCGCCGTAGACGGAGTTGAACTTGTGCACGATCTCGCAGCACTGCTCGATCATGGGCTTCTGATCCTCACCGGCGGGCACGGTGGTAGCCTTGAAAGCGGTGATATCGGCTGCCTGACTGATGGGGTAGCAGAAGAAGCCCACCGGGATGCTGGCTTCGAAGTTGCGCATCTGGATCTCGCTCTTCACGGTGGGGTTGCGCTGCAAACGGCTGACGGTGACCAGATTCTGGTAGTAGAAGCTCAGCTCGGTCAGCTGGGGCACCATGGACTGGATAAAGATGTGCACCTTGTTGGGGTCCAGACCGCAGGCCAGATAGTCCAGCGCCACCTGCAGAATGTTCTGGCGCACCTTCTCCGGGTTGTCGGCGTTATCGGTCAGCGCCTGCGCGTCGGCGATCATGATAAAGATCTCGTCGTACTCGCCGGTATTCTGCAGCCGCACCCGCTCCTTCAAAGAGCCGACATAGTGGCCAACGTGCAGGCGGCCGGTGGGACGGTCGCCGGTCAGAATAACTTTTTTCATGATGTTCTCCTTTTGACAGGAAACTCCCTCAGTCTGCTCACCTTGTTCGCAGCCAGCTCCCTCGGGGAGGGAGCCTTTGGCAGTACGGCAAGGCGTCTGACCCTGCCGGAAGGAGTTTTTTCCGTTTTCTTTATTATAATGCTAAGTATAGCCCCCCGGGGCGGTGCTGTCAACAAGGCCGCCGGGAAAAAGAAAAAAGCGATGGAAATTTTCCATCGCTTTGCTGGCGCCTCTTGCCTGACTCGAACAGGCGACACCCTGATTAACAGTCAGGTGCTCTAACCGACTGAGCTAAAGAGGCATCTATATAAAACGGCGCGTGGCCGTTTTACTACTATAAAATGGTGACCCGTACCGGAATCGAACCGATGTTAAAGGCGTGAGAGGCCTCTGTCTTAACCGCTTGACCAACGGGCCATACGTCCATTTTCGCATCAGGTGTTCGCACCCGACTTGGCTATTTTAGCATACCGAGTGCCCTTTGTCAACAGCAAATTTTGATTTTGTTTGAAAAAAGTAAATTTTTCCACCGCAGCCCCGGACCGGCAGCAAACACCGCGCCCACTGCCGTTCTATGCTGCCTTTTATAAAGGAACGATAAAATGGTGAAACCTGAATTCGGATAGTTGACAACGTGGTAAAATGTGGTACTCTTAGGGTGCAAAAATGCTTTTGAGGAGGGCTTATAATATGGCTATGAAAATAGATCGTCGTGCGTTTTTAAAGACTTCTGCCGCAATGGCAGTGGCAGTATCTATGACCGGGCTGCTGGGCGGCTGCAGTGATGGTGATGGCAGCACCGATCTGGGTGGTTTTACGGTTGCTGTGGGTAAATGGAGCGCTGTCCCTCATGATCAGGGCATAGGTACCGGGAAATCCTGGTATGCAGATTTCGCAGTGACTGTGCGCGTTCATAATCTGGATGATTCCAATGGCTTCAGTTTCCCCGCAAAATCCGTGTTTGTGCTTAAGATCGACGGTCAGAAAGTCGCGCTGCAGGGTGGAGATCTGCTGAGCAATATCACGCTGGTCATGAAAAAGGGCGAGCGCAAAACGGGCATTCTGACCTTCCGTCTGGATGAGAGCCAGAAAAATCTCTATCAGGCAATGGAAGCTCAAACCGCAGATATCAAGCTTAGGGTTGGCGTTGATCCCACCGAGACCTATACCGGTGTTTATGAAGGCTATATTAAGAAGGATTCCAAACTTGCATAATTGAACCCAAACAGCCCAATACAGGAGGTGCATTGCTATGATCGACCGCAGAACATTTCTCAAGCTCAGCGCCGGGGCACTGGTGCTGACCGCCGCAGGGACTTTGACCGGCTGCGGGGATACCGTGATCGAAAAGACCAGCGGTGTGGCGAAGATCGGTGATGTCACCTTTATCTGCGCAATGCCGTTTCCGGGCGGCGGCTTGGGCGACGGCATAGTCAAGCAGCTGACCTACTTGACGCAGTTCACCATCCAGAACAACAGCGCCGAAAGGGTAGTTATCAAGCCGGAGGACATTACCTGCATCTTCCAGGAGGCGGACACCAAGGAAACGCTGTATTTCAAGCGGAAGGAACTGGTCGCAGAGCCGGGGCAGACGGCCGTCTACAATGGCTCGCAGGAGTTCTATCTGGAAACTAAGGAAGGTGTGCCGGAAAAGAACAGCACCGGCACTTATGAACTGCGTGTGCGCTACAATGGTCAAACCGCTGTATTCCTCTATGGAAATAACGGCAAAAATGTAACGGGCCGCGTAGAGTAAAACCGAATACATCCCGCCGCCGGGCACTTCTGGAAACAGGAGTGTCCGGCGGCTTTTTGTTTTGTGCCGCATTACCTGTTCTTTACATTGGGGCTGGCATTGTGCACAAAGTTTTACGCACTTTTTGCACGTCCATGGTCGCAGCAAGGGCGGCAAAGCGGTAGAATAAGGCCGTTCCCAAGGAAAACACAAAAAGACAGTGCCGGGCGGGAGCCCGGGTTTTTAATGGAGGAAATTCTATCATGAAAAAGATCTCTCGTCGTTCGTTTCTGACCGTTTGCGGTGCAGCTGCTGCGGCTGCTGCCCTGACCGCCTGCGGCGGCTCTGCTTCTTCCGCATCCAGCACCGCTGCTTCTGCTTCCGCCACCGCTTCTTCCGCTGCCGGGCAGGCAGCCGGCACCCTGAGCGGCAACGTTGCGACCGGCGGTTCTACTTCCATGAAGAACGTCATCGCTGCCCTGACCGAGGGCTTTGCCGAGGTCGAGCCGGGTGTCACCGTCAGCTACGACCCCACCGGCTCCGGCGCAGGCATCACCGGCGCTACCGACAAGACGCTGGACATCGGCCTGTCCTCCCGCGCCCTGAAGGACGATGAGAAGAACGATGTGGACGGCACTGTCGTGGCGCTGGACGGCATCGCCATCATCGTGAACAAGGACAGCAAGGTCGCTGACCTGACTGTGGAGCAGCTCAAGAAGATGTTCACCGGCGAGATCACCAACTGGAAGGAGGTCGGCGGCGATGACGGCGAGATCGTTCTGGTGGGTCGCGAGGCCGGTTCCGGCACCCGCGATGGCTTTGAGAGCATCGTGGACGTGAAGGACAGCTGCAAGTACGCACAGGAGCTGACCGCCACCGGCGCTGTCATCAGCGCCGTGGAGGCAAACCCGCTGGCCATCGGCTACGCTTCTCTGTCCGCTGTGGGCGACACCGTTGCCATGGTCACCGTGGAAGGTGTGGAGTGCAGCGAGGACACCGTCAAGGACGGCACTTACAAAATCCAGCGTCCCTTCGTGTTCGTCACCAACAAGAGCGCTGCCCTGTCTGAGCAGGCACAGGCCTTTGTGGACTTTGCCACCAGCAAGGACGCTGCCGACCTCATCCGCACCGCAGGCGCTGTGCCCGTGAACGAGTAACGGTTAGCGGGCTCGCCCTCTCCGTCATTGCTTGCGCAATGCCACCTCTCCCAAAGTGAGAGGCCTTGGCAGTCCATGCAAAGTCTCCGGTTTCGCCAGAGGCTCTCCCTTTGGGAGAGCTGTCGAGACACGAAGTGCCGAGACTGAGAGGGCGAGGCCGTTCACAAAATACCCCGCCGCGTCGGCCTGCCCTAAAAGGCTGGGCTGGTGCGGCTTTTTATAGGATCACGTTATGAAAAATACAACCTCTTCTCTGCGCCGGGTGCGGCTGCCCCGCACCCCCGCCGACTGGCTGGAAGCGGTGATGAATTTCATCTTCTTCCTGTGCGGAATGCTGGCGGTGTGCTGTGTGGTGCTCATCTCGGTGTACATGGTGGTCTCCGGCGTGCCGGCTATCCATAAGATCGGCATTTTCAAATTTCTCTTCGGCACAAAATGGGCGTCTACCGCGGCAGAGCCGCTGTTCGGCATTCTGCCCTTTATCCTGTCCAGCATCTACGGCACGCTGGGCGCTACCATCCTCGGCGTGCCCATCGGCCTGCTGACGGCAGTGTTCCTCTCCAAGGCCGCAGACCCCAAGCTGCGCACCGTGGTGGTCACCGCCATCGAGCTGCTGTCCGGCATCCCCAGCGTGGTGTTCGGCCTTTTGGGTATGCAGGTGCTGGTGCCCGCCGTGGCAAAAGCTTTCGGCAAGGCTTCCGGTGCCTGCCTGCTCAGCGCCATCGTGGTGCTTTCCATCATGATCCTGCCCAGCATCGTGTCCGTGTCGGTGACGGCGCTCAACGCCGTGCCGCCGGAGTATGAGCAGGGCAGTCTGGCGCTGGGCGCTACCGACACCGAAACATGGTTCAAGATCAGCATCCCGGCGGCGAAAAGCGGCATTGCCGCAGGCGTTGTGCTGGGCATCGGCCGCGCCATCGGCGAAGCCATGGCCGTGATGATGGTGGCGGGCAACAGCCCCAATATGCCGGACAGCCTGTTCCGCAGCGTCACTTTGCTGACCACCGCCATCGCCAAGGAAATGAGCTACGCCGGCGGCTTGCAGCGGCAGGCACTGTTCAGCATCGCGCTGGTGCTGTTCGTGTTCATCATGCTCATCAACGTTGTGCTGAATGTGGTATTGAAGGGAGGAAACCGCGATGAATAACGGCTTTTCGCCCTCCCGCCGGGCATGGAACCGGGTAATGACCGTGCTGGTCTGGGCCAGCGCAGTGCTGGTGATGGTGCTGGTGGCCGGGATCATCGGCATGGTGCTGGTGCGGGGCATCCCCCACATCAGCTGGAAATTCCTTTCCACCACCGCCAGTGTGCTGAAAAAGACCGACGGCATTCTGCCCGCCATCCTCAACACCCTGTATGTCATCCTGCTGACATTACTCATCGTATTGCCGCTGGGCGTGGGTGCGGCGGTCTACCTGACCGAATACGCTTCCAACCGGCGGCTCATCGAGATCATCGAGTTCACCAACGAAACGCTGGCGGGTATCCCCAGCATCATCTACGGCTTGGTGGGTATGCTGGTGTTCAGTCAGGCGCTGGGCTTCCAGACCTGTCTTTTGTCCGGCAGTCTGACGCTGGTGGTGATGAACCTGCCCACCATCATCCGCACCACGCAGGAATCCCTCAAAACGGTGCCGCAGGGCTACCGTGAGGGTGCTATGGGTCTGGGTGCGGGCAAGTGGCACATCATCCGCACCATCGTGCTGCCCTGCAGCATCGATGGCGTCGTCACCGGCTGCATTCTGGCGGTAGGACGCATCGTGGGCGAAAGCGCTGCGCTGCTGTTCACCGCCGGTGCGGCAGAGGTGATCGCCAAGAGTGTGTTCAAGGCCTACACCTCCAACGGCGCTACCCTGTCGGTGCTGCTGTATCTGCGCGCCTTTGAGGACGGCGATTTCACCTCCGCATGGGGCATCGGCGCAGTGCTGCTGGTGCTGGTGCTGCTGATCAATCTGGCAGCACGTCTGGCGAAAACCAAACTGAAACAGAAGCAGTAAAAGATTGCAGATATTTGATAGCGGCCTCGCCCTCTCAGTCTCGGCACTTCGTGTCTCGACAGCTCTCCCAAAGGGAGAGCCTCTGGCGAAACCGAAAGCTTCGCATGGACTGCCAAGGCCTCTCACTTTGGGAGAGGTGGCATTGCGCAAGCAATGACGGAGAGGGCGAGGATGCTGAAAAAACGCGATCGTCCTATAAAATATGAGGTACTCTATGGAAAACACGAATGTGCCGGTGATATCGGCAAAGGATCTGAACCTCTGGTACGGCGACTTCAAGGCGCTGAAGAGCATTTCGCTGGACGTGGGCGAGCGGGAGATCACCGCACTCATCGGCCCCTCCGGCTGCGGCAAATCCACCTTTTTAAAGACCCTGAACCGCATGAACGACCTTGTGCCGGGCGTGCGCATCGAGGGCGATGTGCGGCTGAAGGGCGAGGATATCTTTGCCCGCAAGATGGAACTGACCGACCTGCGCCGCCGCGTGGGCATGGTGTTCCAGAAGGCGAACCCCTTCCCCATGAGCATCTACGACAACATCACTTACGGCCCCAAGCTGCACGGCGTGCGCAATAAGGCCGAGCTGGACGAGCTGGTGGAGACCTCGCTGCGGGGCGCAGCCCTGTGGGACGAGGTGAAGGATCGCCTGAAAAAGAGCGCCCTTGGCCTTTCCGGCGGGCAGCAGCAGCGTCTTTGCATCGCCCGCGCATTGGCGGTCAAGCCCGAGGTGCTGCTGATGGACGAGCCCACCAGCGCACTGGACCCCGGCTCTACCATGAAGGTGGAAGAGCTGATGAGCGAGCTGAAAAAGAACTACACCGTGGTCATCGTCACCCACAATATGCAGCAGGCTGCCCGCATCAGCGACCGCACCGCCTTCTTCCTGCTGGGGGAGCTGGTGGAAGTGGGCCCCACGAACCAGATCTTCAGCACACCCCGGGACAAGCGCACCGAGGACTACATCTCCGGCCGGTTCGGTTAATGCAGGGAGGAACAAAGCAATGAGCATTCGCAAACAATACGACAGCGATCTGGAAGCCCTCAAGACCGCACTGGTGGAGATGGGGCAGAACGCCGCCGAGGCCGTGGAGAACGCGCTGGAAGCGCTGTGCACCGCCGACACCGCAGCCGCCCAGAAGATCGTGCAGGGGGATGACCGCATCAACAACATGGAGCGGGACATCGAGCACCGCTGCATGACCTTGCTGCTGCGCCAGCAGCCGGTGGCGGGCGATCTGCGCCACATTTCCACCGCCATGAAGGTGGTCACCGATATCGAGCGCATGGGCGACCACGCCTCGGATATCGCCGAGATCATCCCGCATCTTGTCACCGTGCGCAAGGAGGGCGACCCCGCTGTCAGTCAGGCCATTGCCATGGGGCGTAAGGCCTACCAGATGATCTTAGACGCCATGGACGCCCTGACCGCCGAGGATGAGATCGCCGCCCGCCGCGTCATCGCCGCAGACGACGCCGTGGACTACGACTTCAACGCCATCAAGCACACGCTGGCACAGGAGATCGCCGCCGACCCCGCCAAGGTGGACGCCGCGCTGGATCTTTTGATGGTCATCAAGTATCTGGAGCGCATCGGCGACCACGCCGTGAACGTAGCCGAGTGGGTGCAGTTCGTGCGCACCGGGCGCTACAAGGACGAAAGCATGTTCTGATACTCACTCTGCCCTTTTGGGCGCGTGTTTTCCTTATTTTCTTCTGGAAAAGGCTGTCTGCCGTTTGGCGGGCAGCCTTTTTCTGTGGGAAAGCTCCCTCTACAACGAAAATTGACTAAAAAATTTTTATCTTTTCTGCAATGTTTGCGGCGGGTGATTCGTATTCAGGGTATAAGAGCCCGGAAGGGGCTCCGCAGTTATCGTGCGGCGGGTGGTCCGGCTTCCCCCAGTCCCCCGCCTGCCGCACCGTTACGGAGGACAGATACAATGATGGCAAAGCTTGAACGCTCCCCGCAGCAAGCCCGCATGGAGGCCGTGAGCCGCGATGCACTGGTGCAGGCGGCGCTGCAGGAGATCACCCAAAATTATCGTGAGGCCAGCCTTTCCAATGTGGCAAGGGCTTATGGTGTTTCGCTGGCGTATGTCAGCGAGTGCGTGCGCGCCCAGACTGGGCGCACCTACAAGGAGCTGCTGCAAAAGCACCGCATGGAGACCGCCGCGCGGCTGCTGCGCCGCAGCGATCTGAACATTCAGCAGATCATTGCACAGGTGGGCTACGAGAACACCAGCTACTTCTACCGCCTGTTCCACGAGCGCTACGGCCTGAGTCCACGGGAGTACCGGCTGGTGCGCACCGGCACTGCTTCCCGCCGCCCCACCGCATGAAGCCCTCTTTTGATTTGCTGCCCCGACCGTCGTGCTGCTGCCCCGCGCACGGCGGTCTGTTTTTGCCGCGAAATGGAGAAAAATCTGGTACTTTATGGAATATTGTGTTATACTAAAATAAATGTACCCCGCGCGGCAGGGCGCGGGCAAGAGAGGATGAGTGGATATGTTTCGCGGAGCGGTAAGAGCAGATATGGCACGGATTTTGGATATCTATGCCCGTGCGCGGGAATTCATGGCGAAAAACGGCAACCCCACCCAGTGGGGGGACAATTACCCAAGCCCGGAGCTGCTGGAAGAGGATATCGACACCAACCGGCTGTTCGTGTACATGGTGAACGGCCAGATGCAGGCGGTGTTTGCCTTTGTCCTTGGCGAGGACCCCACTTACAAGGTCATTGAGGACGGGCAGTGGCTCAACGACACTTTGCCCTACGGTACGCTGCACCGGCTGGCTTCGGCGGGCGAGAGCAAGGGCATCGGCAAGGCGGTGGTGGAGTGGTGTCTGGAGCACTGCGAGAGCCTGCGCGCCGACACCCACGCCGACAACAAGGTGATGCAGCACCTGCTGGAAAGCGAGGGCTTTACCCGCTGCGGCATCATCCATGTGGAGGACGGCACCCCGCGCATCGCCTACCAGCGGTTGTCCCTGACCCAGAGCCAGCTGGGGTGAGCGGAAAAACAGTTTGATTTGGGAGATCGGAAATGCCTGCGGGCGTTTCCGATCTCCTTTTTCATAGATGGAGCTGCCCTGCCGCGCCCTCTCCCGTGAAAATGCAATGCCGGAGCGTCCGCAGACGCTCCGGCATTGCGCTATTAAAAAAGAACTTTTCCGCTGAATATGCGCAAAGCGCACGCGGCGCGCATTTCTGATCCTCTCCCCCCCTTCTGTGCCTTGCCACCGGCGGCGAAGCAGTGTATAATAGCCTCAGAACGCTACAATGCCGGAAACCCCGGCAGATACAGGAGGAATTGCAGATGAATAAACCGGTACTGGTCGTCATGGCTGCCGGCATGGGCAGCCGTTACGGCGGCATGAAGCAGATCGACCCGGTGGGCCCCAACGGACAGGTCATTATGGACTATTCCCTTTACGACGCCCGCCGCGCCGGCTTTGAGACCGTGATCTTTGTCATCAAGCACGAGATCGAGGACGCCTTCAAGGCAGCCATCGGCGACCGTGTGGCCAAGGCGATGAAGGTGAAGTATGCCTTCCAGCAGCTGGAAGAGCTGCCCGCAGGCTTTGCCGTGCCGGAGGGACGTGTAAAGCCCTGGGGCACCTGCCATGCCGTGCTGGCTGCAAAGCCCCTGATTGACGGCCCCTTTGCGGTCATCAATGCGGACGACTACTACGGCCCGGAGGCGTTTCAGGTGATGTACGATTACCTGTCCACCCACGCCGATGATGATTTCTACCGCTACTGCATGGTCAGCTATCTGCTGAAGAACACCCTGTCCGAGAACGGCAGCGTGGCACGCGGCGTGTGCATCAAGAACGAGGACGGCACCCTGCAAAGCGTGACCGAGCGCACCCGCATCGAGCCCTGCGACGGCGGCGCACATTACACCGAGGACGGCGGCGAGAGTTGGGTGGACCTGCCCGGCGACACCCCTGTGAGCATGAACCTGTGGGGCTTCGGCAAGAGCTTTCTGGACGAGGCCGAGCAGCGCTTTGCAGGCTGGCTGACCGAGAATCTGCCGGTGAACCCCCTGAAGTGCGAGTATTTCCTGCCGCTGGTGGTGACCGAGCTGATCGAGGAGAACAAGGCAAAAATTCAGGTGCTGCGCAGCACGGATAAGTGGTTCGGCGTCACCTACCGGGAGGATAAGCCTTTGGTGGTGGAGGCCATTGCCCGCAAGACCGCCGAGGGCCAGTACCCCGAAAAACTGTGGGAGTAAATGCTTCGAAATAGCGGAAAAATATTTAGATCATAGCAAAGTCGGGCAGCCTGCGGGCTGCCCGACTTTGTGTTTTTATGGGGTGGAACGTATTCACAAAAACCGTTCCAGCTGGATGCGGTTATCCTCTTCAAAATCCTGCAGCCGCTGGGCAAGGCGCTTTGCGCCCGGGGCGGCGTTGGGGTAGTCCTTGCAGCTTTTTACGCAGTCCACCACCCCCATGCCGCTGCCCTGTGTGAGCATTTCGGCCAGATTGCGGGTGGATTTGTCCGTAAGGGTCTTGAGCCCGATACCCATTTTCGTGTTCAGCTTTGCCATGGTGCTCTGCCCCTGCGCGCTGCCGCCGCAGGCTTCTATGGCGGTGTGCGCCTCCTGATTCAGCTGGTGATAAATATTGCGCTGGCGCAGCAGTTCGGCCTTGAACTGCACATCGCTGGTCATGGGTAAGATCTGCTCCAAGGTGTTCTTACCCATCTCGGTGTTCTGCACCACCGCCTCCAGCAGGTTGAGGTTATCGTTTTTCTGGTTTTCCATACAAAAAAATCCCCCTTTGGCACCTAGTATGTGCCCGAAGGGGGATTTTATACGTTGTTTCTCAGCAGATCTTATTGCCGCCGGAGATCTGGATGCCGCGCAGCCGCTCGTCACAGATGGCGTACAGGCGCTGCCAGCAGTTGGCGGCGCTGTCCAGCTCGTCCAGCCCTGCCACTGCGACGCTCAGGGTAAAGGGCACCCGCTTCATCATGCCCATGGAGGTGATGCACTCGTGGGGCATTTCGGCGTAGATGTTCCGCATCTGCTCGGCCAGCTGGCCGCCGTCCAAGTCCAGACAGCCTACCACAAAGGTGGTGCCGGTCAGGCGGCAGACGATCTGACTGCCCGGGATATCGAAATATTTTTTCCACTGGTTTGCCACAAAGCAGATCAGCTGATCCATCACCGGCTGACCGTAGGTGTCCCGCAGCTGTGCGCCGTGATCCAGCGATATCAGCGCCACAGCGGCCTTGCGCCCCTGCTCTGCCCAGCGATCCAGCTCGGCGGCGATCACGGTCTCAAGGTAGCGGCGGTTGTACACGCCGGAAAGAAAATCGTGGTTCAGGTCCTCGCGGCACAGTTCCCGCTCGCGGGCGCTCATGCGCTCCTCCGGCAGCAGGTTGCCTGCCAGCGGGGCAGACATGGTGATCCGCCACAGCTTGCCGTCTGCCCGCACCGTGCGGTGCAGCACGCAGCTTACCCGGCCGTTGCACAGGCTATAACTCACCTGCAGGCCTTCGTCCTGCCAGCCGGTGTCCTGTGGCAGCTCGTCCAGCAATACCGTTTCAAACGCAGCCTGTGCGCCCTCGGCAAAGGTACGCAGATCCTGCTCTGTCCATTCTCTGTCCATCTGTAATTTCCCCATCATCCGTACGCGCCGCCGCTTCCGACGGGCGAAATTCCAATTTTCCCACAAATCCGGGAACTTACGGCTATTATACCATTGGAATACAGATTTTTCCAGCAAAACGCACAAATTTTTACGGCAGTTTTTACAATTCTGTCAAATTGCTAATTCTTTCACGTTTTGAACGTCTGCATTGCAGCGGCAGTACACGGCGCACTCGGCTTTGATCTGTGCGGCAAGGGCTTTGGAGTCAAAACCGGTCTTGGCACGCCATGCCCAGTTGCCGCCCAGCTTGCCCGGGGTGTTCAGGTGCGCCTCGGCACCCAGCCCCAGCCAGTCGTACATGGGAATGATGGCTCTGTCGGCCACCGAGCCCAGCGCCGCCCGCAGCAGCGCGGTGCGCGCAGCGGCAGTCTTTACCGCGGCCACTTCCTTGGCGGTGGGCTTGCAGGAGGTCAGGTGCAGATAGGCTGCGGCGGTGGCCTTTTCCTTTTTGGAAGCGCCGTTCTCCCACCAGTCGGTCAGGGTGGTGTTGTCGTGAGTGCCGGGGTAGACCACGCCGTTTTTGACGTGGTTATGGGGCAGATACTCGTTGTCCCCGCCGCCGAAGGCAAACTGCAGCACCTTCATGCCCGGGAAGGTGCTGTCGGCCAGCAGCTTGCGCACGCTGGGGAACAGCTCGCCCAAGTCCTCGGCAATGATGGGCAGCTTGCCCAGTGCGGCCTCCAGTGCATCGAACAGCTCCATGCCGGGGCCGTTCTCCCACTTGCCGGTGCGGGCGGTGGTGCTGGTGGCCGGGATGGCCCAATAGGTGTCGAAGCCGCGGAAGTGGTCGATGCGCAGCAGATCGTAGATGCCCAGTGCGTGGCGCACCCGCTGGATCCACCATGCGTAGCCGGTCTTTTTGTGGTACGCCCAGTCGTACAGGGGGTTGCCCCACAGCTGGCCGTCTGCGGAGAAGTAGTCCGGCGGACAGCCCGCCACCCGGGCAAAGCGGCCGTCGGCATCCAGCTCAAACAACTTGCCGCCCACCCATGCGTCCACCGAGTCCGCAGAGACGTAGATGGGGATATCACCCAGGATCTGCACACCCTTCTTGTTGGCATAGGTTTTGACTGCCTGCCACTGGACGCTGAACTTGTACTGCACAAACTTCCAGAAGCCAATCTCCTCTTCGTTTGCGGCGGCAAAGGCAGCCAGTACGGCCTTGTCGCGGCGGCGGTAGGGGGCGTCCCACTCCACCCAGTTCTTCATCTTGTTGGCTACCTTCAGCGCCATGTACAGGGCATAGTCCTCCAGCCAGTCCTCGTTGGCAAGGGTGAAGGCGTAGTAGTCGTCGGGGTAGTAGTAGCTACAGCCGTGCAGCCCGGCGCACTGGCTGCGCCATGCGGCGTAGGCCTTGCGCAGCACCGCAAAGCGGCTGACGTACAAGGTGCCGTAGTCCACCTCCAGCGGGTCTTTGCCCCAGCTTTCCGCCTTGAGGTCTGCGGCGGTCAGCAGGCCCTCTTTTTCCAGCGCTTCCAAGTCCACAAAATAGGGGTTGCCCGCAAAGGCAGAGCAGCTCTGGTAGGGGCTGTCGCCGTAGCCGGTGGGGCTGAGCGGCAGCAGCTGCCAGATCGTTTGCCCTGCCGCAGACAGGAAATCCACAAATTGAAATGCCGCCTTGCCAAAGCAGCCGATCCCGTAAGGGCCGGGCAGACTGGATACCGGCATCAGAATACCACTTTCACGCATGATCCGTTACCTTCCTCGCTGTCAATTTTCGGGAATATTCGTTGTTTCCTATCATAACATAACTGTAAACTATTTTCCACAGGCAAAAATCGTGGTATACTGGTTTTTATGGGATACCCCCTCAGCTTCGCTGCGCTCAGCAGCTCCCCCAAGGGGGCGCCTTTGGCATGGTTGGAAAGTTTGTGGTTTGACCGGAAAGTTCCTGCCTGCTTTCAGCGTGCAAAGACGCTCCGCTGGGCCAGAGGTAGGGAGGGGGGTTCCGACTCCCCCCTCCCTACCTCTGGACTCCACCCACCCCGCAACGGGTCAAGGGCTACACGCCCTTAACAATCCTAAAGAAGAAGTCGAAGCACAAAAAAGCTAGCGCTGCGCCAGTCGGCGCTATCGCTTTAACGCTTTTTTCGCTTCTCCATTAAAAGCCCCTCAGTCGCTGCGCGACAGATTCCCCTTTTTGTCACCTGCGGTGACATCTTCCCCCGGCCGGGGGAAGTCGGCCCTCTCGGGGGAGCAAGCGCTCGCCCGCAGCGCCGCGCTTTCGTAGAAAGCGGCGCTGCAAATGCAGTTTGGGGTTACGACCCCTCTCCGTGAAAATAGCGTTTGGAGCGCTCCGCAGAGCGCGACAAACGCGAAATAAAAAATAATTTTCCGCTGAATATGCCCAGAGCGCAAGCGGAGGGCATTTTCAATCGTTCTATTTTACAGGAGGTACTCGCGCGATGCAGCGCACAGAAAAATATTTTGAGCAGGACGCTTTCCGCACCGAATGCGAAGGCGTCATCCTTGCCGCAGAGCCGGACGAAAAGACCGGCGGCGGGCGCATTGCGCTGGACGGCACGGTGTTCTACCCGGAGGGCGGCGGTCAGCCCGCCGACCGGGGCACTCTGACCCTGCCGGACGGCACGGTGCTGCGGGTGCTGGACGTCCACGAGCAGGCGGGCGTCATCTGGCATACGGTGGATGCCCTGCCCGCTGCCGCCGCGCCCGGCGCAGCCGTTGCCGGCTGCATCGACTGGGACTGGCGGTTCGATAAGATGCAGCAGCACACCGGCGAGCATATCCTCTCCGGCATCCTGCACCAGATGTTCGGGGCGGAGAATGTGGGCTTCCATGTGGGCACCGAGGCCGTGCGCATGGACACCAGTGTGCCCATCAGCCCCGAGGGGCTGCGGCAGGCAGAGCTTGCCGCCAACCGCATCGTGTGGCAGGATGTGCCGGTGCTCATCAGCTACCCCACCCGGGAGGAGCTTGCCGCCCTTGTTTACCGCTCTAAAAAAGAGATCGAGGGGCAGGTGCGCATCGTGACCATCCCGGGCGCGGACGTCTGCGCCTGCTGCGGTACCCACACCCGCACCACCGGTCAGGTGGGGCAGATCAAGATCCTTGCCAGCGAGAACTACAAGGGCGGTGTGCGGCTGAGCGTGGTGTGCGGTGCCCGTGCGCTGGCGGCGGCGCAGGCCATGCGCGCCCGGCAGGCGGAGATCGGCGCGCTGCTTTCTGCCAAGGCCGACCAGACCGCTGTGGCGGTGCACCGGGTCTACGACGAGTATACTGCACTCAAGTTTACACACTTCGGACTGTGCAGCCAGCTGTTTGACGCCCTTGCGCAGCTGACCGCGCCCGATGCGGACGCCATCCGCACCCTGCCGGGACTGGACCCGGACGGGCTGCATCGGCTGGCTGTCCGTCTGACCGAGGCCACCACCGGCCTGTGCGCCGCTCTGACCCCCACCGAAAAGGGCACCGGTTACTGCCTTGCCCGGCGGGACGGCGATGTGCGCGCCCTGACCAAAGCACTGAATGCCGCCCTGAACGGACGCGGCGGCGGCAAGCCCGGCATCTGTCAGGGCAGCTGTGCCGCCACCCCGGAGCAGGTGGAGAGATTTTTGAAGGAGAACAACAAACTATGAGAATGCGTTTCAAACCCTATGCCCACGACGAACTGATGGCCGCGGATTTCCATGTGCACGAACCCCTCATCTGGGGCGGCAAGTGGCACGGCCAGTATGCCCGCCCGGAGCAGCCCTTTATTCTGGAGTTGGGCTGCGGCAAGGGCGGCTTCATCTCTCAGCTGGCCTGTGCCCACCCGGAAAACAACTATCTGGGCATCGACATCACTGACAAGGTGCTTATCCTTGCCAAGCGCAAGATCGAAGCCGCCTATCAGGCAGCGGGGCGCCCCATCGACAACGTGAAGATCATGAGCACCGATATCGAGCGCATCAAGGGCGTCATCACCCCGGAGGATGAGGTCAGCCGCATCTATATCAACTTCTGCAACCCGTGGAGCAAGAACGACTCCTCCCACAAGCACCGCCTTACCTACCCGCGCCAGCTGATCGCCTACCGCGAGTTTCTGAAGGACGGCGGTGAGATCTACTTCAAGACCGACGACGATGATCTGTTCCGGGACAGCGTGGAGTACTTCCCCGCTTCCGGCTACGACATCGAGTGGATCACCTACGACCTCCACGAGAACGAGCCGGAATGGAACATCCGCACCGAGCACGAGGGCATGTTCACCGAAATGGGCATCAAGATCAAAGCGCTCATTGCCCGCAAAAAGCCCGGTGCCGACAGCGTGACATGGGTAGACCCCAAGGTGCTCAAGCGGATGGCACGCGAAGCTGCCGCTGCCGAAGCCGCCGCACAGGAAGGCGAAGAAAATGTCTGACCCCTGTGAGCTGTGCCTGAATAATGTTCAGGACGAATACGGCAGCTACTACTGTGCGCAGGGCGCTGCGCTGGACGAGGACGAGATGGCACGCTATCTTGCGCATAATACCGCTGCCTGTCCCTTTTTTGAGCCGGGGGACGAATATAAGATCGTATCCAAACAGAACTGAAGAACGGAGGTGCCTATGGTAAGCTTTCTTACCGATACCGTGGTATGCGGCTTTTCGCTGTACCATATTCTGGCCTATTTCCTGATCTATTCCTGCATAGGCTGGTGTCTGGAGGTCATCTATGCCGCCGCCACCACCGGTCAGCTGGTGAACCGGGGCTTCCTCAACGGCCCGGTCTGCCCCATCTACGGCTTTGGCATGATCATCGTGCTGTTTGCCCTTACGCCCTTGCAGCACAGCATCCTGCTGCTGTATATAGGCGGCGTCATCCTGCCCAGTGCGCTGGAACTGGTGGGCGGCTGGGCACTGTATAAGATCTACCACACCCGCTGGTGGGATTACAGCGATTTTCCCTTTAATATCGGGGGCTATATCTGTCTGGAATTCTGCCTGCTGTGGGGCGTGGGCACGCTGGTGGTCATGCGTATCGTGCACCCGGTGGTGGCTGACCTTGTAGACCTGATCCCGCCCTTTGTGGGGGTTATCCTCATGTGCTTTTTGTACGCCGTGTACGCGGCGGACGTGGTGGCTACCGCCATTGCTGCTTCTGCGCTGGCCGATACGCTGGACACCATGGAGCAGCTGGGCGACAGTATCCACGCCGTCAGCGATGCCATGACCCAGCTGCTGGGCACCACCACTCTGAACGCCGACAAGAAGCTGGACGAGGGACGGCTGCAATTCAAGCTTGCCGCCGCCGAAGCGCGGGATGCTGCCGGAAAGCGCCCCTCTGCCCGTGAGACCATGGCTGCCATCCGCGCCAAGGCCGCTGAGGCTACCGAGGCTGCCCGCCGCGCCAGCGAGGACGCCCGCCTGAACGCTGCCGAAGCTGCCAACGCCGCCCGCCTTGCTGCCAAGGGCACTGCCGAGCGCGCCGCCGAGCTGCTGCAATTGGAACAGCTGGCCGCAGAGCTGCAAGCCCGCAGCGAGGAAATGCAGGCGCAGCTGCTGCGCACCCCCCGCATCGTGGGCCCGCGCCGTATGCTGCGTGCCTACCCGAAGCTCCGGCACGGCAGCAAGCTGCGCAGTCTGCCCACATTGCGGGAGATGCTGCACCGCGCCGAACAGGAAAACAAGGACGACAACAAGAATACCAAATGACCCCGAATGCCACACCGGCGCTGCTGTGTGTGGCATTTTTGTTGCACTTCGCTCGAATAATGTTGTTAAAAAGTGTGAAAAAACTATTTCAAAACGACTTAAACCGTGTTATACTGATTATAAAGTATACAAACCGACCGCAATCGGCTTATCCGTATTGAAACTATCCAAATTGTGAGGAATCGTTATGTCAGAGGAACGAAAGACCAAAACAGATGCCGCCGCACCGGCATCTGCTGCGTTGGAGCGGATCGACCGCAAGGACGCATTTTTACAGGCCCTGCATACATTCCTGACCGCGCATCAGGGAACAGAATGGGCTGTTGCCGCTGTGGATATCCAGCACTTCAAACTTTATAACGAGCTTTACGGCACCGAAAAGGGCGATGCTCTGCTGGAAACTGTGGCAAACTGTCTGCTGGGTTACAGCAGGCAGACCGGCTATCCTGTGGGCTATTTTGGAAACGATGACTTTTTCCTGTGCCTGCCGGACGAAAAGGCCGAGCAGACTGCTGTGCTTGCTACGCTGCAGGCCTGCATGGCTGCCGGAAGGCAGGATGTCACCTTCTTTATGGTAATGGGCGTGTGCCCTGTGCAGGCAAACCCCGGTGCAGATGCCGCCACCCTGTGCAACTACGCGCAGATCGCCGGTGTGACGACCGACAGCGGCTACCTGCACCGCTTTGAGCCCACCATGCTCAACGAGCTGAAAGAACAGCAGCAGCTGCTGGGCGAGCTGGAGCACGCACTGGACAACCACGAATTCTGCTTCTTTTTGCAGCCCAAGTGTAACAGCATCACCCGCGCCATCGTGGGCATGGAGGCACTGGTGCGCTGGAACCATCCCACCCGGGGCTGTGTTCCCCCTGCCGAGTTCATGCCGCTGCTGGAGCGCACCGGCCTTGTGACAAGGTTGGACCAGTACATCTGGGAATCCGTCTGCCAGACCCTGCAGAAGTGGCAGGAGAGCGGCAGCAACCTTGTGCCGGTGTCGGTGAACGTTTCGGTGCAGGATATCCTCAATCTGGATGTGCCGCAGATCTTTGCAGATCTGGTGGAAAAATATAAGCTGGAGCCCAAACTCCTGCTGGCTGAGATCACCGAGACCATGGTGGCCGAGGACACCCAGATGGTGGAAAACGCCATTCAGGGCCTGCACCGCAAGGGCTTTGCGGTGATGATGGACGACTTCGGCAGCGGGTATTCCTCGCTGAATATGCTCAAGGATACCAACGTCGATGCCATCAAGCTGGACATGAAGCTCATCGACATGAATCAGGAGAACCGCAGCAAGGGCGTGCAGATCGTGGAGTCGGTGGTGGATATGGCACACCGGCTGAACCTGCCCATCATCGCCGAGGGTGTGGAGACCCCGGAGCAGGTGTCCATGCTGCAGGCGGCAGACTGCCTGTACTCGCAGGGCTACTACTTCTTCAAGCCCATGCCGGTGGAAAACGCCGAAAAACTGCTGGCAGATCCCACCAATCAGGATTACTGGGATCTGCGCCGCGACCTGATGCGCCGTGACCGCCGGGTGGAGAACCCGGGCACCGAAAAGACTGCGCTGGCCTTGCAGGCCTACCAGATCTTTACCGATAACGTGCTGGTGATCGCGCTGCTGAACCTTGCCACCGGTGCGTACCGGGTGATCAAGCGGGACGCCCGCCTGCTGGATCCGGATCTGGAAAAAGAAGAAGATTTTGTCAACTACTGCGACCGTCTGGTGAACGAGAAGATCGTGCACGAGGAGGACGCAGACCTGTTCTTGGAGCAGACCGATCTGGAGGCCTTGCGCTCTGTGCTGTACCACGCCACTGCGCCGGAGTTCTACCGCTACCGCGAGAACGTGTCCGGCCAGTATATCTGGGTCACCACAGAGGTGCTGCCCTGCCGGGGCTGCTGCGCCCAGAACCCGTGGGCGACCGTGCTGGTGCGCAACGACGCACAGGCCGACCAGCTCAGCGAGGAGCTGGACTTCTCTTACAGCCACGATACCCTGACCGGCCTTGCCAACCGCAGCCGGTACGAAGCCGACCTGCGGGAGCTGCCCAACAGCGGGTACGAATCCGTGGTGTGCACCTACATTGATGTGGTGGGGATGCACGAGGTAAACGAGCATCTGGGTCACCGCAGCGGCGACACCCTGCTGTGCTGTCTGGCAAATGCCGCCCGCAAGTTCTTTGCCACCAGCCGGGTGTACCGCATCGGCAGCGATGAATTTGTCATCCTGACCCCCAACGAGCCGCCTTACAGCGTGTGGAGCACTGCGGACCGGATGCGCGCCTTTTTGAAGGAAAAGGACTATGTTATTTCCGTAGGCATCCAGCAGACCGCCGACCTGCGCCATCTGGACGAAGCTGTGGCCAAGGCTGAGGCTGCCATGCGGCAGGACCGGCAGGCTTACTACGACCACAACGGCCGCGCCCGCCAGCTGGAAGGCCTGAACGAAAAGATGGAGCGCACCCTGCAGGAAAAGCGGGATGCCGAACACTTTTTAAAGGTGCTTGCCCCCAAATACAAGACAGTAATCGTGGTGGACTTGCAGGAGGACACCGTGCGCCCCGTTATTGTGCCGGACGACTTCCAGTCCGTTCTGGACACCTGCGGCGGCTCTTTCCGCGCTGCGTTGACCAACTACCGCGACAAGCTGGTAGCGCCCGAGGACAGAGAAAACTTTGCAAAGTTGTTCGATTTCGGCCTTGTGCGCAGCACCGTGTTCAGCAGCAACCTGCTGGAGCATCGCTACCGCAAGACGGATGGCCGCAGCTTCTGCATCCGTGTGACCCCCTACTCCCGCAGCGGCTCCCACATCAACGAGGTGCTGTGGATCTTCGCGGATGAAGAGGTAGAGTAAAATATTTTTATAAGCAGAAAAGCAGCCAGACCGCCCGGTCTGGCTGCTTTTCTTTAGCGTGCGCCCTCTCAGGCGCTCCCGCGCCAGCTCCCCCGAAGGGGGAGCCAAGCCATCACGTTCGTTGCTAAAGTATTAGGTGAAATGAGAAAGCTTCCGGCAGTGCTCTTGGCTCTCCCTTTGGGAGAGCTGGCAAAGCCGTAGGCTTTGACTGAGAGGGCGCAGTCCGCCGTCTTGCAAATGCGCAGGGATGTGCTATAATAGAAATTACTTATTCCATACAATCTATGTGGGTATATGGGCGGCCGCCCGCTGTTCCCGCAAAGCAAGGAGCTTTTTTATGCAGCATCTGTCCCGAACCGTTTCCCCCACCCTGCCGCACCCCTGCCTGCGGGCGCTGCGGGCGGCTTTTCCGCAGACCATCCCGGTGCTGGCAGGTTATTTTGTGCTGGGGCTGGGCTACGGCATCTATGTGCAGTCCTTGGGGCTGCCGGTGTGGATGCCCATGCTCATGGGCACTGTCGTGTACGGCGGCTCGCTGGAATTCGTGCTGGCAAGCCTGCTGCTGGGCGCGTTCTCGCCGCTGTCGGCCTTTCTGATGGCGCTGATGATCCAGGCGCGGCACCTGTTCTACGGCCTTGCCATGCTGGAGCGCTACAAGGGCTACGGCTGGCGCAGCTTTTACATGATCTTTGCCATGAGCGACGAGACCTTTTCCATCACCTGCTCGGCAACGCCGCCGGAAGGGGTGGACAAGGGCTGGTTCATGTTCTTCATCACCCTGCTGGATCAGCTTTACTGGGTGGGCAGCGCCGGGCTTGGGGCTGCGCTGGGCACGGTGCTGCCCTTCAGCACCGAGGGCGTGGATTTTGTCATGACCGCAATGTTCACGGTCATCTTCCTGAACCAGTGGGAAAAAGATCAGCAGCACGGCAGTGCCCTGATCGGGCTTGCCGTGCCGCTGGTGTGCTTGATGGTATTTGGCTCCGGCAGCTTTCTGCTGCCGTCCATGGGCGGCATTCTGGTGCTGCTGCTGGCCTTGCGCCGTCCGATGGAAAAAGCAGCCGGGGAGGTAGAGGAATGACGGCAGTTCAGATGGGGCTTACCATTGCGGTGTGCACCGCCGCCACCATGCTTACCCGTTTTTTGCCGTTTCTGATCTTTTCCAGCAAGGAGCAGCAGCCGCCGGAGGTGGTGCGGTATCTGGGGCGGGTGCTGCCCGCCGCCATCTTCGGGATGCTCATCGTCTATTGCCTGAAGGGGGTCACCCCGTTCTCCGGCAGTCACGGCATCCCGGAAGCGCTTGCGCTGCTGGCCACCATTGCGCTGCACAAGTGGAAGCACCAGACCCTGCTCAGCGTGGCCGGGGGCACGTTATGTTATGTACTGCTGGTGCAGCTGGTGTTCTGAAAAATGGCTCAGTGATAGAAGGTGTCAAAGTTCACCTGACGGTAGAACCGCTGCTGCAGCTGGTCAAAGCTTTCACAGTTCTGCGCCAGCAGCCACATACTTTTGGTCACCACCGCCTCGATGGTCATATCGTGGGCCTCTAAAAAGCGGAAACGGTTGCGCACCCGCTTGCCCACTTCGTACACGCCCACGTCGCTGCCCTCGTAGGTGACCTGCGTGGTCATGATGAGCACTTTGTGGGTGGTCTCGTAATCGCCCAGCCCGGCGGCAAAGGCGTCCATCAGCTGCTGCGGGATGCCGCCCACGCCGAAACTTTCCACGATGACGCAGTCGTACAGGTGGAAGATCTCCGGGATGAGTGCCGGGGACATGCCCGGGGTCAGCTTGAGCAGGAACACCCGGCTGTCCAGCGTGCGGCTGAACTCCACCGGGCCGGTGGGCCACGGCGAGGGGATGTACCGCACCAGCCGGTCGCCCTGCACCAGCGCCAGCTCCGGGAAGTTGACCGAGGCAAAGGCGTCGTAGCTGATGGTCTTGTTCTTCTTGGCGCGGGTGCCCGCGATGACGTGCCCGCCAAACACCACCATCACGCCCCGGCTGCCCGGGTCGATGGCGCAGACCACACTGTCCCGCAGGTTTTTCTTGGCATCCGTGATCTCGTTGGAGATGGGCTGCTGCGCGCCGGTGAGGATGATGGGCTTATCCGCGTTCTGGATGAGATAAGAGAGCGCCGCCGCAGAGTACGCCAGCGTATCCGTGCCGTGGCAGATGATAAAGCCATCGTACAGGGCGTAGTTTTCCTGAATGGCGCGTGCCATCATGAGCCAGTGCTCCTGTCCGAGGTCGGTACTGTCGATGCTGCACAGCGCCAGCGTTTCCGGGCAGCACAGCTCCTTCAATTCCGGCAGATGCGCAAGCAGCTCCTCGCTGGAAAGCACGGGCTTCAGCCCCTGCTGGGTGCGCACGCTGGCAATGGTGCCGCCGGTGGTGATGAAAAGCAGACGTTGTTTGGACATAAAGCAAAAGCCCCCTGTGGCAGAAATTTTAACATGACAACAGTATAGCACACGCCCCGGAGCTTGAACAGTGCCCGCCGCCCAAAAAGTTTTTGCGACCCGGTCACAGAAATCTGCGCGGCTTTGGTGTATAATAAGGGCAAAAGAACCATGCAAAGGAGCAACACCATGTCCAACATCGTCATCGTAGGTTCCGGTCCGGCGGGGGTGTCCGCTGCCCTGTATGCCGTGCGCGCCGGGGTGCAGACCACCGTGCTGACCAAGGGCTCCGGGGCGCTGGCACGCGCCGAAAAAATCGAAAATTATTATGGCTTCGCCCAGCCGGTCTCCGGGCCGGAGCTGGAACGCCGCAGCATCGAGAACGCCCGGCGGCTGGGGGTGCAATTCGTGCAGACCGAGGCCGTGGGGCTGACATGGACCGACCGTCTGACCGTGGAAACGCTGGCGGGCGCGTACCCGGCAGACGCGGTCATTCTGGCCACCGGCGCTTCCCGCGCGGTGCCCCGCATCCCGGGGCTGACCGGGCTGGAAGGCCACGGCGTAAGCTGGTGCGCCGCCTGCGATGCCTTTTTCTACCGCGGCAAGGATGTGGCGGTGCTGGGCAGCGGCGAGTACGCCCTGCATGAGGTGCAGGCGCTTTTGCCGGTGGTAAAAAGCGTCACCCTGCTGACGAACGGCGCAGCCCTGACCGCAGACTTCCCGCCCGAGGTGAGCGTCTGCACCCAAAAGGTGGAGGCCATTCTGGGCGAGCAGACCGTCACCGGCGTGCAGCTGGCGGACGGCGCGGTGCGGGCAGTATCCGGCGTATTTGTGGCGCTGGGCGTGGCGGGCAGCACCGCACTGGCCCGGAAGCTGGGCGCTGCCGTAGAGGGCAGCCGCATCGTGGTGGACGACAAAATGCAGACTACCGTGCCCGGCCTGTACGCCGCCGGAGACTGCACCGGCGGGCTGTTGCAGGTGGCAAAGGCCGTTTACGAGGGCGCACTGGCGGGTACGGAAGCCGCCAAGGCGCTGCGAAAGGGGTGAACCGTATGGCAGAAGCATCTCCGCACGCCCGGTGCTTGGCCTGTGCGTTTCCGTTCTGGGAGCAGCTGACCCCGGAAGAACAGGAGCGGCTGTGCCGCTTTACCCGCCCGGTGCACTACGCCAAGGGCGCCCGGGTGCACAGCCCGCTGGAAAGCTGTGTGGGCATCCTTTTGCTGCGCAGCGGGCAATTGCGCTCCTATCTGCTGTCCGAGGACGGCAGGGACGTGACGCTGTACCGCCTGTTCGGCGGGGAGGTGTGCATCCTGTCTGCCTCCTGCGTGATGGACGCGGTGAACATCGACCTCTACATCGACGCGGAGGAGGACACCGAAGCGCTGTGCATCAGCGCGGGCATCTTCCGGCAGCTGATGCAGGAAAACGTCTATGTGCGCTGCTACGCCTACCAGATGACGGCAGAGCGCTTTTCCGATACCATGTGGACGATGCAGCAGATTCTGTTCATGAGTGCCGACCGGCGGCTGGCGATCTTTCTGACCGACGAGCTTGCCAAGACCGGCGGCGCGGACCTCCGCATGACCCATGACCAGATGGCAAAGTACATGGGCTCTGCCCGCGAGGTAGTGAGCCGGATGCTCAAATATTTTGCGCAGGAGGGCTGGGTGCGGCTGTATCGCGGCGGCGTGCAGGTGCTGGATAAGAAAAAACTGCAAGCGCTGGCAAGAGGAGAATAAGAGATAAAAAACAACACCGGAGCGTCCGAAGATGCTCCGGTGTTGTTTGGTTTATCCTCAGGAGATCGCGTCCACGTCCCACTTCATGCGGACGGCGTCGGCGCCGTCCAGCTTGATGTGCAGCGCACCGGCGTTGTCCAGTACCTGCTCCGGCTTGCGGGCACCGCACAGAACGTGCAGCCCCGGGATCATGCGGGCGGTCATGGCAATGACCAGCTGCGCCATGGTGCAGTCGTACTTCTCGGTCAGATCGTCCCACTTTGCCAGCAGTTCCAGCGCCTGTGCCCGGCGGGTGGGCTGGAAGCAGGGGTTCGTGTTGCGGGTGCTGCCCTCCGGGTAGGTGGTGTCCATGGTCACCTTGCCGGTCAGAAGCCCCTGTTCCAGCGGGGAATACGCCTGTACCGAAACGCCCAGCTCCTTGCAGGTGGGCAGCAGCTGCTTTTCAATGCGGCGGGTCAGCAGGCTGTACTTTTCCTGAATGACGTCCAGCTGGCCGTAGCGGCAGTAGCCCCGGATGATGTCGGAAGTGACGTTGGAAGCACCGATGGCGCGGATCTTGCCCTGCTCCTTCAGCTTCATCATGGCTTCCATGGTCTCTTCCAGCGGGTACACGCCGAAGTCCGGGCTCTGCCAGTGGGTGTACAGCACGTCCAGATGGTCGGTGTGCAGACGGCGCAGGCTGTCCTCCACGTCCTCGATGATGCTCTTGGCGGAGAGGTCGCGGTACACCTGCACTCCGTCCACTACCTTGTGCAGGATGGGGGTCTCGTGCCGCCACTCCAGGCCGCACTTGGTGGAAAGCACCACCTTGTCGCGGTCGATGTGCTTCATGGCCTCGCCCACCACTTCCTCGCTGTGGTACAGCCCGTAGATGGGTGCAGTGTCGATCCACTGGATGCCCTGCTCCACGGCGGTCTGGATGGCCTTTACGGACAGTGCGTCGTCGTTATCGCCCCACCATGCACCGCCGCCGATGGCCCATGTACCCATGCCCAGAAACGGCACGGCGATGCCGCTTTTGCCAATGTTGATATTCTGCATATACTTTACCCTCCGTGCCAGCAGTGTTCCCCGCAATGGGAACCCTCATTCTGATGTCTGGCATTCTATGTTGTATTCTTGGTTGCTATATAAAAAAGGCTGCGGAGCGCAGATGCACTCCGCAGCGCTCTTTTATCAGATGTTGCCGAACTCGCTCAGCTGCAAGCTCTCGTTGTGGGTCTCGGCCCAGCGCACCGCCCAGTCGGAGGTGAACAGCAGCAGACGGTTGCCCTTCATGTCCTCCACAGCCTTGGTGTCGCTGGTCAGGTCCAGATCCCGCAGATTGTAGGTGTCGGGGTCGTTCTGCACCCAGCGCAGCTGCTCAAAGGGCAGCTGCTGCATGCGGATCTCCACGTTGTACTCGGTGTTCAGGCGGTACTCCAGCACTTCCAGCTGCAGCACGCCGACCACGCCGACCACCACTTCTTCCATGCCGCCGCCCACTTCGCGGAAGATCTGGATGGCGCCTTCCTGCGCGATCTGCTCCATACCCTTCACGAACTGCTTGCGCTTCATGGTGTCCTTCTGCTCAATGCGGGCAAAGTGCTCCGGGGAGAAGGTGGGGATGCCCGCGAACTGGACCTTCTTTTTGCCGGTGCACAGGGTGTCGCCGATGGAGAAGATGCCCGGGTCGAACAGGCCGATGATGTCGCCGGCGTAGGCCTCGTCCACGATGGCGCGGTCCTGCGCCATCAGCTGGGTGCCGGTGGCCAGCTTGATGTTCTTGCCCTCCTGCACATGGTAGGCTTCCATGCCGCGCTCGAACTTGCCGGAGCAGATGCGCATAAAGGCAATACGGTCGCGGTGGGCCTTGTTCATGTTGGCCTGAATTTTAAAGATGAAAGCGGAGAACTCGTCCCGGCAGGGGTCCACCGGCTCGCCGGTCAGGCTGTCCACGCGGGCCAGCGGGGCAGAGGTGAGCCGCAGGAAGTTTTCAAGGAAGGGCTCCACGCCGAAGTTGGTCAATGCAGAGCCGAAGAACACGGGGCTCAGCTCACCGCGCAGCACCTTGTCCAGATCAAACTCCTCGGCAGCGCCGTCCAGCAGCTCGATCTCGTCCACCAGCTGCTGGTGCAGGTAGGGGGTCAGCAGCTCGTCCAGTGCGGGGTCGCCCAGCTCGGCCTCGGTCTCGCTGACCTTCTTCACGCCGTTGGCGCGGCCATCGCTGGAAAAAGCCAGCACCTTGCGCGCGTTGCGGTCGAACACGCCCTTGAACTCCTTGCCGCAGCCGATGGGCCAGTTCATGGGGTAGGTCTTGATGCCCAGAATTTCCTCGATGTTCTCCATCAGCTCAAAGGGGTCGCGGGCTTCGCGGTCCATCTTGTTGATGAAGGTAAAAATGGGGATATGGCGCAGGGTGCACACCTTGAACAGCTTGATGGTCTGCGCCTCAACGCCCTTTGCGGCGTCGATGACCATGACGGCAGAGTCTGCCGCCATCAGGGTGCGGTAGGTATCCTCCGAGAAGTCCTGATGGCCGGGGGTATCCAGAATGTTCACGCACTTGCCGGCATAGTTGAACTGCAGCACCGAAGAGGTGACCGAGATACCACGCTGCTTTTCAATGTCCATCCAGTCGGACACGGCGTGCTTGGCGCTCTGCTTGCCCTTGACGGAACCAGCCTGATTGATGGCTCCACCGTACAGCAGCAGCTTTTCGGTAAGGGTGGTCTTACCTGCGTCGGGGTGGCTGATGATGGCGAACGTCCTGCGGCGTTCGATCTCTTCACGATTTGTCATAGATGATATTTCTCCTGAAATGGATAGAACTTCTTCCGGCATCGCTGCGCGATGCCGGAAGAAGCATTTTTACACATACGCACCTTATTCTATACGAAAACGCGTGATAATGCAAGGGTTTTCGTTATTTTTTCAGGATCAGGCAGGGCAGAGGGGCAGTTTCGGCCCAATTGGCAAAATCACACACCAGAACGGTGAAACTTTTCAGTGGAAGTGCGCGCAGAAAACGCAGCACCGCCTGTTTTTCGTCCGAGCCGATGACCGCCCCGCTGTACAGGATGGCGCTCACGATGCCGCCGGGGCGCACCGCCTGCAGCGCCGCCTGCAAGGCGGGGATGCTGCTCTGCGCGGTGGAGAATACCCCGTGGTCCGCCCCCGGCAGCCAGCCAAAGTTGAACATGACTGCATCGGCAGTGCCGGGCTGCACATACTGTAATAAGTCGGCGTGGCTGCCGCAGATGAGCTCGTACCGCTCGGCGGGCACATTTGCCTGTTCCAGCCGGGTGCGGGTGGAGCGGATGGCTTCGGGCTGCACGTCAAAGGCCAGCACCCGCCCGGCGGGGGCGGTCAGCCCGCACAGAAAGGCGGTGTCGCCGCCGTTGCCGCAGGTGGCGTCCACACACAGCTGCGGGTGCACCAGCCGGGCGGCTAAAAAGTCCTGCACAAATTTTACTGCCGTCAGGTCCGGGGTGCGGCGGCGCACCAGCTGCCCGCCCTCGGCGGCAAAGCCGAATTTGCCCCAGAAGGCAAGCTCGGCGGCGTTTTCCGGCAGCGGGGCGGTAAAAACCGTGGCAGCTTCCCGGTCATAGCCGCCAAAGCTGCGCAATACTTCTTTTAACAGGTAGGAGCCGTAGCCCTTGCGCCGCCACTGGGGCAGGATGCACAGGGCGGCAAGCCGTGCGCCCTTGGGGGCGGCAGAGAGGGTGCACTCTCCGATGCAGTCCTTTTCTTTATACAGGGCAAACCCCTGCTCAGTGCGGTGCAGTTCCATAAAAAGCTCCTCCTTGACGGGCCAATGTTCTTCCCTTACAATAGCAAGCGGAAACGCTGCTGTCAAGGGCGGAAAAACAGGACCGCATTTCACATATTCTTCACGGCGCAAGCGATTCATTTTCACATTTGACAGTTACAATAGGGACAGTTCAAAGGAACAGATGTCCCTGCGGACCGGCCTTTGAGGGAAGGATGTAGTAACATGGAAAACGAGAACAAGTGGGAATACGATTATTCCGCTTCCAATAACGAGACCGGCTACCCCAACGTGGGCAGCAGCGGCATGAATACGGCAAACCAGTATAACGAGCCGGAAGCACAGCCTGTGCGTCCGGCCGATACCGCCCCGGCAGATGGCGGCAGCGTGCCGCCCACCCCGCCGGAGCAGCCGCAGTACAGCGCCCCGGCGCAGCCGGAAAAGCCCCGCCGCAAGAAGAAGTTCAACGGCGGAAAACTGGCACGCAGCGCCGTGGCGCTGGTGCTGGCAGCAGCTATGGGCTTTGCAGGCGGCTTTGTGGGTGCAAAATACGGCGGCGGCAGCAAGGTGGTCATCCAGCAGGTGGAGCGCCCGGCCAGCTCTGACAGCAGCACCGACAGCACCGGCAATTCCATCAGTGCCACCAGCGGCACCGGCCTGAGCACCGCACAGGTAGCCGAGATGGTCAGCCCCAGCGTGGTGGTCATCACCACCGAGCAGGTGGTCTACTCTCAGTGGTCGTGGTACGGCCAGAGTCAGGTGGAGAGCGGCGCGGGCAGCGGCGTCATCATCAGCTCGGACGGCTATATCCTCACCTGCGCCCATGTGGTGAGCGGCGCTTCCAACATCACCGTGAGCATCGGCGACAAGGATTACCCCGCTACGCTGGTGGGCGAGGATACCACCAGTGATATCGCCGTGGTGAAGGTCGATGCTACCGGCCTGACCCCCGCCACCGTGGGTGACAGCGACAACCTGAAGGTGGGCGAGAGCGTCATGGCTGTTGGCAACCCCTTGGGTGAGCTGGGCGGCACCGTGACCAGCGGCATCGTCAGCGCCCTGAACCGCAGCGTCAGCATTCAGGGTTCCAGCTCTGTCAACACCATGTCCCTGATCCAGATGGATGCCTCCGTCAGCCCCGGCAACTCCGGCGGCGGCCTGTTCAACATGAACGGTGAGCTGGTGGGCATCGTCAATGCAAAGTCCTCCGACAGCGATGCCGAGGGTCTGGGCTTTGCCATCCCGGTAAATGACGCCGTCAAGGTGGCGCAGGAGCTGCTGGAAAACGGCTATGTGACCGGGCGTCCCTATCTGGGCATCAGCTACTATGCTGTGACCGACGCCCAGACCGCTGCCCAGCTGGGCGTGAACGCCTATGGTGTCTACATCGTGGAAGTGGTCAAGGGCGGCCCCGCCGACAAGGCGGGCTTGCAGGCCGGTGACCGCATCGTGAGCGTAGACGGCAGCGAGGTGGCCACCCAGAGCGACCTTGGCACCCTGATGCAGAACCACAAGGCCGGTGACACCATCGAGATCACCGTCGCACGCGGCGGCCAGATGCAGACCGTTAACGTCACCCTTGGCGAAAAGGGCGCAGAGAATAACTGAAAATAGTAAAAAGGCGAGAGTCCTCCGTTTTTTCGGAAGGCTCTCGCTTTTTTGTTTGTACCGCGCTCCGCGGGGGCAGAGGCTGTTGCCGAGGGATGTTCTCTTTTGACACCAAAAGAGAACCAGAAAAGTGCCAGCGATTTCGACGCGCTGGAGCCACGAAAAAGGGGCTGCTCGCCCCTTTTAACCCCAAAGAAGTGGGCTACACCGGAAAAAACTGAAGATTCACGCCTGTTCGGCGTGAAGATCTTTTAACCGTTTTTTCCGGCTCCGCCGATTTGAATCCCCTCAGTCGCTGCGCGACAGCTCCCCCAAGGGGGAGCGGGCACACCCACAGCGCCGCGCATTCAAATCGTCTTACACCGCACCAAAAATAGTGGTGCTGTACGGCGCAAGGGCGGCTTTGCCGGTAAAAATGCGGCTTTGGCCGCGCCACAGGCTGGAAGAAGTGCCGTCGCTCAGCAGCTTCCACTGCCCGGCGGGCAGGGAGACGGTGCAGGCGGTATCGGTGGGGTTATAAAAGACGCACAAAGCGCTCCACGCTGCGCCGTCGCCCCAGACGGCGGGCAGCGTCCAGCCCACCAGCGGCTGCTCCAACGCAAAGAACTGCAAAGCCTCCGGGGCGTGACGGTCGGTGCTGCCCAGCCGGGGAAAGGCTGCCCGCAGCGCCAGAAGCCCCCGGTAGTAGTCCACGAGGGCGTGGTACTGCTCGGCGCGGTTCCAGTCCAGCCGGTTCAGGGCGGGAGAAGAACGGTAGCTGTTGCTCACGCCCTTTTTGGTGCGGGCGAACTCCTCGCCCGCCTGCATGAAGGGCAGGCCGAAGCTGGTCAGGTAGATGCCCGCCGCCAGCCGGTTCTGTGCCAGCGCCACAGTGTCCCGGGCGGTGAACTCCGGCTTTTCGTACCGGACGCAGAGCAGCTTGTCCCACAGGGTGAAGTTGTCGTGGGCGGAAACATAGCTCACGATCTGGCTGGGCGCGTGGGGCGGCAGATGGTCGCTGCGGCACCATGCCGCCACCGCCCCGCCGATATCCCAGAAGCTGCCGGGCTTGCCCTCCACATAGCCCGGCTCCCGGGCATCGAAGCAGCCGCCCTTGATGGCGTCCCGGGTGTCATCGCAGAAGATGCCCACCCGCTCGTTGAGCATGGCAAGGTTCGCCTTGTTGGCCTCGTACCGGTGCAGCTGGCTGGCACCGCCCTGCCACGGCTCGCCGTACAGCAGGATGTCCCGCCCGCCGGGCAGGCTGTCCAGCGCAGTGCGCACCGCGTTGATGCTCTCGGCATCGTACAGGCCCATCAGGTCGAACCGGAAGCCGTCGATGTGGTACTCCTTTGCCCAGTAGAGGATGGAGTCGATGAGGTACCGCCGCGCCATGGGGCGCTCACTGGCAAACTCGTTGCCGCAGCCGCTGCCGTTGGAAAAGCTGCCGTCCGGGTTTTGCCGGAAAAAGTAGTACGGCACGGTGCTGTTCAGAGGATTTTCGGTGCGGTAGGTGTGGTTATACACCACGTCCATCACCACCCCGATGCCCGCCGCATGGAGGGCGGCGATCATCTCCCGGCACTCCCGGATGCGCACCTCGCCCCGGGTGGGGTCGGTGGAGTAGCTGCCCTCCGGTACGTTGAAGTTGGTGGGGTCGTAGCCCCAGTTATACTGCCGCAGCAGGGGTTTTGCCTCGTCCACGCTGCCAAAATCAAAAATGGGCATCAGCTGGACGTATTTTACCCCCAACCGCTTGAGGTAGTTCAGGCAGGTGGGGTGGATGCCATCGCCGTGCAGGGTAGTGCCCTGCTGGGTAAAGGCCATATATTTGCCCCGCCACGCCGGGCGCACCCCGCTGGCGGCATCCTGTGAGAAGTCCCGCACGCTCACCTCCCACACGGCGCGCTGCGCCGGGGGGATATTGGGGCGCACATCCCGCTCCCACCCGGAGGGCGCGGTGCGGGCAAGGTCTACGATCATGCTGCGGACGCCGTTCACCCCCGCCGCCCGGGCGTAGGGGTCGCCGGTCTCGCGGGTGACGCCGTCCACGGTGACGGCAAAGGTGTAGTAGCGGCCGTGCTGCTCCCCGGGCAGCCAGACGCTCCACACCCCCTGCGCTCCGCGCACAAGGGGCTTTGTGTCCAGCACGGCACCGCCGTCTCCCTTGTGGTATAAGGTCACGGTGACTGCTTCGGCGGTGGGGGCCCACAGCCGCAGACAGGTGCCGCCGGGGGTGTAGTCCGGGCCGAGGGGGCCGGTATAATAGTTTTCGCGGTGGAAGGGCTCGTTTTCAAACAGTGTTTTCCACTGGGCAGGCGTTTTTGCAGCCATGGTCAGCTTCATTCCTTCTTAAAAGATTCGTTATATTCAGTGTATCGGACAACAGGCTCTTTTTCAAGAGGAAATCGACGTTTACCACGGAAATCAATTTTCCGCATGAAGGCTTCCCCCGCCGCGCGGCTGTTTCCGCAGGAAACCAGCGCGGCAGCTGCCGTTTGCCGTCACGACCCCTCCCCGTGAAAATGGGGTTCAGAAACGCCCGCAGGCGTTTCTGAACCCCGAAATTTAAAATTATTTTTCCGCTGAACATGGCCAGAGCGCAAGCGGAGGCCATTCAAAATCGGCTCACTCCAGATACATCCGCCGCAGCCGCATCAGGCGGGCGGGGGTCAGGCCGTATTCGGCTTCCAGATAGCTCTCGGCGCTGCCGTAGTCCTGCCGGATGGTGCGCAGCACAAAGGGCGCAATCTCCGGGTCTACCCCGGCGGAAGTCTGCCAGCGCAGCTTTTGCGCCGGGTCGGCGGCGATCTCCGCCGCATGGTCAGCCATGGCCTTTTCGATCTCGGCGGCGCGGCAGAGGTTGGTGCGGGCATAATCCGCGCAGATGGTCTCGTCCGAAGCACCCAGCGCCAGCAGGATCAGCATGGCGGCTACGCCGGTGCGGTCCTTGCCCGCCGTGCAGTGGAACAGGATGGGCGTCTCGCCGGCTTCCAGCGCCCGGAACAGCTCTTTGAACGCCTTGTTGCCGGTGAGCATCTGCCGGTACATCAGCTGGGTGAGGCTCATCCCGGCGGGGGCGCTCTGCACCAGCCGCTGGATGTCGTTGGGAGAAAAATCGATCTCCTGCCCGGTGGCGTCCCGCAGGCCGCAGATCTGCACCAGTCGCGCGCCGTCCGGCACATAGTCCGGCAGCTTTGCGGCTTCCGCGCCGCTGCGCAGGTCAAGGATGAGCCGCAGCCCCAGCCCGTCCAGCCGGGCGCGGTCGGCTTCGGTGGTCAGCCGCCCGGTGGGAAAACCCCGGTAGATCTGTCCCCACTTTACGGTTTTGCCTTCGTCGGCATGGTAGCCGCCCAGCTCCCGGAAGTTGTTGCCGCCCGCAAAGGGCAGCTGGGTGCCCGGGACGGGATGCTCCGGGGCAGCCTTGGCGGCGGCGCTGGAAAGCACCGGCGCGGTGTAGAAGGGCTTTGCGGGCCGTCCCCGGCGGGGCGGCAGGCTGGCGGTGCTGCCCAGAACCTCTAACAGGTAGCTGCGCAGCAGGTCGATATAGGCAGAGCTGGTATCCCGCCGCTGCACCAGCGAGACGCACAGCGGGGGCATATCCTCCAGCAGCACGTCCCGCACCCGGTCCAGCTCCCGGCGGGCGCCGGGCTCGTAGCGGGTCAGGCAGGTGCACAGCTGCTCCTGCACCAGATAGTAGGCCTGATAAAAGCTGGGGCCGATCTCGGCGTTGGGTGCAAAGCCCGCCCGGGCGCAGGCCGCCCACAGCGGGCTGAACAGATCCTGCCGCAGGCTGGGCAGCAGCACCCGCTGCCCGCGCAGCTCCGCCAGCGGGATGCGCTCTTTTTCCCAGAAGGGGTGTCCCCGGGGCACCAGCAGGCAGGCGGGGTCTGCCCGCAGGGTGGTGCGCGCCAGCACCGGCGCGGCACAACCAAGGTCGATGACCAGACCCGCGTCCAGCTCGCCCTGCTCTACCCCATCGGCCACGGCGTCGTTGTCCAGCAGACGGAACCGCATCTCCACATGGGGGTACTGCTGCCGGAACTTGTCCAGCTGGGTCTCCAGCCCGGGCAGATAGTCCGGTACCAGCGCCACGCTGATGCCGATGCGTACCGGCTGGGCAGACTGGATCTCCGCCCGCAGCGCGGCCTGCATCTGCTGGAACTGCTCCACTACCGGGGCGGCATGGCGCTGCAGGCTCATGCCCCGGTCGGTGAGCGCCAGCTTGTGGTGGGCACTGATAAACAGCGGCCCGCACATCTCGGCTTCCAGCGCAGAGATGCTTTGGCGCAGCGCCTGCCGCGACAGGAACAGCCGCTGTGCGGCGCGGGTATAATTCATTTCTTCGCACAGGGTCAAAAAGTAGTGCAGCTGGCGGATATCCATGGTCTCCTCCCGGGAAAGTTTGTTCTTGAAAAAAGAATACCGCTTTTTCGGCGGAATGTAAAGAGAAGGGCAGCGTATTTTTGTTATTGCCTTTAGCGGGCTCGCCCTCTCAGGCAAAGCCTGTCGGCTTTGCCAGATTCCCCCTTTTGTCGCTGCGCGACATCTTCCCCCGGCGCGGGGGAAGTCTTTCCTCAAAGGGAGAGCCTTTGGCAGTCCACGCAAACTTCATCTCCTTGCCAAGGCCTCTCCCTTTGGGAGAGGTGGATTTGCGAAGCAAAGACGGAGAGGGCGAGGATGCTATCCGTTGTGCTCCTTCAAAAAAAGGAACACCGGAACGCCCGCAGGTGTTCCGGTGCTCCAAAGTTTAAATAGGGAAGATCAGATCAGGCTCAGAGCTTCTTCATCGCCCACCAGAATGAAGTCCGGGTGCAGCTGCAGAATGCTTGCGGGCACCTCGGGGGTGACGGGGCCGAAGAAAGCCTTCTTGACGATCTCGGCTTTGCCAGCGCCGTTGACCACCATCAGCACCTTGCGTGCCTGCATGATGGTGCGGATGCCCATGGTGTAAGCCTGCTTGGGCACCAGATCCACGTTGCCGTCAAAGAAGCGCTTGTTGGCTTCGATGGTCTCCTGGGCCAGATCCACGCAGTGGGTGCCCAGATCAAAGGCGTCGTGGGGCTCGTTGAAGCCGATGTGACCGTCATGACCGATGCCCAGCAGCTGCAGATCCACGCCGCCCACGCTGCGGATGACCTCATCATAGCGCTTGCACTCGGCCTCGGCATCCAGATTGGTGCCGTCCGGCAGGTTGATATGGGCGGGGTCGATGTTCACATGGTCGAACAGGTTGCGGTGCATAAAGCTCCAGTAGCTTTCCGGGTGCTCCTTGGGCAGGCCGCGGTACTCGTCCAGATTGACGGAGGTGACCTCAGAAAAATCCAGATCTCCCTCGTTGTAGCGCTCCACCAGCTTCTCATAGGTGCCCACGGGGGTGCCGCCGGTAGCCAGACCCAGCACGCAGTCGGGCTTCATGATGACCTGCGCAGAAATGATGTTTGCTGCCTTGCGGGACATATCAGCGTAGTCCTTTGTACGAATGATCTTCACGATAAACGACCTCTCTTCTTCATTTACTCATTGTGGGCGGCGCACAGCGGCACACGCCCGCATCTAGTCCAAGTTTATCACATTTGCCGACGGAAAGCCACAAAACGGCACAATTTTTCCGATTTTCCGTTTCTTTTGGAAAAAGTGCCTTAAAAACCGGTTGAAGTATCGTTCTTTTGCACAAAGGGGGTGCGCAGGGAGTCAGTCTGCAAACCCGGCCTTTTGCAGAGCAGTGAGCAGCAGCGGGATGAACACCAGCTGCGCCACGATGCCCGGCACGGCGGTGAACAGTGCCCCGGACAAAAAGGCGCTGAAGGGGAAGCTGCCGCCGGTCAGCCCCGCCAGCACAAAGCGCACGATGCCCCATACGATGCGCCCGGACACCATGGCGGTCAGCAGCACGGCGTACAGCGCGGGCAGGCTGTGCTTTGCCCTGCGCCACAGCAGCCCGGACACCAGCCCGTAGGTGGCCAGCTCAAAGGCCATGGAGATGGCCACCGGGAACATGGGCGGCATCCCGAACAGCACCGAGCGCAGCAGCGGGGCGGCAAAGCCCACAGCCAGCCCCCACGGGCCGCCCAGCACAAAGCCGCACAGCAGCACCGGGAAGTGCATCGGGCAGAGCATATTGCCCACCTTGGGCACCTGACCGGTGAGCAGGGGCAGCACAAAGGCCAGCGCTAAAAACAGGGCAGCCAGCACCAGCTGCCGCACGGTTTTGGTGTTTTTGGTTTTCATAAGGGTCCCTCCATTTTCAGCCGCAAAATAAAAAGGAGCCTGCCCCGGCATTCCATGCCAAAGGCAGACCCCTTCGTGGCGTCTGTTTTAAAAAAATATGCTTGCTGGGATAAGCGGCAGGCTGCTGCCCGCCCGTGCCCGGCTTCCTGCCGGAACGATGGTCAAAAGTATAACAAACCATTTTGCCCCTGTCAAGCGGGGCAGGATGTCTGCAAAATAGACAAAAATCGGCCTGTTCGCAAAAAAATTTCCCCGGGGCTGTACATTTTGCTGGAAGAAGCTTGACCTTTTTGCGCAGAATGGATAATATAAAATTGAAAAAAAGCGCGCTGCGGCAGTCTTGACGCCGGGGCGCTGACGAGAGGCTTTTTTGAGCGCATGAATTCTGAGGTTCATACGGGAGGACCATCATGACAAATGCTGAAAAACTTACCCTGAAAAAGCACGCCTGCCACATCCGCATGGGCGTGATCGAAGGGACCCACAGTGCAGGCTGTGGTCATCCGGGCGGCAGTCTGAGCATCGCAGACGTGCTGTCTTATCTGTACTTTAAGGAACTGAACGTAGACCCTGCCCAGCCCAAGATGGCAAACCGCGACCGTCTGGTGCTGTCCAAGGGTCATGCCGCCCCGGCACTGTACGCAGCGCTGGCAGAGCGGGGCTTCTTCCCGGTGGAAGAGCTCAAGACCCTGCGCAAGATCGGCAGCCGCCTGCAGGGCCACCCCAACATGAACAGTGTGCCCGGTGTGGATATGTCCACCGGCAGTCTGGGTCAGGGCATCTCTGCCGCCTGCGGCATGGCGCTGGGCGCAAAGCACGCCGGCTCTGCCGTGAACGTTTACGCCATTCTGGGCGACGGCGAGGTAGAAGAAGGCGAATGCTGGGAGGCCTTTATGTTTGCCGCCCACTACGGCCTTTCTAACCTGTGCGTGATGCTGGACCGCAACCATCTGCAGATCGACGGCACCACCGAGACGGTCATGAACAGCGCCCCGCTGGAAGATAAGCTCCGCGCCTTCAACTTCAACGTGGTCACCATCAACGGCCACGACTTTGACCAGATCGAGAGCGCCGTGCAGGCTTTCCACGCCGAGACCGAAAAGCCCACCTGCATCATTCTGGATACCGTCAAGGGCACCGGCGTTTCCTATATGACCAATTCCGTTGCATGGCACGGCAAGGGCCCCAACGATGAAGAGTATCAGGTGGCCATGAACGAGCTGAACGCCGCCTATGCCGCGCTGGAACAGGAGGAGAACTGAGATGGCAGACGTGAAAAAGATCGCGACCCGCGACAGCTACGGCAACACCCTGAAGGAGCTGGCCGCGGAAGGCCACGATGATCTGGTGGTGCTGGACGCCGATCTGGCCGCCGCTACCAAGACCGGGATGTTCCAGAAGGCATACCCGGACCGTCACTTTGACTGCGGCATCGCCGAGGGCAACATGGTAGGCGTGGCAGCAGGTCTGGCCGCTATGGGCTATGTGCCCTTTGTTTCCAGCTTTGCCATGTTTGCAGCCGGTCGTGCCTTCGAGCAGGTGCGCAACTCTGTGGGCTATCCTCACCTGAACGTGAAGATCGGCGCTACCCACGGCGGCATCTCCGTGGGCGAGGACGGCGCTTCCCACCAGTGCTGCGAGGACTTTGCCCTGATGCGCAGCATCCCCGGCATGACCGTCATCTGCCCCGCCGATGATATCGAAGCACGCGCCGCTGTGCGCGCCGCCTACGCCATGGAAGGCCCCGTCTACCTGCGCTTCGGCCGTCTGGCTGTGCCGGTGTTCCACGATGAAGCCAACTACCACTTTGAGCTGGGCAAGGGCGAGCAGCTGACCGAGGGCAACGATATTGCCATCATCGCCACCGGCCTGATGGTCAACGAAGCCCGCATGGCTGCCGAGCAGCTGGCTGCCGAGGGCATCCACGCCCGGGTCATCAACATCCACACCATTAAGCCCCTGGACGAGGAGATCGTCATCAAGGCGGCAAAGGAGTGCGGCAAGGTCATCATCGCCGAGGAGCACAACGTCATCGGCGGTCTGGGCGAAGCTGTCTGCGCCGTCCTCAGCGAGAAGCTGCCCACCCCCGTGCGCCGCGTGGGCGTGCAGGACGTGTTCGGCTGCTCCGGCCCTGCATGGGATCTGCTGAAGAAGTTCGGTCTGGACGCTGCCACCATCTGCAAGACTGCCCACGAGATGCTGGGCAAGTAAGCGCTTTTTACAGCAGTACGAATTCGATTTTTAAAGCCGCCGCACAAAACACTGTGCGGCGGCTTCTTTTTGTCCCCATAACTGTCCTCCGCACAAGAACAACTGCGAAATGAAAGCCTGCGCTTTGTCTGCATTTTATATCGAAAAGAAAAATGTGCGACTGGATTTATAAAACAAATAGAACTGTTCAAAAGCAAGAGATAAAAAAGAAATAACACGATTGTTCAAGTATATTTGTTTAAAAGTGAAATATGCTCATGGACTGAAATTGTACAAAAATCATGGGATTTTTTGGGCGTTACGTTAGACAAACCGCAGAAATGAACGCACAGCGCGGCACCCTGAATATCATGCTGGAGACCGAGGTCCAGTCGCTGGACCCGCAGGTAGCCACCGACGGCACCTCCTTTGAGGTCATCGCAGACTACACCGACGGTCTGATGCAGATGGATGCAGACGGCGCAGCAGTTCCCGCCATTGCAGAGACCTACGACATCAGTGAGGACGGCAAGACCTACACCTTCCACCTGCGGGATGCCAAGTGGTCCAACGGCGAAGCCGTTACCGCTGCCGACTTCGTGTTCGGCTGGCAGCGCGCCGTGGACCCCGCCACCGCTTCCGAGTATTCCTATATGCTGTCGGATATCGGTCAGGTGGTCAACGCTGCCGAGATCATTGCAGGCGAGAAGTCCGTCACCGATCTGGGCGTGACTGCCGTGGACGACAAGACGCTGGAAGTCCAGCTGAACGTTCCCGTCAGCTATTTCCTGAGCCTGATGTACTTCCCCACCTTCTATCCGGTCAACGAGGCGTTCTACAACACCTGCAAGGACACCTTCAGCACCAGCCCCGACACGGTGCTGTCCAACGGTGCGTTCAAGCTGACCGACTACCAGCCTGCCGCAACCGCCTTTACGCTGGAAAAGAACCCCGATTACTACGATGCCGGCAAGATCGCTCTGGACGGTCTGGCCTATCAGGTCATCAAGGACAGCCAGCAGGCACTGATGAGCTACCAGACCGGTGCTCTGGACATGACTCTGCTGAACGGCGAGCAGGTGGATCAGGTCAAGGATGACCCCGAGTTTACCAGCGTGGGTGCCGGTTACCTGTGGTACATCAGCCCCAACATCGGCAGTGTGCCGGAGCTGGCCAACGAGAACCTACGCAAGGCCATCACCTTTGCACTGGATCGTGACGCCATTACCGGAGACGTGCTGAAGGACGGCTCTGCACCCTGCTACACCGTCGTTCCGCCGCAGTTTGCTACCGGCCCCGATGGCAGCGATTTCAGCGCCGACCAGACCAAGTTTGCAGAGTTCTGCGCTTATGATGCCGACAAGGCCAAGGAGTACTACGAGCAGGCCAAGAGCGAGCTGGGCAAGGACTCCTTCACCTTCAACATGGTGGTGGATGCCGACGATGCACCCCAGAAGGTGGCACAGGTCGTCAAGGAGCAGCTGGAGACCACGTTGGCAGGCTTTACCCTGAACCTGACCGTGGAACCCAAGAAGCAGCGCGTGCAGGATATGCAGGACGGCAACTTTGAGATCGGCCTGACCCGCTGGGGCCCCGACTACGCCGACCCCATGACCTATCTGGGCATGGGGGTGACCGGCAACTCCAACAACTACGGTCTGTGGAGCGATGCCGACTACGATGCCATCATTGACGAGTGCACCACCGGCGACCTGTGCACCGACCCCGAGGGCCGCTGGGCTGCCCTGTACGAGGCAGAGCAGATCGTTCTGGAGCAGGCGGTCATCTTCCCCCTGTACGGTCAGTGCAATGCCGAGATGGTCTCCTCTGCCGTTACCGGTGTAGCGTTCCACCCCGTGGCACTGAACCGCGTGTACAAGAACGCCGCTAAGAGCGAGTAAAACTGAAAGCACACTGAACAAGGCCGCACAGTGGCCCGCAAAAAGCCACTGTGCGCCTTTTTGGCATTGTGCCTGTCCGCGGCAGACAAACGACTGACCGCGAGATCCCGGAAGGAAAAAGGGGGTCCACCCGACGTGAAAAAATATACGCTCAAGCGAATCCTGACCTCGCTGTTCACGCTGCTGGCAATTCTGCTGGTGCTGTTCATCCTGATGCAGCTGATGCCCGGTTCGCCCTTCAATGATGAAAAGCTGACGCCCGATATGCGGGCAGCCCTGTATGCAAAGTACGGCCTTGACCAGCCCATCTATATCCAGTTCTTCCGCTATGTGGGCAATATGCTCCGGGGCGATCTGGGTGTCAGCTACAATATCTCCAAAAATACGCCCATCTCCCAGCTCATCCAGTCCCGTCTGCCCATCTCCATTCAGGTGGGCGGCATGGCGGTCACGCTGGGTGCCATCGCAGGTCTGGTGCTGGGCATTCTTGCCGCTTTGAAGCGGGATACCGTGGTGGACTCCATCGCCACCATCATCTCGGTCATCGGCGTATCGGTGCCATCCTATGTGTTCGCGCTGGCGCTGAGCTACACCTTCGGCTTTAAGTTCCGCTGGTTCCCCATGCTGTTTTCCGCCAAGGACATTTTTGGCTCCAGCGTGCTGCCCAGTATCTCGCTTTCCATGTTCACCATGGCGTCCATTGCCCGCTTTACCCGCAGTGAGATGATCGAGGTACTGGATTCGGATTATATGCTGCTGGCCGAGAGTAAGGGCATTTCCGGCCCGGCGCTGATCTTCCGCCACGCGCTGCGCAACGCCCTGATCCCCATCATCACGGTGCTGGCACCGCTGATCGTGGATTTGATGACCGGCTCGCTGGTGGTGGAAAAGATCTTTGCCATCCCCGGCGTGGGCAGCCTGCTGGTGACAGCCATCCAGTCCAACGATTACAACGTGGTCATTGGTCTGAGCTTTATTTACAGTGCCATGTACATTGGCATCATGCTGGTCGTTGACCTGCTGTACGGCATCATCGACCCGCGCATTCGTTTGGCAAAGGGGGACGACTAAATGGCAGAAAAAGCGATCCGGCTGGGCGGCGAATCCACCGCCGATGCCATTGTCAGCGCCGTGGACGCAATGTACACGGAGCATACCTTTGCGGAAAAGGATTTTGCCCTCAAGCACAACGAGGACGAGATCAGCGTGGATACCAACTTTGCGGCGCAGAACTTCTGGAAGGAAGCGCTCATCCGCTTTTTCAATAAGAAGAGTGCCGTGCTGGGGCTTGTCCTCATTGTGATCATCGTACTGCTGGCCGTTTTGGGCCCGGGCATGAACAGCTACACCTACTCCGGGCAGGATCTGAGCCAGAAAAACTTTGCGCCCCGCGTGCCGGGCATTGAGCAGTTCGGCATTCTGGACGGCAGCGAGAAGATGAGCACCACCACCGGAACCAAGGTGACCAACGCCTATCAGGAAAAAGACAAGCTGGACGTCTACTACTGGTTCGGCAGCGATCTGTACGGCCGCGACATCTGGACCCGTACATGGGAAGGCGCCCGGGTCTCCCTGATCATCGCGGTGGCGGCGGCCATCATTGATATGGTCATCGGCATGAGCTACGGCCTGATCTCGGGCTACTTCGGCGGCAGAGTGGATATGGTGATGCAGCGCTTTCTGGAGGTAGCCAACGGCATCCCCCGGCTGGTCATCGTCACGCTGCTGCTGCTGGTATTGCAGCCCGGCATGGTGACCATCATCTTTGCCCTGATGCTGACCGAATGGGTGGGCATGAGCCGCATCGCCCGCGCGGAGATGCTCAAGCTGAAGGATCAGGAGTTCGTTCTGGCCTCCCGCACGCTGGGCGCCGGCAGCTTCTTCATCATCTTCAAGGAAGTGCTGCCCAACATCATCGGACCCATCATCACGCAGGTCATGTTCAGCATCCCGACCGCTATCTTCACCGAGGCGTTCCTCTCCTTTGTGGGTCTGGGCATCCCGGTGCCGCAGTGTTCGCTGGGCTCTCTGATCAGCGAGCTGTACAACAGCTTCACCACCCACCCCTATCAGATCATCCCGCCCATTGTGGTCATGAGCCTGCTGATGCTCAGCTTCAACCTCGAGGCGGATGGTCTGCGCGAGGCGCTGGACCCCAAGATGAAGAGTATGTAAGGAGGAACACCCCATGCCTGAAGCAAAAAAAGAACAGGTCTTGTCGGTGCGAGACCTTGATATCACCTTTAAGACCACCGCAGGCCCGGTGCACGCCATCCGCGGTGTGAACATCGACCTGTACAAGGGCGAGACGGTCGCGCTGGTGGGCGAGTCCGGTTCCGGCAAGTCCGTCACCATGAAAGCCGCCATGGGCATTCTGGCCAAGAATGCCACCGTGAACAGCGGCAGCATCCGGTTCAGCTACCACCACGCCGACGGCAGCCCGGAGAGCGTAGACCTGCTGCAAAAGGACAAAAAGTGGATCCGCCGCCACATCAACGGCAAGCGCATCGCTATGGTGTTTCAGGACCCCATGACCAGCCTTGACCCCACCATGACCATCGGCAAGCAGATCATGGAGGGCATGCTCTGGCACTTCAAAATGCCCAAGGCGGAAGCCTACAAAAAGGCGCTGGAACTGCTGGAAGAGGTGGGCATCACCGATGCCGAAAAGCGGATGAAAAACTACCCGCACCAGCTGTCCGGCGGTATGCGCCAGCGCGTGGTCATTGCCATTGCGCTCTCCTGCGACCCCGACCTGCTCATCTGCGACGAGCCCACCACCGCGCTGGATGTGACCATTCAGGCCAAAATTCTGGAGCTGATCCGCCGCATTCAAAAGGAGCGCGGCATCTCGGTCATCTACATCACCCACGACCTTGGCGTTGTGGCAAAGGTGGCAGACTATGTGGACGTGATGTACGCCGGCAAGATCGTGGAGACCGGCACCATCGACGAGATCTTCTACGACCCCAAGCACCCCTATACATGGGGCCTGCTGTCGGCCATGCCCGACCTTGACACCGCCGACGACCGTCTGTATACCATTCCCGGCTCGCCGCCGAACCTGCTGCACGAGAAGCCCGGCGATGCCTTTGCACCCCGCAACCGCTTTGCGCTGAACATCGACGACGAGATCGACCCGCCCATGTTCAAGATCAGCGATACCCACTATGCGGCAACATGGCTGCTGGACCCCCGTGCCCCCAAGGTGGAGATGCCGCCGGAGCTCAAGGAGCGCATTGCCCGCATGAAAGCAGAAGCAAAAAAGATCGAGGAGGCGGAATAAATGGCAGCACAGAGCACGACCCCGCTGCTGAAGGTCGAAGGGCTAAAGCAGTATTTCCGCGTCAATAAGAATTTCACGGTCAAGGCGGTGGACGATGTCAGTTTTGAGATCTACCCCGGCGAGACCTACGGTCTGGTGGGCGAGTCCGGCTCGGGCAAATCCACCATCGGCCGCAGCATCATCCGCCTGTACGACCCCACTGCGGGCAAGATCACCTTTGACGGGCAGGATATCAGCGGCCGTCTGACCTATGCACAGAACAATACCCTGCGCACCCAGATGCAGATGATCTTTCAGGACCCCATGGCATCCCTGAACCCCCGCAAAAAGGTGGAGGACATCATCGGCGAGGGTCTGGATATCCATCATCTGTGCAAAACGCAGGCAGAGCGCCGCGAAAAGGTGGAAAAGATCCTTGCCAAGGTCGGCCTTGCCCCGGAACACGCCGAGCGCTACCCCCACCAGTTCTCCGGCGGTCAGCGTCAACGCGTGGGCATTGCCCGCGCCCTCATCATGAACCCCAAGCTCATCATCGCGGACGAGTGCATCTCGGCGCTGGATGTATCCATTCAGGCACAGGTAGTCAACCTGATGAAGGATATCCAGCAGGAGACCGGCACGGCTTATCTGTTCATCGCCCACGACCTGTCCATGGTCAAGTACATCTCCGACCGCATTGGTGTGCTGCATCTGGGGCATCTGCTGGAGACCGGCACCACCGAGGAGATTTTCGAGCACCCCATCCACCCCTACACCCGGAGCCTGCTGTCGGCCATTCCGCTGCCGAACCCGGTGGTCGAAAAGCGCCGCGTGGCTGAGACTTATGACTATGCCACTTCCGGCATCGACTATTCCAAGGGTACCAGCCACCATGTGGAGGGCAGCCACTACGTCAAGTGCACGGATGAAGAATTTGCCAAGTGGTGTAAATAAGACCGAATCCAAGACGAGTGCTGCAGGCGGCCTTTTATAGTGCCGCCGTGCAGCGCACCGCCAAGGAGCAAAAGAATGCCCGCCCACCGGGCCGTTCTGGAGAGTGAAAACTCCAGTAAGGCAGACAATGCAAGGAAAAACACGGCTTTCTCGCCGGTGTGTAAAAAGTGTGCAAAAACAGTGCACTTACTCTGGGACAAATAAAAAATGATGATTTTTGATCCATGACTTGGTGGCGATTTGAGTGACCACAAAGGTAAATTTGATACACGGAAAGAAGAATGCCCACTCGTCTGAGGAATTCTCAGGGGAGTGGGCAGTTCTGTATAATGGCGTTTTGTATATGTCGCTTGCCACTTTTAGCATGGAGCTTGCCATTTTTTGAGATGAAGTTGCCACTTTTAGCGTAGAGGTTGCCACTTTTCTATGGCAAGTTTCCGCACTTTCCGCATTACTTTCCACACTTTCCGTACCCCATGAGATATGAACACCTGCCAAACTTTTTCAGAGATTGCTACTTTTTTGGGGTATGGTTGCTAAACCTTGCCCAAAGGATGCTATATCTTAGTCCAAGGTCACTAAACATAGCGCACAGAAAATCCCGCAATAATATAATTAAACTTATGATAATCCAGATTATATTATTTCTTGTAAACTGCATCTTCCTGAATCAGAATCAGGTTGGAATTCTCCGCTGCCATTTCCACCAGTCGATCTGTAAAGCCGCTCTTGGAGAACAGCCCGTACACAATTTCGTAGCCCTTAAAGGCCGCTGTAAGTTCTTTGGACTGCCCCTTTTCCTGCAAAGCAGAGTAGACCGCCACATCCACAGGTTTCGCATGGTACTTGCACTCACCGAGGAACAGCCGCTTATGCTGATGGTCCACCGCTGCAACATCGATCTCTGTGTCTCCCTCGTTGTCGTTGCGCCAGTAAGAACCAATGCGTGAGGGTGCAAAATCGATCTGCCCCTTTCGGCACAGCTCCGCAAAGATGTTCCGGCAGATGCTCTCATAAGCGAAAGCCACAAATTTTTGCTTAAAGTCTTTGCCCATCTCGTCCAGCACGATCTGTTGGTTGTCCAGTTCCAACTCTCCCTTGAACGGGTACACATAGCGGAACCAGAAGCGGATGAAGTTGTCCGAAACATAGTACAGACTCTTCCGGGAACGCTCTGGATTCTTTTCGGTGATGGGAACGTTCTTGATAACAAAACCAAGGTCGATCAGTGTTTTAAGGTACGGCGTAATAGCCGAAGTGTCCTGTTCCATCGTCATGCCGATCTTGCTCAGCTTGTGGTTGCCGTCCGAAATCGCTTTTAGCACGGAGAAATAGTTGATGGGCGTCTGCACTTCCTCGTTGAGCAGGAAATCAGGTTCTTCATACAAAAAGCCATTTTTCGACAGTACCACACGCCGAATCTGCTCCACCAGCGGCTCGTCCGTCTGGAAAAACTCCATATATTTCGGTACACCGCCTGTAATGGCATACTGCTCCACCGCCTGCTCAAACGACAGGTTTTGCGCCGCATACACGTCCATGAATTGCAGCGGCATCAGCCGAATCTGCGCCGTTCTGCGGCCATAGAGCGGGCTGTCGTAGGCTAGAGCGTGCTTTTTCATCATGCTGATCAGGGAACCGCAGAGGATCAGCATCACATTGTGGTCTTTCAGCACTTCATCCCATGCGTTTTGCAGGATGGACGGAAAATCCGGGTTCGTTTTGACCAGATACGGAAATTCATCAATGACAAGCACCTTTTTCTCGTCCGGGTGGTCGTCTGCTACCACTTGGAATAAATCCAGCCAGTCGGTGAATGTGACTTTGCTGAGCATGGGGTTCTTCGTGGTACGGGAAAGCACTCCGGCAAACCGCTTCATGCTCTGGGCTTCACTTTCTGTGGTTGCCAAAAAGTAGAACGCGCGTTTATCTTTGATAAACTCTTTGATCAGCGTCGTTTTTCCAACACGCCGCCTGCCGTAAATCACCACAAAGCCGCTGCCGTGCTCTAGCTCCGCATTCAGCGTTGCCAGTTCGGATGTTCTGCCGATGAAGTCCATACCGTTCACCTCTTGCTTAATATAATTTGAATTATGATAATATCGATTATATTATAGCTGCTCTGTACAAAACCGTCAATAGGACGAAGCATCGAATTTTCAACATCAAATTCATACAATGTAGAAAACTCCGGGCTTTTTTCAGTTCAACTTATGCGGCTGAGAGAAGTCTGTGGACGTTTTTGATTGCAATAGGGCTACCAATTGCTATTCCAACTACACTAAAAGATACTACGGCAAAATAGAGTACGTTTTGCCAACGCTCCTGATTTCTGCGGTCGTAATTTCTGTCCATAGCATCCAGCTGTTCTTGGGTGTTCATGTCATCGGCCGACACAATTAATTTTTGTTTTGTTATATATTTCTCTTCTGATGTGGCTTCGGCATCGATTACTGCATCAGAAATTTTTTGACAGACTTCATCGATGACTATGTTCTGAAGAGATTTCGTTTCGCCGAGTGGCTGCATAGTATTTTGTTTGTTCATAGATAACCTCCTAAATATATGTTTGTCTGGGATTGACAGTTCCTTGGTGTAGCTATATCATACTACTAGATGACGGATGAATCAATCTTTAAAATCGTCTGTTTCAATCGTTTGTAAACACAAAAAAGATAAATATGTCTTTGGCGAGGTGATATAATGGCATTCAAATCTATAAATCATGATGATGAAAAGATTTTCTATAACAGACTGTGGAAATTGATGGAGGAGCGAAACCTTTCAACGGCAAGAGAATTAGCGCAGGCTTTATATGCCGAGGAGATAGTCCCTGTAGACAGTGCATCTGAAGACGAGATATCTATAATAGGAAGTATGACACGCAGAATACAGGAACACTTAAATTTAGAAGGTACAGATAAATTGCAGGGTAGATATGTCAAAGCGTATTGTGATTTTTTTGGATGTTCAGCAGATTACCTGTTTGGCTTATCTTCAATTAAAAGTGAAAATCCAGATGTTATTAGATTCTGTGAAGCAACAGGTTTATCTGAAAAATCGGTCAGAAGGCTAATAGAAGATTTACCGGAAGATATAAAAAGAGATTTAGTTGGGTTTTGGTCTAATGTTTTAGAAAGCAATTTGTTTTATGAAGTACCTTTAGAATTCCATCAAATGTGCTATGAATTGGGACAGTACAGAATTGCACAGGACCAAATAAAGGCAATCAATATGGCGGCTAAAAAAATGGACAATTCGGATACATTTGTCGATACTTGGAGAGCGATGATGGAGAGTAATTATCTAAAGGAAGCTCAGCCGCATGAAGGGTCCTACCATATGCATCTGAATGAGCTTTTAGTGAATGTGACAACGTGTTTGGAAAATTGGGTGGATGAATATGTTCCTACCCATAAAAAAGAGATTCAACAATATTTCTATGGTGACTTAAATAAGAGACTACAGGAGAGTTATGATGAATTTTTGAAAACAACGCAATCCGAATAATATCACAGAAAAACCGCCTTACTACCGGAGTAAATCCGATGGTGGGGCGGTTCTTTTATACCTTGATTTCTTGACCGTTCTTGAAGGTGAAGCGGATATCGTCAGTGCTGTAAGCAGGTCAACGCCAACGCAATCACAGCGTAATAGAATATTTGTAAAGGGGATTTTATCTGCTTTGCCGTTTTTTCACATCTGGACTCCAACATGCCTTTGTGCTATTCAGCGATTCCATCGCGCAGCCTGCGCCGGGACGGTGCAGATTTGAAGGGTTTGGGATTTCCCAACAAGTATTTTGCAACGCAAAATGGTCTTTGTATATACGAAGACACTGCTTGCGGGTCTGCTGGTCATATACCCTTCAGCTCTCACCACCACAAAACGTTTCATATTTTTGACTCCATTCAAACTGTGCATTTTTGTCTAACAGTTTTTTGCGTTGCTGCCAATCTGGCATAAGTGTCGACAGTATCGCATAAAAATCCTTCGAGTGGTTTGGGTACAGAAAATGACAAAATTCGTGCAATACTACATATTCAATGCAACTGACGGGCATTTCGAGCAAGTGCCGGTTCAATGTAATGATAGCTTTCTGTGGAAGACAAGATCCCCAGCGAGTATCCATCGATCGAATATGGATTCGTGGAAATGGCACATCATATTTTCGAAATATCGGATAAAGCTGATCCACCGTCTGCTGAAATATTTCGCGACACATCTTATTCAGATAACGGTCAACAAGACGCTTTTTTTGTTCCTGATCTTCTGTGTCTTTTACGGTAAGATAGAGATAAACGCCATCGGAACGTATATCGTCTTTTTTTCCTTGCTCTACCCGCAGACGCAGACTGCGTCCCAAAACGGAAAAGCTTTCCCCACTGATGTAATGTCGAGGCTGCGGTGCATACTGTTGGAATTCTCGAAAATGCTGCTGTGCCTCTGCAATGTAACGGCTGTGTCGTTTCACGAATTGCGTAACAACGCTTTCCGAGACATCTTTCGGAGCAGAAACATAAACAGAGGCATCTGTCCGAATCCGAAGATTGATATTGCGTACGTTCTTTCGTTCTAGCTGATAGCAGATACAACCATGCTCAGTCTCAACCGCACAAATCTGTATCATGCAAACCTCCGCAACGCAACTGTTTTAACATTTTCAATAATCATGTCAATCACATCAAAAGAAAGTACCAGGCCCTTTTCTTTTTGATAGCGGTAAAACAGATCATCAATATCCTGTGAGATTCGATCATGAATCGTCAGGTTATGGGTCCAGTCCACCTGGCTATGCTTTTCGATGATTGTCGTAATATCCAGTGCCATCTCGGCGGCAAAATCAGGCTCCACTGACAATCTTTCATTGGAGAAAATCGCGGTCAGTACACCATAGAACGCCTGTGCATGGACATTGGCTCGGATACGATCCGGGTATGCGATAGCGCTTTTTCCCGTGCGGTAATCCTCCAGAATATCCCGCATCTTGGCCAGATATTCTGCCTCCGTTATCGTCCGGGCTTTATACAGCTCAAGCGCTTCCTTGATGCGCTTGGAAAAATTTTCATAGTATGCTGGGTTCTCCTGATACTTCGTATTGATACTCTTGGCGAGCCGTGTGCGAATCGCATCAGCTTTGGCACGCAGTGAGCCTAACTCGTTTAATTCCTTTTCAAACGCATCTCTGTCCAGAATGTCTACCGGCTCGGTGATTCGCTTCAGACCCTCTACTGAAAGGTGTACGTCCAGCAGGTTTTGCATCAGTGGTTCGTATTCCCGATTGTCAATTGAATCCCCATAACGAGGTTTCACGCTACGCCGTACCGCAGAGAAAAAGCCGAATGCTTTGATATATTTTTCCCGCTCTTCCACTGCCAGCGCCTCATAGGTTTTTTCAGAATTCAGAACAAGATTCAAGGAGCGACCAAAGTTACACAGCCGTTTGTAAAACTCTTCCCGCTTCGAACTATCCGCTAAGAAAACCTCCACCGCCTCTGCATCGGTTCCGGCAAGTGTCAGACCGGGAACAGCCGAAAGCAACTCCATCAGTGCAGAATAATCGCTGCGTACCGTTCCAATCGCAGAGAGCACGTCCACCACAACGCCTTTCAGATCATGCCCATCAAAGTTTTCCAGCCCGGCACCACTGTAAAGCTCCATTGCCTCATCCAATTTTTTGATCAGGCCCCGGTAATCCACGATCATTCCATAGCTTTTTCCCTCGCACAGGCGGTTTGTGCGGGCAATGGCCTGAAGCAAACCGTGCTCCTTAAGTTCTTTGTCCAAGTAAAGCACTTGGCAGAGCGGCTCATCAAAGCCGGTAAGCCATTTACTGCACACGATCACAAGATCCAGTTCTCCGGCATGATACTGTGCCTTGATTGCTTCTTCATAATCATCGGCACTGCCATAGCGCTGCATCATCCGATTCCAGTAGGCAACTACCTTGTCGTCTGCTCCTTCATCTGCATCATCCACACTTTCGCGCAGATCCGGAGCCGAGATTACGACAGCGCAGTTCAGATCGCCAAATTGCTCAAAGTATTCCAGATACCGAACGGCATCCCGCTTGTAATTGGTGGCGACCATTCCCTTGAAGCCTGTATTTTTATAGGTTCGGCAAAAGTCCTCGTTGATGTCCAAAGCGATCCGTTTGATGCGTGCATCCGTAGAGGTCAGCCGTCGGATGCTGCTCCATTTCCGGGCGAGATCATCCCGCTGTGATTCCGTCAGGCGTTTTGTTGTTTGCTGAAACCATAGGTCGATGTTCTTTTCGTCAACTTTCTGCTCCACAAAGCGGCCTTCATAGATCAGTGGAACAATTGCACCATCGGCTACACCGTCCTGAATCGTATACTTGTGAATCAGTCCGCCAAACTTTTTCAAGGTGTTCTTCTCGCTCTTCATCAAGGGCGTTCCTGTAAAACCGATATAGCAGGCGTTTGGAAAAACCGTCCGCATTTTATGTGACATTTTGCCGTAATTGGAGCGGTGGCTTTCGTCCACAAGAACAAAGATGTCCCGAGATTTGTTGCAACCGTCCAGCCGCTCGGCAGTGCTGAATTTGTTGATGATGCTGGTGACGATGTCCACCCGCTCATCCGTAACCAATCCCAGCAGATGCCGCCCGTTGGTAGCACGCGCAGGGCGAAGCCGCGTGTGCGCGAATGTCGCCGTGATTTGCTTATCCAGCTCTTTTCGGTCGGTGACGATCACTACACGTGGATGGTCTGCCTGCAGCTCCAGCAGCAAATATTTCGCCACCATCACCATGGTCAGACTTTTTCCGCTGCCCTGTGTATGCCAGATCACACCGCCGCGCCGATTTCCTTTTTCATCACGCTGTTTGACTGTGTGCAGAATTTCCTTTACCGCAAAATATTGCTGATATCGGCAGATCTTTTTCACATTGTAGTCAAACAGCACGAAATACTTTGTTAGTTCCAACAAACGGACCGGTGTAAACAGAGAAACAATATCTTTATCCTGCACCGTTGGTGTCCGAACCGGGGTCAGTCGAGCCATTTCCCGGTTCAGGAAATCTGCATCTTGCTCTTTCCAGATGCTCCAAAACTTTTTCGGTGTTCCCGTTGTTGCATAGCGTACCTCGTTTTTATTGGTCGCCATTACGATCTGCGCAAACGCATAAAGCTGGGGGATATAGTGAGGCTGCTGGTTACGGCAGGTTTGCTCAATGGCCTGTTCCACCGGGATATCCGGAGCCTTGCATTCAATCACCGCAAACGGAATTCCATTGACAAACAGCACGATGTCCGGGCGGGCATCATGCTGTCCATCGGTGCTTTCCACCGCAAATTCTTCCGTGACATGGTAAAGGTTCTGCGTCGGATCCTCCCAGTCAATGTACTTCAAGTTGAAGTTCAGCAGCCTTCCTTCGCCTACAGTTTCGGGATAGCTTTTGCCCAGCATAAGCGCATCATAGATTTTCTCACTGGTGCGCACAAGACCGTCCGTCAGCGGTATTTCCAGATCATCCATGGCGTGCTCAATGTTGACTGCAGAAAATTCATTTTCCACACCGCCGTAGGTATAGCGGTTCAGTTTCCGCAGCTGACCGCGCAGCACATCCCGCAACAGCACCCGGTAGCCACTTCCGCGCTGCTGACGGCATTCTTCCGGGGAGAGATATGTATACCCCATGGCCTGCAGCAGTTCCAGCGCAGGCTTTTTGCTGATGTTAGCTTCGGAGTAAATGGATTTATCGAGGTTCATGGTGACCTCCTTCAGATTTTAAATTTGCTATTCAATCCCAATTCATCAACAAGTGCGTTAATTGCAGCTTCAGTTTTAATTCGTATTTTTTCATAATCTTTGATTTTGATTCGAAACCACGAAGTTGCAGGAATCACTTCTGATGTCAGATCAAATTTCAATTGCGTAATTAGGAGCGCATATGCAGCCATTAGACGCGTTCCATCATCCACTCCCGCCTGTGACGATTGGCGCTCTTTTTCATACGCACATTCCTGAACAACAATTGCTAGTTTTACGGCGTCGACACTGCCATAAGCAATAATTTTAGATAATATTTTTTCATGTACATCTATAGATTGCTTCGTGATAGTTCTGCTTTTGTTGTGAAACAACTCATTCATAAATTGACACACATCGTACGGAAGCGTTTCCATAAGCTCGGTAGTGTGCATCACCTTGTCTTTCTTCAATTCATCCTGTACACTCTTTTTATTCATGAAATAAGTCACAATAAAACCTAGTATCGTAATTGATACTGTGATAATCGTATCAAAATGCTGCTTTACAAATTCTAAAATTCCTTGCATTTTAGCACCTCCAAACAATTAACAGCGCCTCTATGGACGACATCAACTCAATCGGATTCCTTGCCTGATCAATTGTTGCCTTTATAATTTCTTTTTGTGTTTCGGTCAGGGGGCGATTTGTTCGGTCAACAATTTGCTTGCATAGTTCTTTGTATGTTTTTTCTTCTAATGTCATATTCGCACGCTCACTTTCCCGGTCAGCAGCAACTGCATCAGCGCCTTTTTCTTCTGCTTTTCAGCCTCGATGGATTTTTGGAGCAGGTCAATTTCGTGGTCGGCAGTGCTTAAGATTTGAACGATTGCTCTTTGTTCAGCCACCTTTGAAGGGATGGACACGCTGATCTTTTTAAAATTCTCATATTTCAAATTTCTTGTATCATCTACAAGTCCTTGGGAAAAACGGTAAAAAGAAAAAATCACAGACTGTGTCTTAAAAAGATATGCAAAATAGCGTGAATATACACCCTCCATCGGTGCGAGAATGGTATATGCCGGGCTTACAATACCTTCATACTCCGAATAGGCAGAAACGCCTTGCCACATCCGCATGGTATTGTAACCAATATCGCCTGGGCAAATTCTTAGATATTTTGATTTGTCTTCACTCGAATTGTCTTTTAAATCAAGACAGTCCCTAGGCAAAATTCCTCTTGTGCTTGTTATTGCAAGGAGACCAAGATCACTTCGATTGATTTCAACTCGATTTTCAAATAACTCACCGAGCTGTTTTCTCGTCCATTTCTCACAAAATCCCGGCAGCCGCTTTTTCCCGGTCAACAACTGCTGCATCAGATATTTTTTCTGCTGCTGTTTTTGAGCAAGGAGCTTTTCTTTTAGCTCAATCACTTTGTCCTGTGTGGAGAGGATAGTAGCGATTTTTTGCTGTTCGGGAAGGGGCGGCAGCTGACAAGTGATGGGCGTAAACGAATCCCAATACAAGCGAAGCCGAAAATCGGTGACACCGTAAGACTGTCGATGGATTGCATGGATCATTCGGGGCGTTTTCATGCAGTAGTCCATGTACTCCGGCCATATTTTTTCATTAGGTTTTGCCACGATATACGCTGGACTTACAAGTCCAGCCGACCTTACAACGCCAATGGCTCCTTGCCATGCACGCATCATGTTGAAAACAAGATCCCCCTTGCGAGCAGTCTTATACTGAGTTTTATCGGCGATTCGTTTTACCTTTTTTCCAAGCTTGTCTTCATCCAGTTCACCTTCGGAAACTCCTGTATGAATGGATACTGTTAAAATTGGAAGCAACGGGTCGCCCTTTTCTTTTCGTTCCGTGTAAAGTTCACCGAGCGAGTAAGTGTGTACTATAGGTTGTTGCATGATTGTCAGCCTTCCATATTTGGTAGAATCATTTACGATTCGTTTATTCCTCAAGCTCATTCGGCAACTCATAGATAAACATTAAAAGTGATGATAAAAATGTTATAACCCTTTTGGTCTCTTCTTTTTCCTTTATGACAATTTCATGATTGGCAACATTACCTGTTTTTCGGATATAGTCTACCCACTTTTTTCCGTTTGGTGGAATAAAGTTGCGTTCCTCCAAATAGTTCACATACTTGGCAAACGAAAGTCCTTCAACAGACCCTTGTTCCACGGCAATATGCATCAGCAGTGTTCTCGCAATCATCTGCGAAGCTGTATAACATTGATTCGCATAACAAGTACGGCATTCATCATACAGTTTCGCTATACTATCCGGAAGATTCTTGATAGTTCTTCCCCAAAGCTCTCCTGGAATAGTTTCCTCGGTTTCAGTATAAAAGATTGTGGGGCAGCCACATAATGGACATTCATAAATTGTAGCCAAACATGTTCCATAGCTGGACGGCGCATTATCCGCACGATAAATCATGTTAAATCCACTATTTGGAGCAACAGTGTTTTCACAGTATCCACACTTAATAGATCGCACTTTAATTCCATCCGATTGCGAAAAATGAATATGGCTCGCATCGTAATTTTTGAAGAAATTTTTCATTTACTTTGTCCTTTTTCAAATTAATGTATCCATTACAGCCCCAGCTCATCCAGATACTTTTTCATCTGCTCCTGTACCTGTGCCAGCTCAGCTTCGATATCCGCAATATTTTTCTTCACCGCCTGAATATCCACCGGAGCTTCCTCTTCAAAAGTATCCACATAGCGGGGAATGTTCAGATTATAGTCGTTCTCCCGGATTTCATCCAGCGTCGCACGATAGCTGTACTTCGGCGTGGTTTCACGCTTTTTGTAGGCATCCACAATTTTCTGGATGTCCGTGTCTCGCAGAAGGTTCTGGTTCTTGCCTTTCTCGAAGTTGCCCTCTGCGGAAGCGTCGATGAACAGAACATTATCGACACCTCGGCTAATGCGATCCTTGCGGAACACCAGAATGCAGGCCGGAATACCCGTGCCATAAAACAGGTTGGCAGGCAGACCGATCACAGCATCCAGAAGGTTGTGTTCAACAATCTGGCGGCGAATTTTGCCCTCGCTCGCACCACGGAACAGTACACCGTGGGGCAGCACGACAGCCATTCGGCCATGACTGTGGTCAAGGCTGTTGAGCATATGCAGAACAAAAGCATAATCACCCTTGGAAGATGGTGGAACGCCCCAATCAAAGCGCCCCCATGGATCCAGAGAAGCGTTCATTTTTTCCGGCTTTTTTCCCTTGGCATCCAGAACCGCATTGGAAAGGAAGCCGCTGTCCCATTTGTCCAAACTGAATGGCGGGTTTGCTACAATGCACTGGAACAACATTAGATTATCGTTTTCGATGTTCTGCGGATTGCTCAGGGTATCGCCCTGCCAGATGCGGGCATCGTCTACCTCGTGCAGGAACATATTCATCTTGCACAGAGCCCATGTCTGTGCGTTTAATTCCTGACCGTAAACTGCCACTTTTCCGTCCGGCACGCGCTTGCATGCCTTGAGCAGGAGACCACCGCTGCCGCAGGTCGGGTCATAGATACGGTCATTTTCCTGCGGATCTACCAATGCCGCTGCCAGTTCGGAGACCTTGCTCGGCGTAAAGAACTCTCCGCCCTTCTTGCCGGCGTCCGAAGCAAAGTTGCCGATCATATATTCGTAGGCATCACCGATAATGTCAGAACCGTCCAGCGCAGAAGAACGCAGGTCAAGTCCGTGGAAGTCTTCCAGCAGGTTGCAGAGGGTCGCATTTTTTGCCTTGATGTCTGTACCAAAGTCCACATTGGAGTTGAAATCGATGGAGCGAAACACGTTCCGAAGCTTGCTGCTGTTATGATCTTCAATAGAAGCCAGTGCCGTGTTGATCTTCAGCCCGATTTCGGAATCATGGCGATTTTTATAAAGGTACCCAAACGTAGATGTATCATCCAGCTTAAAACGCTCACGGCTCATGGCACGCTCGACACGGCGTTCATCACCGTCGTATTGCTCCCGGTATTGCTCTCGCTTTTCCTCCGAAACGTCGCTCAGATATTTTACGAACAGCATGGAAAGAATGTAGTCCTTATAACGGGAACTGTCAATTTTACCGCGAAAGCTGTCGCAGGCGTTCCAAAGAACGCGTTCGATTTCTGATTTTGTCGTCATAGTCGTTATCCTTTCCTCTGTGCGTAATTCATTTGTTCCAGCATCGCCTCATAGCAGCTTCGCTTTTCAGCTTCCAACTTACGCAGAAGGCGTAGTTCCTGCTGTGCCAGCAAGCGAAGCGCTTCCATCTGGCGTTGTATTTCCGGCGATGGCAGCTGAAGCTCCAAGCGGCAAAAATACCTTGCGTTTACGGAGCTGATCATACTTTTTGTGGTATTTTGATAGATCTGCCTTTTTGCCTTCGGCGTGTTCAGATACCAATAAAGATACCCCGGCATAAGCTCTGTTCCCCGAATGCGAATTACGACAAAATTCGACGTGATCACCAAGTTGCGTGTGGTGTCGTCAATCAAAACTGCTGTGTAGGGGGCAGTCAAGCGCACTACAATGTCATTTGGCTGCGTCAGATAGTCCATGGACAATGGTTCTTTCGCAAAGTACGGCTCCAATTCAGCAGGATCAATCTCGCCTTCCGCTTTTACCGCCCGTAGACTAAGCTGGTGGTATCGTATCGCCTGCGGGGAGTCGGAGCTTGCCTGTTTTCGAGAAAGGACAAGTCCGCTACGGATATCTGCAATTTCTCCAAGATTCATTTCACACCTCAGTTGTCACGTGCAATAAAGAACAAAAGCTTTTGAAAAAGAAAGCCAGAGCGGATTTCACTCTGTCATTGGGCTAAGTATACTCTGCTTTGATTATCAATGTCAAGTGCTTTTTACAAATTCATTTGTCATAATTTAAAATAACATCATTTTGGACTTATCAAATTTCACCGTTTCCCTGATCTGACCCACATGACACTATAGCATCGTAGAATCAGGTCGGATTTTTATTTTTGCTTCATTGTATACAATACATGGACTAAGAGGGTGGGTAACATGGACTACGAGTCCATAAACTTTTTCCGCAGAAACCGGTACACTGTTGTCAAAGGAGGCGAACAATATGCTGAAACTAAGCAGTCTCAAAATAGACCCCGAGTTTTCCGCTCAAATTTTGCCGCTGAGTTTTGATGAACTCCAGCAGCTTAAAATGAACATGATTCGAGACGGAAAGCTCACAGACCCGATCATTGTGTGGAACAAAACCATTCTGGACGGGCACACCCGCTACCGCATCCTGAAAAAGCACGGCTTTATCAAGTTTGAAGTGGAAGAAATCCAACTTGCGAACAAGTACGAAGCGCTTGCATGGATCTGCAAAAATCAGCTTGGCCGCAGAAATCTCAGCCCGGAACGAAAGAAGTTTCTTCTGGGCAAAGAGTATGAATCAACCAAGCTGGCAGTGGGCGGGCAGCCCGGAAATTGCAATAAAGTAAATCGATGTGATCAAAATGATCACATCGATTCAGAAAAACGCACTTGCGAACGAATCGCCGTAGAACATGGTGTTGGGTCTGCGACGGTACGACGTGCCGAAAAGTGAGCGAGATAAGCAGCTTGCTTCCTCTACGAAAAGCCCTTCCGTGAAGGTCGAATCTTTTGATGATGACGGAAGTCGATTTCTGATCGGCATTTCCAAAAAATGCAAGGGCACAAAAGGGCACTGACCGAAAGTGATCAAAAAGCCCTGAAAAAATCTGTTGAAGCACCTGCGGATCATTCCATCCACATCGCTGCGATTGAAGGTGCTTATGACGCCTTTATCGAGAATTGGGAACTCACGTTTCGTGAGTACCCAGATCTTCTGACAGGCCAGGAAAACTGGAAGCAAATTGAAAAGTATTCTGACAATCTGCAGCGCTATCTGGAATTTATCCGCTCGAAGCACTTGAAAATGCTGGAATCGCAGAGACAGGGAGGGTGATTGGCTTGTTTGATGATTTGACCGTTTGTACTCCGCTACCCCGGTATCTGCCATTTCCAAAGTTTTTGCTGGACGCTCAATTAAGCCCTAGCAGATACCGCAGCCAAAAACCGCTGATCGTCACCACCAACCTGCCGCTGAACGAGATACGGCATCCACAGGATACTGCTCACGCCCGCATTTATGACCGCCTTCTGGAAATGTGCGTTCCAATTTCCTGCATCGGGGCAAGTCTTCGCAAAGAGAACGCACAGAAAAAGTTGGAATCCATGAAATCGTTGATCGGCTGGTTCACTAAACGAATATGCACCTGACAAAAGGAGGACAGCAATGACCGAAACTGTGAAATCTTTGTATTATACGAAAAATATCTTGCAGACCATTCCGAATAACGATACAATGGAAGTGGTCACTCAAACCAATGCCGTCAAGTCTCCGACTGACAGCCTGAAAGCCACAACACTGGTGTACACGGTGGAAGAGATCGCGCAGATGCTGTCCATCAGCCTGCGTTCTGCCTACAACCTGTGCAACAGCACGACCGAATTTCGTGTTCTGCGGGTCGGCGGAAGCATCCGCATCCCGAAAGACCGCTTCGATGCGTGGCTCCGGGCAGCTTGAAAAAGGAGATAACGTATGGCATATATTACGAAACGCGGCAGCTCCTATGGTGTCCGCTATACTTACCAAGACGAGCAGGGTAAAAACTGCAACAAATGGGAAAGTTTTTCCACGAAAGAGGAGGCAACGAACCGAAAGAAACAGATCGAGCATGAACTGGCGGCCGGAACCTTTCTGATTCCGTCCACCATCACCGTCAAAGAGTTTTTGATGGAGTGGCTTCCCAAGCAATGCAACAAGCACAAGTGGGCACCCTGCACCTATCAATCCAATCTGGGAACCGTCCAGAACCTCATTATTCCGTATATCGGCGATATGCAGATGCAAAAGCTCAAGCCTTACCATCTGGAAGACCTGTATTCTACCCTCAGCAAAACGCCCTGCGGCCAGTATCTTGAGGGCAAAAAGCAGGTACTCTCGGAAAAACAACAGCAGCGGTTTCTCTCCGGCACGACCATCCACGAGGTACACCGCCTGCTGCGGACAGCGTTCCAGTATGCGGTGGAGTGGGGCATCCTCATCAAAAGCCCCGTTCCGGTGGACAGCCCCAAAAAGTCAATTCAAGAGCGTGCCATCTGGGATGCGGACGAGATGTGGGCCGCACTTGCCAGCATGGAGGACCCGATTCTGCATCTGGCTGTTCACCTCGCACTGGTGGGCGCACTGCGTGAGGGCGAAGTCGCTGGTCTGACCCCGGAAGATCTTGATTTTGAGGGAGTGGACGGCACCGGCACATTCCGCATCAACAAGTGTATGCAGCGTGTCCAAAAGATATCGCTGGCAAAAACGAGCAAGGACTGCATCTTGCAAGAATTTGAAGATAAGCGTGAGGGCAGTACCACAACGCTGGTGCTCAAAAAGACCAAAACAGCATCTTCCAACCGAACCATTTTCATGACAGCCGTGTTGAAAGAGGAATTGAAGCACTGGCTAAAGCGTCTGGAAATGGACGAAGCTGTTGACCCGGAACGCTACCGCAACAGTGGGATGCTCCTGCGCCTGCCCAACGGTTTGGCGGTAGAGCCGATCCTCATCCGCAAGAAGTTCATCAAGTGGCAGGACGAACACCCGGAGTTCACCCGCATCGTGTTCCATGGCCTGCGGCATTCCAGTGCCACCTACCAGCTGATGATCTCCGGCGGCGATGTGAAAGCGGTACAGGGCACAACGGGCCATGCCAGCGCTAATCTTCTGGTCAACACCTATGCACACATCCAGCAGGATTCCCGCAAAAAGCTGGGCAAAAAGTTCGAGGAAGGCTTCTACAAGCCGGGAGCAACACTTGTGCAGGCTGCCCCGGTTGAAGCAGAGCCGACCATCTCCGTGTTGGCACTGTTGGAGCTTCTGAAGGACGCAGACCCCTCTGTAAAAGCGCAGCTTCGCCTTGCTCTGCTGACCTGAATTGCAAAAAATAGCACGGATTGCAGAGTAATTCACGGACTTACTCCATCTGACACGAAAAATGCGGACCGTGCAAAAACCGTGCAGAGACCGTGCAAATGGCGTATAAAAAGAAAATCCCACGAGGAATCTTGCGATTCTTCGTGGGATTTTGGTGCGCTCGAGGGAACTCGAATCCCTGGCCCTCTGATTAAAAGAATCCAAGGTGCATCATTCGTCAAATTTTAAAAGTTCGAAGAAGCGTTATTTTTATCGCATCATCGCAAAACACGCCTTTGCACACACCGCATTGTTTGCATACAGTGTAATACTTTGCAACCGTTATCCAGCTATTCAGGTGTGCAAAAAGTGTGCAAAAATGTGCAGACGGGCAAAACAAAGCCCAATGGACAAATCAACCACCGGTTTTATGGCAGGGTTTAGGACATCCGAACAGACACCGTTTGATATAGAAATGAGGTTCACCATGAACAAACTGCTTTCCTGCCGCTTCAATATGGACACCAACCGGGTGGAAGCTCGGTTCGAGGATGGCACCACTCTTGCCATCGACTGCATCGCCGTGGAGGACGAGTACGGCAGCACCCCCGCACAGCGGGCAGAGCTGGACTGGCTGCTGTATAATAAGCCCTTGGAGTACGCCCAGCTTGTGCTGGGTGGAGAGATAGAGCGTTATCTGTCGCTTGGCTGCGACCATGGCAGACTGGAAGATTGATTACTTCGAAAGGCCATTGCCATTTGAGTACCAATTGAATATACTATAAACAGGAGAGCGGACGTCACTCCGCTGGTGTGGCTGACACCTAAAATCCGATCTGATGCAAGACGTAAGGGCTTGAGGCTGGCGGGCAGCGATAAAACCCGAAAGCGATGCAGGACATAGGAGCCTGAGGTTGGCGGACAACGATAAAATCAGTCACAAGGGACATCGGACAGCACCACGGTGTTGTAGATGCCCCTTTTATTTCTGCTCAACTCGCTACCGATAGCAGACCTATTCCATTATCTTCCATAAATTCAGTTTTTGTCAAGACTATCACAATTTCAAGATTTTTCAGATGTTTTGTTAATTTTTCTGATTTTAGGTGTATAATCAGTACAAACAAGAAACTGCACTCTCATGCATATTTCTGCAATCACCTTATCTGGAGGTCTAATATGGATTCTGAAAAGATTGCTACAAATCATGTTGAACTTGCCATAAGCAAAACGGGTCACTTGGTTTCTCACATCAATTCCAATGATAAAGAGCCCTCATGGGATGGAGATGTAGAAGTCTATAAAAAGTCCGGCCACGTTCATGCAAAAGCTGACTTGATTTTAAAAGTACCTGTTCAGGTCAAAGGTCATATTAAACCAAATCTAAAGAAAAAGAGCATAAAGTATTCTATCCAATATTCTGATTTAAGAAACTATCTTTATGTTGGAGGAACCATCTTTTTTGTCGTGTATTTCGATAAGGAAGATGAGCATTATACTATATACTATGTTGGACTTCTTCCGTTCGACCTCAAAAAAATGCTCAAGGACTATAAAGGAGATTTCTCTAAATGCAAAAGCATTGAATTAAAAGTTTTTCCGACCAAAAAAGAAGATATCGATGATATCTTCCTTAATTTCGCGCATCACATGAATAGGCAACGCGCCGCTATCAATAGCGCGCTCTTATCCTTCGATTCAGACTTACCCACCAACACTATTTCTCTAGGCTATTCTACTAGTGCAGCAAAACATTACGATTTGCCCCTTGATTATTTTTTTGACCACGAAACTTACATTTATGCTGTTCTCCCTCAAAAAGTCGAACTGCCCATTGCTCATCTTGACCGTATTGAGTTATTTTCGTTTACACGAGATGCTCCTATCAGCATTGATTCTAAAGTTTATTTTGAGAGTTATACTGTCACACGTTCTAAATCATCTACGGTCATTCGTTTTGGTAAGGGAATACAGATGAGTTTCAGTACAGCGCAATCCTTGCCTACAAAATTCAATTTTACTTTATCCGGAACACTATCAGAGCGTATCAAAGATGCAGAGTTTATGGTTGCTGCCCTTTCTGCCCATCACTATGAAATCAATGGTGGAAAAATCGCTTTCAGTGAAGCTGATTGTGCCAATCTTCCTACACTTCAAAAAAAGCTTTCCTTTCTTCTAGATGTGAAAAAGACGCTAGAGGCAGTTCATGCAACAGCCGACCTCGACTGTTCTTCCCTTTCTGTCACAGACAATACTAATCTTAGCATCTTGAGAGCTGCACTAATCGACAAAGAACCAATCAAGATGTGTTCAAGCCAATCGCTTCTTCGAAGCTGCCATATTGCTAATCTAGAACTTCTTTTATGGGTTGTTCCGACTGAAGAAAATAGTGAATACCATAACATCTATGATTTTAACTATGTACCACTGATATATCGCGAGTTTGACAAAAATGATAAAGAATATCCATCCACTCACTTCGTCATGTTAAATAAAGATGCAATGTTGAAGTACTGCAATATCGACTATAACGCGCTACTTGATGCCGTTCAGCACGTTCCTTTTTCCGAAGATTATTCTCATTCGCTCAATGCACTTCTTCTTGAAATGCTTAAAGCATACGATGAAAGTAAAAATAGTCGCATTGAGCTACTATCCACTGCGACTACCCTCGCGCTTTGGATTAAGGATTCTGATCCATATACAGAGCATCCGATTGCTATTCTCAACTATCTTCAGTCCGTCAAACGCTCTCGCATATTGACTTCGACTGAACAAGCCGAAATTCTTTCTCTTATTGAAGTAGCCCAAGACAATGAGTCTATTTACGTTGGTGCATATCTACTATTAGATAATCCTGTTGCGGCTAAAATTCACTTTGATAAGCTACCTGAAGAATCACAGAAGTTCTTTGAATCTTGTCCCATCTATCATTTTATGCCAAATGGACAACCTACCATTTCTGCTCTGACAGAAGGGTAACAAGTGATGCCCACCCGCCCATGGTTTTTCCATGAGTGAGTGGGCATCGTTTTGTTAATCGAGATTTTTCGGCAAGCGGTCATACAGAACCACCGTGTCCTGCGTTTCAATATGTACACGCTCTTTCTTCAGGAGCGTTCGAGAACGTTGGTTTGCACGGTAGTCACGGCCGCTTTCTTCAAAAGTAGAACAACACAGAAAGTCACATACCGCATTGCCGTAGGGAGATTCCCGGATAATGAACACAAAGGCAGTTGGTTCGATTCGGCTGGAAATCAGGTAATCCGCTTTGATTTTGGTCACGAACGGATAAAACTGGGGCATATAGGAGAACAAATCGAACCCCTGTTCCAGTATTTCTTTCAACCGCACCAGTGCCAGCAGACGCGGTTTCACATACTCCTGATAGAGTGTGCCCTTCTTTACCTTGTCGTAGGTGATCTTATCAGACAGAATCATATCAACCGTCTTGCGTGGACTATACCGGGGCAAGGCGATGTCTTTCAGGTAGTGGAACCCAGCAAGGTGAGGGAAGTCCTCTGGTGAAAATGTCAGCTTGATCTCGTGCAGTTCACCCTTATAGCCGTAGGTGAAAACATAGTGGTACTCAGTCAGTTCTTTCCAGACTTCTGCTGCCCGATACAAAATATCTTGCTGTTCGTCCTGCACATTTTCACCTTCCCTCAAAAAAATAGAAGCCCTGCCGAAAGGCAAGGCTCCTATTAAGCGTTTTCTTTCGATTCATCGAATCTATTCGGCTTGTGGTTATCGCTCAACCCACGGTCTGGCTCCACAATCGGCTGATACCGAACCAGTCCACTGCTTCATCGCCACCGATAGCTGGTCAATGCCGCTATCCTCTAGCTTTATTATACCACAAAAGGACGTAAGTTCAAGCGCTTAAATTTAAAAGCACTCAATCATATTATATGCTAAAGGGGTTTGGCCATTGCTACGTTTGCGAACGTCATACACTACCCTTGCCATCGACTGCATCGCCGTCGAGGACGAGTACGGCAACACCCCGGCACAGCGGGCAGAGCTGGACTGGCTGCTTTGGAGTATGCACAGATGGTACTGAGAGGGGAGATGGAGCGTTATCTGTCGCTTGGCTGTGACCACGGCAGACCGGAAGATTAAGCCCCTATAAAGAACACGATGCCCACCGACCTATGGTTTTCGCCATAAGCTGGTGGGCATCTGTTGTTCTGGCTTATAATTCACTGATGGTTGCAGTAATGGGCTGCATGAGGATTCGCCTGACCGGGTTATATACTGCCAGCACCACAGCCGCCAGCACGACTACGACAATCACGGCAAGACAGCCCCACGGCATCTGCCACGCTGCACCGAAATAATGGGTGATGAGCAGGATATACAGCTTCCGATTCAGCACAAGACCCAGCGCAATGCCCACCACAAGACCGGACACCGCATAGGTGCCAGCTTCGGCAGAGATCATGCGTTTCAGCTGTGCATCATCCATCCCGATGGCACGCAGGATGCCATACTGCTTCATTCGTGCCGACACGCTCATGGAAATGCTGTTGACGATGTTCAGAATGGTGATTCCTGCAATCACGATGAGAAACGCATAGACCACCAGATGGAACGCCCAGTAGGTGCTTTGTATCATCCGATTTCCTTCGATTCGGTTGGAAAAGACAACCTGCTTGTTTAACGTGTCGCTCAGCAGGGTGTGTATTTGTGCAATGGCTGCGTCTGCTGTGGTATCTTTTAGTTGAATATCGATCACCGCATAGCTGTTTTGCCCGGTCAGCTGACGGAAGGTTTCTTCGGTGCAGATAACAATCGGGGAATCGGTACTACTGAACGGGCTGTCGTTCAATACACCCACGACTGTGAGCTTTGCATCCTCCAGTTGAATGGTATCACCCACGGTCAGGGAGTTGCTTTTGTCGAATACCGTCAGCACAGGGTATGTGCCATCCTCCGGCTCCTGCGGAAGGATTCCTCCAATCAGGTCTTTTTTCGCCCAGCCAAACTGTATCGTATCGTATGAAATCAGGTCGATGGACCCCTGTTTTCCCTGATATTCCGCCGGGAGCGGGCAATACATCCGCCCGAATGCGTGTTTGACTTCCGGCAGAGCTTCCAGCTGCTCCACCAGCACCGGGTCAAGGACATTTTGCCCGGATGTTTCAGCCACCGATAAGTCCGGTGTGTAGGGCCGCAACGGATTCAGCGCAAATCCAACCCATCGAAGCAAAACCGAAAAGCTCAAAAACAGGAGAATGCTTAACGCAAAGGAACCTGTCATCAGAAGCAAGTTCTTTTGGGACGAGGTTGCATGGCTCACGCCCAAAGAAAGCTCTGCACGACTTCCAAACAACCGGGCATGACGCGGAAAATCCGCTGCATTTTCCACCGCATTCCCAGTTGCTGCTGTGATCGGAGAAGCTTTTGCCGCCCGCCGTGCCGGAGAAGATGCCGCGAACCAAACCGTGATAAGTCCCAGCGCGGAACCACAGATAATACCGACCGGGCTGATGCCAAGCACTGGTAAAGAGCTGAACTCCTCGCCGATAAATCCACGCAGAAAGGAACACAATCCCCATGTGGAAACGATTCCCAGCACACATCCTGCTGGAACAGCAGTTTTACACCAGAAAAGAGCTTCCAGCCGGACAAGCATCCGAACCTGATTTTTTCCTGCCCCAAGACAACGCAGCATTCCATAATAGCTGGTACGCTGCGCTACATTGCTGTTGATGCTGCCTGTAATCATAAAAATTCCGGCAAGGACGACCATGCCAGCCAACACAGCCGCTACCGCATATAAGCCTACAATATAATCGTTGTTGCTGCTTGCGTTCAACGCCATCAGGTAAGTATTTTCGGAGATTTTTTCTTCTGAAATTCCGTACTTGTTTTCGATGTTCACAATGGACTGCCGCAAATTGGTACGTGGCTTGAACTGGATGAAATACTGTGTTTCAAAGGATTCTTCTACCTGTGCGGCAATCTGAGAAAATGTACTGCGGTTCATCACCAGCACAACAGCATCATACTGGTTCGCATCGGAGGTATCCTCATTGAAACCTGCGACAGTAAGCGAAATGGTCTGTCCATCCGGGAGCGTCAGCGGAATCGCTGTACCGACCGTAACATCCAGCCAATCCCGGATGTTTGCTGTCACGAGCACTTCGCCATCCGCCGGGGCAGTGCTGCACTGCATTCCCGGAAAGATTTGAAGGATCGCATCATCTGCTCCTACCAGTGCGGCACGTTTATCTCCGGCAAAATAGTTTTCCGTAAGGGAAGCGTTGATGTCGCTATACGCCGAAAATGCAGCAACATCCTCCTGTGCGGCAAGCTCTGCGGCTGTTTCAGGGGAGATGTCCTTTACCATGATATGCCAGTTTCCGTTTTTGTTCAGCTGGTTTGAGGTTTCCATCCGAATCGCCATATCTGCCATACTGAACACCGCCGTGACCAGAAACACCGCAAGGACGATGCACAAAATCGTCATACGGTTCTGTCGTCTGCGTACCTTGGCAGAAATCGGGATCAGGCTCAGATAGCTTTTCATTTCTGTGCTGCTCATTCCCGGCACCTCCCAAAATCGGTCAGGCAGCCGTCCGATACCTGCAACACCCGGTCTGCCGTCTGCGCAATGCTGCGGTTGTGGGTGATCATCAGGATGGTCTGCTCGTATTTCCGGGATGTTTCTTTTAGCAGGGCAATGACCTCGCTGGTGTTCTGGGTGTCCAGATTGCCGGTCGGCTCATCCGCCAAAATCAGGGAAGGGCGGGTCATCAGGGCGCGGCCAATGGCTACCCGTTGCTGCTGCCCACCGGAAAGCTGACTTGGCAGATGCTTCCGACGGTCTTTCAGATTCAGCACGGTCAGCAGTTCTTCCAGATATGCTCTGTCCGGCTTTTGGTAGTCCAGCAGCACCGGGAACAGGATGTTCTGTTCTACGGTCAGTTCCGGGATGAGGTTGAATGCCTGAAAGATAAAACCGATATTGCGGCGGCGGAAGATCGTCAGCTCCCGGTCTTTCATGGCAAAAACATCCTTGCCATCAATCAGCACCTTGCCGGAAGTCGGCGTATCCAGTCCGCCAATCAGGTTGAGCAGGGTGCTTTTGCCGGAGCCGGATTCGCCAACGACCGCCACATATTCGCCTTTCGGCACTGAAAAGCTAACATCTTTCAGCGCATGGACAGCGGTTTCTCCGCTGCCGTAGGTCTTGCAGAGATGGTTGACTTCTAATAGTTCCATAGTGTATCCCTCACTTTGCAGGTTCCTTCGATTCAGACGGATTATCTCTGTCTGTGCAGAAAAGGATAACACGTCAACCTTACTGCAAGCCTACACGCAGCCTACAATTTTGTAGGAATCGGAAAATTCAGAGTAAAGGTCGTGCCCTTTCCCAGCTCGCTGTCTACTTCAATGGTGCCGTGATGGGCTTCCACAACGGCTTTTGCCAGCGGCAGACCCAGCCCGATGCCCTGTGTATCCTGAGAAAAGCGGCTGCGATAAAACCGTTTGAAGATATGGTACAAATCTTCCGGGTGGATGCCGCTGCCGTTGTCGCGCACTTTGATCTGAACCATGGACGGCAGTGCATTCCACTCTACCTGAATCGTATCTCCGCTCTTTGTGTGGTCAAGGGCATTCTTTACAAGATTGTCCACAGCTTCCTGCATCCAGTCACGGTCGCACCAAAGTGTAACCACCTCTGAGCCGGACAGAACAAGCTTTTTCTGCTCCTGCTCTGCACGATAGTTATACTGCCGCGCGATGTCCTGCACCATTTCAGCAACATTTTCGTTTTTCTTCTCCAAGACGACCGAACCGGCATCCAGCCGGGTGATTTTGAGCAGATTCTGCACCAGCGTTTCGATGCGGTCCAACTCCTGTTCGGACAGGTCTGCAAACTCTTTGACCTCCGGCGGCGAAACAGCTTCGTCCTGAAGCAGACCGTTGTAGATATTCAACGCCGCCAGCGGTGTTTTGAGCTGGTGCGAAATATCTGCAATGGTATTTTTCAAAAAACGCTTCTCCCGCTGCTCGTTGTCTGCGTGTGCGTTCAGAACTGCCGCCAATGCATTAACGGAGTGAAACAGACGGTAAAGTTCTCCCTCCCGGTCGCAGTCCAGTCGTGCATCCGGGTTGCCATCCAGACAGCTTTGAATTTGCTGGACTGCCTGTTCCAGAAGCGCGCTCTGCCTTTGGAAATAGCGAAAAAGCACGCCCCAGAGACAGCCGCCCAGAAGCAGAAAAACCAATAGTAACCCGAAAGAAAATACATGCGTCGTATGCCATACGATGCCCTGCGTGAGAGCCAATGCCACCGCCCAGACCGCCAGCACGGCTTGGAACAAAATCCGGATTTCCCGGTTTGCGAATACTTTCATACGGCACCTTTATCCATTCCATTTATAGCCCATGCCGCGGACAGTCAGCAGCATCTGCGGTTTGCCGGGGTCGTCCTCAATCTTCATCCGCAGCCGCCGGATATACACTGTTAAGGCACTGCTGTCAATGTAATCCCCATCGCAGTCCCACAGTGCATCCAGAATTTGTTCCTTGGATAGCACGGCATTCGGATGCTGCATAAAGAAGCAGAGCAGCTTGTACTCTGCGCCGGTCAGTTCCAGCAAGATTCCGTTTTTGTACGCCTGTCCCTGCAACAGCCGGACGGTGATGCTGCCCGATTCCAGCACGGGTTCTCCTGCGCTGGACGCATTTGCACGGCGAAGCAGTGCATTGACCCGCGACAACAGGACACCCAGCTTGAACGGCTTGGTCAGGTAATCATCCCCGCCCAGTTCCAGTCCCATGATGATATTCATTTCCTCATCCGAAGCGGTCAGGAACAGAATCGGCACGTTGGATGTGCGCCGCACCTTCTGGCAGAAATCGAAGCCAGAGCCATCCGGCAGGGAAACATCCAGCACCAGCAGGTCATATTTTCTGTCTGACCACAGCACCTCGGCTTCTGCCAGCGTCCGGGCTGTATCCAGTGCAAAGCCCTGTTTCTTGAATGCAAAGGTCAGCCCACTGATCAGGCTCAGATCATCTTCCAAAAGGAACAGTTTTCTCATGATTTCCTCTCTTTTCCGCGTTTTGTGTGTCCTACAGGTTCAAAAGCATTATAAGTTTTTTCTGCGAACATTACAATGTGCGAAACGGAAATTGTTTCTTGCTGTGTGTTAAATATAAGTCCTACTATCACTGCTTTACTGCAATAAAATTTGCAAAGCCATCTTGACGCTCGCTGCAATCCATGATACCCTTTATCGCAAATCCCACCGAGCTTGTCGGGGCAACGCCCCTCCATCTTGCTTGCGCAAGACCGCTCTGCCGCTTAAAAGCCCCACTGGGGCTTTCATTGCTACGCAAACGCGGACTTTCAGAAAAGTACAGAACGGCGAGGATTTATTCCCCATGAAGATTTTTACCGCCCCGCAACACACCCGATCTATTTTGCCGCCGATTCACCCGACAAAATCATCGCTGCGTTGCGTGGGCGGTATTTTTCTTTTTCACAAATAAAATCTTATGTAGTTGTTCAATCTTCCAAAATTTGTTTTTAGTTGTTGACTGCACAACTGTAAAGTGTTATTCTTGTGCTTGAAAGAAGCAGGTTGTAGTGTCCGCACTGCGTCCGGCTTTCTTCATACTGTACCTTGAATCTTACATAAGCCGTCTGAACGAGATACTGCGCCATGACCTCACGCTTTCTGTGGGCGAGCCGGACAACGCCGCTGCAAAACAGGGGCAGGAACTGCGTTCGGTGTGAACGGTGACCATGAGCAGGGGCTTTGCCTTTTCACACGTTTTGCTCTGCAAAATTTTCAACGTGCATTGCGGTTCGACTTCTGAAATTTTCAGTGTTGCACGGAAAGGGCGAAAGCAAGTATCGACCTGTGGCCACAAATTTTCAATGCTTGAAAAATTGCTGTCCACTCAGTCATCCTTGTTGGGGCAAGCGCTTGTCGGGGCAAAGCCCCTCCATCTGCTGTCGCAGACCGCGCTGCCACTTGAAAGCCCCACTGGGGCTTTCGTTGCTACGCAACCGCGGTCTTGTTGGGGAGTGCCTTCCCCAAACCCTGCTCTAGCTTCGCACCGTTGGTGCGAAAGCGGCGTGTCGTTTTACATAGCCCTCTCCATCCCGGAGCGGGCATTTATCATTTTCACAGGAGGTCGAATATGGCTGAAATGAAAAGTACGAACGCACACGCACGAGAGAACCGCAATGACACGCCGCGAAAACGAAAGACACACATCATCAAAGTCCGAGTGACCGCAGAGGAAAAACTGCGGATCGCATACGCCTGCAAAGAACTCCACCTCACCCAATCCAAACTCGTCCGCCGCGTCCTGTACGGCGTGAACGTCAAGCACACCGTTGTGGTGGCGCAGGGCGGCGAGGATGCACTGGCGGCGCTTGCCGCCTTGTCTGCCCAGTGCAGCAAGGTGGGCAGCAACCTCAACCAGCTTGCACGGCACTTCAACTCCGGCGGCAAAGACACCGAGCAGCTCCGGGCGCAAATTCTGGAGGAACTGTCCGCACTCACGAACTTTCGGCTGAAAGCCGAAGAAACGGTTGGTGAACTGTATGGCAACCATCAAGCATTTAAGCTCGAAGAACTCTAACTATGCCGCCGCCGAAAGCTATCTCACCTTTCAGCACAACGAGTACACCGGTCTGCCCATTCTGGACGAGAAGGGCAGACCCAAGCTGCGGGATTCGTACCTGCTCGACACCCTTGAGTGCGGCGAATCTTCGTTTGCTATGGCCTGCCTGATTGCCAATCGCAAATACGGCAAGAACGGCGGGCGGGAGGACGTGAAGACCCACCATTATATCATCAGCTTCGACCCGAAGGACGCAGTAGAGAACGACCTGACCATGGAGCGGGCGCAGGCCCTCGGCTTGCAGTTCTGCAAGGAAAATTTCCCCGGTCATCCCGCCATCGTCTGCACCCACCCGGATGGGCACAACAGTGCCGGGAACATCCACGTCCACATCGTCATCGGCAGCTTGCGTGTCCGCACCGTGGAACGGCAGCCCTTCATGGACAAGCCGTGCGACTGGGAAGCGGGCAAGAAGCACCGCTGCACTTCTGCCATGCTCCGGCACCTCCGTGTCGCAGTCATGGAGATGTGCGAGCAAGCCGACCTGAACCAGATCAATCTGCTGGAAGCCCAAGGCGACCATGTTTCGGAGCGCGAGTATTGGGCGCAGCGGCGCGGACAACGCCGTCTAGACCATGCCAACGCCAAACTTGCCGCCGAAGGACAGCAGCCCACCCAGACCGTCTACCAGACCGAGCTGGACAAGCTGCGAAAGCAGATCTACGCTGTGCTGAACAAGACCACCACCTTCGAGGAATTTTCTGCATTGCTCATGCAGGAACACGGCATCGCCGTGAAGGAGAGCCGAGGCCGGTTGAGTTACTGCCCGCCCGGTCGGACAAAGTTCATCACCGCCAAGAAACTGAGCAAGAAGCTGGAAAAGGAGCAGGTGCTGACCGCCCTCTCCCAGAACATCCAGCTTGCAACCGCCATCCAGCCCGCCAGCGAACAGAAGCCGGATAAGATCAGGAAACTGGTTGACATTCAGGCGAACGTTGCTGCGGGCAAGGGCATCGGCTATGAGCGTTGGGCGAAAAAGTTCAACCTCAAACGCTGGTCGCAGACCCTGTGTCTCCTGCAGGAGAAGAAGCTGCTCAGCGAAGATGCCCTGCACCAGCGCATTGCCGAACTGCAAACCCAGCACGACGATGCACTGGCGGTGGTCAAAGACTTGGATGCCCGCATGGTCTCCCTCAAGGAGCTGCGCGGGCATCTTGTGGTCTATCGGCAGTACAAGCCTCTTGCACAGAAGCTCCAGACGGTGCGAAATCCCGCCAAGTTTAAGGAGCAGCACCGTGCAGAGCTTGCCGTGTACGAGGCCGCTTGCGCCTATTTCAAGGCCAACGGGCTCAGGACACTGCCGGACCTCAAAAAGCTGGATGCCGAATACCAGACCCTTTCCTCGGAGAAAAACGGGTTCTACACCCGCTACAAGAAAGCGCAGATCGAACTGCGTGAACTCCGCACCGCACAACAGAACGTGGAAGCCTTCTTCCGCAAGGAAGAGCGCAGCCACGCCGTACCGCAGCAGGAGGTCAAATGAACAACACTCTGACGGATCGATGTGTGAATAAACCCAACCTCACCCACGCCCCTCACCGGGCTTCGTCCTTTCGCCTGTACCCCACCCATTGGGACGGAGGGTAGCTCCTCTGTCTTTTCGGACGTAAAAAGCGCCATCTCGACCCGGCAGGCAGCGGAGCTGTACGGCTTCGCCGTAAACCGGAACGGCATGATGTGCTGCCCCTTCCACGGGGATAAACACCCCAGCATGAAGGTAGACAGCCGTTTCCACTGTTTCGCCTGTCAGGCGGATGGCGATGTGATCGATTTTGTCGGCAGACTTTTTCAACTTTCTCCCTACAAGACTGTGGAAAAGTTGAAGAACGACTTCGGCATGGCACTTGCCGACGGCAAGGTGCGGCTTGCTTCCTACAGACCGCCCACCGTTCGGCAGCAGCTGCTGGACTATTACCGCTGTCTGCAGCGTTGGCGGGTCCGATATGCACCGCAGTCACCCACAGAAGAACTTCACCCCTGCTTTCTTGAAGCGATAAAGAACCTTGACATCGTTGAATATTATCTGGACTGTTCGGTGCTCCCGGACCCGCAGACCGAAAACGAGCTACGGAAGTATTGGGAGGGATTGCATGAGCGACTGGAAAAAGAGGAACGAAGATTGGCGTGATGAGGACGAACTGGAAGAAGAGGAAGAATGCGAATGCCCTTGGGTAGACAGCAAGGGCAAAGTGCGTGAAACCGCTTACTGCCAGTACCTTTTAGAGAAGCATCCCATGATGTGCCTGAAACAGAAGCTGTTTGACCAGAACGGCGAGGTAGACGAGGACGCACTGATCTACGAAGTCCACAGCGACCTCCGTGACTTTGTGCTCGACAACCTTGCCAAGAAGGAAAAGCAGGTTCTGGACGCACTCCGTATCGAAACCTATACCCCTGAATGGAAACCCCAGCTTGACCGCATCCATCTCCAGAACGGAACCTACTTTCTGGACGAGCGGGGCTTTGTGCCGGAAAAGGAACTCTGCCTGAACCGGCTCCCCGTGGAATACCAGCCCGATGCCCCTGCACCGACCAAGTGGCTGGAATTTCTGGACGGTCTGCTCATCCCGGAGGACATTCTGACCTTGCAGGAATATCTCGGCTATCTTCTGATCCCGTCTACCAAGGCGCAGAAGATGCTGGTCATGACCGGCAAGGGCGGCGAGGGAAAATCCCGCATCGGCTTGCTGCTGAAGAAGCTGTTCGGGGAAGCCTCTCACTCCGAATCCATCCTCCGCATCGAAACGAACCGCTTTGCCAGTGCAAATCTGGAGTACAAGCTGGTCATGGTCGATGACGATCTGAATATGGTGGCTTTGCCCGAAACACGGAACATCAAGTCCATCGTTACCGCTGAAGACCGTTTGTGCATCGAGCGGAAAAACAAGCAGGCTGTCCAAGGCTTGCTGTACGTTCGTTTCATCTGCTTCGGCAATGGCAACCTTGTGGCTGCTCACGATGACAGCGACGGCTTCTGGCGCAGACAGATCCTCATCACGGTGAAAGACCGTGACCCTGCCCGAGTGGATAACCCGTTCCTCATCGAAGAGTTGTCCGAGGAGCGACCCGGCATCCTGCTGTGGATGCTGGAGGGGCTACACCGTCTGCTGGCGAACCGCTATCAGTTCACCATCAGCGAGCGCTCCATCCAGAACCTTGAAGCAGCCATGGCGGACAGCGATAACCTGACCCAGTTCATGCAGGCCAGTGCGTATGTCCGCTTCAAGCCCGACACCGAGGAACGCTCCACCTATCTCTACCGCGCCTACACCAAGTGGTGCGAGGATAATCTGGAATCGCCTGTTCCTCAAAAGAAGTTCAGCCAGTTCCTGCTGAAAAATGCAGGGAAGTATGGCCTGACCTTTTCCAAGCACATCGAGGGAAAGTACCGCGGCTTCCGGGGCGTATGCGTCCACCCCGCCTTTGCTGCGGCATAAAACACACGAAAAGTGAAATTCTCCCGCCCTACGCGCCCTAAAGCCATGGTTTTGACTTGTTATCGCTGTTTTCTCCGGGCGCGTATCTGCCCTTTCCGGGCGGATGCAGGGCGGCAACACGCCCTTCGGGGCGGGAGAGAAGGCAAGATGCGCCCCAAAAGGGCGCATACAATTCAGCCATGCGCCCCATAAAATCAACACAGAAAGGTACTTTTGTGTGGTTTGGGGCGCGTGGGGCGCGTAAATTCAAGTTCTCGCACTTTTTTGGGTTGCTGCTTCGGGTCAGGAGCGGCAGGCCCTTACATATTTACCGGCCCACAGGGTGCAGCTCAACCGGAACTGCGCCGGGTCTGGAGAAGTGCAAAGGAGACATGCCTATGACGAATGTCCGCAAAAATTCCGCTAAACTGACCCGCGAGGACTTGAAAATCGCGCCCGAATCTCCTACAATGGAATTGTCCGAAACCCCTGCCGTAGAACCTTCTGACCAGACCAGAAAAACCGTCCGACACGCCCCGCTTGTCTACCGGGTGGAGGAGATTGCCCAGCTTTTGGCGATCTCCAACCGTGCTGCGTACAACCTGTGCAACACCACGAAGGACTTCAAGGTGATCCGCCTCGGTACCAGCATCCGGGTAAGCAAGCAGAGCTTCGATGATTGGTTTGCAGCGGTCTGAGGGAGGGAACATCTATGGCATCTATTCTCAGGCGCGGAGATTCCTACTCCGTTCGTTTCAAATACAAAGACCATGCTGGCCGGATCTGTGAAGGCTGGGAGAGCTTCAAAACCAAGAAGGAAGCGCAAGACCGCAAGATCTCGGTAGAGAAAGAACTCTTGGACGGTACGTTCCTCATACCCGATGCAATGACGGTAGCGGAAATGCTGTACAAGTGGCTTCCCATTCAGTCCAGCAAGCACAAGTGGGCACCCAAGACCTACACCCACACGGTAGCCATGATCCAGAATCTTGTCGTGCCCTATCTCGGCAAGAAACAGATTCAGAAGGTTCAGACGTATGACCTTGAACAGTTCTACGCCACTTTGAGCCGGACACCGCGCGGACTGTATAAGCAGGGTGTCAAGCAAACGCTCACCGACAAACAGAAGCGGCAGTTTCTGACGGGTGCTTCCATCCGGGAAGTCCACGCTATGCTCAAGACTGCTTTTTCCTATGCCGTTGAGTGGGGTCTGCTCCTTAAGTCACCGATTCCGAGAGAAGCCCCGAAATCGACCTCGGAAGAACGTGCTATCTGGGACGAAAAGACCATGCTTGCTGCGTTGCAGACCATGACCGACCCCACGCTCCACCTCGCTGTCCATCTGAGCATGATTCTCTCGCTGCGTGTCGGAGAGATCCTTGGCTTGCAGCCGGGAGACATCGACTTCGATGCAGCGGATGGACGTGGGACCATCACGGTCGGCAGGAGCTTACAGCGCACCGAAAAGGCTGCACTGGAAAAGACCGACCCGAATCAGATCTACCACATCTTCCCCGACCAGCGTGAGGGCAGCAGCTCCGCACTGGTGCTGAAGAAGCCGAAAACCAAGAAATCCAGCCGCACCCTTTATCTGACAAGACCCTTGAAGGAGGAACTGCTGGCTTGGCTGGAAAAGCTCCGTCAGGACGAGCTTGCCATGGATGGCAGATATCGCAACTGTGGCCAGCTCTTCCGCCTGCCCAACGGTATGCCTGTTGCCCCGGAAGCCCTTTCTAAATGGTACCGCACTTGGCGTGCAGAGCACCCGGAGTTTGAGAAGATCGTGTTCCACGGTCTGCGCCACTCCAGTGCCACTTACCAGTTGATTGAATCCGGCGGCAACATTAAAGCCGTGCAGGGCAACACCGGTCACGCCACCACCGGCATCCTGATGGACACCTACGCCCACACGCAGGACAAGCCCCGGTTGGAGCTGGCTGAGAAGCTGGAAGCAGACTTCTATTCACAGGACATCAGCTCCCCCAAATCCGGCTCTGTGCCGGTAAAAGAAAATCTGCCGGACAGCATCCAGATCACCCCGGAAGGGATGCTGAAAGTTGTCCGACAGATGAACCCCGAGCAGCGGCGTGAGTTCACCCGCCTGCTGTTCGCCTGAAAAAAGTATGGAAAAAACGCTCACGATGCACAGAATGCAGACAATGCAAGGAAAAACACGGCTTTCCCGCCGGTGTGCAAAAAGTGTGCAAAAGTGTGCAGAGCCCCAGAAAAAGGAAAATCCCACGATGAATCTTGCGATTCTTCGTGGGATTTTGGTGCGCTCGAGGGAGCTCGAATCCCTGGCCCTCTGATTAAAAGTCAGATGCTCTACCGGCTGAGCTACGAGCGCATATTCTGCGGCAAAACAATACCGCCGAATAATATTACCACAATTGGCTGCAAAAAGCAAGAGCGACACCTAAAAAAGCGGAAATTTCAGTTTTATACAACAAAGTTACTCAAAAAACCTTTGCGCCCGGCGCTGCAGCAGCTCCACCAGCAGGCCGGTATAGATGCTGACCATCGAGGGCGTCTCGCCCAGCTCCATGGCCTTGCGCTGGGGCAGGTCGGCTAAGCGTCCCTTGTACAGGCACTTCAGCTGGGGCAGCAGGGGGTAGTCGTTGGGGTGCATCAGGGTGCTGTCCTTGGGCAGCGCCAAAGCGCCGCTTTGCTCCAGCACCTCACTGACAAACTGGGAGCAGAAATAATGCCGGCGGCGCTGCCAGCGGATATGCAGCCCGCACAGGATCAGCCCCAGAATATTAAAGCTGTACTCCTCGCTGTGGCGCATGAATTCCTCGGCGCGGTGCAGGGCGTGGGAATAGGCCTCGTCGGACACCTCCAGCGCATACAGCGCACAGGGGGCGTTGTCCCGCAGACGGAAAACGCCCTTGTTCAGATATTCCTTGCTGGGGCCTGCGGGGAACATGGTGTAGCCGTTTTTGCGGGTGGAGCTGTACAGGCAACTCAGCTCTGGATCAAAGGCCATGGAGGCGTGGGTATAGCTGGAACCGGTGGCGGCATAGACCAGTTTGGACAGCAGCGTGCCGGAGCGGGTGAGCAGAATGTAGATGGTTTTCATGGCAGTTTCCCTTATGTCAGCCCCCGGCAAAGGGGGAAAAGTATCATCTATATACAGAACCAGCATAGCATAAGTAAGGTCCCTTTACCACTAAAACGTTTCTTCTGGCCAAAATATTGCCAAAAAGGGCAAAAACAGCAGCCCAAAGCTGTTTTCAGGGCTCTGGGCTGCTGTTTCTCACAAGTTCTTGAAACGGTCAGCGGCACCCTGCTACAGGGGCCTCTCCATTTAGCCGTACAAAAATCGCTCTCCCCGGAACTCAGTGCTTTGTCGCCGACCACCCGTGGCAGTACCGGAGCGACTCTCCCTCGTCCACAGTCCATGTGCCGGACTTGTATCCGCAGGAACCGCAGACCTGGTAATACGTAGCATGCTGATAATAGACTTCGTCCGTCCCGTGGGGATAATGGATGCATTTTACTTCCTCCGGTCCGGTCTCAAACGTGTCTTTTTTGGGGTTACGCGAGACATTTTCCCACAAGCGTCGCACTCACTGCTCCTGGCAGGAACCGGCTCTGCCTCCTCCAAGGCCTCCTCGGACGTGGAAGCCGCCGTTTCTTCCAATGGATCATCGTCATAGCTTTCTGCATCCGCAAAGCCCACCAGGCAAAGGGTCAGGGCCAAAACCATGGCCAGCAGGATCGGGGCGATCTTTTTCATAGAAAAGCACTTCCTCTCTTTCGGCATGTTGGTTTCTGTTTCTCGGAGAGTCCTCTCTAGCTTTAGAGTACCATACCGCTTTATTTTTTTCAACTATCATCTTATTTTTTGTGCTCATTTACATTTTCTCGGTCTTGTACCAAAGAGCTGTCTGCTGTGTTTTTTGCCCCACCGGGGTCGGGGGTCCCACCTTGCATCCCTGCTTGTCAAACTTTTATCAAAATGTCGGTTTTCTCCCGTCCCGCCTTATTTTTCACAGTCTGCGTCCCTGCAGGGCTTCGGGAATTTACTTAATGTGGGAAAGCTTGTTTATGAAATTTGTTTCTTTTTTGCAAACAGAACCTTCCATTTATTGCTTTTGAAAAGCTTTTGTGTATAATGATAGACAGGAGAATTTGCATTGCATCGTTTTGTGCTGTCTCCCCCTTATGCGGTGTCCGTACCATAAATGGCGCTGCATCTCCTACACAGAGTTATGTAAGGATCAAACGAAAGTAGAGGTACGCAAATATGGCAAAGTTGGATCTTACCAAGTATGGCATCACCGGCACGACTGAAGTCGTGCACAACCCCTCCTACGAGCAGCTGTTCGCCGAGGAGACCAATCCCGAGCTGGAAGGCTACGAGAAGGGTCAGGTCAGCGAGCTGGGTGCTGTGAACGTGATGACCGGCATCTACACCGGCCGTTCTCCCAAGGACAAGTTCATCGTGATGGACGAGAACTCCAAGGACACCGTGTGGTGGACCAGCGATGAGTACAAGAACGACAACCACCCCGCTTCCCAGGAGGCTTGGAAGGCTGTCAAGGAGATCGCTCAGAAGGAGCTGTCCAACAAGCGCCTGTACGTCGTGGATGCTTTCTGCGGCGCCAACAAGGATACCCGCATGGCAGTGCGTTTCATCGTGGAAGTGGCCTGGCAGGCACACTTCGTTACCAATATGTTCATCCGTCCCACCGCTGAGGAGCTGGAGAACTTTGAGCCTGATTTCGTTGTTTACAACGCTTCCAAGGCTAAGGTCGAGAACTACAAGGAGCTGGGCCTGAACTCCGAGACTGCTGTGCTGTTCAACATCACCAGCAAGGAGCAGGTCATCGTCAACACCTGGTACGGCGGCGAGATGAAGAAGGGTATGTTCTCCATGATGAACTACTTCCTGCCGCTGAAGGGCATTGCTTCCATGCACTGCTCTGCCAACACCGACAAGAACGGCGAGAACACCGCCATCTTCTTCGGTCTGTCTGGCACCGGCAAGACCACCCTGTCCACCGACCCCAAGCGTCTGCTGATCGGTGATGACGAGCACGGCTGGGACGACAACGGCGTGTTCAACTTCGAGGGCGGCTGCTACGCTAAGGTCATCAACCTGGATAAGGAGTCCGAGCCCGATATCTACAACGCCATCAAGCGCAACGCTCTGCTGGAGAACGTCACTCTGGATGCCGAGGGTCACATCGACTTCGCTGACAAGTCTGTCACCGAGAACACCCGTGTGTCCTACCCCATCAACCACATCCAGAACATCGTGCGTCCCGTTTCTTCTGCTCCCGCAGCTAAGAACGTGATCTTCCTGTCTGCTGACGCCTTCGGCGTTCTGCCCCCGGTCTCCATCCTGACCCCGGAGCAGACCCAGTACTACTTCCTGTCCGGCTTTACCGCAAAGCTGGCAGGCACCGAGCGCGGCATCACCGAGCCCACCCCCACCTTCTCCGCTTGCTTCGGTCAGGCTTTCCTGGAGTTGCACCCCACCAAGTACGCTGAGGAGCTGGTCAAGAAGATGAAGGCCAGCGGCGCAAAGGCTTACCTGGTCAACACCGGCTGGAACGGCACCGGCAAGCGCATCTCCATCAAGGATACCCGCGGCATCATCGACGCGATCCTGAGCGGTGCTATCAACGAGGCTCCCACCAAGAAGATCCCCTACTTCGACTTTGAGGTTCCCACCGCTCTGCCCGGTGTTGACCCCGCCATCCTCGATCCCCGCGACACCTACGCAGATGCCGCTCAGTGGGAAGAGAAGGCAAAGGATCTGGCCGGCCGCTTCGTGAAGAACTTCGCCAAGTACGAGGGCAACGAGCACGGCAAGGCTCTGGTCTCCGCAGGCCCCCAGCTGTAAGCTGAATCCCGCATTTTTCTTCTGAACTCCATATAAAATAAGCGCCCGCCCCGTGGTTCTGCTCGAACCATAGGGCGGGCGCTTTGCTGTTTGCCTTTGTGTCCTTCCCCATGAAAAAAGGTACAGCGGAACGCCCGCAGGTGTTCCGCTGTACCACATTCAAAACAATAATTCAGCCCAGCAGCTCCAGCACACCGGCCTTGGGGCGGGCGCCCACAGCCTGACGCACCAGCTTGCCCTGCTCGAATACCAGCAGGGTGGGGATGCTCATTACCCCGAACTGCGCCGCCAGATCCGGCTGCTCGTCCACGTTCACCTTGCCCACCTTTACATCGGTGCGCTCTTCGGCTACTTCGTCCACCACGGGGCTCAGCATCCGGCAGGGACCGCACCAGCTGGCCCAGAAGTCCAGCAGTACGGGCTTTTCGCTGTGGAGCACTTCCTGTGCAAAGTTTTCCTTGGTAATGTTGATGACTGCCATATTTTTTCCCTCCTGAATGGGTGTTGTGTTTTACTGACACCATCAGTATACCCCATACGCCGCCCGCTTTTCCGTGACCGGGTCACGCAGGCGCAAAAAAGCCCGGAGCAGGAAGAAAAAAGACTGCTCCGGGCGGGGGATGGTTCAGTTATTGTGCGGTGGGCTTATCAAACACCGGCCACGCAGTTCTTGCCTGCAATGTAGCCGTAGTAGACGCACAGGCTGTGGCTGACGCCGCGCATGCAGATGGGGTACTCCACCGCATAGCGGCTGCCCTGCACGTTGCCGCAGACATACAGGCCCTTGATGATGTCGCGCTTGGGGCTGGCGGGGTCTTCCTCGGTGAAGGTGTGGCAGTTCTCGTCGCTCTCCAGACCGCCCGCGCAGACCAGCATGGCAGTAGTGCCCCACTGGCAGGCGTAGTACGGGGGATTTTCCAGTGCGAACATCCGGCTTGCGGGCTTGCCGAAGTCGTCATCGGAGCCGGCCTTGGCCAGCTCGTTGTAGCGCCGGATAGAGGCCAGTGCGGTGTCCAGTGCCTCGCCCTCGTAGCCGCACTGGGTCAGCAGCTCCTCCAGCGTGTCGGCCTTGAACTGGTAAGCCTCGGCCTTGGCGCTGATCTTGGTGTACTGACGGTCCGTGTAGTTGGGGTTGGACTCATCCTCGTCCTCCGGGATGATATAGCACAGGCCGCCGTGGTTGGCCGGCATATAGGGGATCTGCTCGCCCCACTTGGCGTCGTACAGCTGGAAGGAAGTGCACTCCGGCTGCAGCTCGATCTGGTTTTCCAGCTGCTGGCCGGGGATGCACTCGTTCATAAAGCGCTCGCCGCGCTTGTTGAGCTGCAGGAAGGGGGTAATGCCCATACCGCTGCCCATGTGGTGGGTTATAGGTGCGTGGTGATCCTGCACCTTTGCGCCGATCCATGCGCCCATGCGCAGGCCGTCGCCGGTCTCCACAGAGTTGCCCTCCACGTCTACGCCCAGCATACCCATGGCACCCATGTTCATGATCTGCTTCTCCACCACCTCGGGGGCAAAGTGCTTCATGATCTTCTCATCGCCGGAGTTGTCACCGGTGGCAAGGATCACGCCCTTGGCAGCGTTGAGCTGGATGTACTTATTGCCGTTCTGTGCATCGCGGATGATCACGCCGGTCACGCGGCCGTCGCCGTCCTTGAGCAGCTTGGTGCCAAAGCAGCCGTAGAAGGTCTTGGCACCGGCCTCGATGGCCTTGTTCAGGTTGGCTTCCACCACAAAGCCTTGCTGATCCTTGCGGGAGGAGCGGAATTCCATGCTGGAGGGGAAGGTGGGGAACTCTTCGTTGCGGTAGTCGTAGTGCTCGGGCTGCGGCCATGCCAGCGGCACCAGAATGCCCTTGTCGAACTGCTCCTGCGTGACCACCTGACGGGTGGTGTCGCAGATGGTCAGCTCAGGATAAGCCTCGATGAACCAATCCATGACCTCGTGTGCATGGCTGGCCCACTTTTTCAGGATGGGGCGCTTGTTGCGGAAGGTGCACTCGCGCATCAGGCGGTCGACCACCACATCCTCGTCCACAATGTTCTCGCGGCCCCAGCGCTTGTTCAGGCTGCCGTTCAGCAGAGCGTACTCGCCGCTGCGGCAGTTGAAGGAGGCGCTCTTCTCCACAATAGCGACCTTTGCGCCCTCCTCGGCGGCGGCGCGGGCAGCGCAGATGCCGGACAGACCGGCACCGATGACGACCACATCAAAGTCCTGCGTCTCGGAAGCCTGCACATCCGGCTCCTCACCCAGCCAGTCCTCGCCGGAATCAGCAGTCTGCTCTGCGGCAGGGGTCTCGGTCTTTACGCCCATGGCCTGCTCGATGCAGCTGGCGGCAGCTTTCTTGACGGCGTTGGTGGTGACGGTAGCGCCGGAGATGTTGTCGATTTCGGCATTCTGTGCTTCCATCAGCGCCTCCTGCAGGGTGGGGGCAGCCACGCCGCCGATGCTCTCGGTCTCGTTGGAGGTATCCACCACCACATCGGTGATAGCAGTGGCGCTGAAGGTCATGGTCACCTTCACCTCGCCGATGCCGGTAGCAGTGCCGGTGTAGGTGCCGGGGGTGTAGATAGCGTCTGCTACGCTGCCGGAAGAAGCGCTGCTGCCGTTGCAGGCAGCCAGAGCGCCTGCGGTGACGCCGCTCATGGCGGCGGCAGCGGCAACCTTCAGAAAGCCCTTACGAGAGATCTTTTCCATCTTGTTTCTCCTTTTTTGTGTTCCTTCTTTTTTCGTGTGTGCGGGATTTTTTGTCCCTGTCCTCAGATAGTATAAAATATAACGAACCAAAAGAGAAACAAAAGATTTTTGCAAGCGTGATAAAAAACGTTTATAACTCCGGCGTTCTATGGTATACTGATGATATAAATCAGAGAAAGGAGAAGCCCCAGCCATGAACGACCATCAGCTGCTGTGTTTTTTGACCGTGCAGCGCATACTGAACTTTACCGCCGCCGCAAAGGAGCTGTACTGCACCCAACCCGCACTCAGCTACCAGATCCGCAGTCTGGAAAAAGAGCTGGATCTGACGCTGTTCGAGCGCAGCACCACCCGTGTGGTGCTGACGGCGGCAGGCCGCGCCTTTGTGCCTCACGCAGAGCAGCTGTACCGGGGCATCCTGAACGCCCGCACCGCGCTGAAGGGCTTTTCTGCCGGGCACACCCTCACCCTGCGCCTGCCGCCGGTGCTGCTGCAGCACGACCCCATCTACCCGGTGCTGATGGAGCGGCTGCACACCGTGCTGCCCGGGCACGAGTTCCGGGTGGACACCGCCCCGCCGCGGATGAACGCCCATCTGATGCTCTGCACCGAGGCGGACGCCGCCGTGGTCCTGCCCTTCGGGTCGGCGCAGCCGGAGGTGGAGCGTACCCCCATCATGCACAACACCTTTTATCTGGCGCTCGCGCCGGAACATCCGCTTTACCCCCGCGAGAGCCTGCAGCTGGCAGACCTTGCAGGACAGCGGGTGTACTACGAGCCGCTGTATCAGGAGATTGTGGACTATGCAGGCGTCCAGCCCGGAATGCCGTTTTCCACCATGGAATGGCGCAGCGTGGAAAACTACGCCCATGTCTACACCGAGCTGCTGGCCGGGCGCGGGATGTTTTTGTTCCCCATGCGATACTCTGCCTACCCGGCAGCGTGGTACCGGCAGGTATGGCTGCCCCTGCCGGACACCGTTCTGCTGACCTTGCGGGACGATCCCCGCCCGGAGATTGCCACCCTGCGCCGGGTGTTCACCGAGGTTTACGGAGAGAGGATAAAAGCATTGATCCCATAAAAAACGGAACGTCTGCAGCCGTTCCGTTTTTTATCTCTCCCAGTTTTTTCTGGACACAAAACAGCCGCTCCGGGCGCACCCGGAGCGGCTGTTTTTGAAGGAGGTAACGAGGTAAATGAATAAGGAGATCTCCCAACGCTTATCCCGGGGTGCAGGCCCCGGACAGGCGCTCAGGCAAAGAAGGAGATGATGAGGGCTACCAGGAAGCCCACGCCGCCGACCAGCGTTTCCATGATGGTCCAGGTCTTGAGGGTGGTCTTTTCGTCCATACCCACAAGGCTCTTCACCAGCCAGAAGCCGGAGTCGTTGAAGTGGGAGCAGACGGTGGAGCCGCCTGCAATGGCAGCGGTGACACAGGCAAGGTACAGCGGGCTCAGCGCGCTGAGGCCGGGCATGGCGGAGATGATGCCTGCTGCCATGGTCATAGCCACGGTAGCGGAACCCACCGAGATGCGCACCAGAGCAGCCACGATGAAGGCTACCAGAACCAGCGGCAGGCTGGCGTTTGCCACGGCGTTGCCGATGACATCGCCCAGACCGGAGTTCTGCAGCATATAGCGCAGCACGCCGCCGCAGGCAGTGACCAGCAGGATCATACCGGTGGGCTCCAGAGACTTGGTCATGATCTTTTCCAGCTGGGCGTTAGTGTAGCCGTGGCGGGTGCCCAGCAGGTACATAGCAGCGATGGTAGCCAGCAGCAGCGCCATGAAGGGCTCGCCGAGGAAGGCCAGAACGGGCTGGATGCCTGCCAGTGCGGGCACTACCTTTGCCACGGAGTTTGCGATGATGAGCAGCAGCGGGATCATGATGATGCCCACGATGGTGCCAAACTTGGGCAGCTTGCTCTCGTCAATGTCTGCCTGCTGTGCAACGTGCTCGGGGACTTCAACCATGTACTTTTTGCCGCAGATGCTGCCCCAGATGGGACCGGCGGCGATCATGGCAAAGATGCCGCAGAAGATGCCGACGAGGATGACCCAGCCAAGGTCAACGCCCAGCATGGTAGCCACCAGAACGGGACCCGGCGTGGGCGGGATGAAGGCGTGGCCGACCGCCAGACCGGCCAGCAGGGGGATGACGTAGTACAGTACGGAGCGCTTGGTGCGCTTTGCCAGAGAGAAGGCCAGCGGAATGAGGATGATAAGTCCTGCATCAAAGAACACCGGCATGGCCACCACCAGACCCGTGATGCCCAGTGCCCACGCGGCCTTTTCGTCACCGAACTTCCGCACCATGGTCACAGCCAAGGTCTGTGCGCCGCCGGATTCTTCCAGAATGGCGCCGAACATGGAGCCCAGACCCACCAGAAGAGCGATGCCCTTTAAGGTGTTGCCGATGCCCTCGTTCACCGAGCCGATGATGTCGGACAGAGGCATACCGGCCATCAGGCCGATGCCCACCGCACCGATCAGGATGGAGATCATGGCGTGTACCTTGAACTTGATAATGAGAATGAGCAATAGGATCAGGCCTGCCACGGCAGCAAAAACCAGCCGTGCCGCATCGGGTGTTGCAACTGCTGTCATAGAAATTTCCTCCGTTTCGTGATTTTTGGTTGCACTTATCCAAGCCGTCCGGCAAAACCCGCCGGACAGTTTACTTTCTGTTGTTTATGCGGAGTAGTTTACTCCATGTATGCACCCTTCATGGGGCTGACGGCGTGCTGAGAGTAGAGTTTCAGCAGACCCTTGGTGTACTTGGGAGCCTTGGGCTTCCAATTGGCGCGGCGCTCGGCAAGGATGGCGTCCATCTCTTCGGGGGTCTTGGGCTCGCCCTTCACGCCCACGATGGCCAGCTTGCGGTTATGCACGTCGATCTGGATCAGGTCGTCCGGCTCTACCAGTGCGATGGGGCCGCCCACGGCAGCCTCCGGGCTGACATGGCCGATGACCGGGCCGCGGCTTGCGCCGGAGAAGCGTCCGTCGGTGATCAGGGCTACGCTGGAAGCCAGCTTCGGGTCGGCGCAGATGGCCTCGCCGGTGTAGAACATCTCGGGCATACCGCTGCCGCGCGGGCCCTCATACCGGATGAAGATGGCGTCGCCGGGCTTCACCTCGCCGTGCAGCACAGCGGAGATGCACGCCTCCTCGCTGTCGTAGGGCTTGGCGCGCAGGGTAGCTTCAAACATATTCTTGGGGCAGGCGGTGTGCTTGATGACGCAGCCCTCCGGGGCAAGGTTGCCCTTCAGGATGGCGATGCTGCCGTCGGTGCCCTTGGCGTTGTCAAAGCTGTGGATGATGTCCTCGCGGCTGACCGGGCGGGCAAAACCGGCGGTCTTTTCCGCCAGAATGGCGTCGCAGTGCTGGTAGAAGCCGTTCTTCTTTAGCTCCTCCAGATTCTCGCCCAGCGTCTTGCCGGTGACGGTCATCACATCCAGATGCAGCATGGACTTGATCTCCTCCATCACCCGGGGCACGCCGCCTGCGTAGTAGAAGTACTGTGCGGGCCAATCGCCGGAGGGGCGGATGTTCAGCAGGTAGTGTGCGCCGCGATGCATCCGGTCAAAGGTGTCGGCGTCGATCTCAATGCCGAACTCATGCGCGATGGCGGGCAGGTGCATGGTGGCGTTGGTGGAGCCGGAGATGGCGGCGTGCACCATGATGGCGTTCTCAAAGCTCTTCTTGGTCACGATATCCTTGGCGGTGATGCCCTTCTTGACCAGCTCCATCAGCTGCTTGCCGGCATCGTAGGCGGCCTGCTTCAGCTCCGGGGCGGTGGCGGGCATCAGGGCGGTGCCCGGCAGCATCAGGCCCAGTGCCTCGGCCATGATCTGCATGGTGGAGGCGGTGCCCATAAAGGAGCAGGCACCGCAGCTGGGGCAGGCGTTGTGTTTGTAGTAATCCAGCTGGCTGTTGGGGATGACGCCGGTCTTTTCCCATGCGTCGAACTTGCCGATCTGCTCCAGCGTCAGCAACTCGTTGATGGCGCAGGCGGGGTCGTTGACCACATACTCCTTGGGCAGGGTGTGGGCTTCCATGACGCCGCCGGTGACCACGATGGCGCTCATGTCCTTCAAACGGCCGATGCTCATGAGCATGGCGGGCACGGACTTGTCGCAGCTGGCGATGAACACACCGCCGTCATAGACGCTGGCGTTGGCCTGTGCTTCCACCAGATTCACAATGGCGTCACGGTGGGGCAGCGAGTAGTTGATGCCGTCATGACCCTGTGCGATGCCATCGCACATATCGGTGGCAAAGTAGCGGGCAGCCTTGCCGCCGTTGTCGTTGACCGCCTGCACAGCCTCCTTGACGAACTGATCCAGATGGGCGCTGCCGGGGTGGCTGTCGCCGAAGGTGCTCTCCACCATGATCTGGGGCTTGGAAAGGTCCTCGACCTTCCAGCCCATACCCATTTTCAGGGGGTCGTTCTCGGGTGCTAAAGTGCGGACTTCCTGTGAACGCAACTCCATATTCATTACCTCCAAATACTGCTTGCTTCCGTCCTTTTTCTGCGGGACCTTTTTGTGGCTTTATTGTAAATCCGCAGACGTCTCTTTGCAAGTTGTCACGGGTATGTCCTACTTTTTGTGCAAAAACTCTGGGATACATCATGCACACTGCCCAAATCCGGGCGAATTTTGCCCAAAATCGGCCGTCAAAGCTGCTTTTGGCAAAAACGCGGGAGAAAAATCATCTGATGACTTTGGGAGGGACTCTCTCAGTCAAAGCCTTTCCGGCAGCGCCGCGCTTTCGTAGAAAGCGGCGCTGCAGCTGCCGCTTCCCTTCACGACCCCACCCGTGAAAATGCAATGCCGGAGCGTCCGCAGACGCTCCGGCATTGCTCTATAAAAAATATTTTTCCGCTGATTATGCGCAGAGCAAAGCGGAGCGCATTTTCAATCAGTTTTGTGTATCAATTGACATACGCCGCCATGCCGATGGTGCCGTCATCCGGGTCCTCGCCATCGTAGACCTTTTTGATGTAGCTGCGGTTGAAGTTCAGGTGCATCACCATGGCGGCTTTTGCGCCGATGGGGTCGTGGTTGGCAATGGCTTCGGTGATCATGCGGTGGGTCATGATGGTCTCGTCGATGAGCTTTTTGTGGGTGACGTTCACGAACATCATCACCGCTGTATCGATGACCGGGATCAGCTGCCCTACCACCAGATTTTTGCTGCTCTCGGCGATGCAGGTGTGGAAGGCAATGTCGTCCTCGATGTAGCGGTCGCCCTCGTGGATCTTGGTCTCCACCCGCTCGCAGAGCCGCCGCAGTCGCTCAATATCCTCCGGGGTGGCGTTCTGCGCGGCCATTTCCGCAATGCCCGGCTCCAGCAGCAGACGGACGTTTACCAGATCAAAGGCCAGTGCATTCTTGTCCTGCACGCTGCGCAGGTTCAGCGGGTCGGAAAGCCCCTTGACCGTGGTCACCACATAGGTGCCGGAGCCCTGCCGCACCTCCACGATGCCCTTGCTGGACAGCAGCTTGACCGCTTCGCGGATGGTGCTGCGCCCCACCCGGAACTTTTCGCCCAGCGCAAACTCGTTGGGCAGCTTTGCGCCCGGCTCCAGCGCTTCGTCCAGAATATAATGGTAGATCTGGTCCTCCACCTGCTCGGCCAGCAGCTTGTTTTTCAGATGTGAAAATTCACTCATGGAAGCTTCCTCCGCGCCCTGCGCATCTGATGGTTTGGTTACCCGCACACACTGCCATCCGGGGCAAAGAACTGAACGTGCTTTTGCCACTGGGTGGGGCTGATGGTGCGGCGGTAGCAGTCGGCCAGTGCCTCTACCACAGCCTCCGGGGCAAGGGAGGCGCAGCCCGGGCAGTCCAGCACCAGAATACGGAACCATGCGTCAAAAAGATGCTCGGTGTAGTGGGTGTCCCATGCGCCGCAGCGGGCGTAGAAGCCCAGACGCCGCACGGCCATAGCGGCGTCTTCGGCCTTTTCCGGCATCTCGGCCTCGATCAAAATCGCTTCGGCATCGCCCTCCTGGGCGGGCAGCTGTGCCAGCAGCTGCGCCCCGATGCCGTGGGCGCGGTAGGCGGGTACCACGGCGAAATAATCCAGCTGGCTCACCCGGCAGCCCTCCGGCCGCACCATCAAAAGATAAGCCGCCAGCGTGTCGCCGTCAAACACGCCCCATGTGTGGGCGGTGCCCTCCGCTTCGCTGGTCAGGATCATGCTCAGGGGCTTCAGCTCCCCGGCGGGGAAGTCCCGGCGCATTTCGTTCAGATACACCCCGGTCAGCTCGGGGCCGGTGAGCAGCCGCCATGTGAAGGTTTTAGTACACATACGATAAAGATCCCTTTCCGATGCTCCTTTGCGCAGCATCACGTTTTTGTCCTGTCCAGTATAGCATACCGAATGTTTTACCGAAAGTCAATCTGTGCAAACATTGTACCAGCGCCGCCGGTTTTGCCAAGGGGCTTGCATCCGGGCGCAGAATCGGGTACTATACAGGTAACAGAATTTTTCCCTCCGGCACTGCCGGAAGGGCAAGGATAAAAAAGGAGACTTGTACTATGGAATGGACCGATATCCGCCTGACCGTGGCCAAGGCTGATGCCGAAAACGCCGAAGCCGTTGCCACCCTGATCGCCGAGGGCGGCATCTACATCGAGGATTACAGCGACATCGAGCAGCAGGTGGCCGAGATCGCCCATGTGGACCTGATCGAGCAGGAGCTGCTGGACAAGCCCCGGGATACCGTGATCATCCATCTGTATCTGGAGCCGGGCGCTTCTCAGGTGGAGACGCTGGCGCTCATCGCCGCCCGCATGGAAGCCGCCGGCATCCCCTACACCGTGGAGACCGAGGGCGTGGAGCAGGAGGACTGGCAGAACGGCTGGCGCAAATACTACCACCCCATGGAGATCGGCAGCCGTCTGGCTGTGGTGCCCTCGTGGCAGCAGTACGATACCGACCGGGTAAAGCTGATCCTTGACCCCGGCCTTGCCTTCGGCACCGGCGGTCACGAGACCACCAGCCTTTGCCTTGAGGCGCTGGACGAGCAGGTGCGCGGCGGTGAGCGGGTGCTGGATATCGGCACCGGCAGCGGCATCCTTGCCATTGCCGCCCTCAAGCTGGGCGCTGCCAGCGCCGAGGGTGTGGACATCGACCCCGTGGCGGTGCGTACCGCCGGGGAGAACGCAGCCCTGAACGGCGTGCAGGATAAGCTGACCGTGCTGGTGGGCGACCTGTCCGACAAGGCCAGCGGCACCTATGATATCATCACTGCCAACATCGTGGCAAACGCCATCCTCAGCCTTGCGCCCGCCGTGCCCGGCCTGATGGCCGAGGGTGCCACCTTTATTGCCAGCGGCATTATCGACAGCCGCAAGGACGAGGTAATCGCTGGGCTGGAAAAAGCCGGTCTCGCCGTGGTGGAAGTCAAGGAAAAGCGCGGCTGGGAGTGCATCGTCTGCAAAAAGGCCTGAGATTCAAATATTATAAGAAGGAGCGCACAGTATGCCGCACCGCTACTTTACCACTGAGATCTCTGACGGCACCGCCACCCTGCGGGGTGCGGACGCCCATCACCTTGCCCGGGTGATGCGGGCAAAGCCGGGGGATACCGTCATTCTCTGCGACGGCAACGCCGTAGAGTACACCGCCACCATCACCGGCTTTGGGGAGGACAGGGTGGATTTTGCCGTAGAGCCGGGCTACCCCAGCGCCGCCGAGCCCACCGTGGAGGTGACGTTGCTGGCGGGCTATCCCAAGCAGGACAAGCTGGAACAGATCATCAAGCACGGGGTGGAGCTGGGCGCTGCCCACATCGTACCCTTCTTCAGCCGCTACTGCGTGGCTGCACCCAAAAAGGAGGAGCAGAAGAACGAGCGCTACAACCGCATTGCGCTGGAAGCCGCCAAGCAGTGCGGCCGGGGCGTTCTGCCAAACGTAGCCCTGCCGCTGCCGAACTTTGGGGCGGTGTGCCGCAGCTTTGACCAGTACGACCTTGTGCTGTTCTGCTACGAGTGCGGCGGCGCACCCCTGCGTCAGCTGCTGGCCGAGGCAAAGCCCGCCGATGGGCAAAAGCTGCGCCTTGCCATCGTGACCGGCGCCGAGGGCGGCTTTGCCGCCGAGGAGGCCGAAATGGCCGCCAAGGCCGGGGCAAAAACGGTGGGCCTTGGCCCCCGCATCCTCCGCTGCGAGACCGCCCCGCTGGCGGTGCTCTCCGCTGTCATGACCCTGACGGGGAATCTGGAGTAAGACGCTTGACGATTTAAATGGTCTCCGCTTTGCTCTGACCATCTTCAGCGGAATAATTATTTAAAATTGGCACCCCGGGAAAATCTGCGGATTTTCCCGGGGTGCTTTTTCACGGAAGGGGGTCGTAAAGAAAAACGACAGCTATAACAAAAAAGAGCGAAAGAGGCTGCTGCACAGGGGTTTGTGCAACAGCCTCTTATTATTTTACGTTATATTACGTTTTGTAAAAGCATTTTCAGCCGTTTTCCCCTGCATCCGGGTGGGCATCGGTGTCCAGCAGGGCTCGCTTTACCTTGAGCAGGTTCTGGGGGCTTACCGAGAAGCTGCGCAGACCGAGGTGCAGGTACTGCGCCGTGTTGGCGGGGTTGCCCACGGCAAGGCCGCAGATGGTCACCGGGACGTGGTGCGCGCTGGCGGCATCCATCACCATGGTGATCAACTTTTTCATGGCCGGGCTGGCGGGGCGGTAGTAGTGCTCCGCGCTGGCAAGCTCCCGGTCGGCGGCGTGGGTGTACTGGGTCAGGTCGTTGGTGCCGATGACCAGAAAATCACAGCCGTGGGCTACAAAGTCCTCCACGGTCAGGCAGGCGGCGGGGATGCTCAGCATCACGCCGAACTGGGTGTTCTCGTTAAAGGGCACACCCCGCTCCCGCAGGCTCTGGCGGCAGTGCTCCACAATGCTCATGGCGGCGTCCCAGTCCTCTACATCGGTCACCATGGGGAACATCACCCGCAGCGGCCCCCGGGCAGCGGCGCGTAGCAAGGCGCAGATCTGGGTCTGGAACTGCTGGGGCTGGCGCAGGCTGTTGCGGATGCCGCGCAGGCCAAGCTTGGAGGACTGCGGCCCCTGATTGGCATCGGCCACGGTGCGGTCGGAGCCAAAGTCGAAGGTGCGCACGGTCACCGGGCAGCCGTTTGCCGCTGCCAGACAGGAGCAGTAGAAGAAATACTGCTCCTGCTCGTCCAGAATGCGCCCGGGCAGCATCATGTAGCCGCTGCGCAGCAGCCCCACGCCCTTGGCACCGGACTGCATGGCGGTGTCGATATCCTCCGGGCCGAAGCAGTTTGCCAGCAGCTCAAAGGGTTCGCCGTCCCGCGTTTCATCCGGCAGGCTGTGCAGCTGCTTCATCTCCGCGTCCTCGCGCTGGAGCTGGCAGATGCTGGCCTCTGCCTGCTGGCGGGCGGAGGCGTCCGGGTCAAGGATGCAGTTGCCGTTGGTTGCGTCCAGAATGACGGTGCGGCCGTCGCAGTCGTCCAGAAAATCCTTGCCCACCTGCACGATGCCCGGGATGTTCATTGCCCGGGCAATGATGGCGGCATGGCTCTGGCCGCTGCCCTCGGCGGTGATGACGCCCAAGATCATGCCGGAGGGCACGCTGAACAGGTCGGTGGGCATCAGCCGGTCGGCGGCAAGGATCACCGGATGATCCAGCGCCAGCCACACCCGGGGGCGGTTGGTCAGGATATTGATCACCCGGCGGGTGGCGTCCAGAATATCCACGCTGCGCAACTGCATATAGGGGTTATCCTTCATGTTGGCAAGCTGGTCGGCGTAGCGCTGTCCCACCTGATGCATCGCCGCCGAGGCGCTGATGCCCGCATTGATGCAAAAGCGCACCTCGTTCATCATGCCCTCGTCGTCCAGCATCATGCTCTGGAACAAAAAGATGGCCTGCTCGGTGGGGGCGGCGCGCTCCGCCATGGAGTCCAGTTCATTCTGCGCCGTGTGCACGGCATTTGCCAGCAGCCGCAGCTCCCGCTCCGGGTTGAAAGGGCCGTGGCTGAAGGTCTCCACATGATGTTCCAGTCGGCTCACCTGACCCAGCACCAGTCCGGGGGATGCGGATACGCCTTTATAAACCTTCATCTTCTGTCACCTCCGGCAAAGCCGGTGCGGTCAAAGTGCGCCACACCAGCGCCTGTAAGAATGTATTGGGCAGCAAAGCGGCCAGCGCCGCCTGCCCGGCGGTGCTGCTGCCCGTGAACAGCGGGGCAAAGCTTTCCATACGCTCTTTGTCGCACGCGGCCAGAAACGCCTCGGCCAGCGTCCGGGTGGTGTAGAAATGGGTGGGGTCTACCCCGGCGTCCTCGGCGGCGGCTTCCAGCGGGGCAAGCTGGGCGTCCTTTGTCATATTGGCCAGTTTAAGAGCCACATCTGCCGTCAGGGTCACGGGATATTTTTCCCGCACGGCCTTTTGCAGTTGACTAAACTTCTGGGCAAAAGCGGCGGCATCCTCGCAGCTCTGGGCGTCACAGGATACAGCATAAGCGCAGCCCCGCAGGTATCCCATGGCGCGGCGGGTGTCGTAGTAGCCCAGCTCCATGTTGCGCTTGGCGGTGTCGGGGTCGAAGTGCAGGATATCGCCCAGCTCCCAGTAGCTGCGGATCATGGTGGTGGGCAGGCCGGTCAGGTTGGGGCGGGTGATGCCCACGCCTTCCAGATCCACACAGACCAGCTCCTCTGCGCCCATGGTCTTGGCAAGGCCGGTGGGCATATTATCGCTGTACCCGCCGTCCAGAAACTTTACCCCGTCGATCTGCCGCGCCCGCAATGCGGGGAAGCAGGCCGCCGAAGCCATCAGGTAGTCCCGTACCTGCCCGGCAGGGATATCCTCCAGCGTCAGCTCCCGGGGGCGCAGCCCGCGCTGCTCCACCGTCACGATGCCGAACCGGATGGGCGCTGCCCGCAGCGCGTCCTCGTCCAGCACCCGCTCCACGATCTCCTCCAGCGGGGTCACATCCATGCCGCCTTCCTTTACCACCCGGCGCAGAAACTGGTGCAGGGCGGAAAGGTCGGCGTTTTCCTCCGGCAGCTCCATCACATCCCGGCTGCGGATGGTCAGCCACATATCCCGGGCAGTCTCGTACAGGTCCAGCACGAACATGGCGCCGTTCAGCCCGCCCACGCTGGTGCCGGTGATGATCTGCGGGTGCCAGTCCAGCTCCATCAAAGCCCGCCAGACGCCTACCTGATAGCTGCCGCGCGCACCGCCGCCTGCCAGCACCAGCGCCTTTTGCGTGGGTTCTCTGCGTTCCATATCAAGCCCTCCCGTGCACGTTCCCGGTATTTTCTAAAATTGTTATAATTATACCATACTTTCAGGTAAAATTCTCCCGATTTTTCAGAGATCATGCCTTTTTCCTGTGAAAGTTTCGTGCTATACTAACCGGAGATGAGTATAAAAGCGGCCCGGAGGGCGCACAACAGGAGGAACGTATGCACTGCAAACAATGGATCTTTGATATGGACGGCACCCTGACCGACAGCATGGTGGTGGTATGGGAGGGCGCCCCGGAGGCGCTGCTGGCACGCTTTGGCCGCACCCCGAAGGCAGACCTGCACGAGACCCTGCTGACCATGGGCATGGAGGACGGCGCACAGTACCTCATCCGGGAGTATGCGCTGCCGCTGGACAGGAACGGCTATCTGGACGTGATGCGCGAGGTGATCGCCCAGTTGTACGAGAAGGTGGAACTGAAGCCCGGCGTGCGGGACACCCTTGCCCGGCTGCGGGCCGAGGGCGCACGGATGTGCGTTTGCTCCAACACATGGAGCAGCCAGTGCCGCACCGTGCTGACCCGCCTTGGCATCGACGAATACTTTGATTTTTACATTGAGGCGCGGGGTGCTATGAGCAAGAGCAGCCCCGCCCCCTTTATGGAAGCGCTGCACCGCCTTGGCGGCACGGAGCCCGCCGGGTGCGCCGTGTGCGAGGACGCGCTCTACGCTGCCCAGACCGCCCACGACGCCGGCTTCTATCTGGTGGGCATTCAGGACACCACCAGCGCCGCCGACGCCCCCGCTTTGCGCCGCATCTGCGACCAGTTCCTGCCGGACTGGACTGCACTGGACTGGGCGCAGGCGTAAGGTTTCACAAAACTGCCACAGTGCGGCGCTCTTGTAATCCGGGCGCCGCAGGAGTATGATAATAATAATACTCAAATTCTGTCGTCAAAAAAGGAGGCCCTGCCATGACGAACCCCCTCGTCAGCATCATTGTGCCCGTATACAACGCCCAGAAGGGGCTTTCCCGCTGTCTGGAAAGCATTTGCAGCCAGACCTATCAGGAGTTGGAGATCATCGTGCTGAATGATGGCTCTACGGATGACAGCCTTGCCATCTGTGAGCAGTTCCGGGCCAAGGACCCCCGCATCGTGGTGGTGGATAAGGAGAACGAGGGTGTTTCCCGCACGCGGAATGCCGGGCTTACCCTTGCGCAGGGCGACTATATCCAGTTTGCGGACAGTGATGACGCACTGGACCCTGATTACACCCAGAACCTTGTGCAGGCTGCCTTGGAGCACAACGCCGACCTTGTGATCGCCCCGTACTGGATGGTGATCCCCTCCAACTCCAGCAAGACCGGGCACGCGCTGGAAACGCTGCAGACCTCCCTTGGCATCGAGCCGGAAGCCCCCAAGACCGAGGTGCATAAGTACGGCTTTCTGCCGCAGGGCGTTTACAGCCGGGAGGACTACGCCCGCCGCCTGATGCAGCAGCCCGCCTCCTTTTACTACGGCGTGCTGTGGAACAAACTCTACCGCCGGGAGATCATTGCACAGAACCAGCTTGGCTTTGCGCCCGATGTGCACTGGGCGGAGGATCTGATCTTCAACATGGGGTATCTCGAGCACGCACAGGTGTTCGTTTCCATCCCCGAGGCCGGGTATCATTATATCCAGAACCCCAAAAGCCTCTGCCATACCCAGATCGACCTGCGCGGCATCGTAGAGAACAAGACACAGATTTTTCAGCTGTTCAAGGAGGTGTACACCCGCCTTGGGCTGTACGAGGAGCTGCAGCCCCAGATCTACAAATTCCTGTTCGCCTTTTCGGAGAGCGGGGTACCCTCGGACAGCCTGCAGGGTGCTTTGCTGGATGCAATGTCCCGCCTGAACGATGCCTCTGTCCAGCCCGAGCCCTCCCGCAAAAAGCCCCGCCGCAAGCCCCAAAAGCACGCCCGCCGCAAAAAGCCCCGGCATAAGGAAGAATAAATCGTTAAACAAAAAAGTCGCTGCACGAATGTGCAGCGACTTTTTGCTTTTTACCCTACCCGGGCGCAGAAAGCCTCCCGGACGGCGGCTTCCCGCCCGCGGGGGATGGGGATGCGTGCCCCGCTGCGCATCCGTACCTCGCCGGGGGACAGCAGCTGTACTGCTTCCAGATTGACCACATAGGAGCGGTGCGGCTGCACAAAGCGGCCGTCCGCAAGCAGCGGCTGCGCCACCGCAGAAAAGGGCACCCGCAGCGAGAGGGAGGCCACATCCTCTCCGGTGGTCAGGTGGAAGTGCACGATGTGGTGGGTGCATTCCAGATATTCAATTTCGGCATAGGTCAGCGCCCGCACACCGTCGGCGGTGGTCACGGTAAGGGTTGGGCCGTATTCCGGCTCCACCGCCCGCTTGAGCAGGGCAGAAACTTCCGGCTGGTGCACCGGCTGCAGCAGATACTGCATGGCGTCCACCCGGTAGGCGCTGTATGCGTGCGCCGGGGTGCGGGCCACAAAAGCCAGCGGCGCGCGGCGGCCCCGGCGGCGCAGCTCTGCCGCCGCCGTAAGCCCTTCGGGCCGGGCTACCGCCGCAAGCTCGATGAGGTACAGCTCGTACCGCAGCCCGGCGGCATCCTGCTGCAAAAGCGCTTCCGGGCTTTGCAGCTGCTCCACGATGCAGGCGTCCTCCCGTCGGGCAAAGAACTCCATGCACTGGTGCTCCAGCCTGCTGCGCAGCGCCCCGTCCGGACTGCATATCGCAATGTGAAAGATCATGGTTCGGTTTCCTTTGCAGGGTAGACGATCTACCGCAATTTTCAAAAACAATGTCTGTCAAAACGGAAACGTGTCCGCAGCTCAGTGGGCGCTTGTGACAGGCTTGAACTCAACCTGAAGGATCATTCCCATGCCTGCCGCCAGACGCTGCAAGGTCTTGATGGAAGGGTTGCCGCCGCCTGTTTCGAATTTGCTGATGTCGGATTGAGAGATGCCGGTTTTTTCTGCCAGCTGCTGCTGCGTCATGCCGGTGCGTTTGCGTGCATCGATCATGGCCTGAACCAGTGCGCGTTCCGGCTGCAAAGCGTCCCATTCAGCCTTGAACTCCGGATCCTCAAGCTGTTCATCAAGGAATTTTCTAAAATCACTCATGAGAGACTCTCCTTTCGCTCTATGTATTCCGCACGGTATTTTTTCGCGGTCGCTATCTCAGCGCGGGGTGTTTTCTGGGTCTTCTTTGTGAATCCGTTTGTAAGGACGATTTTCTTTCCTACAAAAAAGAAGTACAGCACGCGCGTGATGTCCGACCCCTGCTTTGCCCGAAGCTCAAAGATCCCGTCCTCAAGATGCTTTGAATAGGGCTCTCTGAGCTGGGGACCGTTTTCTTCCAGCAGGTCGAGTTCCACCAAAAGCTTTGCCCGCATCTTTTTGTCAAGGGAGAGCAAAAACTCTTTTACCGGGCAATCGCCATTCTCCCTTATGAAGAAGTCAACATCATATCCCCGCATTTTTACATCCTCACACCGAATCTTTCTATCTATATTTTATCGGATAAAACCGATAATGTCAAGGAACGTTTTGCCGTAAAGAGATATTTTACAAAAAAACGGTCTGAACCCTGTGCCATATAGGATTCAGACCGTTCGGATTTTTTATAGCAGTTTACACTTCAACGCACAAGAGGCAGCTGCTTTCAGCAGCCGATGGCGGCGCACTTCTCAGCCAGCCATGCGCGCTCGTCCTCGGTCAGGCGGGGTGCCAGCTGCTCGAACACCTTGCGGTGATAGTCGTTCAGCCAAGCGATCTGCTCCTTGTCCAGCACGCCGGGCACGATGGGAGAGGTGGCAATGGGCACAAAGGTGAGGGGACGGAAGGCAAGGAAGGTGCCGTACTGGTTGTCGGCCTTGTGGTAGCACTCGATCTCGTTTTCAATGCGGATGCCCACCTCTCCGGCCTCGTACACGCCGGGCTCGTCGGTGACGATCATGCCCGGGCGCATCAGGGTGGTGTTGCGGCCGTTCAAAGCGTGGGGGCCCTCATGGACGTTGCCCACAAAGCTGACGCTGTGGCCGGTGCCGCAGCGGTAGTTGATGAGGTGACGCCATAGCGGCTCGCGGGCGATGGTGTCCAGCATATGGCAGTCGCAGTAATCCAGCCAGACGGCCTTGGCGATGTCGATGTGGCACTGCAGCGTCCAAGTATAGAACAGCCGCTCGTCCTCGGTCAGCTCGCCCAGCGGGTAGGTACGGGTGATGTCGGTGGTGCCGTCCATGTAGGTTGCGCCGCTGTCCACCAGCAAAAAGCCCTTGCGCTGCAAGACGGCGTGATCCTCCGGGGTGGCGTGGTAGTGCATCATGGCTGCGTTGCCGCCGTAGGCTGCAATGGTACCAAAGCTTTCCACAAGGAACTTGTCGTCCGCGCTGCGGTACTTGTGCAAGATCTCGTCCACGGTCAGCTCGGTCAGCTGTTCGCCGGAAGCCAGACGGTTCTCCAGCTCGATCTGGAACCGCACCATGGCAACGGCGTCCCGCAGATGGGACTCGCGCAGGTGTGCCAGCTCTACCTCGTTCTTCACGCCCTTCATGGCCAGCAGGGGGTCGGCAGCGTCCTTCACGGTCAGGGCGGGGTTGTTTTCCAACACCTGATACACGGCGTAGTTCACGGTAGCGCTTTCTGCCAGCACGGTCTGCGGCTCGGTCTCGGCGGCCATCACGTCCAGAATGCTGTCGTAGTCGGCCAGCGTCACGCCGTTGGCTTCCAGCTCTGCCTTTGCCTCCGGGGTGACCCGCGCCTGATTGATGAACAGCACGGCGCGGCTGGGGGTAACATAGCAGTAGGCCATGGCGTAGGGGGTGCACTCGATATCCATGGCGCGCAGGTTCAGAAGCCAAGCCAGATTATCCAGCTTGCCAACCAGCTGGGCGGTGCAGCCCTGCTCCTTCAGCTTTGCGCGCAGCTGCTCCAGCTTTTCTGCCGGGGAGAAGCCTGCGTACTCCTTGGGTAAGATCCATGCCGGGGTAGCCGGGCGGGCAGGACGTCCCTCCACCCACAGCTCGTCCTCCAGGAACAGGGTCTTGATGCTGCCGTGCTTGGACTCCAGCTCCTTTTTCAGGTTGTTGACCAGTGCACAGTTGGCGGTCAGGCCGCACAGACCCAGCGTGCCGCCCTCGGGCAGTACCTTGCCGCAGTATTCCTCGGCGGTGGGCACGCCCGGCTCGCCCATGCGCATCAGCTGGATCTCGGTGCCGGCGATCTCTTTCTCTGCCTGCACAAAGTACCGGCCGTCTGCCCAGACGGCGCTCTCGGTCATGGTGACCACAAAGTTGGAGTTCTCACCGTGGAAGCCGGAGAAGTAGGTCAGGGAGGTGTAGTGGTCGGGCAGATACTCGCTGGAATGCGGGTCGCCCACCGGGATCAGATAAACGTCCACGCCGTTTGCCTTCATAGCGGCACGCAGCGCGGCCAGACGCTCGGGAACTGTGTTCATACTCATAACAAAAGCCCTCTTTCTGTCATTTGCCGGAAAAACGTCCGGCGGCGATGGTTTGCTGCTGCTATTGTATCATTCTGCGGGGAAGAATGCAATGCGGGGGAGGGTTTAGGAGCGAACTCCCCCAGTCGCCTACGGCGACAGCCCCCTCTGAGATGGGGCCTTTGGCATAGCGGTACAGTTTCCGGCTAAAGCGCAAAGTTTGCGGGTGCGCCAGAGGCTCTCTCCCAGAGGGAGCTGGCAAAACCGTCAGGTTTTGACTGAGGGAGTTCGTCCACGCCCCAAAACGCCGTCAATTTGCAAAAAAAGTTACAATTTTTTCTTGAAAAAGGCCGGTTTTCCATTGACAGCCTTGTTATAATAGAGGTGTAGTATTTTTGGGTCAGCACTCTGCGGCCCTTTGCGCTAACAATTGCGAATATTGCGATAAAAAGAAAGAGGCATTTGGAACATGACTAAAATCGATATCTTCTCCGGCTTCCTTGGCGCCGGCAAAACTACTTTGATCAAAAAGCTGATCACCGAGGCCTTTGCAGGCCAGCAGGTGGTGCTGATCGAGAACGAGTTCGGCGAGATCGGCATTGACGGCGGTTTCCTGAAGGAAAGCGGCATCCAGATCAACGAGCTGAACGCCGGCTGCATCTGCTGCTCTCTGGTGGGCGATTTCCGCACCGCGCTGCAGCAGGTGGTGGAGCAGTACCACCCCGACCGCATCGTCATCGAGCCGTCCGGCGTGGGCAAGCTGAGCGATGTGACCCGCGCCGTGGAGGGCGTGGCGGAGCATCTGGACGTGCAGCTGAACAGCTTTGTCACCGTGGCCGATGTGAACAAGGTCAAGATGTATATGAAGAACTTTGGCGAGTTCTACGATGACCAGATCAGCCACGCAAGCTGCATCCTGCTCAGCCGCACCCAGACCGCCAGCGAGGAAAAGATCGCCGCCGCCGTGGCAATGCTGCGGGAAAAGAACCCCACCGCCACCATCGTGACCACCGCATGGGATCACCTGACCGGTGAGCAGATCCTGAAGGCCATGTCCACCAAGGACGACTTCAAGGCCGAGCTGATCGCCATGGCTGCCAAGGCCAACGAGGAGCACGCCCACGAGGACGAGGAAGAGGAGCACGAGCATCACCATCATCACGACCATGAGAACGGTGTGTGCAGCTGCGGCCATCATCATGACCATGATGACGATGATGACGACGAGGATGAGCACGAGCATCATCACCACGACCACGACGAGCACGATCATGATGACCATTGCTGCTGCGGTCACCACCACGATCATGACGATGATGACGACGAGCACGAGCATGAGCATCATCACCATGACCATGACGAGCATGACCACGACCACGAGGAGCACGAGCATCACCACGACCATGACGGTCATTGCTGCTGCGGTCATCATCATCACGACCACCACGCCGATGAAGTGTTCACCAGCTGGGGCGTGGAGACGGCCCGCAAGTTCACCAAGGCTGAGGTGGAGCACGCCCTCACCGAGCTGGATACCGGCAATTACGGCATGATCCTGCGCAGCAAGGGCATCGTGGACGGCGGCGCAGACGGCTGGCTGGAGTTCGACTATGTGCCCGGCGAGTGGGAAGTGCGCAGCCGCAGCGCAGACGTGGGCGGCAAGCTGGTGGTCATCGGCTCCAAGCTGAACGAGACCGCTATCGCCCAGCTGTTCGGCTGCTGAGAACCCCATTATTGAGAGAAGGAGCAACCATTTATTATGGCAAAAGAGATCCCGGTCTACCTGTTTGTGGGCTTTCTGGAAAGCGGCAAGACCAAGTTTATTCAGGAGACCTTTGAAGACCCCAATTTCGACTCCGGCGACAAGACCCTGCTGCTGATCTGCGAGGAGGGCGAAGAGGAGTACAACGAGAAGAAGTTCGCCTTCCCCGGCGTGACCGTGAAGGTGCTGGAGGACAAGTCCGAGCTGAACCCCCAGAACCTTGCAAAGCTGGGCAAGGAAGCAGACGCAGGCCGCGTGGTCATCGAGTACAACGGCATGTGGCTGCTGCAGGATCTAGCGGATGCCCTGCCCGAGAACTGGCTGGTGTACCAGTGCATCGCCACCGCCGACGGCACCACCGCTCTGACCTACGCCCGCGACAACTCCATGCGCAGTCTGATGCTGGACAAGATCGCCCGCAGCGAGCTGATCGTGTTCAACCGCGCCGAAGCCGTGAACAACGATGACGCCCGGCAGGAGCTGCACAAGTTGGTGCGGCAGGCCTCCCGCAAGTGCGATATCGCCTACGAGTTCAAGGACGGCAGCGTAGCCTACGATGATATTCCCGACCCGCTGCCCTTTGATATCAACGCTGACCCCATCGACATCCCGGATGACGATTTTGGCATCTGGTACATGGACTGTCAGGACGAGCCCCAGAAGTACACCGGCAAGACGGTGCGCTTTCTGGCACAGGTCTGCCAGACCAACCGTGCTGGCAAAAACAGCTTTGTGCCCGGCCGCTTTGCCATGACCTGCTGCGTGCAGGATATCCAGTTCGTGGGCTTCCCCTGCAGCTACGATGGCTACAAGGCGCTGGAACAGCGCGCTTGGGTGCGGGTGACTGCCAAGGTGGGCTACAAGTTCCACAACATCTACCGGGGCAAGGGCCCGGTGCTGACCGCCGTGTCGGTAGAGCCCGCTGAAAAGCCCCTGGAAGAGGTCGTAACGTTCTCTTAACGTTTCTTGATAACAAGGAGGTTCTGGTATGAAAACTCTGTTCCGTATTCTTGGCACGGCTGCTGCCGTGGCCGTCACCGGCGCTGCCATCGTGGTGCTGGACAAGATCCTGAACCAGAAAGACCCGCTCCATGTGGAGGAGGTCGAGTTCCCGGAGGAAGCCGAAAAGGACGCCGAGGAGGCCGAAAAGACCGCCGAGGCCTACGAAGAGGCCGAGGCCAAGGAAGAGGCAAAGGCTGCCGATGCCGCCGCAGAAGCTGCCGAGGAAGCCGCACCGGAAGCACCCGCCCCTGCTGAGAACGCACCCCAGACCCAGCCGGAGACCGCCGAAGAGCGCCCTGTGTACGACCCCGAAGCTCCGAACGCCAACCCCGTGGAGGCCGGCCCCGCTGTTGCCCCCAAGGACGAGAACGGCAAGATCGACGTCACCAAGATCGCCGATGCCAACGATTTCGGCGACTGGGAAGAGCAGGGCTGCAAGGGCTGAGAAAACAGCATGATCCCCGCATAGACGCGGATATCAGCTCCCCCGAAAGGGGGAGCTTTTTTGTGCTTGCAAAATGCCGCGCAGTTCACTATACTGGAAGAAAAAACACCGATGGAGGGCAGCACCATGGCATACACCGATGATTGGGAAAGCTTGATGAACGGCGTGTTCGGCGCGGGCGGCAAACTGAAGTTCGGCGGCGCGCAGCCGCAGCCGGAAAAGCCGCAGCCCGAAAAACCGGCGGGCAGCGGCCTGCCGGACCTGAACGCGGCGCTGCTGGAACAACAAAAGCAGCTGGACGAATTGCTGAAGCAGCAGAACGCCCGGCTGAAGGCGCAGGATGCCGGGGTGCAGACGGCGCTGGAGGACAGCCGCCGGATGCTGCGGGACATGGAAGCGGACGGCCTGCTGGCCAAGGGCACGGCAGACACAAAACCGGAGCAGCTGGGCAGCTTTGAAGGCCTTGCCGCCGAGGTGAAAAAGACCGTCCTCGGGCAGGACGCCTTTGTGGACAGCGTGGTGCGGGCCATGCGCCGCCCCTTTGTGCTGGGCACCGAGGGCGCAGCCGCCCGCAATGTGATCCTGCTGTGGGGCGCTCCGGGCACAGGGCGGCACTTTGCACTGGCGGAGACTGCCCGCATCATGGCGGCGCGGGGGCTTTTGCAGAGCGACCGGATGGCGGTGATGGATCTTGCGCTTTACCCCGACCCCGGCGCGGAAAAGCTGTTTTTGCAGGACCTTTACGCCGCCCTGCACGCCCCGGGCGAGATCGTGGTGTTTGAGCACTACGAGAGCTGCCACCCCGGCTTTCTGCGCATTCTCTCCGACCTTGCGGTCAAGGGCAGTGCTCCCCTGTCCAGCCGGTATCTGGTCAACAAGGAGGGCATTCTGGTAGAAGCCGGCACGGCCCTTGCCCCCGGCGCAGTGAGCCGCATCGACCCCTGCGGCAAGTACCTGATCTTCTTCTCCCGCAAGGGACGGGAGGCGCTGGCAGATAAGTTTGGCGCGTCCTTTGTGGCGGCGGTAGGGGATGTGTGCCAGACCGCCCCCTTTACCCCGGAAGCGCTGGCGGCGCTGGCCGCGCAGCAGCTGAACGCGCTGGCGCAGCGGGTGAACAGCCGTCTGGGTCTGACCCTCGCCGCCGGGGCGGATGTGCGGGACTATGTGGCGGCGCAGTGCTCCAAGGAAAAGGGCGCAGAGGGGCTGGCAGACTGCTGCGAGCGGATCTTCCGGGCTCTGAGCGAGTACTGCCTGCAGACCGATGCAAAACTGTCCGGCACGGTGGCGCTGACCGCCGCGCCCGAGGGGCTGCAATTTGCGCTGAACGGTGCCGCCCCGGCAGACCTGTTCAGCCTGCTTCCGGCGGCCTACACCGGCGCGGTGGAGCAGATCCGCGCCGAGCTGGATGCGCTGGTGGGGCTTGCCCCGGTCAAGGAGTATGTGTTCGGTCTGGCAGACAATTTACAGGTGCAGCAGCGCCGCGCAGCGGCAGGCTTCAAGACCGCAAGCCTGTCCATGCACATGATCTTTACCGGCAACCCCGGCACCGGCAAGACCACCATTGCCCGGCTGGTGGCAAAGTACCTCAAGGCCATCGGCGCGCTGGGGGGCGGGCAGCTGGTGGAGGTGACCCGCGCCGACCTTGTGGGGCGCTACACCGGCCACACCGCCCCGCTGACCAACAGCGTCATCGAAAGTGCACTAGGGGGCGTGCTGTTCATTGACGAGGCGTACAGCCTGTACCGCGGCCAGCAGGACAGCTTTGGGCTGGAAGCCATCGACACCCTTGTAAAGGGCATGGAGGATCACCGGGACGAGCTGGTGGTCATCCTTGCGGGCTACACCAAGGAGATGGAGGTATTCCTCACCGCCAACAGCGGCCTTGCCAGCCGCTTCCCCAACAAGATCGAGTTCCCGGACTACACCGCAGACGAGCTGCTGGACATCACCGCCGTGCTGGCAAAGGGCAAGGGCTACCGCCTTGCCGAGGGCTGCACCTTCCCGCTGCTGGGCTACTATAAGCGCCGTCAGGCGCTGGACAGCCGCACCGCCGGCAACGGCCGTCTGGCGCGCAACACGCTGGAAAAGGCCATCTTCAACCAGAGCCGCCGCCTCATCGCCGAGCCCGCCGCAGAGCTTGACCTCATCCAGCCCAGCGATCTGGAATTTGAGGAATAAGGAAAAATTGATAGGAAAAAGGGTTCCAGAAACGCCCGCAGGCGTTTCCGGAACCCTTTCTGTTTATTCATGCTGCTCCGCAAGGCTCTGCACCATCTCGTGCAGCTGAGCGCGGACGGCGGCGGGGGCGGTGACCTCTACCTTGCCGCCAAAGCCGCACACCCAGCCGAAAAACTGCTGGCTGACGCAGATGGGCACGTCAAAGTGGAAGTGCTCTGCGTCCTCCGGGCAGAACACCGGCTCCCGGCCAAAGCGCTCCCGCATGACCGGCTCAAGGTCGGCAGCGCATCGCAGGGTGACCCGGTACTCGGTGCCGCCGAACATATTGAAGTGCTTGCGCAGATAGGCGGGCAGGTCGAAGGTGCGGAAGAACTCCTTGCCCCGGCGCGGCTCGTCCAGCACCAGCACCCCGGCCATCCGGTCCACCCGGTAGTGGCGTACCGGGGGTGCTTTTTCGTCCTGATAGGCGATCAGGTAATAGCAGCCGTTTTCCCATGCCAGCTGCCACGGGCTTACGGTGCGCACGGCGCTGCTGCCCTTGTAGCGGAACTGCACCAGACATCCCCGGTTGATGGCAGTGTGCAGCGCGTCGATGCTGTACAAAAGGGTCTGGCTGTCGGTTTTGGGGCGTCCGTCCACATACACCTGACGCTGCAACTGGGTGCCCTCATAGTCGGAGCAGAGGGCTTCCAGCTTGTGGATGATGCGTTTGCTGGTGCGCGCCGAGATGACACTGCTGGACTGTACCGCATCCACCAGCAGTTTCAGCTCCGAAAGCTCGAATGCACGGCTGGCCATCCAGTACCCGCCGCCGCGCCCCCGCTGCAGCTGGATGTCGTAGCCCAGACTGCGCAGGGTGTCGATGTCGCTGTAAATGCTCTTGCGCTCGGCCAGAATGCCCTGATTTTCCAGCAGCTGCACCAGCTGGGGCACGTTCAGGCGGTGGGTCTCGTCGGTGCGCTGCTCAAGGATGCGCAGCAGCGTTACCAGCTTGGATTTCTGTCCTTCCTGCTTGGGCATGGGGCAATACCTCCGTCACGGTTTATTCCGGCAGCTTTTTGTCAAAGGCGGCGCGGCGCTGGGTGGAAAGGCGGAACATCTGTTCCAGCTTGTCCCGGTCGTCCGCTACAAGGGCGGCGCGCATCTCCTGCAAAGCGGAATCGAACTGGTCGATCTCGCTGATCAGGTTCTGCTTGTTCCACAAAAACAGCTCTGCCCACATTTTGTCGTTGATGCGTGCAATGCGGGTCAGGTCGCGGAAGGAGTCGCCGGTGTATTCGCACAGCGAGGAGTTGTCGTTGGCGCACATCAGGCTTACGGCAATGGCGTGGCACAGCTGGCTGACATAGCCGATCATCCGGTCGTGCTCCTGCACGGTCAGGGTGCAGATATGCTTGAAACCCAGCACCTCGGCAAGCTCCTTTGCCCACTGGATGCCCGCCGGGGTGTTCTTTTCGGTGGGAGTGATGATGAAGTTTGCCGGGGCAAAATTCACCTCGGCGGCGTGTTCCACGCTGGAAGTTTCGCGGCCTGCCATGGGATGGCTGGCAATGAACTCCACCCCTGCCGGGCACAGTGCCTGCACCGGCTCCACAAGGCCGGTCTTGACGCCGGAAACATCCGTAAAGATGCACCCGGGCTTGAGCAGGTGGCCGTAGGTGCCAAACCAGTCCAGCAGCGCGGTGGGGTACAGGCCAAAGATGATATGGTCGGCCTGCCGGACAAGGTCCTCAAAATCGTGGGTCTTACCGCCGGCGATATAGCCGTGCTCCAGCGCGTACTGCAAATGTCCCTCGCTGCGGTTGATGCCGTCCACATGGAAGCCTGCGCGGGTCAGCTCCAGCGCGTACTTGCCGCCCAGTAGACCCAGACCCACTACGAGATAACGTTTTGTTTTATCAAGCATCTTCTACCTCCACGCCAAGCGGCGCTGCATCTGCAAAAAAGCCGGGCCAGCTCTTCTGGATGGCTTCGGCATCGTCCACGGTCAGGGGCAGTGCGGCGGCAGCAGCCAGCACCGCAAGGCTCATGACCACCCGGTGGTCGTTGTGGCCGTGCAGGGGGGCGGCAGGGGCGTGCAGACGCTCCGCACAGCCGTGCACCGTGATGGTGCCGCCGTCGCTTTCCAGCACGCCGCCGCAGGCGCGCAGCTCGGCCTCCATGGCCGCGATGCGGTCGCTCTCCTTCAACCGCAGCCGCTCCGCGTTGCGGATGACGGTGGTGCCCTCGCACAGCAGACCCAGCACCATCAGCACGGGGCCAAGGTCGGGGCAGTCCGCAAGGTCGATATCCACCCCGTGCAGGGGTGCTTTTGCAAAGGTGACGCGGTCGCCCGTGCGGGTGAACACCGCGCCGCACCGGCGCAGGATGTCCAGAATAGCGGCATCGCCCTGCAAAGTATCCGGTGCAAGGCCAGTGATGGTCACCCCGCCGCACACCGCACCCAGCACCGCCGGGAAAGCGGCCTGACTGTAATCGCCCTCCACGTTGTAGTCGCAGGGGTGGTACTGCTGCCCGCCGGGCAGCAGCAGGGTGGTTTCGTCCAGCCAGCGGCTGTGCACCCCAAAGGCGGCCTGTACGGCGCGGGTCATGTCGATGTAGCTGCGGCTCTCCACGGGGGGAATAAGGTGCAGCTGGCTGTCCCCGGGCAGCAAAGGCAGCGCGAACAGCAGCCCGCTGATGAACTGGCTGGACACGTTGCCTGCCAGCCGGTAGTCCCCGGGGGTCAGTGCACCCTCCACGGTCAGCCCGGAGAGGGACTGCTCAAACCGTAGATTCTGCTCACGATATAACGTTTCGTATACGCATTGCGGGCGCTCCATCAGCCGTCCGCGCCCGGTAAAGGTGACCGGCTGGCCGGTCAGGCTGGCAATGGGGATCAAAAACCGCAGGGTGCTGCCGCTTTCGCAGCAGTCCACCGGGGCGGTCAGGGGCAGAAAATGCCCAAGCCCCTGCACAGTGGCATCGTCCGCGCCGATGTCCACGGCGGCGCACAGCTGTGCGGCAGCGGACAGGGTGGCAGAGATGTCCTTGCTGAATTCCAGATGGGTGATGTGAGAGCGCCCTACGGCCAGCGCGGCGCACAGCACGGCGCGGTGCGCCATGCTTTTGCTGGGCGGCGCGGCGATCACGCCCCCGATGCCGCCGGGGGCAGGTCTGATGGTTACAAGCATAGCGGTGTTATCCTTTTTTCTCGCCCTTGCATCGGTACTGCACCAAAGCCTTCCCCCGGTCGGGGGAAGGTGGCTGCGAACGCAGGGAGCAGACGGATGAGGGCGCTGGTAGCTGGCGCTTTCCCTGAACAGGAAGGCGTTTTTTACATATTCCGGCCGATAGCCCAAGCCACCTGACGGCACTTTGCCATGGCCTGTGCAAAGGCGTCCGGGGTCAGGCACTGTGCGCCGTCGCTCCATGCGTGCTGGGGGTCGTAGTGCACCTCTACCTCCAGACCGTCCGCACCGGCGGCTACCGCGGCGATCATCATAGGCTCCACCAGATTGGCCTTGCCGGTGGCGTGGCTGGGGTCTACCACGATGGGCAGATGGGTCTTTTCGTGGATGAGGGGCACGGCGGAGAGATCCAGCGTGTTGCGGGTGTATTTTTCAAAGGTGCGGATGCCGCGCTCGCAGAAGATGACCTGCTCGTTGCCGCCGGCCATGATGTACTCGGCGCTCATGATCCACTCTTCAATGGTGTTGCACAGGCCGCGCTTGAGCAGCACGGGCTTGTGCATTTTGCCCACGGCCTTGAGCAGCTGGAAGTTCTGCATATTGCGTGCGCCGATCTGCACCACGTCCACATACTCCTCAAACTCCGGGATGCGGTCCTCGCTCATCAGCTCGGAGACGATGGGCAGGCCGGTGGCTTCGCGTGCCTTTACCATGTCCAAGATGCCCTCGGTCTCCAGACCCTGAAAGGCGTAGGGAGAGGTGCGGGGCTTGTAGGCACCGCCGCGGAACAGCGCTGCGCCGCCCGCCTTGACCCCCTGCGCGATGCGCAGCGCCTGCTCGGCGTTTTCGATGCTGCAGGGGCCCGCCATGACGGCGATCTTTTCCTTGCTGCCGATCTTCACGCCGCCGCAATCGATGACCGAGTCTGCGGGGTGGAACAGGCGGTTTGCGCGCTTATAGGGCGCGGACACGCGGGTAACGTTGTCGATCCACGGGTTTGCCAGCACGTCCCGCTCGTCGATCTTGGTGGTGTCGCCCACCAGACCGAACACGTTGTAGTCCTTGCCGGTGATCAGGGTCACGTCCAGACCCTGCTTTTCGAATTTGTCAACGATCTTTTCCAGCTCCTCTTTGGGAGTGCCTTTTTTGGTGGAGATGATCATGGGAGGTCGTTCCTTTCCTGTTTGTTTTACATCACGATATGCGCCTTAGAGGAGCCATCGGTGCGCAGCAGCTGCGCCAGCCAGATGCAGGCGTGCAGGTAGCCCTGCGGGCCTTCGCCGATAAAATGCCCCTGACAGCCAAAGGACACCACATCCGTTTTGCGGAAGGGCTCACGCTCGTCCGGGGCGTCCAACATCACCTCTACGGCGGGCACGCTGCACAGCCGCAGCGCGTCCAGAATGGCTACGCTGTAATGGGCGTAGCCGCCGGGGTTCAGCACGATGCCGTCCACCCGCCCGGGGGCAGACTGGATCTCGTCGATCAAATCGCCCTCGTGGTTGGACTGACAGATATCCGTTTCAATGCCAAGCTGGTCGCAGCCCGCCTGCACATAGTCCATCAGGCCGGTGTAGTCCACTTCGCCCGGCACGCCGGGCTCAGACCAGCGCGCCAGATTGATGTTTGGCCCGTTAAGAATCAAAAATTTCATCCAGTGCCTCCTGTGCAGCTGCCAGCGCCTCGGCCAGCGTGCCGGTGTTAGAAATCACCGCATCTGCGGCGGCAAGGTACAGCGGGCGGCGCTGGGCTTCCATGGTGCGCAGCGCCTCGGCGCTGGAAGAAAGCGGACGGTTGCCGCCCACAGCCAGCGCTTCCACCGGCCGGTCGATGAACAGCACCACGCCGTTCTGGCGCAGGGCGCGGACATTCTCTGCCCGCTTCACCGCGCCGCCGCCGCAGGAGAGCACAAGTCCTTTTTCCTTGCCGAAACGGGCGATCTGCGCGGCTTCCTTTGCCCGGAAGCCTTCTTCGCCCTCGGCGGCAAAGATATCCGGGATGCTGCGTCCGTCTGCCTTGACGATCTCCTCGTCCAGATCCACAAGCGGTCTGCCCAGCTGCTTTGCCAGCAGGCGGCCAAGGGTGGATTTGCCGCAGGAGGGCATTCCCACAAGGGCGATATTCAGCGTCTCGCGGCGCAGCGCAGCGGTAATGCGCCGCACCTCGCCCGGGGCGTCCTCGAACTTGCGGCCAAGGAAGTATTCGGCGGCATACACCGCCTGTGCCACCAGCATCTCCAGCCCGCCTACGGCTACCGGCACACCGGCGTCCTCGGCGCGGAGAATGAGTTCGGTCTTGTTGGGGTTATAGACCACGTCCACCACGGCTTCCAGCCCGGGCATGGCGGCCACGTCCAGACTGCACACGCCCACGTTTGGGTACATCCCGGCGGGGGTGGTGTTGAACACCACCTGTGCGCCGCTGCGCACGGCTTCGGCGTAGCTCAGCTCGCCCTTTTCCGGGTCGGGGGTGCGGCTGACCGTCAGCACCTTGGCAGCACCTTTGTCCAGCGCCACCGCGCGGGTGGTGTTGTGGGTGCCGCCGGTGCCTAAAATGAGCACCGTTTTGCCCGCAAGTTCCACGCCGTGGGCTTCGCACAGGTGGGCAAAGCCCAGATAATCGGTGTTGTAGCCGTAGAGCAGGCCGTTTTTATTGACCACCGTGTTCACCGCACCGATGGCGCGGGCGCGGGGGTCGATGAAGGAGCAGTACTCCATCACCAGCTTTTTATAGGGGATGGTCACGTTGATGGCCTTGAACTGCCGCCGCTGCAAAAAGGCGCGGGCATCTGCCTCGGTGGGCAGGGGGCACAGCTCGTAGCTGTACCCGCAGAGCAGCTCATGGATGGTCTTGGAGTAGGAGTGTCCCAGCTTGCCGCCGATCAGTCCGTATTCCATCTCAGGCCTCCTTCCGGTAGCCGGTGGGGTCGGTCATCCACCGGGCACCGTACCGGGCGGTGAGCAGATCGCCCACCGCAAGGGCGGCGGCGCAGGTCTGCACAATGGCGGCCCGGGGCACGATGCAGGGGTCGTGCCGCCCCTGAATGGACAGCTGCGCGTCCTTTTTGGCGATGTAATCCACCGTATCCTGCTGCTTGTAGATGCTGGGAGTGGGCTTGACGGCGGTGCGGAACACCACCGGCATCCCGTTGGCGATGCCGCCGTTGATGCCTGCGTTGTGGTTGGTGGCGGTGACCACCGCGCCCTCTGCCGTCATGCGGAAGGCGTCGTTTGCCTCCGAGCCGCGCAGCCCGGCAAAGCCGAAGCCGGTGCCGAACTCGATGCCCTTGACCGCCGGGATGGAAAAGGCCAGATGGGCGATCTCGCTCTCCACGCTGTCAAAGTAAGGCTCGCCGATGCCGGCGGGCAGACCGAGGATGGCAGTTTCCAGCACGCCGCCCACGCTGTCGCCCTCGGCACCGGCGGCGCGGATGGCGGCTTTCATGGGCTCCTCCACGGCGGCGTCCAACACCGCAAAGCCCTCGGTCTTACTGGCAAGCGTCTCCACCTGTGCCGCAAGGGCGGCGGGGTCGTCCAGTGCAAAGGGCGTATCTGCAAGACCAGCGCACCGGGCGATGTGGGTGGCGATATCAATACCCGCCCGCTGCAATGCGGCAAGCACGATGCTGCCGCCTGCCACGAGGGCGGCGGTCACCCGGCCGGAAAAGTGCCCGCCGCCCCGGGCGTCCTGAAAGCCGTGATACTTGGCGTAGGCGGTAAAGTCCGCGTGACCGGGGCGCAGCAGGTCGGCGGTCTTGGCGTAGTCGCCGCTGCGGGTGTTCTGGTTTTCGATCATCAGGGCAATGGCGGTGCCGGTGGTGTGGCCGTTCACCACACCGGAAAGCAGCTGCACCGCATCTGCCTCCACCCGGGGGGTGGAAAGGCCGTCGCCCCGGGCACGGCGCTTATCCATGCAGGCGGCGAGGAAGCTCTCGTCTACCGGCACACCGGCGGCCATGCCGTCCAGCACAGCGCCCACGGCACGGCCGTGACTCTCGCCGAAGATAGTCAGCGAAAGGTCGCTGCCAAAGGTATTTTTCATGGGTCAGTCCTCCATGCCCAGCAGCGGGCGCAGCCCCTCCACAGGGATGGTCTCGGCGCGCCAGCAGCCAAGGCCGGGCACTTTGATGATGGTGATTTGTCCGTCCTGTGCTTTTTTGTCGTGCAGCATCTCGGCCAGCACCTTTTCCTTATCGTAGGCGGTGCGGGTGGGCAACCCTAAGCGGCGGTACACGCCGCGCACCCGCTTTTGCAGCGCCTTGGATTCGATCATGGGCAGCATACCCAGTGCCACGCACTCGCCGTGGAACAGGCCGGTGGTGCGGCGTCCCTTGATGCCCTTCACGGCCTCGATGCCGTGGCCGATGGTGTGGCCGAAGTTCAGCGCTTTGCGCATACCCTGCTCGGTCTCGTCCTGCTCCACGATGCTCTTTTTAAAGCGCAGGCTGCGGCAGATGATGTCGCCGATGCGGTCATCCACGTCCTCTTTTTCAAAGATGGAGAACAGCTCCGGGTCGGCCAGAAGCCCGGCCTTGATGGCCTCGGCCAGACCGTTGATGAAGTGGCGGCGGGGCAGGGTGGACAGGGTGTCCGGGTCCACGATGACCAGCTTTGGCTGCCAGAAGGCACCCACGATGTTCTTGGTGTCGCCCAGATCCACGGCGGTCTTGCCGCCGATGGAGGAATCGATCATGGAAAGGGTGGTGGTGGGGCAGTTGATAAAGTCGATGCCGCGCATATAGATGGAAGCGGCAAACCCGGCAAGGTCGCCCACCACGCCGCCGCCTACGGCCACCACAAGGTCGCCCCGGCCCATGCCGAAGTCCAGCATCTGCCGCAGCACGGTCTCCAGAATTTTAAAACTCTTGCTGGCCTCGCCCTGCGGCACGGTGATGATGGTGGCATCCTTGCACTGGTCGGCTACCATCTGGGCGTACTGTGCAGGCACACCGCTGTCGGTGACCACCGCCACCCGGCGGTCCAGCCGGGCGAACTGATACAGGTTTTCCAGCGAGCCGCGCTTGACGATGATGTCGTAGCTGCGCTCGCCCAGATTCATGGTCAGCTTGGTTCCGATAAAATCACTCATTTTGTATACACTCCTAACAGCCGCACCGTCCGGCAGGTGCGGTCAAGCTCGCGCAGCAGCGCGGCGGTCTCGCCGGCGGCGGCATCGCCCACCAGCTCTACATAAAAATAATATTCAAAGGGAACGTGCGGCATGGGGCGGCTCTTGATGGACTCCATATTGAAGCCGCTGGCACCGATGACCTGAATGACCTCGGCCAGCTTGCCGGGCTTGTTGTCCACCGTGAAAAGCAGGGAGAACCGGTTGCCCGCCGTGGGCTTTTCGCGGCTGAGCACGATGAACCGGGTGGTGTTGTCGCCGTCGGTGTTGATGTTGGGCACCAGAATCTCCAGCCCGTACAGGGCGGCAGTCTCAGCGCTGGCAATGGCGGCCTTTGTCGGGTCTTTGCTTTCCGCCACGAACTTTGCAGCCATGGCGGTGTTGGCCATAGCGGTGGCGGGCAGACGGAACTGCTTTAAAAAGGTCTCGCTCTGAGCAATGGCCTGCTGGTGGCTGTACACCGTGCGCAGCTGGGAAAGCTGGGTGCCCGGCAGCACCAGCAGGTTCTGGGAGATGGGCAGGTCGTACACGTCCACCACCCACAGCTCCGGGTGATTATAGCACAGGTCCAGCACGGCAGAAACATCCCCGGCGTGGCTGTTTTCAAAGGGCACTACGCCGTGGGCGGCTTCGCCCGAGGCCACGGCCTCGAATACCTCGTCCCATGTGGAGTAGCTCACGGCCTCGGCGTGGGGGAACAGCGCCTTGAGGGCGATGTGGGCAAACGCACCCTCCACCCCCTGATAGGCAGCGCGGTTGCGCCCCAGCACAGCGGCTTCGTATTGCTTGGCAAGATCCATCATGTGCTGGACGTGGTCTTTATAGTAAGGGCGCAGCGCAGGCTGCTGAATGCGGGCTGCGGCCTTTTCCAGTACGGCGGCCTCCCGGGCGGCATCGTAGATGGGCAGGCCGTGCGCCCGCTTATATTCGGCCACCTGCAAAACGGCAGCCATCCGGCGCTCGAACAGCGCAGCCAGCTGCGCATCCACCGTGTCGATCTCGGCACGGGCTTGTTCCAGTGCGTCCATGGGGGTCACATCCTTTTTGGTCGGTTTTTGCGGGGATACCTAGTAAGTATACCATAACCGGGACAGAGAAACAACAAACCGCTCTCCATTTGAGAGTGGAGAAAATTTCAAATCAGCCATGGGTAAAAAGACGAAAATAGAAAACAGAGGCTCTCCGGTCATCGCCTGCGGCGACGACCAGAGAGCCTCTCAATCGCTGTTTTTATTTTTCAAAATATCCTCCCAGCTGCGGGCTTTGCCGTAATAGCGCCCGTAGGGGTTGTCAAGGTCTGCGGCGCGGAGAATGGGCGGCGCGGGCGGCTGGGGTTTGGGGGTGCGGTCAAAGGTGAACCGTGCGGCGGGGCCGCCGGCTTTGATGCGGAAGCGCATCTTTAGTGCCCCTCCCCGGCGGTGGAGACTGCCCCGGCGGTCAGGTTTGCCCAAAGGGGCTCGCTGTTTTCCAGCAGGGAAGCGGATTCCTTCAGCCATGCGCCCCGGATGCCGATATAGTAATCTGCCAGCAGCTGCTGGCTGTCGCCGCTGGCGCTCTGCACTGCGTCCGAGGTGTAGCTGCCCAGCTCCATCCCGGTCAGCACCGGGCAGTCCGTCCAGCGGTAGACCATGTTCCACCAGTCGCTGTCGGCATCGGACTTGGGCAGATGGCCGTCCAGATACCGCAACGTGCCGGTGGTCTGCTGGAAGCCTGCGGGGTCATACAGGATAAAGATGGAACTGAGGGAACTCTGGATATCGGTGGAAAGCTTGGTGGTGCCTGCCATATCCAGATAGGCGTCCGAGTCCTCACTGTTGAAAGCCATGGTGTACTGGTTCAGCTTTACCACCACCTTGCCGTCGCCGTTGCAGTCCTCGCCGTAGGCGGCAAGCTGCTCTTGCAGGGCGGTGACGGTGGCTTCGGGCAGGTAGTAGGGGCTTACCACCGCCACGTTGTAATCCGGGTGGGTGGTCAGGAAATACTGCCCGATAAAGCAGTACGCCACGAACGCACCCGCAATGCCGAAGAGGAGCACCCATTTCAGGTTGTAGTCCCACCAGTTTGCCCAGCGCTCCCTGCGGCTGTATTGCCGCTGTTTGCGGGGCTTGAGGTCCTTGGGGTCGATGTCGCGTTCGTAACGGTAGCTTGCCATAAAATAGTTCTCCTGTGTGATGAAACGGGCGGGAAAGGCTGTTACTTCAGGGCAGCCAGAATGCTTTGGCGCACGGCGTCGGGCAGCTGTTTCTGCTCGGCCTTGCTCATGCCGGCGGTCTGGATGGGCGACATGATCTTGATGCGCACACCGCCCGGGCGGCAGCGGTTGCCGTTTGTCTCGAACAGGGCGCGGGCACCGGTCACAGCCACCGGCACCACCGGGGCACCGGTCTTGACCGCAATGCGGAAAGCACCGGCCTTGAACTCGCCTGCGCCGCCCTCTTCACCCTTGTAGCGGGTGCCCTCGGGGAAGATGACGAAGCTGCGGCCGCCCTCCACGATGGCGGTGGCATCGTTCAGCGCCCGCACCGAGGCGCGCACATCATCACGCTGCACGAACACGCAGCCCAGCAGCTTCATCCAGCGGTTGAGCAGGGGAATCTTTTCCAGCTCCTCCTTGGCAAGGATGCCGTGGGGCTTTTCCAGCCCTGCCAGCAGCAAAGGGATGTCGTAGTAGCTGCGGTGGTTCGCCACGAACACGCAGGGGCGGTCTTTGGGAATATTCTCCAGTCCGTCCACGGACAGGGAAACACCGGTCACCTTTAAGATGCCCCGGCTCCAGCGGGGGATATGCTGGTTCACGATCTGCTCCACGGTGGCGGTATCTCCGGCGGCTGCGGCGCGCTCGGCGCGGCGCAGGATGCCGTAATGCAGGATCATGTACCCGAACAGATAAATAAACATCGCAATGGTGCGAAGAATGCTCATAATGGTTTCCTCCTATTGCAAAAAATGCCATTGTCATTGTAGCACATTTTGCGTAAAAAAGGGAGAGATAAATATTTTTTTACAATTAGCCCCGGTTGTATCTTGCAAAGTTGACAAAATACAGGTATATTTATATCTGTAAAGTTAGCACAATGGCACTTTCCAGACAAAACGCCTGCGGTGCCGGTTAAAAACGTAAGAAAGGTACCGCAGTTACTATGGGTCTTTTTCCTTCTGCCAATGATTTCAAGGCCGGTAAGGGTGTCGAAAAGGATGCCCCCCGCAAGACCGGCATCGGCCGCTTTTTTGAGCTTGTAGGCCGTGATATGAACGGCATGTTCCTTGCAAACCTGCTGACCTGCATCGGGTTTGCACCGGTTATCTGCCTGGTGTATATCGGCTTTTTGCAGAACAGTCTGCCGGTGATGCTGGGCAGCGCCGCCGTGGGCGGTCTGCTGGCCGGGCCCGCACTGGCCGGAATGTACGATACCGTCCTGCGCGCGCTGCGCGACGAGGCGGGCTACTGGTGGGTGACCTACCGCAAGGCCTTCAAGCGCAACTTCAAGGCCAGCCTTGTGCCCGGTGTGCTGTACACCGTGGTGGTCACGCTGCAAATTTTCCTCGTCTATTTCTGCTTCAATATGCTGTACCACGGCACCAACGTGGGTGTTCCGCTGTGGGTGGCTACGGTGCTCAATCTGGTACTGTTCCAGATGCTGTTTGCCTATATGTGGCCGCAGGTGGTGCTGCTGGACCAGCCTTTGAGCCTGACTTTGAAAAACAGCATCAACTGCATGATCGCCTTTTTGCCCCACGCACTGGCTGCTGCCATCGTGCAGGTGCTGTTCTGGGGCGTGGTGATCCTGTGCATGCCGCTGGGGCTTTTCCTGATGCTGATCTTCGGTTTCTGGTTCGTTACCGAGGTGTCCTGCCAGATCGTGTACGGCGATATTGACCGGGTGTTCCACATTGAGGAGAACATCCGCAAGATGAAGGACGCCGAGCTGGAAGCAGCCCTCAAGGAGGACTACGCCGACGACGACACCCCGGAGGAATAAGCGATAAAACTGCGGAAAGGAGCGATGTCCCATGGAACAACGGAATAATCTTGTGCTGCAGGGGACAGAGACCTTTTCCCGCGGGCAGCTGGACAACCTTGCGCTGGAAAACGGCGCACTGGTGCTGGATAGCGTGGCCGGACGCAGCCTTTTGTACGGCAGCTACACCACCCCGGAATTCGCCATGCCGGCGTTCTGCAACCTGAATGTCAGCTGGAACGCCCATGCACCCCGGGACACCATGGTGGAGGTGCGCTGCCGGGTATACGCAGCAGGGGCGTGGACAGCCTGGATGAGCTTTGGCAAGTGGGCACCGGACTACCCCCGGTGCAGCGTGTCCAGCCAGAGCGAGGACGGCATGATCTTTTTGATGGGCGATACCGTCACGGTGGCCGCCCCGGGCGGCGGCACCGGCGTACAATTGCAGGTGAACCTTTCCACCAACAACGATAAAGTCACCCCGGCGGTGCGTCTGCTGGCGGCGGCGGTGCGTCCCCTTGCGTGGGAAAAGCGCAACGGCCATGCGCTGAACCGGCGGCTCTATCTGCCGGAATACTGCCTTTCCGCCCACGACCCCAGCTTTGGGCGGGAGATGGATCTGCCGCTGGTCATGGCGGCGCTGATGAACCGCTGGGGCGAGGATATCCTGCCGGAAGAAGTGGCCTACGCCATGGAGGACGGCAGCACCCGCAGCACCGGCAACACTGCCTTTGCGGCGGCCGCCGCAGGCTGCTGCGGCTACCCCTGCTGGCAGGCATGGATGGACCTTGCTGACCTGCGGGAGCAGATCCACGACGGCTGCTCGGTAGCGGTGCAGGTGGAGCGACGGGTGCGCGGTCAGCGCGACCCGGTGCGGCTGTGGATGGGGCTGCACGGTTTTGGCCACGATGACGCCGTGATGGCAGATTTTGTGCTGCTGAACGACCCCACCGCCGATACCGACGGCGCGGTGAACTGCACCATGGCGCTGGTGGATTTTATGCGTTACTTTACCGGCAAGGCCATTGCCCTGCGGCCAAAGCAGCGGGAGACTGAGGCCGACCGTCCCCGGCGGCTGCGCTGCGAGCTGCGCGCCGGCACCCAGCCGGGCGTTTACTACTTTGAGCGGCGGGGAGAGCCCGCAGACCTGCCGGAGGATTTTTCCGGCTGGATCGCCTGCGCGCCCCACGACGGCGTGGCGCACGCCACCACCGCTCACCGCACCTTTTTGCGCTGTACCCGCACCGAGGACGGCGGGGTACAGTTCCCGCCGGAGCTGCTGGCCGCAGGCGGGCGATGCAGCGTGTATGCAGTGGACCAGACCGGCACCATGCGGGTAGCAGAGGTACGGCTGCCGAAGCCGAAGCCTGTACCTGCAAGCACAGAACCCAAAGCCAATGGCCAGACCGGGGACGCCCCGGCACAGCCGTAAGCTTTTTCAGGGCGATATATGAAACAGGAGGAACACATTATGGCAAAGACGATCATCACTTTGGGCCGTGAGTACTGCACCGGCGGACGCTTCATCGCAGAGGACGTGGCAAATGCGCTGGGCATCAAGCTTTACGACAAGGAGCTGATCACCATGGCAGCAAAGAACTCCGGCTTGTCGGAGGAGGCTGTTGCCGCCAGCGAGAAACGGCACACCCACAGCCTGCTGTACAGTCTGTACACCATGGGCAACGAGCTGCCGCTGGGCGATCAGGTGTTCATTCTGCAGAGCCGTATCATCAAGCAGCTGGCCGAGGAAGGCCCCTGCGTGATCCTTGGCCGCTGCGGTGACTACGTCCTGCGGGAGCGCAAGGACGTGCTGCGGGTGTTCGTGTATGCACCCAAGGAGTGGCGTTTGCAGTACGCCAAGACCAATCCTCTGGTAAAGGCCAAGGACGAAAAGGGCATCAAGGACGAGGTGGAAAAGACCGACCGCAACCGCTCGGCCTACTACAACTACTACACCCAGAACCGCTGGGGCGATGCCCACAACTACGATCTGGCCATCAACGCCGCCCTTGGCCGCGAGACCTGCGTGAAGATGATCTTGGACGCAGCCGCCGCCAAGGAAAAGACGCTGTGACCCCCAGCCAGACCCAATAAACAACGACAGAACGTGGGCAGGGCGCTTCTGCGCCCTGCCCACGTTTCCGGCAAGGGAAGTTCTTACAGAGCGTATACCTTCTGAAGGCTTCCCCCCTTGGGGGAAAGGCTTTAGTGGCTGCGGCGTTGACTGAGAGTGATATCCATGCCGCAGCATCCCCAATCCCAAGTGTTCAAAAGGAGAAATCGTGAAAACAAATCAATCGCAGACCGCACCCGCCGAGGTGCGGGAAAACATCATGGGCACCATGGAGATCAACCCCCTTTTGCTGAAACTCAGCATCCCGATGATGATCTCCATGCTGGTGCAGGCGCTGTACAACGTGGTGGACTCGGTGTTCGTGTCCCATGTCAGCGAGAACGCTCTTACCGCCGTATCGCTGGCCTTTTCATTGCAGAATGTCATGATCGCCGTGGGCGTGGGCACCGGCGTGGGCGTGAATGCCCTGCTGAGCAAGAGCCTTGGCGAGAAGAACCAGAGCCGTGCCAACGCCACCGCAGAAAACGGCATCTTTCTTTCCCTGTGTAGCTTTGCGGTGTTCTTTGTCATCGGCCTTACCTGTATGAAGCCCTACTTCTACGCCCAGACCAGTGACCCCGTCATTGCGCAGCAGGGCATCCAGTATTTGTCGGTGTGCTGCATCTTCAGTCTGGGTCTGTTCACTCAGACCATGGGCGAAAAGCTGCTGGCGGCTACCGGCCGCACCTATCTGAGCATGATCAGCCAGCTGGTGGGTGCCGTGGTGAACATCATTCTGGACCCCATCTTCATCTTCGGCTACTGCGGCGAGGCGCTGTCCGGTACCACCGGTGCGGCGGTGGCTACGGTCATCGGCCAGTTCTGCGGTGCAGGCATGACGTTGTACTTCAACACCCGCAAAAACCCGGACATCCAGATCAGCTTCAAAGGCTTCCGTCCCAGCGCCAAGGCCATTGGCCGCATCTACACCGTGGGTCTGCCCAGCATCGCCATGCAGTGCGTGGGCAGCCTGATGACCTTTGGCATGAACCTGATCCTGATGGCCTTCTCCGCTACGGCGGTGGCGGTGTTCGGCGTCTACTTCAAGCTGCAAAGCTTTGTGTTTATGCCCATTTTCGGCCTGAACAACGGCATGGTACCCATCATCAGCTACAACTACGGTGCCCGCAGACCGAACCGTGTGAAAAAGACCATCAAGCTGGCGGTGTGCTACGCCGAGGGCATCATGCTGGCAGGCTTCTGCATCTTCCAGTTCGCACCCCGGCAGGTGTTGAGCATCTTTGCCGCCAGCGACGCCATGCTGGCCATCGGTATCCCGGCCATGCGCATCATCTGCCTGCATTTCCTGCTGGCGGGCGTCAGCATCGTGCTCAGCTCGGTCTTTCAGGCGCTGGGCAACGGCGTCTTCAGTCTGATCGTTTCGGTCTGCCGCCAGCTGTTCGTGCTGCTGCCGGCAGCGTGGCTGCTGGCACAGACCGGCAGTGTCAATAATGTCTGGTGGGCCTTCCTCATTGCGGAAGTCGTCAGCATCCTGATGAGCATGGCCTTCTATGCCCGTATCAACAAGACCACCATCGCACCCCTGTACCACTGACCCGGGTGCGGGCAGCGGCCCTGCAAACGAAAGGAACGTGATCTCTATGGTAAAAAAGCTGAAGTGGAATCTGATCCTCATGAGCCTGCTGTACGTCGGGCTGGGCATTTTTCTGGTCATGAAGCCCGGCACGGCGCTGAACATCGTCTGCTACGCGCTGGGCGGCGTGGTGCTGGCCTGCGCAGCGGTGCAGCTGATCCGCTACTTTGTGGTGGAGCGCGGGGTGTTCCAGAGCCAGCTTACCCTGATCTCCGGCCTTATCTGCCTTGCACTGGGTGTTTTTCTGCTGCTGCGCAGCGATATCGTGGTAAGTATCCTGCCCATCGTGTTCGGCCTGTTCGTCATCTTTGACGCCATTGGCCGGGTGCAGAACGCCTTGGACCTGCGCCGCTGCGGCTATGACAGCTGGAAAGGCTTTCTGCTGCTGCCGGTGCTCAGCGTGGTGCTGGGCGTCATCCTGATCGCAAACCCCTTCGGCGCCATGGAAACGCTGGTGATGGCCATCGGCGTCATCCTGATCGTAGAGGGTGCCATCAACCTGCTCAGCGCTCTGTACACCGTGCTGGCCGTGCGCCGCTTTGCCAAGCTGCACCCGGAGACCCAGTCTGTGCTGGAAAGCATTACCGGCGAGGACCTGAACGGCGACGGCGTTGTCGCCCCGGACGTGACCCGCACCGATGCAGAGGCTACCGCCGTGGAACTGGACCATGTGGACGAGAGCGCCACCGTGGAGCAGGAGAAGCGGGAGTAAGGAATAAACCCTCTCAGTCAACGCCGTCAGGCGTTGACTGAGAGGATTCTACACCAATTATCAAGAAAAGGAAAAAGGAACAAAATCATGGAAAAGTACGATCTGATCATTGTGGGTGCGGGCCCTGCCGGCATCTTTACCGCTGTGGAGCTGCTGCGCCACGGCAGCAAAAAGAAGATGCTGCTGGTGGAAAAGGGCAAGCCGGTAGAAAAACGCCACTGCCCCAAGGCAGAGGTAGGCCACTGCGTCAATTGCCGCCCCACCTGCGCCATCACCACCGGCTTTTCCGGTGCGGGCGCGTTCTCGGACGGCAAGCTGAGCCTTTCCTACGAGGTGGGCGGCGACCTGCCCACCCTCATCGGGGAGGAGTTTGCACAGGAACTCATCGACTACACCGATAAGATCTATCTGGAGTTCGGCGCAGACCCCCATGTGGAGGGCATCTACACCGGTGAGGACATCAAGGAGATCCGCAAAAACGCCATCCACGCAGGTCTGAAGCTGGTGGACTGCCCCATCCGCCATCTGGGCACCGAGAAGGCACAGGAGCTGTATCTGGCCATCCAGAACTATCTGGCGGACAACGGCGTGGAGATGCGCTTCAATACCGAGTGCGAAAACATCATTCTGGAAGAGGAAGGCTGCAAGGGCGTGCTGCTGAAGGACGGCGACAGCCTGCTGCCTGTGTACGCGGACGAGGTGGTCATCGGCACCGGACGCCGCGGTGCAGACTGGCTGGAAAAGCTCTGCGCAGAGCACCACATCGCCCATAAGCCCGGCACCGTGGACATCGGCGTGCGTGTGGAGTGCCGCAATGAGGTGATGGAAAAGGTGAACAAGGTGCTGTATGAGTCCAAGCTCATCGGTTACCCGAAGCCGTGGAAGAACAAGGTGCGCACCTTCTGCCAGAACCCCGGCGGTTTTGTGGCGCAGGAAAACTACGACAACGACCTTGCCGTGGTCAACGGCCACAGCTTCAAGGAAAAGAAGAGTCCGAACACCAACCTTGCCATTCTGGTGTCCCACAACTTTACCGAGCCCTTCAACCAGCCCATCGCCTACGCCCAGAAGGTGGGCGAGCTGACCAATATGCTGGGCGCAGGCCACATCATGGTGCAGCGCTACGGCGATATTCTGGACGGCAAGCGCACTTGGCAGAAGGAACTGGCACAGTCCAACGTGAAGCCCACGTTGAAGGATGCCGTGGCCGGTGATATCACCGCCGCCATGCCCTACCGCGCCATGACCAATATCATCGAGTTCATCAAGATGCTGGACATGGTCGTGCCCGGCTTTGCCGCCAACGAGACCCTGCTGTACAGCCCGGAGCTGAAGTTCTACTCCAACAAGGTGAAGATGGACGAGAACCTCGACACCAACATTCAGGGGCTGCACTGCCTGGGCGACTCCTCCGGCTGGACGCGCGGGCTGATGATGGCCTCGGTCATGGGCGTGCTCATGGGCCGCAAGCTGGCTGAAAAAGAAGGCTGCTGAAAACGATTTGAAATGGCCGCCGCGTGCGCTTTGGCCATGCTCCAAGGAATTTGATTTTTTATTTCAGTGCCCCGGAGCGTCTGCGGACGCTCCGGGGCACCCTTTTCACAGAGAGTTTTTTGCAAAAAAATAGCGGAACACCCGCAGGGTGTTCCGCTATTTTGCATTTAAAATTAGCCCTCGATGAGCTCCACAGTGGCCATCTTGACCGGGGTGGTGGGCTTGTCGTTCCAGTCGGTGCGGACAGAAGCGATCTTATCCACAACGTCCATGCCGGCAACCACCTTGCCGAAGGCGGCGTACTGGCCGTCCAGATGAGGTGCATCCTGATGCATGATGAAGAACTGGCTGCCTGCGCTGTTGGGGTTCATGCTGCGTGCCATGCTGATCACACCGCGGGTGTGCTTGAGGGGGTTGTTGACGCCGTTAGCGGCAAACTCGCCCTTGATGTTCCAGCCCGGGCCGCCGGTGCCGGTGCCCAGCGGGCAGCCGCCCTGGATCATAAAGCCGGGGATGACACGGTGGAAGGTCAGGCCGTTGTAAAAGCCTTCCTTGACCAGCTTTTTGAAATTCTCACAGGTGATGGGGGCAACTTCCTCGTTCAGCTCGATGTCGATGATGCCGCCGTCTTCCATAGTAATGCGAACCATAACGCTACAATACTCCTTTTGTGTTGACCCCGCAGCGGGGGTGTTGGGGGGCAGAAATGCCTGCCCGGATATCCCTTATAGTATACCATAGGTTTTGCCCGTTGCAACGATGCAGATGCAACGTTTTTGTGAATTATCTGCCCCCAATAGGCTAAAAATACGCGCCGCAACCGGAGTTTGCGCTCTGGTTGGTGGACGCAACCGGGCTTTTGTGCTAGAATCGTGCCACAAAAACCACAAGAGAAAGCTTCCAAAGGAGGAAACGAATATGAAAAGTGATTTTCTGACCAACCTTTTTTTCAGAGCGCTCCAGACGGTGAGTGTCGCGACGATGCTCGTGCGGCTGCTGCTGCCGGTGGCCATCGTGGCTGCACTCTATCTGCTCTGGCGCATTGCCCGCAATCTGGAAAAGCCGCCCAAGCTCACGGAGGAAGTCAAGATCGTGCGCAAGTCGCTTTCCGAGATGCTCAAGGAGAACCGCACCCGCTGCAAGATGACACAGGAGTTTGTGGCTGAGACTATCGGCGTAAGCCGTCAGGCAGTGTCCAAGTGGGAGAACGGCACCTCGGAGCCGAACACCTCCAACCTGATGGCGTTGGCAAGGCTGTACGGCATCCCGGCAGAGGATCTGCTCAAGGGCGTGGAAAGCGCACTGGAAGCACAGGAAAAATAATTACAACTCCCCCTGCAGCTCCACCATATCCGCCCAGAAGCGCTTGGGGCAATGGGTCATGCGGCCTTTTTCGTTGTGGCGCGCTTTGATTTCCAGCGTTTTGTAGAACTGCGTCCACAGCGCCTGAAACTGCTGCTCCCGCGCACTGGGCGGCGGCAGCTCCAAGGGCGCTGCCAGCTCCAGCAGCCGGGTGCTGTGTCCCTCGTGCAGCAGCACCGCCTGATGGACGGCATCGTAGATCATGAAATCCTCCTCCGGGAAGCGTCCGCAGAAGTGTGGGCGCAGCAGGGGGAGGATATAATTTTTGGGGTGGATGACCGCGCCCAGCATGCCATCGTGCTCCTCGAACCGCACAAAGCCCTGAAACTTGTCTACCTCCCAGTCCAGACTTTTTTTCATGGCGTAGAGGGGCGCGACCACCGGGTGTCCCTCCCGCTTGACCGTGCCCGGGCCCAGCGCAAAGGCCAGATGCAGAAACCGGAGCAACAGCAGCTCCTTGTCCTCCTGTCCGGAGAGAAAATCCCGGCTGACGAGGTACTCGGTCTCTGCGCCCAGCTTTTTGCCAAAGCTGGCGAATACCCGCCGGGCAACGGCGGGGTCGGTGGCAATGTCCTTGACCGGGTAGAGGGTGGCCGTTTCCCGCTGGGGCGTCCACACCGCAAAGGGAAGCTCGTGCTGGGCAAAGCTTTCGTACACGCAGCACAGAAAGCCCTCAAAGCTGCCGTCGTACAGGTAGACCACGTCGGCATCGTGCAGCTTGCGTGCCCCCTTGGGATTTACAGCGCCTTGGCAAGACATTGCACGGCCTCCTCCCTTACCATGCGGACAGCCGTCCGGGGCGGCACGCCCTGCCCGATGAGGTTGTCCACGGCGGGCGGGCTGAACAGGCTCAGCTGCTCGCAGCTGCCGCTGAATACGTTGGGGTCGATGAGCGCCCGGGTAATGCGCTCCCGTCCGGCACTGCCGCGCCCCGGGTGCGCCCCGGAAAAGCCCCGGCAGGTGATGAAGTACTGCGCCCGCTTAAGCACCACGCCCATGCGCTTGAGCTCGTCCAGACCCAGTGCCGCCTGCTTGCGGGCGTGCCAGATGCGCCGGGCGCTTTTGGGGCCGATGCCCGGCACCCGCAGCAGCATCTCGAAGGGGGCACGGTTCACATCCACCGGGAACAGCCCGTAGTGCTGCACCGCCCAGTTGCATTTGGGGTCCAGATAGGGGTTGAAGTTGGGGTTATCCTTATCTAAAATTTCGTCTGCCTCGAACTGGTAGAACCGCAGCAGCCAGTCTGCCTGATACAGCCGGTGCTCCCGCAGAAGGGGCGGCTTGGTGTCCAGTGCGGGCAGGCGGGTGTCCTCGGCTACCGGGATGTAAGCAGAGTAGAACACCCGTTTCAGCCCGTATTTGTGGTACATCCCCTCGGTCAGTTTTAAGATGTGGTAGTCCGTCTCCGGCGAAGCGCCTACGATCATCTGGGTGCTCTGCCCGGCGGGGGCAAACTTGGGCGCGTGGCGGTAGAGGGTAAGCTCCTCCCGGCTGGCGGCGCCGGATACCGCGATCTGCTTCATGGGGCGGAAGATGGAATGCCGCCCCTTGTCCGGGGCCAGTAGGTTCAGGCTGCGCTCGCTGGGCAGTTCCACGTTCACGCTCAGACGGTCGGCCAGATACCCCAGCTGCTGCAAAAGTTCCGGGCTTGTGCCCGGAATAGCCTTGGCGTGGATGTAGCCCCCAAAGCGGTATTCACCCCGCAGCAGCCGCAGCACCGCCAGCATCCGCTCGGTGGTGTAGTCCGGGGTGCCCAGCACCGCACTGGACAAAAACAGCCCCTCGATGTAATTGCGGCGGTAGAACTCCATGGTCAGCTCTGCCAGCTCCCGGGGTGCAAAGGTGGCGCGGGGGATATCGTTGGAGCGGCGGTTGACGCAGTAGCCGCAGTCGAAGGAGCAGCAATTGGTCATGAGTACCTTGAGCAGGCTGACGCAGCGGCCATCGGCGGTAAAGGCGTGGCAGCAGCCCGGGGCGTAGCAGCTGCCTACCGTGCCCGGGCGCGCGGTGCGGGACGCCCCGCTGGAAGTGCAGGCAACGTCATATTTGGCGCTGTCCGCCAGAATGGTCAGCTTGTCCATCAGGGTCTGTTCCATGCAGAATGCACCTCCCAAAAGGATAAAACCGGGAAAAAGGGTCAAAAAATAAAGCCATACGCAAAATAGCAGATGGCTTTATGAAAAACAGAGGGGACGTCTTTGGCCTCGAACCCTCTCAGTCTGCTCTCGTTGGTCGCATCCAGCTCCCCCGAAGGGGGAGCTTTTTTGCGATAACGGAAACGTATCGGATGAATGATAAAAGCTTATGGCAGTGCTATAAGCTCCCCCCTTGGGGGAGCTGGCATCGCGTAGCGATGACTGAGAGGGTTCCGCTTACCACTTGGCCTTGGTTTCCACCACGCGGCCTGCAATGTGCAGGTGGTTCAGGTCCTCGCCCCTGATGACCATTTCATGATAGGCGGGGTTGAAGGGCTGCAGCACCACGCAGTTGCCGCGCTGGATGTAGCGCTTCAGGGTGCCCTCGCCCTCGTCGCCGTAGATCAGTACGCCCAGATCGCCGTTTTCCAGCGTGTCCTGCTTGTGCACCAGCGCAAGGTCGCCATCCTGAATGCGGGGCTCCATGCTGTCGCCGCGCACCACCAGATAAAAATAGTTGGAGGGGTCCTTCACGCGGGCGTACTCCTGCCCGTAGTCCTCTTCAAAGGCCAGTGCGCCGTAACCGGCCTTCACCGTGCCGATGACCGGGATCAGGCTCTCGGTGTAGCTGCCGAAAAAGCGCTCCTCGGGGGCAGAAACGTTGCTGACCGGGCGGTACAGCCCCAGCAGATAGTCCGCCGTGGTGTTCAACAGTTCTGCAATGCGGGCCACGGTGGAGGGGTCGGGGGAGGACTTGCCGCTTTCCCACTTGCCGACAGCCTGCTGGGTGACCCCCAGTCTGGAGGCAAGCTCCGCTTGGCTGACGCCCTGCTTTTTGCGGCACTGCTTCAATAGCTCTGAAAACGACATGATGATGCTCCTTTTCCCAATGGGTGGTTTATGTTGGTTTTATTATACAACAAAAGGGTGTTTCTGTAAAGAGAAAATCCAAAAAAACTTCGAATAAAGGTTGTGATAAATGCGCCTGCTGTGCAGCTATCGTACAGAAAAAAGAAAAATTTGCATAAGGGCTTGACAGAACGGCGCAAATCTGGTAAAGTAAATAGGCATTCGACACGGCGTAACGCGAGTGTCCACAAGGAGAGATGTCCGAGTGGTTTAAGGAAGCAGTCTTGAAAACTGCCGTACGGCAACGTACCGTGGGTTCGAATCCCACTCTCTCCGCCATTTTTATTGAATAAGTGTAACACACTTTGCTCTGGAGTAGTACTCAAGAGGCCGAAGAGGCGCCCCTGCTAAGGGCGTAGGTCGTCTAAACAACGGCGCGAGGGTTCAAATCCCTCCTACTCCGCCAAGAAAATCCCTCGTAGTTTCGTGAAAACTGCGGGGGATTTTCCTTTTTTATAGCGTTTTTACTCGTGAAAAAGGGACTCTGAAAAGCCCGCGTTTGCGCAGCAATGAAAGCCCCAGTGGGGCTTTTAAGCGGCAGAGCGGTCTGCGCAAGCAGATGGAGGGGCTTTGCCCCGACAAGCTCCGCGGGCTTTTCAGAACCCCCAAATTATAAATAATCTTTCCGCTGAATATGCCCAGAGCAACGCGGAGGGCATTCCCAATCGTCTCGTCTTGCAGCGGTGAGCCAGCTGAACCGGAAAAGCTTTACAGCAGCAGGTTCGTGATACCTGCCAGCACCAGCAGGTGCACCGGGTAGAACCAGTAAAAGGCCTTTTTTTGCAGCGGACTGCACGCACCGCGCTGCCCGTTATAGAACCAGATCAGCACAAAGGCCAGCGGGGCGGTGAGCTCGAACATAAACAGCAGTGCGCCCGCAAGGCACTGCCGCTTGCGGTTTGTGCGGGTCAGGTACAGCGCGCAGATGATGATCACGCCGCTGGCGTTGTAGTCGGTGCAGGCAGCCAGCGCCAGCGCGGCGCACCCGCCCGCCCACACAAGCCCCTGCCAGCCGGGCAGGCCGTTTTCCTTTTCAAAGCGCTTGAGCCCTGCCATAGCCAGCACGCCCAGCGCCAGCGTCCAGTAAACGTTCTGTGCACTGGGGTCAAAGGGGGTGCGGAAGAACGCAAGGTCAAAAGGCACCTCGCTCAGAAGGCCGAACAGCACCAGCCGCCCCAAATAGCCTTTGACGTTGTGGGTGTGCACAAAGCCCTCCACCAGCAAAAAGCAGAACAGGGGAAAGGCCAGCCGCCCGGTGAAGCGCAGCACCATGTCCAGCCGGTACAGCGGGTAGGCGGAAAGGGTGTCCTGCGAGAGGATGCCAGCGTCCAGCCCGGGCGTAAGGATGCCTGCCTCGATGCAGGACGCGCCGATGTGGTCCACCAGCATGGTGATGCAGGCAATGGTTTTAAGAGCAGTGCCGCTGAAAGTGCGGCGCGGGGAAAGTGCGGTCATAAAAATACCTCGTTCAGGTCGTTAAAAATCGTTACAGGAACTATAACGTAATAAAGGCGGCATTTCCTGCAAAAATCGCGGCAAAATCTGCACAGAACGTGCAAAAATCGGGGCAAAATGCTTGACAGAAAAGGCGCGGGATAGTACAATCAAGAAGATAATTGAACTATCTCAAATGAAAGATGAAAAAGATTCACAGAGAATCGGGCGTCTCCGAACCAGTAAAGACGGAAGGAGGCTTTGGGCATGACGCTTTTTTCCTACGAAATTTTTGATGCCGTGGCCCGGCAGGGCAGCTTCAACAAGGCGGCACAGCAGCTGCACCTGACCCCCTCGGCCATCAGTCACGCCATTGCCGTAATGGAGGAGGAGCTGGGCTTTGCCCTGTTCAACCGCGGCAAAAACGGCGTATCCATGACCAGTTACGGCGCTTCCCTGTATCCTTCTATCCGCGATGTGCTCAACAGTGACGAGGCGCTGAAGCAGAGCATCGCCCGTCTGAACGGCTTGGAAAAGGGCAAGGTAAAGCTGGGGGTATTCAACTCGGTGTGTGCCTCGCTGCTGCCCGGGCTGCTGAAAAGCTTTGCGGCGCATTATCCGCAGATCGAGATCGAAGTATATCAGGGTACCTACGATGATGTCAAGGAATGGCTGCGCACCGGTCAGGTAGATATCGCTTTCCTGTCCTCTACCTGCCGGGAGGAATTCAACCTCACCGAGCTGTTCCGGGAGCCGCTGCTGTGCATCGTGCCGCAGGACTGGCCGGAGCCGCAGGACGGCGTAATGACCCCGGCGCTGATGAACGGCCAGAGCTTTGTGGTGCAGTGCGATGCCACCGACGCCGAAATGCGCCAGTTCCTCAAGAAATACAAGATCGGCACCGAGCGCCGCTGCCACGTCATCGACGACCAGTCCAACATTGCCATGGTGGAGGCCGGGCTTGGCATCTCCATCATGCCGCAGATGCTGCTGCGGGACTGCAAGGCCGCCGTCAAGGTGTACCCCATCGAGCCGGAGGAGTACCGCGTGGTGGGTCTGGCCGTGCAGCGCCCGACCTCCATGGCTCCCGCCGTGGAGCAGATGTTCCACCACATCGTGGAGTACTGCCATGAGTTGGATCTTTCGCTGTAATAAAGAATATTATGGTATCTATCAACCGGGAAGTTCTGCGGAGCTTTCCGGTTGATTTTTTACAGAGAGTGTAGAGAAAAAGCGGCAGTTGCAGCGGCACGGGGTAGGAGGTGGTAGCCGAGGGATGTTCTCTTTTGGTGGCAAAAGAGAACCAGAAAACCACCAGCGATTTCGACGCGCTGGAGCCACGAAAAAGGGGCTGCTCGCCCCTTTTAACCCCAAAGAGGAGGGCTACACCGGAAAAAACTGAAGATTCACGCCTGTTCGGCGTGAAGATCTTTTAACCGTTTTTTCCGGCTCCGCCGATTTGAAGCCCCTCAGTCGCTGCGCGACAGATTCCCCTTTTTGTCACCTGCGGTGACATCTTCCCCCGGCCGGGGGAAGTCGTCCCTCTCGGGGGAGCAAGCGCCCGCCCGCAGCGCCGCGCTTTCGCAGAAAGCGGCACTACAAATGCCGTTTGCCTTTACGACCCCTCCCGTGAAAATGGGTTTCAGGAAAGTCCGCAGACTTTCCTGAAACCCGAAATTTAAAATATTCTTTCCGCTGAATATGCGCAGAGTGCAACGACGACGACCGCCGCCAGCGGCGGAAACAGGGAGGAGTTGTTGGGGCAGCGGCCAGCAAGACGCAAGTGCCGCTCAAGGCACGATGCGGATGCTGGGTGCCGCAACCCGATAGCGGCGCGCATTCTAAATCGTCCCGTCTGCTGCCGCAAGTAAAAATTGCATCCGGCGGCAAAAAGGATTATACTATAAAAAAGCCTGCGGTGCACAGGCCGCAGGAGCGGATGCGGGGGATGAAACCATGAAACGACGGGATTTTTGTAAGGGTCTTGCGGTGACCCTTGCGGCGGGTGCGCTGGCTCCCGGTGCGGCGCTGCCGCAGGCCGGGGCGGCTACGGCGCTGGTCGGCCGCGCCGTACCGGACGACTACTATACCCTGTGGTACCGCAGCGACCGCTGCGGTGCCGACCTGCGGCACGACTACTATTACAGCGACAGCCTGTTCGACCACCCTGCCACGGAGTACGACAACCAGCTGGCGCTGGCCACCTTGGGCATGGCGGCAGCCGCCGACTGTACATGGGAGAGCGACCAGCGCTATTGGATGGAGGGGGAGGTCGGCCGCGCCGACCATATCCGGGACGCCTTTGCAAAGCTGGGCTTTACCGAGGTGCAGCTGTTCAACTATACCCACAGCCTGAACGACACCCCGGACACCGTGGGCTGCGCCATCGCCCGCAAAACGCTGGTGCGCGGCGGCAGGCAGGTGACTATTATCGGGGCGTTCCTGCGTGGCTCCGGCTACGGGGCCGAGTGGTCCGGCAACCTTCATGCAGGGCCGGGCAGCGCCCACGTCGGCTTTGTGACGGCGGCGCGGCAGCTGGTTGAAAAAATACGAGGATACGTTCAGACGTCGGCAAAGCGCCAGCCGCTGGGCACCCTGAAGCTCTGGATGGGCGGTTACAGCCGGGGCGGCGGTGTGGCCAACCTTGTGGCGGCGCGTCTGCCCGCCGTGCTGCCGCAGCTGGAAAAGAAAAACACCTTTGTCTATACCTTTGCCGCCCCGGCGTCCCTGACGGCGGCAGACTGCCCCGATTTGCAGCAGGATTATGACAACAACCACGCGGCAGACGGCAGCCTGAAAAAGAACTGGGGCACCAGCAATATCTTCAATATCGTTTCCAGCGGCGATGTCATCCCCCGCATCCTGCCCGCAGAGTGGGGCTTTTACCGCAACGGCAACGACCGCTTTCTGCCCTCCACGGTCATCCCGGAGGAGCTGCAGGCACTGAACGACCGCAGCGCAGGGATGGAAGGCACGCCGATGGACTTCGGGCGGCTGGCGGTCTCCGAGGAGACCGATGCCGTGCTGCGCTCCATGCTGGACCTGTTCTGCGACCGTCAGACCTACTACAAGGGCTATGAGGACGCCATGCGCTGTATGCTGCAATGCGCGACCACCCGCACGGAGGAAGAAGTGACCCGGGGCATCGTGCGTGACGATGCCGCCGTGGTGGCGCAGCTGCGCAGCATGGAACTGATGCAGCGCTTCCCGCAGGAAAAGGTGGAGCGCTGCGTACAGGCAGCCTCGGCGCTGAGCCGTCCGGTGCTGGAAAAGCTGGGCAGCGCGGTGCCGCTGCAGGCGCAGCAGATCGTCATCCCTATGCTGGCGGTGGGCCTGTGCTTTGAGCTGCAGCCGGAGACGGTGCAGCTGGTGGCAGACTTTGTCCTGTCCACCATCACGGTAAAGGGGCAGCTGAGCGGCATTTTAAAGACCGTGTTGTGCCACTTTCAGGAAAACTACATTACCGTGCTGGAAGCCTACGACCCCGCCGACCACGGCATGACGCCCTACACCCGCCGGGAAGAGCTATAAACAAAAGTCCGCTGCGCAGACATCGCGCAGCGGTCTTTCTTGTTTTTGAAAAGAAGCTCAGAACTTGAACAGGTTCAGCCCGGTAACGGGGTCGTACTGGCGGTCTACCGTGCCGTCCAGAACCTCCACCACCATCTCGCAGGTGGCGCTGACCACCGCCCGGTTCAGGTGTCCGCCGAACACCTCGCCCTTGTCGTTTCCGGCGCTCATGTGCAGGTGGGTGTAGAATTCACCGTTCATGGTGTTGATGGTGCCGGTCAGGGACACGATCTCAAAGCTGCCGCTGAAGCTGTTGGCGTAGTATTGCTTCTCTGCTACATTATATACGCCTACCGTAAAGCTGTTGGTGGCGCCCAGCGCCTGCACGGCGGCAAGGCGGATGTTTTCTTTCAGGGCAAGTTTTTTGACCTGTTCTAGGATCTCCTCGTCCTTGTCGATGCGGACAATGATCTTATTGCCAAAACGTTTGTATTCCATGGGGAAGCATCTCCTTTATGTGGGTTTTTGTGCGCTGCTCTTTGCCGGGAACGAGCGCAGATTTATTGATCTTCTGAATCCGAGCCAAGTTCTTTCAGCTCTTTTTCGTTTTGGATATCTTCATTGGTTTTCTCTCCCGTGATAGCACGGTAGGCTTCTTTGATGCCGTTTCTCACTGCCCATTTGATAACGTAATACAGCGCGATCAAAATAATGATTGCGGTTCCACCGCTGATGCCTAATTCATTCCACATGATTCGAGCCTCCCAATTCCGATTTGTTGCGCTAAGCCGAGTATACCACACCCGCCAAGGAAAGAACACCCCGATAAGAGTGAAATTCTCGGCTTGCTGTTCCGGGCTGGCAAATGACACAAAAAAATCCCCAGACCGAATGGTCTGGGGATGTGGTGGAGCATTATCAACGACAGTCGAACCTTCAGGCGGGCATATCGTTGCTGCGGTCAGAGCGCTTCAAACCGAGAAACGGCGGCACTTCGGAACGCTTCAGCCCTTGTTCGTGTGCTTTTTTCAGTTGGTATTCGTGTAGGGCAATGCTGTCCAGCAGATCACGCTGATTTTGGGAGGCTGCATAGTAATCGACGCCGAACCGTTTGCAGACTGCACTGAGTTGGTCAAGCATTTCAATAGCAGTAGGGGACATTCGTTTGACCTCGATATCCATAGGAGCACCACCTTTCAGGAAAGATATATATTGAAAAGAGAAAGCGCCGCATTATCGGCAATCATCAACATGATCGGTCCACCGGACTGTTTGGCAAAGACCTGAATTGCGCCAAAATCCCGGATATAATGTTTTGCAAGTTCATCCGTCTTGGCTTCAAAGGTGACAACACCGTTTTTACCGGAATCAATGGAAAGCTGGATGCCGAATGCGATCATCATGCGCCCAATGTCCAGATATTTGCGGTTTGCAGTTAATGTTGGGTTGCTTTCCGGGTGGCTTTCGATATACTCGATATAAACGAACATACTAGCTTCTGTTTCGCGGTAAGCACCTAATGCTATGATTTCGCCACTCTCGGTTTTTGCGGTGTATTTTTCAAGTGCAGGGTCGCCAATAAACTCACTTGTCCAGTCGGTCTGCCAACTTTCTTTGGTTGCAGCAAGGTCGGCAGAAGTTGACTTGTCGATGTCAACCGGAATCTTATTGCCTGTATCGGATGCTGTGACAAAATACTGCAAAACCATAGTGCCCACCTTCTTTCAGTTTTATTATAACGAAAATACGGTGGATTTACAAGCGATGCGGCACCCACCACAAACAAAAAATCCCCAAACCGAATGGTCTGGGGATGTGGTGGAGCATTGTCCACAGCACTCGAACCCAACACTTCCTCACGGGTGACCGTTTTGGCATCATCCGTGAAGTTGA